>NZ_JALGRV010000001.1:0-704164 GCF_022815495.1 Rathayibacter sp. VKM Ac-2929
TCGAGGCGGCGCTTGCGGCCGTCGAGCTCGGGCTTCTTGAAGCTGAGGTACTCGAGCAGCTCGACGGGCTTCGGGAATTGGCGCTGGACCATGCTGGTCAGCCTTTCTCGGGGGAGGAGGGACGGGGTTCGTAGCGCGTCGGCGGGAACGCCCGGCGCACGAGGGCGCGCAGCGACTCGAGCGAGCCGGAGACGAGACCCTGCGCGCGGGCCTGGACGATGATGTTCCCGATCGCCGTGGCCTCGCTGGGACCGGCCTCGACCGGGAGCCCGGTGCGGTCGGCGGTCAGCTGGCAGAGCAGCTCGTTCTGCGAGCCGCCGCCGACGACGTGGATCGTGCGGACGTGCTTGCCGCTCAGCCGGACGGCATCGGCGAGGGTGCTCGCGTAGGCCTCGGCGAGCGACTCCAGGATCGAGCGGACGAACTCGGGGCGGGTGCGCGGCTGCGCGAGACCGCGCTCGACGCACCACTCGACGATCCGGCCGGGCATGTTGCCCGGCGCGAGGAAGCGCTCGTCGGCCGGGTCGAAGGTGGTGATCGGTCCGCGGATCGCCGCGGCCTGGCGCAGCAGCTCGGCGAGGTCGATCTGCTCGCCGGTGCTGCGCTCCCAGGTGCGGATCGACTCGGAGAGCAGCCAGAGCCCGGAGACGTTCTTCAGGAATCGGACTCGCCCGTCGACGCCGCCCTCGTTGGTGAAGTTGGCGGCCCGACCCTCCAGCGAGACCACCGGCTCCTCGAGTTCGACGCCGACGAGCGACCAGGTGCCACTGGAGATGTACGCGAAGTCCTCGCCAGCGGCCGGCACGGCGACGACGGCCGAGGCCGTGTCGTGCGAGCCGACGGCGACGACGCCGAGCCCGACCGGGGCGCCGAGCTCCGCGGCGACGGCGGGCAGGAGCGAGCCGAGCCGGGAGCCCGGCTCGATCAGGGGCGCGAGGATCCCGAGCGGCAGATCGAGGCGCGTGAGGAGCTCGTGGTCCCACGCGCGGGTGTGCGGGTCGAGCAGACCCGTGGTGGAGGCGTTGGTGATCTCGGTCGCGGCGACACCGGTCAGCCAGTAGCCGATCAGGTCGGGGACGAGCAGCGCCTGGTCGGCGAGGGCGAGCACGTCGCGCTCGGCGGCGAGCTGGAACAGCGTGTTGAACGGCAGGTGCTGCAGTCCGTTGCGCGCGTAGAGCTCCTCGGCGCCGATCCGTGCGTGCACGTCGGCGACGCCGCGCGCGGTCCGCTCGTCGCGGTAGTGGTACGGCGCGCCGAGCATCCGGCCCCGGCGCAGCAGGGCGTAGTCGACGGCCCAGGAGTCGACGCCGATCGAGACGACCTCGGGCTCGTCGCGGAGCGCGTTGGTCAGCCCGGTGGTCAGCGAGCGGTGCAGCTCGAGGATGTTCCAGTGCAGCGCGGACTCGCCGCCCTCCTGCACGCGGACGGGCTGGTTCGGGAAGCGCGCGACGTGCCGCATCCGCAGCTCGTCGTGGCCGACGTAGCCGAGGATGACGCGCCCGCTGGTGGCGCCGAGGTCGACCGCCGCGACGGCCTTCATCGGAGGACTCCTTCGATGGACGCCTTCGGCGGGATGCGACCCATTGAGGGTCGCCGTCGCGTTCCACGGTCTTCCGGGCCGAGGGCTGCCGCCTTTCGGGCGATGCTGCGGCGTTCCCGCGATGACGATGTCATCGCAGGAAGGCCGCAGCCACGCCCGCGTCAACCGGCACGTGGAGT
This sequence comes from Rathayibacter sp. VKM Ac-2929, assembly GCF_022815495.1. Taxonomy (NCBI): domain Bacteria; kingdom Bacillati; phylum Actinomycetota; class Actinomycetes; order Micrococcales; family Microbacteriaceae; genus Rathayibacter; species Rathayibacter sp. VKM Ac-2929. Next base: position 1,720 of record NZ_JALGRV010000001.1, read on the forward strand.
CCGGTCGTGTGCGAGAAGTCGGAAGTGCAGAGCGCGAACACCGCGTTGGCGACGTTCTCGGGGACGACCTCGCGCTTGAGGATGGTGCGCTTGGCGTAGAACGCGCCCAGGTCCTCCTCGTCGATGCCGTAGGTCTTGGCGCGGTTCGCGCCCCAGCCGGAGGCGAAGATGCCGGAGCCGCGGACGACGCCGTCGGGGTTGATGCCGTTGACCTTGATGCCGTGCTCGCCGAGCTCGGCGGCCAGCAGGCGCACCTGGTGGGCCTGGTCGGCCTTGGTCGCGGAGTAGGCGATGTTGTTCGGGCCGGCGAAGACCGAGTTCTTCGAGGAGATGTAGACGATGTCGCCGCCGAGCTTCTGGTCGACGAGCACGCGGGCCGCGGCCTGCGAGACGAGGAACGAGCCCTTCGCCATCACGTCGTGCTGGAGGTCCCAGTCGGCCTCGGTGGTGTCGAAGAGCGACTTCGAGAGCGAGAGGCCGGCGTTGTTGACCACCAGGTCCAGACCGCCGAAGGCGAGCACGGTGGCGTCGATCGCGGCCTTCACGGCGGCGGCGTCAGAGACGTTCGCCGCCACTCCCACCGCGACGTCGGTCGAGCCGAGCTCGGCCGCCGCGGCCTGCGCCTTGGCGAGATCGAGGTCGGCGACGACGACGCAGGCGCCCTCGGCGGCGAGGCGGGTGGCGATGGCCTTGCCGATGCCGGAGGCGGCGCCGGTGACCAGCGCGATGCGGGAGGCCAGGGGCTTGGGCTTCGGCATCCGCTGCAGCTTCGCCTCCTCGAGCGCCCAGTACTCGATGCGGAACTTCTCGGCCTCGTCGATCGGCGCGTAGGTCGAGATGGCCTCGGCGCCGCGCATCACGTTGATCGCGTTGACGTAGAACTCGCCGGCGACGCGGGCGGTCTGCTTGTTCGCGCCGTAGGAGAACATGCCCACGCCGGGCACGAGCACGATCAGCGGGTCGGCGCCGCGGATCGCGGGGCTCTCGGGCGTGGCGTGTGCGTCGTAGTAGGCCTGGTAGTCGGCGCGGTAGGCCTCGTGCAGCGCGGGGAGGCGCTCGACGATCTCCTCGACGGTGGCCGTGGCCGGCAGGTCGACGAGCAGCGGCTTCACCTTGGTGCGGAGGAAGTGGTCGGGGCAGGAGGTGCCGAGCGCGGCCAGGCGCGGGTGCTCGGTGCTCGCGAGGAAGTCGAGGACCTCGGCGGAGTCGGTGAAGTGGCCGACCTGGGGGCGGTCGTGCGAGGCGATCGAGCGCAGGTGGGCGGCGAGGGCGGCGGCCTTGGCGCGGCGCTCCTCCTCGGGGAGGGCGGCGTAGCCGTCGAGGGCGGGGCCGAAGGGCTCGGGGCGGCCGTGCTCGGCGATGTAGGCGCTCGCGGTCTCGATGATGCGGAGCGAGTTCGCCTCCGCCTCCTCGCTGGTGTCGCCCCAGGCGGTGATGCCGTGGCCGCCGAGGATCGCGCCGATGACCTCGGGGTTCGCCTCCTTGATCGCGGCGATGTCGAGGCCGAGCTGGAAGCCGGGGCGGCGCCACGGGACCCAGGCGACGGTGCCGCCGAAGGCCTCCGCGGTGAGGCGCTCGCCGTCGGCGGCGGTCGCGAAGGCGATGCCGGAGTCGGGGTGCAGGTGGTCGACGTGCGCGGCGTCGACGAGGCCGTGCATCGCGGTGTCGATCGAGGGGGCGGCGCCGCCCTTGCCGTGCAGCGTGTAGTCGAACGCGGCGACCATCTCGTCCTCGCGGTCGACGCCGGGGTAGACGTTCACGAGCGCGCGGAGGCGGTCCATGCGGAGGACCGCGAGGCCCGACTCCTTCAGCGTGCCGAGATCGCCGCCGGAGCCCTTGACCCAGAGCAGCTCGACGGGCTCGCCGGTGACCGGATCGGTCTCGACGCCCTTCACGGAGGTGTTGCCGCCCGCGTAGTTCGTGTTGCGCGGGTCGGCCCCGAGGCGGTTCGAGCGGGCGATGAGCTCTGCGGCGGTCGAGGCTGCCATGACTTCTCCGTCTGATTGAACGAGTGTGTTAACTATCACAGAAGCTAACAGGCCGACTCGTTCCGGTCAATGCTCGTCAGCGCACGTCGGCGAGGCCGCGGAACGGGTCGAGTCGCTCGTCCGCGGGGTCGAGCTCGGTCACGAGCACCGCGATCGCGTCCCAGTCGAGCGCGCGGGCGAGGGCCGTGCGCTCGAGCTTGGACGAGTCGACCAGCAGCACCGTCTCGGCCGAGGCGGCGACGAGCACGCGCTTCACCTGCGCCTCCTCGAGCGTCACCTCGCTCGTGCCCGCGCGGGTGACGGCCGAGGCGGAGGTGAAGAAGCGGTCGTAGTGCAGCTCGGCCGCGCCGGCGCAGGCGAGCGGGCCGACGAAGCTGTCGGTCTCGGCCTGGAGCTCGCCGCCGATCAGGACGACCCGGGCGCGGGTGGCGCGGGCCGAGGCGTGGTTCTCCAGTGAGTTGGTCGCAATCAGCAGCCGCGGCGACTCCGGGGCGGCGGCGAGCAGGGTTCCGGCCGTCGAGGAGGCGTCGACCGCGATCGCGCCGGAGTCGGGCAGCAGCGCGACGGCTTTGCGCGCGATCTCGCGCTTGGCGGCGGCGCCCGCGGCCAGGCGCTCGGCGAAGGGGCGGGGGCGGAGCGCGGCGACCGCGCCGCCGCGGACCCGGCTGAGCCGGCCCTCCGCCTCGAGGTCGGCCAGATCGCGGCGCACGGTCATCGTCGACACGTCGAGCTCGGCCGCCGCGTCGTCGAGGCGGATCGCGCCGTCGCGCTCGAGCAGCTCGATCAGGCGCGCGCGCCGCTCCGCGGAGTCCACCGTGGCCATGCCGCTCCCGTTCCGCCGGCGCGTGGGCGCCCGCGCGATCGAGAGTAACGGTGGGCGCGCGGGCGGGGCGCCGGTCCGGCGGGCCTCAGCTCTCGCCGTCTCGGCCGCGCCGCACCTGGGCGGACGGGTCGCGACCGGTCACCGGGAACGGCCCCGTCACTCCGTCGCGCAGCTCCGCGATCCGCAGGATGCGGCCGCGCTGCAGGAACCAGCCCGCCACCAGCAGCGGGACGATGATCACCAGCGAGGCGATGGTGAGCGTGCCGACCGGGAAGTCGATCGCCATCAGCACCAGCACCACGGCCAGGAAGACGAGGGTCAGCCAGGAGGTGACCGGAGCGCCGGGGAGCTTGAAGGACGGCTCCTTCGCGAGGCCCTTCTTCGCCCACTGCCGCAGCCGCATCTGGCAGAGGATGATCGTGCCCCACGCCGTGATGATGCCCAGGCTCGCGATGTTCAACGCGATCTCGAACGCCTGGCTCGGCACGAAGTAGTTGAGCACCACGCCCGCCACCGTGAAGGTCGCGGTGAGCAGGATGCCCGCGTAGGGGACGCCGCCCTTCGACATCCGCGTCGTCCACTTCGGGGCGGAGCCGTTCATGCCCATCGAGTGCAGCGCGCGACCGGTGGAGTAGAGACCGGCGTTGAGCGAGGAGAGGGCCGCGGTGAGGACCACGAAGTTCATGATCGAGCCCGCGATGGTGCCGACCTCGGGCCCGCCGATCGAGGAGAAGAAGGTGACGAAGGGGCTCTCGCCCTCCTTGTAGGCGGTGTAGGGGAGCAGCAGTGAGAGCAGGACGATCGAGCCGACGTAGAAGATCGCGATCCGGAAGATCACCGAGTTGATCGCGCGCGGGATGACCTTCTCGGTGTCCTGCGTCTCGCCGGAGGCGGTGCCGACCAGCTCGATCGCGGCGTAGGCGAAGACGACGCCCTGCATCACCAGGACCGCGGGGAGCAGGCCGTTGGGGAGGATGCCGCCGTTGTCCGAGAGGATCGAGACGCCGGTCTGCACGGTCTCGCCGCCGGCCTGCACCGGGAAGGCGAAGACGAGCCAGATCAGCGCGACGACGAGGAAGGCGACCAGCGCCGTCACCTTGATCAGCGCGAACCAGAACTCGAGCTCGCCGAAGACCTTGACCGCGACCATGTTCGCGGCGAGGACGACGAGCAGCGCGATGAGGGCGAGAAGCCACTGCGGCGCCGCAGTGAAGGCCGACCAGTACTTGAGGTAGACGGCGACGGCGGTGGTGTCGACGATCGAGGTCATCGCCCAGTTGAGGAAGTACATCCAGCCGGCCGCGTAGGCGAACTTCTCGCCGTAGAACTCGCGGGCGTAGGAGATGAACGACCCCGACGACGGGCGGTGCAGGACCAGCTCGCCGAGGGCGCGGAGGATGAAGAAGGCGAAGACGCCGGCGACGAGGTAGGCGATCGCGAGGGCCGGGCCGGCGGAGTTGAGGCGGCCGCCGGCGCCGAGGAAGAGCCCGGTTCCGATCGCTCCGCCGATCGCGATCATCTGGAGCTGGCGGGGCTTCAGACCGTGCTGGTAGCCCTCCTGCTCGTGCGAGAAGTCCTTCGCGGGCGCCTGCTCCGCACCGATGTCGTCCTGCGCTGTCATGGCGTCACGGTACTCCCGCGCGGGGGCGGTGCCGGCCGCCGAGCGCGGGGTGGGGGTGGGTATGCGCTTGCCCGGTGGCTGAGCGGGCCCGCGGGGGCGTATCGAGACCCGAACTCGCAGGCACGTGCGTTCCGCGGAGACGGCTCCTGGTGATGGGAAGCCGTGCTGATCGAGTAGCCCGCGGAGCGGGCGCATCGAGATCCACCAGGGCCAGAAGGACGAGTCTGCAGATCCGCCCTGCTGATGACGGCGGGTCTCGATACGCCCCTTCGGGGCTACTCGACCACCATGACGGGGCGCAGCCGCGTCCTTTCGCTCACCACCGAGACGCGAAGCGGCTTCCCCGCTCGATGCACCCGCGGAGCGGGCTGCTCGACCGGCGCGAAGCGGGTCGCTCGACCAGCAGAAGAGGGGCGCTCAGGCGGGCGCGCGGTGGGTGGCGAAGGCGAGGTCGAGGAGGGGGAGGCGGTCGCGCTCGACGACGGCCGTCAGGACGCGGTCGCCGAGGTCGGCGCCGACGCCGAGGACGTGCGCGTCGGTGTCGATCCGGAGTCCGGGGACCGGGCGGCCGTCGAGGAGGAGCGGGACGTCGTGCTCGACGCACTTCTCGGTCGCGGGGCCGAGCAGCTCGCCGGGGAGCCGGCCGCGGACGCGCTCGGCGTGGAACCGGTTCCTCAGGACGTGGTTCACGTGCTCGACGAGCACGCTCTCGGCCGAGTGCCACGGCGGGGCGGGCTCGTGCGCGACGGTCGTCCGCACCGCCTCCCACAGCCACGGGTAGCGCATCCGGGCCTTGATCGCGGTCATCCAGTCGGGCAGCGGGCGCACCGGCGGGGCGTCGAGCGAGGCGCGCTGCTCGTCGTCGAGCTCCGCGAGGTCGGCGGGGTCGTCGTGGTCGTCCGGGTTCAGCCAGAGCGTGTAGCCGATCGCCACGGACTCGATCTCGACGCGTCCGCCGGAGGAGCTCGACGACGTGCCGGACGTCCACCGCTCGAGCGACGGCTGAGGAACGAAGCCGTACAGCGGGCCCGGGAAGGCGCGCGCCACCTCGTCGAGGGTCGGCGGGACCGGGACGTCCTCGAGGCGGGCGCTCTCGTCGGAGAACATCCTCCGAGGGTGCCGCGGCGGCGCGGCGGGCGCAACGGCGGGCGGTGACCCGGCGCGAAGCGGCGGCGGGCGGGGGCCGGCGAGCGGAGGTCCGGCGATGGCGGGTCTCGATACGCCCGCTGCGCGGGCTACTCGACCAGCATGAGGGGGGTCGGCGGAGCGGGGTGCTCGACCAGCATGAGGGGGGGGTCCGCGGAGCGGGCTGGTCGACCAGCAAAGGGGCTCAGGTGCGGGCGTGGCGGGTGACGAAGGTGAAGTCGAGGAGGGGGAGGCGGTCGCGCTCGACGACGGCCGTCAGGAAGCGGTCGCCGAGGTGGGCGCCGACGCCGAGGACGTGCGGGTCGGTGTCGATCCGGATGCCGGGGACCCACCGCCCGTCGAGGAGGAGCGGGACGCCGTGCTCGACGCCGAGGTCCATCGCGGGGCCGAGGAGCTCGCCGGGGTCGCTCCCACCGGCGCGCTCGCTGCGGAGGCGGCTCCTCAGGACGAGGTTCACGTGCTCGAGGAGCGCGAACTCGATGCTCTGCCACGGCGAGTGCTCCTCCGCCACGCTCGTCCGCACCGCGTCCCAGAGCTGGGGGTACGGCAACCGGGCGGCGATCTCCGCCATCCACCCGGGCACGGGATGCGTCGGCGAGACGTCGAGCGAGGGCCTCGGCTGGCCGCCGAGCTCCTCGAGATTCGCGGGGTCGTCGTGGTCGTCCGGGTTGCGCCAGAAGGTGTAGCCGATCGAGGCCTCGTCGAAGAGGATCACCCCGCCCGCATCGCGCGCCGAGGCCGAGGACACCCACTCCTCCAGGGACGGCTGCGGCGTGAGGGTGAAGAGCGGACCTCGGAAGAACCGCGTCACGACGTCCAGCGTCGGCGGCTCGGGGAGCTCCTCGGGGGACAGGTACTCGTCGGCATGCATCCGTCCAGCCTCACGCGACGGCGGCGCGGTGGGCGACGCCGTTCGGCGAACCGGCGCGAGGCGACGCACCGGGGCTCAGGCCGGCGTCGAGACCGACGTCGCCGTGTCGCCGCGTGCGGCTCGAGCCCTCGCCTTGATGGCCTCGATCACCTCGGTCTTGGCGTCCGAGTAGGCGTTCATGTCGGCCCAGCTCCGCTCCATCAGCGAGCGCTTGGTCGCCTCGTAGAGGGCGCGGTCGGCCGCGTCGCGGCGGAGGTGGTCGCGGAGCAGGAGGTACTCCTCGATCGCGGCGTCGCCCCGGGCGTAGAGGTGCACGTGCACGTCCCGCTCCGGGGTGCGGACGAGGCGATGGCCGGGCTCGCGGACGCGCAGCCGGTAACCGGCCGCGAGCAGTGGGGCCAGGTAGTCCTCCTCCGCGGTGATGTCGGGGACCGCGACGGCGACGTCGATGATCGGCTTCGCCGCGAGGCCGGGCACCGCGGTGGAGCCGATGTGCTCGATCGCGACGTCGACCGCCGCGAGGGCCTGCGCGATCCGCCGCTGGTGCTCGCGGAACGCGTCCGCCCAGCCCCCGTCGTACGCGTGCAGCTCGACCGCGAGCGGCTCGGCACCACCGACGATGTCGACGGTCGTGACGTCCGGCCGGGGGTGCTCGCTGCTGTCCATACCGGAATCCTCGCAGTGCTCGCGGCCCCTGATCGCGGCGGGCGAACGTCCGGGGCAAGGGCTTGCAGCCCGCCGATCGGAGGGATTGTCTGGAGGCAGGAGAGAGAGGTGTCACCATGACGCAGACCTTCCCCGCGTGGTTGCGGGACCAGGAGAAGAGGGACGACGAGGTCGGCGAGCTCGCCCAGACCTACGCCGGCCGCGGCGACCTGCCGGAGCACGGCGGACGCGCCATCTACGACGGCTACTTCGCGAGCGAGCCCGCCTCGGCGCAGGCCTCGCTCGACCGGGCCTGGATGGAGTTCGAGGCGCACCCCGAGCCGTCCGCCACCTCGGACGAGCCGGAGGGACTGCGATGAGCGACCAGACCCCGAGCCCCGTCGAGGACCCGGACGACCAGGCCGACAAGCCCTCGCAGGCCGAGGGCGAGGATCCGCGCGACACCCCGGTCGAGGTGCTGCCCGCCGAGGGCAAGCCCTCGAAGGCCGAGGGCTGAGCCGAAGGCTCGGCGTGAGGGGCGCTCCCGTTCGCGGGGGCGCCCCTTCCTGCTGTTGTCCGTGGCGGGGGGGGTCTCGATACGCCCGCTGCGCGGGCTACTCGATCAGCATGGGCTGCCCGCTGCGGGGGCTACTCGATCAGCAGGGGCTGCCCGCTGCGCGGGCTACTCGATCAGCATGGGCTGCCCGCTGCGCGGGCCACTCGCCGACACGTTCCGGGGACGGCACCTATTCAGCAGAAGTTGCGGTATCCGGGTGCGACTACCGCAACTTTTGAGGAGTGGGGGCGGAGACGGCCGGGTCAGCGGCCGACGGCGGCCATCAGCTCGTGGGCCTCGGGGCTCTCGGGGTACTGGGCGAGGACGCGCTCGAGGTCGCGGCGGGCCGGGGCGCGCCGGCCGTCGGCGAGGTGGGTGCTGGCCCGCTCGTAGAGGGCCTCGATCCGGAGCTCGACGGGGCGGGCGGTCGTGACGTTCGGGCGCACCACGCGGTCGAAGGCCTCGAGGGCGCTCTCGATCAGGCCGAGCTCGCGCAGGGCGACGCCGCGGCGGATCAGGACCGCGGCGGACGGGGCGTCGACGTTGACCACCGGCGCCGAGAACTGCGCCATGTCGCCCCAGCGCCGCCGGGCGGAGTAGAGCGAGGCGAGCGTCGAGGCGGCCAGTGTCGACGGCGGCAGCGTCTCGACGGCGGCCGTGGCGCCGGCCGGGTCGTCCGCGGCGGCGAGCTCGGCGAAGAGCAGGCGCAGCGCGGTCGCGTCGAGCGGGACGTCGATGTCGAGTCCGGCGCTGAGCGGCAGATGGGCCGTGAGGACGATCCCATAGCGGCGGAGGAACGGATCGGCGGCCGGGTCGTAGCGCATCCGCACCAGCCAGCCGGCGAGGCGGAGGGCGCGGTCGTCCTCCCGGCGCGACAGCGCGTCGCGGACCAGCTCGATCACGGCGGCGAGCTTCGAGCCCTCGGGGGAGGCGGCGGTCGCCTCGTGCAGCTCGGCGGCGGGGGCGCCCGCGCGGATCAGGCGGATGAGCGGCGCCTCCCACGGCTGCGCCAGCGGCGAGGGCCGGACGAGACCGGGGCCGCTGGGCATCGACAGCCCGGCCGAGAGCCGGGAGCGGTCTCGGGAGCGGCTGAGGGCCGGGCCCACGACGGGGTGCAGGCGAGCACCCGCGAGGACGCGCAGCTCTCCTGCGGTCCGGAAACCGATCCCCACTGCAGCACTCCCCCACTCGGGGGACCCACTCGACCCCCCAGGTCCCCAGTTTACGGGGTCCCCTGGCCTCCCTCCCCCCGAAAGGGGTCCGCGGCCGTGTCGGGAATCGGAGGAGGGCCGACGCGTCGGGTCGGACGGCCGCGAACGGACTCGACGGAGGCGCGATCGGGCGGCGTCTTCCCGGGCGGTGACCCTTCGGCCACCGCCCGCGGAGGCGCCTCCGTCAGGACGCCCTGGTCGGGACGCCCCGGTCAGGACGCCCCGGTCAGGCGACGGCCGTGAGGCGGGAGCCGTCCGCGGCGCTGCGCTCGACGGCGTCGAGCACCTGCTGCACCTGCAGGGCGTCGGCGAACGAGGGCGTGGGCTGGACGCCCTCGGCGATCGCCGTGACGAGGTCGACGACCTGGTGGCTGAAGACGTGCTCGTAGCCGAGCCCGTGCCCGGTCGGCCACCAGGCGGCGGCGTAGGGGTGCACCGGCTCCGTCACCTGGATGGTGCGGAAGCCCTGCGCGTCCTCGGGGTCGCGGGCGTCGTAGTACTCGAGCTCGTTGAGGCGCTCGAAGTCGAAGGCGATCGAGCCCGTCTCGCCGTTGATCTCGATGCGGTTGGCGTTCTTCCGGCCGGTGGCGACGCGGGTCGATTCGAAGACGCCGACGGCGCCTCCGCTCAGCGTCGCGGTGAACAGGGCGGCGTCGTCGACGGTGACCGGGCCGCGCTCGGCGCCCTCCTCGGCGCGACCGCCGAGGCCGGCCTGCGCGGACAGGACCGGGCGCTCGGTGACGAACGTCCGCAGCATCGCCGAGACGCCGTCGATCGTCTGCCCGGTGAGCCACTGCGCGGTGTCGATGCTGTGCGCGCCGATGTCGCCGAGGGCGCCGGAGCCGGCCCTCTCCTTGTCGAGGCGCCACGTCAGCGGGCCCTCGGAGTCGCTCAGCCAGTCCTGCAGGTACTGCGCGCGGACGTGCCGGATCTCGCCGAGCCGGCCCTCCTCGAGGAAGCGCTTGGCGAGCGCGAGCGCCGGGGTGCGGCGGTAGCTGAAGCCGCACATCGCGAAGCCGGTCGCGGCGGCGGCCGCCTCGGTCATCGTCCGCGCCTCGGGAACGGAGCGTGCGAGCGGCTTCTCGCAGAGCACGTGCTTGCCGGCCTCGAGGGCGGCGATCGCGATCTCGGCGTGCTGGTCGCCCGGGGTGCAGATGTCGATCAGGTCGATGTCGTCGCGGGCGATCACCGCGCGCCAGTCGATCGAGGACTCGGCCGCGCCGAAGTTCTCGGCGGCGGCCCGCGCGCGGCCCTCGTCGCGGCCGACGACCACGGCGAGCTCGGGCTGCAGCGGCAGGTCGAAGAAGCGCGGCGCGGTTCGCCAGGCCTGGGCGTGGGCGCGGCCCATGAAGGCGTGGCCGATCATGGCGACGCGGAGGGGTGCTGTCATCGGGGGTCTCCTCGGAAGGGGCGCGCCGGCCGCGACCAGGGAGAGGTCGCGGCCGGCGCGGGTCGGGTCGGGTGGTGCCTGCGGGCGCGGGCGGTGTCAGGCGCGGACGGGGTCGCCGACCGGCTCGCCGGCGGCCGTCCGCAGCGGGAGCAGCTCGGGCCGCTCCACCCTGGACTCGATCTCGACGACCGCCTTCTCGGCGCTCGAGCGGAGGATCGCGTCCATGATCTCGAGGACGTGCAGCCCGAGGCGGCCGGAGGCGCGGTGCGGCCGGTCCTCCTCGATCGCCTCGGCGATGTCGGCGAGACCGACGCCGCGCCCGGTGCCGACGACGCCGGCGGAGTCGGGGACGACCCGCCAGTCCTCGTCGCGCACCGCGACCTCGACCGGGTCGGAGAACATGTTCGGGTCGGGGACGGCGATGGTGCCCTCCGTCCCGAAGATCTCGAACTTCGGCGCGCGGGTGCGCCAGACCTCGAAGCTGACCATCACCGTCGAGGTGACGCCGTTCTCGTGCTCGAGCAGCGCGCTGATGTGCGTGTCGATCGAGACGGGGATGGGCGTGCCGGCGCGCGGGCCGGACTCGATGGTGCGCGGGCGGTCCGAGCGGGTCGCGAGACCGGTGACCCGGACGACGGGGCCGAAGAAGTGCACCAGCGCGGTCAGGTAGTACGGGCCCATGTCCAGCAGCGGGCCGCCGCCGGGCTGGTAGTAGAACTCCGGCGCCGGGTGCCAGCGCTCGTGGCCGGGAGCGGCCCAGTGCACCTGCGCGGCGATCGGCGTGCCGATCACTCCGGAGTCGAGCGTCTGCCGCGCGGTCTGCACGCCGGTGCCGAGCACGGTGTCGGGGGCGCTGCCGAAGCGCAGGCCCAGCTCCTCGGCCAGGTCGAGCATCGGCGCGGCCTCGGCGGGGTTCAGGCCGAGCGGCTTCTCCGCGAAGACGTGCTTGCCGGCCTTCAGCGCGCGGGTGCCGATCTCGACGTGGGCGGCGGGGATGGTCAGGTTGAGCACCGCGTCGACCTCGGGGTCGGCGATCAGCTCGTCGACCGAGAGGGCGCGGACGCCCTGCTCGTCGGCGACCTCCTGCGCTCGCGCGGTGTTCAGGTCGGCGACCGCGACGAGGCGGAGGCCGGGGAAGGTCGGGAGGTTCGCGAGGTACTGCTCGCTGATCTTCCCGACTCCGATGATGCCGACTCTCAGCGGGAGGCCCACAGCAGTCCCCTCTCGATGATGGTGCGGACGTTGGCGTCCTGGAGGATCTCGACGCGGTGGCCCGGGGTCGAGACGAAGATGCGGCCCTCGCCCCACTGGCGGGTCCAGACGGCGGGGGAGGTGATCGGGCGGTGCCACGGGTCCCACTCGCGGACGGCCTGCGTGGTGGTCGCGAGCACGTCGTTGTAGTCGTCGTGCAGCACCCAGTACTGCTCGGTGGTGAGCTCGAAGTCGCTGATGCCCTGCGTGATCGGGTGGTCGGCCGCGAGGGCCGTCATCTCGATCGTGTGCGGGACGTAGTTGTCCGACTGCTCGCCGGTGCGCTCGTCCGGGTGCTTGCCCGGGTGCGAGACGAACTGGCCGCCGATCAGCTGCAGGTAGTCGGAGTTGTTCCGGTACGAGTCGGCGATGCCGCCGTGCCAGCCGGCCAGGCCGGTGCCGCGCTCGACGGCCGCGCGCAGGCCGAGGAACTCGGGCCACTCGATCGAGGTCATGGTGTTGGACTGCACGATCAGGTCGACGGTGCGCAGGTAGTCCTCGTCGGCGTAGACGGCGGTCGACTCCTCGACGCGCACCTCGAAGCCGTTCTCGGCGAGGAAGGGGAGGAACAGCTCGGTCGCCTCGACGGGCTGGTGGCCGTCCCAGCCGCCGCGGACGACGAGCGCCCTCTTGGCGGGAGTGGACGGGGGGAGGTCGGTCATCGGTGTCCTCGGGGTGCTCGGCGGATCGCTCCGCGGTTCGTCATCGAACGGTAGTTGCGCAACTCTGTTGCCGTTGCCGCCCGTGTGTGTCCAGTCTGCACCCGTGGAGAGTCGTGGGCAAGGCGGGATCCGGGTTCTCGCGACGGTCGTTTCCCGGCTGGGTTTCGCAACTCGTTCTGCTCTACAGTGGGGGCATGGACGACAGCGGTGCCGCTCCCCGGCCGACGATGGCGCGCATCGCCGAGCGCGCGGGGACGAGCGTGCCGACGGTCTCGAAGGTGCTGAGCGGCGGGACCGACGTCTCCGAGGCGACCCGGCTGCGGGTGATGGAGGCCGCGCACGAGCTCGGCTACCGGCGCCGGCCGCGGCTGCGTCCGCCGGCGGAGGACCCGCACGTCGCGCACATCGTCGACGTCGTGGTCGGCCACCTGGACGGCACCTGGATCGGTCCCGTCCTCGCCGGGATCGAGGAGGAGGCCGCGGCGGCCGGCGTCGACCTGGTGCTCACCCGCGCGCGGCCCGACGGGGAATGGGTCAACCGGCTCCTGCGCCGCTCGTCCCTCGGCGCGATCGTCGTCCTCGTGGACGTCACGGCGGCGCAGCTGCACCTGCTCACCACGGCCGAGCTGCCCGTGGTGATCGTGGACCCGATCACCCGCCCGCCCGCCGACGTGGCGAGCGTCGGCGCGACCAACTGGGACGGCGGCCGGATGGCGGCGGAGCACCTGCTCGCCCAGGGTCACACCCGCATCGGCGTGATCGCGGGCGCTCGCGGGCAGCTCTACAGCAGCGCCCGGCTCGACGGCTTCAGCACGGCGCTGCGCGATGCGGGGGTGCCGCTGCCGCGGGAGCGCGTGGTCTACGCCGGCTGGAACCGCGACCGCTCCCGGGTCGTCGCCTCCGCGATGCTGGCGGACGCGCTGATCCGGCCCACGGCGCTCTTCGCGCTCTCGGACACCATGGCGCTCGGCGTCTACGACGCGGCCGACCTGGCCGGCCTGCGCATCCCGGACGACCTCAGCGTGATCGGCTTCGACGACGTGCAGGAGTCGGCGTGGGCGACGCCGCCGCTGACCACGATCCAGCAGCCGATCGCCCAGATGGGCGCCGCCGCCTTCCGGATGCTGCACCAGGCGCACCGCGCGGCCCGGCCGCTGTCCTCGAGCGCGACACGGCTGGAGCTCGAGACGCGCCTGATCGAGCGCGCGTCGGTGGGCCGGCCGCGCTGAGGGCGGTGCGGCGGGCGGGCTGCGTACTGCTCCTCGAAGGAGTCGAACCGCGCCGTTCCCTGTGACGCCATCGAGGCGAGTAGATTATGTCTCTCAGGACATGACCGGGGAGGTGCGCTGATGACGGAGAGCTCGACCGCCGTGCGCTCGGCCCGTGCCAGCCGCGGCTTCACACAGCAGCAGCTGGCGGACCTGACCGATGTCGATCAGGCCCGGATCTCGCGCATCGAGAACGGCCGGGACGCGGACTTCAGCACGGTGCAGCGCGTCCTGGCGGGCGCGGGGCACCGGCTCTACGCACTGCCCCTCCAGCGGGACGATGCCGCGGCCGCGGCTGTCGAGATCCGCGGACGGCTGCGAGTGGGGGATCGGGATCGCGCCCTGCGGGCACTCCTGCAGCTCAACGACAACCTCGTCGCTGAGCGCGGGCTCCTCCGAGGTGTGCTGGGGCTGGCGGAGCCCGAGCCGACGCGGAACCGCGCGTGGGACGCGGCGATCGCCGCGCTCGTCGCCTGGCGTCTGGGCGAGGAGGGGCTGCCTCTCCCGGCCTGGGTGACCCGGCCCCTGCGCTACCTCCCTGTCGCCGTCGTCCTCGAGATCGACCCCGCGGATCCGGCGCCGCCCGAGTCGGAGGTGCCCGAGGAGTTCCTGCGGCGCGGCGTGCACGTGTGGCGAGACACCTTCGCGAGCGTGTGATCGTGGCCGTCTCGCTCGACCGCGACGACATCATCGCGGGTCTCGCGGAACTCGTCGCTGAGCTCCATCAGCTGCGGGAGACGGCGGGCATCCGGCTCGTCGGCGGTGCCGCCCTCGCTCTCCGCTACTTCGACAGGGGCACGACGCAGGATCTGGACTCGCTCCACGTGAACCCGGGCAGTGATGACGTGGTGACAGGGGCGGCTGCGAAGGTGGCGCGCAGGCACGGGTGGAGCGACGACTGGCTGAACTTCGCGGTGGAGCAGACCGGATCGGTGCCGACTCTCGGCGAGCGGGTCGTCGAGTGGGAGACGGTGTACGACCGTGCGGGGGTCGTGATCCAGGTCGCATCAGCTGATGCTCTTCTCGCGATGAAGCTTCGCGCCAATCGACCCGGTCGCGATACCAACGACATCCGTCAGCTCCTGAGTCTCTGCGAGGTCGGCACTCTGGAGGCCGCTGAAGACCTGTTCGAGAGCTTCTACCCCGGCGACGCGCTCGCCGACCGCGCCGTCGCGATCGTGACCCGGATTCTCGAGGCGGGGCTGCCGGAGAAGCCGCCCTCGCCAGGGCCGATTCTTCTCTGAGTGCCGGGAGCGCGCCGAGTCGCCCGAGAAGGCGCGTTCTCGGGGTGGAGAACGAGCCTTCTCGGGCGAGTCGGTGCGGGCGGCCCGCCCTCCGGTAGGAGCGAGCGACCTTCGCGACGCGAGCGCCTGCTGGTCGAGTAGCCCGCGGAGCGGGCGCCCGCATGCTGATCGAGTAGCCCGCGGAGCGGGCGTATCGAGATCCACCTGCGCCGGACGGCGGGTCCGCAGGCTGGATGCTCGGAGGACGTTGGTCTCGATACGCCCCTGCGGGGGTGCTCGACCAGCGTGGAGTCGGGCGAGTCGGCGAGGGTCCGGGGCTAGAGGGCGCCCTGGGTGGCGGTGCCGGCGGGGATCGGGGAGAGGCGGGTGACGACGGGGGGCGCGGCGACGAGGCCCTTGATGGCGGCGTTCAGGCGGACGACGGGGTCGCCGGCGCCGTGGGCGTCGAGGGCCTCGGCGCTGGTCCACTTCTCGAGCATGACGATGGTGCCGTCGGGGGAGTCGTGGATCGCGTAGAGCTCGCAGCCCTCCTCGCCGTGGACCTCGGCGATGGCGGGGGAGAGGGCGGCGATGAGGGCGTCGTGCTCGCCCTCGGCGGGGGTGAAGATCGCGGTGACGACGACGGGGTCGGACATGGCAGTGCCTTTCGTGGAGGGGTGGTGGGGCGGAGTCAGTGCTGCGCCGGGGCGGCGCAGCTGGAGCGGATGACGAGGTCGGCCTGGACCTCGATGTGCTGGGGGGTGTCGGGGATCCGGCCCTGCATCCGGGCCAGCACCAGGTCGACGCTGTGCCGGGCGAGCATGTCGATCGGCTGGCGGACGACGCTGAGCGGCGGGGTGACGAGCTCGCTCCACGGGTTGTCGTCGAAGACGACCACGGAGAGCGCCTCGGGGATCGCGACGCCGAGCTGGAACAGGCGGTGCACGGCGCTGCGCACCTGCGCCGTGTTGGCGACGATCAAGGCGGTCGGCGGCTCCGGAAGCGCGAGCAGCGCGGCGACGGCCTCGCCGCCGATGTCGCCGCGGAACGGGACCTCGCGGATCAGCGTCCCGTCGATCGGCAGCCCGGCGGCGGTGAGGGCGGCGCGGTAGCCGGCGACGCGCGCCTGGCCGGTCGAGGTGCGCAGCGGCCCCGAGACGATCGCGATCCGGCGGTGGCCGAGCGCGAGCAGGTGATCGGTCGCGCGGGCGGCGGAGGCGGAGTTGCCGATGCTGACCACGTCGACGTCGTCGAGACCGGGGGTGGTGCGGTCGACGAAGACGACGTCGATCCCGGCCCGGCGCAGCCGCGACCACTTCTCGAGGTTCTCGCCGGACGGGGTCGCGATGACGCCGCCGACCGAGCGGTCGAGCAGGCTGGTGAGCGACTCGCCCTCGACGTGCGAGTCCTCCTGCGTCGTCATCAGGAGCACCTGGGCGCCGCGGGCGCGCGCCTCCCAGACGACGCTGTCGGCCAGGCGGGCGAAGAACGGGTTCGTGAGGTCGGGCAGGACCAGACCGATGGACAGGGTCTGACCGTGGCTCAGCTCGCGGGCCGCGGCGCGCCGCCGGAAGCCGAGCTGCTCGATCGCCTCGACCACGCGGCGCCGGGTGTCGACGGCGACCGGGCCGGTCCCGTCGTTGAGCACGCGCGACACCACGGACACCGAGACGCCCGCACTGCGCGCGACGTCGCGGATCGTCGGTGCTTTCTGCACGGTTCCTCCCCAGCTGTCGGGCAATCGTATCGGCGCGGGACCGGGCCGCCGCGCCCGCTGTTGACACACTCTAATCGTTGCTGGTACAAAACTGGTACCGGTTCCACTGGGAGCCGGCGAGCAGCACTTCCCCACGAAGACTGCGCACGACGACGACGTCCTCCGCCCCCGAGGCGGCCCTCTGCGTCCGTGCGCCCCCGGACCAGAGAGGCCACCGTGAACCTGTACAAACTCCTCGGCGATCGCGAACGAGAGGGCCGCCCCATCCGCATCGGGCTGATCGGTGCCGGGCGCTACGGCACCATGTACCTCTCGCAGGCGCGCAACATCCCCGGCGTCCACGTGGTCGCCATCGCCGACGTCAACGTCGCCCGGGCCCGCGGGGCCTTCGAGCTGGTCGACTGGCCGGCCGAGGCGATGGCCGCGGACATCCCCGAGGCGCTCGCGAACCGGACGACCACCATCGTCGACAACGCCGCCGTCCTCTTCGAGCACGACATCGACGTCATCGTCGAGGCGACCGGCAACCCGATCGTCGGCGTGCACCACGCGCTCCGGGCGATCGAGACCGGCAAGCACATCATCATGGTCACCGTCGAGGCCGACGCGCTGGCCGGCCCCGCGCTCGCCAAGCGCGCCGAGGCCGCGGGCATCGTCTACTCGATGGCGTACGGCGACCAGCCCGCCCTGATCATGGAGCTCGTCGACTGGGCCCGCACCAGCGGCTTCGACGTCGTCTGCGCCGGCAAGGGCGCCAAGTACCTCGAGCACTACCACCAGATGAACCCCGACAACGTCTGGGAGAACTGGGAGTTCAGCAAGGAGCTGACCGACTCCGGCCAGCTCAACCCGTACATGCACACCTCGTTCCGCGACGGCACGAAGGCCGCGATCGAGATGGCGGCGGTCGCGAACGCGGCGGGCCTGGTGCCCTCCGACTCCGGCCTCACGTTCACGCCGGGCGACGTCGAGGAGATCGCGACGATCAGCCGGCCGAGCTCGATCGGCGGCGCCCTCGACCACGAGGGGACGGTCGACGTGATGTCGAGCGTCCGGCGCGACGGCTCCCTCATCCCGCACAACACGCAGGAGGGCGTCTACGTCGTGGTCAAGGCGACCAACCCCTACGTGTCCACCTGCTTCGACGAGTACCCGTGGCACCCGGACCCGACCAAGCAGTACGCGGCGCTCTACCGGCCGTACCACTACGTCGGCCTCGAGCTGAACGTGTCGATCGCCAACGCGGCGCTGCGCGGCATCTCGACCGGGCACCCCGAGGGCTTCTACGGCGACGTCGTCGCGACCGCGAAGAAGGACCTGAAGGCCGGCGAGTTCCTCGACGGCGAGGGCGGCTTCACCGTCTACGGCAAGCTCGTCTCCGCGAAGCACTCGGTCGCCATCGGAGCGCTCCCCGTCGCCCTGGCCCATCACGTCGAGCTGCGCCACGACATCGCGCAGGGCGCGACGGTCGGATGGGACGACGTGATCATCGACGAGTCGCTCGCCGAGGCGCTCGAGCTGCGCCGCGAGACCGAGGCGCTGCTCGCCTCCTGACCCCCTCGGGCCGGGCGCGTCCTCCGCCCGGCCCGCCTCCGCACCACCCTCGCGATCCGCGACCCCGCACGACCCCGCCTCACCTTCCGATGACGAAAGGCCCCCTCCCATGTCCTTCCCCACCCGCGCCACCGGCGCCGCCCTCGCCGGGCTCGCCTCACTGACGCTCCTCGTCGGCTGCTCGGCCTCGCCCGACGGCGACGGCGGAGGTGCCGCCGCCGGCGGCTCCGGCGCCGACATCGTGTCGCTCGTCGACTCCTCCGCGCAGACCCCGGTCGACGAGGTCACCTCCTCGCTCGGCGACCCGGCCGTCCCCGACGGCGCCAAGCTCTGCTACATCACCCGCACCCTCTCGAACGAGTTCTGGGGCTACGAGCGCGACGGCTTCGAGAACCGCGCGAAGGAGCTCGGCGTCGACTACCAGACCTTCGACGTCACGGACGAGTCCTCGATCACCGAGCAGCTCGACAAGGCCAAGAGCGCGATGAACCAGGGCTGCACCGCGATCCTCGCCTCGCCCATCTCGGCGACCGGCCTCGACTCGGTCTTCGAGTCCGCCCTCGCCGACGGCATCCCGGCCGTCGTGCTGAACGACGCGAAGAGCGACGTCCCCGGCGTCGTCTACGTCGGCCCCGACGCGACCACCATCGGCGCCACGGCCGCGGACTACATCGCCGACCTGCTGCCGGACGGCGGCCAGGTCGCGATGATCGAGGGCGACCCCGGCTCCTCCAACGCGATCAACCGCGGCGACGGCTTCACGGCCGCGCTCGCGAAGCACGAGAACCTCGAGCTCGTCGCCTCGCAGACCGCCTCGTGGGACCAGACCAAGGCGCAGGAGATCGCGACCACGATGCTCACCGCGAACCCCGACATCAAGGCGTTCTACTCGCAGAACGACGGCATGGCGCTCGGCGTGCAGGCCGCCATCGACGCGAAGGGCCTCACCGGGAAGGTGATCCTCGTCGGCACCGACGGCATCCCGCAGGCCAAGAAGCAGATCCTGGCCGGCGACTACACCGCCACCGTCAGCGAGCTGCCGACGACGGAGGGCGCGACCGGCGTGGACGCCGCGCTCTGGCTCCTCGCCGGCAAGGAGGTCCCGGGCTGGATCGACGTGCCGGCCTTCATCATCGACAGCGAGAACGTCGCCGACTACGAGACCGGGATGCCGTGACCCGCGGCTGACCCCCGCGCTCCGCCGGAGACCCCTCCGGCGGAGCGCACTCCCGGCAAGGCCCCTCTCGATCAGGAAAGAAGACGGAACATGGCCGAGCATCTGCTCGAGGTCCGCGGCATCGCGAAGTCGTTCCCCGGCGTCCGCGCCCTGGACGGCGTGAGCTTCACCCTCGAACGCGGGGAGATCCGCACCCTCGCGGGCGAGAACGGCGCGGGGAAGAGCACCCTGCTCAACATCCTCGGCGGCGCCCTCCGCCCCGACCGCGGCTCGATCACCATCGACGGCGTGCGGCGGATGGAGTACACCTCGCGCCAGGCACTCGCGGAGGGGGTGCGGATCGCGCACCAGGAGCCGGCCATCGTGCCCCAGCTCACGGTGACGCAGAACCTGCTGCTCGGGCGCACGCGCACGCAGCGCGCCTCCGCTCAGGACGACCTCGACCAGGCCCTCCAGGACGTCCACCGGATGGGCTTCCCGATGGACGGGCGGACGCCGGTCGGCCGGCTCAGCCCGGCGCAGCGGCACGCGCTCACCATCGCGCGGGCGTTCGCCTTCGGGGCCAAGATCGTCGCTCTGGACGAGCCGACGACCAGCATGCTCGAGCACAACGTCGAGGGCGTGCTGACCCGGGTGCGCGAGATCGCGCACGGGCGGGGCGTCGGCGTGATCTACGTCTCGCACAAGATGCCGGAGGTGATGAGCGTCTCGGACACGGTCGTCGTCCTCCGCGACGGGCGGCCCGCCTACGACGCGCCGATCGCCGAGACGTCCTCCGAGGACATCGTCCGGCGGATGGTCGGGCGCGAGCTGCTCTCGTTCGAGCGGCGGCACCCGGTCGCCGCGGACGCCGAGGTGCATTTCGAGGCCTCCGGCGTCACGCACCCGAGCGGCGTCGGGCCGGAGTCGATCCAGGTGCGGCGCGGCGAGGTCGTCGGCATCGCGGGCCTGGTCGGCTCGGGGCGCACCGAGTTCCTCCGCGCGCTGATCCGCGCCGACGAGGGCAGCGAGGGCACGGTCCGGCTCGCCGGCCGCACGCTCAAGGTGCGCTCGCCGCGCGACAGCCGCGACGCGGGGATCGCCTTCATCCCGGAGGACCGCAAGCACCAGGGACTCGTGCTGCAGACCCCGGCCTACGCGAACGTCGCCCTCACCTCCGATCGGCAGCTCAACGGCTTCGGTCCGTTCATCAGCACGAAGCGGCAGATCGCGACGGCGGAGGAGATGGGCCGGCGGATGTCGCTGCGCCCGGCCGACGTCCGGCTGAACGCCCGCCAGTTCTCCGGCGGGAACCAGCAGAAGATCGTGATCGCGAAGTGGATCTGGCTCGGCGCGAGCGTCTTCCTCTTCGACGAGCCGACCAAGGGCGTCGACGTCGGCGGCAAGGTCGAGATCTACGAGCTCATCGACCAGCTCGCCTCCGAGGGGCACGCCGTGATCGTCGTCTCGAGCGACCTGCCCGAGATCATCTCCCTCAGCGACCGGGTCCTCGTCATGAGGGCGGGCCGCTTCGTCTCCGAGCACGTCGGCGACGACATCACCGAGCACAGCATCGTCACCAACGCCATGGGCGTCGCGAAAGGAATCTCATGACCTCCCCCGAGACCGGGGGCGTCGCCACGCCGCCCCGCCGCTCCTTCAACCTGCAGGCCTTCGGCATCTACCTCGCCGCGGTCGTCCTCTTCGTCGTCCTCGGCGTCCTGAACCCCAACTTCCTCACCCTCGGCAATCTCCGCGACGTCGCGGTGTCGGCGAGCGTGAACGCGATCATCGGCATCGGGCTGACCTTCGTCATCATCACCGGCGGCATCGACCTCGCGGTCGGCGCGATGGCGAGCTTCGTCGGCATCGTCAGTGCGTCGCTGCTGGTCAACGGCGGGGTGCCGCCGCTGCTCGGGCTGGCCGCGGGCATCGTCCTCGGCCTCGTCTGCGGCGGGATCAACGGGCTGCTGGTCACCAAGCTGAACCTGCCGCCGTTCATCGCGACGCTCGGCACGATGAGCGTCTTCCAGGGCGGCGCGTACGTCGCCACGAACGGCAAGCCGGTCTACGACGTGCCGAAGGAGTTCATCCTGCTGCTCAACAGCTACGTCGGCGGTGTGCCCGTCGTCGTGCTGATCGTGGCGGTCGTCGGCATCGCGGCCTGGCTGCTGCTGCGCAAGACCGTCTTCGGCCAGAACGTGATCGCGGTGGGCGGCAGCGAGGAGACCGCCTGGCTCTCCGGCGTGCGGGTGCACCGGGTGAAGATCGCGGTGTACTGCATCTCCGGTGGTCTCTCGGCGCTGGCCGGCCTGGTGATCGTCGCCCGGATCAACGCGGCGCAGCCGGACGCGGGCAGCCCGTACCAGCTGACCGCGATCGCGGCCGCGGTCATCGGCGGCGCGAACCTGATGGGCGGCGAGGGCCGCATCGCGGGCACCCTGGTCGGCGCGCTGATCCTCGGCGCTCTCACCAACGGCCTGGTGCTGCTGAACGTGCCGAGCTTCTACGAGCAGATCGTGACCGGACTCGTCGTCCTCATCGCGGTCACCCTCGACCAGGGCAGCAAGGGCTGGCCGATGCTCTCGCGGGGCCGGAAGAAGCAGCGCGAGGACGTCGCGGCGCCGCCCACCGAGTCGACGCCGTCCGTGCGCGCATGACGGCGCGCCGGAGCGCGACGGCGCGGCTGACGACGCTCGACGGGGCCCGCGTCCTGGTGACGGGCGGCTGCGGCCTGATCGGCCGGCCCACGGTCGCGGCGCTGCTGGCGGAGGGGGCGATGGTCACCGTCCTGGACCGGGTCGCGTCGGACGCGGACGTCCGCTCGATCGTCGGCGACGTGACCGACCCGGCCGTGCTGGCGGAGGCGGTGGCCGGGCAGGACGCGGTGGTGCACCTGGGCGGCTACGCCGGGCTGGGCATGGCGGACGCGGTCGAGACCTACCGGGTGAACGCGGTGGGCAGCTTCGCGGTGTTCGCCGCCGCCGCCGCGGCCGGGGTCGCGGAGGTCGTCTACGCCTCGAGCATCAACGCGAACGGCTACCCGCTCGGCGCCGAGCAGGTGCTGCCGCCCGTCTTCCCCTACTCCGAGGACGCGCAGCCGCGGATCTCGGACGAGTACTCGCTGTCGAAGCTCGCGACCGAGGACGCGGCGCGGATGGCGCACGCGACCTGGGGGCTGAGCCTCACCGGGCTGCGCTACCCGCTGGTCCGCGACATCACCGTGGACGGCGGCCGCGTGTTCGGCGCGCATCTGCGAGCGGTGCTGGCGGCCGACCCGCGACGGCAGGCGGCGGAGGGCTGGAGCTATCTCGACGCCGCCGACTCGGCGCGGGCCGTGCTCGCGGCGCTGCTGCACGAGACGCCGCCGGCGCCGGGGATCCTGGTGGCCGCTCCGCTCACCTATCTGCGCGGGAGCACCGCGGACGCGCTCGACGCGATCGCCCCGGACGTCCCGCGCGGGCGGCTCGAGGGGCGCGCGGTCGGGCTCGAGCTGACCCGCTCCCGCGAGCTGCTCGGCTTCGAGGCGCGGGTGCTCCTCGACGACGTCGCACCGCAGGAGCTCGCCGACGTGGCGCCCGCGGGGTCCGGCGCATGAGGCTCTCGCTGCTCGGCCTCGGGCCGATGGGCGCGCCGATGGCGCGGAACCTGCTCGCGGCCGCGTCGCTGACGGTCTGGAACCGGACGGCGTCGCGGGCCGCCCCCTTCGCGGAGCTCGGCGCCGTGGTCGCGCCGACCCCCGCGGCGGCGGCCGGCGACGTCGTGCTGACCGTGCTGCCCGATCTGGTGCAGGTCGAGTCGCTGCTCGAGGGCGAGGACGGCCTGCTCGCCGGCTGGCGCGCGGCGGGGATCGCCGCTCCGGTGCTCGTCGTGCACGGCACCGTCTCGCCGATCGCGGTCGCGGCTCTCGCCCGCCGCCTCGCCGCGGAGCACGGCGTGCAGGTGGTCGACGCCCCGCTCAGCGGGGGAACGGTCGGCGCCCGCGACGCGACGCTCAGCATCATGGTCGGCGGTGCCGACGAGCCGGTGGCCCGCGTGCTCCCCGTCTTCGAGCGGCTCGGCCGCACGGTCCGCCACCTCGGGCCGAGCGGAGCGGGTGCCACCGCCAAGCTCTGCAACCAGATCGTCGTCGCCGGCACGGTCGCCGTGGTGTCGGAGGCGCTGCTGCTCGCCCGGAGCGCCGGTCTCGACCCGGCGACGGTCGTCGAGCTGCTGCAGGGCGGGCTGGCGCGCACCGCGGTGCTGGAGCAGAAGAGCCGCAAGTGGCTCGACGAGGACTTCGCCGAGGGCGGCAGCGCCCGCAACCAGCTCAAGGACCTGCGCTTCGTCGCCGAGTCCGCCGCCGCCGAGGGCGTCGCACTGCCGACCACCGCCGCGGTGACCGCGCTGTTCGAGAGGATGATCGCCGAGGGCGACGGCGACCTCGACCACACCGGCGTGCACCGCACGCTCGCCGGGCTCGCCCGCCGACCGGAGGAGCCGCATGCCTGACCTCGTCGTCATCGACGCGCACCACCACCTCACCGACCTGCGCCGCTCGTACCCGTGGCTGGAGGGACCCGCCGAGCCGTTCCGCTACCACGGCGACGACCGCCCGCTCCGCCGTTCCTACAGCGTCGACGACTACCGCGCGGACGCCTGCGACGTGACGCTGCTCGCCTCGGTGCACGTCGAGAACGGTGCCGCCGACGCGCTCGCCGAGACCGCGTGGATCGACGCGCTCGCCCGGGAGAGCACGGTGCCGACCGTCCACGTCGCGCACGTGTCGCTGCTCGATCCGGAGGCGCCGCGGCTGCTCGAGGAGCACGCCGCGTTCTCGGTCACACGCGGTGTCCGCGACATCCTGAACTGGCATCCGGACCCGGTCTACAGCCACCGGGACCGGGGCGACGTCCTCGGCGATCCGGTCTGGCGGGCGAACTTCGGCCGGCTGCAGGGGCTGGGGCTCTCGTTCGATCTGCAGGTGTTCCCCTCGCAGCTCGCGGAGGCGGCGGCGCTCGCCGCGGACTTCCCGGAGACGGCGATCGTGCTCGATCACCTGGGCATGCCGATCGGGCGCGATCCGGAGTCGGTCGCCGAGTGGCGCGCGGGCCTGGCCGCGGTCGCCGCGCAGGAGAACACCGTCGTCAAGATCTCGGCGCTCGGCACCAACGACCACTCCTGGACCCGGGAGTCGATCGCGCCGTTCGTCCTCGAGACCCTGGAGGTCTTCGGTCCGGACCGGTCGATGTTCGGCAGCAACTTCCCCGTGGACGGGCTCTACAGCTCCTTCACCGAGCTGTACTCGGCGTTCGACGCGCTGACGGCGCAGCTCTCGCCGCCCGAGCGGCTCGCGGTGTTCGCGGGGACGGCGGACCGGTTCTACCGGATGGGGGTGGCGCTGCCGCGAGCGGAGTGACGCGACGGCGTCCGCGGAGACGCCGCGTCCGCGCCCGGTCGCCTCTCGACCGGTCGGCGGCGCGGGCCTACAGTGGCTGCGACGGCGGTCCGGGACGACTCCGGACCGGCCGTCGCCGAGCGGAGGGAAGCCATGTCCTCGACCGTCCCCGACGCCGCCGGCGCACCCGCCGCGGAGCCGAGCGCGGCGAGCCTGCGCACCTTCGGCTGGATCCTCGTCAACACCGCGGTCGCGAACGTGACGACGAGCTTCCTCTGGTTCGCGCTGACCTTCTGGGTGTACCTCGAGACGCGGTCGGTGCTCGCCACCGGGATCATCGGCGGCGCGTACATGCTGCTCGTCGCGGTCTTCGCGATGGCCTTCGGCACGATCGTGGACCGGCACCGGAAGCACCGGGTGATGGTGTTCGCCGGGGCGGTGACGCTGGTGTCGTTCGGCGTCGCCGGCGGCCTGTACCTCGCTCTGCCGGAGGCGACGCTGCTGGACTTCGGCGGGCCCTGGTTCTGGGTCTTCTCCGGCACGGTCCTGTTCGGCGCGGTGATCGAGAACATGCGGAACATCGCCCTGTCCACGACCGTGACGCTGATGGTGCCGGTGGAGCGCCACGCGAACGCGAACGGCCTGGTCGGCACGGTGCAGGGGCTCGCCTTCGTGGTCACGAGCGTGTTCAGCGGGCTCTCGATCGGCCTGCTCGGCATGGGCTGGACGCTGCTGATCGCGATCGGCGTCTCCGCCGCGGCGCTCGTGCACCTGCTGTTCCTGCGGATCGCCGAGGCGATCCCCGCGGCGGCCGGCTCGCGGGCCCCGCTGATCGATCTGCGGGGGAGCATCACGGCGGTGCGGGCGGCGACCGGGCTCTTCGCGCTGATCGTCTTCTCGACCTTCAACAACCTGATCGGCGGCGTGTACCTCGCGCTGATGGATCCCTACGGACTCGAGCTGTTCCCGGTGGAGCTGTGGGGCGTCGTGCTCGGCGTGACCGCGACCGGCTTCATCATCGGCGGGCTGCTGGTGGCGAAGCTCGGGCTCGGCCGGAATCCGATCCGGACGATGCTGCTGCTCGTGATGGCGATGGGCGTGATCGGCGCGGTCTTCACCCTCCGCGACTGGTGGTGGCTGTACGCCGGCGGCATCTGGGTCTACATGACGCTGATCCCCGCGGTCGAGGCGGCGGAGCAGACCGTCGTGCAGAAGGTCGTGCCGTTCGAGACGCAGGGGCGGGTCTTCGGCTTCGCGGCGGCGCTGGAGTCGGCGGCGGCGCCGATCACCGCGTTCCTGATCGCGCCGATCGCGGAGTTCGCGCTGATCCCGTACATGGAGTCGGCCGACGGGCGGGCGGCGTACGGCTGGCTGCTGGGCGACGGGGTCGGTCGGGGGATCGCGCTCGTGTTCCTGATCGGCGGGGCGGTCATGGTGGTCGCGGCCGGCGCGGCGATGCTCACCCGCTCGTACCGCACGATCTCGGCGCAGTACCTAGAGGTCGAGCCCGGGGAGCCCGATGCGCGGCCTGATCCGGCCTTCGACCGCCGTGAGCCGGCGCCGGGCGAGAGTGCGGTCGAACAGCAGCGCTGAGAGACGCTGTTCAGCCGGCCGCCGGTAGCGAGAGCCGGCCTAACCGTCGCTGGGCTGAGCCCGTCGAGAACCTCGACTGACGAGAGGCGGCACCTCGAGGGTCGGGACAGCCCGTTTCATGAAGCGGTCGAAGTCGGGAACGGTGAAAGCGGCGTAGCCGTGCTGAGGCGTGAACAGGAGCCCCATCTCGATCAGCTCGGCACGGGTGGGTCCCAGCTGCTGCGACGATCGCTCGAGGAGGACGGCGACGTCGCCCGCCTTCTGCGGTTCCGGTCCCAGCTCCGCCATGGCGCGCATGTAGGCGGTCTGCAGTGGCGTGGCCCGGTCGAGCCGGACGCGGAAGAAGGAGCTGTCAAGTTTGGCCTCGTACGCGTCACGAGCGAGTTCGACGTCCTCCCCGTGGATCCGGTCGTTCTCTGCGACTGTCCAGACCTGGTAGCCCAGCTCCTGCAGAAAGTACGGGTAACCGCTCGTGATCGCGACGGCGAGCTCGACCGCGTCGTCGTCCCAGACGGCTCCCTCGGCGGCGGCCGGCTCTCGCAGTGCGGCAGCGGCGTCGTCGTGGTCGAGCGAGTCGATTCGGGGGAATTTGAACAGCCGTTCCGCGTACGACTTGGCGTCTCCGACGAGTTCAGCGATCTGCGGCAGGCCAGCGCCGACGAAGGTGACGGGCAGGCTCCGCTGCACCGTCTTGTGGATGGCCTGAATGAGCGCTTCGAGCTGCGGCGAATCGAGGAACTGCACCTCGTCGATCAGGAGGACGATGCCCTCGCCCTGCTCTCCCGCCGCTTCACCAACGGCAACGAGGACATCGGTCAGATCGAGGCCGAGATCACTGTGGTCGGCGAGTCCTTCCGCGGGCGGGACGTCCCAGCCGATGGACCACGCTCCGTCAGCCCCGACCGAGATCGCGAACGCACTCAGGACGGACGCGGCGTGCCGACCTCTGTCGGTCCATCGAGCGCGCGGCGAGAGTCGCAGGAGAGCGGCCTTCAGCTGAGAGGCGATGACCTGACGGAAGCGGCCTTCGCCGTGCTTCACGGCCTCGAACTCGATCACCTCCCACTTCTCCTGCAGGGCGATCGATCGGAAGCTGTTGAGGAGGACCGTCTTGCCGACCCCGCGCAGTCCCGTGATGATCATCGATTGATCGGTCCTGCCGCGTCGGAGGCGGCGAAGAAGAGTGCGGAACGCCTCGGTCTGCTCATCGCGACCGATCAGGATCTCGGGCCTCGCACCTGCGTTCGGGGTGTAGGGGTTGTCGACGGCGTCCATGGCTCGATTTTAGGAGTGTTAGAGCGTTTTATCCAGATCTCCTAAAACGCTCTAACTTCCCTAACGAGCGCCGCCGGGGGGGATGGGTCGCCGTTGAGCGATCGGGGGTCGCGCCGGCGGATCCGGACGATCCCCGACCGGTACGGGCGGTGGACTGCAGGTGCTCCGAGCGGTTCGGAGCGACTCGCATCTCTGGAGGAGACCCGTCGTGAGCATCACCAGCACCCTGCACCTCAACTTCCGCGGCCGCGCGAAGGAGGCGCTCGAGTTCTATCACTCGGTCTTCGGGGGCGACCTCGTCCTCGCTCCCTACGGGGACGTCGAGGCGGGGCAGAGTTCCGCCCAGTCCGAGCAGATCGCCTGGGGGCAGGTGACGGCGCCGAACGGGTTCCACGTCATGGCGTACGACGTGCAGGACTCGCTGCCGTACGCGGCCGGCGAGAACGCGTTCTACGTGTCGCTGCGGGGCAACGAGAGCGCGGAGATCGAGCGCCTCGGCACCGCCCTGGCGGAGTCGGAGGGGGCGGTCGTCCACGTCCCGTTCGGGCCGTCGGTGTTCTCGCCGCTCTACGGCAAGCTGACCGACCGCTTCGGGGTCACCTGGATCATCGACGTGGTCGTGCCCTGGGCGGGATGAGCCGCTTTCTGCAGGTGCCGCGCGCAACATCAGCTGAGAAGGGGGTCCCTCCGCTGTCGAGGGAGGGCGGGTGCTCTCAGCTGATGTTGTGCGCGGCGATGCCTCCGGGGGTGGATCTCGAGACGTCTGCGGGGCGGGCTGCTCGATCAGCCTGAGGCGGGCGCCCAGCGCGGGCTCCTCGATCGGCAGTAGTGCGGGTGCGGCGCGTTCATGCTGGTCGAGTGGCCGCGGAGCGGCGTATCGAGACCGGGGGCGTGCAGGGGTGGATCTCGATACGCCCGCGAGCGGGCTACTCGATCAGCATGGAGGACCCGCGGAGCGGGCTACTCGATCAGCACGGAACGGCGCGCCCTGAGGCCGCGCCTCGATCAGCATGAAAAAGGGGGCGCGCCCAGTGGGCGCTCCTCGGGCGGCGCGGCGTCGGTCGGCGTGGGGTGGGCGTCAGGCGGCCGGGGCGGCCGTGGACTCGCGGACGATGAGGGTGGAGGCGAGGCGGACGGTGGGGGTGTCGACGGGGTCGCCGGCCGCGAGCTTGAGCAGGAGGCGGGTGGCCTCGGAGGCCATGCTCGAGAGGGGCTGGCGGACGGTGGTCAGCTGCGGGCTGACCCAGCGGCAGAGGTCGACGTCGTCGAAGCCGACGACGGAGAGGTCCTCGGGGACGCGGAGGCCGCGGTCGCGGGCCGCGAGGTAGACGCCGTAGGCCTGCTCGTCGGAGCCGCTGATGATCGCGGTGGGGCGCTCCGGGAGGTCGAGCAGCTCGCCGCCGAAGCGCACGCCGCCGCTGATCAGCGAGTCGCCGTTCCGGACGAGCTCCTTCGCCGCCTCGACGCCGGCGCGGCCGAGCGCGCTGGTGAAGCCGTCCAGGCGGTCCTGGTGGCACTCGAGCTCCATCGGGCCGGTGACGAAGCCGATCCGCCGGTGGCCGAGCGCGAGCAGGTGCTCCGTCGCCTCCCGGCCGCCGACCCAGTCGGTGGCCGACACGGTCGCGAACGACTCCGTGTCGCTGCCCTGCGGATCGATGGCGACGACCGGCACCTTCAGCTTCCCGAGCCGCTCGCGCGCCTCCGCCGTGAGGTCCGACACCACGAGCACGATGCCGTCCGAGCCGCGGGAGGCGATGCGGTCGATCCAGTCGGGCGCGCCGGCCCCGCCGTCGTGGGTGACGTTGAGCACCAGGTCGACGCCCGACCGGGAGGCCTCCGCCTGGGCGCCGCGGAGCAGCTCCGTCGCCCACTGCGTCTCGAGGCTGGAGACGACGAAGTCGATCAGCGTCGCGGATCGCTTGGCCTTGCGTCGCGCATAGCCGTGGTCCTCGATCAGGCGCTCGATCTCGTGCCGCTTGGGGGCCGAGATGCCGGGCTTGCCGTTGAGGACGCGGGACACCGTGGGGATGGAGACGCCCGCCGCCTCGGCGATTTGCGCGAGAGTTGCGCCGGATTCCGTCATGCGACACCGCCTTCCTGCTCAGCTCCCGAGGTCTTGACCTCTCGGTCCTCGTCACTTTACACTGCAACTCGTGCGCAACTTGCGCAGTAAGTTGCAAGCAAGTTTTGCGAGTCGCCCGAGGAGGCGGCGCCGCACCTCGATCCACGGACACTCCGCGACGACGCGGAGCGAAGGAGTAGCGCGATGTCGAAGAAGACGTTCGGTTGGCCGAGGAGGGCCGCGCTCGTCGCGGCCGGTGTCCTGGCGGTCTCGCTCACCGCCTGCAGCGGCGGCGGGGGAGGAGCCTCGAGCGATCCCGGCTCCGCCACCGAGGGCTCGATCACCTGGTGGGGCTGGACCCCGGACAAGCCGCTGGCGGACAAGCTGATCGCCTCGTTCAACGAGGAGTACCCGGACATCGAGGTGGAGTTCGTCTCGAAGCCGATCGACAGCTACGACTCGGTGCTCGGCCCGGCCATCACCTCGGCCGACGGCCCCGACGTCTTCAACGTCGCACCGGGCTCTGCGAACGGCGGCGTCGAGACCTTCCAGGCGGGCGCCATCGACCTCGGCCCCGCCGTCGAGGAGGAGCTCGGCGCGGACTGGCAGGACAAGCTGGCCGCCTCGGGCGTCGAGGGCCTCGCCGTCGACGACAAGGTGGTCGGCCTCTCCGCCGGCGCCGTCTACTCCGGCAGCATCTGGGTCAACCAGGACATGCTCGACGAGGTCGGCGTCACCGCGCCCACCACCTACGACGAGTGGGTGCAGGTCTGCCAGACCCTCGAGGCGGCCGGCAAGGGCTGCTTCGTCCAGGGCGCCGGCCAGTGGGCCTTCGACATGGACACCTTCGAGGCGATCATGCAGAACATCGAGCCCGGCGCCTACGCCAAGGCCGCCGCGGGCGAGATGGACTACACGGATCCCGCCTTCGAGCAGGGCCTGCAGATCTGGAAGGACCTCTTCGACGACGGGATCATGCAGGAGGGCGCCATCGGCCTGCAGCAGTACCCGGACGCCAACAACGCCTTCATGTCCGAGAAGTACGCGATGGTGATGATGGGCAGCTGGTACACCCAGTACACCGTCCGCGACTCGATGATCACCGCGATGGAGGCCGCCGGCGTCGCGGACCCCGAGCCGTTCACCATGGTGCCGATCCAGTTCCCGGACGTCGCGGGCACCGGGAACGTCGGCGAGATGTTCGGCGACGCGGACTACGGCCTCGCCGTGAGCACCAAGTCCGACGCGCAGGCCGCGGCGACCACCTTCGCCGTCTGGCTGACCACCTCCGAGGCCGGTCAGACCGCCGTCGCGAACACGCTGAACGACATCCCGTCGCTGGCGGGGGTGCAGCCCGACTGGGACGGCATCGACCTCGTCGCGCCGGACGCGCAGCTGGACGCGCTCAAGGAGTACACGGCGACGGCGAGCGCCGCGACCGACCCGCGCTTCGCGACGGTCAGCGCGGATCTCAACACCGCCTTCCGGGACGCGCTGATCGGCGTCGCCTCCGGGGACACGGACATCGACCAGGCCCTTCAGGGTCTGCAGTCCGTCGTCGACGACCAGAAGTAGGACCGAACCCTCCTCGCGGGCGGCCGACCGGGCCGCCCGCGACGGGCATCAGGCAAGGGAGCTGAGATGACAACGGCCATCGCGAGATCCGGGGCGGGAGCGCCCGACCGCGCCGCTCGGGGCGTGGAGCCCGCCCCGCAGCGCCGGCGGAAGCGGATGCTCCTCGGGCCCGGGATGATCTGGATCCTCCCGGCGATCGTCCTCGTGCTGGGGATGATCTACTTCGCCATCGGCTACACGGGGTACGTGTCGACGCTCGACTGGAACGGGTTCATCCTGAGCCCGTCGGAGTCGGTGGGCGCGGACAACTTCGTGCAGATGTTCCAGGACCGCGTGTTCTGGGGCGCGATCGGGCACACGGCGGTCTTCTTCGTCGTCACCTTCGCGGTGCAGACGGCGGTCGGCTTCACCTTCGCGGCGATCATGCACTCGCGGATCGCCCTGGCGCCGCTCTACAAGGTGCTGATCTTCGTGCCGACCGTCCTCGCTCCGGCGTCGATGGCGCCGGTCTTCCGCTCGATCTTCGACGTCGACGGGCAGTTCAATCAGCTGCTGCGCGGCGTCGGGCTGGGCGGGCTCGCCCACCCGTGGCTCGCGGATCCGGCCACGGCGATGCCGGTCGTGATGGCCGTCACCGTCTGGCAGTGGACGGGACTCACCTTCATCCTCTTCTACGCCGCGATGGCGCAGATCGAGCCGGAGATCCTCGAGGCGGCCCGGATCGACGGGGCGAGCAACCTCCGCACCCTCGTCGCGATCGTGTGGCCGATGTGCAAGGGCACGACGATCGCGCTCGCCACGCTGGGGATCATCGGGGCGCTGAAGACCTTCGACGTGCCGTACCTGGTGACCAAGGGCGGGCCGAACCACGCGACCGAGTTCCTCGGCACGTACATCTACCAGACCATGGTCGCGGAGAAGCACTTCGGCTACGCGGCCGCGATCTCGATCGCCCTCCTCGTCCTCGCCGTCGGCGGCGGCGTCCTGATGAACCTGCGGCGCCGCGCCGACGAGAGCTGAGGCCCGACGTGTTCGAACTCCGCACGGTCCGCTCGCGCATCGGCGTGCAGCTGCTCGCGACCGTCATCGTCCTCCCGTTCCTCTTCGCGCTCGTCGCGATGGTGCAGGGCTCGCTGGCCGGCGCCGGCTGGGGCAACTACGGCAAGGTCTTCGCGACCGGCGTCGTCCCCACCTACTTCCGGAACACGATCATCGTCGCGGTCTCGACCGTCGCGATCGTCTACGTCCTCACGATGCTGGCGGCCTTCGGCTTCGCCAAGCTGCGCATCCGCGGCAAGGAGGTGTGGTTCTGGCTGCTGATCGCGGCGCTGACCATGCCGGAGGCGGTGCTGCTGACGCCGCTGTTCGTCACCGCGTCGACGCTCGACGTCTACAACCAGCTGATCGCGGTGATCCTGCCGCTGGCCGCGCTGCAGGTGCCGTTCACGGTCCTGCTGGCCCGGAGCTTCTTCGCCGGCATCCCGACCGAGCTGATGGACGCCGGCCGCGTCGACGGGGCGAGCATCGTCAAGGTCTTCTGGTACATCGTCCTGCCGCTGACCCGGCCGATCGCCGGCGCGATCGTGGTGCTCACGCTGATCAACAGCTGGAACGCGTTCCTGCTGCCGCTGCTGATGCTGAACGACCCGGACAAGCAGGTGGTGACCCTGCTGCCCTCGTTCTTCACCAGCCAGTACACCAACGACCAGACGGGAGTCCTGGCCGCCTCGGTGATCACGGCGGTCCCGGTGATCGTCGCGTACCTGCTGCTGCAGCGCTCCTTCGAGCGCGGCCTGGCCGCCGGGGCGCTCAAGTGAGCGCCCGGCTGGACGGGGCGCTCGCCGTCGTCACCGCCGGCACCGCGGGGATCGGGCGGGCGATCGTGCTCCGCCTGGTCGCCGAGGGGGCCGACGTGATCGCGACCGGCACGAGCGAGGAGCGCGCGCAGGCCCTGCGGGAGGACGGCGGCGGTGCCGTGCGCACCGTGGTCGGCGACGGCTCGACGCTCGAGCATCTGGACGAGCTGGCGCGGGCCGTCGGCGAGGACGGCCGCGCCGTCGACGTCCTGGTCCTCAACGCCGGGCGCGACGTGGAGGCGACGCCGATCGTCGACACCACTCCGGAGATGTTCGACCACGTGAGCGACCTCAACTTCCGCGGCACCTTCCTGACCGCCCGGAGCATCGTCCCGGCGATGGCGGACGGCGGGCGCATCGTCCTCGTCTCCTCGATCGCCGGGCACAACGGCGGGCCCGGGCACTCCGTCTACAACGCGAGCAAGGCGGCCGTGCGCTCGCTGGCGCGCACCCTGACGGCCGAGCTCGCCGACCGGCGGATCCGCGCCAACGCGGTGAGCCCCGGCCCGATCGCCACCGCCGGCTTCGACAAGTTCACCGGAGGCTCTGCAGCCGTCGAGCAAGCGGTCGCCGCGCAGATCCCGGTCGGCCGCATCGGCCGGCCCGAGGAGGTCGCCTCGGCGGTCCTCTTCCTCGCGACCGCGGAGTCGAGCTTCATCGCCGGCGCCGAGCTCGTCGTCGACGGTGGGATGACGCAGGCGTGACAGCGACGACGACCCGATCCCCTCCGCAGCACGACGGCACGATCGAGCACGACCCCGTATCGACAGAGAGAAGGTCCGACATGACTGAGCCGATGACGTTCGCGGTGGTGGGGACCGGCTGGCGCTCCGAGTTCTACCTCCGCCTGGCCCGCACCGCCCCCGAGCGGCTGCGCGCCGTGGCGATCGTGGCGAACTCGTCCGCCGCCGAGGAGCGGATGAGCGCCCGCTGGGACGCCCCCGTCGTCCGGACGCTGGAGGAGGCCCTCGCGCACCGGCCCGACTTCGTGATCGCCGCGGTCTCCTGGCCGTCGATGCCGGGCGTGACGATCCGGCTCGCGGAGCTCGGCGTGCCGGTGCTCGCGGAGACCCCGCCCGCGCCGACCGCCGACGGGCTGCGCGAGCTGTGGAGCGCGCTCGGCGCCTCGGCCCGGGTGCAGGTGGCGGAGCAGTACATGCTGATGCCGGGGCACGCGGCGCGGCAGGCGGTCGTCCGCAGCGGGGCGATCGGGCAGGCCACCGCCGTGCACGTCGCGTCCACGCACCTGTACCACGCGACCAGCCTGATCCGCGGCTTCCTCGGCGCGGGCATGGCCGAGGCCGTGGTGAGCGCCCGCGCCTTCACCGCGCCCCAGGCCGATCCGCTGACCTTCGACGGCTGGCGCGAGGACCCGTCGCCCGAGCCGCGGACCACGACGATCGGCACCCTCGACTTCGGCGACGGCCGGATGGGCCTCTACGACTTCGTCGACAACCAGTGGTGGAACCCGCTGCTCAGCCGGCGGATCGTGATCCGCGGCTCGCTCGGCGAGATCGCCGACGACAGCGTCACCCACCTCACCGAGGAGGGCGTGATCGTCTCGCCGATCTCGTACCGGCGCACCGGCATCGACATGAACCTCGAGGGCAACGAGGTGGTCACCGCCTCCTTCGAGGGCCGGATCGTCTGGCGCAACGAGTGGGTCGGGACCCGGCTGTCCGAGGACGACCTCGCCGTCGCCGACCTCCTCGAGGCGACCGGGCGGTGGGCCCGCGACGCCGGCCCCGCGCCCTACCCGCTGGCCGAGGCCTGCCAGGACCATCTCCTCGGTCTCGCGATCGAGGAGTCCGTACGAACCAGCGCCGATGTGCGCGTGAGCAAGGAAGCGTGGGCCTGATGCCTCTCGTCACCATCGAAGTCGCCGACACCGTCCCCGAGGAGACCCGGTTCGCCTACGCGGAGGCCGTCAACGCGGGCCTCGTCGAGGGCCTGGGCATGGATGCGGAGGACCGCTTCCAGGTCATCCATCCGCTGCCCGCGAGCCACCTCGTCGCCGACCCGCACTACCTCGGCGGCGACCGCCGCGACGTGGTCTACGTGCGCGTCCTGATGGTCCGGATGTACGACCGGGAGACCAAGGCCGCGATGTTCGAGGCGGTCGCCCGCCGGCTCGAGGCCGAGGGCGTCCGCCCGGACGACGTGTTCATCGCGATCACCGAGAACACGCTGGACGACTGGTACCCCGGCGCTCGGGGCGAGCGTGGCTGACCTCGGCGCGCGCACCCTCACGACCGACGTCCGGGTCGTCGACGAGCAGGGCCGGCTGGTCGCCGGCGTGGACGTGACCACCGAGCAGCTGCGGCACGCGTTCGGCTTCGGCAGCATCGGCTTCGACTTCCTCGACTGGCTGGGCGGCCCGCCGCTCTCCACCGGCGGCGACGCCTCGGAGTTCTTCGGCGGCAGGGTCGACTCCGATCCGCAGCTGCTCGCCGACGCCTGGCTGGGCGTCTTCGACACGGTGACGCTGCCCTTCTACTGGCGGGCGTTCGAGCCCGAGCGCGGGCGCCCCGAGACCGAGCGGCTGCGCCGGACGGCCGGGTGGTTCGCCGCGCGCGGCGTCCGGGTGAAGGGCCACCCGCTGGTCTGGCACACGCTGGCGCCGGAATGGCTGCTGCCGCTCGAGGACGCCGAGGTGGAGGCGGTGCTGCGCGCGCGGGTCCGCCGCGAGGTCGCCGACTTCGCCGGGGTCGTCGACGTCTGGGACGCGATCAACGAGACGGTGATCCTGCCCCGCTTCACGGCGGAGCCGAACGCGATCACCCGGCTCGCGCAGCGCCTCGGCCGGGTCGGCATGATCCGGCTGGCGTTCGAGGAGGCCCGCTCGGTCGGCTCGGGCGGGCGCTTCGTCCTCAACGACTTCGACCTCTCCAGCGAGTACGAGCACGTGATCGAGGAGTGCCTGGACGCGGGGATCGCGATCGACGCGATCGGCCTGCAGACCCACATGCACCAGGGCTACCGCGGCGAGGACCGGATCGCCGAGGTGATCGAGCGCTTCTCCCGCTTCGGCCTGCCGCTGCAGATGACGGAGACGACCCTGCTCTCGGGCGACCTGATGCCGCCGGAGATCGGCGACCTGAACGACTACGTGGTCGACTCCTGGCCGAGCACCGAGGAGGGCGAGGCGCGGCAGGCGGACGAGCTCGTCCGGCACTACCGGAGCGTCCTCGCGCATCCGGCGGTCGAGTCGCTGACCTACTGGGGGCTGACCGACGACGGCGCCTGGCTCGGGGCGCCCTCCGGGCTGCTCCGCCGCGACGGCAGCCGGAAGCCCGGCTACGACGCGCTGCAGGACCTGATCCGCCGCGAGTGGTGGCACGCCGAGACGACCGCGAGGACCGGGGCGGACGGCTGCGTCCCGCTCCGTGGCTTCGCCGGGCGCTACCGGGTGACCGCCGGCGGCACGTCGATCGAGGTCGAGGTGTCGGCCGGGAGCGGCCCGATCGCAGTCGTGGTGCCGCGATGAGCATCGAGGCGGACGAGGAGCGCGTGCAGGCCGCGGCCGGGACCCGGCTCACCGAGCTGCGCGTCGCGGCGGCGGCGGCCGCGACTCCGGCGGTGCTCGCCTCCTCGCGGCAGGAGCGGGCGGGCTGGCTCAGCCGGATCGCGGCGCGGCTCGACGAGGCGCGCGACGACCTGGTCGAGGTGGCCGAGGCGGAGACGCACCTCGGCGTCGAGCGGCTGCGGGGCGAGGTGGCGCGCACGGCCGGCCAGCTGCGGCT
This sequence comes from Rathayibacter sp. VKM Ac-2929, assembly GCF_022815495.1. Classification (NCBI taxonomy): domain Bacteria; kingdom Bacillati; phylum Actinomycetota; class Actinomycetes; order Micrococcales; family Microbacteriaceae; genus Rathayibacter; species Rathayibacter sp. VKM Ac-2929. The sequence continues at coordinate 38,283 of NZ_JALGRV010000001.1, forward strand.
CTTCGCGGACGTGCTCGAGGAGGGCTCGTACCTCGAGGCCTCGATCGACGTCGCCGGCACGATCGGCGGCGACGGCTCGCAGGAGATCCGCCGCTTCCTCCGCCCGCTCGGGCCGGTCGCGGTCTTCTCCGCCTCGAACTTCCCGTTCGCCTTCTCGGTCGCCGGCGGCGACACCGCGTCGGCGCTCGCCGCGGGCTGCCCGGTGCTGGTGAAGGCGCACCCCGGGCATCCGGAGCTGTCCCGGCGCACGGCCGCCGTGGTCGATCGGGCGCTGGAGGAGGCCGGCGCCCCGCGCGGGACCTTCGAGCTCGTGGAGGGGCGCGAGGCCGGGCTCGTCCTGGTCGCAGCGCCCGAGGTGCGCGCGGTGGCGTTCACCGGCTCGCTGCCGGGGGCGACCGCGCTGATGGACGCGATGTCCGAGCGCGCCGAGCCGATCCCGTTCTTCGGCGAGCTCGGCAGCGTGAACCCCGTGGTGATCACCCCCGGCGCGGCCGAGGAGCGCGGGTCGGCGCTCGCGGCCGAGCTGGTCGCCTCCTTCACGCTCGGCGGCGGGCAGTTCTGCACCAAGCCCGGCGTGGTCTTCGTGCCGGCGGCGGCGGATCTCGATACGCCCGCGGAGCGGGCTGCTCGATCAGCATGGGCGGGCGGCGGCGCCCCTCCATGCTGGTCGAGCAGCGCGCAGCGCGTATCGAGACCCGCGTTCCGCCAGGCGGTGGCCGAGCGGGTCGAGAGCCTGCCGGGGACGGTGCTGCTCACCGAGCGGATCGCCGACTCCTTCGCCGCGGCCGCCGGCCGGCTGCAGTCGGTGGACGGGGTCCGCGTGCTGGCCCATGGCGCACAGGCCGACGGGACGACGCCCGTGGTGCTCGTGACGACCGTCGACGACTTCGTCCGGCACAGCGACGTCCTGCTCGAGGAGTGCTTCGGCCCGCTGACGCTGCTGGTCGAGTACCGCGCGCCGGAGGAGGTGCTCACCGCGCTCACCCACCTGGACGGATCGCTGACCGCCACCGTGCACAGCGGGCCGGGCGAGGACATCGGCGGGCTCGTCGCCGTCCTCGCCGAGCGCTCCGGCCGCGTCGTCTTCGGCGGCTGGCCCACCGGCGTCAGCGTCACCTGGGGCCAGCACCACGGCGGACCGTGGCCCGCCACGACCTCGCAGCACACCTCGGTCGGCGCGACCGCGATCCGGCGCTTCCTCCGGCCGATCGCCTACCAGGGGGCACCGGCTTCCGCGCTGCCGGCCGACCTCACCGACGCGGGCCTGGCCCGCCTCCCTCACCGCCGCGACGGCAGATCGGTCCCCCGATGAACGACGAGACCCCCGGTCGGCCCACGGGCCTCGGCCCGGTGATCCGGACCGGCCGCACCGTCCGCAGCGCCCAGTGGTACGGCGGCGACGACCGCAACACCTACCTGCACCGGGCGTGGATGCGCCGCGGCACGCCCGACCACGCCTTCGACGGCCGGCCGCAGATCGCGATCGCGAACACCGCCTCCGACCTCTCGCCGTGCAACTCGCACCTCGACGAGGTCGCGCAGAGCGTGAAGAACGGCGTCTACGAGGCCGGCGGGATCCCCTACAACCTGCCCGTGATCTCGCTCGGCGAGACGACCGTCCGGACCACCGCGATGCTCTGGCGCAACATGGTCGCGATGGCGGCGGAGGAGCTGTTCCGCGCCAATCCGATCGACGGCCTGGTGCTGCTCGGCGGCTGCGACAAGACCATCCCGGCGCTGCTGATGGCCGCCGCCAGCGTGGGGATCCCGGCGATCGTGGTGCCCGGCGGGCCGATGCTGAACGGGACCTTCCGCGGCAGCACGCTCGGCTGCGGCACCGACGTCTGGCGCCTGAGCGAGGAGGTGCGGGCGGGCGCGCTCGACAGCGACTACTTCGTGCAGTCCGAGTCCTCGATGATCCGCAGCCGCGGGCACTGCAACACGATGGGCACCGCGTCCTCGATGGCCTGCGTCGCGGAGGCGCTCGGCATGACGCTGCCCGGCGTCGCGGGCGTCCCCGCCTCGGACAGCAGGCTGCTGCAGTTCGCGCACGCGACGGGCAACCGCGTCGTCGCGATGGTGGCGGAGGAGCTCGCGCCGGCGGACGTGATGACGAAGGCCGCGTTCCACAACGCGATCGTGGCGCTCGCCACGATCGGCGGATCGACGAACGCCGTGGTGCACCTGCTCGCGATCGCCGGCCGCCTCGGCGTCGAGCTCGACCTCGACGACTTCGACCGGATCGGCGCCGACGTCCCGCTGCTGGTCAACCTGCAGCCGGCCGGCGCGCACCTGATGGAGGACCTCTTCCGCGCGGGCGGCTTCCTCGCCGTGATGAACGAGGTGCGGCCGCTGCTGGATCCGACGGCGGTGACCGTGCTCGGCACGCCCTTCGTCGACGAGCTGCCGGGGCACGAGGTCTGGGACCGCGACGTGATCCGCACCGCCGAGTCGCCGCTGCTGCCCGCGGCCGGCATCGCCGTGCTGCGCGGGAACCTGTCTCCGACCGGCGCGATCATCAAGCCGGCCGCGGCCACGGCGGCGCTGCTGCGGCACCGCGGTCCGGCGGTCGTCTTCGACTCGGTCGAGGACATGCACGCGCGGATCGACTCACCGGAGCTCGACGTCACCGCGGACTCGGTGCTGGTGCTGCGCGGCTGCGGTCCGCGCGGCTACCCGGGGATGCCCGAGGTCGCGAACATGCCACTGCCGAAGCGCCTGCTCGACGCGGGCGTGCGCGACATGGTGCGGATCTGCGACGGACGGATGAGCGGCACGGCCTACGGCACGATCGTGCTGCACGTCACGCCGGAGTCGGCGGTCGGCGGCGCGCTCGGGCTGGTGCAGGACGGCGACCTGATCGAGCTCGACGTCCCGGCGCGGACGCTGACGCTGCTGGTGACCGACGAGGACCTCGCGGCCCGCCGTCCCTCCGCCGCGACCACGGCCGCCTACGCGGCGCCGGTCCGCGGCTGGGAGCGGCTGTACGTCGACCACGTCGAGCAGGCCGAGCGCGGCGCGGACCTGGACTTCCTGACCGGCGCGACCGGGCCCGGCGTCCTGCGGGAGTCGCATTGAGCGGGGCGGGGCGGGACCGCCCGATGCACGACGAGGGGACCACGATGACCGGCACGACAGGAGGACCGCGATGAGCACGCGGATGCGCGCGGCGGTGCTGCGGGAGTTCGGCGCGCCGCTGGCCGTCGAGGAGCTCGACGTCGCCGATCCCGGCCGGGGCGAGCTGCTCGTCGAGATCGACGCGGCGGGCGTCTGCCACTCCGACCTGCACTACCTGCGCGGTGATCTGCGCTGTCCGCTGCCGGTGGTGCCCGGCCACGAGGGCGCCGGCCGCATCGTCGCCCTCGGCCCGGACCTCCGCGAGGGCTTCGCCGTCGGCGACCGGGTGGCACTGCTGTGGCGGCCGAACTGCGGCCGCTGCCGCCAGTGCGTCGCCGGCCGGCCGATCATGTGCGAGTACGGACCGGTGCAGGCGGCGTCCGGCGGGCTCCTCGACGGCACCAGCCGGCTCAGCGCCGCGGGCGAGACCGTGCACCACCTGCTCGGGGTGTCCTGCTTCGCGGAGCGGGTGGTCGTGCCCGAGCGGAGCGTGGTGCGCGTGCCGGACGACGTGCCGGCCGAGATCGCGGCGATCGCCGGCTGCGCGGTGATCACCGGGGTCGGCGCGGTGCTCAACGTGATCGGCGCGTGCCTCGGCGACGCGGTCGTGGTGATCGGCGCCGGCGGCGTCGGCCTCTCCGCGGTGATGGGCGCCCGGGCGGCCGGGGCGACCACCGTCGTCGCGGTCGACGTGGACGCGGACCGGCTCGCGCTCGCGAGGCGGCTGGGGGCGACGCACGTGATCGGCGGGTCGTCCGGCTCCATCGGCGGCGGCGACACGGCCGAGCAGCTGCTCGCCCTCGTCCCCGGCGGGGTGCCCTGGGTGGTCGAGGCGGTCGGGCGGCCGGAGACGCTGGCCTCCGCCGTGGCGATGCTGCAGCCCGGCGGGACGGCCGTCGCCGTGGGCCTCGGCCGGGTCGGGCAGAGCGTGGGCATCCCGGTGAACGACCTGGTGCAGAAGCAGAAGCGCGTGGTCGGATCGCTCTACGGGTCCTCGATCCCGCAGCTGGATCTGCCGCGGATCTTCGAGCTGTACCGCACGGGTGCGCTGCCGCTCGACGAGCTGGTGGGGGAGAGGTTCGCCCTCGAGGACATCGGCGCGGCCTTCGAGGCGCTGGAGCACGGGAGCGTCGGGCGCTCGATCGTCGTCCCCGGTCGGACGGGTGCGCGGTGAGCGCGTTCGCCCGGTACCCGAGCCTCGACGGCCGGACCGTGGTCGTGACGGGCGGCGCGTCGGGGCTCGGCGCGGAGTTCGTGCGGCAGTTCGCGGCGCAGGGCGCGCGGGTCGGCTTCCTCGACGTCGACGCCGAGCAGGGTGGGGCGCTCGCCCGCGAGCTGGGCGGAGCCGTCCGCTTCGCCGCCTGCGACGTGCGCGACGTCGCGGCGCTCGAGTCCGCGATCGAGGGGCTCACCGCCGAGCTCGGCCCGGCTCACGTGCTCGTCAACAACGCGGCGAACGACGCCCGGCACACCGTCGAGGACCTCGATCCCGCGTACTGGGACGACCGCATGGCGGTGAACCTGCGTCACCAGTTCTTCGCCGCGCGGCTCGTCTCGCGCGGGATGCTGCGCGCGGGCGCCGGCTCGATCATCAACCTCGGCTCGATCAGCGCGCACATCGACCTCGTCGAGCTGGTCGGCTACATCACCGCGAAGGCCGCGATCGAGGGCATGACCCGCGCCCTGGCCCGCGAGCTCGGCGCCGGCGGCGTCCGGGTGAACTGCGTCATCCCCGGCTGGATCATGACCGAGCGGCAGCTCGAGCAGGTCGTCACCCCCGAGGCGGAGCAGCAGATCGACCGCAGCCAGTGCCTCCCCGGCCGCCTCGTCCCGGCGGACGTCGCCCGCCTGGTCCTCTGGCTCGCGGCCGACGACTCCGCCATGTGCACCGCCCAGAACTGGGTCGTCGACGGCGGCTGGCTCTGACGCGCTCCGCCGCCCGAGCGGAGCCGCCCGAGCGGAGCCGCCCGAGCGGAGCGGCCCGAGCGGAGCCACTCGAGCGGAGCCGCAGAGCGGCGCTCCCGCCCCCGTCATGCTGGTCGAGCAGCGGCACAGCCGCCCCTGCATGCTGGTCGAGTAGCGGCGCAGCCGCCACCCCATGCTGGTCGAGTAGCGGCGCAGCCGCGTATCGAGACCCCACGTCTCCATGCCGGTGGATACGCCCTCTGCGAGGGCTACTCGATCAGCACGGCTCTGCCGGCCCGGCATCCTAGGGCGGCGCCTCCTCCGTGCCGGTCGAGGAGCGGCGCAGCCGCGTATCGAGACCCGGCGCCCCGGCGCCGCTACAGTGACCGGCATGACCAACTCGCGCGTCCTCGCTCCGGAGCCTCCCGCCGACGGCTCGAAGCCGAAGGGACCCGCGTCGTACTTCCCGAGCATCGAGACCACCTACGGCCGTCCGATCCAGGAGTGGCTAGACCTGGTGGACGAGCGGCTCGACTCCGAGACGCACATGCAGGTCGTCGCGTGGCTGAAGACCGCGCACGGCCTCGGCCACGGGCACGCGAACGCCCTCGTCGCCTACGTCAAGGCGGCCCGCGCCTGACCGTGGCCCCGTCTGCACCCGATCCGGCTGCTGCTCTGCCGCCGAAGTCGCGCACAACATCAGCTGAGACGGGGGTCCCTCCTCTGACAGGGGAGGCCCTGTGCTCTCAGCTGATGTTGTGCGCCGGAGGAGGTGCCGTCGCCGGTGAGAGGTCCTCGAACGGCCGAGGCGTCCCGTGCAACGGGCGACCTCGGCTCCTCGGAGACGTCTCGCGGACGGCCCAGCACGGGCCGGTCAGCGGCCGGCGCGGCCGAACTCGAGGAGCTTCGCGAAGAGGTCCTCGAGGAGCCAGCGGGTGTCGAAGGACTCGCAGACGCGGATCGGGTGCGGGCCGACGCCGGGCTGGAGGTCGCCGGTGGCGGTGAAGCGCGGGGCGGGGACGGCGCGCCAGCGGCCGCCGGCGGGGTTCATCACGGCGCCGATCGCGGGGCTGTCGCCGAGGGAGCGGAAGTCGAGCGGGCCGTAGGGGATCGTCGCGTTGAAGGCGATCAGCTGGTCGACGAGGTAGTCGCCGAGCGGGCTCGTGCCGCCCAGCCGCGTGCGCAGCTCGGCGTGGCCGACGCCGACCATCGTGTAGACGGGCATCGGGATCTGCCAGACGGCGACTCCGGAGGCGAGCACGGCGTTCGCGGCGGCGACGTCGTTGATCAGGTTGAACTCCGGGTGGTACGCGGCGATCCCCTCGTAGGGCGGGCCGCCCACCCAGACCACGACGACGTCGCGCTCGGCGATCGACGGCTCCGCCAGCAGCGCCGCGGCGACGTCGGTGAGCGGGCCGAGCACGGCGATCCACAGCCGGCCCTCGCCGTGCAGCGCCTCCTCGACGATCACGCGCGAGCCCTCGGACGCCACGGACTCCGCGGAACCGCCGGCGACCAGCGCCGCGGACGCCCCGTCCACGACCCGCACGTCGGCCCCCGCGAGGGCGACCACGCGATCGATCTCCGCGCGCGACTCCCGCAGGCTGCCGGGCCGGCCGAAGTGCGCGGCCACGAGCGCCCGGACGTCGAGCGTCGCGCTCAGCAGCGCCTGCACGATCGCGAACTGGTCGTCGGCCTCGTTCGCGGCATCGGTGCTGACGATCAGCCGGTGCGGTGCCGGCCCGACACTCACGCCGACTCCCGCTGCACGAGCGTCGTCGCGAGGATCGGCTGCCGGTCGACCTCGCGGCCCGCCACCACGGCCACCACGGTCTCCGCGGCGACGCGCCCCATGTCCTCGAGCGGCTGGCGGATGGTGGTCAGCGTCGGATCCGAGGTGGTCGCGATGACCACGTCGTCGAAGCCCACGACCGAGATGTCGGCGGGCACGCGCCGGCCGGACGCCTGCAGCACGCGGATCGCGCCGTTGGCCATCAGGTCGGAGGAGGCGAAGACGCCGTCGAGGTCGGGGTGGCGCTGCAGGAGCCGCGCCATCGCGGCCGAGCCGCTCTCGAGAGTGAACTCGCCGTGCACGATCGGGCTGTGGTCCAGCCCCAGCTCGGTCAGCTCGTCGCGCCAGCCGCGGATGCGGTCGCGGGCCGGCTCCATGTCGTGCGGGCCGGCGATGATGCCGAGCCGGCGCCGGCCGGAGTCGGCGAGCGCGCGGGCGGCGAGCCGGCCGCCGCCGTAGTTGTCGGAGTCGATCACGATGGCGTCCTCGGCCAGCGCGACGCGCGGCCGGCCGACCCAGGCGATCGGCACGGGGGAGTCGGCGAGCGCCTGCGCGAGGTGCGTGATCTCGTGCTGCAGGATCACGATCGCTCCGTCGACCGCGCGCGAGCGGAGGAACTTGGGGATGCGGTCGCCGTCGTCGTGGTCCGCGGGCAGCAGCACCGGCTGCACCTCGGCGGCGTAGAGCCCCTTCGCGGCGCCCTTGAGCACCGAGGTGAAGAAGGTGCCGGTGAGGCTGTCGAGCTCGTTGAAGGCGACGATCAGCGCGATCGCGCCGGAGCGGCCGCCGCGCAGCATCCGCGCGGCGCTGTTGGCCTCGTAGCCGAGCTGCTTCGCGGCGTGCTCGACGGCGGCCGACATGCGGACGTCGACGTTCGTGCCGCCCGCGAGAACCCGGGCGGCGGTGGCGCGGGACACGCCCGCGGCCCGTGCGACGTCCACGAGCGTGGGTCGGGTCATGGCTGCATCCTTCTGAACGAGGAGGGGAGCCGGCCGGGGCGCCGGATGCTCGATCTCCAGAGTCCCACGGGGACGCCTCCCCCGGGGCCGTGGCGGTCCGATTTGCGAAACTTCTTACAGATACTAGGGGAGATCGATATCTCACGCTGCGGTAACGACTCCGAGATCGCGCTTGCACGAGGGGGAAAGGCCAGCTACCTTGGCGTCCAAGAGATCGTTCTCTTGCTCCCGGTCTCCTCCAGCGAGACCCCCCGCGAATCCCCGACGAAGAGGAACAATCGTGAAAAGAAGACTGACGGCCGTGGCCGCAGCAGCCGCCGCCGTGGCCCTCGCCCTCACCGGATGCTCGTCCGGAAGCGGTGGCGGCGCGTCCGACGACCCGAACGCCGAGGCGACCTTCTGGTCCTTCACCGGCATCAACGCCAAGGACAGCGTCGACGAGTACCTCGCCAAGATGCCCGACGCGAAGATCAAGCTCTCCGAGGTCGGCAGCACCACCGAGACCGCCACCGCCCTCACCGCGGCGCTGGCCGGCGGCAAGGTGCCCGACCTGGTCATGATCCAGAACGACGACCTGCCCCAGTTCGTCGCCAACAGCTCGAACTTCCTCGACCTGCGCACCCTCGGCGGCGACGACGTCGCCTCCGCCTACCTCCCGTGGGCCGCCTCCGCGGCGACCGCCGACGACGGCTCCGTCGTGGGCGTGCCCACCGACGTCGGCGGACTCGGCTTCGCCTACCGCGCCGACCTCTTCGAGGCCGCCGGTCTGCCGACCGACCCGGCCGAGGTCGCCGAGATGTGGAAGGACTGGCCGTCCTTCATCGCCATGGGCGAGAAGTACACCGAGGCGACCGGCAAGCCGTTCGTCGACAACATCGAGACCAGCGTCTTCTTCTCGACCGTCAACCAGGTCTCCGAGAAGTACTACTCGCCCGACGGCGAGCTCGTCTACGACACCAACCCGCAGGTGAAGGACGCGTTCCAGGTCGCCGTGGACGCCAAGGACGCCGGCATCAGCGCCGGCATCGCCGCCTGGTCCTCGGGCTGGGCTCCCGGCCGCGCCAACGGCGCCTTCGCCGTGACCATCGCGCCGTCGTGGATCCTCGCCGGAATCAAGACCGACGCCCCCGACACCGCGGGCAACTGGCGCGTCACGAGCGTCCCCGGCGTCGGCGGCAACTGGGGCGGCAGCGTCATCGCCATCCCGGCCCGCGCCGAGCACCCCGAGGCCGCCTGGCAGTACATCAAGACGATGATGTCCGCCGAGGGCCAGACCGATCACTTCGCGGCCTCGGGCACCCTGCCCGCCGCCACCGAGGCGGTCGCGAGCGACGAGGTCCGCAACTACACCGACCCGTTCTTCGGCGACTCGAAGATCGGCGAGGTCATGGCCACCTCGGTCGAGCAGTTCCCCTCCTTCTACAACGGTCCCGACACGACGCCGATCAACGGCGCCCTGCTGAACACCCTCGTCGAGCTGGAGGCGGGCAACGTCACCTCCGACAAGGCGTGGACGACGGCCCTCGACACGGCCAAGCAGGCCATCGGCGGCTGATCGCCCCACCCACCCGAGCGGCCCGGCGCCTCGCGCGCCGGGCCGCCCCTTCGACGGAGGTAACCCACGTGTCAACGGCGACAGCCATACGTCCCCCCAGGCAGCGCAAGCAGCCCAGTGTTCCGGTCCAGAAGGCCGCGAAGATCCGCAACTCCCTCTCGGAGCGGATCGCCCCCTACGCGTACGTCATGCCCTTCTTCCTCATCTTCATCGTGTTCGGGCTCTTCCCGCTGCTCTTCACGTTCTACGTCTCGCTCTTCGACTGGAACCCGATCGGCGAGCAGACCTTCGTCGGACTCGCGAACTTCCAGCAGCTCTTCGCGGACAGCCGGTTCTGGAACGCCCTGGTCAACACCTTCGGCATCTTCATCATCTCGACGGTGCCGCAGCTGCTCTTCGCGCTCTTCCTGGCGCACCTGCTCAACCACGCGCGACTGCGCTGGGCGAACTTCTGGCGCATGGCGCTGCTGGTGCCCTACATCACCTCCGTCGCGGCGACCGCGATCGTCTTCGCGCAGATCTTCGACAAGAACTTCGGCCTGATCAACTGGTTCCTCGGCGTCTTCGGACTGCCCTCGATCAACTTCCTGGCCACCAACTACGGCTCCTGGATCGTCATCTCGACGATGGTCTTCTGGCGCTGGTTCGGCTACAACACGCTCCTGTACCTGGCGGGGCTCCAGTCGCTGCCGCGCGAGATGTTCGAGGCCGCCTCGGTCGACGGCGCCTCCAGCTGGCAGCAGTTCCGCCACCTCACCATCCCGGCGCTGCGCCCGATCATCGTCTTCACCGTGATCATGTCGACCATCGGCGGTCTGCAGATCTTCACGGAGGCGCTCCTGGTGGCTCCCGAATCGGGCCTCACCTGCGGCGCCGGCCGGCAGTGCCAGACGCTCGCGCTGTTCCTCTACGAGCAGGGCTTCGGCCAGTTCAAGTTCGGCTACGGCTCCGCCATCGGCGTCGTGCTGTTCGTGATCGTCGTGGTCGTCTCGCTGATCAACTTCTACCTGTCCACCCGCACCCGGAAGGCGGCCGTCTGATGTCCGATGTGATCGATCAGGCCCTCCCGCAGGCCCGGGCCGTCGCCACGGGCGACACCCCGAAGGTACTGCCGAAGCGCCGCGGCAAGGGCGGCGGGGTCGGCTGGCCGACGTACGTCTTCCTCGTCGTCGCCGTGCTCGTCTCGGTGTTCCCCCTCTACTACATGTTCGTCATCGCGTCGGTCGGAGCGACCGCCGTCACGTCGATCCCGCCGCGCCTGTACCCGGGCACGAACTTCTTCGCCATCGCGGAGAAGGTGTTCGACACCGTCCCGTTCATCGCGTCGCTGTTCAACTCGCTGATCGTGTCGCTGAGCATCGCGGTCCTCTCCGCGATCCTCTGCGCGATGGCCGGCTTCGCCTTCGCGAAGCTGCAGTTCCCGGGCCGCAACGTGCTGTTCCTGATCGTGCTGCTCACCATGACGGTGCCGGCGCAGCTGAGCATCATCCCGCAGTACCTGATCGTCTCGGCCCTCGACTGGGTCGACACCCTCCAGGCGATCATCGTCCCGGGTCTGGCCAGCGCCTTCGGCATCTTCTGGATGCGCCAGCACATGTCGACCACGGTCAGCGACGAGCTGATCCAGGCGGCCCGCATCGACGGCGCCAACTCCTGGCAGCTGTTCTGGCGCATCGCCTTCCCGGTGGTCCGCCCGGCGGCGTTCGTGCTCGGGCTGATCACGTTCACCGCGGTCTGGAACGACTTCATGTGGCCGTTCATCGTGCTGAAGTCGCCGGAGCTGTTCACGGTGCAGATCGCACTGAAGCAGCTGCAGGCCAACCGCTCGATCGACGTCGCGCTGGCGATGGGCGGGTCGTTCATGGCCACGCTGCCGCTGCTGATCGCGTTCTTCTTCGTCGGCCGCCGCATGGTGTCCGGGATCATGGACGGAGCGTTCAAGGGCTGATGCACGACGCCTCCACCACTCTCGTCCCCTCCGACCGCACCGACGAGACCGGGGATCGGAGCGGTGGTCGCGACTGGCGGGACCGCTCCCTCTCCGCGAGCGAGCGGGCCCGCCTCCTCACCGCCGAGCTCACGCTCGAGGAGAAGGCGGCCCAGCTCGGCTCCGTCTGGCTCACCGACTCCGCCGACGACTTCGCCCCGAAGCTCGAGGGCGGCCCCGAGACCGCGGCCGACCCGTTCGACGGCGGCCTCGGCCAGCTCACCCGCGTCTTCGGCACCGAGCCCGTCTCGGTGCCGGAGGGCGTGCGCCGGCTCCGCGAGCTGCAGGAGCGGGTCGTCGGCTCGCAGCGCCTGGGCATCCCGGCGATCGCGCACGAGGAGTGCCTGACCGGGCTCGCCGCGTACGGCGCGACCGCCTTCCCCACGCCGCTCGCCTGGGCGGCCACCTTCGACGAGGACCTCGTCGGCGAGATGGCGGAGGCGATCGGCTCCGACATGCGCGCCCTCGGCATCCACCAGGGGCTCGCGCCCGTGGTCGACGTCGTGAAGGACTACCGCTGGGGCCGCGTCGAGGAGACCCTCGGCGAGGACCCGTACCTGGTCTCGCAGCTCGGCACCGCGTACGTCGCCGGGCTCGAGTCGGCGGGGATCATCGCGACGCTCAAGCACTTCGCCGGCTACGCGGCCTCCCGCGGTGCCCGCAACCACGCTCCCGTGAGCATGGGGCCGCGCGAGATCGCGGACACCGTGCTGCCGCCGTTCGAGGCCGCGCTGCGGCACGGCGGCGCGCGCAGCGTGATGACCTCGTACACCGACATCGACGGCGTGCCCAGCAGCGCGAGCCGGCACCTGCTCACCACGATCCTGCGGGAGAAGTGGGGCTTCGAGGGGACGGTCGTGGCCGACTACTGGGCCGTGCCGTTCCTCCAGGCGATGCACCACGTCGCGGTCGACACCGCCGACGCGGGGCGGCTGGCGATCCGGGCCGGCGTGGACGTCGAGCTGCCGCAGACCGCGGCGTACGGCGAGCTGCCGCGCCTCATCCGCGAGGGCGTCGTCGACGAGCGCGACCTCGACCGCTCGGTCGAGCGCCACCTCCGGCACAAGTTCGAGGCCGGGCTACTCGACGGCGGGCCGCTCGTCCCCGAGGGCGCCGAGTCGGTGGACCTCGACAGCGCGCGCAACCGGGCCATCTCGCTCCGGATCGCGGAGGAGTCGGTCGTGCTGCTGCGCGACGACGACGTCCGCGGACTGCTCGCCTCCGGCACCGTGGCGGTGGTCGGCCCCGCGGCGGACCAGTTCCGCAGCCTGGTCGGCTGCTACGCCTTCCCGAACCACGTGCTCTCCAAGCACCCGGGGCACGACCTCGGGATCGAGATCCCGACCGTGCTGAGCGCCCTGCGTACGGAGCTCGGCGAGGAGCGGGTGCGCTTCGCGGCCGGCGGGTCGATCACCTCCGCGGACACCTCCTCGATCGCCGAGGCCGTCGCGACGGCGCGCTCGAGCGACGCGGCCGTGGTCGTCGTCGGCGACGTGGCCGGGCTGTTCGGCGACGGCACCTCGGGGGAGGGCTGCGACGCCGCCGACCTGCGGCTGCCGGGCGCTCAGGACGAGCTGGTCGCGTCGGTGCTCGCGACCGGCGTGCCGACCGTGCTCGTCGTGCTCTCGGGCCGGCCCTACGCGCTCGGCGCCTACGGAGCGGCGCGCGGTGTCGTGCAGGCGTTCTTCCCCGGGGCGGACGGGGCGGCCGCGGTCGCCGGCGTGCTCTCAGGGCGGGTCTCGCCGACCGGGCGCCTGCCCGTGCAGATCCCGCGGCTCCCGTCGGCGTCGACGACGTACCTGCAGCCGTCGCTCGGGCTCTCGAACCCCGGGATCACCGCGCTCGACAACACGCCGCTGCACCCGTTCGGCTTCGGGCTCACCCGGGGCGCGATCACGTACGAGGCGCTGTCGGCGCCCTCGGTGCTGGCGGTGGACGGGGCGCTCGACGCCGCGGTCACCCTCCGCAACAGCGGCGAGGACACCGTCGAGGTCGTGCAGCTGTACGCCGCCTACCCGACCTCGCCCGTCGTGCGGCCGGCCGCGCAGCTGCTCGGCTACGCGCGCGTGCCGATCGCCGCGGGGGAGTCGCTCACCGTGCACTTCCACGTCGAGGCGGCGCGGCTCGCGGCGACCGGCGAGGACGGCGCGCTCAGCGTGGACCCGGGCCCGTTGCGCCTGATCGCCGGCCCGTCGGCCGCCGACGCCGCGCAGACCGCCGACGTAGCACTGACCGGCGAGCGCCGCGTGCTCGCCGAGCGCGCCCTCCGCACCCCCTGGTCGGTGACCCGCGGCTGACCCGCCACCCTGGAGACGCCGGATCTCGATACGCGCCCTGCGGTCGCTACTCGATCAGCATGGGGCGGAGCGCCCACTTCATGCTGGTCCGGCATCGCGGAGCAACGTCCTTTCATGCTGGTCGAGTAGCCCCGAAGGGGCGTATCGAGACCCACCCTCCTGGCGACGCCGGATCTCGATACGCGCCCTGCGGGCGCTACTCGATCAGCATGGGGCGGCTCCGCAAGGGGCCTGCGCCCGCCGCCCCGCGCGCCTACCGTGAACAGCAGCACCCCCGGCGCGAGGACGCGCGCGGGGCCGGACTTCTCGAGGAGAGACATGCCTGCACTGACCGACACCTTCACCCTGTCCAACGGGGTCGAGATCCCCAAGATCGGCTTCGGCACCTGGCAGATCGAGGACGGCACCGACGCCTACGACGCGGTGACCACGGCGCTCGAGGCCGGCTACCGCCACATCGACACCGCCCGCGGCTACGGCAACGAGGCGAGCGTCGGCCGGGCCCTGCGCGACAGCGGGATCCCGCGCGACGAGGTCTTCATCACCACGAAGCTGCCCGCCGAGGTCAAGGACCACGCCGGCGCGAAGGACAGCTTCGAGACCACGATGGCGGCGCTCGAGCTCGAGCACGTCGACCTGTACCTGATCCACGCGCCGTGGCCGTGGTCGGACATGGGCTCCGACCACCGCGACGGCAACATCGCCGCCTGGAAGGCGATGGAGGAGATCTACGACTCCGGCCGCGCCCGCGCCATCGGCGTCTCCAACTTCTCGGTCGACGACCTGGAGTCGCTGATCGCCGCGACGGACGTGAAGCCGCACGCCAACCAGATCCGCTGGTTCGTCGGCAACACCCAGGACGAGACGACCGACTACTGCCGCACCAACGGCATCCTCGTCGAGGGCTACTCGCCGCTGGCGACCGGCGGCCTGCTGGAGAACTCCGACCTCGCCGACATCGCGAAGGCGAACGGCGTCTCGGTGGCGCAGCTCTGCATCCGCTACCTCCTCGAGAAGGACGTCCTGCCCCTGCCGAAGTCGACCACCCCCGAGCGCATTCGCGAGAACGCCCAGGTCGACTTCGACCTCTCCGCCGACGACGTCGCCCGCCTCGACGCCCTCACCGACACGGAGTCCTGACCCGCCCCCAGAACTCAGAAGTTGCGGTAGTCGCGCCCGACTACCGCGACTTCTGCGCACTGGCGGCGGCGGGGCGGGCGCGGCGGGTCAGGCGAAGCGGAGCAGGTGCGCGCCGTGGGGCTCGAGGGTCAGGGCGACCGCGCCGTCGACGACCGGGAGGGGCTCGCCCGTCCAGGCGTCGACGGGGGTGCCGGTGCAGCCGAGGTCGGCGAGGTGCGCGGAGTACTCGCGCGGGGCGTCGCCGAGCCAGAAGACGCCGCGCCACTGGACGTCGCCCTGCCAGGCGCTCCAGACGACGAGGTCGCCGTCGCGGACGATCTCGCGGCTGCCCTCGCTGGACAGCAGGGCCAGCACGTCGTCGTTCGTCAGCAGCGCCAGCGTCTCGGGCGGGGTGTCCGGGAGGTGCCCGCCCATCATCAGCGGCGAGCGCAGCAGGCACCAGAGCGTCACGAGCGTCCGCTGCTCGGCGGGGGTGAACCGCGAGAGGCGGTCCTCGCCCACGTGCGCCCGCACGCCGATCCGGCCCAGCGGCAGCATGTCGGCGTCGGCCCACGCGCCCGGCCGCTGGTGCGGCGCCCAGCGCGCGGCGCGCTGGAACTGCTCCTGCAGGTGCCCCCAGTCGTCCCAGAAGTCGTCCGAGATCCGCCACATCTGCGCGGTGTCGCGGAGCAGGTCCAGGTTCTCCAGCGAGAGCTGCTTGCCGGGCGAGAGGCTCAGCACCATCGGCCGGCCGGTCGCGTCGATCGCGCGGGAGAGCGCGGCGATCTCGTCGGTCTGGATCGGCGGGTAGAGCACGTCGTCGAGCTTGACGAAGTCGACGCCCCACGACGCCAGCTGCGCCATCACCGAGTCGTAGTACTGCTGCGCGCCCGGCACCGTCATGTCCACGCCGAAGTTGTCCGGGTTCCACGGGCAGACGTTCCCGCGGTCGGCGATGTCGGCGCAGGTCGCGTCGGAGCCGAGCACCGGCAGCCCGAGCTCGGCGGCCCGGCGGGGCACGCCGCGCATCAGGTGCACGCCGAAGCGCAGCCCGAGGGCGTGCACGCGCGCGGCCAGCGCGGTGAAGCCTCCGGTCGCCGCGGAGGGGAAGCGCCCCACCGCGGGCTGCGGCCGGCCCCAGTCGTCCAGGACCGGCTCCGACACCTCCTGGTAGTCGCTCGTGCCGGGGTCCGGCTCGTACCACTGGATGTCGACGACGACCGTGTCCCAGCCGTGCGGCAGCAGGTGCTCGGCGAGGTACTCGGCGTTCGCCAGCACCTCGTCCTCGGTGACGGAGGAGCCGAAGCAGTCCCAGCTGTTCCAGCCCATCGGCGGGCGGCGGGCGGCCTCGGTGCGTGCGGCGGCAGTGCTCATGGCGGTCACGCGTCCGACCCTGCCACGAGGGCCCCGGCCAGCTCCAGCGACACCGTCGCGAAGGAGTGCGGCGGCAGCGTCACCCGCAGCCCCGTCGCCGTGGTCTCCAGCCCCTCGAGCGCGACCGGGCTGACCGCGTCGGCGTCGCCCGGCCGGTTGTGCGCCTGGGGCGAGTCGGCGGTGAGGAGCCGCCCCGTCGCTCCGGTCACGGAACCGCCGCGGAAGGACAGCTCGATCTCCAGCGGCTCGTCGAGGTCGACGTTGGTCATCGAGACCAGCACGCGCCCGTTCTTCACCGAGGCGGAGGCGGAGGCCAGCGCGATCTCGCGCCCGTCGACCGCGTGGGTCGGCCCGGCGACCGTGGTCGGCAGCACCGTCGCGTCCTGGTGCCCCTTGTTCATCTCGAACACGTGGTACGTCGGCGTCCGCACCATCTCGCCGCCGTCGGGGTCGGTCAGCAGCATCGCCTGCAGCACGTTGACGGTCTGCGCGATGTTCGCCATCGAGAGCCGGTCGGCGAAGGCGTGGAAGACGTCGAAGTGGATCCCCGCGACCATCGCGTCGCGGATGGTGTTCTGCTGGAAGAGGAAGCCCGGGTGCGTGCCCGGCTCGACGTCCCACCAGGTGCCCCACTCGTCGAGCACCATCCCGTACTTCTTCTCGGGGTCGTGCACGTCCATCACGGCGGCGTGCGAGCGCAGCAGCTCCTCGATGCCCTGCGCGGCGACGATCGTGCTCCAGTAGGTGTCCGCGTCGAAGTCGGTGGCGCTGCCCTTCGCGTGCCAGCTGCCGCCGATCGTGTAGTAGTGCACCGAGACCGACTCCCACGGCACGGAGGAGAAGGGGTGCCCCTCGATCTCGGGGATCACCTCCATCAGCGTCTGCGTCCAGTGCGTGTCCGCACCGTCGGCGCCGGCCGCGATGCGGTGCAGCGGCACGTCGTTGCCGCTCTGCACGAAGGTGCCGAACTGGCGGGCGAGGTCGGCGTAGGCGCCGGCGCGCATGTTGCCGCCGCAGCCCCAGGTCTCGTTGCCCAGGCCCCAGTAGCGGACGGTCCACGGCTCCTCGCGGCCGTGCGAGCGGCGGAGGTCAGCCATCGGCGACTTGCCGGAGCCGGTGAGGTACTCGACCCAGTCGGCCATCTCCTGCACGGTGCCGGAGCCGATGTTGCCGGAGATGTAGGCGTCGGCGCCGAGCAGCTCGCAGAGCGCCATGAACTCGTGGGTGCCGAAGGAGTTGTCCTCGGCGACGCCGCCCCACTGGGTGTTGATCAGGCCGGGGCGCTCCTCGCGCGGGCCGATGCCGTTGGTCCAGTGGTAGCGGTCGGCGAAGCAGCCGCCCGGCCAGCGGAGGTTGGGGATGTCGAGGGCGCGCAGGGCCTCGACGACGTCCAGGCGGATCCCGCCGGCGTTCGGGACGGGCGAGTCCTCGCCGACCCAGAAGCCGTCGTAGATGCAGCGGCCGAGGTGCTCGGCGAAGTGGCCGTAGACGTGCTTGCTGATGGTGGCGCCGGGCCGGTCGAGGTCGACGGTGACGGTGGTGTTCACGGGGTGCTCCAGGGTGGTGGCGGGCGAGTCGGCAGTGGTCGGGGCGGCGGCGCTCACGCGTCGACGCGGACGAGCCGCAGGACGATCGCGCGGTCGGCGTGGAAGGTCGGCAGGTCCAGGCCCGCCTCGCCCAGCAGGCTCCCCGAGTAGGCGGGGGCCGGGGCGTCGGAGTCGAGCGGCACGGTCGCCTCCAGCCAGCGCGGGCTCTGCCAGGGCGGGCCGAGCGAGCCGGGGCGCGCGGCCTCGACGCGGTAGCGGGCGAGCGGGTCCAGGCCCGGGAGGCGGACGCGGCGGCGCGAGTCCGCCGTCAGGGCGGGTGTGACCAGCGTGTAGAGCGCCTCGGAGCCGTCGGTCGCGACGACGCCGCGCAGCGACGGCGCGTCGGGGTCGGAGTCGCCGCTCCCGACGACCCGTCCGGACGCGATGAGCCCGCGGTGCTCGCGGTACGCCGCGATCCAGCCGGCCAGCACCGGCTCCTCCTCGGCGTCCAGCTCGCGGAGGTCCCACTCGATGCCGAAGTGGCCGAGGAAGGCGATCGCGCAGCGGGTGTGCAGGTCGCTGGTGCGCCCGGTGACGGAGTTGACCGGCGAGGCGACGTGCGAGCCGAGCATCTCCGGCGGCACGAGCAGCCCGGTCCAGCGCAGCATCCGCGAGCGGTCCAGCGGGTCCTGGTTGTCGGAGGTGTGCACGCGGTCGGTGCGCTCGAGGATCCCGAGGTCGACGCGGCCGCCGCCGGAGGCGCAGCTCTCGATCTCGAGCTCCGGGTGCCGCTCGCGCAGCTCGTCGATCAGCCGGTAGAGCGCGAGCGTCTGCTCGTGCACGGCGGCGGTGCCGGTGGCGGGGTGGCCGGCGTCGATCAGATCGCGGTTGTGATCCCACTTCAGGTACGCGACGCCGAGGTCGGCGACCAGCCCGTCGAGCACGCCGAGGATGTGCGCGAACGCGTCCGGATTCGTCAGGTCGAGCACCTGCTGGAACCGGAAGCGCGGCGGCAGCTCCTCACGGGCGCGCAGGATCCAGTCGGGGTGCGCGCGGGCGAGGTCGGAGTCCTCGTTGATCATCTCGGGCTCGACCCAGAGGCCGAACTCCATGCCCCGGCCGCGGACGTGCTCGGCGAGGGGGAGGAGGCCGTCCGGCCAGGAGACGGGGTCGGGCGTCCAGTCGCCGAGGCCCGCGCGGTCGTCGCTGCGGCCGAGGAACCAGCCGTCGTCGAGCACGTAGCGCTCGACACCCAGGGCGGCGGCGCGGTCGGCCAGCTCGGCGAGGGTCGCGAAGTCCTGCTCGAAGTAGACCGCCTCCCAGACGTTGAGGGTGACCGGGCGCGGGCGGAGCGAGGAGCGCGAGACACCGCGGAGGTAGGCGTGGAAGCGGGCGGCAGCGGCGTCGAGGCCGTGGCCGAAGCTGCCGGAGATCCAGGGGGAGGAGTAGCTCTCGCCGCTCGCGAGGCGGACCTCGCCGGGGAGGAGCAGCTCGCCGCCGCGGAAGGCGAGCCAGCCGTCGCCGCGCTCCACGGCGTGCTCGTGGTTGCCGCCGATGCCGACGTGGCAGAGCCAGACCTTGCCGTCGGCCGCGTCGAAGCCGGGGGTGCCGATCGCGACGACGGTCGTCGCGTCCAGGCCTGTGCGGCCGCGCCGGGAGGAGCGCGAGTGGCTGCCGGTGACGACGGGGTGGCGCTGCGGGATCTTCTCGGTGCCCCAGCGGCCGGAGAAGTCCAGGATCTCGCGGGCCTCGGTGGGGATCCGCAGGGCGGGGTCGGCGCCGATCACCTCGAGGTGCCCGGTGCCGTCGTTGCGGACGGAGACGCGGGTCCGGAGCAGCCCCGCGGGCGAGAGAACGATCTCCAGTACGACCCCGATTTGGGCCTGCGCGTCGTGCGCCTCGACGGTGACGGCGGCGCTCCCGGGCTGCACGACGGCGCCCTCCGCGAGGGCCTCGCCGGCCACCGAGACGGCGTCCACGGTGAGCCGCGGCGACCAGCCGGCGCCCTCGCGGTGCACCCGGAGGCCGGGCAGTCCGGCCCAGCCGAAGGAGTGCTCGGGGAGGATCCCGGGCTCGTAGGGCACGTCGGAACGGCCGTCCATCCCCGTCCTCTCGGGGGTTCTTGCGAAACCGGCGAGGTCGTCGTCGCTCGCGTCGATCCGCGGACCCCAGTGCAGCAGGACGGGCAGGTCACCTCCCGACTGAGTGAGGAGGGCGGACACGTCATCGGCGACGAGATGGATCACTCTCGGGGATTGCATGATGACATTCCTACCGTCGATCCTGGTCTGAGTACAGTGAGAGATCGATCTCGACCACCGGCGATCCCGTCGCCGTCCCGCTCACTGCAGATCCACCCCGCTTCGATCCACCCACCCCGACCACTCACCGCCGAGGAGCATCCATGCCGCTGACCCACCCGGCCCCGCACGAGTCCCGCCTGGAGCGCGGGGTGCTCGACGCCCGGCGGCGGCTCAACCGCGACTACCTGCTCTCGCTGACCGACGAGGGGCTGCTGCAGAACTTCCGCATCGAGGCCGGGATCGGCGACCAGGGCTGGCACCTGCACCCGTCCCAGGAGTCGCGCGAGGCCCGCGGTCTCGACCGGCACTGGGGCTGGGAGACACCCGGCTCGCAGCTGCGCGGCCACTTCCTCGGCCACTGGCTCTCCGCCGCGGCCCGCGAGGTCGCGGTCACCGGCGACCCGCTGCTCCGCGTCCGGATCGACTCCGTGCTCGACGGCCTCGAGCGCTGCCAGGAGGAGAACGGCGGCGGCTGGATCTGGGCGATCCCGCGCGGCTACCTCGACCGCCTGGCGACCGGCCGCCCGATCTGGGCGCCGCAGTACGCGATGCACAAGCTGCTGATGGGCCTGGTCGACCTGCACCTCGACCTCGGCGACGAGCGGGCGCTGCGGATGGCGCGGGCGGCGACGACCCCGCTGCTGGAGTGGGTCCGCGGCTTCGACGACGACGCGTTCCAGGAGATCCTCGAGGTCGAGACCGGCGGCATGCTCGAGGTCTGGGCCGACCTCCTCGCGATCACCGGCGACCCCGTCTACGCGGAGCTGCTCGAGCGCTACGACCGCCGCTCGCTCTTCGAGGGCCTGCTCGCGGGCCGCGACGTGCTCACCAACATGCACGCCAACACCACGATCCCCGAGGTGCTCGGCGCCGCCCGCGCCTACGAGGTCACCGGCGACGAGCGCTGGCGGCGGATCGTCGAGGCCTACTGGGAGCAGGCGGTCGTCCACCGCGGCACCTTCTGCACCGGCGGTCAGACCTCGGGCGAGATCTGGACGCCGCCGTTCGAGTTCGCCGCCCGCCGCGGTGAGAAGACGCAGGAGCACTGCACGGTCTACAACATGATCCGGCTGGCCGACGTGCTGCTCCGCTGGACCGGCGACCTCGCCTACGCCGACTACATCGAGCGGAACCTCTGGAACGGCCTGCTCGCCCAGCAGAACCCGAGGACCGGGATGGTCGCCTACTTCCTCCCTCTGGAGGGCGGCGCCCGCAAGGACTGGGGCAGCCCGACCGAGGACTTCTGGTGCTGCCACGGCACGCTGGTGCAGGCGCACACCCGCCACTCCGGTCTCGTCTTCTACCGAGGCGGCGACGCCGAGCTGACGATCGCGCAGCACGTCGACGCGAGCGTCCGCGTGGCGACCGCCGCGGGCGAGGCGGCCGTGCGGGTCGAGGTGCTCGACAACGCCGGCTACGTGGGGCCGGACGCGAACGCGGGGGCCGCGGGCGACGCGCACCGGCCCTCCGCCTCGCGGATCCGCATCGAGGTGGAATCGGCGGAGGGGGTCGCGCTGCAGGTGCGGATCCGGGTGCCGGAGTGGACCGTCGGCGAGCCGGGCGTCGCGGGCGACACCGAGCGGGTCCAGCGCCTCGACGGCGAGCTCCTGCTGACGCACCCCGGCGGCCGCACCGGCGTCGACCTCGCCTTCGGCACCGAGATCCGCGCCGTGCCGATCCCGGACGAGCCCGGCACCGTCGCGTTCGTCGAGGGGCCGGTCGTGCTGGCCGGCCTCGTCGACCGCGAGGTGAGCCTCCGCGGCCGCCTCGAGGACGCCCCCGCGCTGCTCGCCCCCGACAACGAGCGGCAGTGGACCCAGTGGCTCCGCGGCTACCGCACCCTCGGCCAGCCTGCCGCGATCCGCTTCCGGCCTCTGCACGAGGTCGTCGACGAAGCCTTCTCGCTCTACTTCCCGGTCTCGGCCGGGAGCTGATGGACAGGACCCCCTCCGTGACCTGCGCTCCGCGCTCATGACCGCCTCCGCCACCACCGCCTCCGCCACCCGGGCGATGCCCCGCGGCCGGCTGCTGCTGCCGATCTTCGCGATGCTGGTCGGCTTCGGGCCGCTCACCATCGACCTGGTGCTGCCCTTCCTGCCGACGCTCCAGGACGACCTCGGCGTCTCGGTCGCGACCGCCCAGCTGGTCGTCACCGGCGCGACCTTCGGCTTCGCCGCCGGTCAGTTGATCTCGGGTCCGCTCAGCGACGCGGTCGGCCGCAAGTGGCCGCTCGGCGTCTCGGCCGCGCTGCACATCGCGGCGAGCCTCGTCGCGGCGATGACCTCGGACACCGCGGTGCTGCTCTCGGCCCGCTTCGTCCAGGGCGCCGCCTGCACCGCGGCCGGCGTGGTCGTCACCGCGATCGTCCGCGACCTCTACAGCGGCAAGCGGCTCGTGACGATGCTCGCGAACCTCGCCGTGATCGTCTCGGTCTTCCCGATCCTGGTCCCCTCCGTCGGCGCGCAGCTGACCAAGGTGATCGACTGGCGCGGCTCCTTCCTCGCGGTCGCCGCCTGGGGGGCGCTCGCCACCGTGATCGCGCTGCTGGTGCTGCCCGAGACGCTGCCCCGCGAGCGGCGGCACCAGGGCGGACTCGGCCCGTCGCTGCGGAACTCGTTCGGGATGCTGAGGCGGCCGCGGGTGCTGGCGCTCGCCGCCGCGTCCGCCGCGGGCTGGTCGGTCGGCTTCGCCTACCTGGCGACCGCGCCGTTCCTCTACACCAACGTCTACGCGGTCGGGCCGGACCTCTACGGGCTGCTGTTCCTGGTCACCTCGCTCGTGACGATCGCGGTCGGGCAGACGACCGGCCGAGTGATCGTGCCGCGGTTCGGGCCGCGCTTCGCGATGTTCGCGTCCGCGATCGTCACGGGCCTCGGCGCCGTCGTGGTCGCGGTGCTCGCCCTCACCGGGACGCAGCCGCTGCTCGTCGTCGTCGGCGCGCTCACCTTCGCGCTCGCGGGCCGCTCGCTCGGCTTCGCGCCGGTGCAGTACCTCTCGCTCCAGGGCCCGTCGAGCGAGGCGGGCAGCGTCACCGCGATCCTCGGCACGGTCAGCTTCACCGCGGCCGGCCTGGTGATGCCGGTGATGGGCGCGTGGGCCGAGATCTCGCTGATCCCGTTCGCGATCCTCCTGCTCGTCGCGGCGCTCGTGGAGGGCGGAGTCGCGCTGCTGTTCCGGCCGGGCTCGCGGCGCTTCGATCCGGGCGCGCGGCGGCTCGAGGACGAGCCGGGGCCGGCGGAGTCGACCAGCCCCGCGGACGAGAAGCACTGACATGACCCTCCAGGAAGGAACCACCGTGGAACTCCGCTCCGGCGACTACACCCTGCGCGCCCGCGCGGGCGGCCTCGAGGTGCTCGCGGGCGAGCACGTCCTGTACGCGAACGACCGCCCGCTGCGCGTCACGGTGAAGACCGTCACCGCGATCAGCGAGTACTCCGGCGCGCCCTACGACGACGTCTCGATCGCGGACGGCGCGCTCACCGCCACCGGCACGATCACCGCGCGCTCGGGCTCGTCGTTCGCCGTCACCGACGTCTGGCGCGTCACGGGCGCGGGCTTCTCCGTGCACCGCGAGGTCGAGGTGCTCGCGGCCGGCGGCGACCTCGGCTTCTCGACGGCCATCTCGCTCGGGCTGACCGGGTCCGCCGACCTGCGCGACTACGAGTGCTTCGCGCCCGGCGCCTGGTACCGCGACAACGCCTTCGGCCCGGCCGACGCGATGGGCCGCGACCCCGGCAGCGAGTACTTCTGGCGCACCGAGACCCACTACGCGCTGCCGCTGTTCGCCGCGCAGAGCCTCGCCACCGGGGAGACCGTGGCGCTCTCGCGCTGGGCGGCCGATGTCACGCTGCCGCGCCTGGACGTGGTCCGCTCGGAGAACTTCACCGACCCGGAGTGCACCGTCGGCTCGATCGGCCTGAGCCGGCCGCAGGGCACCACGCTGAACTACCTGTACTACGGCTTCGGCGTCCGGACGCCGCTCGACGTGGCGCCCGTCGGCCTGTCGATCGACTACGTCTACCCCGGGGCCGACGGCGAGCGCCCGGTCGACAACCCCTACTCCGGGCTCGACTACGACGCGGCTCCGAAGTCGCTGCAGCGGGTCAACCACCCGGTCGAGGTCGGCTTCCGCCAGCGCTATGCCGTGGCCGTCGACCTCGGCCGCCACGACGACTTCGCGACGATGATGCGCGCCACGTGGCGCAGCGCCTACGCGCGCCTCCGCGACGACCTGTTCGAGGTCGACAACGAGCGGCACTTCCACCACGGCATGGCGATCCTGCAGCGGCTCACCCGCCGCTACGGCGACTCCTGGGGCCTGCCGTTCGCCTGCCAGCTGCCGGACCTCGACGTCTCGAGCGTCTCGTTCCAGTTCGGCTTCGTCGGCCAGCAGCCCGGCATCGGCTACCAGCTGCTGCGCTACGGCGACCGCGAGGGCGTGCCCGAGGCGTTCGAGCAGGGGGTCGGCATCGTCGACTTCTGGGCGCGGACGGCCCTGCCCGAGTCGGGCCCGCCGCGGATGTGCTTCAACCCCTCGCTCGGCGGCTTCGAGCCGTATCCGCACTACCTGCGGATGCTCGCCGACGGCGTCGAGGCGATCCTCGACGCCTACCTGCACGTGCGCGGCCTCGGCGACGAGCGGCCGCTCTGGCTCGAGTTCTGCCGGCGGACCGCCGACTGGCTGCTCGAGGTGCAGGACGCCGACGGCAGCTTCCACCGCGCCTACAACGCCGACGGCTCGGTGCGGATGGACTCGCGCTCGAACACCCCGAGCGTCATCCGCTTCCTCGTGCAGCTGCACCTGGTGACGGGGGAGGCGCGCTACCGCGAGTCCGCCGTGCGCGCCGGCGAGTGGTCGTTCGCGAACATCCACCGCACCCTGGAGTACCGCGGCGGCACCTGCGACAACGCCGACATCCAGGACAAGGAGGCCGGCATCTACGGCCTGTTCGGCTTCCTCGCGCTCTACGACCTGACCGAGGAGCACCGCTGGCTGGAGGGCGCCGTCCGCGCCGCCGACTACACCGAGACCTGGACCTACGCCTGGTCCTTCCCGGTGGTCGCACCCTGGCCGCAGCATCCGTTCAACCGGTACTCGATCAGCGGCCAGAGCATCATCACCCTCGGCGGCGGGGCGGACGTGTACATGGCGGCCTGCTCGTACAGCTACTACCGGCTGTCCCTGATCACCGGCGACGACCACTACCGCGACGTCGCCGAGTTCCTGCACCGCAACACCCGCCAGTCGACCGACGTCGACGGCAGCATCGGCTACGCGATGCCCGGCCTCGGCCACGAGAGCGGCGACTTCGCGAGCCAGACCCTGCGCAGCCACCACCACTGGCTGCCCTGGTGCACCTTCGTCGAGGTCGACCCGTCCTCGCGCCTGCGCGACACCTTCGGCGTCTACGAGATCGCCGACGCCCAGCGCCTGCCCCCGGCCGAGCTGGCGGCCCGCAACCGCATCTACGACCGCTACGGGCGGCGGGGCGCCTGACGGCGGGCGGCGGCCGGCAGGCACGTCCGGCTCGCGGAATCACGTTCGGCTCGCTGGATCCGCCAGTTCTCACGTGCCGGGGCGTGTTCTGCGTGCCGGACGTCATCCCGGCTGAACTCCGGCTCGACCTTCGGCTCGCGGTTCCGCGTCCGGCTCGTTGGATCCGCCTGTTTCGGCGTGCCGAGGCGTGTTCCGCGTGCCGGAGGTTCCCCCGGTGGACCTTCGACTCGCGGTTCTGCGTCCGGCTCGCCGGATCCGCCAGTTCCTGCGTGCCCAAGCATGTTCCACGTGCCGGAGGTCACTCCGGCGGACCTCCGGGGGACCTCCGGCTCGCGGTTCCGCGTCCGGCTCGCCGGATCCGCCCGGTTCAGCGTGCCCAGGCGCGTTCCGCGAGCCGGAGGTCACCGCCGCAGCCTCAGTCGCGCCACTCCACGTCCACGCGCACCGGCTCCGCACCGATCGGCAGCCCACCCGACACCTCGCGCCCGTCGACCCGCAGCACCGCGTCGCGGAGCGTCCGCAGCCGCGTCCCGCCCGCCGGTGCCAGCCACTCCGCGCCCGGCACCCGGCGCACCGTCAGCGACGCGCGCCCCGGCGACCACTCCAGCCGGTCCACCACGAGCCCGCCGCGCGCCCGCAGCCCCGTCACCGCACCGCGCGCCCACACCGACGGCAGCGCCGGGAGCACCGTCAGCGACTCGTCGTCCGACCCGAGCAGCATCGCCGCGACCAGTCCCGGCAGCCCGCCGCTCGCGTCGAGGTTGAAGATGCGCCCCGCGTCGTGCCGGGTCGTCAGCGTCGGCGACCAGTGCTCGACCGCGAGCCACTCCGCGCAGGTCAGTGCCGACTCCGCATCTCCGAGCGCCGCGGCCGCCGTGCCGACCTGCACCAGCCCGAACGCCATCTCCATCCGCCCCGGGGGAGCGGTGGGCGCCTCGGCCCGCCACGCGATCTTCGCCGCCACCGCCGCCGCCGCAGCCGCCCGCAGCCGCACGGCAGCCGCACCGTCCCCCTCGAACGCCGCATCGCCCCCGTACCAGAGCGGGTACAGCTGCGAGGCGTGCCGGTGCGCGATCTCCTCCGAGAACCGCGGATCGATCCACTCCGCGAGCGTGCCGTCCTCCGCCACGCGGTACTCCGGCAGCTCGGCGACCACGCGCGCCCAGCGCTCGTCGAGCGAGTCGTCGCCGCGGGCCCGTCCGAGCAGCGCGGTCGCCCGGGCGGCGTCGCGCAGCACCGCGACGTCGATCGTCGCGTCGACGGCCAGCGGCGAGCGCGCCCCGCCCGGCGTGTTCTCGGGTGAGTAGGAGGGCACGATCCGCCGGACCCCGTCGACCACGGTCGTCCCGGTCTCGGCGAAGCGGAGCACGCCCTCCGCCAGCTCCCACAGCCGGTCGTCCACGATCCCCCGGTCGCCCGTCGCGGCCACGGCGTCGGCGGCGAGGCGCAGCACCCAGCCGCCGCAGCCGGTCCAGAACAGGTGCGGGTAGCTCGCCGCGAAGTGGTCCGCGCGGCCGTGCGTCGACATCCGCGACGGCAGGAGCATCCCCTCCGCCCCGTAGACGAGGCGCGCGTTCTCGCGGTAGTCGTCGAGGTGCGGCAGCACCAGCTCCAGGATCGACAGCGCCAGCTCGGGCGTGCCGGTCGGGATCATCCCCGCCATCGCTCCGTTCTGCACGTTGCCGTTGAGCGTGTAGTCGGCGGACCAGGCCGGCCGCCAGGTCCCCTGCCAGACGCCCTGCAGCGTCGGCGGCAGCTCGCCCGTCGACGCGACGATGTTCGCCCGGCCGCTGAGGTACGCGAGCTCGACGACGCGGCGGCGCGCGCCCTCGTCGCCGGCGCGGGCCTCGTCCCAGAGGTCCTCGGTGAGCACGGCGGAGGAGGCGCCGGCCAGGTCGAGCGCGGAGGCACCGACGAGGCGGCCGTGGCCGTCGCGCTGCGCCGCGCGCAGGTCGGTCCACGACAGATCGTCCGCCACCGGCTCCTCGCCCGAGAGCGAGAGGTCGAGGCGGAGGAGCCGCGCCGCCCCGGCCGCGACCGGCGCGACGGAGCGGGTGACGCCTCCGTCGACCTGCCACGGTGTCCCGGTGCCGGCGGTCACGACCGCGCGGACGCGCTCGCCCCCGGTCTCCGCGCTGCCGGTCCCGGCCAGGGCGATGAGCCGCCCGACCGGCCCGCCCTCGACGCTCGCGTCGACGACGGCCGACGCGTCCGGCACCCCCGTATCGAACGACGTCGCGTCGCCCGCGCCCAGCCCGAGCGCGACGACGCTCTCGCCGTCGCGGTCGGACTCCACGCACAGCCGGACGCTCTCGCCGCCGTGCGGGGCGAGCAGCCGCACCGCGTGCCGCCCGCCGTCGAGGTCGGTCCACTCGACCGCGACCTCGCCCAGCAGCGGGTCGATCAGGCGGCGGCTCGACGCGACGCCGCCGGCCGTGCGGATCGAGACGGTCGCGCAGATCCCGAGCGGATCGGTCCAGATCAGTCCCCCGTCGTAGCCGCTGGAGCGCGCGCCGCGCGTCAGCGCCTCGCTCGCCGCCTCGGCGTCGCCGGCCAGCAGGGCGCCGCGCAGCTCCTCGCGCACTCCGGCGAGATCGGGTGCGGCGGGCCGCGCGTTGACGGGCAGGAAGTACCGCTCGTGCGCCAGGGACACGGTGAGCGCGTCGGCCGGCCCGTGGACGACGGCGCCGACGCGGCCGCTGCCGACGATCAGCCCCTCCTCCCAGGTGGGAGCGGCGGTGGCGGTGACGAGGAGGTCGGTGCGCGACGATGCGCTGTCGATCGAGGAGATGATCGGTTCCTTTCGGGCTCGAGGGAGCGCCTGATATGTTGCCTGGAACTTCAAATTACCTCTCCCGGTGCGACGGCGCACGGGAGTCGAGAGTAAGGACTCCGCGATGACGCGACCGATCACCCTCTTCACCGGCCAGTGGGCAGACCTCCCGTTCGAGGAGGTGGCCCGTCTCGCCGGCGAGTGGGGCTACGACGGCCTCGAGATCGCCTGCTGGGGCGACCACATCGACGTCGCCCGCTGGGACGACGCGGCGTACGTGCAGAGCCGGAAGGACATCCTCGAGCGCAACGGCCTCCAGGTCTTCGCGATCTCGAACCACCTCACCGGCCAGGCCGTCTGCGACGATCCGATCGATGCGCGCCACCGCGACATCCTCAGCGACCGCGTCTGGGGCGACGGCGACCCCGAGGGTGTCCGCCAGCGGGCCGCGCAGGACCTCAAGGACACCGCCCGCTTCGCCGCCGCGCTCGGCGTGAAGCAGGTCAACGGCTTCTCCGGCTCGTCGATCTGGAAGGGCGTGGCGATGTTCCCGCCCGCGTCCGACGAGTGGATCGCCGCCGGCTACCAGGACTTCGCCGACCGCTTCAACCCGATCCTCGACGTCTTCGAGGAGGTCGGCGTCCGCTACGGCCTCGAGGTGCACCCGAGCGAGATCGCCTACGACTACTGGACCGCGAAGCGCACCCTCGAGGCGATCGGCCACCGGACGTCCTTCGGCTTCAACTTCGACCCGTCGCACTTCGTCTGGCAGCAGCTCGACAGCGTCGCGTTCATCCTCGACTTCGCCGAGCACATCTTCCACGTCCACGTGAAGGAGTCGATCGCCAACCTCGACGGCCGCAACGGCGTCCTCGGCTCGCACCTGCCCTGGGCCAACCCGCGCCGCGGCTGGACCTTCGTCTCGACCGGCCACGGCGCCGTCCCGTGGGAGCCCGTCTTCCGCGCCCTCAACGCGATCGGCTACACCGGCCCGACCAGCGTCGAGTGGGAGGACGCCGGCATGGACCGCCTCGACGGCGCCCCCGAGGCCCTCGCCTTCGTCCGCAAGCTCAACGCCATCACGCCCCCGGCCGACGCCTTCGACGCGGCCTTCTCCACCTCCCGCTGAGCGGCGCGGCGCCGGTGATCGAGCGGCCGGCGCCGGTGATCGAGCGGCCGACGCCGCGCCCCTCTTCTCATGCTGATGGAGCAGCCCGCGCCGCGGGCCACTCCATGCTGATCGAGTCCGCGCCGCGGGCCACTCCATGCTGATCGAGTAGCCCGCGAAGCGGGCGTATCGAGATCCACCATCGCCGAGACCTCGGTCTGCAGCCCCGAGCTGACGACGTCGGGTCTCGATACGCCGCTCCGCGGCTGCTCGACCAGCATGCGGTCCGCACAACATCAGCTGAGAGCAGGGTCCCTCGTCTGACAGCGGAGGCCACCCCTTCTCAGCTGATGTTCTGCAGCGCCGCAGGCTCCCTGCGGACGGAGCAGCCCGCGCAACGGGTCCTTCATGCTGATCGCGCAGCCGGCGTATCGAGATCCACCGTCATCAGGACGCGGGCCGGCAGACCCGCCCTCTCGACGACGTCGGGTCTCGATACGCCGCTCCGCGGCTACTCGACCAGCATGCAGGGCGGCCTCCGCTGATGAGGCGACCCCGGGAACGCACGGACGGCCGGCCCCCGTGGGGAGCCGGCCGTCGGTCGTGCAGTGTCTCTACAGCCCCTGCGCGAGGCGGTAGTACGCCGCGTTCGAGCGGATGTCGGCCTCGAAGCCGCGGAGGGTGGTTGACTCGTCGATGACGAGGAGTTCGACACCGGCGATGCGGGCGAAGTCCTCCCACGCCTCCAGGCCGATCTGCGTCGTCTTCACTGCTTTGCCGCGCCCCTCCGAGGGAAACCCATTTCTTCCGGTGCTCTTCTCGCTGCCAGTACGAGACGAGAGTCGACGAGCTCAGTGATCGTGCTCCACCACCGCGAGCCGGGCGAGACAGTCGCGAGTACCGACGCGATCAGACGGAGTGACCCGTAGACCTTCTCGGTCTGGCCAGTGGGCAGTGATTCGAGCCCGGGGACGGTGCGCATCGCCGAAGTCCCCGCAGGGATGAGAGTCCGATTCCACAGTCGCGCGTGGTGCGCACAGATGTTGCGCACAAGGGTGAGCTGTTCGAGCCAATTGGCGAGCGGGTGGTGCCGCAGAGCCTTTGCTCGCTGGTTGCCGGTAAGACGTTCCGGTGCTATCGCGATCCCGAGCTCGCCGGCGATCGCCCACTGCTCCTCAGCCCTCATCCCCTGGAAGAGCAGAGACAGATCTGCGAAGTCGAGCAGCTCGACGAGCACCCAGATCGGCACGCGTCGGTCGTGATGCCGGAGCTCCGACTGGAGCGACCGGGAGCGGCGCGCGGACCGATCGACCCGGGACTAGGCTCGGCGCATCCAGCTCTGATGATCGAAGCCGGGCCGGAAGAAGAGCGGGTCACGGTGAGCGAGTGGATCGCGCCGGACGACCACCTCGACGATCATCCGACGCAGCCCCACTTCGACCCGCTCGATCCCATCGTGCGTGAGCGTCCGGAGTCGACGGTCAAATTCGTAGAGCGCGACGACTTCGGACAGGCGACAGCCGGGATCGAACTCTTCCGACCGCTGCGGGGAGCACGCGGAGTCGGCAAGCCGCTGGTAGACGAGCCAGTAGCCGCTGAGGCGGTGATAGCCGACATATCGGAGCCATCGATCGGCATCGTCGTCGATCGTCATGCCTCTGCTGACCAGGGTGTCGATCTGTTCCGGAATCGTCTGCTCTGTCGCCACGTCGTGTGTCCCGTTCCGCCCCCGGAAAGAGATCCAGCCCGCACCGGATGCACCGGGCGGGCTGAACTGTTGCGATGACGGTACCAGCCGAGCATCCTCCGGCGGCGTCTGGCGCGAGCCGTCGCAGACACACGAGCGGCCGGCCCCCCGCGGGGAGCCGGCCGTCGGTCGTGCAGTGTCCCTACAGCCCCTGCGCGAGGCGGTAGTACGCCGCGTTCGAGCGGATGTCGGCCTCGAAGCCGCGGAGGGTGGTCGACTCGTCGATGACGAGGAGCTCGACGCCGGCGATGCGGGCGAAGTCCTCCCACGCCTCCAGGCCGATCTGCGTCGTCATGACGGTGTGGTGCGCGGCGCCGGCCGTGATCCACGCCGCGGCGCTGGTGCCGAAGTCGGGGGCCGGCTGCCAGACGGCGCGGCCGACCGGCAGGTGCGGCAGCGTCTGCGGCGGCTCGACGGTGGTCACCTTGTTCGCGACCAGGCGGAAGCGCTCGCGCACGTCGCTCAGCGCGACGACGACCGCGTCGCCGGCGTCGGCGGTGAAGACCAGGCGCACCGGGTCCTCGCGGCCGCCGATGCCCAGGGGGTGGATCTCGAGCGACGCGCGCTTCGACGACAGCGACGGCGACACCTCGAGCATGTGCGCGCCGAGGATGAGCTCCTCGCCGGGCGTCATGTCGTAGGTGTAGTCCTCCATCAGGCTGGTGCCGCCGGGCAGGCCGGCGCCCATCACCGCGGCGATGCGGATGAGGACGGCGGTCTTCCAGTCGCCCTCGCCGCCGAAGCCGTAGCCGTCGGCCATCAGGCGCTGCACGGCGAGACCCGGGAGCTGACGCAGCCCGCCGAGGTCCTCGAAGCTGTCGGTGAACGCCTCGAAGCCGCCCTCCTCCAGGAAGGAGCGCAGGCCGATCTCGACCGCAGCGCCGTAGCGCAGCGACTCGTGGCGCTCGCCGCCGGGGAGCAGCTCGGGCACCACGTCGTAGCTCTCGACGTACTCCGCGACCAGCGCGTCGATGTCGGCGTCCGTCGCCGCATCCACGCGCTCGACGAGCTCGTTGACGCCCCAGGTGTTGACGCTGACGCCGAGGCGGATCTCAGCCTCGGTCTTGTCGCCCTCGGTGACGGCGACGTTGCGCATGTTGTCGCCGAAGCGGGCGACCTTCATGCTCTGCGACGCCGACCAGCCGGCCGCGGCGCGCGACCAGACGCCGATCGACTCGGTGACGCGGGCGTCGCTCGCGTGGCCGACGACGGTCTTCCGCGGCACGCTCATCCGGCTGAGGATGTAGCCGTGCTCGCGGTCGCCGTGCGCGGCCTGGTTGAGGTTCATGAAGTCGAAGTCGATGTCCTGCCACGGCAGGGCGACGTTCGCCTGGGTGTGGAAGTGCAGCAGCGGCTTGGCGAGCGCGTCGAAGCCGTGGATCCACATCTTCGAGGGGCTGAAGGTGTGCATCCAGGTGATGACGCCCACGACGGAGTCGTCGGAGTTCGCCTCGATCATCGTGCGGCGGATCGCGTCGGAGCTCTTCAGCACCGGCTTCCACTCGATCGTGACGGGGATGTCGCTGGACTCGTTCAGCTGCGCGACGACGGCCTGCGACTGCTCGGCGACCTGGCGGAGGGTGTCCTCGCCGTAGAGGTCCTGGCTGCCGGTGAGGAACCAGACGGTGCGGGTCGCGAGGTCGGGGACGATGCTCTGGTAACGGGTCATGCGAGTGCTCCGGTGGGGTTC
Source organism: Rathayibacter sp. VKM Ac-2929 (assembly GCF_022815495.1). Classification (NCBI taxonomy): domain Bacteria; kingdom Bacillati; phylum Actinomycetota; class Actinomycetes; order Micrococcales; family Microbacteriaceae; genus Rathayibacter; species Rathayibacter sp. VKM Ac-2929. Next base: position 71,032 of record NZ_JALGRV010000001.1, read on the forward strand.
TGTCCGTAGACGTTCTGGTAGCGGTCGAACAGGGCGTCGATCGACTCCTGCGGGATGGGGACGAGCTCGCCGCCCTGGCGCGCGATGTGCACGGTGCGGGCGACGTCCTCGGTCATCACCGCGGCCTTGACGGCGTCCTTCGCGTCCTTGCCGATGGTGAAGACGCCGTGGTTCTGCATCAGGACGGCGCGCGAGCGGTGACCGGTGAGCGTCGAGACGACGCCGCGGCCGATCGAGTCGTCGCCGATGATCGCGAACGGGCCGAGCGGGATCTCGCCGCCGAACTCGTCCGCCATGGCGGTGATGACGCAGGGGATCGCCTCGGCGCGGGCCGCCCAGGCGGTGGCGTAGGTGGAGTGCGTGTGCACCTGGCCGCCGACCTCGGGCATCTCGCGGTAGACGTAGGCGTGCGCGGCGGTGTCGCTGGACGGGCTGCGCTCGGACCCGAGGCTGCCCGGGACGACGGTGCCGTCGAGGTCGCAGAGGATCATGTTCTCGGGCGCGAGGTCGTCGTAGGAGACGCCGCTCGGCTTGATCACGAACAGGTCGGCGCCGGGCACGCGGCCGGAGATGTTGCCGCCGGTCCAGATGACGAGGCCGTAGCGGACGAGCTCGGCGTGCAGGCGGGCGACGTCCTCGCGGACGCGGGCGATCGCCGCCTCGACCTCGGGGCCGAACCCGGCGGGCGCAGCGGTCGTGCTGTCGGTCATGCGGTGTCTCCTTGCGTGGTGAGGGTGTCGACGGCCGTCTGCTCGACGGCGAGGCCGGCGCGGTAGCGCTCGAGGTAGGCGGTGAAGCCGGCGACGTCGGCGCTGTCGGGCGCCACCGTCTCGAAGCCGGCGTCGCCGAAGACCTGCTCGGTCAGGTAGGAGTCGAGGGTCGTCCCCTCCTGCAGGCGGAAGGCGGCGAGCACCGCCATGCCCCAGGGGCCGCCCTCGGAGGCGGTCGCGGCGACCGAGACGGGGGCGTCGAGCGCACCGGCGAGGAAGCGCTGGGCGACTCCGGCCGTGCGGAACATGCCGCCGTGCGCGAACATCTCGTCGATCACGACGCCCTCGCCGGCCAGCACGCGCATGCCGAGCGCGAGCGTGCCGAACACGCCGTAGAGCTGCGCGCGCATGAAGTTGGCCAGCGTGAGGCGCGAGTCGGGGGTGCGCACGACGAGCGGGCGGCCCTCGACGAGCCCGGCGATCGGCTCGCCCGCGAGGTGGTTGTAGGCGAGGAGCCCGCCCGCGTCGGGCTCGCCGGCCAGCGCCTCCACGAAGAGCGTGCCGTAGACGGCGTCGCTGTCGGAGGGTCCGCCCGAGGCCGCGGCGAACCGGGAGAACAGCCCGACCCACGTGGCGAGCTCGCTCGCGCCGTTGTTGCAGTGCACCATCGCGACGAGGTCGCCGGCCGGAGTGGCGACCAGGTCGAGCTCGTGGTGCACGCTCTCGAGCGGGCGCTCCAGGACGACCATCGCGAAGATGCTCGTGCCGGCGCTGACGTTGCCGGTGCGCGGGGCGACGGAGTTGGTGGCGACCATGCCGGTGCCGGCGTCGCCCTCGGGCGGGCAGAACGGGACGCCGGCCTGGAGTGCGCCGGTCGGGTCGAGCAGGAGCGCGCCCTCGGCGGTGAGCTCGCCGGCCGCGGCGCCCGCGGGGAGGACCGCGGGCAGCAGGTCGCGCAGCGGCGGCAGGGTGCCGGCGACGCGGGTGTCGTAGCGCTCGAGGACGGTCTCGTCGTAGTCGCGCGTCGCCGGGTCGGTGGGGACCATGCCGGAGGCGTCGCCGACTCCGAGGACCTTCTCGCCGGTGAGGCGCCAGTGCACGTAGCCCGCGAGGGTGGTGAGGAAGTCGATCCTCTCGACGTGCGGCTCGGAGTCGAGGACCGCCTGGTGCAGGTGCGCGAGCGACCAGCGCAGCGGGATGTTCGCGCCGAACAGCTCGGTCAGCTCGGCCGACGCGGGGCCGGTGCTGGTGTTGCGCCAGGTGCGGAACGGGACGAGCAGCTCGCCGGCCGCGTCGAAGGCGAGGTAGCCGTGCATCATCGCGGAGACGCCGAGCGCCTCGACCGTGGTGAGGCGCGCGCCGTGGCGCTTCTCGGCGTCGGCGACGAGGTCGGCGTAGGCGGCCTGGAGCCCCTCGTGCACGGCGTCGAGGGAGTACGTCCAGCGGCGGTCGACGAGCTGGTTCTCCCACTCGTGGCTGCCGACGGCGAGGACCACCGACGGGTCGGCCGCGTCGACGAGACAGGCCTTGATGCGGGTGGAGCCGAGCTCGATCCCGAGGGCGGTCGCGCCGCTCGTGATCGCCTCGGCGGGGGGCCGTCGCTGGTCCATTGCACTCCTCGCTGAGGGCCATGTGACCGTTCACAAAGCCACGGGCCAGCGTAGGCGAAGTGTCTTGCGGACGGCAAGCGCGCCGCTCCCGCCCGCCGGTAGCGGACGCCCGCAGGGCGCGTCCTTCGCTGATCGAGTAGCGCCCGCAGGGCGCGTATCGAGATCCACCGTCCGGCGAAGCCGCTTCGCGTCTCGGCGGTGAGGGAAAGCACGCGGCGGTCTTCAGTCATGCTGGTCGAGTAGCCCCGCAGGGGCGTATCGAGACCCGGCGTCGCCGGCCGGGCGGTCTGCAGACTTGTCTTCTGACGCGGGTGGATCTCGATACGCCCGCTGTGCGGGCTACTCGATCAACATGGCTTCCCCCTCCGCAGTAGGTGAGCTTTCCCAGGAGGCCCGGCGTCCCACGCTGATCGAGTAGCGCCCGGAGGGCGCGTATCGAGATCCGCCGTCTTCATGCTGGTCGAGTAGCGCCCGCAGGGCGCGTATCGAGACCCGGCGTGCTCATGCTGGTCGAGTAGCCCCGCAGGGGCGTATCGAGACCCGGCGTCGCCGGCGCTCCGCCTCAGACCGCCCGCGTCGAGTCCCGCTCCACCAGCACCGGCGGCACCGGCCGGTCGACGGCGGCCGGCTCGCCGCGCAGCTCCGCCAGCACCACGCCGATCGTGCGGCGGCCGACCTCGGCGAAGTCCTGCCGGATCGTCGTCAGCGGCGGCCGGTAGTGCGCGGCCTCGGGCACGTCGTCGAAGCCGACGACACTCAGGTCCTCGGGCACGCGCACGCCGCGGTCCGCGCAGGCGTGCAGCAGCCCGAGCGCCATCTGGTCGTTCCCGGCGACGACCGCGGTGAGGTCGGCGACCTCGTCGAGCAGCCGCAGTCCCGCCCGGTATCCCGACTCCGCCGTCCAGTCGCCGCCGATGAGCGCGGCCGGCTCCAGCCCCGCCTCCGCCATCCGCGCGGTGAACCCGTCGAGGCGGGCGTGCGCCTCCACCCAGTGCTGCGGGCCTGCGAGGTGGGCGATCCGGGTGTGGCCGAGCGCGAGGAGGTGCTCGGCGGCGAGCCGCGCACCCGCGGCCTGGTCGACGAGGAGCCGAGGATCCGCGCCGCGCCCCGCCGCGCCCAGGGTGACGAACGGCACTCCGATCGCGAGGCTCTCGATCGCCTCGAGCGCGCGCTCCTGCGGGGCGAGCACGACGATCGCCTCGACCGCCTCGCGCTGGAGGTGCTCGAGCGCGGCGGCCAGCGACTCCGCGTCGGGCGCCGCGTTGACCACGGGCACCCGGTAGCCGGCGTCGCGCGCGGCCTGCTCGATCGCGGCCATCGCCGTGGCGGTGCCGTAGAAGCTGTGACTCTCGGCGGCGAGGATGCCGATCAGCCCGGAGCGGCCGGCCGCGAGAGCCCGGGCTGCGGCGCTGCGCCGGAAGCCGAGGTCGTCGATGGCCGCGAGCACCTTGTCGCGGGTGCGCGGCCGGACCTGCGGGCTGTCGTTGAGCACGCGCGACACCGTCTGATACGAGACGCCCGCGCTGACCGCGACGTCGCGGATCGTCGGCTGTCTCGGCATGGGGTCACCGTAGCGCCCGGCGCAGTCGGTCGCGTCGGCCCACCCTGCTGGTCTTGCAGCCCCGCAGCGGCCTCCGCATGCTGGTCGAGCAGCCCCGCAGCGGCCTCCGCATGCTGGCCGAGCAGCCCCGCAGGGGCGTATCGAGACCCGCCGCTCGGCAGAACATCAGCCGAGAGCGTCCGTCATCGCCCATCGGCGACGAGAATCACTCCTGGCTGATGTTCTGCGCGGCCTCCGTCCCGTCGCCCTCGTCCAGCCCCGCTCGCTACGGTGACGCTGAGGATTCACTCACGCAGTCAGGAGCCGGACGTGGAGAACCAGCAGATCGCGGCGCTCGTCGCCCTCGTCGTCGCCATCGCGGTGGTCGGATCGGTCATCGCGACCGTCCTGCGGATGCGCGCGGGTGCACCGGGAACGCGCCCGGCCTCACGGGACGGCGGCTCGACCGCCGCGACGACCGACGGCACCTCGAGCGGGTCGGACACCCGCGACGGCCGTGCCGACGACGGCAGCTCCTCGGACGGCGGCTCCTCGGACGGCGGCGGCGCGGACGGCGGCGGCGCGGACGGCGGCGGCGGCGACTGAGGCATGGCACCGGTCGTCGACACCGGAGTCCTCCCCACCTCCTGCTCGCGAGATCACCTCCGGCTCGTGGTTCCGACCGCTTCCTCCGAGCCGACGCTCGTCACCCGTGCCGGACAGTGCTCCCGCCCCGAGGGGACCCGCGCCCGCATCCGCCGCTCGCCGGAGCGCCCAGGCTCCGCTGATCCCTGCGGGAGATGCTGGGGCATGCCCCTCGCCGTCCCCGACGCCCTCGTCCCGCTCGCCCTGCGCCTGGCCCGCGCCAACCGCACGTTCGTCAGCGCGGACGGCGCTCGCCGCCGGATCCGCGAGAACGCCCTCCGGCCGGCCCGCTTCGGCCCGCCCCCGCGGCTGCGGCCCGGAGTGCGCGTCGACGTCGAGCAGGTCGGCGGCTGGCCGGTCTACACGATCCGCCCGCAGCGGATCCGCGGCGGGGTCGTCTACGCCCACGGCGGTGGCTGGGTCAACGAGATCGCGCCGCAGCACTGGTGGCTGGCGGCGCGCATCGCGGACGAGGCCTCTGCGGCGGTCACCCTGCCGATCTACCCGCTGGTCCCGTTCGGCACGGCCCTCGAGGCGCGCGACGGCGTCCGCGCGCTGGTGCACCGGAGTCTCGACCGGTACGGCGCGACGGCGCTCGCCGGCGACTCCGCGGGCGGCCAGATCGCGCTGTCGACGGCCCTCGCCCTCCGCGACCAGGGCGTCGTCCTGCCGTCGACCACGCTGATCTCGCCCGCGCTCGATCTCTCCTGGAGCAACCCGCGCATCCCGGAGGTGCAGCCGAGCGATCCGTGGCTCGGCACGCCGGGCGGCCGCGTGCTCGCCGAGAAGTGGCGCGGCGAGCTCGATCTGCTCGACCCGATCGTCAGTCCGCTCTTCGGCGACCTCGCCGGCCTCGGACCGCTGAGCGTCTACACCGGCACCCGCGACGTCCTGAACCCCGACGCGCACGTCCTCGCCGAGAAGGCGGCGGCGGCCGGTGTGCCGTTCGAGCTGCACGAGGCGGTCGGCCAGCTGCACGTGTACCCGCTGGTGCCGACCCGCGCGGGCCGGGAGGCGCAGCACGACCTGGTCGACGGCCTCCGGGCGGCACTCTGACCCCGGGCACGACCTCCGGCTCGCGGAATCGCCTCCGGCTCGCGAGAATCCCGCGATTCCACAAGCCGGAGCTGCTTCTGCGTGCCGGAAGGCGTCGGAGCGACGTCGGGCTCGCGGAAACACCTCCGGCTCGTCGAAACGGGCCGATTCTGCGTGCCGAGGCTCGTTCCGCGTGCCGGAGGATGCGGAAGCGACGTCGGGCTCGCGAAAACACCTCCGGCTCGTCGAAACGCCGCGATTCCATGTGCCGGCACTCGTTCCGCGTGCCGGAACGTGCCGGAGCCACCTCAGGCTCGCGGAAACACGTCCGGCTCGTCTAAACGCCGCGACTTCGCGTGCCGGAGCGCGTTCCGCGTGCCGGAGGTCATGCGGAAGCGACGTCGGGCTCGCGGAAGCACCTTCGGCTCGTCGAAACGCCGCGAAGGAGCGTGCCGGAGCTCGTTCCGCGAGCCGGAGCTCATCTCTGTCAGCCGGACAGCCCGATCGGCCCCCGGATCCCGCACCCGACGGCGCTCAGGATCCCGCTCGCCGGCCGGTCACACCCCGCCGCCGTGCAGGACTAAAGCTGGAAGCCCCGAATCCGTCGAGAAACGGTCGGATCGGCCCTTCCATCCTCAGTTGTGCACGCGTTCCCGCCGAGACCTACGCGCCCCAGCTCGACTGCGTGCCGCCGACGCGCTCCTCCGCCAGAGCCTGCGCGTGGCCGGACCCCGCATACGCCGCCATCGGGTCGGCCGGCAGCCCGCGCTCCGAGCGCCAGGCCGCGAGGGCCGGGCGGACGTCGGAGTAGAAGGCGTCCATGAAGATCCCGTTCGCGCCGAGCACGTCGCCGGCGAGCTGCGCCTCCTCGAGGGCCGCGCGGTCGACGAGCAGCGCGCGCGCCGTCATCTCCTGCACGTTGAGCACCGAGCGGATCTGGCCGGGGATCTTGTCCTCGACGTTGTGGCACTGGTCGAGCATGAAGGCGACGGGCGAGTCCGGGCCGTAGCCGCCTCCGCGCACGACCTCGTAGAGGATGCGGAAGAGCTGGAACGGGTCGGCCGCTCCGACGATCAGGTCGTCGTCGGCGTAGAAGCGCGAGTTGAAGTCGAACGAGCCGAGCTTCCCGAGGCGCAGCAGCTGGGCGACGATGAACTCGATGTTGGTGCCCGGCGCGTGGTGTCCGGTGTCGAGGCAGACCAGCGCGCGGTCGCCGAGCGCGGCGACGTGAGCGTAGGAGGTGCCCCAGTCCGGAACATCCGTGTGGTAGAACGCGGGCTCGAAGAACTTGTACTCCAGGACCAGGCGCTGCTCGGTGCCGAGGCGCTCGTAGATCGCGGCGAGCGAGTCGGCGAGGCGGTCCTGACGGCCGCGGATGTCCTGCTGGCCCGGGTAGTTCGAGCCGTCGGCGAGCCAGATCTTGAGGTCGCGCGAGCCGGTCGCGTCCATGATGTCGATGCAGGCGAGGTGGTGGTCGATCGCCTTCTGGCGGATCACCGGGTCGGAGTGCGTGAGTGAGCCGAACTTGTAGTCGTCGTCCTGGAAGGTGTTCGAGTTGATCGTGCCCAGTGCGACGCCCTTCGACGCGGCGAACTCGCCCAGCGCCGCGTAGTCGTCCACCTTGTCCCACGGGATGTGCAGCGCGACGCTCGGCGCGAGGCCGGTCAGCTCGTTGACCTTCGCCGCGTCCGAGATCTTCTCCTCGATGGTCCGCGGGGTGCCCGGCGTGCTGAACACCTTGAAGCGGGTACCGGAGTTGCCGAACGCCCACGAGGGCAGTTCGATCGCCTGCTGCTCGAGCTGGCGGAGGATGTCGGGGCTGAGGTCGGTCACGGCGGGGTCCTTCTGTGCGGGGCGATCCGGCCGTGCGGCGGACGCCGACCGGGCGGCATCGTATGAATCGTTTCACAGCGCCGTGGGCCGAGCGTATCGCTCCGCTTCCCGGGCTGTCAAAGGCCTGCAGAGAGGGGGCACGCCTGCGGTGCCGCCGGATGAGATGATTCCCGGATCGCGCGCAGCCCTGCGACCCGCGACGACCCGAGGAGACGATGTGCCGTCCATCAGTGTCCGCGAGGTCGCCGCTCGCGCCGGAGTCTCGGTCGGCACCGTCTCGAACGTGCTCAACCGCCCCGAGAAGGTGGGCGCCGAGTCCGTCCGCCGGGTGCAGTCCGCGATCGCCGAGCTCGGCTTCGTCCGCAACGACGCGGCCCGCCAGCTCCGCGCCGGGCGCAGCCGCAGCATCGGCCTCGTCGTGCTCGACGCCGGCAACCCGTTCTTCGCCGAGCTCGCCCGCGGAGCCCAGGCCCGCGCCGCCGAGGCGGGGCTCTCCGTGCTTCTCGCGAGCACCGACGCCGAGGCCGACCGCGAGGACTCCTACCTCGATCTGTTCGAGGAGCAGCGGGTGAGCGGGGTGCTGATCTCGCCGCAGGGGGAGGGGTCGGCGCGGCTCGACCGGCTCCGGGCCCACGGCATCCCCTGCGTGCTGGTCGACCGGGAGTCGGGGGACAGCGCGTTCTCGTCGGTCGCGGTCGACGACGTCGCCGGCGGGCGGCTCGCGGTCGAGCACCTTCTCGGGCTCGGGCGGCGCCGGATCGCGGTGGTCGGCGGGCCGGAGTCGATCCGCCAGGTCGCGGACCGGTTCGCGGGCGCGCGCGAGGCCGTGGCGGCGGTGCCGGGCGCGACGCTCGAGGTGCTGCCGACGCCGGGACTCACCGTGCTGGACGGCCGGGCCGCGGGCCGGGCGCTCGCCGAGCGCGCTCCCGCCGACCGCCCCGACGCCGTCTTCTGCGCCAACGACCTGCTCGCCGTCGGCGTGCTGCAGGGGCTGATGCTGCTGGGCGAGGTGCGGGTGCCGGAGGACGTGGCGCTGATCGGCTACGACGACATCGCCTTCGCGACCGCGACCATCGTGCCGCTGTCGAGCATCCGGCAGCCGAGCGCCCTGATCGGCGCGACCGCCGTCGAGCTGCTCCTCGAGTCCGAGCCCCGCCAGGTCGTCTTCCAGCCCGAGCTCGTCGTCCGCGCCTCGACCTCCGGCTGACACTCCCGTCTGCCTCTCCCCGCGAGATGCCACTTGTGCACGCTTTCCTCGGCGTGTCGCGTACCCAAGTGGCATCTCGCGGAGACGGGCAGAACGGGGGACCTCCGCCCGGAGGCTGAGCGCGCTGGTAGCGTTTAGTGGGCCGGGTCCAAGAAACGCGGCTTCCCCCTCCTGACGAAAGCCGCCATGACTCTGCGCCGTTCCGCCCTCGCCGCCCTCGCGGCCTCCGCCCTCCTGCTGACCGGCTGCACCGCCGCGTCCGACGGCGACGCCGGGGGAGACTCCAGCACCCCGGTCGCCGACGGCGTCCTCACCTACGCGACCGGCGACGCCGAGCCCACCTGCCTCGACCCGCACGTCGGCGGCAACTACCCGCAGGCGCTGCTCGCGACCCAGGTCCTGGAGTCGCTCGTCTCGCGCAGCGACGACGGCACCATCACCCCGTGGCTCGCGGAGTCGTGGACCGTCTCGGACGACGCGCTCAGCTACGACTTCACCCTCCGCGAGGGCCTGACCTTCACCGACGGCACCCCGCTCGACGCCGACGCGGTCGCTGCGAACATCGAGCACCTGCAGGACCCGGCGACCAAGTCCTCCACCGGCTATCTCGCCGTCGCGAAGGTGGAGTCGGTCACCGCCGTCTCGCCGACCGTCGCCCGCTTCACCCTCAGCGCCCCCGACAGTGCGCTGCTCGAGTCGCTCTCGCAGCCGTGGACCGCGATCGAGTCGCCCACCGGCATCGCCCGCGGCGAGGAGGCGAACTGCGAGGCGCCCGTCGGCACCGGCCCGTTCACGGTGACGGAGTGGGTCAAGCAGGACCACGTGACCCTCACCCGCAACGACGACTATGACGCCGCGACCGGCCCGACCGGCGAGGGCCACGACGGCCCCGCCTACCTCTCGAGCATCACCTGGCGCTTCATCCCCGACTCCGCCACCCGCTACGCGGCACTGCAGGCGGGCGAGGTGGACGTGATCGACAACGCCCAGCCCGACACGCTCGCGGCCGCCACCGACGCCTCCGACCTCGTCGAGATCGACGCGCCCCGCCCCGGCTCGGTGAACCGCCTCGAGCTCAACTCCGGCCAGGCGCCGTTCGACGACCAGAGCGTGCGCGAGGCGTTCGTCCGCGCCGTCGGCGTGAACGACGCCATCGACTCCCTCTTCTTCGGCACCGCCGAGCGCTCGTACTCGCCGCTGTCGAGCAGCGAGGCGACCGCCTACTCCGACCCGTCGCTCTTCGAAGACGCCGGCTCGGACGACGAGATCGCCACCGCGGAGGACCTCCTCACGGCCGCGGGCTGGGTCGACTCCGACGGCGACGGCATCCGCGAGAAGGACGGCGCTCCGCTCGTCCTGCGTCTGCCGGTCAGCACCAACCAGTCGATCCCGGCTGAGCAGTCGCTGTTCGAGCAGATCCAGGCGTCGGCGAAGGTCGCCGGCTTCGACGTGCAGATCAGCCTGCTCGACCTCTCCAGCTGGTACACCGCGCTCGCGGCGAACGAGTACGAGCTGGTCAGCGCCCCGTACACGAAGGTCGGACCGGACGTCCTGCGCACGCTCTACGCGTCCTCCGGCATCACCCCGGCGCCGAGCGGCTACTTCGCCAACCACGCCCAGGTGAACGACCCCGCCCTCGACGCCCTGCTCGAGCAGGCGAGCGCGACCGTCGACGAGACCGAGCGCGCCGACCTCTACTCGCAGGCCCAGCGGATCGTGCTCGAGGGCTACTGGATCCTGCCGCTCTACGACCAGCAGAACCACTACCTGCACCGCTCGGCCGTCCAGGGCGTCGCCGCCCTGGCCACCGTCTCGACCCCCTGGTTCGCGGACGCCTGGCTCTGACGCTGCGGGCCCGCGCTGCTTCCGAGCATGCTGGTCGAGCAGCCGCGCAGCGGCGTATCGAGACCCGGCGTCCTGATCACGGTGGATCTCGATACGCCCTCTGCGAGGGCTGCTCGATCAGCATGCGTCGCCCGCCGGTCGAGCGGTGCCGCAGCCTCCACCATGCTGGTCGAGTAGCCGCGAAGCGGCGTATCGAGACCCGCCCGCACGACCCCGCATCCCGAGAGGAGCCCCCGTGATCCGCCGCCTCCTCCTCCGCCTCGGTGGCGCGCTCGTGGTGCTCTGGGCGGTCGCGACAGCCGTGTTCTTCCTCATCCGCCTCATCCCCGGCGACCCCGCGCAGGCGATCCTCGGCGGCCCCGGCTCGCAGGCGTCGCCGGAGGCGCTCGCCGCGGTCCGCGAGCAGTACGGCCTCGACCAGCCGCTCCTCGTGCAGTACCTCACCCAGCTCGGCCGCCTCGCCCGCGGCGACCTCGGCACGTCCTACTCCCTGCGCACCCCCGTCGCCGACCTGCTCGCCCAGCAGCTGCCCGGCACCCTCCTCCTGGCCGCGCTCGCGCTGACCCTCGCCTGGGTCCTCGCCCTCGCCACCGCGCTCTGGTCCACCCGCGGCGGCCGCGTCGCCGCCGCGATCGGCTCCGGCCTCGAGCTGACCGCCGCCGCCCTCCCGCACTTCTGGCTCGCGACCGTGCTGATCGCCGTCTTCGCGACCGCGCTGCGCTGGTTCCCGCCGGTCAGCACCGGCTCCGCGAACGGCCTCGTGCTGCCCGCGCTGACCCTCGCGATCCCGCTCGCCGGCTTCCTCGGCCAGGTGATACGCCGCTCCCTCCTCGACGCGCTGGAGTCGCCGTTCGTGCTCGCGGCCCGCGCCCGAGGCGAGGGCGAGCTCGGCATCCGGCTCCGGCACGCGCTCCGGCACGCGGTGCTTCCGGGCGTCTCGCTCTCGGGCTGGGCGTTCGGCTACCTGATCGGCGGTGCGGTGGTGGTCGAGACGATCTTCGCCCGGCCCGGCCTCGGCCGGACGCTGCTGGCCGCGGTGACCGTCCGCGACGTGCCCGTCGTCACCGGCGTCGTGCTCGTCACCGCCCTCGCCTACATCGTCGTCACCCTCGCCACGGACCTCGTCGCCCGCCTCATCGACCCGCGCCTCGCCGCCGCCCGCCCGCAGGAGGCCCGCGCATGAGCGAGCTCGAGCTGCGCGCCGCCCGCCCCGCGCGCCGGGCCGCCGGCCGCCTCCGCGTCGGCGAGCTGCTCGCCCTCGCCTTCGTCGTCCTCCTGCTGCTCGCGGCCGTCGCCCCCGGCTTCCTCGCCCCGTTCGACCCGCTTGCGATCGCCCCGCGCGACGCCTTCGACCCGCCCTCCGCCGCGCACCTCCTCGGCACCGACGAGTCGGGCCGCGACGTCCTGAGCCGCCTGATCTCCGGCGCCGGGGCCTCCCTCCTCATCGGCGTCAGCGCCACCGCCATCGGTCTCGTGCTCGGCGCCGTGCTCGGCGTCGCGGCGGCGTTCAGCGGCCGCTTCGTCGACGGAGTGATCGGCCGGGTCCTCGAGGTGCTCTTCGCCTTCCCGGCACTGCTGCTCGCGCTGCTGGTGATCGTGGTCACCGGCCCCGGAGTCGTCCCCGCGACGGTCGCGGTCGGCCTCTCGACCGCGCCCGGCTACGCGCGCATCCTCCGGACCCAGCTGCTCGGCATCCGCGACTCCGGCTACGTCGAGGCGGCGCGCGTGCTCGGCCACTCCTCCCCGCGGATCCTGCTCGCGCACGTGCTGCCGAACACCTTCGGCCCGCTCGCGGTGCTGGCGACGCTCGGCGTCGGGCAGGCGATCGTCTGGGCCTCGGCGCTCAGCTACCTCGGCCTGGGGGCCGAGCCGCCGGCGCCGGAGTGGGGCGCGATGCTCTCCGCGGGCCGCACCTACCTCTCGAGCGCCTGGTGGCTGACGGTCTTCCCGGGTCTCGCGATCGTGCTGACCACGCTCGCGACGACGGTCCTCGGCGGCCGACTGCGGGGTGCGCGATGAGCGCCGGGCGCGCGGGCAGTGCCGCCGTGGTGGAGGACCTCCGCGTCGCCTTCGACGGCGTCGAGGTCGTGCACGGGGTGTCCTTCCGGATCGAGCCGGGGGAGTGCGTCGCGATCGTCGGCGAGTCCGGCTCGGGCAAGAGCGTCACCGCGCGGGCGCTCCTGGGTCTGAGCGGGGGAGTGGCGACCGGGAGCGTCCGGGTCGGCGACCAGGAGGTGATCGGCGCGGGCGCTCGGACCCTCCGGCGCCTCCGCGGTGCCGGAGTCGGCTTCGTGCCGCAGGACGCGCTGCTCTCGCTCGATCCGCTGCGCCCGGTCGGCCGCGAGATCGGCGACGTGCTGCGCCTGCACTCCCGGCTGTCCGCGGCGGAGGCGTCGGCGCGGGTGGCCGAGGTGCTCGCGAGCGTCGGCATGCCCGACCCGGAGGAGCGGATGCGCGACCGCTCCGGCGAGCTCTCCGGCGGACTCCGCCAGCGCGCACTGCTGGCCGCCGCGATCGCGCTCGACCCGCCGCTGCTGGTGGCCGACGAGCCGACCACCGCCCTCGACGTCACCGTGCAGGCGCGGGTGCTCGAGCTGTTCGCCGAGCAGAAGGCGCGCGGCCGGGCGCTGCTGCTGGTCTCGCACGACCTCGCCGTCGTCGCCGGGCTCGCCGACCGGATCCTGGTGCTCGCGGACGGCCGGGTGGTCGAGGACGGCCCGGCGAAGCGGGTGCTGCGCGCGCCGGAGTCGGTCCAGGCGCGGACGCTCGTCGCCGCGGTCCCGGCCGGGCGGCCGCGCGGCTCGCGGTTGACCGATCCCGAGGCTCCCGTCGTCCCGCCCGCGCCGCCCGGCGAGCTGCTGCTGCGCGCGGTCGACCTGGTCACCCGCTTCCCCCGCCCCGGCGGCGGCACCCGTACCGCCGTCGACGGCGTCGGCCTCGAGCTGCGCCGCGGCGAGACCCTCGGCCTCGTCGGCGAGTCCGGCTCGGGCAAGAGCACGGTCGCCCGGCTGCTGCTCGCACTGCGCCGCCCGGACGCGGGCTCGGTCGAGTTCGACGGCGGCCCGTGGTCGGCGGCGACCGAGCGCGCGCGGCGACCCCTCCGCCCGCGGATCGGCGCGGTCTACCAGGACAGCCTGTCGTCGTTCGACCCGCGCTGGAGCGTCGGCCGGCTGCTCCGCGACGCCGGGGCGGAGTCGGTGCCGGCCCTGCTCGAGAGCGTCGGCCTCGCCGCGTCGCTGGAGCGGCGCTCGCCGCGCACCCTCTCCGGCGGGCAGCGCCAGCGCGTCTCGATCGCGCGCGCCCTCGCCACCCGCCCCGACGTCCTGATCTGCGACGAGCCGGTCTCGGCCCTCGACGTCTCGGTGCAGGCGCAGATCCTCGACCTCCTCGACGACCTCCAGCGCCGCCACGGCCTCGCCCTGCTCCTGATCTCCCACGACCTCGGCGTCATCGCGCACATGAGCGACCGCATCGCCGTGATGCGCGACGGCCGCCTCGTCGAGTCCGGCCCGGCCGCCGCCGTCCTCAGCACCCCGCGCGAGGCCTACACCCGCCGCCTGCTGGCCGCGGCCCCCCGCCTCGACCGCCCCTGACGCCTTCGCCGTCGCACGACGTCGGCCCGTGCATGCTGGTCGAGTAGCCCCGCAGGGGCGTATCGAGACCCGCCGTCATCAGCAGGGCGACTCTGCAGACTCGCCTTCCGACGCTGGTGGATCTACTTGGAAGAGACGCCCGCAGACATGCTGGTCGAGTAGCCCCGCAGGGGAGTATCGAGACCCGCGCACCCCAAGGACGTCGGCCTCTTCCCCGCCCTGCGATGGCGCCGGAGGCGCCCCCTCCGCTCGATAGGGCCCGCTCCGCGGGCTGCTCGATCAGCAGAGAGGCGCTCGAACGGTGGGGAGCGCTCGGGCGCTGCAGAACATCAGCTGAGAAGGGGTGGCCTCCGCTGTCAGGGGAGGGACCCTGCTCTCAGCTGATGTTGTGCGCACCGACTGCCGGTCGAGGAGCCCGCAGGGGCGCAGCGCGACCCGCCGTCACCAGCGGAGTGGGTCTGCGTGCTGGAGTTCTGCCGACGGGATCTGCTTGGAAGAGACGCCCGCACACATGCTGGTCGAGTAGCCCCGCAGGGGCGTATCGAGACCCACGTCCTCCGGCAGTGGTGCTGCATGCGGACGGATCTCGATACGCCCGCTGTGCGGGCTACTCGATCAGCATGGGTCGCCCGCCCGCCGCTCCCCAGGTGGCCTCCGCCGCACCCGCCCGCCGCACCGGTGCCCCCGCAGGGCATCCCTCCGCGCGCCGCCGCGCCGTAGCGTGACTGGCATGACGAACGACCCCGAGGCGCGCGACTTCCTGACATCCCGCCGGGCCCGGCTGACCCCCGAGCAGGTCGAGCTGCCCGGCGGCGGCAACCGCCGGGTGCCGGGCCTGCGCCGCAGCGAGGTGGCCCAGCTGGCCGGCGTGAGCATCGAGTACTACTCGCGGCTCGAGCGCGGCGACCTCCGCGGCGCGTCCGAGTCGGTGCTGACGGCGCTCGCCGACGCCCTGCGCCTCGACCGCGCCGAGCGCGAGCACCTCTTCGATCTCGCCCGCACGGCCGAGCGCTCGCCGCTGCGCTCCCGCCGGCGCGCGCCCGCCGCCGTCCGGCCGAGCATGCGGCTCGCGGTCGAGTCGATCACCTCGGCCCCCGCCTTCGTCCGCAACGGCCGGCTCGACGTCCTGGTCGAGAACGACCTGTTCCGCGCGCTCTACGCCGACCTCTACGCGCTCCCGGAGCGCCCGGTCAACCTCGCCCGCTTCGCCTTCCTGCAGCGCGAGCTGGCGGAGGCGTTCTACCCGGTCTGGAGCACCGCCGCCGACATCACCGTCGGCATCCTCCGCACCGAGGCCGGCCGCGCCCCGCACGACGCCGACCTCCAGGCCCTCGTCGGCGAGCTGTCCACGCGGAGCGACGAGTTCCGCACCCGCTGGGGCGCCCACGAGGTGCGCCACCACGCCAGCGGCAGCAAGTTCTTCCACCACCCGATCGTCGGCGACCTGCACCTCAGCTACGAGGCCTTCGAGCCGCTCGGCGACCCCGGCCTCGACTTCCTGATCTACAGCGCCGAGCCGGGCTCGCCGAGCGACGACGCCCTGAAGCTGCTCGCGAGCTGGTCGGCGACCCAGAGCGCCGACACCCCCGCCGCGCACCCCGCCCCCGCCGACAGGACCGCCGAGTGAACCGCCGCACCACCCTCCTCTTCGCGATCGCGGGCGGCGTCGCCGTCGGCAACCTCTACTGGGCCCAGCCGCTGCTCGACTTCCTCGCCACCGACCTCGGCACGAGCACCGGATCCGCGGGCTGGCTCGTCACCGCGACGCAGCTCGGCTACGCCGTCGGCGTGCTCCTCTTCGTCCCGCTCGGCGACGTGCTCGACCGCCGCGTCCTCGTCCCCGCCGCGATGCTCTGCGCCTCCCTCGCCCTGCTCGCCTGCGCACTCGCCCCGACCTTCGCCGTGCTCGTCGCGACCCTCGCCCTCGTCGGCCTGACCACCGTCGCCGGCCAGATCCTCGCCCCGCTCGCGGGCGACCTCGCCGACGACGCCACCCGCGGCAGGGTCGTCGGCACCGTCGTCTCGGGCATCCTGACCGGCATCCTCGTCTCGCGGACGATCAGCGGCCTCATCGCCCAGGCCGCCGGCTGGCGCACCGTCTACGTGGTCGCGGCGGTCGCGGGCGTCGTGCTCGCGGTCCTGCTCGCCCGGGCCATCCCGTCGCTCCCGCCGCGGACCCGCCTGCGCTACCCGGCCCTGATCGCCTCCGTCTTCGCGATCGTCCGCCGCGAGCGCTCGGTGCGCTGGAGCCTCGCCCTCGGCGGCACGTCCTTCGCGGTCTTCACGATGTTCTGGACCTCGCTGACCTTCCTGCTCAGCGCCCCGCCGTTCTCCTTCGACGTCGGCACGATCGGCCTCTTCGGCCTGATCGGCCTCGCCGGCGCCGTCGCCGCGCAGCGCGCCGGGCACCTGCACGACCGCGGCCTGGCGCTCCCGGCGATCGGCGTCGCCTGGGCGGCGGTGCTGCTGTCCTTCGTGATCGCGGGCATCGGAGGCGGCTCGATCGTGGCCGTGATCGTCGCGATCCTGGTGCTCGACATCGCGATCCAGGGCCACAACATCCTGGTGCAGTCGCGGATGTTCCAGGTCGACCCGTCGGCGCGCAGCCGGCTGAACACCGCGTTCGTCACGACCAACTTCGTCTGCGGCGCGCTCGGCTCGGCCCTCGCGTCCTTCCTCTGGACCCACGGCGGCTGGGGCGCGGTCTGCATCGCCGGCGCCGTGCTGAGCGGCTTCGCGCTCACGGTCTGGCTGCTCGGCCGCCGCTCGGCCCTGGTGCTCCCCGCGGCGCAGCCGGCGGTCTGAGCTCGGGGACCGCCGGCCCGTCCGCCAGGCCGCTCAGCCGGACTCCTCAGCCCAGCCCAGCCCGGCCTCTCAGCCCAGCCGGAAGGGCTCGCCAGGAGCGAGCACGTGCACCCGCTCCGGATGCGTCACCGCCCGCAGCACGTCGGCCGGGTCGCCGTTGAACGGCGCGAAGTCCGGCGAGTCCACCGAGCCCCAGTGGTGCAGCAGCAGCTGCGACGTCGGATGCGCGTCCGCCATCTCGATCGCGCCCTCGAAGGTGAAGTGCCACTCGCTGTCCGAGAAGTCGAAGAGCATCACGTCGGGGCTCGGCCCGGTCAGGTGGTGCTCGCGGATCAGCCGCGAGTCGCCCGGCGCCCAGACCGTGCCGTCCGGCGTCTCGAGCCAGAAGCCGCAGGCGTCCTCCTCCTCGAAGAAGCGCTGCCCCGGCTCGGGGAACGCGTTCTGCCAGGCGTGGTCGGCCGGGGTGAGCCGGACGCTCACACCGCCGACCTCGAACGCGTCGTCGATCCCGTGCCCGTGGGCCGGCAGCCCCTCGGCGGTCATCTCCGACGCGACGTACCGCGTCGAGTGGAACGCGGTCGTCACCGGCGCGAGTTCGCGGCAGGTCGGCCGGCTGAAGTGGTCGTTGTCGCTGTGCGTCACCAGCACCGCGTCCAGCCGCGGCACGGCGATGGCGGCGATCGGGAAGTCGATCAGCACCGGCATGTCGAAGCCGCCGAGCAGCGGATCGATCATCAGCGAGGTGCCGCGCGAGGTGAGCAGGAACCCGGCCATGCCGAGCCAGCGGAGCGTCGTGCCGCCGTCGTCCTCGAACGCCTCGTCGCCGAAGGGGCAGGTCGGCCCCGCCACCGCCTGGCGGCGCTCGTCGTCCTGCGCGTTCGTCATCGTCGTCTCCGCTCGTCGAGGTCGTTCCGGGACCACCCTACGAGCGGCTCCGAGACGGAGCGGCGCGTGCTGCGGCGTGTGCTGCGGCGCGTGCTCATTCCGCGAAGACGCGCTTCGCGACGTCGATCGCCGAGAGCGCCTTGGGCCAGCCGGCGTAGAAGGCGAGGTGGGTGAACGCCTCGACGATCTCGGCCTCGGTCAGCCCGTTGTCGCGGCCGATGCGGATGTGCGCGTCGAGCTGCACCGTGCTCCCGCCGGTGAGCAGCGAGGAGAGCGTGAGCAGGCTGCGGTCGCGCTTGGCGAGCTCGGGGCGCTCCCACACGTCGCCGAAGAGCACGTCCTCGGTGAGCCGGACGATCTTCGGAGCGAGGTCGCCGATGGTGGCGCGGAGCGGGCTGGGGGTGGTCTCGGGCACGGGGTCTCCTCGGGGCTGGGGGAAGGGGGATCCCGACCACTCCACACCGCTGTGCACGCGCGAGCGAGGCCCTGCCGGAACGTGTACCGCCAGGGCCTGTCCCGTGCTCCGACTCCGGCCTAGCGTGGCGACGGAGACGCCAGCGCGCCCCGCCCGTCCGTCCCGGAAGAAGGACCCCGTGAACATCGAACCGACGACCCCCACCGTCAAGAACCCGCCCGAGCAGTTCGCCGGCGACGTCTGGCTCGACACCATCGTCGTGCCGCACGACGACGAGCAGCGCACCACGATGGCCCGGGTGCGCTTCGCCCCCGGCGCCCGCACCGCCTGGCACTCGCACGCCCGCGGCCAGTACCTGCACGTGACCTCGGGCGTCGCCCGCTTCGGCGGCCGCGACGGCACGGTCCTCGAGGTGCACGCCGGCCAGACCCTCTACACCCCGCCCGGCGAGGAGCACTGGCACGCCTCCGCGCCCGGCGTCTTCATGGAGCACCTCGCCGTCCTCGAGGCCGCCGACGACCCGGCGACGACCACGGCCTGGGCCGAGCACATCACCGACGCGGAGTACGAGGGCAGCGCAGCCGAGGGCAGCGGAGCCGGAGGCCGCTGACGGACGCAGAACATCGGCTGAGACGCTTCCTCATCGCCCCTGAGCGATGAGCCGCACGTTCAGCCGACGTTCTGCAGCGGCAGGCCCCGGAGTGCTACTCGTAGCGCAGCGACTGCACCGGATCCGCCCGTGCCGCCCGCGCGGCCGGCAGCGTCCCCGCCACGAACGCGATCACCATCACCACGAGCACCACCGTCAGGATCGACACCGGGTCGAACGCGATCAGGGTCAGCCCGGGCAGGTCCGAGAGCAGCGAGCCCGAGAGCACCCCGCTCAGCCCGGTCCCCGCCGCCACCGCCAGCAGCGCGCCGATCGCGCTGCCGAGGAAGCCGATGAACGCCGCCTCGATGCTGAAGAGCGCGAACACGCGTCCGCTGCCCATCCCCATCGCCTTCATCAGGCCGATCTCGCGGGTCCGCTCCTGCACGCTCATCAGCAGCGTGTTGACGATGCCGAAGCTCGCCGCCAGCAGCGCGATCACCGCGAAGGCGTTGAGCACCAGCACGATCCCGTCGACGACGGCCTTGATCGTGCCCAGCTGGTCCGCGACCGTGGTGCCGGTGTAGCCGGCGTCCGCGAGGCGGTCCTTGAGCGCGGTGACCTGCTCGTCGTCCGCCGCCGCGTCGAAGCGCACGCTCGCCTGGGCGAAGCGGTCGACCTGGTCCGCCGGCACGCCGATGCTCTGCGTCGTGAACAGCGCGTCGGTGAGCGCGTCGTTCGTGACGAGGCCCCCGCCCGCTCCCGCGATGCTCTCCTCCGCGACGCCGACGATCGTCGCCTCGACCACGTGCGGCGTCCGCTGCGCGTCGGTGACGCCGATCGACACGGTCGTGCCGACGGCCGCCGCGTCGTCCGCGAAGCCGAGCGGCTCGACGTAGGACACCGGCAGCACCGCCTGGAGCTGCGTCGACGCGTCGTCGAGGCCGGCCCCCGCGGCGAGCTGGACGGTCTGCCCCTCCACGAGGCTGCCGATCCCGATCACGTACTTCGCGCCGTCGCCCGCCGCCACGTAGTCGGCCGAGATCGACTTCACCGCCTGCACGTCGAGCACGCCCTCCACCCCGGCGAGCGTGTCGAGGTCGGCCGGGGTCAGCGCGACGACGGTCTGCCCAGGAGGCCCCGCCGCCCCGCTCGCGATCGCGTCCGGGTCGTACTCGACCGGCCCGGAGCCGAGGCCCGTCGCCGACTCCGAGGTCTTCGACACGGTCATCACGTCCGAGGCGCCGACTCCGTCGACCGTGTCGTCGATGTAGGCGTTGATGCCGGTGCCGAGCCCGTTGGTGAGGGTCAGGGTGAACGCACCGACGAAGATCGCGAGGATCGTCAGGAGCGTGCGCGTCCGGGAGCGGAAGGTGTTGGCGATCGCGGTCCCGATCAGGTCGACGGCCTTCATGCGGCCACCGCCGCGGAGTCCTCGACCAGCAGGCCGTCGCGGATCATCAGGCGCCGGTCGCAGCGCGCGGCCAGCTCCTCGTCGTGGGTGACCACGATCAGGGTGATGCCGTTCTCGCGGTTGAGCGCGAAGAGGATGTCCTCGACCACTCCGCCGGTCGTCGTGTCCAGGTTGCCGGTCGGCTCGTCCGCGAACAGGATGCGCGGGTTGTTGACGAGCGCGCGGGCGATGACCGTCCGCTGCTTCTGCCCGCCGGAGAGGTCGACGGCCCTGCTGCCGGCCTTGTCGTCGAGCTCGAGCTGGGCCAGCGCGGCGAGGCCGCGGCGCTTGCGCTCCGCCCGGCCGATCCCGGCGATCTTCATCGGCAGCACCACGTTGTCGAGCACCGACGCGTTCGGCGTGAGGAAGAACTGCTGGAACACGAAGCCGAAGGTGCGGTTGCGGGTGACGTCGAGCCGGCGCCCCTTGAGCGTGCTCGTGTCCACTCCCTCGAGCTCGACCACGCCGGTGCTGGGGGCGTCGAGCAGCGCGAGCAGGTGCATCAGGGTCGACTTGCCCGAGCCGCTCTTGCCGACGATGGCGACGCTCTCGCCCTCCTGGATGTCGAAGCTCACGCCCTTCAGCGCCTCGAAGCGGTTCTGGCCTCGGCCGTACGACCTGCGGACGTCTCTCACCGAGATGATGGGCGTGCTCATGGGACTCCCTCCGCCGCCCGGCGGGTTCCGGAGCGGCCCCTCCAGCCTGAGCGGCGCCGCCCGATCGCGCGTCCCTCGCAGGGTGTCCCCGCCGTACCGCGGTCGCGGTAGGCGGAGCACCGCGGCGGGGTGACGCCGCGGTGCGCGCACTCCGCCAGGATGTGGGGATGACGCCGCGGATGCAGGCCCACCCGCGGCTGCGGTCGTGGCTCGGCGACGCCCTCGCGGCCGCGATCATCGTCGCCGCGGCGTTCGCGCCGTTCCAGGGGTCCGCACAGCGGCCCTCGGGCCTGCTCGAGTTCGCGATCGTGCTCGCGCCGGCGGTCCTGCTGCCGCTGCGGCGGCGCCGGCCGATCCCGGTGCTCGCGGCGATCGTCGTGCTGTCGGCCGCCGCGGCGGTCCTCGGCCTGCTCGCGCCGGGGGTCGTCCTCGCGACGGCGATCGCGATGTTCGCGGTGACGAACCGCAGCTCCCGCCGGGTCGGTCTCGTCGTGACCGGGGTCACGGTGGTCGCGGTGGTGCTCCTGAGCGTCGTCGGCGCGGCGGTGAGCCCGCTCGACGCCCGGGCCGTGCAGTACGCCGTCACGGTGCTCTTCGCGGCGGCCGCCGGCGACGCCACGCGCTCGCGCCGGGAGTACATCGTCGCGGTGACGGAGCGTGCCGAGCGGGCCGAGCAGACCCGGGAGTCGGAGGCGCGGCGCCGCGTCAGCGAGGAGCGGCTGCGCATCGCCCGCGACCTGCACGACGCCGTCGCGCATCAGATCTCGGTGATCAGCCTCAACGCCGGGGTCGCGAGCTCCGCCCTCGACTCCCGGCCCGAGAAGGCGCGCGAGGCGCTGAGCACGATCCGCAGCGCGGCGCGATCGGTCCTCGGCGAGATCGGCGACCTCCTCGAGGTCCTCCGCACCGACGAGGCGGCCGGCACGTCGCCGCAGCCCGGCCTCGACCGGCTCGACGAGCTCGTCCGCCGCTTCGGCGAGGACGGCCTGCAGGTCACCGTCCGCACCGAGGGCGCGCTCGACCGCGTCCAGGGGGCGGTCGATCTCGTCGCCTACCGCGTGGTCCAGGAGGGGCTCACCAACGCCCACAAGCACGGCGCGGAGCACCGCGCACACGTCCTCGTCGCGGTGTCGGACGAGCGCGTCGAGATCGTCGTGGCGAACCCGGTCGCGGCCGTCGCGGGTCCGGACCCCGAGCGCGGCAGCGGGCACGGGCTGCTCGGCCTCCGCGAGCGCGTGGCCTCCGTCCGCGGCACGGTGGTGACGGGAGCGACACCGGGTGGCTACCGGGTGGCGGCGTCGCTGCCGCTGCCTCAGGCGGCGGTCGTGCCGTCGGCGTCGCTCCCGCCGGCATCGCCGACCCCGACCTCAGTGGAGGACCCGCGATGACCACCGTCCTCGTCGTCGACGACCAGCCCCTCATCCGCCAGGCCGTCACCGACATCCTGAGCAGCGAGAGCGGCATCGAGGTCGTCGGCGAGGCGCGCACCGGCCGCGAGGCGGTCGAACTGGCGACCCGCCTGCGCCCGGACGTCGTCCTGATGGACATCCGCATGCCCGAGCTCGACGGCATCGGCGCCACCGCCCTGATCTGCGCCGACCCGGAGCTCGCGGCGACGAAGGTCCTGATCCTCACGACCTTCGAGGAGGACGAGTACCTGATCGCCGCCCTGCGCGCGGGTGCCGGCGGCTTCCTCGGCAAGGGCGCCGAGCCGGAGGAGATCGCCGCCGCCGTCCGCGCCGTGCACGCGGGCGACAGCCTCCTCTCGCCCGCTGCGACCCGCAGCCTGATCACCCGCTACGTCCTCGCGCCCCAGGCGTCGCCGCCGCTCGTCGAGCCGCCGGAGTTCGCCCAGCTGACCGACCGCGAGCGCGAGGTCCTGCTGCTCGTCGCGCGCGGCCGCTCCAACCAGGAGATCGCGGACGACCTCGTCATCTCCCCGCACACCGCCAAGACCCACATCAACCGCGTCATGACCAAGCTCTCGGCCCACGACCGCGCCCAGCTCGTGATCGCCGCCTATGAGAGCGGCCTGCTGCCCCCCGGCGCCTCACGCGCCCCCCGAGGCTACCTCGAACCGTCGCGGCGTCCCGCAGCACCGGGACGCCACTACGGGAGCGGGACGTCTCGCGCGCGCGTCACGCCGGCGGCGGCACGCTCACGATGCGGTCGTCCGCCTCGCCCGGCGACCCGCGGCCGTCCGTGTTGCTCGTCACGAACCACAGGTCGCCGTCCGGAGCCGCCACCGCGTCGCGCAGCCGGCCGTACTCGCCGACGGCGTAGTCGGTCGAGACCGACGGATCCGCGACCGGCACCGCGCGCAGCACCTCGCCGCGCAGATTCGCCAGATAGAGCACGCCGTCCAGCTCGGTCATCCCGCTCGGGCTGGCCGCGCCCGGCTCCCACTGCTGCACCGGATCGACGAAGCCGTCCTCGCCGGCGATCCCCTCGACCTCTGGCCAGCCGTAGTTCGCGCCCGGCTCGATCACGTTCAGCTCGTCCCGGGTGTCCTGCCCGAACTCGCTCGCGAAGAGCGTGCCGTCCTCCGCCCAGGCGAGGCCCTGCGGATTGCGGTGCCCGCTGCTCCAGACGAGCGACCCCGGGTACGGGTTGCCGTCGGGCACGGCGCCGTCGAGCGTCATCCGGAGGATCTTGCCGGAGAGCTCGCCCAGGTCCTGCGCCGCCTCGCGCCGCCCGGCGTCGCCGACGGTCGCGTAGAGCATGCCGTCGGGGCCGATCGCGATCCGCCCGCCGTCGTGCGTGCGAGCGGCCGGGATGCCGTCGAGGATCGTCTCCGGCTCACCGAGTGCGTACGCCCCGGCCTCGCGCTCGAGCGCGAACCGCTGGATCCGGTTGCCGTCGGCCGCGGTCGAGTAGGCGAACAGGGTCCGGCCGTCGACGGCCAGCCCGAGCAGCCCGCTCTCGCCCTCGGCGACCACGCCCTCGACGACACCGACCTCTCGGGTGCTGCCGTTCGCCGCGAGCTCGAGCACCCGTCCGCTGTCGCGCTCGCTGACGAGCGCCGTGCCGCCCCCGTCTGCTCCGTCGTCGACGAAGACGACCGACCACGGCGCCTCGAGCCCCTCCGCGACGCTGCTCGCCCCGACGAGCTCGCGCGCCTCGGGGCCGGGAGCGGTGGGAGTCGTGCTGCAGGAGGCGAGCCCCACGCCGAGCGCGAGCGTCGCGCCGACGAGGGCCGAGCGGAGGACGGGACCGGTCATCCCCCCAGGCTGCCCGCCGAACCTTCGAGCCCTTTCAGCCGCTGCCGCGCTCACCGCTAGCACCCCGACGGATCCCGCGCACCCCCACCGCATGTCGGACCCGCGGCGTAGCGTTGCAGAGGTGATGCGCCCCCAGATCAGCACCCTCGGCCAGCTGCGCGCCTCCGGGCACGCGCAGAAGACCCTCCGCACCGAGATCCGCGACAACCTCCTCGACGCCCTCCGCGAGGGCCGCGACCCCTGGCCCGGCCTGCACGGCTTCCAGGACACCGTCATCCCCCAGGTCGAGCGGGCGGTGATCGCCGGGCACGACATCGTGCTCCTCGGCGAGCGCGGCCAGGGCAAGACCCGCCTCCTCCGCACGCTCAACGGCCTGCTCGACGAGTGGACGCCCGTCATCGACGGCTCCGAGCTCGGCGAGCACCCCTACGAGCCGATCACCTCGATCAGCAGGCGCCGGGCGGACGAGCTCGGCGACGAGCTGCCCGTCGCCTGGCGCGGCCGCGAGGAGCGCTACGTCGAGAAGCTGGCCACGCCGGACACGAGCGTCGCCGACCTCATCGGCGACGTCGACCCGATGAAGGTGGCCGAGGGCCGCAGCCTCGGCGACCCGGAGACCATCCACTTCGGCCTGATCCCGCGCAGCCACCGCGGCATCGTCGCGATCAACGAGCTGCCCGACCTCGCCGAGCGCATCCAGGTCGCGATGCTCAACGTGATGGAGGAGCGCGACATCCAGATCCGCGGCTACGTCCTGCGGCTCCCGCTCGACGTCCTCGTCGTCGCCAGCGCCAACCCCGAGGACTACACGAACCGCGGCCGGATCATCACCCCGCTGAAGGACCGCTTCGGCGCCGAGATCCGCACCCACTACCCGACCGCGCTCGTCGACGAGGTCGCCGTGATCCGCCAGGAGGCCGACCTCGTCGCCACCGTCCCGGACGCGCTGATCGAGATCCTCGCCCGCTTCACCCGGGCGCTGCGCGAGTCGTCCTCGGTCGACCAGCGCAGCGGAGTGAGCGCCCGCTTCGCCATCGCCGGCGCCGAGACCATCGCCGCCGCCGCGCTGCACCGGGCCACCCGGCGCGGTGAGGAGGAGGCGGTCGCCCGCCCGATCGACCTCGAGACCGCGGTCGACGTCCTCGGCGGCAAGATCGAGTTCGAGTCGGGCGAGGAGGGCCGCGAGGACGAGATCCTCGACCACCTCCTCCGCCAGGCCACCGCCGAGACGGTCCGCGCGCACCTGCGCGGGCTGGACCTCACCCCGCTCGTCACCGCAGTGGAGAACGGTGCGATGATCACCACGGGCGAGCAGGTGACGGCCGAGGAGTTCCTCGCGGCCCTGCCCGTCCTCGGTGAGTCGACCCTCTACGACGACATCGCCGACCGCCTCGAGGCCGTCGGCGCGGGCCGCCGCGCGGGCGCCGTCGAGCTCGCGCTCGAGGGCCTCTACCTCTCCCGCAAGCTCAGCAAGGAGACGGGCGGGGGCGAGGCCGTCTATGGCTGAGCCGCTGGCCATCGGCCTCCCGCTGCCCGCCGGACTCCCGCTGTCCGCCGGACGCCCGCTGCCCGGAGGGCGCTCGCGTGCCTAGGGGCAACCGCCGGCTCGGGCGCGACGCCCGCTACTCCCGCTACGACGGCGGCCCGGACCCGCTCGCCCCGCCGGTCGACCTCGCGGAGGCGCTCGACGCCATCGGCGAGGACGTCATGGCGGGCACCTCGCCCGAGCGCGCGATGCGCGAGTTCCTCCGCCGCGGCGGCCGCGACGGCCAGGGTCTCGACGACCTCGCCGCCCGGGTCGCCGAGCGCCGACGCGAGCTGACGCAGAAGCACGGCCTCGACGGCACCCTCCGCGAGGTCCGCGAGCTGCTCGACCGCGCCGTCCTCTCCGAGCGCAAGCAGCTCGCGCGCGACACGCAGATGGACGACGGCGACCGCGCCCTCGCCGAGATCCAGCTCGACAGCCTGCCGCCCTCGCCCGCCGCAGCGGTGTCCGAGCTCTCGGACTACCGCTGGCAGAGCCCGGAGGCCCGCGCCGACTTCGAGAAGATCAAGGAGCTGCTCGGCGCCGAGATGCTCGAGCAGCGCTTCGAGGGCATGAAGCAGGCCCTGCAGAACGCGAGCGACGAGGACCGCGCGGCGATCGACGCGATGCTCCGCGACCTCAACCAGCTCCTCGAGGCGCACGCCCGCGGCGAGGCCACCCCCGAGCAGTTCGACGCCTTCATGGCGCAGCACGGCGAGTACTTCCCCGAGCGGCCCGAGACCGTCGACGAGCTGATCGACGCCCTGGCCGCCCGCGCCGCCGCGGCCCAGCGGATGCGCAACTCGATGACCCAGCAGCAGCGCGACGAGCTCGACGCCCTCGCCCAGCAGGCCTTCGGCACCCCCGAGCTGATGCAGTCGCTCGGGCAGCTGGACGAGACCCTGCGGGGCCTGCGCCCCGGCGAGGACTGGGGCGGCTCCGAGCGGATGGACGGCGAGCAGGGCCTCGGCCTCGGCGACGGCACCGGCGTCTTCCAGGAGCTCGCCGACCTCGACGCGCTCGCCGACCAGCTCGCGCAGCCGCACGAGCGCTCGAACCTCGACGACCTCGACCTCGATCTGCTGGCCCGCCGCCTCGGCGACGACGCGGCGGTCGACGCGCAGACCCTCAAGCGCCTCGAGAAGGCGCTGCGCGACTCCGGCACCCTGCGCCGCGGCTCGGACGGCGCCCTCACCCTCACTCCCAAGGCCATGCGCCAGCTCGGCAAGGCGCTGCTGCGGGACATCGCCGACACGATCTCCGGCCGGCAGGGCGCGCGCGACGTGCGCCGGGCCGGCGCGGCGGGCGAGCGCTCCGGCGCGACCCGGCAGTGGGAGTTCGGCGACACCGAGGCCTGGGACGTCACCCGCACCCTCACCAACGCGCTCACCCGCACCGCGGGCGAGGGCCGCGAGACCGGCGCCGGCGTCCGGATCGAGATCGGCGACGTCGAGGTGCAGGAGACGGAGGCGCGGACCCAGGCGTGCGTCGCCCTCCTCGTCGACACCTCGTTCTCGATGGCGATGGACGGCCGCTGGGTGCCGATGAAGCGCACCGCGCTCGCCCTGCACACCCTGATCTCGAGCCGGTTCCGCGGCGACGAGCTGCAGCTGATCGCGTTCGGCCGCCAGGCCGAGGTGATGGAGGTCGAGCAGCTCGTCGGCCTCGACGCGGAGTGGGAGAAGGGCACCAACCTGCACCACGCCCTGCTGCTGGCCAACCGGCACTTCCGCAAGCACCCGAGTGCGCTGCCGGTCCTGCTGATCGTCACCGACGGCGAGCCGACCGCGCACCTCGAGCCGGACGGGCAGATCTACTTCGACTACCCGCCGGACCCGGTGACCGTCGCCGTCTCCGTCCGCGAGCTCGACGCCTCCACCCGCCTCGGCGCGCACACCACGTTCTTCCGGCTCGGCGACGACCCGGGGCTCGCCCGCTTCATCGACTCGCTGGCCCGCCGCGTCGGCGGCTCGGTCGTGAACCCCGAGGCGGACGACCTCGGTGCGGCCGTCGTGTCGTCGTACCTCGGCGCGCGCGGGGCAGCTCCCGGCGGACGACCGCCCGGCGACGAGCTGTTCGGCCGCGGCTGGGGCTTCTAGAAAACTGAACCGGAGCGCAGGTCTTTCGTTTCTCATGCGTGATGACCCAGTCAAATTTATCTAATGTTTGTAGGCGTAGCTACTCTCGTTCTCGGCTCCGCGAGGAGAGTACGTGTCCTACATAAACTTCAGCCAGTATCCGTCTGGATACAACACTCCTGCTAGGTCGAGCCGAATAATAGGTCCTCTTAATAGAAGATTCCGTAGTTGGGGGCGCTGTAAGACTGGAAATTGGCGATAAAGGCTGAAAGTAGATCATCACTATTCGACTCGTTGTTCGGGATGCTAACGAAACTGACTCCAGCGTCTCGAAGAGGCTTTAGCTCGGAATAATAGTTCAAAGGCACGTTGCTTCGCAGGGTCGTTTTGAGGGACAGTTCATGGTATAAAAGCCAATACTCGTCTCTGCGGTAATCGCTTGGCTCTGATGCCTCAAAATTATCGAGAAATTGCATCGCGTGGCCTCGTGTCTTCTCGTGTTTTGCGAGAAGTGCTAGCGCGAGGCAATCGGCCGATGAGACAATTGCGTCGAGTGTTTTTGCTGACGGAATCTGCTGGGCCGCCAAGAGTGTGTAGAGAATCCACGTGACTGCATCGGTGCGCAGTGTCCGAGAATGGGCTTGCGCAATAAGATTCAGGGCATCCGCAAATTCCGCCGTTTTCTCAGACCCGAAGACAAGGAGGATGCGGCAGGCTATACCAACTGCGACCGGACGGAGATAGCCAAGATGAAGAAGGCGATTTAAAACCACCATCTTTTCCGAATCTAATAGGTTATCCTTTAAAAGTGCATGCTCAATCTGAACTAACGCGAACCTGAGGACACCGTTTTCGGAATCCTCGTTCGCGACGGCGACTGCCTCGGCAAGTAGATCAAGAACGCGAGTTTGTGTTGAGAGTTCCCGCCCCATCAAACGGAGTCGACGCATCCATTGCGGCGTGGCGGCAACAGGGAGCTCTTTGATAGTAGTCTTACCCGGATGAATAGAAAGCTTTAAATTCAGCAGCTCAGCTCGCAGCGCTTCCACGAATTGTTCAGCCGTTTCGCGGGATTTCGCGTAAAAGTAGTAGTCGTCGATAAAGCGCAGATAGTTAAAACCTTGCGCAGTCAGTCGAGTGTCGACCCGAGTTAGAAGAATTTCTCCGATAATGCTGGAAGTGCCCGGCCCGGCAGAAATTCCGGTTGTTTCTCGGCGTCGAGATTCTCGTAGCCTCTTGTCCAGTTGATTCGACCATTCGCCCGCATTTTCGCGGATCTTCTTCGCGGCGTCTACGCCGTGGATGGCCCAAGGGAGCGAATGTGTGTAGATCGAGCCGTAAAAGTTGCTTATGTCTACATGAGCTTCAAATCGGTCTCCTGGAGAAAGTAAGGAGCTCCTGTCTGCCAATGCTTCCATCGAAAAAATTCTGCCGTCTTCATGAAGTCGAACTGTTATCGCACTTACCTCGTTCTCGACGACTTCTTCCCACTCTGGCCAGGAGGATTTCAGGTTCCTTACTAGATTGGCATACGCACGCGGGTGCGGAATTTCAAGGCTACGTGGCGCTAAATCAAATCTGGTGCTCCGCGCCGAGATAACGCCAAAACCATCCTTCCGCGCAATCGGAATATTGATCAGCTTGCTCGCCAATTCGGACGTGAAGTCCTCCGAGGAAAAACATGGCGGGAATTCGTCTGCTCGTTTGGCAATCCTAGGAAAGTAATTGAATTGCAGCAGGGCCTTTTCGACCTTCGCTGGTGTTAATGGCATGCAACTTTCCAATCTGTGAAGTGGCGTGCATAGGCGAAAGTACTACATGGGTTCTGAGGAGTCTGTTTTCCCTCTGGATCCCCCGTATACGTGGTCAGAACAGCGGCCACGGCACGGCGGGCATGCTGCCGCGCGGTGCCGGGAAGCGACCGGAGGAGCGGAGCCGGTCGCAACGCTTGGCGAACGTCGCGATCTCCTCGTCCAGCAGCAGCTCGGACAGCGCCGCGCCGAGCGGCCCGTCGATCGCCGCGCGCAGTCGCTGCAGCGCGGACAGCTCGTCCTCGGTCAGCGGCTCGCCGACCCAGCCCCAGAGCACCGTCCGCAGCTTGTGCTCCACGTGGAAGGTCAGCCCGTGGTCGACGCCGTAGCGGTGGCCGCCAGGCATCTCGAGCACGTGCCCGCCCTTGCGGTCCGCGTTGTTGACCACGACGTCGAAGACGGCCATCCGCCGCAGCGCCGCCGAGTCCTCGTGCACGAGCGAGATGTCGCGGTCCTCGGCGTCGCTGCCGTCGAGGACGTGCCGCCAGCCCTCGGGCACCGCGTCCGCGGGCACCAGGTCGACGGCGTCCTGCTCCGGATCGATGTCCTGCCAGAGCTGCACCATGCCGACGCCCAGCGGCCCCTCGCGGAGCCAGGTGCGCGGCACGACGTTCCAGCCCAGCGCCTCCGAGGCGAGGTAGGCCGAGACCTCGCGGCCCGCGAGCTGCCCGTCCGGGAAGTCCCAGAGCGGCTTCTCGCCGGCGACCGGCTTGTAGACGACGGAGGTGCCGCCGATGCTGCCGAGGAACGTCGCGTTCGAGGCGACCGTGATCCGGCCGGTCAGCTCCAGCTCGCCGCTCTGCAGCTCGGAGTCGGCGGGCAGCTCGATGCCGGGCTGCTCGGCGGCCGGCTCGGACGCGTCGGTCATGTCAGCGGGCAGTCGTGCCCGTCGGGGTCCATCGGCTCGCCGCAGCGCGGGCAGAGCGGACGGCCGGCGCCGACGATCTCGAGCGTGCGCTTGGCGAAGGCGCGGGCGGTGCCGACCGGGATCCGCACCTGCAGCATCTCGTCGGGCAGCGTGGGGGAGTCGTCGATGCTGAGGTCGTCCTCGTCGTCGCCCTCGACCACCGGGTACGCCTCGATGACGACCTGCGCCGTCGACGGGTCCCAGCCGAGGCTGAGGCTGCCGACGCGGAACTCGGCGGCGACCGGCTGGTCGAGCGGCTCGTTGTCGACGAGCTCGGGCGGAGTGCCGGGCGGCACGCTCGCCGGGTTGCCCTCGGCGGACATCAGCTGGTCGAGGATCTCGTCGATCTTCTCCGCGAGCAGCGCCGACTGCTGCTTCTCCAGCCCGACGCTGACGACGCGCGGCCCGGTGCGGGCCTGCAGGTAGAAGGAGCGGGAGCCGGGGGAGCCGATCGTCCCCACGACGACGCGGTCCGGCCAGTCGAATCCGTGCACGATGGGCATGCCCCCAGTCTACGAGCGCCCGCCTGACCCGCCCCTGCACGCCGAGGAGACGCCCTTGCGGGCGCCGCCCCTTCCCACTGATCGAGCAGCCCGCGCAGCGGTCGCCCCATGCTGATCGAGTAGCCCGCGCAGCGGGCGTATCGAGATCCACCCCGCACACCATCAGCTGAGAGCGGTGTCCCTCCCCCCACAGCCGAGGCCCACCCCTCTCAGCTGATGTTCTGCGCCGCTACTCGTGCCCCGCCCCGCCCCCGACCGGCGCCTCGGCCTCGGCCGGCGCCGACGCCCGCAGCCAGCCCAGGTCGCCGGCCTCCGTGTTCATCGCGATCACGTCCGGCCGCCCCGCGCCGTAGCGGATGATCGACACCGACGCCGGCCCGACCGACAGCCGCTGGAAGAGGTCGAGGTGCATGCCGAGCGCGTCGGCGAGCACCGCCTTGATGATGTCGCCGTGGCTGACCGCCGCCCACACCGCGTTCGCCCCGTGCTCCGCCGCGACCGCCGCGTCGTGCCGCCGGATCGCGGCGACCGAGCGCGCCTGCATCCCGGCCAGACCCTCACCCCCGGGGAACACCGCCGCCGACGGCTGGTTCTGCACGACCGACCACATCGGCTCCTTGGCGAGGTCCCGGAGCGAGCGCCCCTGCCACTCGCCGTAGTCGCACTCGGTGATCCCCTTCTCGATCGGCGTCGCCGGTGAGCCGTCCTGCCGCTCCAGGAGGTACCGCGCCGTCTGCCGGCACCGCTCGAGCGGACTCGACACGACCGCGGCGAGCGGGACCGCGGCGAGCCGCTCCCCGGTGCGCGCGGCCTGCGTGCGCCCGACGTCGTCGAGCCGGACCCCGGCGGTGCGTCCGGCGAGGATCCCGGCGGTGTTGGCCGTGGTGCGCCCGTGACGGACGAGAAGGAGCGTGGGCATGCGGCTCAGCCTAGACACGCCCCCCTCCGCCCCTCCTCCGCGCGGCCCCGCCCCCTCCTCCCCGCGACTGATGCCGCGCGGCCCGCCCCTCGCTACCGTGGAGGAGCGGCCGCCCACCGCGGCCCCGAGGACACATGCACCGAAGGGACTCCCATGGACGGGACGAACGGCACGACGCCGACCGGCACCCCGCAGCACGCGACCGACTCCCCGCAGGACGGCGTCGATCGGCACGACGCGACCGCGGCCGTCGCGAGCCCGAGCACCGCGACCCCGGCCACCGCCACCCCCGCCCCCGCCTGGGCCGCCCCGGACGCCACCGGCCGCCAGGACGAGATCGCCCTCCGCATCCGCGGCCTCCGCAAGCGCTTCGGCGACAAGGAGGCCGTCGCCGGCATCGACCTCGATGTGCCGGCCGGCTCCTTCTTCGGCCTCGTCGGCCCCAACGGCGCCGGCAAGACGACCACCCTCTCGATGGCGACCGCCCTGCTCCGCCCCGACGCGGGCACCGTCACCATCCACGACGTCGACGTCTGGCGGGACACCCTCGAGGCCAAGCGGCTGATCGGCGTGCTCGCCGACGGCGTCAAGCTCTTCGACCGCCTCACCGGCCTGCAGCTGATCACCTACTACGGCCTGCTCTGCGGCATCGACCGCCCGACCGTCCTCGAGCGCGCCGACGACCTGCTCGCCCTGCTCGGCCTCGACCCCGCCGACCGCACCCTCGTCGTCGACTACTCCGCCGGCATGACCAAGAAGATCGCGCTCGCCTGCGCCCTGGTCCGCGCCCCGCGGCTGCTGGTGCTCGACGAGCCCTTCGAGTCCGTCGACCCGGTCTCCGCCGCGAACATCCGCGACATCCTCACCGGCTACGTCGCCTCCGGCGGCACCGTCATCGTCTCCAGCCACTCCATGGACCTCGTCGAGCGGATGTGCGACCGCGTCGCCGTCATCGCCGACGGCCGGGTCCTCGCCGCCGGAACGCTGGAGGAGGTCCGCGCCGGCTCCAGCCTCGAGGAGCGCTTCGTCGACCTCGTCGGCGGCCGCACCCACCAGGAGGGCCCGGCATGGTTGCGCATCTCCTGAGGCTGCGCCTGCTGCTGCTGCGCAACACGCTCACCCGCAACGTCTGGCAGCTGATCGGCGTGATCTTCGGCGGGCTCTACGCGGTCGGCGTGCTCGGCCTGGTGGTCGTCGGGCTGATCGCGCTCGGCGCCTCCGACCCGGCGTTCGCGAACGTCGCCCTGATCCTCGGCGGCTCCGCGCTGCTGCTGGGCTGGGTCCTCGGTCCGATCTTCGTCTCCGGCTCGGACCAGAGCCTGGACCTGCCGACCCTGGCGACCTTCCCGATCCCGCTCCGGACGCTGATGCTCGGCCTCGCCGCCGCGGGCCTCGCGGGCTTCCCCGGGATCGTCACCTCGCTGGGCGCGCTCGCCGCCGCGGCGGCCTGGTGGAGCAACCCCGTCGGCATCCTGCCCGGCCTCGTCTCGGCGGTCATCGGCGTCGCCACCTGCGTGGTCGCCTCGCGCCTCATCGGCGCCTTGACCACCGGCCTCGGCTCGAGCCGCCGCTACCGCGAGGTGATCGGCGGCGTCGTCCTGGTCGTCGTGATCCTGCTCGGACCGCTGTTCATCGGACTCACCACCGTGATCAGCGACGGCCTCGACATGCTCCCCGTCGTCGCCTCGGCCCTCGGCTGGTCGCCGCTCGGCGCGATCTGGGGCGTCCCCGGCGCGATCGTCGCGGGGGAGTGGGCGGTCGCCGTCGGCCGCTTCGCGATCGGCGTCGCCACGCTCGCCGCCGTGGTCTGGCTCTGGGCCCGGGCGCTGCGGCACGCGCTGGCCGAGCCGGCCGCGTCCTCCTCGCAGGTCGCCTCGGGCGCGCAGGGCATCGGTCTCCTCGGCCGCTTCCCCGGCACCCCGACCGGCGCGATCGCCGCGCGGGCCCTCGGCTACTGGTGGCGCGACCCGCGCTACAGCCGCGGACTGCTGGTGATCCCCGCGGTCGTCGTGCTGGCCGTCTTCTACAGCGCGCTGCAGGGCGGCGGCTCGATGCTGGTCGTCCTCTCCTCCCTCTTCATCGCGCTGATCTTCGGCGTGACCCTCTGCGCCGACGTCTCCTACGACGGCACCGCCTGGGCCGCGCACGTCAGCTCCGGAGTCGCCGGCTCGGCCGACCGCGCCGGCCGCGTCATCGCCGCCGGCCTCATCGGCGTGCCGGCCGTGCTGATCGTCACCGTCGGCACCTGCCTCTACGCGGGTCGGCCGGAGTCGATCCCCGCCGTCCTCGGCATGTCGCTCGCGTTGGTGCTCAGCGGCTTCGGCGTCTCGAGCGTGGCGTCCGCGCTGGTCGTCTACCCCGTGCCGGCCCCCGGCGACAGCCCGCTGAAGACCCCGCCCGGCTCCGGGATGATCTCGAGCGTCGTGATGCTCGGCAGCATGGGCGCCACCGTGGTGCTCTCCCTGCCCTCGCTGATCCTCGGCACGATCTCGCTGGTCGGCGGCAGCCTCGGCTTCGGCCTCGGCGCGCTCGCCGCCGCCGTGGTCCTCGGCGCCGTGCTCGCCCTGATCGGCATCCGCGTCGGCGGCCGCATCCTCGACCGCCGCGCCCCGGAGCTCCTCTCCGCCCTGGTGACCATCGGCTGACCCACCCCGCCCCCGGCCACCCCTCTCCCCACTCTCCAAAAGTTGCGGTAGTCGCGCCCGACTACCGCAACTCCTGGGTGCTCGCGAGCCTCCCCGTACGCCGCGACCCGTCGACAACGCAGTAGTTGCGGTAGTCGCCGTCGACCACCGCAACTTCTGGAGGGTCGCGCGGGCGCGCGGGCGTGGACCGGGCGAGCGGCCGAGAGCGGGACGGCCGGCGCGGCAGGATGGGGGCATGCGCAGCCTCGAAGTCCTCCTCGACCCGGAGTCGGAGGCGCGGATCCGCGGCCAGTGGGAGGCGCTCGAGGCGGCCGGCATCCCGAGCCTCGCGCTGCACACGTCCGCCAGCAACCGCCCGCACCTCACCCTCCTCGCCGGCCCCGAGCTGACACCGCCGCCGCCCGGCGCGCTCGGCGCGCTCCCGGCGACCGTCGAGCTCGGCGCCGTGCTGCTGTTCCCGCACGCCGGCCGATTCGTGCTGGCCTGGGGAGCCGTCCGCTCGCCCGCCTTCGACGCCCTGCACGCCCGCGCGACCGAGCTGATGCCCGGCGCCGTGCCCACCTCGCTGCCCGAGTCCTGGACACCGCACATCAGCGTGTCCCGCCGCCTCCGCGCCGAGCAGCTCGGCCGGGCCGTCCCCCTCCTCGGCGAGCCCTTCACCGTCGGCCTCGCGAGCATCCGCTTCTGGGACGGCGACACCAAGACCATCACCGACCTCTGACCCCGCCGGCCCCTCGCCGACCCCGCCGCCCCGCGCCCCGCCCGCCGGCTTCTGGCCCGCCCGCTCCCATCGACCTCCGGCTCGTGATTACACCCCCGGCTCGTGGAGTCGGGCGGTTCTTGCGTGCCGAAGATGCTTCCGCGTGCCGAAGCCGCGTATCGCCCATCTCCGGCTCGTGATTCCACCTCCGGCTCGCGGGATCGACCGATTCCCGCGTGCCCGAGGCCGTTCCGCGAGCCGGAGGCACCCCGGCGCCCGCCACTCCGCCGCGCCCGTCCCTCCTCCCCAGCCCCGCACCTGCCGCGACCCTCCCCAGAACGCCGTTCGCCCGGGGCCGCGTCGGAGGCGGCGGGTAGAGTTCCACGGGTGACTGAGCCGACCGCGACCGCCCTCTCGACCGCCGAGCGCCCCACCGCGGACGCCCCGGCCGGCTCCTCCGCCGCGGCCCAGGAGATCCTCGAGCGGGTCTTCGGCTACGGCTCGTTCCGCGGCGAGCAGCAGGCCATCGTCGAGCAGGTCATCGGCGGCGGCGACGCGGTCGTGCTGATGCCCACGGGCGGCGGCAAGTCGCTCTGCTACCAGATCCCGTCGATCGTCCGGCCCGGCACCGGCGTCGTCGTCTCGCCGCTGATCGCCCTGATGCAGGACCAGGTCGACGCCCTGCGCGCGAACGGCGTCCGCGCCGAGTTCCTCAACTCCACCCAGGACATGGGCGAGCGCCAGCGCGTCGAGCGCGCCTACCTCGACGGCGAGCTCGACCTCCTCTACGTCGCCCCCGAGCGCCTCGGCAACGAGGGCACCAAGCAGTTCCTCGCCCGCGGACGCATCGCCCTGTTCGCGATCGACGAGGCGCACTGCGTGAGCCAGTGGGGCCACGACTTCCGCCCCGACTACCTCGCCCTCGGCGAGCTGGCCGAGCGCTGGCCCGACGTCCCGCGCATCGCCCTCACCGCGACCGCCACCGAGGCGACCCACCGCGAGATCACCACCCGCCTGCACCTCGGCGCGGCCCGCCACTTCATCTCCAGCTTCGACCGCCCCAACATCCAGTACCGGATCGTCAACAAGGTCGAGCCGCGCAAGCAGCTGATCGACTTCCTCAAGCGCGAGCACGCCGACGACGCGGGCATCGTCTACGCGCTCTCCCGCAAGAGCGTCGAGGCGACGGCCGAGGCCCTGCGCGCGGCCGGCTTCGACGCGGTCGCGTACCACGCGGGTCTCGACGCCCGCGTCCGGGCCGCCGCGCAGTCGCGCTTCCTCCGCGAGGAGGGCGTCATCGTCTGCGCCACCATCGCCTTCGGCATGGGCATCGACAAGCCCGACGTCCGCTTCGTGGCGCACATCGACCTGCCGAAGTCGGTCGAGGGCTACTACCAGGAGACGGGTCGCGCCGGCCGCGACGGCCTGCCCTCCACCGCCTGGCTCGCCTACGGCCTGCAGGACGTCGTCCAGCAGCGCCGGATGATCGACGAGTCCCCGGGCGACCTCGCGCACCGGCGGCGGATGTCCGCGCACCTCGACGCGATGCTCGCCCTCTCCGAGACGGTGCAGTGCCGCCGGATGAACCTCCTCGCCTACTTCGGCCAGGAGAGCACCCCCTGCGGCAACTGCGACACCTGCCTCGAGCCGCCGGCCTCGTGGGACGGCACGGTCGCCGCGCAGAAGTTCCTCTCGACGGTGGTGCGGCTCAAGCGCGAGCGCAACCAGCAGTTCGGCGCCGGCCACATCATCGACATCCTGCGCGGCAAGACCACCCCGCGGACGACCCAGCACAAGCACGACTCGATCGCGACCTGGGGGATCGGCGCCGACCTCAGCGACACCCAGTGGCGCGGAGTCGCCCGCCAGCTCCTCGCGCAGAGCCTGCTCGGCGTGAACGACGACGGCTTCGGCACGCTCGTGCTGACCCCCGAGTCGTCGTCCGTGCTGAGCGGCGAGCGCAAGGTCGAGCTGCGGCAGGAGCCCGAGCGCCCCGCGCGCTCGAGCGGCTCGTCGCGCTCCGGCCGCTCCACCGTGTCCGACCTCTCGGCCGAGGCGCAGCCCCTGTTCGAGCGGCTCCGGGAGTGGCG
This sequence comes from Rathayibacter sp. VKM Ac-2929, assembly GCF_022815495.1. NCBI lineage: Bacteria > Bacillati > Actinomycetota > Actinomycetes > Micrococcales > Microbacteriaceae > Rathayibacter > Rathayibacter sp. VKM Ac-2929. The sequence continues at coordinate 108,252 of NZ_JALGRV010000001.1, forward strand.
CGTCGCTCAGGCCCGCGCGCAGTCGGTCCCGGCCTACGTCGTCTTCAACGACGCGACCCTCCGCGAGATCGCCACGGTCGAGCCGACCACCATCGACGCCCTCAGCGTCATCGGCGGCGTCGGCCAGAAGAAGCTGATCACCTACGGCGCGGCGGTGCTCGCCGTCGTCGCCGGCGAGACTCCCGTGATCGCCGAGCCCGACGAGAACCAGGAGGCGGCCCCCGCGAGGCGTCAGCCCGCAGCGCGGTCGACGGCCGGCCGGTCGTCCGGCGCCCGCCCGTCCTTCGGCGGCGAGCGGTCCGGCCCGCCCGTGTCCTCGGCCCCGCCGGAGGACGACTGGGTCCCGCCGGAGGAGCCCGACGAGGACCCCGGCTGGGACACCTACTGAGCCCGCCGCGGCGCTGAGCCCGAGGCGACGCTGATCTCGTGAACGGGCTGACCTCGCGGCGCCGACCCCGCGTCGACGCCGACTCCGCGGGGCCTCCCCGCGGTGGCGCCTGATCGGCTGTAGGGCCGAGCTGCGCCGCTCAGGACCCCGAGCCGACCGTCGCCATCCAGCCGCCGAGCACGGTGCAGCCGAACGACAGCGCGAGCCCCGCGATCGGCACCCAGAACGCGATCCGCCGCCGCACCAGCAGCACGATGGAGACTGCGACAGCCGCGAGGAACGGCACCCACACCCCGCCGGCCGCGACGAGCACGCCCCAGCCGATCAGGTCGCCATCGCAGTCGTTCGAGCCCCCGCAGGCGTCGCTCGCCATCGCGAAGAACAGACCGAAGTAGGACAGCAGCAGCGTCGCCCCGAGCGCGCACAGGATCAGCACCATCGTCAGCACGAGGTCCCAGACCCGCACCGGGCGCCGCTGCCGGGCCGCAGTCCACGGTGTACCGGGCCCCGAGGGCCGCGCCGACTCCAGCGCCTGCACCGACTCCATCGAGGTGGGCGGCCGCCAGTCCGGCCGGCTCTCGCGACGGGGCGGCGGGGGCGGAGGCAGCTGCGGCTCGCTCATGCCCCGAGCCTAGCCACGCCCCTCCCGCCACCCCAGGGCAGCGGTGGAGACGAGCGGAGCACGTCCCTCGTGAGCCTGCCGATCGACAAGGGTCGGATCCGACTCATGCTGGTCGAGTAGCCGCCGCAGGCGGCGTATCGAGACCCACCCGCTTCCATGCTGGTCGAGTAGCCCCGCAGGGGCGTATCGAGACCCACCCGCCCAGGCACTGAGGCTCCGCAGACCCGAGCCCCACCACCGGCGCATCCGCGTCCCGCTCCGCTGGCCGGTTCCGACAACCCGCCCCCGCCCGCTCCCGCCGCCCTTTGTGGCCGCGCGACGGAACGTTTCCGCGATCCGCCGACCCGACCTACCGTGCAGGAGCACCGCCTCCCGACGCACTGCAGCGACGGGATCGACCGCTCGATCCTCCGCTCCGGCCGATCGCGAGCGGTCCGAGCCGAAGACGGTCGAAGGGATCCTCCTCATGAGCACCACAGCGCCCCGCCCCCACTCCGCCGCCGACGCCGCCGACCGCGCCGGATCGCGCTCCCGGGTCCGCCGCTCCCGCTCCGGCCCGATCACCCCGCCGCCGCCCGTCGACGTGCTCGGCAGCGAGGTCGACGCCCGGCTCGACGAGGACGGCGCCCCCGGCGTCGACATCGCGGCCCTCGGCGAGCTGCTGCTCGGCGACTGGCGCGAGCAGCGCCTCGCCACCCGCGCCCTCACCTCCCGCCCCGAGCTGCACCGGACCGACGGCCTGCCGATGGCCGAGCACCGCGCCCGGGTCACGCAGCAGATGAGCATCCTCGCGGCGGAGGGCGGCGTGCACCGCGCCTTCCCGGTCGCGCTCGGCGGCGACGCCGATCACGGCGGCAACATCGCCGGCTTCGAGGAGCTGGTCACCGCCGACCCGTCGCTGCAGATCAAGTCGGGCGTGCAGTGGGGGCTCTTCGGCGCCGCCGTCCTGCACCTCGGCACGCAGCCGCACCACGAGAAGTGGCTGCCGGGCATCATGAGCCTCGAGATCCCCGGCGCCTTCGCGATGACCGAGACCGGGCACGGCTCCGACGTCGCCTCGATCGCGACCTCGGCGACCTTCGACGAGGAGGCCGGCGACTTCGTCCTGACCACCCCGTTCCGCGCCGCATGGAAGGACTACCTCGGCAACGCCGCCGTCGACGGCCGGGCCGCCGTCGTCTTCGCGCAGCTCGTCACCCGCGGCGTGAACCACGGTGTGCACGCGTTCTACGTGCCGATCCGCGACGAGGGGGGCGCGTTCCTCCCCGGCGTCGGCGGCGAGGACGACGGCCTCAAGGGCGGGCTGAACGGCATCGACAACGGCCGCCTGCACTTCGACCACGTCCGCGTGCCGCGCGAGAACCTGCTCAACCGCTACGGCGACGTCGCGGCCGACGGCAGCTACTCCTCGCCGATCGCGAGCCCGGGGCGTCGCTTCTTCACCATGCTCGGCACGCTCGTGCAGGGCCGCGTCTCGCTCGACGGCGCCTCGGTCGCCGCGTCGAAGATCGCGCTGACGATCGCGATCACCTACGGCGACCAGCGCCGCCAGTTCACCGGCGGCGGCGACCGCGAGGAGGTGCTGCTCGACTACCAGCGGCACCAGCGCCGACTGCTGCCGCGCCTGGCGACGACCTACGCGGCGGGCTTCGCGCACGACAGGCTGCTGCGCGCCTTCGACGACGTCTTCTCCGGCAGGAACGACACCGACGAGTCGCGGCAGGACCTCGAGACGCTCGCCGCGGGTCTCAAGGCGCTGTCCACCTGGCACGCCCTCGACACCCTGCAGGAGGCGCGCGAGGCCTGCGGCGGCGCCGGCTTCCTCGCCGAGAACCGGCTCACCCAGCTCCGCGCCGACCTCGACGTCTACGCGACGTTCGAGGGCGACAACACCGTGCTGCTGCAGCTCGTCGCCAAGCGACTGCTGACCGACGTCGGCCGCCGCTTCAAGAACGCGCAGCCGGGGGAGCTGGCCCGCTACGCGGTCGGCCAGGTCGCCGGAGCGACGGTCAACAACTCCGGACTGCGGCGGCTCGCGCAGGTCGTCGCCGACCGCGGCTCGACCGCCCGCTCCGTCGGCCAGCTCCGCGACGAGCAGCGCGAGCTGCTCACGGACCGCGTCGAGAGCATGGTCTCGGGAGTCGCGTCCCACCTGCGCTCGGCGTCGAAGCTGCCCGCCGACGAGGCCGCCCGCCTCTTCAACGCGCACCAGAGCGAGCTGATCGAGGCCGCCCGCGCGCACGCCGAGCTTCTGCAGTGGGAGGCGTTCACCGAGGCGCTCGCCACGATCGAGGACGACGGGACGCGCACGGTGCTGACCTGGCTCCGCGACCTCTTCGGCCTCGAGCTGATCGAGAAGCACCTCGCCTGGTACCTGCTGCACGGCCGGCTCTCGTCGCAGCGGGCGCTCGCGGTGACCTCCTACATCGACCGCCTGCTCGCGCGCCTGCGCCCGCACGCCGGCGATCTGGTCGCCGCGTTCGGCTACCGCCCCGAGCACATCCGCGCGTCGATCGCGAGCGGCGCCGAGGCGACCCGCCAGGAGGAGGCGCACGCCTGGTACGAGGCCGCCCGCGCGGACGGCACCCTCCCCACCCCCGAAAAGTCCCCCAAGCGCTGACCCCCTCCGCGAGATGCCACTTGTGCACGCGACACGCCGTGAGAAGCGTGCACAAGTGGAATCTCGCGGCCTGCGTCAGCGCCCCAGGAAGGCCAGGGCGGCGTCGCGCTCGGCGCGGAGCTCGAGGACGGACTCGTCGATCTTTGCGCGCGAGTGAGCGTCGATCTCCAGGCCCGGGATGATGCGCCACTCGCCGTCGACGGAGCGGACGGGGAACGAGGAGATCAGGCCCTCCTCCACACCGTAGGATCCGTCCGACTCGACCGCCGCGGAGGTCCACTCGGTGCCGGTGACCCAGTCGTGCACGTGGTCGATCGCGGCGGACGCGGCCGAGGCGGCGGAGGAGGCACCGCGCACCTCGATGATCTCGGCGCCGCGCTTGGCGACCCGCGGCTCGAACTCCTCGTGCAGCCAGGCGGTGTCGAGGAGGTCTGTGACGGGCCGGCCGTCGACGACCGCGTGGCTGACGTCCGGGTACTGCGAGGCGGAGTGGTTGCCCCAGATCGTGACGCCGGAGATCGCGTCGACCGGAGCATCGAGCTTCGCGGCGAGCTGCGCGACGGCGCGGTTGTGGTCGAGGCGGGTCATCGCGGTGAAGCGCCCGGCCGGGATGTCCGGGGCGCTCGCGCGGGCGATCCAGGCGTTGGTGTTGGCCGGGTTGCCGACCACGAGCACGCGGATGTCGTCGGCGGCGTGCCCGTTGAGCGCGGCCCCCTGCGGACCGAAGATGCCGGCGTTCGCCGCGAGGAGGTCGGCGCGCTCCATGCCTGCCGAGCGCGGGCGGGCGCCGACGAGCAGGGCGACGCTCGCGCCGTCGAACGCGGCGGCCGGGTCGTCGGTGACCTCGATGCCGCGCAGCAGCGGGAATGCGCCGTCCTGCAGCTCGAGCGCGGTGCCGGCCGCGGAGCGCAGGCCGGCGGGGATCTCGAGGAGGCTCAGCCGGACCGGGACGTCGGGCCCGAGGAGCTGCCCGGAGGCGATGCGGAACAGGAGCGCGTAGCCGATCGCGCCTCCCGCTCCCGTGACGGCGACGGTGACGGGGGTGCGCTGCATGCTCATGCGGCCGACGCTAGTCCGGCCGCCTGCGCACCGCATCGGAAGCGGGGTCCAGAGACGCGCTGCGCTCCTCGACCCGCACAAGGAGCGGCTGTCGCCGCGCTCTCCCTCCCGCGCCCGTGCCTGCTGTCGCTCTCCCTCGCCGCCGCGCTCCCGTGCATGCTGGTCGAGCAGCCGCGGCACGCGGCGTACCGAGACCCCACCCCTTCGATCCTTGACCGTTAGACCTCTAACCATTAGTCTTCTGAGCATGCACGAACCCCGCGACCGCCCCACCTCCGGACTCGAGCTCGTCCGCTGGCTCGCGTGGGCGCAGCGCAAGGCCGGCGAGGACTGGATCCGCGCCCGCGAGCTCAGCCACGAGCAGGCCTTCGTCCTCGGCTACCTCGCGCAGACGCCCGGCGTCATCCAGCGCGAGATCGCCGAGGTCAGCCGCACGAGCCCCGCGAGCGTCACGAGCCTCCTGCAGGGGCTCGAGCGCCGCGGTCTCGTCGAGCGGCGCACCGAGGGAGGCGACGACCGCCGCAAGCGGGTCTACGCGACTCCCGCGGGCGCCGAGCTCATCGCCGGGTTCGAGGAGGCCATGCTCGCCGCCGACGAGACCCTCCTCGCACCCCTCGACCCCGAGGAGCGCGCCACCCTGCAGGCGCTCCTGACCAAGATCACCGCGGTCCTCCCGCCCCCCACCCGCTAGGCGTCCGGGCGCTCCGCCCCCGCCTCCCGTTCCGCCCCTCCGCGCGCGCCGCTCCCTCGCGCGCCTCCTCACCGCGCCCTCCGTGGTGCCCCGACCGCGCCCTCCTCGGCGCGCCCTCCCTCCTCGCGCCGTGCCGGCGACCCTCGGCGCGCGCTCGACCCTGCCCGGAAGAAGCCCGCCCATGTCCTGCAACAGCACCCCCAGCACCGACACCCCCAACGCCGCCATCGACACCCCCACCCCGCCCCCCGCCGCCCCCGGCTCAAACCGCTGGTACCTCTCCTCCGCCCCGATCGTCCGCGCGCTCGTGCACCTCTGCGTGCCGATGGCCGCCGCGATGATCGTCTCCGCCGTCTACAGCGTCATCAACGCCGGCGTCGTCGGCTCGCTGCACGACGCGACCCTGCTCGCCGCGATCACCCTCGGCTCCCCGCTGCTCGGGCTGGTGATGGCCGTCGGCGGAGTCTTCGGGGTCGGCGGCAGCGCGCTCATCTCGCGCCTGCTCGGCGCCTCCGAGCGCGACCCCGCGCAGGCCGGCGAGATCAAGCACGTCGCCTCCTTCGCGCTCTGGGGCTCGATCCTGACCGGCGCGGTCCTCGGCGGCCTCGGCCTGCTCCTGCTCGGCCCGCTGGTCGCGCTCCTCGGCGCCGACCCGACCACGGCGGCCGCGACCGGCGCCTTCACCGCGGTCACCCTCGCCTTCGTGCCCGTGCTCGCCGCCTCCTTCTGCCTCGAGCAGCTGGTGCGGGCGGAGGGCGCGGCCCGCCAGGTCATGATCGGCCTGCTCCTCTCGACCGTCGCGAACCTCCTCCTCGACGTCCTCTTCATCCTGGTGCTGCACCTCGGCGTCGCCGGGGCGGCGCTCGCCGTGGGCCTCGCCAACCTGCTCGTCGTCGGCTACTTCGCCCTCTGGCTCCAGCGCCGGAGCGAGCACATCGACCTCTCGCCGCGCTGGTTCACCTTGCGCGCGAGCGTGCTGAAGCCCGTCTTCGGCGTCGGCGCCGGCGAGCTGCTGCAGTCGGGCTTCCTGATCGTGACCGCGCTCGTGCTCAACAACCTCGCCGCGGCCTACGGCGACGGACCGCTCGCGGCCATGGGTGTCGCGGTCCGCATCGCCCAGGTCCCCGAGTTCCTGGTGATGGGCATCACCCTCGGCGTGCTGCCGCTGCTCGCCTACTCCTACGGCAAGGGCGACCGCGAGCGCCTTCGCGCGGCGGTCCGCGGGGCCGCCGTCGCGGTCGGGACGATCACCGTGCTCGCGGCCGCCGCTCTCTGGCTGCTGCACGAGCCGGTGCTCGCGGTCTTCGCCGACGACCCCGCCGTGCTGACCCTCGGCGCCGTGGTGCTCGCGGCGCAGCTCGTGGCGATGATCGCGAACGGCTTCGCGGGGCTGCTCACCTCGCTGTTCCAGGCCACCGGCCGCGCTCTCGCGGCGACCACCATGTCGCTCACCCAGGGCGTCCTCTTCGTCCCGGTCGTGCTGCTCGGGAACCTCTGGTTCGGTCTCGGCGGCATCATCTGGGCGCTGACCGCCACCGAGGTGCTCGTCCTCGTCGCCGGAGCCGTGCTCTGGCTCGCCTCCCGCCGCGCGATCGATCGCGGCCTGGCCGAGGGCGACGCCGAGCGCGCCGAGGCGGTCCTCGAACAGGCCTGACGCCGCCCCGGATGCGCAACCCCCGGGCGCATCCGGGGCCGGGCCGCGTGAAATCGCCTCCCCCGACCCTGATCGTCAGTAGTGTGCGGCCCATGCGCACTCTGTACCCCGAGATCGAGCCCTTCCACACCGGGATGCTCGACGTCGGCGACGGCCACGAGATCTACTGGGAGGCCTCGGGCAACCCCGAGGGCAAGCCCGTCGTCTTCCTGCACGGCGGACCGGGCGCCGGCGCCTCGGCCACCCACCGCCGCCTGTTCGACCCGGAGAAGTACCGGATCGTGCTCCTCGACCAGCGGATGTGCGGCCGCTCCATCCCGCACGCGAGCGAGCCGGACGCCGACCTCTCGACCAACACCACCTGGTACCTGGTCTCCGATCTCGAGAAGCTCCGCGAGCACCTCGACATCGAGCGCTGGCAGGTCTTCGGCGGCTCCTGGGGCTCCACGCTGGCCCTCGCCTACGCCGAGTCGCACCCCGAGCGCGTCACCGAGATCGTCCTCCGCGGGATCTTCACCCTCCGCCGGGCCGAGCTCGAGTGGTTCTACGAGGGCGGCGCCGCCGCGGTCTACCCGGACCTCTGGGAGGGCTACACCTCGGTGATCCCGGCGGGCACGAGCGGCAGCCTGATCGAGGCCTACTACCGGCTGCTGCACGACGCCGACCCGGCCGTGCACGGCCCCGCCGGCGTCGCCTGGACCACCTGGGAGTCCTCGACCATCACGCTCCTGCAGAAGCCGGAGATGATCGAGGCGTGGTCCGACCCCGCCTTCGCCCTGGCCTTCGCGCGGATCGAGAACCACTACTTCGTGCACAAGGGCTGGCTCGAGGAGGGGCAGCTGATCCGCGACGTCGGCGCGCTCCGCGGCATCCCGGCCGTCATCGTCCAGGGCCGCTACGACATGTGCACGCCCGCGTTCACCGCGTGGGACCTGCACCGGGCCTGGCCCGAGGCGGACTTCCACCTGATCCCGGACGCCGGCCACGCGTTCGACGAGCCGGGCATCCTCGACGCCCTCATCGAGGCGACCGACCGCTTCGCCTCCTGAGCCGATCAGCGGCTCCGTCCCGCCCGGCCGGCGGGGCGGACTAGCCTGGGCGGATGCGCGCGGACGACGACAAGGGGATGGACGGCTGGCCCACCGGCCGCCTCCTCGCCACGGCGTCCCGGATGGTCGAGCACGCCTGGCACGGCGCGCTCGCCGAGATCGGCCTCACCCACGCGGGGCTGGTCGTGCTGCACCTGCTGCAGGCCGGGCCGGCCGCGCAGAAGGAGCTCGCCGCCTCCGCGCACGTCGAGGTGCAGACCATGTCGCGCACGATCGAGCGCCTCGAGCGCGAGGGGCACGTCTCCCGCGTGAGCGACTCCGCCGACCGCCGTCGGCAGCTGGTGTCGCTGACGGACAAGGGCCGCGAGGCCTGGCAGCGCGCGCACCGGCTCGAGGTCGACATGCTGCCCGGGACCCTCGATCACGGTCCGCTGCGCGAGGCGCTGCTCGACATCATCCGCGACGCCAGCGAGTCGCGCTGGGGCTGATCCGGCCGAGCCGCGGGGGCCGTCCGCAACCCCGGGCAGCGTGTCCTCGGTCGGCGCTAGTTTGACCGCATGACCTTCAACGACGACTCCCAGCTCAGCGGCGGCAAGGTCCGCCGGCGCGGTCGCACCACCGGCATCGCGGTCGGCGGAGGCGCCGTGGGCGTCGTCGTCCTCGCCCTGCTCTCGCAGCTGCTCGGCGTCGACCTGTCCGGGCTCGGCGGTCTCGTCGGCGGTGGCGGCGGATCCTCGCCGGAGCAGATCACCAGCACGGCCGTCGCCTGCGACAGCGGCGCCGATGCCAACGCCGAGGTCGACTGCCGGCTCGAGGGCGCGGCGGAGTCGCTCGACCGCTACTGGGCCGGCGCGGCGGGCTCCGTCGGGGCGACCTACACGACGACCGGCGGAGTGATCGTCTTCGAGGACCAGACCAGCACCGGCTGCGGCAACGCCACTGCCGCGGTGGGCCCGTTCTACTGCCCGCCGGACCAGACGATCTACCTCGACACCGACTTCTTCGACGAGCTGCGCACCCGTTTCGACACCTCGGGCGGCTCGCTCGCGCAGATGTACATCCTGGCCCACGAGTGGGGCCACCACATCCAGAGCCTGACCGGCGCGATGGAGTCGGCCGACCGCAGCGGCACCGGCCCGGACTCCGACTCCGTGCGCCTCGAGCTGCAGGCCGACTGCTACGCCGGCGCCTGGGTCGGCGACGCCTCGACCGTGCCCGACGAGACCGGGACCCCCTATCTCAAGCCCGTGACGCAGGAGCAGTACCGCGACGCCCTGAGCGCCGCCGCGGCCGTCGGCGACGACCGCATCCAGGAGCAGGCGACCGGCACCGTCGACCCCGAGGGCTGGACCCACGGCTCCGCCGAGCAGCGCCAGCGCTGGTTCCAGGCCGGCTTCGACGCCGACGCCACCGCCTGCGACACCTTCGCCGTCGCGGGCTCCGCCCTCTGACCCCACCCCGGAGCGGCCCCGCGTTCATGCTGGTCGAGCAGCCCCGAAGGGGCGTATCGAGACCAGCCGTCCCAGACACGGTGGATCTCGATACGGTCGCTCCGCGCCCTACTCGATCAGCAAGCAGCTCATGCTGGTCGAGCAGCCGGGCAGCGGCGTATCGAGACCCCCCCACCCGCCTCAGCTCACCGAGTCGCTCGGCTCTTCCATGTACCACTCCGTGAAGGAGCACGCCCGCCCGTCCTCCGCGAAGCGGATCACCCACAGGTTCAGGTACGTGCGGTCCGACGGGTAGATGGTCCGCGCCTCCACCACCGCCGTGGTCTCCGTCAGCGCGACGAGCCCCCACGCGAACGTCGGGTCGTCCGGCTCGCTCTCCGCGACCCACCACTCCACGATCGCCTCCCGCGGGGTGATCGCCTCCGCGTACGGCGCCGTGAAGTACTCCGCGCCCTCGGTGAAGAGCGCCGCCACATCCGCGGGGTCGTCCGTCGCCCAGGCCTTCTCGTAGCCGGCGATCCAGCTCTCGATCTCGATCATGCGCCCATCCTCGTCCCGCCCGCGGCAGCCCGGTAGAGCGATCGGGAAGGTTTCCGAGCATCGGTCGGTTCGGCTCAGAGGCCCGGCGATGCAAAGCTGAGCAATACGACCCGCCCTGCAGGACGCCGGACCTCCGGCGTCCCGCTCCTGCACGCCGCCGACACGAAGGACCGCAGTGCCCGACTCCGACAGACGCTCGCTCACCCGCTCGCCCAGCCCCCGCCTGATCACCGCCGTCCTCGCCTTCGCGGGGATGAGCGCGTCGTTCATGCAGACGCTGGTCGTCCCGATCCAGTCGGAGCTGCCCACCCTGCTCGGCGCCGACCGGAGCGAGACCGCCTGGGTGATCACCGCGACCCTGCTCAGCGCCTGCATCCTCACCCCGGTCTCCGGGCGTCTCGGCGACCTCTACGGCAAGCGCCGGATGGCCCTCGCCGCGCTCGTCGTCCTCGTGCTCGGCTCGATCGTCTGCGCCTTCGCGGACGACGTCTGGACGCTCGTGGTCGGCCGCGCCCTCCAGGGAGCGGTGATGGGCGTCATCCCGCTCGGCATCTCGATCCTCCGCGACACCCTGCACCGCGACCGCCTGCCCGGCGCGATCGCCCTCGTCAGCGCCACGCTCGGCATCGGCGGCGCGCTCGGCCTGCCGCTCAGCGCCCTGGTCGCCGAGAACCTCGACTGGCACGTGCTGTTCTGGATGTCCGCCGGACTCGGCGTCCTCGACATCGTCCTCGTGCTCCTCGTCATCCCGGTCTCGACCCTGCGCTCGCCCGGCCGCTTCGACGTCGTCGGCACGATCGGCCTCGCGATCGGACTCAGCGGCATCCTGATCGCCGTCTCCCGCGGCAACGACGCGGGCTGGACGAGCCCCGGCATCCTCGGCTCCGGCCTCGGCGGCGTCGCGGTCCTGCTGATCTGGGGCTGGTACGAGCTGCGCCAGGAGAGCCCGCTCGTCGACCTCCGGGTCGCCGCCCGCCCCGCGGTGCTGTTCACCAACCTCGCCTCGGTGGCCGTCGGCTTCGCCTTCTTCGGCGCGCAGATCACCCTGCCGCAGCGCCTCGAGCTGCCGGCCGCGTCGGGCGTCGGCTTCGGCCTCAGCCTGATCGTGGCGAGCCTGGTCTTGGCGCCCTCGGGCCTGGCGATGATGGCGACCTCGCCGCTCGCCGCCCGGCTCTCGGCGCAGTCCGGACCGCGCCTGGTGCTGGTGTCGGGAGCCGCACTGATCGCCGTGTCCTACCTGCTGATCCTCCCGTTCGGCGCGGAGGTCTGGCAGATCCTCGTGATCAACGCGCTGATCGGCGTCGGCCTCGGCCTCGCCTACGCCGCGATGCCGACCCTGATCATGCACGCGGTCCCGGCCTCCGAGACCGCGGCGGCGAACGGTTTGAACTCACTGATGCGCACGCTCGGCACGACGCTCTCCTCCGCGGTCACCGCGGCCGTGCTGGCGCAGCTGACCGTCTCGGTCGGCGCCGTCGATCTGCCGAGCTCGGAGGCGTTCGAGACGACGTTCGTCATCGGCGCGATCGGCGCGGTGGTCGCCGTGGTGCTCGGACTGCTGATCCCGAAGGTGTCCCGCCCGGAGGTGCGTCCGGCGCTGCCCTGACCGGTGCTTCCGGCCGGCGCGCTCGCCCGAGCGTCGCGCAGCCCGCCGTGCTCACTCCTCGTCGAGGAGCAGGCGCTCGATCTGCAGCTCGCGCAGGCGCACGGTCGCCAGCTGGTTCTCGCGCGCGGCGATCGCGAGCCGGCAGAGCAGCACGGCGAGCACGAGCACGATCACGACGACCGCGATGGCCGCGACGATGTAGAGGATGCCGAAGACGTTCAGAGCGGAGAACATCCTCCGACGCTAGCCAGCGGACATCGAGCGGGTCGTCCCCCGCGTGACGGAGCAGCGACTCCTCGGAACCCCGATGGCGCTTCACATCCGGGCCCGAGGTGCCCGCGCGTAGGGTGACTCCCCGTGGAACCCCGATCTCCCGACCGCGCGGCGCCCGCCGTCCCCCCGCTCAGCGACGAGGTCGCGCAGGCGCTCGACGCCGGGACGGTCGCCGAGATCCGCGCCCTCCGCGACGACTTCGCGCGGTTCATGCTGCAGTACAAGTTCGGCATGGACGAGATCGTCACGAAGGTGACGATCCTGCAGGAGGAGTTCCGCGAGATGCGGGAGTACAACCCGATCGAGCACGTGTCGAGCCGGCTGAAGTCGGCCGACAGCCTGATCGAGAAGATCGAGCGCAAGGGCTGCGACACCTCCTTCGAGGGCATCGCCGCCGCCGTCACCGACATCGCGGGCGTCCGGATCACCTGCAGCTTCGTCTCGGACGTCTACCGCGTCTTCGACATGCTCACCTCGCAGGCCGACGTCCGCGTCCTCGAGGTGAAGGACTACATCGCCACTCCGAAGGAGAACGGCTACAAGAGCCTGCACGCGATCGTCGAGGTGCCGGTGTTCCTCTCGGGAGGCTCGGTCGACGTCTGCGTCGAGGTCCAGTTCCGCACCATCGCGATGGACTTCTGGGCCAGCCTCGAGCACAAGATCTACTACAAGTACGACCGCCAGGTCCCGCAGCAGTTGCTCGACGGCCTGTCCGACGCCGCACGCACCGCGGCCGCCCTCGACGCCGACATGGAGCGCCTGCACCGCCAGGTCCGCGGCGAGCTCCCCCTCGACCCGGTCCTCCGCATCCTCGACGTCTGACCCGCGGCACCGTTCATGCTGATCGAGTAGCCCGCGCAGCGGGCGTATCGAGATCCGCCGTCCCCGGGACTACCCCAGCGCCGTCACCAGCACCAGCAGCAGCACCGCGGACCCGTTCAGCGTCGCGTGCGACACGATCGCCGCGCCGAGCCGCCCGGTCACCGTGGAGATCCAACCGTGCGCCAGCCCGGCGATCACCGTCGTCGTCCCCAGCGTGACGACCGTCGCGGGGTTCACCATCTGGTGCCCGTGCAGCAGAGCGAAGACCAGCGTCGACGCGATCACGCTGAACACCGCCGCCCAGACGCGCCGTCCGCGGGTCGGCGGCGCGGCGTCGCCCTTCGTCCGCAGCATCCGGTTGCGGACCGCCCGCATGACGACCCCGCGGCAGAGGATCTCCTCGACGATCGGAGCGACCAGCACCGGGATCATCACGGAGCTCAGCACGAACCACAGCGGGTCGGGGTCGAGCTCGAGGTTGCTCTCCGCCTCGCCCAGCAGCGGCGAGAACACGATGAGCACGGCGACGATCGCGATCCGCACGCCGATCCCCAGCCCGATGCCGATCGGCACGTCGATCCAGCGGAACCGCAGCCCGTAGTCCGCGGCGAGCGACCCCAGCCCGCGGAGCCTCGACGCCGCGAACGGGATGACGAGCGCGACCAGGTAGCTGGCGAACGACCCCGCGAACACGAGCCCGGGGGAGTAGGGCAGCACCCCGAAGCCGAACAGCACGATCAGCAGCGCGAGCGGCAGCACGATCCCGGCGATCGTCAGCGCCGCCGTCGGCAGTCCCCAGCGCACCCGCGGATCCGGCAGATAGAGGAGAGAGGAGTACGGAGCGTCGACCGACGGCTGCGGCTCGGGCGGCGGCGCCCAGGCGAAGACGGGCCCACCGTGCGGCGGCGCGGCGGCGACGGCAGGCTGCTCAGGAGCGACGGTCGACGGATCGGGCGGCGGAAAGGCGGCGGGATTCATGGCCCGCCCAGGCTACGCAGCCCAGCTGAGCGCCCGGAGCGCACCTCGGGCTCGCAGAACCACGTCCGGCTCGCAGGATCGAGCCGTTCTCGCGAGCCGAGGCCGATCCGACGAGCCGAGCAGCCGCTCTCGAACTCTGCTGCGCGAGATCCGTCGTACTCCTGCATCGAGTACGACGACTTCTGCGGAGTGAGGCGCGGCCCGACCGGTGGGGCTCGGGAACGACCCGTCAACGGAAGAAACCCCCGCCATGTAGAAGCTAGGCGAGGGTTTCCGTGGCTCCGACGGGCGTCGATCCCGTGACCTCACGATTTTCAGTCGTGCGCTCTACCAACTGAGCTACAGAGCCGTTGCAGCCGAGGATGTCCGAGGACATCGATGCCGCGAGGAGACGAACGAGTCGTCTCCTGGAAAAGGCCCTTCCTCTCGGAAGGGCCTCTCTGCGACCCTGACGGGACTTGAACCCGCGACCTCCGCCGTGACAGGGCGGCACGCTAACCAGCTGCGCTACAGGGCCTCGTTGCGAAGACAAGCATACTGCCTTCGAGGCTGTTCGATTTTCACATCCCGTCCGTCTCCGGCCGTTCTGCGGTCGTGCACTTCTCTTGCGGTGGTAACCCTCATCCGTGACCCCAACGGGATTCGAACCCGTGCTGCCGCCGTGAAAGGGCGGTGTCCTAGGCCACTAAACGATGGGGCCGGAAGCTCGCCGGGGCGACCCTGCGGCCGACCCACCATGACTACCGACACGCAAGCATAGGGACAGCCGGCCGGATATGCAAAATCGGCCCTCGAGGGGCGCCGATCGCGGGTCGGCCCCCGCACGTCGATGCGCGCCTGTGCCCCGGACGGGCGACGCCGATTCCTAGGCGTACGGGGAGGGCTTGGCTAGTGTGGGTCGGAATCGCCACTTCCTCGCGACGGAGCCGCACCGCCGTCGGGGGAGTAGTCCGTCTCCAGCACCGAGGTCCCATGATCCACTCTTCGCGCCGAAACCGCCCCGCACGCCGCTCCGGCGCGCCGCGGATCGGCCGTCTCCGCGGCACCGCCCTCGTCTCGGCCGCGGTGGCCCTGGTCGCGGGTCTGCTGGTCGCCACTCCCGCCCAGGCGGTCGAGTACCCCAGCTGGGCCGACGTCGAGGCGGCGAAGGGCAACACCCAGGCGGCGGCCGCGCAGGTGGACAGCATCCTCTCGCTGATCGACGGCCTGCAGAGCGAGGTCGCGGCGGCGCAGCAGGTCGCCGAGCAGCGCGGCGAGGAGTACTTCGCGGCGCAGCAGGACTTCGACGACGCCTCCGATCGGGCGAGCGAGCTCGAGGCCAAGGCCACCGCCAGTGCCGATCAGGCCGACGCCGCGACGCAGCAGGCGGGCCTCCTGGCCGCTCAGCTCTACCGCACCACCGGCACCGACCTCTCGGTCAACATCTTCCTCGACGGCGAGGGCGGCAAGGCCGACGACCTCCTCGGCCGCATCGGCAACATGACGAAGCTCGTCGAGCGCTCCAACGCCATCTACGAGCAGGCCAGCACCACCAAGAACACCGCCGAGTCGCTCGGCGACCAGGCGAAGGTCGCGCAGGCCGAGAGGGAGAAGCTCCGCGTCGCCGCCGAGTCGAAGCTCGCCGAGGCCACGGCCGCGCAGGCCGCCTCGGAGGCCGCGCTCACCGAGCAGCAGAACCAGAGCATCGTGCTCGAGCAGCAGCTGGCCGCGCTCCGCGACACGGAGTCGACGACTGTCGCCGACTACGAGGCCGGCGTCGCCGCCCGCGAGGCCGAGCGCCAGCGCATCCTCGCCGAGCAGGAGGCCGCCCGTCAGGCGCAGGCCGAGCTCGCCCGCCAGCAGGCTGCAGCAGCCCGAGAGGCCGCGGCGGCGGCGGCAGCAGCGGCGCCCTCCCGCGGATCCGGCGGCGGCGGTGGCTACAGCGCCCCGGTCGCCCCGTCCCCGGGCGGCGGCTCCACCGCGGTCAGCGACTCCGGCTGGGTGCTCCCCGCCTCGGGCCGCATCACCGGCACCTTCGGCCCCCGCGGCAGCCTCTCGACCGGCGGCGGCTCGACCAGCTCGTACCACCGCGGCACCGACATCGCCGGCGGCTGCGGCATTCCGATCTTCGCCGCCCACAGCGGAACGGTGACCTACGCCGGCTGGTTCGGCACCTACGGCAACTGGATCGAGATCAGCAACGGCGACGGCATCAGCACCGGCTACGCGCACATCATGCCCGGCGGCATCTACGTCAGCGTCGGCCAGCGGGTCGAGGCGGGCCAGCAGATCGCCGCCGTCGGCACCACCGGCGCCTCGACCGGCTGCCACCTGCACTACGAGACCCGCGTCAACGGCACCGCCGTCGACGCTCAGCCCTTCATGGCCGCACGAGGAGTCACACTTGGTTGACGCGCAGAAGACCGCCCGCAGCTTCACCCCCGCCCCGCGTGAGCGGGCCTGGAAGGGCCGTCTTCCGCTGGCGGTCTCGGCCGCCTTCGCGGTGACGGCCGTCACGGCGTCGCTCGGCATCGTGCCGGCCCAGGCCGACGACCCGTCGTACCCCTCGTGGGACGACGTCCAGAACGCGAAGACCGACGAGGCGAGCAAGCAGGCCGAGATCGACTCGATCACCGCGCTGATCGGCGGGCTGCAGACCTCGGTCGACGACGCCTCGCTCGTCGCGATGAAGAAGGCGGAGGCCTGGCGCCAGGCCCAGGAGGCGCTCGACGCCGCGGCCGCCGCCGTCACCGAACTCGAGGACCGCGCGAACGCGGCGGCGTCGACGGCGCACACGTCGCAGATGCGGGCCGGCCTCCTCGCCGCGCACCTCTCCCGCTCCGCCGGCGGCGACCTCTCGATGAGCCTCGTCGCGAAGGGCCAGGACGCGGGCGACCTGCTTTACCAGCTCGGCGCCATGTCGCAGCTCTCCGAGCAGTCGCAGCGCGTCTACGCCGACGCCCTCGCCGACAAGCAGACCGCGGAGTCGCTCGCCGAGCAGGCCGACGTCGCCGTCGTCGAGCACCAGAAGCTGTCCGACGCCGCGGACGAGGCCCGCACGGGTGCCGACGCCGCTGCCGCCTCCGCCCGCAGTGCCCTCGCGGCGCAGGAGGCGAAGTCGGAGGAGCTCATCGCGCAGCTCGCCCTGCTCAAGGACTCCACCGTCGAGATCGAGACCGCGTTCCTCGCCGGCGAGCAGGAGCGCAAGGCCGCCGCAGCCGCAGCCGCCGCGAAGGCCGAGGCCGACGCTGCGGCCGCCCAGCCCGTCGCCGCGGCACCGGCCGCCGCTCAGCCCTCGTCGGGCTCGTCGTCCGGCTCCGCCTCGTCCGGCTCCCGCCCGGCCGCGCCGGCCGCGAACCAGCCCTCGGCCCCGATCGCACAGCAGCCGGTCGCCCCCCAGCCCGAGGCGCCGCAGCAGCAGCCGGCACCGCAGCAGCCCGCTGCGCCGGCGGCCCCCGCGCAGCAGCCCGCCGTCCAGCTCCCGCAGCCGGCCGCACCGCAGCCCGCGCCGGTCCCGGTGGCGAACCCGGAGCCGCAGGTCGACCAGGTCGAGACCGCGATCTCCTACGCGATGGCGCAGCTCGGCGAGCGCTACGTGCTCGGCGGCATGGGCCCGGACGTCTGGGACTGCTCGGGTCTCACCAAGCAGTCGTACGCGAGCGCCGGCGAGTACATCGGCACGCACTCCGCGACGAACCAGTACAACACCATGGCGAACGAGGGCAAGCTCGTCCCCTACAGCCAGCGTCAGCGCGGCGACCTGCTCTTCTGGTCCGACTCGCCCGGCGACTACTACCACGTGGCCATCTACCTCGGTGACGGCCAGATGATCGAGGCGCCGAACCCCAACTCGCCGGTGCGCGTGCACTCGATCTGGGGCACTCCGACCGGCATGGTCGGCCGCCCGACGGCGTAGCGCCGCCCGGGCAGCACCGCCCGAAGACACGAGAACCCGCCCCCTCGAGGCGCCGGCAGCAGCCGGTCGACTCGACGGGGCGGGTTCCGTCGTGAGAAGACCCGTGAGGGTCAGTGGCCCTCTTCGGCCAGCTTCTTGATGCCGTCCTGGACGATCTGCTCGGCCTCGGCCGCGTCGCCCCAGGCCTCGACCTTGACCCACTTGTTGGGCTCGAGGTCCTTGTAGCGCTCGAAGAAGTGCTTGATCTCGTTCTTGGTCTGCTCCGGGACGTCCGCGATGTCCTGGATGTGCTGCCAGCGCGGGTCCTTCGCGGGGACCACGATCACCTTGGCGTCGGAGCCGGCCTCGTCGCTCATGTTGAGCACGCCGACCGGGCGGACGGAGACGCCAACGCCCGGGAAGACGGGGTACTCGAGCAGCACCAGCGCGTCGACGGGGTCGCCGTCGAGGCCGAGGGTGTTCTCGAAGTAGCCGTAGTCCGTCGGGTAGACGAAGGAGGTGAAGAGCACGCGGTCGAGGTAGACGCGACCGGTCTCGTGATCGACCTCGTACTTGTTGCGGCTGCCCTTGGGGATCTCTACGACGACGTCGTATGCGGCCATGTTCGCTCCTTGAGTCGGTGGCGCCGCGGGCGGCGCATCGGCGGGTCGGACCGGCCGGGGGAGTGCGCGCGGACGCGCGCGCTCGCAGGCCGGATCGCTGGCCTAACGTTACTTGATGTGCCCGATCGCCCCCGCCTGACTCCCGCCGTCGCCGACATCCGGCGCGCGGTGCGCGCGACCCTCGACGAGCTCGATTCCGGAGCCCTGGTGCTCGTCGCGCTGAGCGGCGGAGCCGACTCGCTGGCCCTCGCGGCCGCGGTCGCCTTCGAGGCCGAGCGCGGCGGTCGGCGGGCCGGCGCCGTGATCGTCGACCACGGTCTCCAGGACGGATCGGCGGAGGTCGCGCGACGCGCATCGGAGCAGGCGCACGCCCTCGGCCTCGCCCCTGTGCTGCGCGAGGTCGTGTCCGTGCTGCCGGACGGAGACGGTCCGGAGGCGGCGGCGCGCACGGCGAGGTACCGCGCCTTCGACGACGCGGTCGAGGCGACGGGCGCCGCGGCGGTCCTCCTCGCGCACACCCTCGACGACCAGGCCGAGACGGTGCTCCTCGGACTCGCGCGCGGTGCGGGCGCGGCGAGTCTGCACGGCATGGCGGCGGTGAGCGGGGTGCTGCGGCGCCCTCTGCTCGGCATCCGCCGCGCGAGCACCGTGGCGGCCTGCGCCGACGCCGGCCTCGAGCCGTGGAGCGATCCGCACAACGACGACCCGCGCTACACCCGTGTCCGCGTGCGCCGCTCCGTGCTGCCGGTGCTCGAGGACGAGCTCGGCCCGGGAGTCGCCGAGGCGCTCGCCCGCACGGCGGACCAGCTCCGCGAGGACGGCGACGCGCTCGACGCGATGGCGCTGGACTGGGCGCTCGAGCTCGTCGGCCAGAACGACGAGGGCCACGTCACGATCGACGCCCGCGGCCTGGCCGCCGATCCGCCGGCGCTCCGCCAGCGCATCATCCGCCTCGTCGTGCAGAACGAGTTCGGCGTCGCCCTCTCCCGCACCCAGACCCTCGCCGTCGCCGCCCTCGTCACCGACTGGCACGGCCAGAAGGGCGTCGACCTCCCCGGAGTCCGCGCCACCCGGGTCTCCGCAACTCTCGTCTTCGCCCCCGTGTGATCTCCCCCCGCGAGATGCCACTTGTGCACGCGACACGCCGTGGAAGGCGTGCACAAGTGGCATCTCGCGGAGGGGCGCAGGGCGTCGCCGCCCGTAGAGTGGCCGGGTGGAAGCAGCCGACATCGCCGACGACATCACCGAGGTCCTCTTCACCGAGGCCGAGATCCACGAGCGGATCCGCGACCTGGCCCGCGCCATCGAGCGCGACTACGCCGGCGAGAACCTGCTCATCGTGGGGGTGCTCCGCGGTGCCGTCATGGTGATGGCGGACCTCGCCCGCGAGCTCAAGCTCGACATCGTGATGGACTGGATGGCCGTCTCCTCCTACGGCAGCAGCACCAAGTCCTCCGGCGTGGTGCGGATCCTCAAGGACCTCGACACCGACATCACCGACCGCAAGGTGCTGATCGTCGAGGACATCATCGACTCCGGCCTCACGCTCTCCTGGCTGCAGGGCAACCTGCGCAGCCGCGGCGCGGAGTCCGTCGAGATCTGCGCGCTCTTCCGCAAGCCCCGCGCCGCCAAGGTCGAGGTCGACGTCGCGTACGTGGGCTTCGACATCCCGAACGACTTCGTCATCGGCTACGGCCTCGACTACGCCGAGCGCTACCGCAACCTCCGCGATGTCGCGATCCTCGCTCCCCACGTCTACGCCTGACCGGTCCGGGGCCGACGCCCGCGCGGACGCGGCGCAGTCGAGCCTCGAACGGCTGTTCGCGGTGCCGGTGCTCGGCTACCACGTGAGCTACCCGACGTCGCTGCGCGCGGATCTCGAGTTCGACTACTGGTGGCTCGCGCACGCGATCGACGCCGCCGTCGACGCGTTCGAGCGCACCAGAGACAACGCGCACCTCGAGCGCGCCGCGCGGATCCACCGCGCCGTCCGGCTCCGCAACGGCGGCCGGCTGGTCAACGGCTACTTCGACGACATGATGTGGCTCGGCGGCGCGCTGGCCCGCCTCGGCGAGGCGACCGGGGAGGGGCGCTGGCTCGACCGCGCGGACCGGCTCTGGCGCTTCGCGGTCGCACGAGGCTGGAACCTCCGGCACGGCGCGAGCCTCGCCTGGCGCCGCCGCCAGCTCGACTACAAGAACGCGCCGGCGAACGGGCCGTTCGCGATCCTCGGCGCCCGGCTGGAGCGCCTCCGCCCGGACGGCCGCGAGGAGCTGGCCCGCGCCGCCTTCGACTGGCTGCACGTGCGCCTGCGCGACGACGACACCGGCTTCGTCGCCGACGGCATCGGCCGCGAGGGCGGCTCGGCCCGCGACGACTGGGCGTTCAGCTACAACCACGGCGTCTACATCGGCGCGGCGCTGGCGCTGCACCGGCTGCGTCCGGATGGACGGCTGCTCGCGCACGCCTCCCGCACCGCCGACGACCTGCTCACGCGCCTCGCACCCGACGGCGTCTTCGTCGACCAGGGTGCGGGCGACGGCGCGCTCTTCGGCGGCATCGCCTACCGGCACCTGGTCGACCTCGCGACGGCGGACGGGGTCGACGCCGCGTCCGCCACGCGGATCCGCCGCTTCGTCACCGGCAGCGTCGACGCCCTCTGGCGCTCGAGCGAGCGCGGCGGGATCCTGCTCGCCGGTCCGCGCTGGGACGCCCCGCCGACCCTGCCCGCGACGCTCTCGGCCGAGCTCGGCGCGGTCCTCGCGACGGAGGCGGCGGCGACCCTCGAGCGGCGCACGGTGCGGGAGCCGGCGCCCGGCACAGCAGACTGAGAGCGTGAGAGCCCCTTCCGCGAGATCCACGGCCGCGCGACCCGTGGTCGCCGTCGTCATCAATCCGAGCAAGTTCGACGACGTCGGCGCCGCGCAGGACGTGGTCGCCACGGTCGCCCGCCGCGCCGGCTGGCGCGAGCCGCTCTGGTTCGAGACCAGCGCCGACGACTCCGGAGCCGGAGCCGCGCGGGCCGCGCTCGAGTCGGGCGCCGACCTCGTCTGCGCGATGGGCGGCGACGGCACCGTGCGCGCGGTCGCCTCGGTGCTGCGCGGCACCTCTGTTCCCTACGGACTGCTGCCCAGCGGCACCGGCAACCTGCTCGCCCGCAACCTCGGGATCCCGCTCGGTGCGCTCGCCGACGCGGTCGAGATCGCGCTGCTCGGGCAGGACCGGGCGATCGACGTCGGCACGGCGACCTTCGACGACGGCGAGGAGCGCGTCTTCATGGTGATGGGCGGCGTGGGCCTGGACGCGGAGATCATGGACAAGACCGACGACGAGCTGAAGAAGCGGGTCGGCTGGGGTGCCTACGTGGCGGCGGGCGCCGAGGTGATGTTCAAGGCCGGCTTCGAGGTGACGCTGACGATCGACGGGAAGCCGGAGCCGCCGACCCGCACCCTGATGGTGCTGGCCTGCAACTGCAGCTCGGTCGTGGCGAACATCGAGCTCGCCGCCGGCGCGGTCCTCGACGACGGCGACCTCGAGCTGGTGCTGCTGCGCCGCCGCTTCGGCCTCGCTCTCGACGTCGCGACCGGCAACCGCAACGGCCTCGCGTCCCTGCACCAGTGGCCGGGGCGCGAGTTCTCCTTCTCGCTCGACCAGCCCGTGCTCGCCGAGCTCGACGGCGACCCGATCGGCCGCACCACGAGCGGCCGCTTCAGCGTCGACCCCGGCGCGCTGCTCGTCCGCCTGCCCGTGCCGACCCCGAAGAGCCCGGGCCTCACCCCGCACGACACCCTCGTGATCGACACCACCGAGATCGCGACGATCCTCGCCGCCGAGCCCGACGGAGCGGCACCGACCACTTGACGCTCCGAGCGCCACCATGCTGGTCGAGTAGCCCCGCAGGGGGGTATCGAGACCCGGCGTCGTCAGCAGGGAGGTCTGCAGACTCGACGTCCGGTGACGGTGGATCTCGAGACGCCCGCTGCGCGGGCTACTCGATCAGCATGAGAGCGACGCGGCTGCTCGCTCAACGGGGGACGCTTCCCCCAAAGTCCTTTACGGATGTAATGTAAGTTACGAACGTAAAGGAGGCACCATGACCGACCCCCGCCTCGCCCGCTCGCGCGAGCAGCTGATCGCCGCGATCACGGTCGCGCTCGACCACCCCGGCGACGACCAGCCGTCGATCACCGACCTCTGCTCGGCCGCCCGCGTCAGCCGGCCGACGTTCTACCAGCACTTCGGCGACGTGCCCTCGCTGGTCGAGGCCGCCGCGCTCGAGCGCATGCACGCGCTGTTCGCCGCCGTCGTGCCGCCCTCGCCGCAGGACGACTGGGAGACCGCGGTGCCGCGCGTCGTCCGCGGCCTGCTCTCGGGGCTGCTCGAGCACGCCGACTTCTACCGCCGCGCGCTGAGCGGTGGCACCGCCCGCTCCGTCCAGGAGTCGGTCGTCGCCTTCCTCGCCCAGCGGCTGCTCGCCTTCTCGCCGCTGGCCGCGCAGGAGGCGGGCGACCGCGCCCGGGTCGAGCGCTTCGCCGTCTTCCTCGCCGCCGGGACCGTCTGGCTCGTCGTCGGCTGGCTGCTCGACGGCGACGACCGCCGCCCGGTCGCCTCCGCCTCGGCCGAGATCGCCGAGCTCCTCGTCACCGGAGTCGCATCGCCGCGGCTCACCGCCCCCGCCCCCGACTCCTCGAAGTAGAAGGACCATGCCCGCCTCCGCCACCCGCCGCTCACCCCGGCTCCTCCACCGTCTGCGCTCCGTCTCCCCGCGGCTCGTCGTCGTCTTCTCCGCGATCGCGCTCATCCCGCTGATCTACGCGGGCCTGCTGACCTCGGCGAACCTCGACCCGACCCACCACCTCGACACCGTCCCCGCGGCGATCGTGAACGAGGACACCGGCGCGACCGCCGCCGACGGCTCGGCCCTCGCGCTCGGCGACGCGCTGACCGACGAGCTGACGACGAGCACCTCCGCCTCGAACTTCGACTGGACGCGGACCGACGCCGACGAGGCCGCGAGCGAGCTCGCCTCCGGCGCCGTCTACGCAGTGCTGACCGTTCCGGCCGGCTTCTCGGCCGACGTCGCCTCGGTCGGCGGGGACGACCCGTCGGCGGCGACCGCGGCCCGGTTGTCGATCGCGACGAACGACGGCGCCAACCTGATCGTCGGCAACATCGCCGCGACGATCGGCAGCACGGTCACGCAGACCCTCGAGAAGCAGGTCGGCGAGGAGTACCTGAAGAACGTCTACGTCGGCTTCACGGACGTGCACGACAGCCTCGAGCAGGCCGCCGACGGCGCGACGCAGCTCGCCGACGGCGCGGCCACCGCGTCGAGCGGCTCGGACGAGCTCGTCGTCGGCCTCGAGCAGCTGCAGGACGGCACCGCGCAGCTCGCCACCGGGGCGGACTCGCTCCGCACCGGGGCCGACTCCGCTGCGGACGGAGCGGCGACTCTCTCCTCCGGCCTGCAGCAGCTCGCCGACGGGACGTCCGCGCTGCCGTCGTCCGCCGCCGCGCTGAACGCCGGCGCGCAGTCGGTCGCCACGGGTGCGCAGTCCCTCGACGGTGGAGCCGCGGACCTGGCGGCCGGAGCGGCGACCCTCGCCGACGGCACCGCCGCTCTGTCCTCCGGAGCGGCGACAGCCGCGACCGGCGCGCAGTCCCTCGCCGAGGGCGCCTCCTCCGTCTCCGACGGCGCGACGGCGGCGCTCGCCGGCGCCGGGACGCTGCGCGACGGCTCGGCGGCGCTGGCCGCGAGCACTCCCGCCCTGGCCACCGGAGCGGCGACGGTCGACACCGGCCTCCGGTCGCTGATCGCGGGCTACGGCACCCTCACCGACACCGAGCGCCTCGCCCTCCTCACGCAGCTCGAGTCGGGAGCCGCCGGAGTCTCGTCCGGAGCGACCGCCGCGGACCAGGGCGCGCAGACCCTCGCCGCCGGGTCCTCGGCGCTCGTCGGCGACTCCTCGGGCGGGCTGACCGCGCTCGCCGTGGGCGCCGCCTCCGTGTCCTCCGGCGCCGCCGACCTCACGACCGGCGTGCAGTCGCTCGCCTCCGGAGCCGCCTCCGCCGACTCCGGCGCGCAGTCGCTCAGCACCGGGGCGCAGTCCCTCGCGACCGGCGCCGCCTCCCTCGACTCCGGAGCGGCGCAGGTCGCCGCCGGCACCGGCACCCTCGCCGGCAGCGTCGGCCCGCTGACGACCGGCCTCGACTCCGCCGCGAGCGGGGCCGGAGCGCTCGCCTCGGGCACCGCCTCGCTCGCCTCCGGCTCCGACGCCCTCGCCACCGGTGCCGACTCCGCCGCGCAGGGCAGCGCGGACGCCGCGACCGGCGCGGGCAGCCTCGCCTCAGGGGTCGACTCCCTCGCCTCCGGTTCCGAGACGCTGTCCGGGAAGCTGGCCGACGGGGCGGCCGACGTCCCGTCCTACACGTCGGATCAGGCGGACGCGCTCAGCGCCGTCGCCGCGGCCCCCGTCGCTCTCGACACCGAGCGCCTGAACCGCGTGCCCGAGTACGGCTCCGGACTCGCGCCGTACTTCATGGCCCTCGCGCTCTGGGTCGGCGCCCTCGCCTTCTACCTGATGAGCGCGCCGCTGAGCGAGCGCCTGCTCGCCGCCCGCCGGCCCGCCTGGGTGATCGCGATGCGCAGCTACCTCCCCGGCGCGCTGATGGCGGTGGCGCAGGGCGTGCTCGCCGCGCTGGTGATCCGCTTCGGCGTCGGCGTCGAGATGGCGCAGCTCCCGGCGCTGATGGGGATCGCGGTCCTCACCAGCCTGACCTTCGTCGCGATCAACCAGGCGCTGATCGCCCTGCTCGACGCGCCCGGCCGCTTCCTCGCGCTGCTGCTGATCGTGCTCCAGCTCTCCTCGGCGGGCGGCACCTACCCCATCGAGACGGCGCCCGCCTTCTTCCAGGCGGTGCACGGGGTGCTGCCGCTGACCTACACGGTCGAGGCGTTCCGCTCCCTGATCGCCGGCGGCAGCATCGGCGTCGCGAACGCCGTGCTGGTGCTCTCGCTCTGGCTGCTCGGCGCCCTCGCCGTCACCGTGCTGGCCGCCGCCCGCCGCCGCCGCGGCCTGACGCCGGCGCTGCGCGACCCGGAGCCCCTCCTCGAGACGGCCTGACCGGAGGCCGCCGGCTGCGGCGGCGCGCAGCATGCTGCGAGACGGCGTGACCGGAGGACGCCTGCGGCGGTGGCGCCCAGCATGCTGGTCGAGTAGCCGCGCAGCGGCGTATCGAGACCCGCCGCCATCAGCAGGACGGGTCTGAAGCCTCGTCTTCTGACGCTGGTGGATCTCGATACGCCCGCTGCGCGGGCCACTCGATCAGCAGGCAGGCAGTGTCGGGAGCCCGTTCCGCGCGCCGAACGCCGCCGCCCCGCGCCCAGCCCGCGCTTCCTCCGCCCAGGGCGAACGCGTGGCGCGCGCTCAGAGAGCGGGAGGTAGCCTGACACTCACATTTCCTCGTCAGAAAGGTGCCGGGCCTGCGCCCGCAACATTCATGAACGTCAAGCGCATCTTCCGGGGTCCCATTCTCTACGTCGTCCTCGCGATCGTGGCGGTCTGGATCGGCTCCTCGCTGATCACGATGTCGGGCTTCCGGCAGATCAGCACGCAGGAGGGGCTCCAGCTCCTCTCCGACGGCAAGGTCGACTCCGCGAAGATCGTCGACGGCGAGCAGCGCGTCGACCTGACCCTCGCGCAGGACGACGGCGACAACGGCAAGCAGGTGCAGTTCTACTACGTGGCACCGCGCGGCGCCGAGGTCGTGGACGCGGTCACCACCGCTGCTCCGTCCGACGGCTACGACGACGAGGTCCCGCAGACCAACTGGTTCCTCTCCGCTCTCGGCTTCCTCCTCCCGATCCTCCTGATCGGCGCGTTCTTCTGGCTGATGCTCTCGGGCATGCAGGGCGGCGGCAACCGCGTCATGCAGTTCGGCAAGTCGAAGGCGAAGCTGGTCTCGAAGGAGTCGCCCAAGGTCACGTTCGGCGACGTCGCCGGCGCCGACGAGGCGATCGAGGAGCTGCACGAGATCAAGGAGTTCCTCAAGGAGCCCGCCAAGTTCCAGGCCGTCGGCGCGCGGATCCCGAAGGGCGTCCTGCTCTACGGCCCTCCCGGCACCGGCAAGACCCTGCTGGCCCGCGCCGTCGCGGGTGAGGCGGGCGTCCCCTTCTACTCGATCTCCGGCTCCGACTTCGTCGAGATGTTCGTCGGCGTCGGCGCGAGCCGCGTCCGCGACCTGTTCCAGCAGGCCAAGGAGAACTCGCCGGCCATCATCTTCGTCGACGAGATCGACGCCGTCGGCCGCCACCGCGGCGCCGGCATGGGCGGCGGGCACGACGAGCGCGAGCAGACCCTCAACCAGCTCCTGGTCGAGATGGACGGCTTCGACGTCAAGACCAACGTCATCCTGATCGCGGCGACCAACCGCCCCGACATCCTCGACCCCGCGCTGCTGCGCCCGGGCCGCTTCGACCGCCAGATCGGCGTCGACGCCCCGGATATGCTCGGCCGCAAGAAGATCCTCGAGGTGCACGGCCGCGGCAAGCCGCTGGCCGGCGGAGTCGACCTCGAGGTCGTCGCCCGCAAGACCCCGGGCTTCACCGGCGCCGACCTGGCGAACGTCCTCAACGAGGCCGCGCTGCTCACCGCCCGCTCGAACGCGCAGCTGATCGACAACCGCGCACTCGACGAGGCGATCGACCGCGTCATCGCCGGTCCGCAGCGCCGCACGCGCGTCATGCGCGACAAGGAGAAGCTGATCACGGCCTACCACGAGGGCGGCCACGCCCTCGCCGCCGCGGCGATGCGCCACACCGACCCCGTCACGAAGGTCACGATCCTCCCGCGCGGCCGAGCCCTCGGCTACACGATGGTCCTGCCGCTCGAGGACAAGTACTCGACCACCCGCAACGAGCTGCTCGACCAGCTCGCCTACGCGATGGGCGGCCGTGTCGCGGAGGAGATCGTCTTCCACGACCCGACCACCGGCGCCTCGAACGACATCGAGAAGGCGACCTCGATCGCCCGCAAGATGGTCACCGAGTTCGGCATGTCCTCGAACGTGGGCGCGGTGAAGCTCGGCTCCTCCTCGGGCGAGATGTTCCTCGGCCGTGACATGGGCCACCAGCGCGACTACTCCGAGCAGGTCGCCGAGCGCGTCGACCTCGAGACCCGGCAGCTGATCGAGCAGGCGCACGACGAGGCCTGGCAGGTCATCAACGCCAACCGCGACATCCTCGACCGCCTCGCCGCCGACCTCCTCGAGAAGGAGACCCTCGACCACGACCAGCTGGCCGAGATCTTCAAGGACGTCCGCAAGATCGACGAGCGCCCGCAGTGGCTCTCGAGCGACAAGCGCCCGCTCTCCGACCTCCCGCCGATCGCCATGCCGCCGGCCAAGGCGCCGATCGACGCCGGCGCCACCGACGGCGCGGTCGTCTCGGAGAGCTCCGAGCCCGCCGCCCCGCAGCGGCCGCCGCTGATCAACCCGCGCCCGACGACGGCGTAGCAGCACCGTGCCGGTCGACAGGGCGCGCATCGAGGCCGCCGTCGCCGAGCTCCTCGCGGCCATCGGGGAGGACCCGGGCCGCGAGGGCCTCTCGACGACCCCGCAGCGCTTCGCCGACTCGTACGAGGAGTTCTTCGGCGAGTTCGACCTCGACCCCGCCTCGCACCTCGCCGAGACCTTCGCGGTCGTCGAGGAGGGGGAGCAGCCGCCGGCGACCCAGACGGTCGTCGTCCGCGACCTGGCCTTCCGCTCCGTCTGCGAGCACCACCTTCTGCCCTTCGCCGGCGTCGCGCACATCGCCTACCGCGCGGGTGAGCGGGTCGTCGGCCTCGGCAAGCTCCCGCGGGTCGTCGAGACCGTCGCGTCCAGGCCGCAGCTGCAGGAGCGGCTCACCGAGCAGATCGCGGACGTCCTCGACGCCGGCCTCTCGCCCGAGGGCGTGCTGGTCGTCGTCGACGCCGAGCACGGCTGCGTCCGGCTGCGCGGCGCGCGCCAGAGGGCCAGCTCGACCGTCACCGTCGCCGCCCGCGGCACCCTCGCCGACCCCGCCGCGCGCGCCGAGATCATCGCGCTGATCGGCGCCGCCCGGGAGGCCTGACGTGGGCCTCGCCGTCACCGATCTCGCACCCGGCCACCGCGCCGCGCTCCTCGGGATCCTCAACGTCACCCCCGACTCCTTCAGCGACGGCGGTCGCTGGCTGTCCGTCGACGACGCGGTCGAGCACGGACTCGGGATGACCCGCCCCACCGGCGACGGCCCCGCGTCCTTCGGCGCCGACCTCGTCGACGTCGGCGGGGAGTCGACCCGGCCCGGCGCCGCGCGCGTCGACGCCGCTGCCGAGCAGGGGCGGGTGCTGCCCGTCGTCCGCGCTCTCGCGGCCGAGGGCGTCCGGGTCAGCATCGACACCATGAGCGCCGCGACGGCGGAGGCCGCCCTGGACGCGGGCGCGGTCGTCGTCAACGACGTCTCCGGCGGGCTCGCCGACCCGGCGATGCTGCCGCTGGTCGCCGAGCGCGGTGCGGTCTACATCGCCATGCACTGGCGCGGTCACAGCGCCGGGATGACGGAGCTCGCCTCCTACGCCGACGTGGTCGCCGAGGTGCGCTCCGAGCTGGAGCGCCGCGTGGACGCCGCCCGCGCGGCGGGCATCCGCGACGAGCACCTGATCCTCGACCCCGGACTCGGCTTCGCGAAGGACGGCGGCCACGACTGGGCGCTGCTCGCGCACCTCGACGCGATCGTCTCGCTGGGCCTGCCCGTGCTGGTCGGCCACTCCCGCAAGCGCTTCCTCGCGCCCTTCGCGCCGGCCGGCTCGACCGCGGCGGAGCGCGACGACGTGACGGCGCTGCTGAGCCTCGCCGCCGTCGACCGCGGCGCCTGGGGCGTCCGGGTGCACGACGTCCGTTCGAGCGCCCGCGCCCTCGCGCTCGGCGCCCGCCTCCAGGAGGAGCTCCCGTGACCGACCCCGCCCGCTCCGCCGCGACCCCGCCGACCCTCGACGCCGCCGCGCTCGCGTTGCGCGACTCGATCACCCTGACGGGCCTCCGGGTGCGCGCGCACCACGGCGTCTTCGGCTTCGAGCGCGAGAACGGCCAGGACTTCGTCATCGACGCCACGGTCTGGCTCGACCTCGCTCCCGCGGCGAGCGGCGACGCGCTGGCCGAGACGGTGCACTACGGCGAGCTGGCGATCGCCCTCGCCGACGCCGTCACCCGCGATCCGGTCGACCTGATCGAGACCGTCGCGGAGCGCCTGGCCGCGGTCGCGCTGAGCTTCGCCGCCGCCGAGGTGGTGCGGATCACCGTGCACAAGCCCGACGCCCCCATCCCGCTGCCGTTCGACGACGTCGCGGTGCAGATCACCCGGGTCCGCCGGTGAGGCCGCGGCAGCAGCGGCTGCTGCCCGAGCGCCGCGTCGTCCTCGCCCTCGGCAGCAACCTGGGCGACCGGCTCGCGCACCTGGAGGCCGCCGTCCGCGCGCTCGCGACGACGCCCGGGCTCCGCCTCGACGCGGTCTCGAAGGTGGTCGAGTCGCCGGCGTGGAAGCTCGACGGCGTCGACGAGGACGCGCCCGCCTACTTCAACGCGGTCGTGATCGGATCGACGACGCTCGAGCCCGACGACCTGCTCGCCGCGACCGCCGCGATCGAGAGCGCGGGCGGCCGGATCCGCGGCGACGGCGAGGAGCGCTGGGGCGACCGCACGCTCGACATCGACCTGATCGCGGTCGGCGGGGTCGTCCGCGACGACGCGCACCTCACGCTCCCGCACCCCCGCGCCGGCGAGCGTGCCTTCGTGCTCGAGCCGTGGTTCGACGTGGAGCCGCACGCCGTCCTGCCGGGGCGCGGCCCGATCGCCGAGCTGCGCGCCCGCGCGACGGACCGGGTGACCGACCGGCCCGAGGCGATAGCGTGGCGGCGCCCGCGAACCTCCGAGACCGCCCCCGCCCCCGGCCGCACCGACCCCGAGAGCAGCACTCCGTGAAGCGCACCCGCATCAGCTCCCTGCTCGGCCTGGCCCTCGTCGGCGCCGTCGCCGGCTTCCTGATCGACCTGGCCATCGCCTCCGCCGGACGTCCGGTGCTGATCCCGCCGCTCACCGTCCCGCTGACGCTCGTGGTGGTCGCGGCGCTCGTGATCGGCTTCGCGATCCCGATCCACCGGGCGACCAAGGGGACGCTCCGCCGCCCCCTCGACCCGTTCCGCGCGATGCGCGTCGTCGTGCTGGCCAAGGCGTCGAGTCTCGTCGGCGCTCTGCTCCTCGGGGCCTCCGGCGGGGTGCTCGTCTACCTGCTGAGCCGGCCCGTGGTGCCTTCGCTAGGCTCCGTGTGGCAGGACGTGGCCGCCATCGTCGGCGCGATCGTCCTGCTGGTGGCCGGTCTGGTCGCCGAGCACCTGTGCACCATCCCGCCGACCGACGACGACGACCCCGCTGTCGGCGAGGTGAACCACGCCTGACGCCGACGCCCGCTCGGACGCAGGCAGGGAGGACGTCATCATGGCCGACGACCAGGAGGCGACCCCCGCGGCCGCTCCGGAGCCGCTGAGCCCGGAGCCGCTGAACCCGGAGCCGCTGAGCCGGCGTGAGGCGCGGAGCCGCGAGGCGGCGCTCGAGCAGGAGCGCGAGTCGGTCCGGCCCGTGCGTGACGCGGTTCAGCCGGACGCGGTCCGGCCGGAGGGCGTCGGGCTCGACTCCGTCGGTCCCGAGCGCGCGACCGGTGGCCGCCTCGACCTGGCCGGTCCGTGGCGGCGCGTCTCGCCGAAGTACGTGGCCGTCGAGGTCGTCTCGGCGGTCGTCTCCAGCGTGGTGCTCCTCGCCGTGCCGACCTTCCTGCTGCTGATCGGCGTCGACTGGGCCTGGATCCTCGTCCTCGCAGCGGCGATCCTCGCCGTCACGCTGCTGATCGTCGCCCCCCGCCGCGCTCGCGCGTACGGCTACCGGCTGCGCGAGGACGACCTGCTCTTCCGCCGCGGCATCATGTTCCAGCGCTTCGTCTCGGTGCCCTACGGCCGCATGCAGCTGATCGACGTCAACCGCGGCCCGCTCGCCCGCGCCCTCGGCCTGGCCGACCTGCGCTTCGTGACGGCCGCCGCGGCGACCGGTGTCAGCATCCCCGGGCTCGTCGACGGCGACGCGGAGGAGCTGCGCGACCGGCTCGTCGAACTGGCGGAGTCGCGCCGGGCCGGCCTGTGAGCGAGGCTCCTGCGGCCGTCCGCGGCATCGAGACCGACCTCGCCGACGGCGAGTGGCACCGCCTGCACCCCGCGACGCCCGTGCTCAAGGGCGGGATCGGCCTGCTGGTGGTCCTCGGCATCCTGATCACCAACCTCCGCGAGCGCCTGCTCGAGCTCTTCCTCCCCGGCCCCGGCGATTACGAGAGCGGCGACCCGGTCGACGCCTTGATCGATCGCGGGCTGATCGGCTGGGCGCTGCTCGCCGTGGCGGCCGGTCTCGCCGTCGCCGTGTTCGCCTTCTGGCTGTCCTGGCGGATGCACACCTTCCGCATCACCGACGAGATCGTCGAGGTGCGCTCGGGAGTGCTGTTCCGCACCAACCGACGCGCGCGGCTCGACCGCATCCAGGGCATCGCCGTGCAGCGCCCGCTGTTCGCCCGGCTCTTCGGCGCGGCCAAGCTCGAGGTCAGCGTCGCCGGGCAGGACGCGAACGTGCAGCTCTCCTACCTCGGCTCGCGGCTGGTCGATGCGCTGCGGCGCGACATCCTGCGGCTGGCGTCGGGGGTGCGCGAGCGGGAGGCGGTCGCGGGGGAGGCGCCGGCCGGCGGCTTCCTCGCGCGCCGGCTGGAGGAGTTCGCCGAGCCGGAGGAGCAGGCTGCGCCCGAGTCGGTCGTCTCCATCCCGCCCGGGCGGCTGCTCGGCTCCCTGGTGTTCAGCGGCTTCACCGTCTTCCTGGTGGTGGCGATCGTGGCCGTCGTCCTCACCTCGGTCTACGGCTCGCCCTACGTGCTGATCGCGATCCTGCCCGGCCTGATCGGCTCCGGCAGCTACTACATCCGCCAGTTCGTCCGCTCGCTGCGCTACTCGATCGCCGCGACGCCGGACGGCGTGCGCGTCGGCTACGGCGTGCTCTCGACCAGCAGCGACACCCTGCCACCCGGCCGGATCC
Organism: Rathayibacter sp. VKM Ac-2929; assembly: GCF_022815495.1. NCBI lineage: Bacteria > Bacillati > Actinomycetota > Actinomycetes > Micrococcales > Microbacteriaceae > Rathayibacter > Rathayibacter sp. VKM Ac-2929. The sequence continues at coordinate 140,638 of NZ_JALGRV010000001.1, forward strand.
ACGCGGTGGAGATCACCCAGCCGCTGCTCTGGCGGCCGTTCGGCTGGTGGCAGGTGAAGATCGACCGGGCCGGCCACGCGGCGTCCCGCGGTGCGAACGGCGAGCCGAACACCACGATCCTCCCGGTCGGCGACCTCGCCGCCGTCGAGCGCGTGCTCGCGCTGCTGCTGCCCGGCGACGACGAGGGCGCCGAGGCGACCCCCGTCGGCGACGCGCTGCGCCGCCGGGACGCCCCCGGCTTCACCAGCGCGCCCCGCTCGGCGATGCTGCTCCGGCCCTTCTCCTGGCGGCGCACCGGCTTCCGGCTGGCCGAGGACGTCGTGGTCCTGCGCAGCGGAGCCGTCTGGCGCCGCGTCACGGTCGTCCCGCTCGCGCGGATGCAGAGCGTCGGCGTGCAGCAGGGGCCGCTGCAGCGGATGCTCGGGCTGGCCTCGGCGCGCGTGCACACGGTCGCCGGTCCGGTCACGCCGCTGGTGCCGGTGATGAGCGTCGCCGACGGAGTCGCCTTCTTCGAGAGCGTGGGTCGCGCCGGAACCGCCGCGGCCGAGCGCGACGCCAGCCACCACTGGGGGCGGCGGGCCGCCGCCGCTCCGACGCCCCGCGACGCGTGGGCCGCACCCGAGGGGGACCCGTATGCCTGACGCCCGCCGCGACGGACGCCTCGGCGTCGGGATCATCGGGGCCGGACCCGTCGGCCCGGTGCTCGGTGCCGCGCTCGCCAACGCCGGGCACGCCGTGGTCGGCGTCGCCACGACGAGCGACACCGGCCGCGAGCGCGTCGACGCCCTGCTGCCCGGCGCTCCGGTGCTCGCGATCCCCGATCTCGTCGAGCGGAGCGAGCTGGTGATCATCGCCGTCCCCGGCGCCGAGATCGCGGCGCTCGTCGCCGGCCTCGCCGCGACCGGGGCCTGGCAGCCCGGGCAGCTCGTGCTGCACACCGCGGCGGAGCACGGCTTCGGCGTCCTGGCGCCCGCCCTGGCCTCGGGCGTCATCCCGCTCGCCGTGCACCCGGCGATGACGTTCACCGGGACCAGCCTCGACCTGGCGCGCCTGGCGGAGACGTACTTCGCCGTGACCGCGCCCGGCCCGGTGCTGCCGATCGCGCAGGCCCTCGTCGTCGAGATGGGCGGCGAGCCGGTCACCGTCGCGGAGGCGGACCGCCCCGCCTACGCCGAGGCCGTCTCGACCGCGACCACGTTCTCCACCGCCATCGTCGAGCAGGCCGCCGGCCTCCTCGCCGGCATCGGCGTCGACAAGCCCGGCTTCTTCCTCTCCAGCCTCGTCCGCTCCTCCGTCGACGACGCCCTCCGCCGCGCGGCCGGCTGACGCCGCCCTCCGGCCGAGGAGCGCCGCAGGCGCGCCCGATGCTGGTCGAGTAGCGCCGCAGGCGCGTATCGAGCCCCACCGTCATCAGCAGTGCGCGTCTGCAGACCTCTGCTCTGACGCTGGTGGATCTCGATACGCCCGCTGCGCGGGCTCCTCGATCACCGGACTCCGCACCGCCGGTAGGGTTCTCGGGTGATCAGCACCATCGAACGCATCGGCGAGCTCCGGGAGACCCTGCAGGAGGCGCGGCGCGCCGGGGCGCGGATCGCCCTCGTGCCGACGATGGGCGCCCTGCACGACGGGCACCTGGCGCTCGTCGACCGGGCGCGGGAGATCGCGGACGTCGTCGTCGTGTCGATCTTCGTGAATCCGCTGCAGTTCGGTCCGAACGAGGACCTCGACCGCTATCCGCGCGACCTCGCGGCCGACGTCGCCCTGCTCGAGGAGCGCGGCGTCGCCCACGTCTTCGCGCCGAGTGTCGCCGAGATGTACCCGGACGGCCCCTCCTCCACCCGCGTCGTGGCGGGGAAGGTCGGCTCGCTCTACGAGGGCCGCTCGCGCCCCGGCCACTTCGACGGCATGCTGACCGTCGTCTCGAAGCTCCTGCACATCGTCCAGCCGGACGTCGCGATGTTCGGCCAGAAGGACGCGCAGCAGCTGTTCCTCGTCCGCCGGATGGTGCGCGACCTCGATCTGCCCGTCGCGATCGAGGGCGTGGACACCGTCCGCGAGGAGGACGGCCTCGCGCTCTCCAGCCGCAACCGCTACCTCGACGCCCGCGAGCGCCGGGCCGCCCGGACGATCCCGCTGCTGCTCGAGGCCGCGGCCTCCGCCGCGGACCGCGGGATCGACGCCGTGATCGCGGCCGCGCAGTCCGCCTCGATGGGCGAGCCGCTGGTTAAGCTGGACTACCTCGTCGTCGCGAACCCGGCGACGCTCCTGCCGGTCGACGACGACCACCGCGGCCCGGCCCTCGTGCTCGTCGCCGCGGTCGTCGGCTCCACCCGGCTCCTCGACAACGGCCCGATCCTGCTCGCCTGATCGCGCCCGCCGCCTCCAACCGAAAGCACCCGCGTTCTGACATGGTCGACACTCCCGGCGCCCCCGTGCCCCCGTCCGAGCCCACGCCCGAGGAGGCCTCCGAGCAGAAGGCCGTGCGCCTGGCCAAGCGCGAGCGCCTGATCGAGCTGGCCGGCGACGACCTCGGCGGCGGCGCCTACCCGGTGTCCGTCGCGGTCACCGACACCATCGCCGCGGTCCGCGCGCGCCACGAGGGCATCGAGCCGGACGTCAAGACCGGCGAGCGGGTCGGCCTCGCCGGCCGCGTCGTCTTCCAGCGCAACACCGGCAAGCTCTGCTTCGCGACGCTGCAGGCCGGCGACGGCTCGCGGATCCAGGCGATGGTCTCGCTCGGCGACGTCGGCGAGGAGTCGCTGGCGAGCTGGAAGGAGCTCGTCGACCTGGGCGACCACCTCTTCGTCGCCGGCGAGGTGCTCTCCAGCAAGCGCGGCGAGCTCTCCGTCTGGGTGTCGGAGTGGAGCATCGCGGCCAAGGCGATCCTCCCGCTGCCGAACCTGCACAACGAGCTCGGCGACGAGACCCGGATGCGCCAGCGCTACCTCGACCTGATCGTGCGGCCGCAGGCCCGCGAGACCGTGATCGCCCGGTCGACCGTGAACGCGTCCCTCCGGAAGACCTTCGTCGACCACGGCTTCCTCGAGGTCGAGACCCCGATGCTGCAGGTGATGCACGGCGGCGCCTCGGCCCGCCCCTTCGCCACGCACTCGAACGCCTTCGACACCGAGCTCTACCTCCGCATCGCGCCGGAGCTCTACCTCAAGCGCGCCGTCGTCGGCGGCATCGAGCGCGTCTTCGAGATCAACCGCAACTTCCGCAACGAGGGCGCCGATTCGACGCACTCGCCCGAGTTCGCGATGCTCGAGGCGTACCAGGCCTACGGCGACTACTCGAGCATCGCCGACCTCACTCAGGAGCTGATCCAGAACGCGGCGCTCGCCGTCGCCGGCTCGCACGTGGTCACCTGGGCCGACGGCACCGAGTACGACCTCGGCGGCGAGTGGGACCGCCTCTCGATGTACGAGAGCCTCTCGCAGGCCGCCGGCATCGCGATCACCCCGCAGACCCCGCTGGTCGAGCTCGAGACGCTCGCCGCGCGCGAGGGCGTCGAGGTGCACGTGCCCACCCACGGCAAGTACGTCGAGGAGCTCTGGGAGCACTTCGTCAAGGGCGACCTCGTCCGGCCCACCTTCGTGATGGACTTCCCGGTCGACACCTCGCCGCTGGTGCGCGCGCACCGCAGCATCCCGGGCGTCGTGGAGAAGTGGGACCTCTACGTCCGCGGCTTCGAGCTGGCGACCGGCTACTCCGAGCTGATCGACCCGGTCGTCCAGCGGGAGCGCTTCGTCGAGCAGGCGCTCCAGGCCGCGGCCGGCGACGACGAGGCGATGCGCCTCGACGAGGACTTCCTCCGCGCGCTCGAGCACGGCATGCCCCCGACCGGCGGCATGGGCATGGGCATCGACCGGCTGCTGATGGCCGTCACCGGTCTCGGGATCCGCGAGACCATCCTCTTCCCGCTGGTCAAGTAGGTTCGAGGCGTGGTCAGGGCATCCAGCATCGTCGCGACGGTCGTCGCCGGCGTCCTCACCCTCGCGCAGTTCGGCGTGGGCGCGGCGGTCGCCGGCTCGGTGCTCGTCGACTCCGCCGATGTCGGCCGTGCGCTGGCGGATCAGCGGGCGGCGGAGTCGTTCACCCCCGACGCCACGATCACCGGCTTCGCGGACCGCACCGCGATGTCCACCCGCGGCCGCGCCCTCTACTACGCCTCGAACCCCTCGGTCGAGCCGACGGCCGGCTTCAACGCGCTCTGCGGCTACGGCGCCTCGGACGAGATCGTGCTCGGCTGCTACACCGGCAGCGACATCTACATCTCGGACGTCGAGAACCCCGACCTCGACGGGATCCGCGACGTGACCGCCGCGCACGAGATGCTGCACGCCGCGTGGGTCCGGATGGACGCCGCCGAGCAGGCCGAGGTCGGCGCGCAGCTCGAGGCGGCCTACGCCGCCCTGCCGCAGGACGGCCCGATCGCCGAGCGTCTGGAGCTCTACCGCACCGGTGGCCTCGGCGAGCGCGTCAACGAGCTGCACTCGATACTCGGCACCGAGGTCGCCGACCTGCCGCCCGCGCTCGAGGCCCACTACGCCGAGTATTTCGCCGACCGATCGGTCGTGGTCGGCCTGAACGCCCAGTACGAGGCGGTCTTCACCGACCTCGAGGACCGCATCACCGAGCTGGTCGCCCGCATCGACGCGATGTACGCGGACCTCACCGCGCGCATCGACGCCAACAACGCGGAGTACGACGCGCTGAACGCCGAGATCGACTCCTTCAACGCCCGGGCGGACAGCGGCGACTTCGCCTCGGACGCCGCCTTCGACGCCGAGCGGGCCGACCTGCTCGCGCGGGGCGAGGCGATCGACGCCACCCGCGCCGCGATCGACGCGGACATCGCGGTGTACGACGGTCTGCGCACCGAGCTCGAGGGGCTGAACGCCGACGCATCGGCCCTCAACCAGTCGATCGAGAGCAGCTGAACCGCGCCGGGCGGCCGGGGGACCGGTCCGTCCGGCCCGTTCGCTGAGCGGCCGCTCCGGGCCCGCTCCCGGCCGGGCCGGGTAGGATCGCCCCCATGGACTGGGAGCTGTGGAATCAAGGACTGTGGGCACTCGTGCCGACCGTCACCATCGGGCTCCTCTTCTGGTTCATCATGCGCGCGCTGATCCGCTCGGACCGCAACGAGCGCCGCGCCTACGACCGCATCGAGGCGCAGGAGCGGGCCCGCCGCGGTCTGCCCCCGCGCGACGCGGCGTAGAGCCCGCGTGAACTCCCCCGACTGGTCGCTGGTCCTCGCGGTCGGCGCGATCGTCGTGGAGCTCGTCGTCCGCGTGATCGCGGTCGTCGTCGTCCCGCGCAACCGCCGCCCGACCACCGGCCTCGCCTGGCTGATGGCGATCTTCCTGATCCCCTACGTCGGCATCCTGCTCTTCCTCTTCATCGGCAGCTACCGGCTGCCGCGCAAGCGCCGGCGCAAGCAGGAGGAGATCAACCGCTTCATCCTCGAGTCGACCGAGGGCATCGACCGGGTCGCCCGCGACCACCCCTGGCCGCTCTGGCTCGAGTCCGTCGTCACCCTCAACCGCAACCTCGGCGCGATGCCCCTCGTCGGCGGCAACGACGCCCGCCTGCAGGGCGGCTACGAGCAGACCATCCGCGCGATGGCCGACGAGATCGACCGCGCCCGCCGCTACGTGCACTGCGAGTTCTACATCCTCGCCGCCGATGCGACGACCGCCCCGTTCTTCGACGCGCTCGACCGCGCCGTCGCCCGCGGCGTGACGGTGCGGATCCTGCTGGACCACATCGCGTCGATCCGCGTCCCCGGCTACTACACCGGGACGCACCGCCGCCTGAGGGCGCTGGAGCGGGCCGGTGCGCGCTGGTCGTACATGCTCCCCGTCCGCCCGTGGCTCGGCCAGTACCAGCGCCCGGACCTCCGCAACCACCGCAAGCTGCTGATCGTGGACGGCAACGCGGCGTTCATGGGCTCGCAGAACGTCGTCGACTCGAGCTACAACAAGCGCGGCAACATCCGCCGCGGCCTGCACTGGCACGACCTGATGGTGCGCCTCGAGGGCCCGGTGGTGCAGGGCATCAACGCGATCTTCATCACCGACTGGTACAGCGAGACGGACGAGCTGCTCCTGCGCGAGTCCGAGCCGATGGAGGCGCTGCAGCAGCGCGACACCATCGACTGCCAGGTGGTGCCGAGCGGCCCGGGCTTCGACGGCGAGAACAACCTCCGGCTCTTCCTCGCGCTGCTCTACTCGGCGCAGAAGTCGATCATCATCACGAGCCCCTACTTCGTCCCCGACGAGGCGATGCTCTACGCGATCACGACCGCGACCCGCCGCGGCGTGCACGTCGAGCTCTTCGTCTCCGAGATCGGCGACCAGGCCGTCGTCTACCACGCGCAGCGCTCCTACTACGAGACGCTGCTCACCGCCGGCGTGCGGATCTGGATGTACCGCAAGCCCACGATCCTGCACGCGAAGCACTTCACCATCGACGACGACGTCGCCGTGATCGGCTCGAGCAACATGGACATGCGCTCCTTCACGCTCAACCTCGAGGTGTCGCTGATGGTGCGCGGCTCCGACTTCGTCGAGGACCTGCGCGAGGTGCAGCAGGACTACCGGGAGCACTCCCGCGAACTGACACTGCGCGAGTGGCGCCAGCAGCCGCTGCGCTCGACGATCCTCGACAATCTGGCGCGGCTCACCTCGGCCCTCCAATAGGGGAGGCTCGAGCTTCGCTCAGGAATGGCGAGACTCTCTCACTTCTTGTTACGCTCCGAAGGCGAACGTTCCTCGACGTCCGCTCCTCTTCGATCGGAGTCGCCCTCGTGATCCCTCGTCCCTCCCATCTGAATCCGCTCTGCGTCCCGCTGAGTGCCGGAGCCCGCGCCGTGCGGCTCCGGGGCTCAGCGGGCGCCGTGGCACTGCGCCGCACGGTGGACGTCTCCGTGCCGACGACGTCCGGCTTCCGGATGGACCTCGCCATCGCCGCGACCGAGCGCGTCCGCGTGGTCCACGTCGTCTCGACGCCGTTCGCCGTCCGCTGGCCCGGAGCGAGCGCCGTCGACGGCTCCTCGGTCTTCCTCCTGCCGATGGACGGCGTCCTCGCCGTCGACACGTCGTCCGGCCTGCTCGAGGTCGAGGAGGGCGGGCTCGCCCTCTCCTCGGAGGATCCGGTCGTCGTCCGCACGTCCCGTCCGGCCCGCTTCCTCGTGCTCTGCGCCGACAACGGCGTCTCCGAGCGCCGTCGCGCCGATCCGGTGCGGCTCGTCCCCGCCACCTCGACGACGAACACCGCGCGGACGATGCTGCGGGCGTTCCTGGCCGAGCTCGACCCCGAGAACCCGGTGCAGGCCGAGTACCTCGAGGGCACCGTCCTGCGACTCGCCCGGCTGCTCGGCTCGGAGCGGGAGGAGGGCTCGCGCGAGCGCCTCGGTCTGCACGAGATGGTCGAGGCCGCCCTGCAGGTCATCCAGGCCGACTACAGCGACCCGACGCTCGACCCGAGCACGGTGGCGCGGCGCTGCCGGGTCAGCCTGCGCACGCTGCAGCGCGCGGTGGCCGACGAGCGCGGCTCGACCCTGCGCAGGCTCATCTCCGACGTCCGCACCGAGAACGCCCTGCGCCTGGTCGGCACGCCGGAGTCGAGCATCCTCCCGCTCAGCGACATCGCGCGGCGCTCCGGCTTCTCGTCGCCCGAGCGGCTGCGGCGCGCGATCGCGACCGAGACGGGACTGTCCCCGAGCGAGTACCGCCGCCGTCTGAACGGGGAGGACCTCGCCGCGGGCTGAGCCGGCCCTCGCCCGCGGTTCCGCCGATCCTCGCCCGCCCTCGTCGCTTGCGGGTGACGACGACTCGCGCAAGGCCCTGTGCTGTCCGAGGCGCCCGGCGTAGCGTCGGAGCGTCCTCAGCACGGTGGGCCGTCGGTCCTTCCGGGGCCGGCACTTCAGAAGGGAACGTCATGGCGGCGAGCAGAACGACGCGCATCCTCATCCTCGGCGGCGGCTACGTCGGCCTCTACACGGCCTGGGGCCTCGAGAAGCTCCGCGGGGCGACGCCGATCGACGTCACCGTCGTCGAGCCGAACCCCTACATGACCTACCAGCCGCTCCTCCCCGAGGTGGCCGGCGGGCACGTCCAGCCGCGCCACGTCACGGTGCCGCTGGTGCAGGCGCTGAAGCGCACCCGCATCGTCCGCGGCGCGATCACCGGCGTCAGCCTGGCCGAGCGCTCGGCCACCGTCGCAGCGATGGACGGCACCAGCCGCACGCTGCCCTTCGACCACGTCGTCTTCGCGCTCGGCGCGGTGACCCGCACCTTCCCGACGCCCGGTCTCGCCGAGCACGCCATCGGCTTCAAGACGGTCGAGGAGGCGGCGCACCTGCGCGACCGCGTCATCGAGAACATCGCGAAGGCTGCGCTGACCACCGATCCGACCGAGCGCCGGCGCCTGCTCACCTTCGTCTTCGTCGGCGGCGGCTACACCGGGGTCGAGGCGCTCAGCGAACTGCTCGACCTCAGCCGCCGCACCCTCGCCGCGCAGCCGTCGCTCTCGATGGGCGACGTCACCTGGCACCTCGTCGAGGCGCTCGACCGCGTCGCGCCCGAGGTCGGCCCGGAGCTCTCGGTCTGGACGCTCGACCACCTCCGCGAGCGCGGCGTGCACGTGCACCTGAAGACGACGATGCCCTCCTGCGAGGACGGCGTGGTCGAGCTCTCCAGCGGTGAGCGGATCCCCGCCGCGACGATCGTCTGGACCGCGGGCGTGAAGCCCAACCCGATCCTCGACGCGACCGACTCGCCGCGCGGGCCGAAGGGGCACGTGATGGCCGACGCTCGCCTCCGGGTGATCACCGAGGACGGCGAGCCCGTCGGCTCGGCCTGGGCGGCCGGCGACGGCGCGCAGGTGCCCGACCTCACCGCCGCGAAGCAGCCCGCGTACTACCCGCCGAACGCCCAGAACGCCGTCCGCCAGGCCAAGCTGCTGGCGCGCAACATCATCGCCGACATCACCGGCGGCCCGGTCGAGGAGTACCGGCACGTGTCCGTCGGCACGGTCGCCGAGTACGGGATCGGCAAGGGCGCGGGGGTCATCAAGGGCGTGAAGCTCCGCGGAGTGCCCGCCTGGCTCGCGCACCGGGCGTACCACGGGGCGGCCATGCCCACGTTCGACCGCAAGTGGCGCATCATCGCCGGCTGGGTCGTCGACGCGGTCTCGCGCCGCGACCTGTCGCCGATGAGCGCGCTGCAGGATCCGCGCCGCGCGTTCCGCGAGACCGCCGAGGCGACCGACCGCGAGGCGGCGGAGAAGCGCGCGGCGAAGGAGAAGGAGGAGGCGGCCGGAGCGTCCTGAGGCGAACCGCCTGAGCCGGCCGGCGCCGGCGCGCTCAGGCGCGTCGGCGCGGCTTCAGCCGGACGGTCGGCAGGGTCGGCGCCGGCAGTGCCCGGCCGGGGTAACCCGCGACCCTGCCGAACGGCCCGTCCGCGTCGCCGCCCGCGATGACGTCGCTCTGCCAGCGCTCGCGCGCGGCGGCGACGTCGTCGTGGCTGCGGCCGACGAAGTTCCACCACATCACCAGCTGGTCCGGGAACGGCTCGCCGCCGATCAGCACGACCCGGGCGCCCGCGACCCCGGCCGTCAGCACCAGCATGTCGCGACCCGGTGCGAGGTAGGCGAGGTCGGAGCGGGGGACGTCGACGCCGTCCACCTCGAGCGGGCCGGCGTCGACCAGCACTCCGTGCTCCCACGCGGTCTCGAGCGGGATCTCGACGCGGGCGCCCGGCTCGAGGTCGAGCTGCGCGGCGACCAGCGGGGTGAACACGCTCGCGGGCACGGAGGCGCCGAGCAGCTCGCCGACGAACACCTGCGCGCTCGCACCGGGCAGCTCCACCCGCACGCCGCGGTGGTGCTCGAAGAACGGCTCGCCCAGGCGCGCCTCCTCGGGCAGCGCCACCCAGAGCTGCACGCCGTGCAGAACGGGCTCGGCGCCGGTGGAGACCTCGGAGTGCGAGATGCCGCGCCCGGCGGTCATCAGATTGAGCTCGCCCGGGCGCACGAGCTGGTGGCTCCCGACGCTGTCGCGGTGGTCGATCTCGCCCTCGAAGAGCCAGCTGACCGTCTGCAGTCCGGTGTGCGGGTGCGGCGGGACGTCCATCCCCGCCTCCTCGCCGAGGCGCACCGGACCGTAGTGGTCCGCGAAGCACCAGGCGCCGATCGTGGAGCGCGAGCGCTGGGGGAGGGTGCGCCGCACCTCGATGGCGCGGGCTCCGCCGAGCGGCACGAGCCGCGCCTCGAGGATCTCGACGGGAGACGCGGCGACCGGCTCGGACGCGACCGCGTGCTCGTCCGGATGCTCCTCCAGATTGCTCATAGCGGAAGTCTATGTCTGTGCATAGAAATCGGTCCTCACGCCCAGGGCGAACAGGGGGTCCGACCGGGGGGAGCGCTGGCTACAGTCGAGCTATCGGAGCCCACCCCTGCGGGTTCTGTAGGGAGTGACAGCATGTTCGAGAGATTCACCGATCGCGCACGGCGCGTCGTCGTCCTGGCCCAAGAAGAGGCCAAGATGCTCAATCACAACTACATCGGGACCGAGCACATCCTGCTCGGCCTGATCCACGAGGGCGAGGGAGTGGCCGCCAAGGCGCTCGAATCCCTCGGCATCTCGCTCGACGCGGTGCGCGAGCAGGTCCAGGACATCATCGGCCAGGGGCAGCAGCAGCCCACCGGCCACATCCCCTTCACGCCGCGTGCGAAGAAGGTCCTCGAGCTGTCCCTGCGCGAAGCGCTGCAGCTCGGCCACAACTACATCGGGACCGAGCACATCCTGCTCGGCCTTATCCGCGAGGGCGAGGGCGTCGCCGCACAGGTGCTCGTCAAGCTGGGCGCCGACCTCAACCGGGTGCGCCAGCAGGTCATCCAGCTCCTCTCGGGCTACCAGGGCAAGGAGCAGGTCGCCGTGGGCGGTGAGCAGCAGCAGCCTCAGGGCGGCTCGCAGATCCTCGACCAGTTCGGACGCAACCTCACGCAGGCGGCGCGCGACAACAAGCTCGACCCGGTCATCGGGCGCGAGAAGGAGATCGAGCGGGTCATGCAGATCCTCTCCCGCCGCTCCAAGAACAACCCCGTCCTGATCGGCGAGCCCGGCGTCGGCAAGACCGCCGTCGTCGAGGGCCTCGCCCAGGCGATCGTGCGCGGCGACGTGCCCGAGACGCTCAAGGACAAGCAGCTCTACACGCTCGACCTCGGCTCGCTCATCGCCGGCTCCCGCTACCGCGGAGACTTCGAGGAGCGCCTCAAGAAGGTGACGAAGGAGATCCGCACCCGCGGCGACATCATCACCTTCATCGACGAGATCCACACCCTCGTCGGCGCAGGGGCCGCGGAGGGCGCGATCGACGCCGCCTCGATCCTCAAGCCGCTGCTCGCCCGCGGCGAGCTGCAGACCATCGGCGCGACCACGCTCGACGAGTACCGCAAGCACTTCGAGAAGGACGCCGCGCTCGAGCGCCGCTTCCAGCCGATCCAGGTCGCGGAGCCGTCGCTGCCCCACACCATCAACATCCTCAAGGGCCTGCGCGACCGCTACGAGGCGCACCACAAGGTGTCCATCACCGACGGTGCCATCGTCTCGGCCGCCAACCTCGCGGACCGCTACATCAGCGACCGCTTCCTCCCCGACAAGGCCATCGACCTGATCGACGAGGCCGGCGCCCGCCTGCGCCTCTCGATCCTCTCGGCCCCGCCGGAGCTGCGCGAGTTCGACGACAAGATCGCCGTCGTCCGCACCGCGAAGGAGGCCGCGATCGAGGACCAGGACTTCGAGAAGGCCGCGTCGCTCCGCGACGAGGAGAAGCAGCTGCTCGGTGAGCGCCTGCGCCTGGAGAAGAAGTGGAAGTCGGGCGACGTCAAGGCGACCGGTGTCGTCGACGAGGGCCTGATCGCCGAGGTCCTCGCGCAGGCGACCGGCATCCCGGTCTTCAAGCTGACCGAGGAGGAGTCCTCGCGGCTCGTCTTCATGGAGAAGGCGCTGCACCAGCGCGTCATCGGCCAGGAGGAGGCCATCGCGGCCCTCTCGCGGACCATCCGCCGCACCCGCGCCGGGCTCAAGGACCCCAAGCGCCCCTCGGGATCGTTCATCTTCGCCGGCCCCACCGGCGTCGGAAAGACCGAGCTCGCCAAGGCGCTCGCCGAGTTCCTCTTCGACGACGAGAACGCGATGATCTCGCTCGACATGTCGGAGTACGGCGAGAAGCACACCGTCTCGCGGCTGTTCGGTGCCCCTCCCGGGTTCGTCGGCTTCGAGGAGGGCGGCCAGCTCACCGAGAAGGTCCGCCGGAAGCCCTTCAGCGTGGTCCTCTTCGACGAGATCGAGAAGGCCCACCCCGACATCTTCAACTCGCTCCTCCAGATCCTCGAGGAGGGTCGTCTGACCGACGGCCAGGGGCGCGTCGTCGACTTCAAGAACACCGTCATCATCATGACCACCAACCTCGGTGCGCGTGACATCGCCGGTGGTCCCGTCGGGTTCCAGATCGAGGGCGAGAACGCCACCGGCTACGACCGCATGCGCGGCAAGGTCAACGAGGAGCTGAAGAAGCACTTCAAGCCCGAGTTCCTCAACCGCGTGGACGACGTCATCGTCTTCCCGCAGCTGTCGAAGCCCGAGCTGCTCCAGATCGTCGACCTGTTCATCGGCCGCCTCGGCGACCGCCTGCTGGACCGCGACATGACGGTGGAGCTGACGCAGTCGGCCAAGGAGCGGCTGATCGAGGTCGGGTTCGACCCGGCCCTCGGCGCCCGCCCGCTGCGCCGCGCGATCCAGCGCGAGATCGAGGATCAGCTGTCCGAGCAGATCCTGCACGGCCAGCTCGGTGCCGGAGACCACGTGCACGTGGACTTCGCGGAGGGCAAGTTCGTCTTCACGACGACGCCGCGCCTGATCTCGATCAGCGCCGGTGCGACGGCGGGAGCGGCGACCGCCGGCCCGGCGACGCCCGACCTGATGGCGTAGCACCCGCACAGCACGACAGCGAGCCCGTTCCTCCTCGCGGAGGGACGGGCTCGTCGTCGTTCGGCCGTACGCTTGTCGGATGGCCGATTGGAAGTACCCGGTGCGCCGCGCGCGCACGAGCGACGTCCCCTTCATCCAGGAGCTCAGCGAGCCGCTCGTCAACGAGCGCATCCTCCTCGGCAAGGACCGCGTGGTGCTCTACGGCGCCGTGCAGGAGTTCCGGATCGCGGAGTCCGGTGACGGCACCGCCATCGGCTGCGGCGCGCTGCACGTGATGTGGGACGACATCGCGGAGGTGCGCACGCTCGCCGTCTCGAAGGACTGGCTCGGCCGGGGCGTCGGCCACCACATCCTGGAGCGCCTGGAGAACGACGCGCGGGAGCTCGGGCTCAAGCGCCTGTTCTGCCTGACCTTCGAGGTCGGCTTCTTCGAGCGCCACGGCTACGCGCCGATCGGCGAGAAGGTCGTCGACCCGGAGGTGTACGCCGAGCTGCTGCGCTCTCCCGACGAGGGCGTCGCCGAGTTCCTCGACCTCGCCCGGGTGAAGCCGAACACGCTCGGCAACACCCGCATGCTCAAGACGCTCTGAGCGCTCGCGCGTCGTAGCCTGTGTCGGTGACTCTGCCTCCCCGCCGCCTGCCCTCCCGGGTCTACCGGCGGCGCAGGGCCGGCCTGATCCTCGCGCTCCTGGTGATCATCGCCGGGATCGCCGCGCTGGTCTCGCTGCAGCCGTGGGCGGGCGCGCGCGGAGCCGCTGAGAGGGCGAGCCCGACGGCCTCGTCGCTGCCGACGCTCTACCCCTCGACGGCGCCGGAGGGCTCGCCGCCCGCCGACGCCGCCGCCTGCACCGCCGACACCGTCGCGGTCACGGCCGTCACCGATGCGACGAGCTACGGGCCGGACGAGGCCCCGCAGCTCTCGCTGTCGCTCGCGAACATCTCGAGCACCGACTGCGTGATCGACGCCGGGACGAGCGGACAGGTCTTCACGATCACCAGCGGGTCCGACCCGGTCTGGACCTCGACCGACTGCCAGACGGGTGCGTCGTCCCTGGAGATCCTGCTCCCGGCCGGCACCTCGGTGACGGGCAGCTCGATCACCTGGGACCGCACCCGCTCCTCGCCGGACAGCTGCTCCGGCGGGCGCGAGGCGGTCGAGGGGGGCGGCGCGGCGTACAACCTGTCGGTCTCGGTCGCGGGCATCCCGTCGGGGTCGACGACGCAGTTCCTGCTGCAGTAGTCCGTCTCGCCTGTCGCCCTTCAGGGGGAGGTGGCGCGGAACACGCGCGCGTACGCTCACGGACATGATGAGGACGCTCCGCCGGCTCCTGTCCGCGATCACGCCGAGGGGGCGGGGCTCCGGAGCGCGCGGATCCGGGCTGTCCGCGGGAGCGACGGGGATGCTGCTCGCGGCCGCGCTGGCGGGAGCGCCCGCGGCGACGGCGGGACCCCTGCCCGCGGGCCACGGGGGCGAGCCGGCCGCCGCCGCTGCCGTCGGCGCCGCCGCCATCGGCGGACCAGCACGCGGCGTCGACGACTTCCGCTTCTCCCGCTACGCCGTCGACTACGACCTCGGCCGCGACGCCGAGGGGCGCTCGACGCTGACGACGGTCGAGACGTTCGTCGCGGAGTTCCCCGAGGACCAGAACCGCGGGATGCAGCGGGCGATACCGCTCGAGTACCAGGGGTATCCGACCGGCGTCGACCTGGTGTCGGTGACGGACGAGACGGGACGGGCTCGGCCCGTCGACACCGAGACCGAGGACGGGATCCTCCTCGTGACGAGCGCCGCGGACGGCTTCGTCAGCGGCAGCCAGACCTACGTCTTCACCTACACCCAGCACGACGTGACGCTGCCCGGCTCCGGAACGAGGAGCGGCGAGGACGAGTTCTACTGGGACGCGAACGGCACGCAGTGGCGGCAGCCCTTCGACCGCTACGACGTCCGGGTCCGGCTCACCGGCGGCCTGGCCGAGGCGGCGACCGGGACCGCATCCTGCTACCGCGGCGCGGCCGGCTCCACCGACGGCTGCTCGATCGGCCGCGACGGCGCCGTGGTGACTGCGAGCGGGACCGACCTGGCGGCGTACGAGAACGTGACGGTCGCCGTCGGATTCGCGCCGGGGACCTTCACGCCGCGCGACGACGGCTACTTCGCCTCGGGCTGGGCCTGGGTGCAGCTGGCGTCGATGCTCGTGCTGTTCGGCGTGCTCGTCGCGGCGATCCGTCGGCGTGCCACGGTGCTGCGCGATGCTCCGGGGCGCCCGACGGTGATCGCCGAGTACGAGCCGCCCGCGCAGGGGCTCTTCCTCTCCGCGGCGCTGCGCGGGCGGTCCTCGCGCGCTCCGGCCGCGGCGCTGCTCGACGCGGCGGTCCGCGGGCTGGTCCGGGTCGAGGAGAAGGACTCGGGGAGGAAGCCGGGCTTCCTGCTCCGCGTGCTCGATCCGGCGACGGCCGCGCCGCGACGGGCCGGCCGACCGCGGGTCGTCCCTCCCGTCGACCGGGAGTTCTTCGAGATCGCGTTCGGAGCCTCGCCCTCGCCGGGCGCCGTCCGCGATCTGAGCGGGAAGGACAAGGAGTTCGGGAAGGCGGTGTCGTCCTTCCAGACGGTGATGTCCGCGCGGGTCGTGGAGGAGGGACTGCGGCGCTCCGGAACGGTGCGCGGCTCCGTGCTCCTGATCGTGCTCGCGGTGGTCGCCGTCGTCGGCGTCGTGCTGTCCGGGGCGCTCCTGTTCGGGGCGGCGCTCGGCGGGGCGCTGCCGATCGTGCTGCTCCTCTCGGCGCTGGTCGTGGGGGCGCTGGTCTGCGTCCTGCTCGCGAAGGTGCCGCTGACCGCGGCCGGCGCGGAGCTGCGCGACCACCTGAAGGGTCTCGAGCTGTATCTGCGGCTGGCGGAGGCGGACCGGTTCGCGATGCTGCAGTCGCCCCGCGGTACCGACCGGCGCAGCGTCGGTCCGGTCGAGGTCGTCGAGGTGACCGAGCGGCTGCTGCCCTGGGCGGTGCTCCTCGGGCTGGAGAAGGAGTGGTCGGCGGCGCTCGCGACCGCCTACGAGCAGACCGGTGAGAGCCCGGTCTGGTACTCGGGGTCGACGGGGTTCCACGCCGCGGCGTTCGCGGGGAGCATCTCCTCGTTCTCCTCGACCGCGTCGAGCTTCGTCGGCTCCTCGTCGAGCTCGTCGAGCGGCGGCGCGGGCGGCGGCGGCAGCTCCGGCGGTGGCGGGGGCGGCGGCGGAGGCGGCGGGGTCTAGCCCGTCCGGCCGCGAGCAGCCCGTCTCGATCTGCTCTCGGCACGGCGGTCGGCGCGGAGCCGACTCTTCGCGGCCGCGTAGTCGCGGGAGCTGCGGCTCGAGAGGGCGAGCAGCACGAGGATGTCGAAGGCGACGCTGCCGAGGTTGGTCTGCAGGCTGATCGCCGCGCCGCCCTGGAGCACCGCGGCGAAGGCGGTGATCGTGCTGAGCAGGCTGGAGGAGAGGGCGAGCAGGCGGGCCGTCCCGGAGCCGCGGAGCACGAGTGCGCCGAGGAGCAGCCAGAGGAGCGTCGCCGCCCCGAGGAGGGCTGCGGCGATCGGCCGGGTCGAGGCCTCGTCGAGCGTGGAGCCGCCCGCCGTGGCGGTGCCGCCGTCGAGCCAGGTCAGATCGTCGAGCGAGGCGGCGCCGGCGAGCAGCAGCACGGCCTGGAGCGCGTACGCGAGGCCGCGGGCGACGAGCATCAGGGCGCCGACGTGCGTGGTGACGGGCCGGCGGAGGACCGTCGCGGACGAGGTGCCGAGTGCACCGGCGAGCTCGGTGGCGGCGACGGGGGCGATCGCGTCGCGCCCGGCGGCCCCGGACGGCAGGGGGATCGCGCGGAGGTCGACGACCGGCAGATCGCCGTCGGTGACGATGGAGTCGCCGCCGCCGTTGCGGGAGTGGTAGCCGGTGGAGAAGTCCTGGATGACGTCGACCGTCACCTCGGGGTGGTGCTCGCGGAGGCTCGCCACGATGTGGTCGCGTTCCTGGTCGGTGTCGGGGGAGATCTTGTGCGTGACCTGGAGCGTGAAGAGCGACAGTCCGACGCTGCGGTCGAAGGTGCCGGCGGCGACCCACTCGACGGGGAACCCGCCGGGCAGGAACCAGTTCTCTGGGCAGCGCCAGAAGCGCACGTGGTGGCGCTTGCCCGGGTTGCCGGCGACCTCCTGCTGGAACGCGACGTCCTGCTGCCGCCCGAACACGAAGAGCGGCGAGACGGGGGCGCGGTGGTAGCTGCGGCGGGTGAGCGTGGCGGTGATGATCCGCCGGCTGCTGCGCACCGTGACCTCGTCGGCGCGGGTCCAGCCGGAGGAGGTCATCGCGTGGACCAGCTGCGCGTCGCTGCCCTGGAAGGCGAGGTTGACCGGGTCGCCGAGTAGGCCGTCGCTGGTGCGCGCGCGGCCGATGAAGTAGTCGGGCACGTAGAGGCGGGTGAGGATCCGGTGCAGCCGCGGCAGCACGAGGTAGGCGACGAGGACCCAGACGGCGACGTAGAAGCCGATCTGGGCCCAGCCGGAGCGGACGCCGTCGGTGACGAGGACGACGGCCAGCAGCGTCGCCGCGACGCCGCCGAGGACGAAGAAGGCCTGGTCGAGCAGCGCGGGGATCGGGAAGCGGCGGCGGCGGCGGCGGACCGCCGGTGCGGAGGCGGGGGCAGGGCGTCCGTCGGTGGCGGGACGGTCCTGGTCGGTGCCGGCCCGCTCGGTGTCGCTGCTCACGGCGTCAGCCTAGGGCGGCGGTCCGGTGCGGGGGCCGTCAGCCGACGGGGATGCGGGCGGGCACCGGCACGAGGGCGTGGGTGATCGCGCTCGAGAGGGTGAAGGCGCTCGAGTCCAGGTGGGAGGGGTGGCCGAGCCGGGTGGCCTCGTTGGCGCGCTGCTTCGCGCCGGACGCCGGGCGGATGTCACCGGAGAGGCTGATCTCGCCGAAGGCCGCGATGCCGGGGCGCAGCGGCGTGTAGGCGTGGGCCGAGGCGATCGCGACGGCGATGGCGAGGTCGGCGGCCGGCTCCATCAGCTTCACTCCGCCGACGGTCGAGACGTAGACGTCGCAGCGGCGGAGCGGGATCCCGGCCTGGCGCTCGAGCACCGCGAGGATCATCGCGACGCGGGAGGCGTCCACGCCGTTGGTCACCCGGCGCGGGTGGTCGCCGTCGTTCGCGATGACGAGGGCCTGGATCTCGACGGGCAGGGCGCGGCGCCCCTCCATCGCGACGGTGACGCAGATGCCCGGGGTGGGGAAGCGGGTGCGGCTGAGGAAGAGGCCGCTGGGGTCGGGGATCTCGGCGATGCCCTCGGCGGTCATCTCGAAGCAGCCGACCTCGTCGGTCGGGCCGAAGCGGTTCTTGAGGGAGCGGACGAAGCGCAGCGCCGTCTGGCGGTCGCCCTCGAAGTGGCAGACGACGTCGACGAGGTGCTCGAGCAGGCGCGGGCCGGCGATCGAGCCGTCCTTCGTGACGTGGCCGACGAGCACGAGGGGCAGCGCGCGCTCCTTGCAGACGCGGATCAGCGTCGCGGCGACCTCGCGGACTTGGCTCGGACCGCCGGGCAGGCCGTCCACCGTGTCGCTCGCGACGGTCTGCACGGAGTCGACGATCAAGAGGTCCGGGCGGACCTCGTCGATCTGGCCGAGGACGGTGGCGAGGTCGGTCTCGGCGGCGAGGAAGAGGCTGTCGTGCATGGCGCCGGTGCGCTCGGCCCGCATCCGCACCTGGGCGGCGGACTCCTCCGCGCTGACGTAGAGGACGCGCTGGCCCTCGGCGGCGGCGCGCGAGGCGACCTCGAGCAGCAGCGTCGACTTGCCGACGCCCGGCTCGCCGGAGAGGAGGACGACGGCGCCGTTGACGATGCCGCCGCCGAGCACCCGATCGAGCTCGCCGACGCCCGTGGGCCGGTGCGCGGCGGAGGTGGTCTCGATCTGGGTGATCGGCTTGGCGAGCCGCGCCGCCGTGGGGGCGACGGCGGCGACCGCGCGGACGAGGCCGGTGCGCTCGGTGCTCTCGATCACCGAGCCCCACTGCTGGCACTCGCCGCAGCGGCCGACCCACTTCGCGGTCGTCCAGCCGCACTCGGAGCAGCGGTAGGCGGCGGTGCGCGTCTTCGAGGAGGCCATGGGGTCCTTCCGGGCCGGGGGAGTGCGGGGCAGGGGTGGAGTGCGGGAGCACCGGCGACGCTACGGCCGGCCTCCGACATCGGAGAGTTCTTTCGAACGTGTCTTCGACCCTAGCGGCCACCGCCGACACCCGGACGCGCCGCGCCCGGACGGTGGACAGCCGGCCGAGTGACTCGCTGGGGAGGAGTCCGGCCGGCACCCGAGCGGCGCGCCGGCGGTGTCGGTCGTCTGCGGGAGACTGGGCCCATGACCTCGACGGTGCACACGCTCAAGTCCGGCCGCGCGCTCGGAGTCGCCTGGTCCGGCTCGGAGGGCGCCGAGCACGTCGTCGTGCTCGTGCACCCCGCACCCGGCGCCGCCGGACTCGACCCCGACCCCGCGGCCACCGCCCGCCACGGCGTGCGGCTGCTCTCGTTCGACCGCCCCGGCTACGGCGCCTCGGAGCTGCTGACCGACGTCGATCCCGCCGGCGCCGGTGCCGGGGCGAGCCCGGAGCAGGCCGCCGCCGACATCGCCGAGTACCTGGCCACCGCGGGCATCGCCTCCGTCACCGCGGCCGGCTGGTCGGCGGGCGGCCGCGTCGCCCTCGCCCTCTCGGCCAACTACCCGGGCCTGGTCGGGCGCGTCGCCGTCCTCGGCACTCCCGCGCCCGATGACGCCGTGCCGTGGGTCGGCGAGCAGAACCGGGCGATGCTCGAGCAGCTGCGCGAGCTGCCGGTGGACGAGGCCGTCCGCTCCCTCGCCGCCGCGCTCGACACGGCGTTCGGTCCGTCACCCACCCCCGAGTCGCTGCTCGGCGTGCTCGGAGGGGACGCCGCCGACACGGACGTGCTCGAGGCGCCCGGCGTCCGCGAGCGGCTCCTGGTGATGCTCGAGCGCGCCGTCGCCCAGGGCAACCTCGGCCAGGCCGCGGACATCGTCGGCTACACCCTCCAGGAGTGGGGCTTCGCGGTCGAGACGGTCGACGCCCCGGCGCTCCTCCTCTACGGCGGCGAGGACGCGACCGTCGGCCGCCAGCACGGCGAGTGGTACGCCGCCCGCCTGCCCGACTCGCGCCTCGAGGTCGTACCCGGCCGAGGCCATCTGCTCGCCGTCTCCGAGTGGGACCGGGTGCTCGCCTTCCTCCTCCCCGAGCCCGCCTGACGCCTCGGCGCCGGCCGCACGCCCGCGCTCGGCCGCGGTTCCCGCGCCGATTGGCGGGATTCCGGAGCCTCGCGTACACTCGTCCTCGGTACCGTGTCCGAGCGGCCGAAGGAGCATGTCTCGAAAACATGTGTGGGCTTGCGTCCACCGTGGGTTCAAATCCCACCGGTACCGCCAGTCAGAACCCCCGAGTCAGCGAGAGCCGACCGGGGGTTCTGTCGTTCCCGGATGCGTCGCTCCTGGTGCTCGGGGACGACGATCCTCCCGTGGACGTGAGTGACCCCCGTCCGAGGCTCCTGACCATCGTGGCGCGCATCGTGCTGGCCATGGTTGCGCTGCCATGCTACGTTCACCTAAGTGATGTTGACGTGGACATCCGCGCAGTGGAGACGCCGATCGAGCGCCGCTGCACGAGCACCACAGGTACAAGGAGGTACCCATGACGATGGACAGGAGAGGGCTTCTCGCCCTCGCAGGCACGGCAGCGCTCACGGGCGCGGTCACGGCGGTGGCCGGGCCGGGCGCCGCACCCGCGCACGCCGCCACCGGCACGGCGGTCGTTGACCCGGCGCAGCGCGGACCGGTGTGGGAGGGCTTCGGCACGGCGCTCTGCTGGTTCGCGCACCGCATCGGCGGCACGGCGGCCGTGCGCGACACCTACGCCGATCTGCTCTTCGACCGCGACAAGGGTCTCGGGCTGAACATCGTCCGCTACAACATCGGTGGCGGCGAGAACCCGGCCTACCCCGGGCACATGGACCTGCGCGCCCGCATCCCCGGCTACCTCGCGTCCGCCTCGGCGGCCTACGACTGGTCGGCGGATCCGAATCAGCGCTGGTTCCTGCAGGCAGCGAAGTCGCGGATCCCGGCCAGCGACTTCCTCGCCGAGTCCTTCGCCAACTCGCCGCCCTGGTGGATGACGATCTCGGGCAGTGTCACCGGGGGGAGGAACGCCGCCGAGAACCTGCGCCCCGACAGCTTCGAGGCCTTCGCCCGCTACCTCGTGACGGTGAACGAGCGCTTCCGCACGACCTGGGGTGTGCCCTTCCGCACGCTGTCGCCGGTGAACGAGCCGAGCGCCGCCTACTGGACCTTCGGCAACCGCCAGGAGGGCAACCGGATGCTCCCGGCGAACCAGGCGACGATGCTCAAGGCGCTGGCGGACGAGCTCGCGCGGCAGGGGTCGCCGACGCGGATCGCGGCGTCGGACGAGACGAGCATCGACGTCGGCCGCGACACGGTGAACAGCTGGTCCGCGCAGACCCGCGCGCTCGTCGGGCAGTACAACGTGCACAGCTACGAGGGCTCCGACCGGACCGGCTTCAAGACCGCAGCTCGCGGCACGCGGATCTGGGACTCCGAGCACGGCAACGGCGACGCCAGCGGCACGACCCTCTCGCAGAACATCCTCTGGGACGTGAAGTGGCTCGGCGCGAGCGCGTTCGCCTACTGGCAGGCGGTCGACTCCGGGGGCTGGGGGATGCTCGACACCGACCTCAACAACGCCTCCGCGGACCTGTCGAGCTACACCCGGAACAAGAAGTTCTGGGCGATGGCGCAGTGGAGCCGCTACATCCGCCGCGGCTACCGGGTGATCGGCGTGAGCGACAACGACACCGTCGCCTTCCACGACGAGGCCGGCAGGCGCGTCGTCCTCATCACGGTCAACACCACCTCGACGGCCGCGACGGTCACCTACGACCTCACCCGATTCGCTCCCGCCACCGCGACCGCCTCCGGGGTGCGCACCAGCGGCTCCCAGGACCTCGCGGCGCTGCCCTCGGCCGCGCTCGCCGGCAACCGGTTCACGGCATCCGCTCCCGCGATGTCGACCACCACGTGGGTCGTCCCCTCGATGACCCTCAACTAGAAGGAGAGTTTCAATGACGAAACGACGAGGACGGATCAGGCTGGCGATCATGGCGCTCGCCACGGCGGCGCTGGTCGCGGTCACGGGCCTGGCGCCCGCGACGGCGGCGCCGCAGACCGTCACCAACGGCACGCAGTTCCTCACCACCCAGGGCCAGCCGATCCACGGGCACGGCGCCGGGCTGCTCAAGGTCGGGCAGTACTACTACTGGGTCGGTCAGAGCACCGACGCGGACAACCGGTTCATCTCGGTCCCGCTCTACCGCTCCACCGACTTCAAGAACTGGGAGTTCCGCGGCGACATCCTCACCAAGAACTCGGCGCCGGAGCTGAACGTCTCCACGATCGAGCGGCCGAAGCTCGTCTACAACGCGGCGACGCAGAAGTACGTGCTCTGGATGCACTGGGAGAACGGGCAGAACTACTGGGAGGGCCGGGTCGCGGTCGCGACCTCGAGCACGATCGACGGCTCCTACGCCTACCAGGGCAGCTTCCGGCCGCAGGGCTACGAGTCGCGCGACATGACGGTGTACCAGGACGACGACGGGTCGGCGTACCTCTTCTCGTCGACGGCCATCCCCACGACGAACGCGTCGACGGCGATCTTCAAGCTCAACGCGTCGTACACGAACGTCGAGTCGTTCCAGGGCCTGCACTGGGAGAACCAGTCGCGTGAGGCGCCGACGATCTTCAAGCGCAACGGCGTCTACTTCGCGCTCTCGTCCGGGACCACCGGCTGGAGCCCGAACCAGAACAAGTACTCCACGGCCACGAAGATCACCGGGCCGTGGTCGACGCCGACCGACTTCGGCGGGCCGACCGGCAACCGCTCGCAGCCGACCTACGTCGCGACCATCAGCGGCAGCGCCGGCACGTCCTACCTCTACATGGGCGACCGCTGGGCGGGCGCCAACAACGGAGCGGTCAACGACTCCAGCTACGTCTGGCAGCCGCTGCAGTTCCCGTCGAACACCTCGGTCGCCATGCCCGAGGTGGACGGGGTCGTCATCGACACCGCGGCGGGAAAGGTGAACGCCGCCCCGGCGCTGCCGCGGTCGACGATCAAGTCGGCCTCGAGCGGACTCTGCGTGAACGTCGCGGACGACTCGACCGCGACCGGCTCGAAGGTGGTCCAGTGGACCTGCGGCAACGGGTCGAACGCCGTGTTCGCCCGGGCGTCGGCCGGTGGCTACGTGCAGTTCCAGACGCAGCACAGCGGGCTCTGCCTCGCGCAGTCCGGGTCCTCGGGCTCCGGCGGTGCGCTGGTGCAGGCGCCCTGCACGTCCGGACAGACGGCGCAGTGGCAGGTGAGCGGTCAGACGATCGTCAACCGCGCGAGCGGCGCCTGCCTCGACGTGCCCGACGAGAGCACGACCGCGGGTCGTCAGCTCGGGACCTGGTCCTGCAACGGAGGCAACCACCAGAAGTGGAGCTTTGTCGCCTAGCTGAGGTGTGAGGGTCGCGCGGTGGGGGGAACCGCCGCGCGACTCCGCGCCTCGTGCGGGGGCGGGCGGGCCCATCGGGTCCGGTGCCCGCCGACCCCCGCCGGTGGAACCCCCGGTCAGCGCGAGCCGACCGGGGGTTCCGTCGTGCCCGGACGCGCGATCGCTCTGCTGGGGGAGCCGCACGACGGTCCGCTTGTGGTCCCCACCCGAGCGCCCCGTTGCTCC
Organism: Rathayibacter sp. VKM Ac-2929; assembly: GCF_022815495.1. Lineage (NCBI taxonomy): Bacteria > Bacillati > Actinomycetota > Actinomycetes > Micrococcales > Microbacteriaceae > Rathayibacter > Rathayibacter sp. VKM Ac-2929. The sequence continues at coordinate 164,435 of NZ_JALGRV010000001.1, forward strand.
AGATCGTGTCTTAATCTGGAGCAGATCTGGAGTTGGGCGATGTGCTCCGCAGGCGCGCGGCGGTCAGCGGGTGGCGGCGGTTCCGCTGTGCGTGCGGGTGGCGATCGCGTGGGACAGGAGGGTGGCGGCCACGCCGACGGCGACGCCGATCGCGGTCTCGAGGGCGCGGTCGCGCAGCAGGACGAACTCGTCGGTGTGGTGGGCGAGCTCGACCATCAGGATCGCGAGCGGGGTGATCAGGGCGAGGGTCAGGCCGTAGTTGCGGCCGACGACGAGCTCGGCGAGCATCTGCAGCAGCACGACGACGCCGATCGTGGCGAGCGGGGACAGCGGCAGGGCGAGCAGCGCGGCGGCGATCGCGACGCCGATGACGGTGCCGAGCATCCGGTGGCCGGCGCGGACGAGGCGGGCGGTCGCGTCGGCGCCCGAGGCCGCCGCGACGGCGGAGACCATCGCCCAATAGGGGTGGCCGAGGCCGGTCGCGGTGGGGATCGCGCCGGCGATCAGCACGACGGCGCCGAAGCGGAGCATCCCGGCGCGGGTCGTGGAGCGGACGGCGGCGGCGCGGAAGGAGGGGCGCCACGGCGTCGCGGGCAGCAGCCGGGCGCGCGGGGCGGCGATCCCGCTCACTCCGATGAGCAGCGAGAAGGCGGCGGAGGCGGCGGCGAGGGCGAACGCCTCCGGGATCCGCGTCGCCTCGACCGGCACCGAGGCGCAGGCGGTGACGGCGAACACCGGGAAGAGCGGGCCGGGCGGGTGCCAGTGCAGCGCGTCGCTGAGGTAGGCGGCGCCGACGGCGGCGAGCGTGACCACCGGGATGATCAGCCAGTCGCGCTGCGGCGACAGGGCGACGGCGGTGCCGATCGTCACCATCGCCACGAGGTAGGCGGCGGCCGAGGCCTGCATCAGCAGGCGCGGGCGGTGGGTGTGCCGGCGTCCGTAGAGCGCGGTGAAGGCGCCGAAGGTGGCGTAGAGGGCGAGGTCGGTGCGGCCGAAGACCCAGAGGAGGAGGAGCGGCACCGCCATCGAGATCCCGGCGCGCAGGGCGACGCGGTGGGCGCCGTCGTGCGGGCCGAAGGCGACCAGCTCGCGGGGGTGCGGCAGCGCGTTGCGGAGGGAGGGGGTGGCGGGCATCGGAGTCCTCGGGTCGGCGGGTGGATCCGAGCGGCACCGGCCGGAGAGGTCGTTCACGGGTGAACCATATATACTTTACTCGTGAATCATCTTCTGTCGAGCGACTCGTCGCATCCGGACCCCGGCGCGGCTCCGGACGCCGTCGACGAGATCCGTGCGGGCTGGCGCCGGCTGCGGCCCGAGCTGGACACCTCGGCGGTGGACGTCGCGGGTCGCCTGATCCGCGCCTCCGCCCTGCTCGTGCGCGCGACCGAGGAGCGGCTCGCCGCCTTCGAGCTGACCCGCGGCGAGTTCGACGTGCTGACGACGCTGCGCCGGCTCGCCGCCCCGCAGTCGCCGACGACGCTGCGGACGATCGGTCTCGCCTCCGCCCCGGCCGTGACGAAGCGGCTGCACGCGCTCGAGCGCCGCGGTCTGGTGCTGCGGACCGCGAACCCGGCGGACGGGCGCGGCGCGCTGATCGCGCTGACCGCCGAGGGGACCGCGCTGGTCGACGCCGCCTTCCCCGAGGTGCTCGAGGTGGAGCGGGAACTGCTCGCCGCGGTGCCCGACGCGCTCCGCGACGACGCCGCTCGCGGCCTGCGGGCGGTGCTCGCGAGCATCGAGGCGGCGCCGAGGCCGTGACCGCGCCCGCACGCCGCGGCTACCGTGGAGCCATGCGCCTCACGTCCAGCTTCACCGTGGACACGCGGCCGCCGGTGCTCCAGCTGGTCAAGACGGCGGCGGCGACCGTCGTCACCTGGATCATCGCCGCCCTGATCTTCCCCGGGACGCTGCCCGTCTTCGGCGCCATCGCGGCGCTGCTGGTGGTCGCGCCCAGCGTGAACCAGTCGTTCTCCAAGGCGCTCGAGCGCAGCGTCGGCGTGATCATCGGCGTCGTGGTCGGCTCGCTGATCGGCACGCTCTTCGGCGACGACAGCGCGATCGTCCTCGGCGCGATCGTCGCTGCGATCGCGGTGGGCTGGGTGGTCCGGCTGACGCCCGCCTCCGCGGTGCAGATCCCGATCAGCGCGATGCTCGTGCTCTCGGTCGGCTCGGTGACGCCGAACTACGCCGTGGACCGGATCCTCGAGACGCTGATCGGCGCGGCCGTCGGGATCGTCGTCAACGCGCTGATCGTCCCGCCGATCACCCTCGCACCGGCGGAGCGGGCCGTCGGCGACCTCACCGCGCAGCTCGCCGCGGCGCTCGACGACCTGGCCGACGTGCTCGAGACGAGGGTCGGCCGGGAGCGCCTCAGTGAGCTGCTGATCAACGCGCGGCTGCTGCAGACCATGCAGACGAAGGCGGAGGAGGCGATCGCGACCGGTGAGGAGTCGCTGCGGCTCAACCCGCGCCGCTCCGCGCACCGCGACCGGCTGCTGGCGCTGGACTCCGTCACTCCGCGGCTCGCCCGCATCGTGACGCGCGTGCGCGGGATGACCCGCACGGTGCACGACCTCTACGACCAGGACCTGGTGGGCGAGCCGACGATCGGGGACATCGCGGTGCAGCTGCACCGCGCGGCGCACGACCTGCGGCTGCTCGTGCAGTCCTCGGTCGCGGTGCCGGAACCCGAGCCGATCACCGATGAGCTGCCGGCGCTGACCGCCCCGCTGGTGATCGTGACCCCGCACCCGGAGCACTGGATCCTGCTGGGGGCGCTCGCCGAGGACCTGCGGCGCATCCGCGAGGAGATCGTGGGCGAGGAGTCCTGAGCGGGCTCCGCGCTCAGCGTGCGGCGGGCGTGTCGAAGAGGCCGGGCCCGGAGTCGCCGTCTCCGGCATCGGTGTCGGACTCCTGCAGGGCGGCCGGGTCGGTCGCCTCCGCGTGCTGGGTCTTGCCCTCGGCGATCAGCGAGTCGTCGTCGACGAGGATGCCGGCGAGCTCGGTCACCCGGCCGCGGATCGCGCCCAGCGGGTCCTCGATCGGGGCGTCCTCCTGCGAGCGGTCGACCTCGTCGTCCGGGAAGCGGCGCAGCTCGGCCTCGTCGCGGTCGGGCTGCGGCGCGCGGGCGTGCTCGACGCAGAGCCGCGCGACCTCCTCCGCGTGGGCGTGCATCACCGAGTGCGAGGCGTCCGGGATCTCCCAGGCGCGCGCGTGCGGGATCGCCTCGGCGACCTCCTCCGCCCACTCCCGCGGGACGAGGCGGTCGAACTCGCCGCGGATGACCAGCGTGGAGGCGCGGATCCGGGGCAGGACGTCCTCGATCCGGTACTGCATCATCTCGGGCAGCACCCGTGAGAACCAGCGCGGGCCGCAGAGCAGGTACGCGGCGGCGGCGAGGACGGCGACCTGGACCGGCTCGCGGACGCTCGACTGGAGGAACCGCCAGGCGGCGACGGGGATGCGGCGCTCGTGCGGGTTCATCACCGGGCCGAGCAGGACGATCGTGGTGAGCTCGGGCCGGCGCGCGGCGAGCTCGGCGACGACCTGCGTGCCCATCGAGTGGCCGAGGACGACCGGGTCGTCGAGGCCGAGGTCGTCGATGACCGCGCCGACGAGCTCGGCGTAGTCGCCGATGGTCATGTGCCGGGCGTTCGGCGGGTGCGGGACGCCGCCGAAGCCGGGCAGGTCGAGGGCGTGCACGGGGCCGAACTCGTTGAGCGCCGGGGCGAGCCGCTCGAAGTAGGTGGCGGCGACGCCGATGCCCGGGACGAGGACGAAGGTGCGCTCGCCGGTGTGGCCGACGGTGTTGACGCGGGCGTAGACGTCGCGGCGGTGGACGCGGAGGACGGAGACGTCGGTGTTCTTGTAGCGGCGGCGCGGGTCGCGCCGGCGGGAGCGCGTGGTGGAGAAGACGTCGCGCAGGCCGTGGCGGACGCTCGAGGCGAGGGCGCGCAGGGGGCGGCCGGGGTAGGGCACGGGCGCCTCCTCGGGTGTCGCGGCGCAGCGGCCTGGCGGGAACGGGTCGGGGGAGAGCCTAGGCGCTTGCCGATCCGCTCAGATCAGCATGTCCTCGGAGCGGTGGAGGATCAGCCGGGCGGGCCCGATGTGGAGGACGCCGTTGGTGAGCGGAGCGCAGCGGACGCCGCCGCGGCGCCGCATCGCCTTGAAGGCTCCGGGCGCGAGCGAGACGTCCATCCAGGCGCAGGGGTTGGCCGGGCGGCCGCCCTGGAACTCGATCCGCTCGCCGCCCTGCTCCACCGCGAAGGTGCGGCCGGCGAGCGCGTCGGTGTCGGCGCCGCGCACGATGATGTTGCGGCGGGTGTCGGCGGGGTCGAACGCGGCACGGCCGAGCTCCGCCGCGACGTGCTCGAGCGACTCGATCGCGAAGAGGGTGACCGCGGCCGTCCGGTGCGCGCGCTGGGCGAAGTAGCGGTCGCCGACGATGCCGAGTCCCGCGCGGATCTCGATCCGCTCGGGCTGCTCGTTGCCCTCGGAGGGGATCGGGCCGTCCGCCGGCCGCCCCTCGAACCGGTGCAGCGGCGAGACGACGAAGCGCACGAGCTCGATCGCGGCGGCCTCCATGACTGCCACGGTACGCGGGCCCGGGCGGGCGCCCGCTCGATTCGCGGAGGGGCTCCCCGATGTGTATAGTCGTACCTCGTTGCGTGCGCCCCCCAAGGCCACACGATGGACTGCGCCCGTAGCTCAACGGATAGAGCATCTGACTACGGATCAGAAGGTTGGGGGTTCGAATCCCTCCGGGCGCACTCTGGTTGAGACAGAACAGGACGGCCCGCTTCGGCGGGCCGTTCTTGGTTCAACGCCTGGTTCAGGGTGCAGCCTCCGCATCTCCGGACTGAGGTCGTTCGTCCGCTCGCAGACGGCCGAGTTCCGCCTTCGCCTCTGACCAGGGGATGTTGTCGCCGTCCTCCGCCAGCGCCGCGTCGAAGGCCTTCACCTCCTCCGCGTCCTCGAGAGCGTCTCTCATCCGCTCGTGCTGCTCGGGACTGATGAGCACGGCTTCCGGACGTCCCTGGCGCACGATGATGACAGCCTCGGTGCGTGAGCGGATGATCAGTTCGGAGAAGTTCGCGCACGCGTCGGTGACGCTGATGGTCGGCATGCTTCGAGCGTACGTTCGGCCGCCGGGGCGTCTGCGGTTCGGCGCGGAGGGGTGTGCAGTCCGACGTCAGGGGTCTGCTCGCGGGACGTCGCGCGCCAGCTCGGGTGAGGGGCGGCGGGGGCGCGAGGGGGAGGGCTAGCGTCGTGGGGGCAGAATCTTGCGCAACTCCCGACCGGCGTCTCGAGCGGTCGACGGTTGCGGCGAGGTGAGCCGCCCTGCATACTCAAAACCACACGACGCAAGGTTTTGGGCACGACCGCTCGATTCTGCACACTCGATGACGAGAGGGAACGATCATGACGACGTCCAGCGGATCCGCGGCGGGGATGCCCTCGGGCATGACCACCGCGACGGCGACGGTGCGGGGGCACCACGCGTTCTCCGAGCCGACCGAGCCGGCGACCAAGGGCTACGTCTTCTGGCTGCTCGCGGCGCAGCTGATCTTCTTCATCGCCCTGCTCGGGCCGGCGGTCGTCGGCATCGGCCTGAAGATCCAGTCGCTCGTCGAGTCGGGCGAGATCGCGCAGGACGGCGCGACCGGCGCCGCGGCGGTGCTCGGCGGCTTCGGCGCCCTCTTCGCCACGATCGCGAACGTCGTCGTCGGCCGGCTCTCCGACCGCACGACGAGCCGCTTCGGCCGGCGCCGGATCTGGATCGTGACCGGCACGGTGCTGATGACGGTCGCCTTCGCGATCATGGCGCTCGCCCCCACCCTGCTCGTCGCCACCGTCGGCTGGTCGCTCGCCCAGCTCGGCGCGAACATGACGCTCGCGCCCTTCACCGCGACGCTCGCCGACCAGGTGCCGAAGTTCCAGCGCGGCAAGATCACCGCGGCGCTCGGCATCGCGCAGAACGTCGGCATCCTCGGGGGCACCTACGTCGCCCAGGCGTTCGCCGGCCAGCTGGTCGTGATGTTCGTCGCCCCGTCGATCCTCGCGATCGTCGCCATGGTCGTCTTCGCGGTCGTGCTGCCCGACAAGCGCCTGCCGCAGGCGCCGCCGCGCGCGACGCTGCGCGACTGGGCCGAGACCTTCTGGGTCAGCCCGGTGAAGAACCCCGACTACGCGCTCGCGTGGTGGTCGCGCTTCCTGATCATCTTCGCGAGCTTCGGCTTCACCACCTTCCGCTTCTTCTACCTCCTCAACCACATCGGCGTGGAGGAGGGGAGCATCCCGGCCGTGATCACCACCAGCGTGCTGATCTACACGGTGACCCTCGTCGGCGCGAGCTACTTCGCCGGCTGGCTCTCCGACCGGATCGGGCGCCGCAAGGTGTTCGTCTGGAGCTCGACCGCGCTCTTCGCGGTCGGCACCTTCGCGCTGATCTTCGTGCAGGACATCGGCGCCTTCTACGTCCTCGAGGCGGTCCTCGGACTCGCCTACGGCATCTACGTCGGCGTGGACCTGGCGCTCGTCGTCGACGTGCTGCCGAACCCCGACGACTCCGGCAAGGACCTCGGCGTCTTCAACATCGCCAACGCGCTGCCGCAGACGCTCGCGCCGCTGGTCGGCGGCATCCTCGTCTACGTCAGCGACCCGACCGGCAACAACTACGGGCTGTGGTTCACGGTCTGCGCACTGGCCGCAGTGGTCGGCGCACTCGTCATCCTCCCCATCAAGAAAGTCCGATAGGCCTTTCTCGGACGTCCATAGGACAGGCTGGTCGGAGACGACAGTCCTGCCCGCACCACCATCACCAGTGAAAGCGACATCGATCATGACTCTGCCCCTGGCCTCCATCCAGCTCTACACGCTGGCCAAGGAGTTCTCCGAGGACCCGAACGGCTCGCTCGAGAAGCTCGCGGCGATCGGACTGAAGAACGTCGAGGCGTTCGACTTCGTCCGCCGTCCCGCCGAGATCCGCGCCGCGCTCGACGCGAGCGGTCTCGCTTCGCCGACCGGCCACGCTCCGCTGCTCTCCGACGAGCTGTGGACGCCGGACGGCTCCATCCCCACGCCCGCCCCCGAGGTCGTCTTCGAGGCGGCCGCGCAGATCGGGATCCAGACCGTCATCGACCCGTTCGTCTCGGCCGAGCGCTGGCTGACCGAGGACGGCGTGGCGGACATCGCCGACCGCCTGAACAAGGCCGCCGAGGTCGCCGCGACCTTCGGCCTGAAGGTCGGCTACCACAACCACGCGCAGGAGTTCATCGCCTCCTTCGACGGCCAGACCGCCTATGAGCGCTTCGTCGCGACGACGGACGAGCGCGTCGAGATCGAGCTCGACCTGTTCTGGGCGCTGACCGGCGGCCAGGACGGCCCCGCACTGGTGTCGAAGCTGGGCTCGCGCCTGGTCGCGGTGCACGTCAAGGACGGCATCGCGCCGGCCGAGAACCCGTTCGCCCCCGGCGCCGCGGCCTTCGGCTCGGACACCCTCGACCAGCGCCGTCCGGGCGAGGGCGACGTGCCGCTCGTCGAGGCGCTCAAGGCCGGCGAAGGTGCCATCGAGTACGCCGTCATCGAGTACGACAACGCCCCCGGCGACGTCTTCGCGGACATCCAGGCCAGCTACGACTTCCTCGTGAAGGGCGGGTACGCGGCATGAGCGGGCCCATCGGGATCGGCGTCATCGGCGTCGGCGTCATCAGCGACACCTACCTCGAGAACCTCGCGTCCTTCCCGGACGTCGAGGTCCTGATCGTCGGCGACCTGCTGCTCGACCGGGCGAAGAGCCAGGCCGAGAAGCACGGCGTCCCCGCCTGGGGCTCGGCGGAGGACGTCCTCGCGCACGCCGGCGTGCAGGTCGTCGTCAACCTGACCATCCCCGCCGCGCACGTCGAGGTCTCGGCCGCGGCGATCGCCGCGGGCAAGCACGTCTGGAGCGAGAAGCCGCTGGGCCTGGATCGTGCCGGAACCGCGCAGCTGCTGCAGGACGCCGCCGCCAAGGGGCTGCGCGTCGGCTCGGCGCCGGACACGCTGCTCGGCCCGGGCTTCCAGACCGCGAAGCGCGCGATCGCGGACGGCGTGATCGGCGAGCCGATGTTCGCGTCCACCGTCTTCCAGACGGTCGGACCGGACCTGTGGCACCCGAGCCCGGCCTTCCTCTTCGCGGAGGGCGCGGGCCCGCTGCTGGACATGGGTCCGTACTACTTCACCGGACTCGTCAGCCTGTTCGGACCGGTTCAGCGGGTCGCGGCGCTCGGGCGGAAGAAGCTCGAGGAGCGGGTCATCCGCTCCGGCCCCGACGCGGGGACGACGTTCCCGGTCGAGGTGCCCACCTCGCTGCAGGTGCTGACCTCGTTCGCGGCCGGGCAGCAGGCGTCGAGCCTGCTCAGCTTCGACTCCGCGCTCGAGCGCCACGGCGTCTTCGAGATCCACGGCACGGAGGGGTCGATCGTGATCCCGGACCCGAACCAGTTCGAGGGGCGCACCGCGTACGTGAAGGCCCGCACCTCGATCGCCGACGGCCAGTGGGGCGAGCAGGAGTGGACCGAGATCGAGCAGAAGGGCACGGTCGTCGGCCGCGGCCTCGGCCTGCTCGACATGGTCCGCGCGATCGCCGAGGACCGCCCGCACGTGGCCACCGGCGAGCTCGGCTTCCACGTGCTCGACGTCATGCTGTCGGCGCAGGAGTCGGCCGAGAGCGGCGAGTTCGTCGCGATCGACAGCACGCTCTCCGCGCCGGTGCCCGCGGTGCCGGTGCACTTCGACCCGTTCGCGCAGACGCTCTGACGCGCTGACGGTCTCGCCGTGGCCCCCGCTCTCCGTGTCTGGAGGGCGGGGGCTTCGGCGTGGGCGGGTCTCGATACGCCGCTGCGCGGGTGCTCGAGCAGCATGGAAGGCGTGGCCGCTGGAGAGGTGGTACCGCCCTCCACGCTGATCGAGTAGCGCCCGCAGGGCGCGTATCGAGATCCACCAGCGTCGGACGGGGAGTCTGCAGACCGGGCCTGCTGGGGACGGTGGGTCTCGATACGCCGCTGCGCGGCTACTCGACCAGCATGCGGAGGCCGCTGCGCGGCTGCTCGACCGGCATGCGGGGGGCGCTTCGCAGCTACTCGACCAGCATGCAGGGGGTGCTGCGCGGCTGCTCGACCAGCATGCAGGGGCGTTGCGCGGGTGCTCGAGGGGCGTGCAGGGGGCGTCAGGGGGGCGGGGGCGTCAGCTCGCGGCGGAGGCGGGCGAGGGTGTCGCGGAGGCGGGTCTTGACGGTGCCGATCGGCAGGCCGAGCTCGGTGGCGATCTCGGCGTGGGTCAGGCCGCGGACGTAGGCGAGGAAGAGCAGGTCGCGGTGCTTCGGGGCGAGGCGGCGGATCTCGGCCGCGGCGCGGCGGAACTCGCCGACGATCTCGCCGTGCGACTCCGCCTCGTCGATCTCGCGGAGGTAGCTGTGGATCGCGTAGCGGTGGTCGCGCTCGCGGGAGGACTGCGCGGCGCGGACCCGGTCGATGGCGCGGCGACGGGCGATGACGGCGACGAGGTGCTGCTGCTCCTCGAGGACCGCGTGCCGGCCGGCGGAGCGCCAGAGCTCGAAGTAGGTCTCCTGCGCGACCTCCTCCGCCTGCGCGTGGTCCTGCAGGATGCCGACGGTGATCGAGCGGACGCGCCGGACGGTGCGCTCGTAGAGCCGGCGGAACGCGGCGTGGTCGCCGTCGGCGAGCGTCGGGACGAGGTCGTCCTGCGCGGACGGGGCGCCGTCCGTCACGGTGCGCCCGGGTGCGGAGGCGTCAACCGAGCCGCGCCTCGGGAGTGTGGCCGACGTCCTGGGCCAGACGCTCGAAGGCGGCGACGGCCTCGTCGTTGCTGACCCGCCCGGCGTCGACGCCGTCCGCGATCCGGAGGATCTCGAGCTTGCGGTCGGCGCGAGCGGCCGTGTCCAGCGTCGACGTGCTGAGTGCTGCGGTGGCCTGGACCCGCGCCACGATGCTGCGGACCTGCCAGCGGCGGCTGTTGAACGACATCCCGCACTACCTCCTCGATCGGCCCCGTGCATCATTCGGAGCCGCGGCTCTGTCCGATGGGTGTCGGGGAGGAGGGGAGGAGTCAGGGCAGCTGGTCCTCGAGGTGGAAGACCTCGGTCAGCTGCAGGAAGCCGGTGTCGGGAGCGCCGTCGAGCTCGACGAAGAACTCGGCCATCTCGGCCTGCCAGCGGGCGTTGACCTCGGTGGCGGCCATCCCGGCGCGGGCGGCCTCGAGCGACGGGGTCTCGAAGTAGCCGATCAGCAGGCCGTCGGGGCGGAGGAAGAGGGAGTAGTTGTTCCAGCCGGTGGCCTTCAGGGCGGCGGCCATGTCGGGCCAGATCGCGGCGTGCCGGCGGGTGTACTCGGGGATGCGCTCGGGTCGCACCTGGAGCTGGAAGCAGACGCGCTGCATGGGGTGGGGCCTCTCGGTGGGGGATCTCGATACGCGCCCTGCGGGCGCTGCTCGATCAGCATGAACAGGGTCGCCCTGCGAGAGCTGTTCGCGTGGCCTGAAACATGCTGGTCGAGTAGCCGCGGAGCGGCGTATCGAGACCCACCGTTTCAGGGACGGTGGATCTCGATACGCGCCCTGCGGGCGCTACTCGATCAGCATGAACGGGGTCGCCCTGTGGGCGCTACTCGATCAGCATGGCTGCGGAACGGGTCAGAAGTCGAAGTCGGCGATGTTGTCGGCGGTGAAGGTGAAGGGGTCGCCGAGCAGGACGGTGCCGTCGGCGTCGACCGTGAAGGAGCCGAGGTCGCCTGCTTCGAAGGTGTCGCCCTCGGCGCCGGTGATGTCGCCGTCGATCAGGGCCTTCGAGGCGTAGGCGGCGAGGTAGCCGAGGTCTCCCGGGTTCCACAGCGCGAACGCGGTGACGGTGCCGTCCTCGACGAACTCGCGCATCTGGTTCGGCGTGCCGAGACCGGTCAGCGCGACCTTGCCCTTGAAGTCCGAGGTGGAGAGGTAGCGGGCGGCGGCGGCGATGCCGACCGTCGTGGGCGAGATGATGCCCTTGAGGTCGGGGTGGGTCTGCAGCAGGGCCGCGGTCTTGTCGAACGAGGTCTGGTCGTCGTCGTCGCCGTAGACGGTGTCGACGAGCGTCACGTCCGGGTGGTTCGCGGTGAGCTCCTCCTCCATCAGCTCGATCCAGGCGTTCTGGTTCGTGGCGTTCGCGGAGGCGGAGAGGATCGCGACCTCGCCGCTGTCGCCGATCTGCTCGGTGATCAGGTCGACCTGCGCCTTGGCGATGCCCTCGGCGGTGGCCTGGTTGATGTAGAGGTCGCGGCAGTCGGCGTTGGTGTCGGAGTCGAAGGTGACGACCTTGGTGCCGTTGTCGCGCGCCTCGTTCAGCGCGTCGCAGATCGCCTTCGGGTCGTTCGCCGAGACGACGATCGCTCCGGCGCCCTGCTGGGTGAGCGTGTTGATGTAGGAGACCTGCGCGTCGGGGGAGGCCTCGGCGGGCCCGACCTCGGCGTAGGTGCCGCCGAACTCCTCGATGGCCTTCTCGCCGCCGGCGTCGGAGGTGTCGAAGTACGCGTTGCCGAGGTTCTTCGGCAGGAAGGTGATCGAGTAGTCGCCGGAGCCGGAGCCGGCGTCGCCGCCGGCGTCGCCGTCGGAGGCGGAGCAGCCGGTCGCGACGAGCGCGACCGAGACGGCCAGTGCGGTGAGGGTGCCGAGGCGGCGCCCACGGGAGGAGAACATCATCGTCTGCCTTTCGTCGAGGTGCTGTGGGGGTGGTGCGGGGTGGTGCGGGGTGGTGCGGGTGCTGTGCCGGTGATGCGGGATCAGGGGCGTCTCCTGCCCGAGCGCCGCAGTCGCGACAGCCAGGCCAGGAAGCTGGTGGACACCACCGAGAGCACGAGCAGCACTCCGGTGATGATGTTGATGACGTCGGAGGTGACGTTCGCGAGGCGCAGGGCCGAGGCGATCACGCCGATCAGGATCACGCCGGCGATCACGCCGTGCAGGGCGCCGCGGCCGCCGAAGATCGAGACGCCGCCCAGCAGGACGGCCGCGATCACCTGCAGCTCGAGGCCGGTCGCGTTGTCGCCGCGGGCGGAGCCGTAGCGGAGCGTGTAGTAGATGCCGGCCAGCGCGGAGACGGCTCCGGAGACCACGAAGAGGATGAACTTGGTGCGGTTCACGTTCACGCCGGAGAAGATCGCCGCCTCGTCGTTCAGGCCGATGGCGAAGACGCCACGGCCGAAGCGGGTGGAGTGCAGGACCACCGCGAAGACGATCGCCAGGATCGCGAAGGGCAGCACCACCAGTGGCACCGGGCCGACGAGCTTCGCCTTGGCGAGGTCGGTCCAGAACTCGGGGAAGTCGGTGACGGCAGTGGTGCCGAGCAGTCCGACCGCGAGCCCGCGGTAGAGCGCGAGCGTGCCGATCGTGACGGCGAGCGAGGGCAGCCCCACGACGGTGACGAGGAAGCCGTTCAGCGCTCCGCCGACCGCGCCGGCCACGATCGCGACCAGCGCGGCGACCTCGAACGGCACTCCGGCCTGGTGCAGCGTGCCGGTGAGCACGCTCGCCAGCCCGACGGTGGAGGCGACCGACAGGTCGATCTCGCCGGTGATGATGATCAGCGTCATCGGCAGCGCGATCAGCAGCGTCGGCGCGATGTCGAGGAACAGGTAGGTGATGGTGATCGGCTTGTCGAAGCTCTTCACCGAGGCGGAGGCGACGACGATCACGAGGACCAGCAGCACGACGATCGCGGTCTCGCGGCTGAACAGGACGCGCTGCCAGGCCGGCCGGGCGTAGTCGCGGTACTCGCGCGCGGTGCGCACGGCGGTGGTGTCGGTGACGAGGCTCATCAGGAGTCGTCCCTCTCTTCGAGGAGCTTGCGGGATTGTCGGAGGGAGAGCACGCGGTCGAGCACGATCGCGCCGATGATCAGCACGCCGACGACCGCGCGCTGCCAGAAGTCAGGGACGCCCAGGATCGGCAGGGCCCGGTTGATGGTGAGCAGCAGCACCGCGCCGATCGCCGCGCCCCAGACCGTGCCGGAGCCGCCGAAGATCGCGACGCCGCCGATCACCGCGGCGCCGACCGCGTCGAGCTCGTAGCCGGAGCCGGCCTGCGAGTTGACGGTGCCGTAGCGGGCGGCGTAGAGCACGCCGGCCAGGCCGGTCAGCGCGCCGGAGACGACGAAGGCGACCAGGATGCGCCGGGTGACGGGCAGGCCGTAGAGCCGCGCGGCGTCCGGGTCGGAGCCGATCGCGTAGAACTCGCGGCCCGCGCGCTGGTTGCGCAGGTACCAGCCCGCGGCGACCAGCACGACGAGGGCGATGATCGTGAGGTACGGGATGGTGAGGAACTGGCCGGTGCCCAGGGCGAGGAAGTCCTTGGGCATATCGGACGCGTTGATCCGGTCGCTGCCCGTCCAGGCGACGTTGATGCCGCGGTAGGCGTAGAGCGTGCCGAGGGTGATCACCAGCGCCGGGACCTTCGCGAACGCGACGAGCGCGCCGTTGATCAGCCCGAGCAGTCCGCCGAAGACGACGCCGGCGGCGAAGACCGCGAGGATCGGGATCCCCGGCACGTCCAGGAACAGCCGGCCGGTGAGGTAGGCGGTCAGCCCCAGGATCGAGCCGACCGAGAGGTCGACCGAGCGGGTGATGATCACGATGGCCTGGCCGACCGCGATCAGGATCAGGATCGACGGGGTCAGCAGCAGGTCGCGCCAGCCGTCGGGGGAGAAGAGGAAGGTCGGGTTCTTCGCGGTCGTCGCGATGACGACGAGGACCAGCGCGAGCAGGATTCCCGTCTCGCGGGCCCGGATGAAGGAGCCGAAGCCGGAGGAGAAGGCGTTGGGCTTCGCGGCCGGCACGCGCTTCTGCGCCGGCGCCTGGGCGGTGCTCATGCGGCTGCCCCTCTGGTGGCGGCGAGCATCACGGTCTCGCTGGTGGCGTCGGAGCGGTCGAGCTCGGCGGTGATCCGCCCCTCGCGCATCACCAGGACGCGGTCGGCCATGCCGAGCACCTCGGGCAGCTCGGACGAGATCATCAGGATGCCCATTCCCTCCCCGGCGAGCTGGGAGAGCAGCCGGTGCACCTCGGACTTGGTGCCGACGTCGATGCCGCGGGTCGGCTCGTCGATGATCAGGACCCTCGGATTCGTGGCGAGCCACTTGCCCAGCACGACCTTCTGCTGGTTGCCGCCCGAGAGCGTGCCGGCGACGGTGTCGAGCGCGTCGGTCTTGACCTCGAGGCGCGCGGCCCAGTCGCGCGCGGCGGTGTTCTCGCGGCGGCCGGTGATCAGGCCGCCCCTGGAGAGCGACTTCTGGATCGCCATCGTGATGTTGCGCGAGACGGAGGAGTCGAGCACGAGGCCCTGCTTGCGGCGGTCCTCGGGGACGAGCGCCAGCCCGGCGCGCATCGCGGCCGAGGGGCTGCCGGCCGGGATCCGGCCGCCGACGAGGGTGACCGAGCCGGAGTCGTAGGGGTCGACGCCGAAGACGGCGCGGGCCACCTCGCTGCGGCCGGCACCGACGAGGCCGGCCAGGCCGACGATCTCGCCGGCGCGGACGGTGAAGGAGATGTCGTGGAAGACGCCGGCCGAGGTGAGGCCGCTCACCTCGAGCAGGACGTCGGTGATCTCGGTCGCCTGCTTGGGGAAGAGCTCGGTGATGTCGCGGCCGACCATCTCGCGGACGATGCCGTCGACGGTGGCGTCCTCGGTGGCGGTGGTGGAGATGTAGGCGCCGTCACGCATCACGGTGATGGTGTCGCAGAGCGAGAAGACCTCGTCGAAGCGGTGCGAGATGAAGATCAGCGCGCGGCCCTCGTCGCGGAGCGAGCGGGCGACGGTGAAGAGGCGCTCGACCTCGACGCCGGAGAGCGCGGCGGTCGGCTCGTCCATCACGAGGACCTTCGCGTCGAGCGAGATGGCCTTGGCGATCTCGATGATCTGCTGGTCGGCGATGGAGAGGCCCTCGGCGGGGCGGTCGGGGTCGATCCGGACGCCGAGGCGCTCGAAGAGGCCGACGACCTCGGTGCGCATCGCCCTGCGGTCGATGCGGCCGAGGCGACCGCGGGGCTGCCGGCCCATGAAGATGTTCTCGGTGACGCTGAGATCGGGGAAGAGCGTCGGCTCCTGGTAGATCACGGCGATCCCCGCGGCCTTCGACTGCGAGGTCGAGGAGAAGTCGACCGGCTCGCCGTCGAGGAGGAACTCGCCCGCATCGCGCTGGTGGACTCCGGCGATGATCTTGACGAGCGTCGACTTGCCGGCGCCGTTCTCGCCGACCAGCGCGTGGATCGACCCGCGGTGCACGGCGATGGTGCCCGAGCGCAGCGCGACGACGGCGCCGAACGCCTTGACCACGCGGGCGAGCTCGAGTGCGGGTGGCGGATCTGATGCCACGGGTGGTACCTCCTCATCGAGGGGAATCGCGGTCAGGTCCCGGCTTCGGATGAAGAGGACCTGAATCGATTCATCCAGCTTCATCGCTACTATAGGGACGCCGAGCCGGAGCGGTCAACGCGAGATGCGGCTCGGCGTCCCAGGGGAGGCGATGTGGCGCGAGTGAGCATCCGCGACGTCGCCCTGCGCGCCGGCGTCTCGGTCGGCACGGTCTCCAACGTGCTCAACCGGCCGGACGAGGTCTCCGACGACTCGCTCGCCCGGGTGAACGCCGCCGTCGAGTCGCTCGGCTACGTGCGCAACGACGCTGCCCGGAAGCTGCGCAACGGCGTGAGCTCGACCGTCGGCTTCGTGGTGCTCGACGGGCAGAACCCGTTCTTCAACGACGTGGTCCGCGGGGCGGAGGACGAGGCGTCCCGCCACCAGATCGCCGTGCTCTACGGCAACACCGACGAGGACCCGTCGCGCGAGCGGCAGTACCTGGACCTGTTCGAGGAGCAGCAGGTGCGCGGCGTGCTGATCGCGCCGTACGGCGACATCTCGCAGCGGCTGGAGAAGCTGCGCGGGCGCGGGGTGCCGGTCGTGCTGGTCGACCGCTTCAGCGGGGACGGCCGCTACAGCTCGGTCTCGGTCGACAGTGTCGCCGGCGGGCGGATGGCGGCCGAGCACCTGATCGAGACCGGGCGGCGCCGGCTCGCCTTCGTGGGCGGGCCGTTCGAGATCCGCCAGGTCACCGACCGGCTGGCGGGCGCTCGGGTCGCGGTGGAGAACAGCGATGCGTCGGTCGATCTCGAGGTGGTGGCGACCACGGCGCTGACCGTCGCGCAGGGGGTCGCCGCCGGGATGCGGATCCTGGCCCGGCCGCGGCGCGACCGCCCCGATGCGCTCTTCGCGGCCAACGACCTGGTCGCGCTCGGGCTGCTGCAGGCGCTCGCCGTGGACGGGCGGATGCTGGTGCCGGACGAGATCGCGCTGATCGGCTTCGACGACATCTCCTTCGCCGCGGCCGCCGCCGTGCCGCTGTCCTCGATGCGGCAGCCGAGCTCGGTGATCGGGCGGACGGCGCTGCGCGTGCTGCTCGAGGAGGCGGCGGACCCGGAGCTGATCCCGCGGCAGACGGTGTTCCTGCCGGAGCTGGTCGCGCGGGCGTCGACGCGGGCGCGGCGCTGAGGCGGCGGCCGCGGATCGGGCTCCCGCTAGCGTGGACGGGATCGTCGACCGGATCCGAAGGGGCATCTCGATGACCGCAGCACACCAGGACACCGTCAGCACCGCCACTGTGCGGCACCTCCCGTGGGCCGCGCCCGCGCGGGAGCCCGCGATGAGCACCGCGGTCGACCGCCACGATCGCTGGCGGCTGACCAGCCGCTCGGTGCTGCGCGACGGCCGGCCCTTCGTCCCGGTCTCCGGTGAGCTGCACTACAGCCGGGTACCGCGCGAGCGCTGGGAGGAGCGGCTGCGGCTGATGCGCTCGAGCGGCGTGACGGTCGTGGCGTTCTACGTGATCTGGATCCATCACGAGGAGGTGCGCGGGGAGCGCCGCTTCGACGGGGACCTCGACGTCGGCGCGTTCGTCGACCTGTGCGCGGAGGTCGGCCTGGACGTCGTGCTGCGGGTGGGGCCGTGGTGCCACGGCGAGGTCCGCAACGGCGGCTTCCCGGACTGGGTGCAGGCCGCCGAAGTCGAGCACCGGACGGACGACCCGGGGTATCTCGCGCTCGTCCGGGAGTGGTTCGGCGCGCTGGGCGGCGAGCTGGCGTCGCGGTGCGGACCGGGCAGCAACGTGGTGGCGATCCAGATCGAGAACGAGATCTACGACCAGCCCGAGCACATCCGGACCCTGAAGGGCCTGGCCCGGGAGACGGGGCTGACGGCGCCGATCTGGACGTCGACGGGCTGGGGCGGCGCCGACCTGCCGCTGGACGAGGTGCTGCCGCTGTTCGGCGGCTACGCGGACGGCTTCTGGGTCGAGTCGGACTCGCCGTGGGACTCGACGTTCCGCGACCACTTCTTCTTCAGCCACACGTGGGACGACCCGGGCATCGGCGCCGACGTCCGCGGCGCGACGACGGACGCGGTGACGCCCCGCGCCCCCTCGCTCGACTACCCGCCGGCGACCTGCGAGCTCGGCGGCGGCATGGCCACCGCCTACCACCGGCGCCCGGCCGTGCAGCCGCGCGACATCGCGGCGGTCGCGCACACCAAGATCGGCAACGGCTCGGCCTGGCAGGGCTACTACATGTACGCCGGCGGGACGAACCCGCGCGGCGCCGCCGCCGACGGGCTGCAGGAGTCGCAGGCGACCGGCTACCCGAACGACCTGCCGCGGTTCGACTACGACTTCCGCGCGCCGATCGGGGCGAGCGGCCGGCCGTCGCCGACCCTCGCGCTGCTGCGGCGCCAGCACGCCTTCCTCGAGGCGTTCGGCGAGCGGCTCGCGCAGATGCCGTCGACGCTCCCGGACGAGCTGCCGTCGAGCCAGCAGGACACGGACACGCTCCGCTGGGCGCTGCGGAGCGACGGGGCGAGCGGCTTCGTCTTCGTCACCTGGCACCAGCCGCACGAGCCGCTGCCGGAGCACCCGGGCGTGGTGCTCGAGATCGGTCTCGACGACGAGGTCGTGCGGTTCCCCTCGGTGAGCACGCCCGTGCCGGCCGGGACGCTGGCGGTCTGGCCGGTGCGCCTGATGGTCGGCGGGGTCCGGCTGGACTGGGCGACCGCGACGCCGCTGACGCTCCTCGACGGGGCGGAGCCGACGCTGGTCCTGGTGGCGGCCGCGGGCGTCGTCGCCGAGCTCGCCTTCGCCGAGGGCACGCGGCTGGAGGTGGACGGGGAGCGGCAGGACGGCGCGCTCCTCCGCCTCGACGTCGACGAGCCGGTGCTGGTGCGGGCGGAGGGCGACGGCGGAGCGTGCTCGGTGCTGATCCTGTCCGCGGAGGCGGGCGAGGAGGCGTCGGTGCTCGCCGCCGCCGGCTCGGGGGAGCGCCGCCTCGTCCTCTCGGAGGACCCGGTCTGGCTCGACGGAGCGGGGCGGATCGCGGGGGACGTCCGCGCAGGGAGCCGCCTGCCGCGCGCCTACGACCCGGAAGGGCAGCGCTTCGTCCCGGTCGCCGGATCGGCGGCGTCGATGCGGCCGGAGACGGAGGCGGTCGAGGCGCCCCTGCTCCGCGCGAGCGACGCCGTGCCGGTGTCCTACGGGGAGTCCGCGGGGCGCGCCTCCGCACCCCGGGACGCCGACTTCGCCGCCGCGGCCGCGCACCGGCTCGAGCTGCCGGAGACCGATCCGGCGGCGCAGCGCCGCGAGCTCGAGATCCACTGGTCCGGCGACGTCGCCCGGATCCTCGTCGACGGCGAGGTCGTCGCCGATCAGTTCTGGGACGGTGGGCCGTGGGTGCTCGACCTGGACGCGCTGAACGCGGGCTCCGGGGACGTCGTCCTGGAGATCCTGCCGATGTCGCCCGACGCGCGGATCGGCCTGACCGGGAGCGCCGAGGAGCGCCGGCGACGGGACGCTTCTCCTCTTCTCGAGCTCGGCCCGGTCGTCCTGGCGCACTGGTACCGGTGGACCGAGGACCGACCGGCGTCCAGGTGGCGTGCACGCCCGGAATCTAGGGTGGGCGGATGACCTCCTGGAGCGCCGCAGACATCCCCGACCAGACCGGCAGGACGTTCGTCGTCACCGGCGCGAACAGCGGACTGGGGGAGGCGACCGCGCGGGCGCTCGCCGAGCACGGCGCCCGCGTGGTCCTCGCCTGCCGGACCGTCGAGAAGGGCGAGCGGGCTGCGGAGCGGATGGGCGGCGACGTCGTCGTCCGGCGGCTCGACCTCGCCGACCTCGCCTCGGTGCGCGAGTTCGCCGAGGCGACCGGGCCGATCGACGTGCTGGTCAACAACGCCGGCATCATGGCGGTCCCGGAGGGGCGCACCGCGGACGGCTTCGAGCTGCAGTTCGGCACGAACTTCCTCGGGCCGTTCGCGCTGACCGGGCTGCTGCTGCCGCGGATCGCGGACCGCGTGGTGTCGCTCTCGAGCCTCGCCCACCGCTTCGGCGCGCTCGACTTCGACGACCTGAACTGGGAGCGCCGCCGCTACAGCCCGTGGCCGGCCTACGGACAGTCCAAGCTGGCCGACCTCGTCTTCGCGTTCGAGCTGCACCGACGCCTGCGCCGGGCCGGCTCGAGCGTCGGCTCGATGGCCGCGCACCCGGGGATGTCGGTCACCGAGCTGCACACGCACACCGGCGACGGGCAGGGCGCGATCATGGGCGCCCTGATGCGCTCGGTCGGGCAGAGCGGTGACGACGGCGCGCTGCCGACGCTGCTCGCGGCGACTTCGCCCGACGCGCGCTCCGGCGCCTACTACGGACCGGGCGGCCTCGGCGAGGTCCGCGGGGCGCCGCGCCAGGTGAACCCGAACCGCGCCGCCCGCGACCG
Organism: Rathayibacter sp. VKM Ac-2929; assembly: GCF_022815495.1. NCBI lineage: Bacteria > Bacillati > Actinomycetota > Actinomycetes > Micrococcales > Microbacteriaceae > Rathayibacter > Rathayibacter sp. VKM Ac-2929. Next base: position 184,261 of record NZ_JALGRV010000001.1, read on the forward strand.
GGACACGGCGCGCCGGCTCTGGGACCGCGCCGTCGAGCTGACCGGGGTGTCGCCGCTCGACGCGAGCTGAGCGCGACCGCCCGTCGAGGACACCCGCTCCCGCCCGATCCCGGCTCCTCCGTACACTGGCGAGCGCGCGGGAAGCCGCCGCCGGACCCCGAGGAGCACCGTGGCAGCACGACGAACGACCGCCGCCGCGACGCTGCACGACGTCGCCCGGGCGGCGGGGGTGTCCCTGGCCACCGCCTCGCGGGTGCTCAACGGCAGCACGCGCAAGGTGCAGGGCGAGTACCGCGAGCGGGTCGAGGCGGCCGCGGCCGAGCTGGGCTACTCCGCGAACCCGGCGGCGCAGGCCGTCGCGCGCGGGACCACCTCGACGATCGCGCTGCTCGTCAGCGACATCACCGACCCCTACTTCTCGGGCATCGCCTCCGGAGTGATCGGCGCGGCCGACGCGTCGCGGCTGGACGTCCGGATCGCCGTCACCGACCGCGACCCGGACAAGGAGCTCGGCCTGGTCCGCTCGCTGCGCGGCGGCCGGCCGCGGGCGATCGTCCTGGCCGGCAGCCGCTTCGCCGCCGACCGGCACCGCGACGCGCTGATCGCCGAGCTGCAGGCCTACGAGGCGTCCGGCGGGCGAGTCGCCATGATCAGCCAGGGCGGGCTGCCGTTCCCCTCGGTGCAGGTGGACAACCGCGCCGGAGCGCGTGCGCTCGCGGCGGCGCTCGCCGAGGCCGGCTACCGGCGCTGCGCGATCGTGCGCGGTCCGGAGGCGGTGCTGACGTCGTCCGACCGGGTCGCGGGGTTCCTCGAGGGGCTGTCCGCGGCCGGTGTGAGCGTCGATCCGGATCTGATCGTCGAGGCGCCGCTCACCCGGGACGGCGCGTTCGACGCGGCGGCCGCGCTGCTGGCCGGGCGCTCCGCCGACATCGACCTGGTCTTCGCGGTGACCGACCTGATGGCGGTCGGCGTCGCCTCCGCGATGCGCGCGGCCGGAGTGGAGCCCGGCGCGGGCATGGGCGTCGCGGGCTTCGACGACGCGCCCATCGCGGAGGACGTGCACCCGGGGCTGACCACGGTCGCGGTGCCGCTGGCCGCGCTCGGCGAGCGCGCCGTCGCCGCGGCCCTCGGCGACGAGGCCGACGGCGCCTCCGTCGAGCTGCCCACCCGCGTCGTCCTGCGCGCGAGCACCCCGCCGCGAGCCGCGCCGCCCGCGTAGCGCGCGCCGTGCTGGTCGAGTAGCCCTGCAGGGGCGTATCGAGACCCGCCGTCCCCCGAAGGGCAGGTCTGCAGACGCCTGTTCTGACGGGGGTGGATCTCGATACGCCCGCTGCGCGGGCTACTCGATCAGCATGGAGTGCGCGGCGAACGCGTCGACGTGGGCCGTCCCTTGCTGGTCGAGTAGCCCGAAGGGCGTATCGAGACCCGGCCACCACCGTTCCTCCGCTGAATGGGAAAGCGCTTGCCCGCCGGGCCGCTCCGCGGCTACCATCAGGAAAACGCTTCCCACTCCTCGAAAGGCGCACCGTGTCAGAGTCGACCACCCCCACCCTCGGGATCATCCTGAACGGCGCCTCCGGCCGGATGGGCTACCGCCAGCACCTCGTCCGCTCGATCCTGGCGATCCGCGAGCAGGGCGGCGTGCTGCTCTCCGACGGCACCCGCGTGCAGGTCGAGCCGCTGCTGGTCGGGCGCTCCGAGGCGAAGCTCGCCGAGCTCGCCGGCAAGCACGGCCTGACGAACTGGACCACCGACCTCGACGCCGCGCTCGCCGACCCGAAGTGGCAGGTCTACGCCGACTTCCTCGTGACGAAGGCGCGCGTCCCCGCGATCAAGAAGGCGATCGCCGCCGGCAAGCACATCTACACCGAGAAGCCCACGGCGGAGTCCTACGCCGAGGCGCTCGAGATCGCCGAGCTGGCCAAGGAGGCCGGCATCAAGAACGGCGTCGTGCACGACAAGCTCTACCTGCCGGGCCTCCAGAAGCTCAAGCGCCTCATCGACTCCGGCTTCTTCGGCCGCATCCTCAGCGTCCGCGGCGAGTTCGGCTACTGGGTCTTCGAGGGCGACTGGCAGGCCGCCCAGCGTCCGAGCTGGAACTACCGCAGCGAGGACGGCGGCGGCATCATCGTCGACATGTTCCCGCACTGGAACTACGTGCTCGAGAACCTCTTCGGACCGATCGAGGGCGTCTACGCCAAGGCGACCACCCACATCGAGACCCGGGTCGACGAGAACGGCGCGCCCTACACCGCGACGGCCGACGACGCGGCCTACGCGATCTTCGATCTCGCCGGCGGCATCACCGCGCAGCTCAACTCCTCCTGGGCCGTGCGGGTCGACCGCAAGGAGCTCGTCGAGTTCCAGGTCGACGGCACGCTCGGCTCGGCCGTGGTCGGCCTGTTCGGCGCCAAGATCCAGCCGCGCGTCGCGACCCCCAAGCCCACCTGGAACCCGGACCTGCCCGAGACGCACGACTACGCCGAGGACTGGCAGGAGCTGCCCGTCAACGACGTGTTCGAGAACGGCTTCAAGACCCAGTGGGAGCAGTTCATCCGCCACGTGGTCGAGGACGCTCCGCACGAGTACGACTTCTTCGCCGGTGCGCGCGGCGTGCGGCTCGCCGAGCTGGGCCTGGAGTCCTCCCGCGAGGGCCGCCGGATCGACGTCGCCGCGCTCGACGCCGCCGCCGACGCCGAGGTGCTCGTGCAGGCGGGCGCCGTCCAGTGAGCGGGCTGACCCTCCTCGGCGCCGACGGCGCGACCCGCTCCATCGAGCTGCTCCCGGCGCCCGCGCACGCGAGGCCCACCGCGCCGCTGCGCTCGCGCACCGCCTACGCCGCCGCGCACGTCGTGCCGCTGGTGCACGGCGAGAACCGGCCCGGCCACCCGGCCCAGATCGACTGGGACGCGACGCTCGGCTTCCGCCACCACGTCTGGTCCTGGGGCCTGGGCGTCGCCGACGCGATGGACACCGCGCAGCGCAACATGGGCCTGGACTGGACTGCGACCCAGGAGCTGATCCGCCGCAGCGCCGCCGAGGCCGCGTCGGTCGGCGGGGCGCTCGTGGTCGGGATCAACACCGACCAGCTCACCGACGACGTCGTCCCGCTGGACACCGTCATCGACGCCTACGTCGAGCAGCTCGCCTTCGCCGAGGACGCGGGGGCGGAGGTCGTGCTGATGGCCAGCCGGCACCTCGCCCGCGCCGCGGAGACCGCCGCCGACTACGAGCGCGTCTACGCCGCCGTGCTCGCCCGCGCCACGAAGCCGGTCGTCCTGCACTGGCTCGGCACCGCCTTCGACGGCGTGCTCGAGGGCTACTTCGGCGCGGCAGACCCGGTCGACGCCTTCCCGGTCGTCCAGCGGATCATCGAGGACAACCTCGACTCGGTGCGCGGCATCAAGATGTCGCTGCTGGACGCGGACGCCGAGATCGCGCTGCGCTCGCGGCTGCCCGAGGGCGCGACCCTCTTCACCGGCGACGACTTCAACTACGTCGGCCTGATCGAGGGCGCCCCCGACGCCGACGGCACGCCGCGCTGGTCGGACGCGCTGCTCGGCGCCTTCGCCGCGCTGGCGCCGAGCGCCTCCGCCGCGATCCAGGCGCTGGACGCGGGCGACACCGCCGAGTACCGCCGTGTGCTGGGCCCGACCGAGGCGCTCTCGCGCCAGGTCTTCGCCGCGCCGACGCAGTATTACAAGACCGGAGTCGCGTTCCTCTCCTGGCTGAACGGCCACCAGCCTGCCTTCTCGATGGTGGGCGGCCTGCACTCCGCGCGCTCGCTGCCGCACCTGTCCGAGATCGTCCGGCTCGCGAACGCGTCCGGCGCGCTGGAGCGGCCGGAGCTCGCGGCCGACCGCTGGACCGGGCTGCTCGCGCTGAACGGGGTCGACGTGACCCGCGCCGTCGAGGGGCTGCACCTGGTCGAGGCGGTGCCCGCATGAGCGCCGACCCGCGCCTGTCGCTGAACCAGGCCACGATCAAGCACGCGTCGCTCGCCGAGGCGCTCGACACCACGTCCGCCGCGGGCATGAGCGCGATCGGCCTCTGGCGCGAGCCGGTCGCCGCGGTCGGGCTCGCGGAGGCCGTGCGCCTCGTCGCCGACTCCGGCCTGCGCGTCTCCTCCCTCTGCCGCGGCGGCTTCTTCACCGCGCCCGAGGGGCCGGAGCGGCGGGCGGCGATCGACGAGAACCGCCGCGCGATCGAGGAGACCGCCGCGCTCGGTGCCCCCGCGCTCGTGCTCGTCGCCGGCGGACTGCCGACGGGCTCGCGCGATGTGGTCGGCGCCCGGGCCCGCGTGCAGGACGCGCTGGCCGAGCTGGCCGACGACGCCGCGGCGGCGGGCGTGCAGCTCGCGATCGAGCCGCTGCACCCGATGTACGCCTCCGACCGCGCTGTCGTCTCGACGCTCGGTCAGGCCCTCGACCTCGCCGCGCCGTTCGACGCGGCCGCGGTCGGCGTCGTCGTCGACACCTTCCACGTCTGGTGGGACCCCCAGGTCCTCGCGCAGATCGCCCGCGCCGGAGCGGAGGGCCGGATCGCGAGCTACCAGGTCTGCGACTGGGTGACCCCGTTGCCGGCCGACGTGCTGCTCGCCCGCCGCTACCCGGGCGAGGGTGTCATCGACTTCGGATCGCTCACCCGCGCGGTCGTCGAGGCGGGCTACGCCGGCGACGTCGAGGTCGAGATCTTCCACCAGGAGGTCTGGGACACGGCGTACCCCGAAGTGGCCGAGCGCGTCGTCGCGGCCTTCGCCGAGACGGTGTCGCCGCACCTCTGAGAGGCGCACCCCTGAACTCCCGGTCCGCCGTCGCTGGAGGGTGAGCGGCGGACCGGGCTCCTTCTTCTCGAGGAGCCCTCTAGAGAAGCGACGCGCTCAGCTCCACGGCAGATCCAGCGCGTCGAACGTCGTCTCCCGGCGCAGCGCCTCCTGCAGTGCGTGCTCGACGCCGTCGACTACGCGGTGGCGCCCCTCGATGTCCTGCACCTCGCGCCAGGCGTCCGTGGGCAGCGCGCGCGGCGACGGAGCCGCCATCACCGCCTCGAGCAGGCGGAGGAAGCCGCCGGTGCGCTCGATCCCGGCGTGCAGCGGCGTTCCCAGCTCGCGGGCGGCGAGCAGTCCCTCGAACGGCGTGATCCGGTCGTACTGCAGCGTGCGCGGCGGCAGGCCTTCGCGCACGAGCTGCACCACGTCGAGCGTGTAGTAGAAGCGGAGCGTCCCGCGGGTGCCGACGATCTCGACGGAGGGCTCCTCCGGCCGCTCGGCGCAGAGGGTGACCGCGGTCGTGACCCGCAGGCCGTCGGCCAGGGTCAGCACGGCGACCGAGGTGTCGTCCGCCTCGATGTCGTTCGCGCGGCGCAGGTCCAGCCGCACGTCGACGACGTCCTCGAGCCGGTCGGCACCGGCGATCGCGAGGGCGGTGGCGGTCGCGTGCGAGAAGGGGTTGGTCAGGACGCCGTCGGCGACGACCGCGCCGTCGAGCGTGCGGCGGCCGGCCCAGGGGGAGCGCGACCAGTAGCGGTCGTCGCGGACCCAGACCCCGGAGGCGCCGTAGCGCAGGACGTCGCCGATCTCGCCGTCGGCCACGGCCGTGCGGATCGCCGGGATCGCGGAGGAGCCGAGGCTCTGGAAGCCGACCTGCACGAGCGAGCCGGTCGCCGCGGCGCGCCCCGTGATGGCGGTGAACTCGGCGAGCGAGGCGGCCGGCGGCTTCTCCAGCAGGACGTCGTTGCCGTGGTCCATCGCCGCGAGGGCGATCGCGGCGTGGGTGTGGATCGGGGTGCTGATGATGACGACGTCGGTGCCGCCGGCGGCGAAGAGGCCGGTCGCGTCGGGGTGGTGCGCGACGCCGTCGGGGAGCAGCCCCTCGACCGGCGGCCGGGGGTCGGCGACGCCGACGAGCCGGACGCGGCCGTCGCGGTGCGCCGCGAGGACGGCGCCGAGGTGCGAGGCGCCGTAGCCGCCGATGCCGACGAGCCCGATCCGGGGGATCACGGTCGGACTCCGGAGAGCGGGCGGCTGCGGTCGTCTCGTCTGCTCTGCATGATCCGGCCAGCGTATCGGAAAGCGGTTACCGGTGACCAGTGGGGTCGATGATCGTCATGCCCGCCGGGTTCGAGCGGTCGAAGACGGGGAGCAGCTCGGCCGCCTCCTCGAGTCCGATGGTGCGCTCGATCAGGCGCTGCGGGGCGAGGACGCCCTGCTCGATCAGCCGGAGCATCCCGGGGTAGTCGCGCGCCGCCATCCCGTGGCTGCCGAGGACGTCCAGCTCCCAGGCGATGACGCGCGCCATCGGCACCCGCGGGTGCCCCTCGACCGGCGGCAGCAGGCCGACCTGCACGTGCCGGCCGCGGCGGCGCAGGCTGAGCAGGGCGTCGGCGCAGGTCTGCTCGCTGCCGACGGCGTCGACGGCGACGTGACTCCCGCCGCCGGTGAGCGCGTGCACGGCGGCCGGCAGATCGCGGCCGTCGGCGAGGAGGACGTGCTCGGCTCCGACGCTCGCGGCGACCTCGAGGGCCGCGGCGTTCCGGTCGACCGCGATGACGCGGGCGCCGAGCGCCTGCGCGACCATGACGGCGCTGAGGCCGACGCCGCCGGCCCCGATCACGGTCACCCACTCGCCGGGCTGCACCCGGGCTCGCCCGACCAGCGCGCGGTAGGCGGTGGCGAAGCGGCAGCCGAGGCTCGCGGCGGTGGCGAAGTCGACGCCCTCCGGGATCGCGACGAGATTGGTGTCGGCCGCGTGCAGCGCGACGAGCTCGGCGAACGAGCCCCAGTGCGTGAAGCCGGGCTGCTCCTGGTCCGGGCAGACCTGGGCGTCGCCCTGCAGGCACCACTCGCAGCGGCCGCAGCCGCAGACGAACGGCACGGTCACCCGGTCGCCGACCGCCCAGTTCCGGACCTCGGGCCCGACCTCGGCGATCACACCGGCGAGCTCGTGCCCCGGGACGTGCGGGAAGGCGATGTCGTCGTGCCCGGCCCAGGCGTGCCAGTCGCTCCGGCACAGCCCGGTGGCCAGCACCCGCACGACGACGCCGTCAGCCGGGGCGACCGGTGTCGGGACGTCGCGGACCTTAGGCTCGCCGCGGACGGAGTCGAGGACGAGAGCGCGCATGCCCTCATCCTGGCAGCGCGGCGGGGAGACGCCGAAAGCCCACGCTCTCGCGTGGGCCTCGGAAGTGGAGCGTCGCAGGCGACGCGTCCGGGACGACTTCAGCAGTCGTCGGCGCCGAACCGGAGGTCGGTGAGCGAGACGAAGTGCCAGCCCTGACGGCCGTCGTGCTGGGTGTAGGTCAGGGTGCTGCCCGAGGGGAAGACGCCGAAGTGGAAGGTGTCGGAGCGGGTGACGCCCGCCGTCGTGTACTCGTTCCCGGTGGCGCGGCGGAAGGGGTCGGCGAGGGTGCCGGCGCCGGCGCCGGGGAGCGAGCCGGACGTGGCGATCGAGGTCGGCTCGGTGCTGAAGCCGACGGCGTCCCAGTAGGTCGGCACCCACGAGTTCGCGTCGGTGTTCGAGGTGATGTCGAAGACCGTCAGCTGGAAGTCGACCGGGTCGAAGAGCGCGCCGTCGGCGTCGCGGAACTCGAAGGTCAGCGTCTGCGCGTCGGAGCCCGGGGTGGGGAGGACGGCGAGGTCGCCCTCGCGGCGCTGATTGAGCACGAGCGCACCCGCCGGGCCGAAGCCGGCGAAGGAGTACTCGGAGGGGACGCCGCCGGGGGCGTTCCCGGCCCAGCCCGAGCCGTTCTGGCTCATGTTGTAGCGCGTGCCGCCGGAGAGGTCGGTCGTGCCGGCGGCGAGGGTCGAGGTGATGCGGATCGTCGAGGTGCGGCCGGAGGCGGAAGTCGCGCCGAGGACGGCGGGGTTGCCGCTCGCGTTCGTCGCGGCGAACTGCGTGACGCTCGTGCAGGGCGCGGTCGACGCGGCGGCGAGGGGCGCGCCTGTGGCGATGGCGACGACGGGGACGGTCCAGAGGGCGGTGGTGGTGAGCGAGCGGCGGGAGAGTCCGGGCGCGGGGGTGCTGGTCATGGCGGGATCCGTTCGGGTGCGGAGGGGAGCGGGCGAGGCGGAGCAGGGCGGAGCGGTGCGGGTGCGGAGCAGGGACTCAGCGACCGGCGTTGTAGTGGTTCTGGATCTGGGTCGCGGTGAGCGCGGTCGAGTAGACGGCGGCGTAGCGCAGGCTGCCGGAGAAGGAGGCGGGGCCGACGTTCGTCCAGGAGCCGCCGAGGGTGTCGTAGCCGATCTTCCAGTAGCCGGTGGTGTTCTCCGCGCTGCGGAAGGCGGTGTTGCCGGCGACCTTCACGCCGTCGAGCCAGAGGCTCGTCCCGGCGGTCGGCGAGAGGGTGGAGACGACGTGGTGCCAGGCTCCGTCGTTGACCGGGTTCGGGCTGGTGATCGACTGGACGCCGTTGTTGTAAATGCCGAAGACGAGGCGGCCGTCCGCGCCGATGTAGGTGTGCCGGTCGTACTGACTGCCGGCGGTGTCGCGGCTGCTGTTGAAGCTGAAGAGCTTGCCGCCCGCGACGGTGGTCTTGAACCAGATCTCCGTGCTGAAGGTGGTCGGGTTGGCCAGCTGCAGCGGCGTGCTGAGGTAGCCGTTCGTCCCGTTCAGCAGCCAGGAGCCGCCGGCGTCGCGCGGGCAGGCCTTCGGGGTGGTCGCGGAGCTGGTCATCGCCGGACGGTAGGTGCCGGGGTAGGCGCCGGAGTCGGTGTCGACGGCGGTCGTCGCTCCGGTGGCCTGCGCGAGCGTGTAGGAGAACAGTGCGTCGCCCCTGTCGGCGGCGAGCGCCGAGTCGCAGGTGAAGAAGGCCGCCGCGCTGCCGACCGTGTTGTTCGAGTTGCGGATGGAGGCGACGTAGGCGCCGGAGGTGGCGGGGGCGAGGAACAGCACGGCCGAGAGGGCGGCGACGAGCAGCGCGGCGAGGGTGGTGCGCGGGGTGCGCGGTGCTGCGGAGCGGAGGCGGGCCAGGAGGCCGGAGCGGGTGCGGCGGTGGCGGCTCATCGGGCGGCCGACTCTGTCTCGGCGGTCTCGGCGGTCTCGGCGGGCGTGGTCTCGGTCTCGGCGGCGCGGGCCCGGCGGCCGTGCTCGCCGCGCGGCTCGGCCTCGGCGGGGAGTCCGACCAGCATCGTCCAGAGCACGGGGGTGGCGCAGACCGCGCCGAAGAGGATCCAGCCCCAGAGCGGCAGGTGCAGCGCCGAGGACACGTTGTAGAAGTCCTCGCCGTTGGCCGGCACCTGGATGCTGCCGACCTGGCCGGAGACGAGGTCCGCGTTCGTGCCGCCGACCGCCGTCACGCGGATCGGGAGCATGCCGACCGAGACGAGCGAGGCGTCCGTCTGCCCGTCCTCCACGGTCGCCTCGAGGACGACGATGCCGACGAACGGGCGGAGGACGAACACGGTGAAGGAGGCGACGAGCGAGATCCCCAGCACCCGCATCGCGGCGCGGTGGGTGGGGGAGGAGAGCAGGCGGGTGAGCAGCAGGACGAGGACGGTGCCGGCGAGGAGCATCGGCAGGCCCTTCGCGAGCCAGCCGGCGCCGGGGAGCGCGACGACGACCTTGCCGATCAGCTGCTCGGCGCCGGTCGCCCACGGGTCGGTCGCGCCGTTGATGTCGCCGCGGGTGACCAGGGTGCCGTCGTCGGCGAGGTCGACCACGCGGTGCGTGTAGGTCTCGTCGGGGGTGGTGGTGGGGTGGAAGCTGACGACGTCGCCGACCCGGATGTCCTCGAGGGGCGTCGGGGCGGTGAGGACCAGGGTGCCGACGGGAGCGGCGGTGCCCATCGACGGCGTCTGGACGATGAACCAGCGTCCGCCGGAGGCGTGGAAGAGGAAGGCGGCGACGACCAGGGCGGCGACGATGGCGGTGACGGTCCAGGTCGCGACGGTGCGCAGGCGGGAGCGGGGGGAGCGGGGCTCGGGGGTGGAGACGGTGGTGGCGGGGGTGAGGGGGGAGGCGGTGCCGGTGGGGACGGCGGTGGATCCGGGGAGCGCGGGGGCGGGGCGGGTCTGCAGCGTGGTCACGGGTCCACCTCCTCGGCGGGGTGGGGGCCGCCTGGGCGGCGGCCCCCGGGGTGCGGGTGTCGGGTGTTGCGGGGGCGTTTCTCGGGGTGGGGCGGGTGCTTCGGGGGAAGCGGTCTTCGGTGGTGGATCTCGATACGCCCGCTGCGCGGGCTACTCGATCAGCATGAACCGGGCGTGCACCTCGGTCGGCGTGAGCCGGACGCGTGTCTCGCTCGGCATGGACCGGGCGCGTGCCTCGCTCGGCGTGAGCCGGGGAGGCTCGATCAGCTGGCGAAGGTCCAGGTGAGGGGGAGCGAGGCGGACAGGCCCTGGTAGGTGTTGCCGGCGGAGGAGTCGAGCGTGACGGCGATGGTGAAGGGGGTGCTGGTGCCGGCGGTGACGGGGGCGGCGGAGAGCGACTTGGCGGCGGTGCCGGCGAGCGCGGCGGCGGTGCCGCTGTAGACGGTGGTGCTGCCGGAGGTGATGACGACGTTCAGCTTGGAGCAGAAGTCGGTCGCGGTGCCCGAGGAGCCGGCGGCGGTGTTGACCGACTGGGCGCAGGTGGCGCCCGGGGTCAGCGTGAAGGTGTTGGCCGAGACGGTGCCGGCGTTCTTGATGGTGATCGCGGTGCTGACGGTCTGGCCGGGGACCATGGTGGTCGAGCCGCCGAACTTGTTGATGGTCGAGCAGGTCGCGGTGTTGGTGCTGACCGAGCCGCCGTCGGTGCTGAGGCAGGTGACGGGCGTGGTGCCGGTCGACTTCTCCTCCATGACGAGCGAGCCGGAGGCGGCGGTGTTGTTGGTGTTGGTGATGCTGGCGACGAAGCCGGAGAGGGTTCCGGACATCGAGACCGACAGCAGCGCGGCGGCGGCGACGCTGGTGGCGAGGACGAGGGGGGCGAAACGGACGCGCTTGCGCTTTGCGGTGTGGTTCGACATGACAGGACTCCTGATCGGGTAGAAGGTGAACTGCCGTGCAGTTCGCTGTGGGGTGTTTTCTGGCTTGTCGAGTAAGTTACTTGATGGCAAAGATACTTTGCAATCGTTCTAATACCCCCTGTTGTGGGGACAGCGAGTCTGGCGGCGACGTCGCCGCTCCGACACCCGCTCCCACCCCCGCTCCGACACCCGAGAAGGCCGCATGGATCGCGAGAACACACCCCCCGCCGACGGCGGCGAGCAGCCCGCCGGCGCGGCCCTCCGGCAGGCGCTGCGGCAGCTCGAGACGGCGCAGCGCGACCTGCGCGCCGCGGTCGCCCTCGACGCCGGGATCGGGATCTCGGAGCTGAGCGCGCTGGAGGCGCTCGCCGAGTCGCCCGGACTGACGCCCAAGTGGCTGGGGCTCGAGCTGTCGCTGACGACCGGAGCGGTGACCGCGCTGCTCGACCGCCTGGCCAAGGCCGGCCACCTCGACCGCGTCTCGAACCCGCAGGACCGGCGCAGCGTCCTGCTCCGGCTGACCGACTCCGGCACCGCGCTGCTCGCAGCGGTCGACGAGCGCTACGGCGCGGTCAGCGTCGAGGTGCTGCGGGCGTCCCCGCGCCTGGGCGAGGAGGAGGTCGTCGAGGACCTCGCGCGCGCCGCGGCGGTCATCACGGCGCACACGATCGGCTGAGCGCGAGCGACCCCGCGCGTCAGGCCTGCAGGGCGCGGTCCTTGCGGATCGACCAGAGGTTGCGGCTCGCGGTGCGCTCGTAGTCGAAGTCGGTCACCAGTGCCTGGATGAGGGCGATCCCGCGACCCGACTCGGCGAACGCGTCCGGCATCTCCCGCGGCCCGGTGTCGACGCCGGGCGGGTCCGCGGTGTCGACCAGCTCGGCCCGGAGCGCCTCGTCGTCGACGGAGACGACGAGGCGGCAGAGGACCGCGGTGGTCGAGACGGCGTGCTGGATCACGTTGGAGACGAGCTCGACGAGCGCCGTCTCGAACTCCATCCGGTCGCGGGCACCGACGTCGGCGCGCTCGCCGAAGAGCGAGTCGAGCAGGTCGTGCACGAGCTCGATGTCGTCGGGCGGCGTCCGGAAGGCGAGGGTGCGCTCAGTCACGGTACGCGTCGCCGGCCGAGGCGTAGCCGACGAGCACGCGGTCGAGGTTGGAGAGCTCGAGCACCATGGTGACCTGCTCGCTCGGGGCGGCGATCCGGAGGTCGCCCCCGGCCTGGCGGGCGCTCTTCAGGCAGGCGACGAGCGCGCCGAGCCCGGACGAGTCCATGAAGGTGACCTCGCTCAGCTCGACGACGATGCGGCTGCTGCCCTCGTCGAGAGCGCTGCGCACCTCCGTGCGCAGATCCCGCGCCGCGGCGAGATTGAGCCGGCCCGCCGCCGTGATCACGGCGACGCCGGGAGCGATCGTCTCGGTGCTGAAGGTCATGCCTGCTCCTGGTCGGTGTCCGCGGCGGGGCGCGGGGTGTCGTGGGTCCGCGTCACGAGGAGCGCGGTGATGTCGTCGAGCGCGCGGCCGGAGCCGGCGAGCGCGGTCAGGGCGGTGAGGAAGCCGATGGCGCCCTCTGAGGTGCGGACCAGGTCGGCCGCGAGGACGAGCGACTGCAGGGTCCCGTCGAAGAGGTCGAGCACCCCGTCGGTGAAGGAGACCAGGGAGTCGCCGACGGCGAGATCGACGGTCTGGGTGACCCAGCCGCCGTCCTCCGCGATGCCGAGGGGGAGGCCGAGCGCGGCGAGGCGGTGGAAGGTCCCGTCGGCGCGGAGCAGGACGGTGAGCCCGTGGCCCGCGTCCACGAAGTCGACCCGGCCGGTCGCGGTGTCGAGCCGGCCGTGGAAGAGCGTCGCGAAGGTCTCGGTGGCGGAGAAGTCCGGCTGCAGCTGCTCGCTGACCGCGGTGACCACCGCGTCCGGAGCGCCGCCGGCCCGGGCGCGGAACGCGGCGCGGATGCCGGCGGCGAGGATCGCGGCGCCGGTGCCCTTGCCCATCACGTCGACGAGGGTCAGGTCGACGACCGCCTCGGTCGCGGTCCAGGTGTAGAAGTCGCCGCAGATCTGCCACTTGGGCAGCGAGGCGCCGGCCAGGTCGTAGCCGGCGGGGTGGCGGAACGCGGTGGGGGAGAGGCGGGCCTGCACGTCGGCGGCGCGGTCCCACTCCGCGGTGTCGCGCAGCTCGCGCTCGACCCACTGGCCGAACTCCTCGAAGAGCAGCTCCTCCTCCGGGCTGAGCGCGCGGGGGACGAAGTCGAGCAGGCAGAGCGTCCCGAGCTGCAGGCCGTCGTCCACCGTGAGCGGGCGGCCGGCGTAGAACTGCACGTGCGGCGGTCCGGAGACGTGCACGTGCCGCGCCCAGGCTCCGTCGGCGCCGAGGTCGGGGACGACGAGCGTGCTCCGCTGGGCGAGCGTCGCGTCGCAGAACGTCCCCGCGCGCGGGTAGGACACCGGCCCCTCGGGCTGCGGCGACTTCGTGAAGAGCGTCGTCTCGTCGAGGATGTGGATCTCCGCCACCGGCACCTGGAAGAGCTCCTGCGCCATCCGGGTGATCCGGTCGAAGCGCTCCTCGGGGCCGGAGCCCATCAGGCCCAGCGCCTCGATCACGGCGGCGCGGCGGTCCCGGTCGTCGGGCGCCCCGAGCGGTGCGTCGGCGCCGATCGCCGGGTCCTGGCTGGTCTGCTGCGACATCGTCCCCCCGAGTCTGCGTGCGGAGACGGTGTCTCGCCTCCGCGATGACGGTATCGAACGGTGCGCCCCCGGTCGCCGCTGAGGGCCGTTAGTCACCCGGACGGGGGTCACGGCTGCGCGACACCGGTAGCGTTGCACCCTGACCCCGATGGTGCAATGATGCACAGTATGCAAGCAGATGCGACCGCGACCCGGCGCGACCAGCGCGCGGCCGAGCGGCGCAGCGAGCTGGCCCGCACCGCCCGCGAGCTGACCATCCGCCACGGCTTCTCGGGCTTCACCGTCGAGGAGCTCTGCGAGGAGGTCGGCATCTCGCGCCGCACCTTCTTCAACTACTTCCCGAGCAAGGAGTACGCGATCGTCGGCCGGCCCGAGGAGGGCCTCGACGACGACAGCGTCGCGGAGTTCCTGACCCGCCGCCCGGGCGTCTCGCTGCTCGAGGCGCTCGTCGCCCTCGGTGCGGTGCACTTCGCCGCGATCGGCCTGAACGCCGACAGCGTCCGCGAGTTCGTCGCCGTCGCCGATCGCGAGCCGAAGCTCCTGCAGGCCCTGCTCGACGTCGGCACCCAGCGCGACCTGCTCGTCGCCGACCTCGTCGCGCGGCGCGAGGGCCTCGACCCCGCCGACCCGTCCGTGCTGCTCGCCGTGCAGACGGCCGGCACCGTGATCCGGAGCGCCGTCGGCGCCTACCTCGACTCCGACGGCTCCGTGCCGCTCGAGCGCCTCGCGCAGGACCGCATCGCGGCCGTGACGCGCCTGCTCCTGGGCTGACCCGGCCCCCGCCGCGCCGACCAGCCCCCCGCTCCCTCTCGCCCCACCCGACCCCGAGGACACCATGACCGCCCCCGCCACCGCCTCTCCGCTCCTGCTCACGCAGCGCCGGATCTGGATCATCTTCTCCGCGCTGATCGCCGGCATGCTCCTCTCCAGCCTCGACCAGACCATCGTCTCGACCGCGATGCCGACCATCGTCGGCCAGCTCGGCGGCGTCGAGCACCAGGCCTGGATCACCACCGCCTACCTGCTCGCGACCACGATCGTGATGCCGATCTACGGCAAGTTCGGCGACGTCCTCGGCCGCCGCACGCTCTTCCTGATCGCCATCGCGCTGTTCACCCTCGCCTCGGTCGGCTGCGCGCTGGCCGGCGACTTCTGGTCGTTCGTCGTCTTCCGCGCCCTGCAGGGCCTCGGCGGCGGCGGGCTGATGATCCTGTCGCAGGCGATCATCGCCGACATCGTGCCCGCCAACGAGCGCGGCAAGTACATGGGCCCGCTCGGCGCCGTCTTCGGCCTCTCCGCCGTCGCCGGCCCGCTGCTCGGCGGCCTCTTCGTCGACCACCTCACCTGGCAGTGGGCGTTCTACATCAACATCCCGGTCGGCATCGCGGCCTTCGCCATCGCCTGGTTCGCGCTGACGCTGCCGAGCAAGCGCGCGACCAAGCGGATCGACATCCCGGGCGTGCTGCTGCTCTCGATCGCCACCACCTGCCTGATCTTCTTCACCGACTTCGGCGGCGACGCCGCGCACGGCTGGGGCGCCCTCGAGACCTGGGCGTTCGGCGCCGGGCTGATCGCCGCGGTCGCCGGCTTCATCTGGGTGGAGTCGCGCGCCGAGGACCCGATCATCCCGCTCAGCCTCTTCCGCAACCCGATCTTCGTGAACGCGACCGCGATCGGCCTCACGCTCGGCCTCGGCATGTTCTCCGCCATCGCCTTCGTGCCGACCTTCTTGCAGATGGCGTCCGGAACCTCCGCCGCCGCGTCGGGCCTGCTGATGCTGCCGATGATGGCGGGCCTGATGGGCACGTCGATCTACTCGGGCATCGCGATCTCGCGCACCGGCCGCTACAAGGCGTTCCCGATCGTCGGCGCCCTGCTCACCGGCCTCGCGATGGCGGCGATGACGACGCTGACCGCCGAGACCCCGATCCCGCTGATCTGCGTCTACCTCTTCTTCTTCGGCGCGGGGCTCGGCCTGATCATGCAGGTCATCGTCCTCGTCGTGCAGAACGCCGTCGCCCCCGAGATGATCGGCACGGCGACCAGCACGAACAACTACTTCCGCGAGGTGGGCGCCTCGCTCGGCGTGGCCGTGTTCGGCACGATCTTCACCAACTCCCTCGCCGAGAAGCTGACCGGCGTCTTCACGGACGCGGGCGTCGCCGACGTCGGAGCGGCCACCGCGACCCTCGACCCGCAGGCGCTGAGCGCCCTGCCGGACGAGGTCCGCGACGGCGTCGTCCGCGCCTACGCCGAGTCGCTGGCGCCGGTGTTCTGGTACCTGCTGCCCTTCATTGCGATCGCCTTCGTCCTCGCGCTGCTGCTCAAGCAGATCCCGCTGTCGGACCAGTCCGGCATGGTCGCCCGCGGCGAGGCCGTCGGCGGCGAGGAGGCGGAGCGCCTGCACCGCGAGAGCCTCGCGGCGCCGGCCGCCGAGGTGCGGTCGGAGGCTCCGGAGGACGCGCGCGCCGACCGCTGACGCGGGGGCCGGCCGCCGTCGCTCTTGTCGCGGCGGCGACCGGCCGCGACACTGGGGGCGTCCCTCACCGCGCGGTCCTCTCCGGACCGGCGACCGGGGCGCGAGCTGCGGCCGCCGCAGGTCCGGTCAGGAGGACGCGTGTCCCACTCCGTCGACGAGCAGGCCGTAGCCTTCGAGGCGGAGCGCGGCCGGCTCATCCGGCTCGCCTCGCGGCTGCTCGACGACCACCACGAGGCCGAGGACGCGGTGCAGTCGGCGTGGCTGCGACTGCACGGCACGACGGCCGCGATCGACAACCTGCCGGCCTGGCTGACGACGGTCACGACCCGGCTCTGCCTCGACCGGCTGCGCCAGCGCATCCCGGAGCCCGCCGAGCTCGTCGAGACCGGCACGGGCGTGGAAGGCGTGGGGACGGGGAGTGCCGGCCTCGAGCGCGCCGAGGCCGTCGGCCAGGCCCTGCACGTCGTCGTCGAGACCCTGACGCCCAACGAGCGCGTCGCGTTCGTGCTCGCGGACAGCTTCGGCGTCGACTTCGCGACGATCGGCGAGATCCTCGGGCGCAGCGCGGCCTCGGCCCGCAAGCTCGCCTCCCGGGCGCGCGCCAAGACCGCGGCCGGACCCGCGGACGGGCCGGTCGCGGACTGGCAGGTGGTCGACGCCTTCATGGCGGCGGCGCGCGGCGGCGACCTGGTGCGACTGCTGCAGCTGCTGGCGCCGGGCGCGAGCATCCGCGCGGACGCGGACGCGCTCGCCGCGGGGACCCCGGAGCGGATCGACGGTCGCGAGGCCGTGGCCGCCTTCTTCGACGGCAGTGCTCATGCGGCGCTCGCCGCGATCGTCGACGGGCGGCCGGGCGCCGCCTGGTTCCACCGGGGTGCCCCGCAGGTCGCGTTCGACTTCACGGTCGAGGACGGGCGGGTCACCGCCGTCGTCTTCCGGGCGGACCCGGCCGTGCTGGCGTCGATCCGCCGGCGCGAGGGCGCCGTGGTCGACGCGGGCTGACCTCGCCCCGGCGTGTCGTGTCACATCGGCGGCCGCCCGGCCGTCGACCAGGAGAGAGGCCCACCCGGGGCCCGACAGAAGGAGCACCCGATGAAGACCATGACCTGCCGCCAGCTCGGCGGACCCTGCGATCTCGAGCACCGCGGCGACACGGCCGACGTCGTCATCACGCTGCAGGACCGGCACCTGCGCGACGCGGTGAAGGCCGGCGATGCGACGCACGACGAGGCGCGCAACGAGATGAAGAACCGCTGGCGCCACCCCGTGCAGTCGATGGGCTGGTACAACGGCGCCAAGCGCACGTTCGCGGAGCTGCCGGAGGGCTGACCGGGGCGCCGGGGCGGGGCCGGCGTCAGGCCGGCAGCAGGCCGATGATCACCGCCATCACGAGGATCGTGACGAGCTCGTGCGTGATGTTCAGGATCGTCAGCTTCGCCGGGCGGCCCTCGAAGGCGTCGTGGGTGATCATCCGCGCGGCGGTGAAGCCGACGAAGAGGAACAGCCCGGTGATCACCGAGTTCGCGAACCAGCTGCCGCCGTAGAAGGCGTGCGCGATGTCGACGCAGCCGGCCAGGACGAGCGCGGTGACGAGGCTGACCACGACGGTGACCAGGATCGGGACGACCGCGCTGCGGCTGCTCATCTGCTCCCGGCTGATGCCGGCCAGCCGCATCCAGAGCGTGCCGAAGACCTTCGGGGTGTACCAGATCGAGCCGACGAGCATCGTCGACAGGGTGGCGAGTCCGACCGCCCACGGGTTGATGTCGGGGACCACGGCGGCCGCCTCTCGGTGTCCCGGTCGCGCGGGGATCGCAGCGGCGGCGGGTGCGCTCACCCTAGCGGCGCGCCGGTTCCCGGGGCGGCTCCGCGACCGGACGCGGAACGGGCCCTGACACCCACGCGGGGCCCGTTTCCCGTCCACTCGCAGTCGGAGCCGCGAGCGAGTGGACGGGGATCGGGCTCCGCTCCGGGCGCAGGGCCCGGTTCGGGTCCGTTCGCGTGAGATGTTCCTGCTCAGCGGCGGCTCGTGGGATCTGCTCCGGCTCGTGGAGTCATCTCCGGCTCGTGGAATCGACTCGATCCGGCGAGCCGAGCCTCGTTCCACGTGCCGGAGGTCCACCCGCATCGGCCTCGGCTCGCAGGAACAGCCTCGGCTCGTGAGAACCGGCCGATCCCACGAGCCGGACCCGGATCCACGTGCCGAACGTCACGAGCGCCACCGCCGATGCCCAGCTCCGGCTCGCGGAATCACCTTCGGCTCGTGGAATCCTCCCGATTCAGCGAGCCGGACTGCGTTTCGCCGGCCCGAGGTCCGTCGCCGACTCGCGCCGCGTCGTCACCGCGTCACAGCGCAGGCGCGCGGACCGAGGCGTCAGGAGCCCTGTCCCGATGCTCCACTCGCGGTCTGCGGGTGCCGGCGGGCGACAGCCCCGCCCGCGCAGAACGCCAGCACCAGCAGGCCGAGCACGATCAGCGCGGCGGCGGTCGCCAGACCGGGAGTGACGACCATCGTCCCGGGCGAGAACATCGTCTCCGAGAGCGGGGCGTACGCGAACCAGCCGAACGACACCTCGCGCGGAGTGGTCGCCGCGACGACGATCCCGATCACGACGAGCAGCGCGCCCGCGACCACGGGCAGGAGCCGGCGCCTCATCCTCATGCCTCCACGGTAGAGGGCGGGCGCCGGCCCGGCGGCATCGGCTACGGCGAGACCATTCCGCCGTTGACGTTCAGCGTCTCGCCGACCACGTAGCTCGACTCCGCCGAGGCGAGGAAGACGTAGGCGGGCGCCTGCTCGGCCGGCTGCGCCGCGCGGCCCATCGGCGCCTCGCTCGAGCCGAACTCGGGCAGGCTCTCGGGGTCGACGCCCGCGGTCACCTGCAGCACCGACCAGGTCGGACCCGGCGCGACGACGTTCACCCGGATGCCCTTCGCCGCGAGCTGCTGCGCGAGCCCCTTCGACAGGTTGTTGATCGCGCCCTTCGTCATGGCGTAGTCGAGCCGGTCCGGCGCGGGGGAGTGCGCCTCCGCGGAGGCCGTGTTGATGATCGTCGAGCCCGCGGGGAGGTGCGGGAGCGCCGCCTTGATGATGCGGAACGGCGCGAAGACGTTGATCGCGAACGTCGTCTCGAACTGCTCGTCGCTGAGCTCGAGGACGTCGTCCTGCCAGACCTGCTTGCCGGCGACGTTGACGACCGTGTCGAGGCCGCCGAGCCCCTCGACGGCCTTCGCCACGAGGTCCCGGCAGTACTGCGCGTCGGTCAGGTCGCCCGGGATCGTCACGGCGGTGCGGCCGGCCGCGCGGATCAGCTCGACGACGTGCTGCGCGTCCTCCTCCTCGTCGGGGAGGTAGGCGAGCGCGATGTCCGCGCCCTCGCGGGCGAAGGCGATCGCGACCGCCGCGCCGATGCCGGAGTCGGCGCCCGTGATCAGCGCGCGCCGCCCGGTCAGGCGGCCGGTGCCGCGGTAGCTGTCCTCGCCGAGGTCCGGGACCGGGGTCATCCGCGACTGGAGGCCGGGCTCGGGCTGCTGCTGCACCGGCGGCGTGACGTTCGGGTACTGCGTGGCGGGGTCGGTGAAGGTGTACTGGTCGGGCATGGGGTCCTCCGGGGTCGTCGAGCGGGCGGGGCGCCGTCGTTCCGCGGCACCGGCTCTTCTCGACGCTAGCCGCGGCCCGCGTGCCGGCGGAGGAGCTTGACGGCCGCCCTAGTCGTACTGCGGCGTCTGCCGTCCACCCCCGGGCGATACGGTCGTAGTCATGCCGTCCCGCCCCGTCTCCGCCGCGAAGCGCCGCCTGGCCATCTCGGCCTTCATGCTCGTCTTCGGCATCGGGATGGCCTCCTGGGTCGTGCGGACCCCGGCGGTCCGCGACCTGCTCGCCGCGTCGACCGCCGAGATGGGGCTCGTCCTGCTCGGCCTCTCGGTCGGCTCGATGAGCGGAGTCCTGTCCTCCGCCGCCGTCGTCCGCCGGCAGGGGGTGCGCTTCACCGTCGTGATCGGCGGCGCCTCCTTCGTCACCGGCATCGCGCTGACCGGCGTCTTCGCCGAGCTCTCCACCCCGTTCGGCGTCGCGGCGGGCCTCGCCCTCGTCGGCTTCGGGATCGGCATCTCCGAGATCGCGCTCAACGTGGAGGGAGCGGCGCTCGAGACGCTCACCGGCCGCTCGGTGCTGCCCGCGCTGCACGGCTTCTACAGTCTCGGCACCGTCACCGGCGCGGTCGCGGGCATCGGCCTGACGGCGATCGACTTCCCCGTGGTCTGGCAGCTCGTCGGAGTCGCGGTCGTCGCGCTCGCGCTGCTGCTCACCGTCATCCGCTCCATCCCGGTCGAGACCGGTCGGGTCGAGCGCGCCGTCGCCGGCGCTCCCCGCGAGAAGGTCCGCTCGACGCCGGTCTGGCAGCAGCCGCGCGTGCTGATGCTCGGCCTGATCGTGCTCGCCCTGGCGCTGGCCGAGGGGTCGGCGACCGACTGGCTGCCGCTGCTCATGGTCGACGGCCACGGCGTCTCCGCCACCGTCGGCACCGTGGTGTTCACCGCCTTCGCCGCGGCGATGACCGTCGGCCGCTTCCTCGGCACCCCCCTGCTGGCCCGCTTCGGCAAGGCGACCGTGCTGCTGGCGAGCACCCTCGTCTCGGCGGTCGGGATCGGCATCGTCGTCTTCGCCGACAACGCCGTCGTGGCCGGCGCGGCCGTCGTCCTCTGGGGCCTGGGCGCGGCCCTCGGCTTCCCGGTCACGCTCTCCGCCGCGGGCGAGAGCGAGGACCCGACCTCCGCCGTCGCCGCCGTCGCGACCGCCGGCTACATCGCCTTCCTCGTCGGCCCGCCCCTGCTCGGCTTCCTCGGCGAGCACTTCGGCCTCCGCGGCGCGATGGCCGTCGTCCTCGTGCTGGTCGCCCTCGCCTCGCTGCTCACCTCGGCCGCGAAGCCCCGCGTCCCGCGCGAGCCCGTCCCGGCCTGACCGGCGCGCCCTCGGCCGCCGATCGCTCCGCGAACCATGCCGATCGCGTTACCCGCGGAGCGGGCCCGTGCAAATGGATCGAGGACCCCGCAGCGGGCCCGCCCATGCTGATCGACCAGCCCGCCGAGCGGCTCTGCCCATGCTGATCGAGTAGCCCGCGGAGCGGGCGTATCGAGATCCACCACCGTCAGCACCTGAGTCTGCAGACCCGCCCTGCCGGTGACGACGGGTCTCGATACGCCCCTGCGGGGCTACTCGACCAGCAAAGGCTGCGGGCAGCTCTTCCAAGTGGATCCGCCGGCAGGCTCGGCCTCAGGCCGTCGCGTCCGCGACCACCCAGGGGAAGGCCTCGGCCTTCGAGCGGGCGCCCTGGCGGGCCTTCGAGCGGTTCGGCTCCTCGACGTCGGCGAGCAACCGCTCGGACTGGCGGACGAGCTCGGCGAAGCGCTCGGTGTCGAGCCAGTCAGGGCGCATCGCGAAGACGAGGTCCTCGGTGGCGGTGTTGCCGCTCGCGCCGGGAGCGAACGGGCAGCCGCCCAGACCGCCGAGCGCCCCGTCGACGACGGTCGCGCCGGCGCGGACGGCGCTCAGCGCGTTGACGACGCCGGCTCCCCAGGTGTCGTGACCGTGGAAGACGATCTCGCGCGGCGGCGTCTCGGCGGCGACCCGGGAGACGAGCGAGAACACCTGCTCGGGGTGGGCCTGGCCGAGGGTGTCGCAGATCACGACGTCCTCGGCGCCCGCCGCACGCGGGTCGTTCGCGATCGCGAGCACCCGCTCCTCCGGCACCGGGCCCTCGAAGGGGCAGGTGAAGGACGTGGCGATGCAGAGCTGGATGCGTCCGCCGACCGCGTGCGCGAGGGCGACGGCTTCGGGCATCGCGTCGAGGCTCGCCTCGGTGCTCCGCCCGATGTTGGCGCGGTTGTGGGAGTCGGAGGCCGAGAAGCAGTACTGGAAGTTGCGTGCGCCGGCCGCCGCTGCTCGCTCGATGTGGCGCGGGGTCGCCACCCAGACCCAGCAGTGCTCGAGCTCCTCGGCGGTCAGCGCCGCGACGACCTCGAGCGTGTTGGCCATCGGCGGCACGAGATCGCCCCGGGCGAGCGAGCCGATCTCCAGCTCGGGGACGCCGGCCGCGAGGAGCGCCCGGACCAGCTCGACCTTGCGCTCGGTCGAGAGGAGCTTGCCGGTCAGCTGCAGTCCGTCGCGGAGGGTGACGTCGCGCAGCCGGACGGTGCGGTCGGCGCCGGTCATCGGGTCTCCTCCGCTGCCGCCGCGTCGTGGATCGGCTTCCGTCCGAGCATCTCCAGGACCTCCTCGGTGTCGTGGCCCAGCGCGGGCGCGAGCGTGCGGATGGGGAGCGAGCGGTCGCCGAGCACCGGGACGATGCCGGGGAAGCCGACGCCCTCGATGATCCCGGCGCCCGTGTCGACGTCGAACTTCTGGATCATGCCGCGGGCCGCGTACTGCTCGTTCGTGCTGATGTCGGCGGCGGTGAGGATCGGGCCCGACGGCACGCCGCGCTCGTCGAGGATCGCGAGTGCCGCGTCCGAGGTCGTCGTGGCGGTCCAGGCGCCGATCGCGGCGTCGAGCTCGTCGCGGCGGCGCCAGCGGCCGTCGTTGGTGAGCAGGTCCGGATCCTCGGCCAGGTCGGCGCGGTCGATGATGGCCATCAGCCGCTGGAAGATCGCGTCGCCGTTGGCCGCGACCACGATGCTCGAGCCGTCGCCGCAGACGTAGGCGTTCGTCGGCGCGATGCCCTCCATCCGGCCGCCGACGCGCTCCCGGACGATGCCGTGCGCCTGGTAGTCGGGGATGAGCGACTCCATCATCGAGAACATCGCCTCGTTCAGCGCGACGTCGATCACCCGCTCGACCAGCGGTGCCGGGCCGAGTCCGGCGGCGCGGCGGGTCTCGCGCTGGAAGAGCGCCATCATCACCCCGTATCCGGCGTAGAGGCCGGCGATGGAGTCGCCGATCGAGACGCCGACGCGGACGGGCGGGCGGTCCGGATCGCCGACCAGCTCGCGGAAGCCGCCCATCGCCTCGGCGACCGCCGCGAAGCCCGGCCGGCTGGAGAGCGGACCGGTCTGGCCGAACGCCGAGATGCGGCCGATGACCAGCTCGGGGTTCGCCTCGTTCAGCACGTCCGGTCCGATGCCCCAGCGCTCGAGGGTGCCCGGACGGAAGTTCTCGAGGACGACGTCGCACTCGGCGGCGAGCCCGCGGACGGCGTCGCAGCCCTCCTCCGTGCGCAGGTCGAGCGCGACCGAGCGCTTGCTGCGGTTGAGGGTGTGGAAGAGCATCGACGTCGTCGATCCGGAGTGCAGCCGCCACTTGCGCAGCTCGTCGCCCGTGCCGGGGCGCTCGACCTTGATCACGTCGGCGCCGAAGTCGGCGAGCAGGCGGCCCGCGGTGGGGGCGGCGATGAAATTGCCCAGCTCGAGCACGCGGACGCCGGCGAGCGGAGCGGGAGAGGGAGTCGGAGCGGAGGGAGGTGCGGTGGTCATCACGGCCTTTCGGTCTCCACGAGCGTGCCATGGATCCCGCGCGCCGTCGCCGTCCGGCGCCGGAGACGCCACTCCTCCCCAACGGTGCGGATCGCGGAGCTCTCCACAGTTCGCTCCCGTGGCCCTCTGCCGTGTGGAGGCGAGCAGTACTTTCCTCCCGATGGGGCTGGACCACCGCCCCGGCGCAGGCCCCACGCCACGTCCTCCGGCGCTGATCCGGCTCGGCACCCCTCCCTCGGAAAGGCACGAACGATGACCCACCCCCACGACGAGCTGCCCCTGCGCATCACCGAGCGCTTCGACCTGCCCGACGGCCGGGTCGCGGTCAGCGCCTGGTCGGCCCGCGATCCCGAGCAGCTGGAGCAGCAGCTCCGTACCCGGGCCGGCCGCGCCGACCCGGAGCGCGAGCCCGGCCGACGCCTGCACCTCGTCCGCCCGCCGCTCGTGCGCATCGAGGAGCGGATCGACGGCGTCCTCCAGCCGATCGACCCGCTGCAGCGCGCGGTGGTCGACGTCCGCTGGCGCACGGCGCTGACCCGCTCGCGTCGACCTGCCCGGCTGCGCCGACTCGTCGGCCCCCGTGACCTCCCCACGACCGAGCCCCCATCGGACGTCGCCCGCTGGACCGAGCGGCGCCCGCCGGGGGAGCACCCGGCCGACGGAGAGGAGGCCCCGCTCAGCCCTTGACCGCCCCGGAGTTCGTACGCTTCGCCATGCTCGCTTCGCCGACCGTGTGGCGCCGACAGGCGGAGTGGCCCGACGCGAAGAGCGGGCAGAGCGGCCGTCAAGATCGGCTCGCTCTGCCCGCTCTCGTGGGGCCTGGGTGGAATGTCTCACTCGAACCGTGGCCTACTTGAGCAAGGAGGTGACAGTGTCTTCAGCGTCCCCACCGCCTGAAGTGACCGAAAGCGCCGACGCCGGTCCCGAGGAGGCCTACGGCGGTGAGGAAGATCCACCAGCTCGGCTTGCACTCCGCGGCGGCGGAGAACATGAACCCTCTTCCGGTTCTACTGCCCACGCCGACGGAATTCGACGAAAGCGCTGTACCCGGTCGTGAGCAGCATGATCCCGAAGAGAACGATCCACCACGCGGGTCGGTTCTCGGCGGCGGCGAGGAAGACGAACAGGCTGCCGATCGCGAACATGGTGAGAGCGAACGGCGAACTGTTCCTCTTCTCAGGAGTCAAAGCAGGCCTGCTTTATCGAGATCACCCCGGCCAGTTCCAGGACCAGATCGCCGGCGGCGTTGATGATCGCCTGCCGCCGCTTCTCCGCGTTGGAGGTGGTCTTCCATGCGCGATAAATCACCTCGAAGGCTTTCTGAATGTTTCCGAACCGGGACACCAGGGAGGCGACCTTGTTCGCAATGTTCGCGTTCACTGCCACGGCACCGGCCACTGCGGCCACACACGCGGCTCACCCCCAGGCGTCGCTCGGGTCGGCGATCACGGGGAAGGCAGTCGCCTCGTCGAACTCCACCGTCTGGACGAGGGTGTTCCCGTCCAGGGTGAAACTCGTGCCGACAGGACTGCCCAGGGCGTCGTAGGCCCAGGGGATCTCGTAGCCACCGAGCAGATCACCCGCGGCCGATAGGACGGCGACCGACCCGTCGGGCTCGACGGTCGCGCTGGCGCCGGCGGGAAGCGAGAGGGGGAAGCGGTAATCGTGGGCCGCATCGGCGGAGTCCACCTGGATCAGCGTCTGCGTGCCCTTCTCCGTCGCATAGCTGCTGATCGCTGCGTCACCGAGGGTCGTCGTCAGCACCGGCTCGCCTGCTCCGTCGAAGAGACCGTCCGGGAGAGTGCCCGGGTCGACCACCGCGGAGGACGACACCGCGCCGGGGAGGGTGATGCCCACGGATACCGCTCCGGCGTCGGTCACCACAGTGGTGGTCGCGGGAACGACCTCGGTCGAGAAGTCGGCCGCCGGAGATGGTTCAGTTCTCTCGACTCTAGGGATCGCCTGCGCTGGACTCGCTGCGGCGAGGACGACCGCTGCCGCGATCACACTCGACATGACGACGGTGAAGACCGTTCTGTGATTCTTCTGCATGACCATTAGCTGCACTCCTTCGTGACTGAATGACCGAGGTCTTCGAGCCTGCGAAGAGACTTCGGTCCCGCCCTTCGCGGTTGATCAGGAAGAATACGAGGATGTTTCGCCTTGTGCGGCCGTGATCATGCTCCGCCGGTTATTCGTGCATCTGCGAGGCGACCGAGGCCTCCCGCGCAGTGGTCGATCTCTCCGCCACGCAGTCGTCGCCGTCGACGCAGTGCCGGCGGAATCCGCAGGACCGCGGGCATCGGCGGGTCTCGAGTGTGGCGAGGCCCCCTCGCTTGAAGGCGGTGCTGCGGCGCGTCGAGACGGGCCCGATACTTCGCGCCACGGAAGGTGGCGGCGCAGGATGCGGCAGGGAGGTCATCGGGAGGGAGGCCGACGGCGGTCGTCACTGTCCAGCGGACATCGGAGGCGGCGAGTGTCGCTGGAGCAGGGCGCTTCGTCGGCGCGGCGCGGAACGCGCGCAGAACCGCCGCCCGACGCCTCCTCGGGGTTCCGAAGGGAGTCCGGCGGCGGCGGGACGGAGGTGAGGGCAAGCCGGCCCCGCTCAGCCCTTGACCGCTCCGGACGTCATGCCGGCGACGATCTGGCGGTTGAAGAAGATGTACATCACCAGCGGCGGGATGGTGATGAGCAGCACGTCCATGAAGAGCAGGTTCCAGGACGACACCGACTGCGAGGAGAAGTTGTAGAGCGTCAGCTGCACTGTCGCGTTGTCGTCGCCGGGCAGGAAGTACAGCGCGTAGGTGAAGTCGTTGAACACGGTCACGGCCTGCACGACGATCACCGTCACGATCACCGGCTTCAGCAGCGGCAGCACCACCGTGAAGAAGAGGCGGAAGGGACCGGCGCCGTCGATGGTCGCCGCCTCGTCCAGCTCGCGGGGGATCGTCGAGACGAAGGCGCGGAACAGGAGGATGCAGAAGGAGAGGCCGAACGCGACGTGCACCGCGATCAGGCCGGGCAGCGTCTTGAAGAGCTCGAGGCCCTGCAGGACCCAGATCGTCGGGACGACGGCGGGCGGGATGATCAGGCCGGCCAGGACGAAGCCGTTGACGAGCGGGTTCCATTTCGAGCGGCGGCGCTGGAGGACGTAGCCGACCATCGCGGCCAGGACCACCATCACCGTCACGGAGACGATCGTCAGGATCGCGCTGTTCGCGAAGGCCCGCAGCAGCACGAAGTTCCGCGCCGAGACCACCTCCTGCAGGTTCTCGAGGAACACCCACTGCGTCGGCAGGGTGAAGCCGAGCAGCGACGACTCCTGCTGCGTCTTCGCGGCCGTGAGCACGATGAAGAGGAAGGGGACGATGAAGACGAGGACGGCGAGGACGATCGCGAGGATCCCGCCGCCGTAGCGCCAGGTCCGGGAGCCGCGGCCGACACCGCGCTGGCGCACCTTCGCGCGCAGCGGGTCGTCCTGGAGCGGGGTCGGCGAGAGCGGGGCGGGCGTGAGCGGCGTGGTAGTCACAGCTCCTTGTCCTTCCGGTTGAGCCAGGCCGACAGCGGGAAGATCAGCGCTGCGACGACGAGGAAGAGGATGACGTTGCCGGCGGTCGAGAGTCCGTAGAAGCCGGCCTGGTACTGCTTGTAGATGACCGAGGCGACCACGTCGCTGGTGAAGCCCGGCCCGCCCTTGGTCATCGCCCAGATCAGGTCGAAGGAGCGCAGTCCGCCGATCAACGAGAGCAGGATCACCGTCACGGTGGCGGGGCGCAGCAGCGGCAATGTGATGTGGCGGAAGTTGTGCCAGGCGCCGGCGCCGTCGACGCGGGCGGCCTCGAAGTAGTCCTGCGGGATCGCGACGATGCCGGCGATGTAGATGAGCGTCGCGAGTCCGACGCCCTTCCAGACGTCGACGAGTGCGACCGAGAAGAGCGCCCACTGCGGGTCGGTGAGCCAGCCCGGGCCGGCGAGGCCGATCGTCGCGAGGCCCTGGTTGATCAGGCCGTCGAACGGGTCGAGCAGCACCTTGAAGGTGATGCCGATGCCGATCGTCGACACCAGCACCGGGAAGAACACCACGCTGCGGAGGAAGCCGCGGCCGATGATCTGCGAGCTCAGCAGCACACCGAGGGCCATGCCGAGCACGATCTTCAGGCCCGAGGTGATCGCCGCGTAGATGAACGTGTTGACGAAGCCGGTCGTCAGCGCCGGGTCCTGGAAGAACTCGACGAAGTTCTCGAAGCCGATGAAGGTCGAGTCGAAGAGCGTCCAGCGGGTGAGGGAGAAGTAGAGGGAGGCGACCGTCGGGACGAGGAACAGGACCACGTAGAAGACGCCGGCCGGGAGGTAGAACCACGTCGGGTACGGGCTCTTCATGGCCTTGCGCCGTTTCGGCGGCTCGGGGGAGCGGGAGGGTTCGGAGCGCCGGGCCGGGCGCTTCTCCATCGTTGCGGTCATCAGATCTCCGTCGATCGGCCGGGGGGAGGGTGGGAGGGCGGTGCGCCCGGGGGAAGGGGCCGGGAGCGGAGGGGCTGCCTCCGCTCCCGGCCCCCGCGGCTCACCAGCCGTCGAGGCCGAGCTGCTTGGCCTGCTTCGTGACGTCGTCGTCGTACTGCTGAGCACCCTCCGCGGCGGGCGTGATGCCCGAGCCGACGGCGACGGTGATCTGCTCGAGCGCCGGTCCCTTGATCGGCGAGAGGAACTCGAGCGCGAGGCCCGTGTCACCGCTGTCGAAGTAGGGCTGCATGTCCGACACGAGGGCGGGCACGTCGTCGGGCAGCGTGCAGCCGTCGATCACGAACGGACCCTGGGGCGCCGCGATCTCGCTCTGGATGTCGCAGCTCTCGGGGGTGACCAGGAAGGCCATCAGCTTCTTGGCGCTCTCGAGCTTCGCGCCCTCGGTCGACTTGGGCACGTAGACCGCGTTGGGCTGCCAGACGGTCAGCGGGTTGGAGTCGGCCGACTCGCCGGGCAGCGGGAAGAGGCCGACCTTGTCGAGCGAGTCCGGGTAGTTCTGGATCAGCGGGCCGGCCGCGAAGGTCAACATCGGGTACTGCGCGCCCTCGCCGGTCGCGACCATGCGGACGCCGTCGTCGTAGGTGGCCGAGGCGTAGTCCTCGTTCACCAGTCCCGACTCGGCGACCTGCTGCAGGTGCTCGAAGCCGGCCAGCGCGGGCTCGTCGACGTACTTGGCCTCGTTGGCCGTGTACTGGGTCGCCCACTCCGGGTCCTGCTCCAGCACGTTGGCGAAGTCGCCGAGCACGAAGAGCTGCGACGTCCAGGTGTCGCCGTAGGTCTGGATGATCGGCGCGACGTCGCCGGCGGCCTTGATCTTCTCGCTGTTCGCGATGAACTCGTCCCAGGTCTTCGGCACGGTCAGGCCGAGCGAGCTGTAGACGTCCTTGTTGTAGAGGACCGCGCCGCCCATCGCCTGGCCGAGCGGGACGCCGTAGAGGTCCGAGTCGGTCGAGACCACGGTGCGGAAGCCCTCGTCGAGCGAGTCGACCCACGCCTCGTCCGAGAGCGGCGCGAGGTTCTGGTCGGGGTTCAGCGCCTGGAAGAGCGAGCCCGAGTTGTAGGCGAAGACGTCGTTCATCTCGCCGGTGGCGAGGCGCGTCTTGACCAGGTTGTCGCCCTCGCTGCCCTGCGGCCGGGTCTCGATGTCGAGGGTGATGCCGTCGTTCTCCTCCTCGAACTTCGTCTTCAGCGCGTCCCAGAGCTCGACGGTCGCCGTCTGGTTGTCGATGAGCACGCTCAGCGTGGAGCCGTCGGCGGAATCGCCTCCTCCTCCTCCGGTGCTGCAGCCGGTGAGCGCGAGAGCGAGTGCCGCTCCTCCTGCGCCGAGGGCGAGCACTGCTCGCCGGTTCTGTCGGGTCGACATCACTACCTCCATGTAGGGACAACTTCTTCGTTGCGGGGGTGCCCGGGGGCTGTCGTCCTGCTCGCCGGACCGTTCGGAAGGCCGGGCCGCGGGGCGACGCAGGGAGAACCTACGTCCGTGTCGTGAAACGTGTCAACGAAATCGGGCAAATTCGTGGATCGATCTACACGATCGGGAATGAACCGTTACAGTGGCGTTCGCGGAGGCCCCGATCGGGGCGCCGTCAGAGCACGGCAGCACGGCAGCACGGCAGCACGGCAGCAGCGACAGCGCGAGGAGGCGATGATGAGCTCGATGGAGACAGGCCACAGCGGCCCCGCGACGATCCAGGACGTCGCGCTGCACGCCGGCGTCTCGCGGGCAGCGGTCTCCAAGGTCATCCGCAACGCTTACGGTGTCAGCGCCTCGATGCGGGAGCGGGTCACCGCCGCGATCGAGGAGCTCGACTACCGGCCCAGCGTCGCGGCTCGCGCCATGCGCGGCGCCAGCTTCACCATCGGCGTCGAGGTCCCCTCGCTCGGCAACTCCTTCTTCAACCGCATCGTCACCGGCGCCTCCGCGGCGCTCGAGGGCAGCCGCTACCAGCTGATCGTCGCTCCCGCGCAGAGCGACTCCGGCGAGGGCTTCCGTGCGATCGAGGCGCTCTTCGACCGCCAGGTCGACGGGATGATCGCCGTCTCGCCGATGGTCGAGCCCGCCTGGCTCGAGCGGCTGGCCGCCCGCACGCCGATCGTGATGCTCGGCCGGCACGACGACTCCACCGGCTACGACACCGTCACCAACGACGACGTCGCGGGGACCGACCTCGTCCTCGATCATCTGCTGGAGCTCGGGCACCGCCGCATCGCGCACCTCACCATCAGCGACGACATCACCAGCCGGGTGGCCGCAGCGCCGCACTCGGTGCGCCTCGTCCGGTACCGCGAGCGGATGGTGTCGGCCGGTCTCGCGGACGAGCTGCAGGTCGTCCACCTCGGCACGGAGCGCCTCGACGCCTACGAGCGCTCGCTCGAGCTCCTCCGCTCGCCCGACCGGCCGACCGCCGTCTTCGCGGGCAACGACGCGCTCGCCCTCGACGCGCTCTGGGCGCGCGACGAGCTCGGGCTCACCGCGGCCGACGTCGCGATCGTCGGCTACGACGACATCGAGGTCGCCGGCCACCCCGGGATCTCGCTGACGACCGTCGACCAGTCGGGCGAGGAGCTCGGCGACCGCGCTGTGCGCCTCCTGCTCGAGCGCCTCGAGGGCCGGACCGAGCCGGTGCACTTCCAGCTCACCCCCGTGCTGCGCATCCGCTCCTCCTCCGCGCCGGGCACCCCGCGCCACCGGCCGACCGCCCGCGACCACCCCTGACACCCCGACCACTCCGACCATCCCGACCACCCCGACCACTCCTGACAGAAGGACGATGATGACCGACTGGACCGCCCGCTTCACGGCGCCCGCCGCCGCCCTGGACGCCGCCCCGCTGCTCCGCCGCGAGACCGCCCTCGAGACCGGGCACGGGGACGTCGTCTCCGCGACCCTCCGCCTCTCGGCGCTGGGCATCGTCGAGGCCTGGATCGACGGCGAGCCCGTCTCGGACGAGCTCTTCACCCCAGGCTGGACGAGCTACGAGTGGCGCCTGCGCTACTCCGAGCACGACGTCACGAGCCTGATCTCCGGCGACTCCGTGGTGCTCGCCCTCGCGCTGGGCGACGGCTGGTACCGCGGCCGCCTGACCTGGGGCGAGGGCGCCGAGCCCTACGGCGCCGAGATCGCCGGCTTCGCCGAGCTGCGGATCACCTTCGCGGACGGCGCCGAGCAGGTCGTCGCGACCGACGACTCCTGGCGCGCCGCGACCGGATCGACGACCGCCGACAGCATCTACGACGGCCAGGACATCGACGCCCGCCTCGAGCCGCAGGGCTGGAGGAGCGCCGGCTTCGACGACTCCGCCTGGACGCCCACCCGCGAGGTCGACGTCGACCTGTCGAAGCTCGAGCCCTACATCGCGCCGCCGGTCCGCCGTCTGCGCGAGGTCGCGCCGCAGAAGATCTGGACGAGCCCGTCCGGCCGCACCCTCGTCGACTTCGGCGAGAACCTCGTCGGCTGGCTGCGCGTCGAGGTCACCGGCCCGGGGGGGAGCGTCGTCACACTGCGCCACGCCGAGGTCCTCGAGGACGACGAGCTGGGCGTCCGCCCGCTGCGCGAGGCGAAGGCCACCGACCGCTTCACCCTCTCGGGCGGCGCGGACGTCTTCGAGCCGACCCTCACCTTCCACGGCTTCCGCTATGCCGAGGTCGAGGGCTGGCCCGGAGCGGAGATCGCCGACGGCGCCCTCACCGCGGTCGTCGTCTCCAGCGACCTGCGCCGGATCGGCACCTTCCGCAGCTCCGACGACCTCGTCAACCAGCTGCACGACAACGTCTACCGCGGCATGGTCGGCAACTTCCTCGACGTGCCGACCGACTGCCCGCAGCGCGACGAGCGCCTCGGCTGGACCGGCGACATCGCCGCCTTCGCCTCGACCGCCGTCTACCTCGCCGACGCCGAGGACTTCCTCCGCGACTGGCTGCGCGACCTCGCCCTCGAGCAGGCGCACCACGACGGCGCCGTCCCGTTCGTCGTGCCGGACGTGCTGAAGCGCCGCGCGGCCGAGACCAGCTTCCCTCCCATGGACTCCACTGCGCTCTGGAGCGACGCCGCGGCCTGGGTGCCGTGGGCGGTCTGGGAGGCCTACGGCGAGCCGGTCGTGCTCGAGGAGTCGTTCGCGTCGATGGCCTCACACGCCCGCCGGGTGCGCTCGAAGCTCTCCGACTCGGGGGTCTGGGACACCGGCTTCCAGTTCGGCGACTGGCTCGACCCCGACGCCGCGCCCGACAAGCCCGCCGACGCGAAGGCCGACACCGGCGTCGTCGCCACGGCCTGCGCCTACCGCACGGCCCGCATCGTCGCCGAGAGCGCCGCCGTGCTCGGCCGCACCGAGGACGCGCAGGAGTTCACCGAGATGGCGGCGCAGCTGCGCGAGGCCTTCCGCGCGAAGTACGTCGCGGACCAGCGCGTCTTCAGCGACTGCACCACCGTCTACTCCCTCGCGATCGTCTTCGGCCTGCTCGACGACGACGAGCTCGGCTGGGCCGGCGACCGCCTCGCCGAGCTGGTCGCCGAGAGCGGCTACACGATCTCCACCGGCTTCGCGGGCACGCCCTTCATCACCGACGCGCTCTCCTCGACCGGCCACATCGACGCCGCGTACCGCCTGCTGCTGCAGCGCGAGTGCCCGTCCTGGCTGTACCCGGTGACGATGGGCGCGACCACGGTCTGGGAGCGCTGGGACTCGATGCTGCCCGACGGCACCATCAACCCCGGCGAGATGACGAGCTTCAACCACTACGCGCTCGGCGCCGTCGCCGACTGGCTGCACCGCGTCGTCGGCGGCCTCGCGCCGCTGGAGCCCGGCTACTCCCGCCTGCTGGTCGCACCGCAGCCCGGCACCGACCTCGACTGGGCGGAGTCCACGCTCGAGACCCCGCACGGCCTGGCCTCGGTCCGCTGGGACCGCCGCGGAGACGCGATCGAGCTGGCCGTCACCGTCCCGGAGGGCGCGACCGCCGTCGTCCGCACGGCCGGCGCCGAGGACCGCGAGCTCGCCTCGGGCGCGCACACGCTGACGCTCTGAGGGAGGAGGGCCCGACGCTTCCGAGCGTCGGGCCCTCCTCCCTCAGACCTCCGCGCTGTGGTCGCGGACAAGGGTGCCGAAGCGCCCTCTCGGAACGGGCGAACCGCGGAGCATCAATTTGAGCCCGGGTGATCCGGCGATGCGCCGGAGTGCCAGTGCCGCATCGCGCCGAGCCCCGGACTGCGCATCCTCGCCGATCCGCCACCCGCCGATGTCCTCCGCACGGTGCGCATCTCTGATCTCCATCAGGTTGTAGATGTCGACGAGATCCTTCTGGGCCCGGCGCGACTCGTAGGCGAGTGCTTTGATGATCAGCGCTCGCTCGACGCCGGGGACCCGAGTCGAGAACGCGAGGTGCGTCTCGTCGAGCAGGACCGCCGTCACGCCGAGTTCGAGCGTTCCGTGCAGTGCCAGATCCAGACCGGGCGCACTGTCGAATCCCCGGCCGCCGTGCTCGGTGCTCTCGAACCTTCCCGTCAGGGACGGCACCAGGACATCGATCACCCGTGCACCCGAGGTGTAGTGGTTGCCTGCCGCCGGCGTGTATCCGAGCCCGATCAGCACGTCGTGCAGCGTCCCCTGGGCGGCGATGAGCGGGGACACCGCGGCATCCGCGTCGGCGGTCCGGCGCACGATCGATCCCGGACTCGGGTACGCACCGGAGAGAAGTGCCACCATCTGCCCGCCGACGATGCAGGCGTCTTCCATGTCGGCGATCGCGAGCGACGCGTCCTTCAGGGCGTGGAGCGCGGCGTCATCGGCTCCGGACGTCGAGGGAAGGACGACGGACCTCATCTGAACCATGCCAGCTCCTTGTCGAGGAGGTGATCAACGGCCTCGTCCACGTCGGAACCACCGGTCCGCTTCAGATCCCAGGCGGCGATGAGCGGGTCGACCGTCCTCCCGGTCGGATACCACGCGGTCGCCGTCGCCCAGAGAGTCCGGTCCGCCGGAACGACGACCCGCAGCGTGGCCTCAGGGGAATCCGTCTCCGCGAAGCCCGACGACTCCAGCGGGAGGCTGCTCTCCGCGTAGAGGACGGCGGACGTCGGGATCCTCCAGGGGGCGATCGCGTCGGCGGCGCTGTCGCCGGAGAGCAGTGCCCTCGGGCCCGACTTCCAAGCGCGTTCAGCCTGTTCGATCACCGGCCGGCTCGAGTACCAGAGCTGCGAGAGGCCGCCTGCGCCCGGATAGTCCGTGAGGAACCGCTCGAGGAGTGAGCGGGGGTCGCGCGCGATCCATCCACGGGTGGTCTTCTCCGCCAGGCCCGAGTCGGCTGCGAGCAGATTCGAGACGGTCACCTGCGAGACGCCGCACTCGCGCGCCAGGTCTGCCTGGAACCGAGGTTCGGGCGTCCTCGTCAGGACTCGCTGGAGCGCGAAGAGCGCGGAGGACACGCGCCGGTGCCCGCTGTTCGGCTGCCGATCGTCCGCTGCCGGGGTGAGTTCTTCTCCGCGAAGGATGACGACTCCATCGGTGGTGCCGAAGAGCGCCACTCGAGGATCGGCGAGCGCGACACGTCGGCTGATGCTGTTGATCCGGGGGGTCACGAATCCGATTGTCGTTCCTGCAGCCGCCGCCCCCACCTGCTGGCGCATTTCGCGCGCGGTGGGAGGACGGGACAGGAAGACGAGGCGCACATCGATCCGCGCTCCGGAGGGAGGGGTGATCTGCACGTCGCGCGGGCTGAGGATGCGCGCTGCTGCTCCTGCGTCCGAGAGCAGCTCCTGGAGCGGTATCGCAGCGTCGACTCGGGTCATGAAGGCAGGATATAACCGTTTGAACGATTCTGTTCAGAAGGTTATATCTGACTGTTTGCTGGGTGGTCCTCAACGCGTCGCGCGTCACGCTGCGACGGCGTCCTCCAGCGGGTCGGTGGGCTCGTCCGGCTCGAAGGAGTCCGGCTCGGCGAGGACCGCGACCGGCGCCAGAGGGGCCATAGCCTCGGAGTCCGCGTCGTCCCGCACCGGTGCCGCGACCTCCGCCAGGCGTACGCGCTCGACCGCTGCGATCAGCACGGCGAAGGCGACCTCGAGGGTGTCGGTGTCGCGCAGCAGGACGCGCTCGCCGGTCGCGGCGTCCAGGCGCAGGGTGCGGAAGACGGGCTGCGGCAGGTCGTCGGCGAAGGTGATCAGGCCGTGGACGACACCGGTGCGGCGGGCGCGGGCGATCCAGCGGTTGGAGTGGGTGCGGAGAAGGATCATGACCGGGACCGTCCTGGCTGCTGGTGGTGCGCGGTGAGGGGGGGGAAGTGGATCCTCTCCGAGCATCCTGCACAGGAGCCGCGTGTGCCTGTGCTTGACAGAAGAGTCCTCGCGCGTCAGCGCACCCGGGCGCGCACACCGGCCGCTGCGCGCAGGGCCTCGACGAACTCCGGCACCACCGGATTCCCGGTGTCGCGCACGAGCACGCCGATCTCGCGGACGGCCCGCGGGTCGTCGATCGGGATCTCGCGCACGCCGTCCTCGATCGACGACGGGCTCGGCGGCAGGATCGTCAGACCGAGGCCCGCCGCGGCCAGTCCGCGCGCCGCACGGTAGTCGCCGACCTCGAAAGCCGGCTCGGGATCGTGCCCCTCGAAGGACAGCAGTCGCCGGGCCGACTCGTGCAGGCCGTAGCCGGGCGAGAGCATGATCAGGTCGAGGCCGCGCAGCTCCGCCACCGTCACGGAGCGGCGGGAGGCGAGCGGGTGCCGGTCGTCGACGACGGCGAGCAGCGGCTCCGTGTAGAGCGTGGTCGTGGTGGTGCCCGGCAGCTCCGGCGGGTCGGCGACGATCGCCAGCTCCGACTCGCCGTCGGCGACCGCCCGCAGGCACAGCGCGCGCGAGCCGTGGCGGAGGCCGAAGCCGACGCGCGGCCAGCGGCGGCGGAAGCGCCGGATCACGTCGGGCACGAAGGTCTCGCCGAGCAGGGTCTGGAAGGCGATCGCGATGCGGCCGTCCTCGAGGTCGCGGGCCTGCTGCACCTCGGTCAGGCCCGCGCGGATCAGCGCGAGGCCGTCCTGCGCGACGTCCGCGAGCCGCCGGCCGGCCTCGGTGAGCACGACGCCTCGGCCCTCGCGGCGGACCAGGGGAGCGCCGACCAGCTCCGACAGGCGCGCGAGCGAGCGGCTCGCGGTGGGCTGCGGCACGCCGAGCTCGGCGGCCGCGGCGGTGACGCTCCCGGTCTGCGCGACGGCGACGAGCGTCGGCAGCAGCCGGAGGATCGCGGGCTCATCCATGTCTGCAGCGTATAGGTCGGCACGCGACAGGCATTGGTCATGCGTTCGCCGCGGTTCTAGCCTCGGAGGATGAGCACCAGCGTCCGCCCCGCCGTCGACGCTCCTCCCGTCTCCCAGCGCCGGCTGACGATCGCCCTCCTCGCCGCCGGGCTCGCGACCTTCGCCGAGCTCTACGCCGTGCAGGGCGTGCTGCCGCAGTTCTCCCGCGAGTGGGGGATCTCCGCCTCGGACGCCGCGCTGACCGTCTCGGCGGCGACCGTCGGGCTCGCGCTCATGGTGCTGCCCTGGGCGTCGATCGCCGAGCGGATCGGACGGCTGGAGTCCATGCGGATCGCGGTGCTCTCCTCCGTGGTGCTCGCCCTGCTCGCCTGCGTTGCACCGTCCTTCGAGGTGCTGCTCGTGCTGCGCTTCCTCAGCGGCGCGGCGCTCGGCGCGGTGCCGGCGCTCGCCGTGGCGGCGATCCACGACCGGGTCGGCGGGGCGGGCGCGACCGCCGCCGCGGCGGCCTACGTCTCCGGGACGACGCTGGGCGGAGCCGCCGGACGGCTTCTCGCCGGTCCGCTCGCCGCCGTGGTCGGCTGGCGGGGCGCGCTGCTCGCCGTCACGATCGTCTGCGCCCTCGCGGCCGTCGCGTTCGTCCTGCTCGCTCCCCGCGGCGGTGTCGTGCGGGCGCCGCGGAGCGAGGGCGGCTGGCGCGGGAAGATCGCGCAGGTGCTCCGCGACCCGGTCCTGCTCGCGGTCGCCGCGCAGACGTTCTTCGTCGTCGGCGTGTTCGTCGCGGTGTACAACTACCTGGCGTTCCGGCTCGAGGCCGCGCCGTTCGCGCTGCCGCCGGCGCTCGTCTCGCTGCTCTTCCTCACCTATCTCGCCGGGACCGCGACCTCCCGGCTCGCCGGTGTCTGGGCGCCGCGCCTGGGCCCGCGGGTCGTGATGCGGATCGGCGTCGCTGCGATGATCGTCGGGCTGCTCGTGATGCTCTCCGAGCTGATCGTGGTCGTCGTCGTCGGGCTCGTCCTCTTCTCGGCCGGCTTCTTCGCCGTGCACGCCACCGGCGCGGCCTGGACCGGCGCGCGAGCGGCCCCCGCCCTCCGCGGCCACGCCGGCGCCGTCTACACGATCGCCTTCTACCTGGGCTCGGGCGTCGGCGGCTGGCTGCTCGGCTTCGTCGTCGAGGCGGGCGGCTGGGGCGCGCTGACCGCGGTGATGACCGCCCTGCTGCTCGTCGGCGCTGGCTGCGTGAGCCTGCCGAGCCGCGCGAGCGTCGCCTCCGCGCGCTGAGCGCCGCGCTCGCCGTTCGTCGCGGGTCTGCGACAGGATGGGGGCTCGCGCACGGAGTGGGGGACTTCATGACCGACAGCACCCGGACGGATCCGCGGTTCCATCCCGCCTATCAGCGGGGGTATCAGGGGCAGGGGGCGCCGAGCGCCTCCGTGGTGCCGGCGGAGGAGCGGTTCCGCCGGCCGCGCGGAGGCGATACGACCGAGGGCCGGCGCCGCTCGACGACCGTGGAGGACGCTCGACCGCTTCGAGTGCGGCGACCGAGTTCCGCGCTGCGTCCAGAGCCCGTCCTTCCGTCGGCCGCCCCGCCGCTGCCGAGTACCTCCGCTGCGGTCGTGGGGGACGGCGAGCAGGTGCCGATCGACGACGTCGCGACGGAGTCCGGTCCGGCATCGCCGCGAAGGCCGTCCGCGCTCGATCGCCGGATCCCGCTCGCGCTCGCTGTGCTGGGCGTGCTCTTCCTGGTCTCCGGAGTGGGTCTGATCTGGTCCGCCACGTCGTCGATCTACGGGAGCATCGGAGTCCAGCCGAACGAGTTCGATCAGTTCGTCGGCGCGATCACCAACTACCTGGCCGGCCCTGCCATCACCATCGGGCTGCTCTCGATCGGCGCGGCGATCGCGCTGCGGGCGGCACGCTCATGAGCGGCCGCGGTGGCTGGTGGCCCCTGCTCCTGGGCTACACCGCCCTGCTCTGGGCGCTGGCGCTCGGGGCCTGCTGGGTCTCGGCCGTGCAACCCGACAACTGGAGCTACACCGAGGGCGACCAGGTTCCGCTGGCCGCGATCGTGTCCACTCTGCTCTGGCCCGGTGCGCCGGCACTCGGCACAGCGGCCTTCGCCATGACAGCGACGGCCCTCGCGATCGGGCTCCTGCGCGCCGGCCGGGGTGCCATCGCCGAGGATGTCGACGGTGACGCGGAGGAGGACGTCGAGCTCGGCGAGGGTGTGCTCGTCGAGCTGCTGCCCGCGGGAGGCGGTCGCGGACCCTCCTGACGATGCGGTCCCCTCCACAGGCGGCCGTGCGACAGGATGGGACTCCGAGCGCACGAGGCGGGGGCGGTCATGGTCGACAGCAGCAGAACGGATCCGCGGTTCCACGCCGCCTATCAGCGCGGGTACCAGGGGCCGGCGCCGGAGGTGCGCCGCCGCGAGGAGGACGCGTACCGGCGTCCGCGGCGTGCGGGCGCACGAGTGCCGCACGTGGATCCGAGCCCGCGCGTGGAGGCGGCCGAGCCGGAGTCGCCGCTCGCCGCCCTCTCCTCCGTACCGGAGCCCGCCGCTGTCGAGGCCGCCGAGGATCAGGACGTCGCGGAGACGCCGCAGCCCGAGGCGCCGACGGCGGTGCGTCCTCTGGGCCGCCGGGTCCCGCTGACGCTCGCGATCGCCGGCGTCGTGCTCATCCCGCTCGGGCTGGCCGCGCTGTGGTGGTCGACGCTCGCCATCTACACGACGAGCACCGTCTACGAGCGGCTGGAGTACGAGCAGTACGTCCGGCTGCTGCTGCAGTTCAGCGCCACACCGCTGCTGACCGTGGGCTTCACCTCCCTCGCCGCCGCCGTCGTCGTGCAGGCCGTCCGGCGGTCGCGCGCATGACGCCGGGTCGCGCCTGGTGGATCGGGGCGGTCGTCCTCGATCTGGTCCTCTGGGCCGCGCTGCTCGCGATCCCGGCGATCATCCTCGTGCTGCCGAACCAGTGGCAGGGCGACTCGCTGACCGCGCCGATCGAGATCGTCTGGCGGGCGGCGCTGTCCCAGGCGGCAGGGCCGGTGATGACCGCGGCGCTCGGGCTGCTCGTGGTGCTCGCGGTCGCGGCGGCGCAGCATCGCCGGAGGCGGCCCGCAGCGCCCGACGGCCAGGACGCCCCCGACGGCCGGTCCGAGGCCGAGCTCGTCGACCGCTGACGCCGGACCATGCTGATCGAGTAGCGCCCGGAGGGCGCGTATCGAGATCCACCGTCTGCCGGAGGGTGGGTCTCGATACGCCTCTGCGCGGCCACTCGACCAGCATGCAGCGGTCGCTCCGCTGCTACTTCGCGAGGGCTCCGAAGCGGAAGAGGTAGGTCGCGTCGAGGGTGTCCTCGATGCCGGTGACGCCCGAGGCGGCGACGACGGTCTCGCGGCCCTGGAGCAGCGGGACGATCGGGGCGTCCGCGGCGGTCTGCGCCTGGATGGCCTCGATCGCGGTGGCGCGAGCGGCGGGGTCGGTCGCGGTCGCCTCGGTGTCGATCAGCGCGTCGACGGCCGGGTTCGAGTAGCCGTTCGCGACGGAGGCACCGGTGGTCGAGTAGGCCGAGCGGAGGAAGTTGTCCGGGTCCGGGTAGTCCGGGAAGAAGCCGAGCTGGTAGGCCGGGTAGCCTGCGTCCGGCGAGAGCTGCTTCACGTAGCTGGTCCACTCGGTCGACTGCAGGTCGACGGTGAACAGGCCCGACGACTCCAGCTGCGACTTGATCAGCGCGTACTCCTGGTCGGAGTCGGGGCCGTAGTGGTCGGAGGTGTACTGCAGCGGCAGGGTCACCGGGGTCGAGACGCCGGCGGCGCTGAGGATCGCGGCGGCGGCGTCCGCGTCGGGGGTCGTGCCGTACGCGTCGGCGAAGGCCTGCGTCGCGCCGGTCTGCCCGTCGAGCACCACGGAGTAGGCGGGCGTGTAGGTGCCGCGGTAGACCTGCTCCCACAGCTCGTCGCGGTCGACCAGCGAGGCGACGGCCTGGCGGATCGCGAGCTTCTGCTCGGGCGTGCCGCCGGGCTGGGTGTTCACGTTGAAGGTGAGGAAGCGCACCGAGCCGCCGGGGCCGTCGACGACCTGCAGGTCGGAGTTGCCGCGCAGGTCCTCGACGTCGGTCGCCGTGAGCGAGCGGTAGGCCACGTCCACGGCGCCGTTCTCCACGTCGAGGCGCAGGTTCGTCGACGAGGTGTACGGCCGCAGCACGACGTCGGCGGTCTTCGGCGCGGGGCTCGAGGTCGACTCGTTCGCCGCGAGCTGCAGCAGCCCGCCGGCCTCGTAGTTCTGCACCGAGTACGGCCCGGAGCCGATCACGTCGGCGTCGTCGAGCAGCGCGTCGGCGGGGAAGACCTCCTCGTCCACGATCGGCCCGGCCATGCTCGAGAGCACGTAGGGCCAGGTCTGGTCGTTCGGCACCGCGAGGGTGAAGACGACGTCGTCGCCGTCCTGCGCGACCGACTCCATGTTCGCGAGCAGCGGCGAGGGGC
Source organism: Rathayibacter sp. VKM Ac-2929 (assembly GCF_022815495.1). NCBI lineage: Bacteria > Bacillati > Actinomycetota > Actinomycetes > Micrococcales > Microbacteriaceae > Rathayibacter > Rathayibacter sp. VKM Ac-2929. The sequence continues at coordinate 225,076 of NZ_JALGRV010000001.1, forward strand.
CGTTGTCCGCGGCGATGTCGACGACGCGCTGGAACGAGAAGACGACGTCCGACGCGGTCAGCTCGTCGCCGTTCGAGAAGGTCAGGCCGGGCGCGATCGAGCAGCGGTAGGTCGTCGCGTCGTCGAAGCCGCACTCCTCGGCGGCCTCGGGGACCGGCGTGGTGGAGCCGTCCGCGTAGCTCAGGAGGTGCTGGTAGATCTGGTTCTGCGGCGTGAAGCTGCCGCGGTCCCAGGCGCCGGCCGGGTCGAGCGAGACGATCGAGTCGGTCGTGCCGATGACGAGGCGCTCGCCCGAGGCGGAGTCGCTCGAGCTGCCGGGGGCCGTGCAGCCGGCGAGGGCGACGGCGGTGCCGAGGGCGGCGAGGGCGCCGAGGGCGCGGAGTGTCTGCATGCTGCTGCTTTCGTCCGTGGTGCGGGGGAGTGGTGGAGATCTAGAGAGTCGCGAGCCGGAAGCGGTCGAGCGCATCGGCGCCGTCGACCAGGTCGGCCAGCAGCTCGCCGAGCACGGGCCCGAACTTGAAGCCGTGGCCGGAGAATCCGGTCGCGAGGGTGACGCGGCTGACGCGGTCGAGCACGAAGTCCTCCGTCGGCGTGATGTCGTAGAGGCAGGAGATCGGGTCGGCGCTCGCCGCGTCGACGCCGGGCAGCCAGTCGGCGACGTACTCGACGAGCCGGGCGAGCCGCTCGGGTTCGGCGCGGAAGTCGCGGTGGTCCGGATCGACGACGCGGCCGGTGCCGTGCTCGCCGACCTTCACGCCGACGCCCGGGGTCGCCAGGCCGTAGATCGTCGGCTCGTCGCCGCGGTGGTGCACGAAGCTCGGCCAGGCGTCGAGCGGCAGATCGGTCGTGAAGTGCGCGGGCTGCTCCTGCGTGATTCGCAGCGGAGGGAGGGAGCGGCCGGCCGCGGCGACCAGCCCGCCGACGAGTCCCGGCGTCCAGGAGCCGCCGGCGACGACGACCGCGTCGGCGAGCAGCGGACCCTCGTCGGTGACGACGCGGACGCCGCCCTCGCGCTCCTCGATCGCCCGGACGCCGGTGCTCGCCCGGACGACGACGCCGTGCGACTCCGCGGAGGCGAGCAGCGCCTCGATCGCGGCGGCCGCGTCGAGCCGGCCGCCCTCGGGATGCAGCAGCACGTCGGTCTCGAAGCGCAGGCCGGGCCAGCGTGCGGAGGCCTCGGCCGCGTCGAGGCGCTCGCAGGGGATGCCGTCGCGGGCGAAGGCCTCCTCGATCGCGAGCAGCGCGGAGGCGTCGCCGTGGTCGATCGCTCCGGTCGCGGTGAAGAGGCTCCGGCCCGACTCCCGCTCGAGCCGCGCCCACTCGGCGGCCGCCCGTCCGGTCAGCGCTCGGTAGTCGTCCTCCGCGTAGCCGCGGCGGAAGATGCGGGTCTCGCCGTGCGAGGAGCCGCGGTCGTGGCCGCGCTCGAAGCGCTCGAACAGCAGGACCCGGTCGCCGCGCTCGGCGAGGGAGCGCGCGGCGGCGGCGCCGACGAGGCCCGCGCCGACGACGACGACGTCGCGGCCTGTCATCGGGCGGTCACCGCGTCGACCAGGCGCCGGGCCGGCATCGCCGCGCGCACGGCGGCCTCGTCGGGGAACTGCTGAGCGGCGAAGCGGGCCGGGGCGTAGAGCTCGGCGTCGCCGAGGGTCGTGGTGCCGTGGAGGACCAGCTCGGCGACGAGACGGCCGAGACCGGGCCCGTGCGTCACTCCGGACTCGTTGTCGCCCGCGGCGACGAACAGCCCGGGCAGCTCGGGGACGGGGCCGGCCAGGAAGCGGCGGTCGGCGGTGTAGGAGACGACGCCCTGCGTCCACTCGGTCTCGCGCAGCGCGTCGGCGGAGGCGGGGATCAGGCGGGCGATCAGCGGAGCGAGGTGCGCGTCCATCGCCTCGATCAGGTCGGTGCGCTGCGGGCGGCGGTCGGCGGCGGACTCGCCGAGCGGCTGGTAGCCGACGCCGTTGCCGTAGGTGAGGCCGCCGAGGTGCTCGCGGACCCAGAGGCCGCCGAGCTCGGGCAGCATCAGCGTCGGCAGGTGCGGGAGGCCGAAGGGCGCGGTGGTGAGGCGGCTCGCGACGACGCGGGCCAGCGGGAGGCCGCGGCCGAGCGGGGCGAGCAGCTCGTTCGTCCAGGAGCCCGCGGCGAGCACGACGCTGTCGCCGGAGAAGGTGCGGCCGTCGGCGGTGCGGACGCCGCTCGCGCGGCCGTCGGTCGCGAGGACCTCGGTGACGGGCGCGTGCTCGACGATCTCGACTCCGGCCGCGCGGGCCGCGGCGACCAGGGCGAGCCCGGCGTCGGGGGCGCTGATCTGGATGCCGTCGGGCTGGAAGAAGCCGCCGGTGACCGCGTTCGCGTCGAGGCCGGGGACGAGCTCGGCGGCCTCCTGCGGCGAGAGCTCGCGGGAGCCCTCCGGGCGCAGCGGGTGCTCGACGAGCGGGCCGAGGTGGTCGCGGACGCCCTCCTCGGTGACGGCGAGCCAGGCGCTGCCGGTCTCGCGGAGGAGGATGTCGACGCCGCCGCGGTCGGGATCGACGGCGAGGGCGCGGTAGAAGTCGAGGCCGTACTGCTCGAGGTCGCGCTCCGACTCGTTCCAGTACCAGGCGTAGCCCGCGGCCCACAGGCCGACGAAGCCGGCGCCGGCCGCCGTGGTGCCGCGCGCCGCGTCCCCCGACTCGACCAGCGTGACCCGGGCGCCTCCGCGCGCGAGGTGCAGCGCAGTGGCGGCCCCGAAGAGACCGGCCCCGACGACGACGACATGCCTACTCATACTCGGTATCCAACCAGCGGGGCCCCTGCCGGTCGAATCGATATGACGCCCCGAGTCCTCCCTCCCCCCCGCGAGATGCCACTTGTGCACGCTTCTTACGGCGTGTCGTGTACATAAGTGGCATCTCGCGGCGCGCTACGGGGCGCGCACCAGGTCAGGGGGCGGGGAGGAAACGGTTTCGGTAGGGTCGGGGCACCGTTGAGAGGAGGGCCTGTGGCCCGCACGCCGGACACGCGCGTCACGCTGGACGTCGTCGCGGCGCATGCGGGCGTCTCGAAGGCGACCGCGTCGAAGGTGCTCAACGGGCGGCCCGGCGCGTCGGCGGCGACGCGCGCGCGGGTCGAGCAGTCCCTCCGCGAGCTCGGCTACAGCCCGAGCACCCGGGCGCCCCGGGTCGGCGGCGGCGTCACCGTCGTCTTCGACACCCTGCTCAGCGTCTACTCGCTGCGCGTCCTCGAGGGAGTGGTCGGAGGTGCGCAGAGCGAGCGCGTCGACGTCACGACCGGCGTCCTCGCGCCGAGCGGCTCCGCCGACGAGACGTTGCGCTTCGACGCAGCGTTCGTCCGCTCGGTCGCGGCGAAGGGGCACCTCGGGATCCTCGCTGTGACCACCGCCATCGACGCCGAGATCGTGGCCGCTGCCGCGGAGGCAGGGCTGCCGCTCGTCGCGGTCGACGCACCGAATCCGCTCGACCCGTCCGTGGTCAGCGTCGGCTCGAACCACTGGGTGGGCGGGCAGCAGTCCACCGAGCACCTCGTCTCGCTCGGCCACCGGAGGATCGCCTTCGTCGGCGGCGACGCCGGTAACCCGGGGCTGCGTGCCCGCTACGGCGGCTACCGAGAGGCGCTCGCCGCGGCCGGCCTGCCGGAGGACCCGGCCCTCGTCTCCGAGCGGGGGATGGGATCCGCCGAGCACGTGGTGCCGGAGCTCTTGGCTCTGAACGATCCGCCGACGGCCGTCGTCGCCACGAACGACATCGACGGCCTGCAGACGATCCGCGCCGCGATCGCGGCCGGCCTGCGCGTCCCCGAGGACCTGAGCGTGATGGGCTACGACGACACCTTCGCCGCGCTGCCGACCGCCGTGCTGCTCTCGACCGTGCACACGCCCATGCACGACCTCGGCCGTCTGGGCCTCGAGACCCTCGTCCGGATGCACGACGGCATCCCGCCCCTCTCGCACCGCATCGAGCTGGCCACCAGCCTCGTCGTCCGCGAGTCGACGGCCCCGCCGCGCGCCTAGACCCCTGCTCGGTGCGGGCGGCGGTCAGGCCGTCGCGCCCCGCGAGGCGCGCCGCACGCCGAGCAGCACGACCAGGCGGAGGAAGCCGACGAGGCCCGTGCCCAGCAGCGCGGCGAGGAGCAGCAGCACGGCGACTCCCGCGACCCAGGTGGTGTCGCCGCTGACGTCCTCGACCAGGAACTCGAGGCAGAACAGCGCGAGGCCGGCGTAGGCGAGGACGAGCACGATGATCGTGCCGGGGCGGCGCAGGCGCTGCCGCGGGGTGCGCCAGAGGGCCGGCGGCTCGAGCCAGCGGCGGAGCAGACGGATGACGAGGGTGCCGACGAGGCCGGTCAGGCCGGCGCCGATCAGGACGACGCCGGAGGAGCCGAGGGGCGTCGAGTTCAGGCCGGCCAGCGACAGAGCGATCCCGACGCCGATGAAGACGGCGCCGAGCCCTCCCGCCGCCATCGCCGACCACATGCCGAAGCCGCCGCGGAGCACGCTCTCGCGCTCCGGGCGCGGCTCGAGGGGGGCGTCGACGAGGCGCTGCGGAGCGGGCGGGGCGGGGGACGCGGGAAAAGGGGTGGCGGAGGCGGCGGCGGGCTCGCCCCACGCGGGCGTTGCCCCCGTCGTCTCGACCACGTTCTCGCGGACCGGGATGTAGCGCAGCGGGGCGTCGATGCGCACCTCCGGCCGGCCGCGGACGACGGCCGTCGCGCTGACGGGGACGCCGCGGGAGAGGAGGAGCGGCGCGAGCAGCAGGGAGCCGGACGGGTCGATCGACCACTCGGGGGTCTGCGGCGGGGCGCCGTACCACTCGGCGGAGGAGGAGCCGGCGAGGACGAAGGAGATCGGGCGGTCGGCGACGAAGGTCGTCGGCGGGAGGTCGGTGCGGCCGAGGTTGCGGACCGTCGCGGTGACCCGCCACCAGTCGTCGCCCGCGTGCGAGAGGCGCACGTCGATGTCGACCAGCGAGGCCGGCTTTGCGCGGCGCTGCCCGATGACGACGGCGACCACGGCGGCAGCCGCGACGATGAGGCCGCCGAGCAGGCCGACGACTCCGAGAACGATCTCCATGGGGCCAGTCAACCATCCGGGCGGGGGCGTGCGGCCGGGGGTGCGGGCGGGGTGGATCTCGATACGCGCGCGCGGCGCGCTACTCGATCGGCATGGAGGGAGCGCTTCACGCGCTGCTCGATGAGCGGGCAAGCCATGGTGGTCGAGTAGCCGCGGAGCGGCGTATCGAGACCCGCGGGCCCCGTTGCGGGGTTTGGCGGCTCGTGGCGGGGTCCGCATACTGGAGGACCGCCCCCAACAGGGAGCGTTCAGCTGCGACAGCGGAGGGTGGAGCGGTGTCGACCGTGCGTGACCGAGCCCCCGCGGCCCGACGAACCGCCAGCATCCTGCCTCTCGCAGGGGGTGCCGCGGGGCTCGTGGTGAGCCTCGCGCTGGCCGTCGTGGCCGCCTCCGTCGCCTCCGCGCCCGTCCGCGTGCTCGGTCTGCCGCTCCCGCTGGTGCGCGGCAGCGCCGTCTGGCTGAGCGTCGCCGGCTACGTCCTGACGCCGCTGCTCGTCTTCCTCGCAACCGGCTGGGACCTCTCCTCCCAGCGCGCGCACTCCCTCCGCGACGCCCGCCGCTTCGTGCCCGACGCCCGCTTCACCCGCGCCCTCTACTGGCTGTCGGCCGCGGCGCTCGTGCTCGGCGCCTGGCACGTCCTCAACATCAGCGTCCCGATCTCCGAGTGGCTGGGCACGTGATCCGCCGCGCCCTCGCGATCGCGGTCACCGCGCTCCTGCTCGTCCTCGGACTCGGGGCGGCGGCGCAGCCGGCGCGCGCGGCGACCACGGGCACCGCCGCCAGCACCGCCTCGCTCACCGACATCGGCCGCGGCGCTATCGAGGACCTGCGCACCTGCCTCTCCTCCTCCGACGTCCTCAACGTCTACTACCTCGTCGACAGCTCCGGCTCCCTCAACACCGGCGGCGACGACGGCCGCGGCTCCGACCCGGACGTCGCGCGGGCCGGCATCCTCGCGGGCAGCCTGCAGGAGCTCGGCGGCCTGCGCGACTCGCTCACGGTCAACTGGGGCGCCGCCTTCTTCAGCCGCGCCTTCGAGCCGGCCGTCGACTGGCGGCCGTGGTCGCAGGAGAGCCCGGAGGCGCTCGCCGGCGTCATCCGCGACAAGACCCCCGGCGGCGGCACCAACTGGCTGGCCGGACTGCAGGGCGTGCAGACCGCGCTGCAGAGCCAGCCGAGCGCCGGCTCCGCCTGCCAGCTGGTGATCTGGCTGACCGACGGCGAGATCGATCTCGGCTCCGCGCAGGCCACCGCCGACGCGACCAACGCGCTCTGCGGCGTCCGGATCGACCCCGACGGCGACGAGCCCGAGGGCAACGGCTTGCTCGCGGCGCTCCGTCAGGCCGGCGTCGTCGTCCTCGGCACGCTCCTGGCCGACGGCGAGCAGCGCGAGGAGGCCCGCGTGATGTGGCCGCTGGTCGAGGGCAGCGGCGCCTACGGCGGCGGCACCGCGACCTGCGGGCCGGCCGTCGCGCCCGAGGGCTCCGTCCGCGGTGCCGTCGTCGACGCGTCGGACCCCGACGCGCTCGCCTCCGTCTTCCTCCAGCTCGGCGCGCGCATCGCCGGCGGCGCGTCCGAGGCGCTCGACGCGAACGGCTCCTTCTGGATCGACCCGGGCGTCGCGCGGATCCAGGCCGTGGTGAAGGACGGCTGGACGCTGCAGGCGCCCGCCTCCTCCGGCCTCGGCACCCTCTCCGCCTCCGCGACCGCCCCCGAGGTCACCGTCACGCAGTCGTCCGGCGTCTCGCGGCTCGAGATCACCGTCGACCGGCCGGAGCTGCAGGGGCAGTGGACGCTGACCTCGCCCGGCACCACCGAGGTCTTCGCGTTCAGCGACCTGCGGATCGTCTTCGACGACGCCAACCAGGTGCAGCGCGGCGAGGACGGCACGCTCTCCGCGACCCTCACCGCCCGCGTCCAGGACCCGGACGGCCAGCCGGTCGACCTCTCCGTCTTCGGGCAGGCGGACTTCGCAGCGACCAGCACCGCCGACGGCGCGACCGCCGACCTGCCCGGCGCCGCGATCGACGCGGCCTCCGGCGTCATCACGATCCCGCTGCCCTCCGACGTCACCGCCTCCGAACTGCTCGTCACCGCCTCGCTCGACCCGCTGACCACCGCGGAGCACGCGATCGAGCTCGCCCCGGTCACCACGCAGCAGCGGATCACGACCGTGCTGCCCGCCGCCTTCCCGAGCGTCGCCTCGCCGCTCGTGCTCAGCGAGCTGACCGGCGCCGACGGCCGCGCGGAGGGCACTCTCGCGATCCAGGGGCCGACCGCGGGCGGCGACGGCCAGGTCTGCCTCTCCGCCGCGCCGACCGTCACCAGCGACAACGCCGACCGCGCCGACGCCTGGCAGTGGAGCTTCACCGACGAGTCGGGCACCGCCCTCGCGCCGGGCGCCTGCCTCGACGTCGCGCAGGGCGCCTCGCGCACCGTGACCGTCTCCGCCGAGAACCCGGTCGCCGCCGACTCCTCGGTCGCCGCGACCCTCCCGCTCGACGTCCGCACCGCGGGCGGCAGCAGCGCCCCGCAGACCGTCGCGCTGTCCTTCCCGTCGACCTTCCCGGTGAACGCCGCGGCGATCGGCCTGGTCGCGCTCGTCCTCCTGCTGCTCGGCGTGCTCCTCCCGCTGCTCGGCCTGTACCTCTTCAACCGGGCGAAGGCGAAGATCGCGATGAACGGCTCGTTCCAGCGCGGCACGATCCCCGTCGAGATCACGCCCGAGGGCGTCCGCTCGGCGCTCACCAGCGGCCGCCTCGACGAGCGCTTCCGCTACCTCCGCAGCGAGACGGGCGTGCGCGAGCTGCCCGACCCCGAGCTCGGCCGGCTCCGCGCGCACGTGCCGTGGTGGCCGCTGAAGGCGCCGAGGTACCGCGTCGGGCCGCCCGCCGGCGGCGAGATCGTCGCCTCCCGCACCGGCACCCGCGGCACCTCCGCCGGGCACCCGCTCGGCAACGGCGGCGTCAAGTTCTCCGCCCTCCCGCTCGACGTCTTCTGGGCGATCGTGGTCTCGGAGCAGGAGCTCGAGCGGCCCCGCGGCGACGAGCCCGTGCGCGCCACGGCCGTGCTCTACCACCGCGTCGACCGCGACGACGAGGGCCAGTACGACCGCCGCCTCGAGGACCTGCTCCGCGACTCCGGCGAGCCCGCCTGGAAGACGGTCGACGTGCTCCGGCGCGAGCGGGCGGCCAAGCGCCCCGAGCGCCGGGAGCCGCAGCAGCCCGTGCCCGCCGCCCAGCCCGCGGCCGCCGAGGCCCGCTCCTCCGTGCCGCCGCGGAGCGCCCAGAGCGGCACCCCGACCGCGACCCCGCCCCGCCCCTCCTCGCCCCCGCGCCCCGGCGGCCCGCCGCCCCGGACGCAGGGCGCGCCCGGCCGCCCCGGCGGGCCGCCGCCCCCGCGGCCCGGCGGCTCCACCCCGCCACCCCCGCCGCCCGGCCGGGCCGGCCCCCGCACCCCTCCGCCCCGCAGTCGCTGACGGCGCTCCGCCTCCCGGCACCGCCCGCACGACGACACACGACACACCGCGCTACCGCAGGAACACCGCGCGACCAGACGAAAGCAGGACCTCATGCTCAGACCCTTCCTCCTGATCGGAGTCGGCGGCTCCGGCGGCAAGACCCTCCGCGGCATCAAGTACCAGCTCGAGCTCAAGCTCCAGCAGCTCGGCTGGGAGGGCGGCATCCCCGCCGCCTGGCGCTTCCTGCACTTCGACACCCCCACCGTCCAGGACGGCATGGAGTACCAGGCGCCGTTCCTGCCCCGGCAGGACTACCGCGGCCTGGTCAGCACCGCGGCGACCTTCGACATCGTGCACGGCTCGATCACGAGTGCGCACGCGACCAACAACGCGATGCGCCACGACATCGAGCGTCAGCTGCCCGACCCGCGCCTGGTCAAGGTCGACGTGACCAAGGGCGCCGGCCAGTACCGCGCCGTCGGCCGCGCCGTCGCGCTCGCCGCCACCAAGGAGATCGCTCAGGCCGCGCGCCTCGCGATCGGGAAGATGAACGACGCCGAGTCGCTCGCCGAGCTGCAGACCCTCGGCCAGCGCCTGCGCGCCCGCGACGACGGCGGAGACGGCAGCCCGATCGTCATCGTGATCTCGTCGGTCGCCGGCGGCTCGGGAGCGGGCCAGTTCCTCGACATCATCGAGATCATCAAGTCGACCGCGAAGCAGTACCCGTGGTCGAACCAGTTCTTCAGCATGCTCTACGCGCCCGACGTCTTCGATCAGCTCTCGGTCACCGCCGGCATGCCCGGCAACGCGCTCGCCGCGATCTCCGAGACGATGAACGGCTTCTGGACCGACACCCCCTCGCCCGCGACCCTCGAGCTGCTGCGCACCAAGGGCGTCGCCCCCTCCTACGGCGCCGCGATGGACCGCGTCGGCGCCGCGTACCCGTTCATCGTCGGCCGCAGCAACAGCAAGGTCACCTTCGAGGACCAGAACGCCGTCTACGACGCCGTCGCCACCAGCCTCACCGCGTGGATGATCGACGAGCGCGTGCAGGACGACATGATCGCCTACTCGTCCGGCAACTGGCAGGCCCGCTCGGCCGCCAACGTGCTGCCCGACAACTCCGGGCTGATGAGCCCCGCGCACCACTCGCCGCCGTTCTCCTCGATCGGCTTCGGCCGGGTCACCCTCGGCCGCGAGCGCTTCCTCGAGTACTCCGCCGAGCGCTTCGCCCGCTCCGCGATCGACCGGATGCTCTTCGCGCACGCCGAGGAGGACCCGCAGTTCGAGCGGATGACCGAGCGCGAGTACATCGAGAAGTCGGCCGACAGCGAGTACCAGCGCTTCCTCCGCGAGCTGCGCCTGAACGAGGAGACCGCCGAGCACAACGACGTCACCGACGCGCTGCGCGACCAGAGCACCCTCGACCTGATCAAGGCCGAGCTGCAGCGCGGCGCCGACGACGAGCTGGCCCGGCCCGAGTCGCTCGACCGCCAGGGCGGCACCGACATCACCACCTGGACCGACCGGCTCGTCAACGAGTTCACCCGGCACAGCCCGCGCCTGCTCCAGCGCGACCGCGAGGCCCGCCAGCGCCGCCTCGACGAGTGGACGCGCACGATGCCCGGCCACATCCTCGAGACCGTCTCGCGCTACGTCGCGCAGGACGGCCTGCCCGTCGTCACCGCGATGCTCCGCCGCCTCGAGCGCGGCCTCAAGGGCACCGTCGACGCGCTGCGCGTCGAGGCCCGCCAGCACGAGGAGTGGGTGGGCACCCTCAGCTCGCTCGTCTCGGACGAGCTGCGCACCTCGGCCAACCAGCAGTCGATCCGCCCGGACCAGGAGGCGGTCCAGTTCGCGATCCAGCGCCTCGGCCAGGCGCTCGAGTGGTCCTCCGAGGCGGCCCTCCGCGACTCCGCGTGGGCCCTGCTCGCCGAGCTGCGCGAGACCTTCCTCGGCCCGCTCGCCGACTACCTCGACGGCTCCCGCACCGCGCTGCTGCAGCGCGTGCACTCGAGGAAGACCAGCGACGACCGCGAGAACGCCTACGAGTTCTGGCCCCGCCGCGTCGACGAGACCGTCCCGCGCAAGTACTCGCCCGCGCCCAACGAGCGGATGCTCGTCGAGCCGGAGAAGTACCCGGCCGAGTTCCAGAAGCTGGTGCGCGCCTCCGTCGACGGCGACGCCAAGTACCAGGACGCCGTCCTGCGGGTGCTCGCCGACCAGCTCGTCGGCGTCAGCCCGGACAGCGAGTCGGACGCGGGCGCCTGGTCGCTCGTCGGCAACCCGCGCACCTGGAAGCCGACCGTCACCGCGGACCCGGCCGTCGCCAACCCGGCCCAGCGCGCCTCCTTCGAGCTCGCGACCGACCCGGAGGTCTACGTCGGCCGCGCCCGCGCCTGGATGAAGCGCGACGGCACCCCGTTCGCCGCCTACATCGGCGAGGACCTGCTCGGCTTCTTCGACTCCGAGGTGCTGCCGCCCGACGTCTTCGCCGCCCGCCGTGACCGCTACCGCGAGCAGCTCCAGGCCGCCCTCGGCGCGAGCGAGCCGCTGGTCAAGCTCAACCCGGCGCTGCTGCGCGCCGTGCACGGCAAGGCGATCAACGAGGACACCTCGCTGGTCTTCAGCTCGATCCCGTTCCGCGCCGGCACCGAGATGTACGAGGTGACCAAGGGCGTGCTCGGCCAGATGGGCGTCTGGGACGACGCGACCAGCGAGTCGTGGTTCCAGGACCAGAAGGTCGACGGCATCGAGGTCTTCGCGATGTCCGGCTTCCCCTACGAGCCCATCGTGATGGACTCCGTGATGGAGCCGATCGCCCGCGGCTGGCTCGCGCAGTCGAACACCCAGGACAGCCGCGAGGCGTTCTGGAAGTTCAAGCGCGCCCGCCTGCTCGGCGAGAGCATCCCGGCGGACCCGCGCGCGATCGAGTCGATGATCCGCGGCTGGTACGTCGCCAAGGCGCTCGGCCGCCTCGCCGTCGACGCCTCGCAGGGCGAGAAGGGCCCCAAGCTCTCGGTCTGGGACCCGTCGACCCGCGCGCTCGCCGACTTCCCGCACCCGCTGCTGAGTGAGCGCAACGCCCGGCCCGCCGACTTCCCGGGCGTCGTGCTGCAGTCGCTCGCCATCGCGATGGCGCTCTGCAACGTCGACGGCACCCTCGCGCCGCTCGCCGCCTACCGCGTGCTGATCTCGCTCGGCGGCAGCCGCGGCGAGGAGACCGAGCTGGCCGAGTGGCTGCAGACCGGCGCGCTGCCGACCGGTGCTCCGGTGCCGGAGTCGTCCCGCGCCGGCAGTACGGACGGCGACCTCGCGTCGCGCCGCTCCGCCGTGCAGGCCTACCTGACCGCCGAGCTCGCCCGCTTCGACAGCGACATCGTGCAGCAGGACGACATGGTCTCGGTCTACGACTACCCGGTCACCTGGGAGATGCGCGAGCAGTTCCGCGAGGCGCTGCTCGGGCTGGTGTCGTCGGTCGTCTCGACCGGTCCGCGCGACTCCGGGATCTGAGCGTGCCCCCGGAGATGCGCCCGGACGGCTACGGTCACGCCGGCTTCTGGCCCGACGGCAAGGCGGCGATCGTCCTGCTGCCCAGCGGCGCGCAGGGCGAGACCCTGCTCGAGCTGGCGGCGCAGTGGACGAAGACCGGCCTGCTCGGCCAGGCCCTCTGGGTGTTGCCCGAGCACGTCAAGACCTCGCCCTACGCGCCGCCGCAGATCGAAGCCGTGGTGCTCGGCGTCGGCGCCGACCTCGAGTCGGTCGCGATCGCCGTCGACCTGTTCGAGGCGCTCGCGGAGGAGCCGCTCGCCCTCGTGCGCCTGGTCACCCTCCGCTCGGCCCTGCCCGAGCGCGAGACCGACGAGGCGCAGGACGCGGTCGCCGACCTCGTCAGCCGCTGGGTGCGCACCTCGATGCCGCTGCCGAATCCGTCGGCGACCCTCGCCGACCAGACCACGGAGCTGCGCCGGGTCACGCTGATCTGCGCGCCGACCGCGTTCCAGCTGCGCGAGCGGGTGGAGGCGCACGAGCACGGCTTCGTCGTCATCGCCTCGCCCGAGGACCGCTCGAGCCCGTGGTCCGGCGACGCCTTCGTCCGTGACGACGAGCGCTTCACCGGCTTCACGCTCACCCACCTGGCGAGCGTCGCCGGGCTGTGGAACGGCGTCACCGACGGCAGCGTCGAGCTGATGAGCCGCGAGTCCGACGGCGGCGACTCCGTCTGGATCTCGCGGGTGTTCCTCAACGCGGTGCTGACCGAGTCGCTCGGCCGCCGCGTCGCCGCGGGCGTGCTCGAGAACGCCGCCCGCCCCGACTCGCTGCTGATCGACCCCAGCGTCAGCCCGCCGCCGCCCGGCACCGCCTACATCGACGACGGCCAGATCGCCGGCTACGTCGAGAGCATGGTCGCGGGCGCGCTGCGCCTGGACGGCGGGGCGCTCACCTACGACTCGGCCGGCTCGCTCGACGTGCCGGAGCCCGAGCGGATCGGCTTCTGGGCGCAGATCGGCCGCTTCTTCGCCTTCTCGGCCGGCAAGCTCGTGCAGATCCCGCGCTGGGCCGTGCTCTGGGTGACCTCGAGCGCGAACCGCTCGGTCACCCGCGCCCTGCACACCTCCGAGGGCTCGGCCGTGGTCGGCGCCGACTACGACGAGGTGCTGGACGTCCGCGACCGGCTCCTGGTCGCCGACCTCGAGCACCTGCGCGACGACGAGGGCCGCGCCCGTGCCGAGGCCGATGCGCCCGCCGCGATGGCGCACGTCCGCACGACGCCGCAGCTCTGGGCGGGCCTGCGCGAGCTGGTCTTCGGCGCGCTCGACGGCAGCGCCGACCTCCGCGACGCGGGTTTCGCGCCCGTCGAGGGGGCCGTGCCCGTCTTCGGCCGGGTGGGCGACGTGCTCGCGCTGCCGGACGACCCGTGGGTGTCGTCGGGCTATGACGTGCCACCGGGGTTCCCGGAGCGGGTGGACTGGTACGCGCTGGCGCTCGCGGATCCGCGGGAGAGGCTGCAGAACTGGGTGTCGGCGTCGGAGGCGGCCGTCGCGGCCGCGGCGGTGCCGACGGTCCAGGAGGCGGACGCTCCGGTCGCTTCGGAGCCCGAGTCGTCCGAGCCCGAGCCCGAGCCCGCGCCGTCCGAGTCCGCGGCGTTCGCGCCGCCTGCGCAGGAGACGCTCGTCGAGGGCGAGGCCGCCGAGCCGCGGACCGTCGTCCAGATCGAGGTCCCCGCGGAGGAGGCTCCCGAGCCCGCGGAGCCAGTCGTCTCCGCCCACGACGCCGAGGCGCGCCGCTCCGGCCGCCTGCAGGCGCTCGGCGAGTACGACCTGTGGGCCGGCCGGCAGAGCTCCTCGTTCGTCTGGCGCTTCCTCGACCGGATCGGCGCCGAGCGCCGCCGCGCCGAGGACGAGGTCGCGTACCTCAAGGGCGAGATCGACGCGATCCGCCCGCAGCGACCCGGCGAGCTGCTGGGCCTGCGCCGCGAGTTCCACCGCACGCTGCTCGTCGGCTGGGTCACCGTGCTGGCGCTCGCGCTCGTGGTCGGCGTCGGCATCTGGTTCGTCAACGACTACGCCGCGCGGCAGGCCGACGGCTCCTTCGATCCCGGGCTGATCACCTCGATCCTGCTCTGGGTGCTGGTGGGCCTGGCCGGTGCCGGAGTGCTGATCACGCTGATCTCGCTCGTGCGGTACCACGCCGGCTGGTCGCGCTTCGAGCGGCGGATCAGCATCGAGCGCACTCGACTCGCGCACTACGGCCGCAGCGCCCGCCGCGCCCGCGAGGAGGCCGCGCGCCTCCGCTCGGTGCACCGCCAGGCCGTCGAGTGGCTGGTGCTGCTGTCCAAGGCCGTGCACCGTCCGTGGCACGTGCCGCCCGTCTGGTTGCAGCACGAGACCTTCGACGTGGAGCGCGGCGCCATGCCGTTCGCCGTGCGCCTCGCGACCGTCAGCGGCGAGGAGACGGCGGCCGTGGCCCGGATGCGCGCCGCGATGACGTCCAAGCTCGTCCGCCGCGGCTGGCGGCACGAGGCCTTCGAGTCGCTCGTTCAGGAGATGGCCGCCGACTACGGCGCCGGTCAGGGCTTCGGCCTGTCGGCGCTGGACGAGGACCTCCCGCACTCGTCAAACCACACCCGGCGGATGCTGCTGCGCGCCCTCGACGACGAGTCGCTGCTCACCCGGATCGCCGCCCCGCGCCTGGCCGACATCGTCGCCTCCGTGCAGCGCGACGAGGAGGCGATCGCCCGCCCGCGGGTCCGCCCGATGGGCACCAACCCGCTGAACGCGCTGCGCCGCCCCGAGGACTTCGAGGGCGTCGAGCTCGACGTCCCGTGGGACGACTTCCTGCTCGACTCGCTGACCCGCGCCGATCCGATGACCCCGGTGAGCGCCACGGTGCTGACCGAGCTGCAGGTGGGCGAGCGCTACCACGAGCGCGTGACGAGCTTCCTCGTCGCGCCGTCGCGGCTGCAGGAGCGGCTGCGCTTCGACCCGTCGGCGCCCATCCATGTGGTGCCGTTCGAGGCGTCGACCGGGTCGCCGGTGGATCTGGTGTGGCGGGTCGATGTGGTCGGGCCGGTGCCGCGCGCGGCGATCCGGCTGTGGGACGGGGCGGTGCGGGTCTCGGCGCCCGTCGTCCCGGCTGACGGCGACTCGGGGGTGTAGTCGGTGGTCGGCAGGCCGCCGCCGCCGCGACCCGGTGGGGTGCGGCGGGTGGGGGTGCCGGGGCTCTCGCGGGGTGCTGAGCGGCCGGGGGCTCCGGCCCGGTGCCGGCGGGTGCGGCGGGCGCCGTGGTGGGCGTGGATCGTCGCGGCCGTCGGGGTCGCTGCGGTCGCGTTCGCGGTGGTGGGAGCGGGGGAGACGGTCGGGGTTCCCGGTACGGGGTCTGCGTCCGGCGTCCCTGCTGGTCCTGCGTCGACCGCGCCTGCTTCGACCCCTCCCGCCACGGCCACTCCGTCCGCCGCTACTGCGACAACTGCGCCGACCGCGTCCGCGTCCGTGCCCTCGTCACCGCCGGCGGACTCCGCCGACCCCGCCGCGCTCGCGCTGGCGACCCTCGCCGCGCTGCCCGTGGACGACGGCGGCGCCGACGTTCCCTACGACCGCGACCTCTTCGGCGAGTCCTGGAAGGACGTCGACCGGAACGGCTGCGACACCCGCAACGACATCCTCGGCCGCGACCTGCTCGACCCGGTCTTCAAGCCCGGCACCCGCGACTGCAAGGTCCTCTCCGGCACCCTGGTCGACCCGTACGACGGCACCGCGGTGTCCTTCGTCTCCGGGAGCGACACGTCCCGCCTCGTGCAGATCGACCACGTCGTCGCCCTCGGCTGGGCCTGGCACCACGGCGCGTGGGCGTGGACGGACGAGCAGCGCCTGCTCTTTGCGAACGACTCGGCGAACCTCGTCGCCGCCACGGACGACACGAACCAGTCCAAGAGCGACGCCGGCCCGGGGGAGTGGCTGCCGCCGGCCCCGGAGCTGCGCTGCGGGTACGTGGAGCAGTTCGTCGGGGTACTGGAGGAGTACGGGCTGGCGATCGGGGCGGAGGACCGGGAGGCGGCGGAGGCGGTGCTGGTCGGATGCTGACGCGCGCCGGGACCGTGCCGCCCGCGGAGCCTGAGCGCTGTGCTCGGCTAGCCTGAGCGGCACTATGGCCTTCGACTCGGACGCGGACTGGGACGACCCGGACCCGTTCGACCGACCGGCTACCCGTAGGCGCCCCGCCCGCCGCCTCTCGGCCGGCGAGGACCGCGTCACCGCGATCCTGCTGCTCGTCTTCCTGCTCGTGCTCGGCGCGATCCTCTTCGTCCTCGTCCTGATCGAGAACCTGACCTTCGACGCGAATCGAGTGAACAACCGCCTGAACGGCGTCTCGGTCCTGGGCGAGACGATGTGGATCGTCCCCGGAGCAGTGGGCCTCTCCGCCCTTGCGACGCTGGTCGCACTCCTTCGCCCCGACAGGTCCCGCCGTATCTGGTGGATCCCGGTCGCTGGAGCGGCGGTCACCGTCGTGGCTTTTCTGATCGCCTCAGGGATCGTGATCGTCGCCGGACGATGACTGCAATGATCAACAGCTGTGCTCGCGGTCCGTGAGGCACCACCATTAGGCATGCTCGGCGCTCGGCGGAGCGGATTGACCTGGCATTTCACAAATGGTCGGGGTGTGCAGGCGCTCGCGGTATCGGAACGGTGCCTGCAACTGCCGAGGGTGCAGGACGAATCAAAGCCGGCGGTCGGGCGGCGGACGGGCCCGCGTAGAAGTCGCTTTCGAGCCGAACGAACGATCGGTCGAAGCTTTGGTCGATGACACGAGCGATGTTCACCGACGGTTCGCTATGCCTCTTCATAGTGTCTGATGCATGCCCGCCTTCACTCCGCTCGAACTCTCACTCGAACTCGACGTACCGGAGAAGCGGATCCGTGATCTTCTGCGGCAGTCCTTCGGACTGGTCGATGTCGAAGATGACCGGTGGGAGCTCAGCGATGAGCAGGCCGATGCCGTCCGTCACCACTTCGAAGGCTTCGATCTCGTTCCGGGCGACAAACTGCTCCGACGGGAACTTCACGCGCGCTTCGGTGGGGACTGGCAGAGGGGGATCTCCACTCCGGCGAATCGCCAGAACATCTTCGTCTTCTCCGATCCGGTTCAGGGGCCCAAGTACGGCTATGACGCCTATGAAGGGCCGACTCCCGAGGGCGGCTTTCTGTACACAGGCGAAGGACCGAAGGGACACCAGGACCTCAATCACGCCAATCGCGCGCTTCGTGACGCCGAGAAGAACGGCATTCCCGTACGACTCTTCACAGTCGACGGCACTACCGTCACGTTCGTCGGCACCTTCGTGCCTGATTCGCCTCCCTTCACTTCACTCGAGGTCCCGGACGCGACAGGGGCCCGAAGGCAAGCGCTCATCTTCTCCTTGTTGCCTGTCGACGCGGACCTCGGACTGGCTGCACCGAGGAACGAGACCCTCCCGGGTTTGGAGACGTTCGAATGGCGTGAACCCGACTTCAGCGAATTGTCGTTGCCAGGTCCGGCGTCCGATGAGCTGCGAACGGCATCGCGACTCGAGTTTGAGTTGCAGTACGCGTTCGGCCAGTGGCTCGTTGCGCAGGGAACCCCACCTCAGGGGCTGAAGTTGCGAGTCGGTCCCATTCAGATACAGCCAGACCTCTTCGTACCTTCGCGCCGATGGATCGTCGAGGCGAAGAAGTCGACTGCTCGGTCGCACGTCAGGATGGCGATCGGTCAGGTACTCGACTACGTGATGGTCGCGGCGGAGCACGACCTCGACGCGATTCCGGTCGTCCTGCTGCCCGGCCGGCTCTCCGACGACCTCCAGAGACTCGTCAGAAGTCTCTCGATCGTCGTCGTGTCCCGGACGGCGTTCGGTTTCGAGATCGTCGACTAGAACCGATCGCTCCGGTCCGAGCTCGCCGAGAACGAAGCGAAGAGGCGGTTGAAGGACATCTACTGTCAGCGGGCTCCGGCGATAGCTGCGGCCTGAGCTGCGGTGACGAGTGGCTCGAAGAACCCGTTCTTACCCACGAGAGAGTTCCGGTCGAGAAGAAGGTTCATCGACTCGCATGATGTCTCCGGCGCCATGAGGCAGGAGTGGCATGCGGCAAGATTCAAACCGTCGATGCTCTGTGGCGAGGACTCGGCACACACCGGATCGTTGGCACACCAGCTCATGGACGTCAGGGCGTTGACGATCGACTCCGGGAGTCGATCGCGCTCGCCTTCTCGGGCGAGACCCCCGAGCGTGCCGGCAGTACCTCCGGTGGTCGTGTAAACGAGGACGCCGTAGTCGCCTTGTGCGGCGTAGACCCGCTCCCGGAGGGCAGGGGCGGTGTATCCGGCAGTGTGGGCGAGTCGAGCCATCAGGACGTGAGCGAACGAGTGCAACATCAAGAACTGCGGTGTGGCGGCGGCGAGCCGTGACCGGAGATTCGAATCGTCGCGGTTCCGCTGGAGCATCCCGTAGCGATCGGCGCTCGATCGGCGGCCCGCCCACTCGTCGATGGGCGCGGACTCGAAACGGATGAAGACGCCTTCTCCGTAGTTCTCGACCGCCGGCAGCCAGCTCTTGAAGATCTCCGACCGGGGCACGGAGGGTACGAGGGCCGCATCGGGCTTGTAGCGCCGGAACCCGATCGACGCGCGGACCTCGCGGAGACGATCGACGATGACGACACCGTCGAACGTTCTCGTCAAGACCTCGCCGACCTCGCCTGCCCCTGTAATCTCATCGATGCGTGTCACGAAGTCCGACGTCGAAGCCGATCCTTGGCGTGCCGCGTTGAACGCCTCGAATTCTTCGTCGAGGATGCTGCGGCTGATTCGTGCATGGTCGAACGCAGTGGTGCCCGTCCGAGCCGCGAGGACCGTCTCGACGGAGACGTCGAGGTCGTCTGCGATGAACTGAGCGATCTGGTTGATCTTGAGCGGTGCCTGAGCCGCGAGGAGTGCATCGTGCATGAGGTGCGATTGGATCGAGTCGGACGCGGTCTCCGCTCTGGACGCGACCCACGGTATGTCGATCGCTGAAACGACGTCCCCGAATCTGACGTTCGTCGCGCCGCGCTGCTGAGCATCGAGCGGTTCCGCGCAGCGTGTCTCGACCCGGCCGCGCTCCCACGGCTGTCGCCCGCTGCAGTTGAAGCCGTCCCTCGCGAGCGTGTTCTTGTTCAACTCCCCGAGTGAACGACTGCGGCCGCAGTCGCATACGACCTGGAGCGCGGAGAGCCCGGCGCCCCTGCCGCTCGTGACGAATCTCAGCTTCGGGCTAGCGCAGACCTCCGCCGGCCGGTGAGACCAACGGTCCCAAGGCACGTCTTCGGCATGACCTCGGGTCGTGCAGAGCAGGACGAAGCGCATCGGTACCAGCCGACCGTCGCAGTCCGGACACGACGGTGCTGAACCGGCCTTGGTGTTGTCGGTGACCTTCCATCTGTGCATCAGGCTGCAGCGATCACAGAACATCCACGCGGGGAACCGGGTGAACTCGAGAGCTCTCCGACCGTCCTTCTCCTGATCGTCGTAGCTCGGGGCGGAACGCAGTTCCTCGACCTTTCGACCGTCGATCCCGAGCTTCTCGACGAGGCGGGGGCAGTCGACCGCCGGGAGCTGGTGCGGGGGCGGCCAGGCTTCGCCTGTCGGCGCCATGAAAGATTCTCCGAGGATGTCCACGATGGCGCCGGGCCCGAAGGGCGCGATGGTTTCGGTGAGACGCAGAGTGCGCGCCTCGATCACACTTTTCGGCGACCACTTCTTCCCACTCTTGATCGCCATCACTTCTCTCCCCATGCTCTGACGCGGACGACCGCATCGACGGTTCGCATCGAATTCATCGCAGCCCAGCCGATCCCTGATTCGTCGAAGTTCTTCAGCAGGCGCTCGTCCGGCTCGTCCGACTCGTAGAGAAGGTCTGCGTTCTTCTCGCGCGCAGTCGCCGCACGACGACCCCACTCGACGCCGGCGGCGGCGAGCTCCCGGCCGGCTTCTTCGAGTTCTCGCGGATCGGCCACGGCTATGTGGTCGAGGATCAGGGCGGACGCCTGCTGTGCCACCGCGGAGTCGACCTCGTACTCGCGCGCCGCTTCGTTCTGCCGCAGCGAGAGCTGTCTCACGAGCATCGCGTAAGCGGCTCGTAGCGACCGGTGCCGCGCCTGCAACGACCAGGGTGTCACCGACGCGGGTTCGACGAAGCGGTAATACGAGTCGTGGTACGGACCGAAACCTTCGTAGACGGATCGATCACGGGGTTTGTGGCTGCGGAACATGGTGATGACGATGCCTGGCACGGTTCCGCGCCCGACGCGGCTGGTCGCCTGAATGTACTCCGAGGTCGACTTGGGATGTCCGTTGACCAGCATCAGCCCGAGCCGATCGACGTCGATACCGACGGACAGAATGTTCGTAGCGGCAAGTGCGTCGATCACGCCGTCTGAGTCGGGTCCCTCGCCGAGCCTGTTCAAGAGCTCGATCAGCTCCGAATCGCGCACGTTGCTGTTCAACTCCTCGACGGCATAGCTTCGAACCGCCGACGACTCCAGATCAGCACGACGGTCGAGATCGCTCTTCACGTCGTCGCGGAGGATGGTGACGGTGCGCCCCAGCTCCCGAAGACTGTTGTGGTACAGGACGAGCGTCCAATACGCGCTTCTCTGCGCGCCGGTGAGGCCTAGCGCATCGGGAGCCAGGCCTGCCTCGATGGCGAGACGGCCGAGCGCCCAAGCCGGGCTGTGGGCCTGCGGCATGATGCCGACGTAGGTACGGCCGGGGCGCTCCAGGTCGGGCTCGGCGAAGAAGCTGTCATCGGCGTTCAAGCCGCTCGGAGGGAAGACGGCCGTTCGCGGACGAGCGAAGATCCCGCGCACCTGCTCAGCTGCAGCGCGAACAGTCGCAGACGACGCGACGATCTTCGGTGGCCGTCCACCGGACGAGAGCATGGCGGAGATCGCAGCCTCGTAAGTACCGACGACCGTTCCGAGCGGTCCGGAGAGGAGATGCAGCTCGTCCTGGATCACGAGGCTGGGTGGACGGTTCTGCGTCCCAAGGCCCAAGAGTGTCCCGGCGGTCGAAAGACGTGAGAGACGAGCGAACTTGTCGACCGTCCCGACGACCATCGTCGGTGGGAAGGCGTACATGGCTTCATCGACGACCTGTACAGGCAGGCGCTCGACGAAAGGGCACTCGGCCCGAGTGCAGTGGATCCGAAAGGACGAGTTCGTGGCATCGAAACCGTAAGCGCTCGGATCGAAGCTGCGTTCCTGCGGGACGAGTGGCGTGTCGCACCACGGACAATCGCGGATCTGGAAGTTGTTCTGAGGTCTCTGCTGGCCGACCAGCTGTGCCAACCGCTCCTTCGCCTGCGCAAAAGTGTTCGGGGTGGCGTTCTTTCCCACCCAGAGGCCGACAGAGAAGGCCGCACTGCCTCGGAGCTGAGGCTCGTCGAGTCTCATCAGCTCGAGAGCGCAGATCAGCCGAGCCGCGCGTTGGAACTGTTGCGCTGTCAGAAGTCGCATCGTGTAGCGAGTCAGCACGGCCGTACCGCCTCCGTGGAGGGGCTCGACGAGTCGTCGGCGGATCATCTCGAGCGCGGCGAGCCCGAGGTAGGCCTCGGTCTTGCCGCCGCCCGTCGGGAACCAGATCAGGTCGACGAGATCCCGGTCCGAATGCCCGGGGCTCGTCGTCGAGGACACGCTCAGAAGGATGAACGCCAGCTGAAAGGGGCGCCAGGCGGGCTCTCTGTCCGGCTCGGGGGGTAGGCCGCGAAGCATCTGATCTCGCATCGCACGGTTCGCGAGCTGGAACGCGTCGAAGATCGTTTCGTCAGAGGCGAGGAGAGCGACGCCCTCGGACATGCGCTCGTGAGCGGAAGTCATCTTGTTCAGTAGCGACGCGGCCGCACGCCGATCGTTCAGCGTGTCGGCCTCTTGCCTGCGCTCCTCCACCCATGCGGAGTACTCGTCGACGAATTGGCGGAGGCCTTCGACGATCGTCGAACGCGCATTTTCCCTGTCTGCGAGGACACCCAGTCGGAGAAAGGTGTCGGACGATTCTCGTGCCTTGATGGCGGGTACCGTCTTCACCGGAACAGTGACCGAACGGAGACCAGTGGGGCTGCTCCCTGACTCGTCCCATTCGACGGAGACACCGTGTCCGACGCCGTAGGTTCGCTGGCCGCGGTAGCGCAGACGCAGCTCGTCCTCCTCAGGATCGCGAGTGAAGGAGACGGCTTCAGGGTACGGATGGAGATCGCCTCCTGCGATTTCGCAGCTGAAAGCCGCCTGGAACAGGCAGTCAGCGCTCGCAGACTTCGCCTCGCCCTCCTCCACCTCTCGAGCGTTCGCGAGGGAGACGGTCGTGAGGGTCAAGCCCGCGAATCGGCGATTGCGCCAATCGACGCGAGCCCGACCGTTGAAGACGTCTGCGGAGCCGGCGGGATCGTTCGAAGGTACGGACACGACTGCCGGCGACAACGGGGAGCGGCGCCAACCGTCGCCCTCGACCGGATACAGCGCCGCTTCGACCCGGACGGCGATCGATCCGCCGTCGTGAAGGAAGGACATACCCATGGTGCTGGGAGCCCACCCGAAGGCACTGGTGAGATCGAGACCGTCGTCGGCTTCCTCGTCGTCCATGCCGGAGTCACCCCCCGTCTCCTCGTCCGGGAGGAGGTCCGATCGGACGACGGCATCCTCATCGGTGGAGACCGCAAGGCCGGTGCGGCCGGTGCGCTTCTCCGTGGGATAAAGCGTTCCGACGAGGTAGGCGTAGACGGGATCCTGGTCGAGCAGCTCGACGGCTCCACCCGCCGGGCCCAGCCATGCCGCCCGAAGCCGATCCACCACGGCGTTGCGGCTCTGCTCCATCGTCGGCTGCGTCTGCGCTGCAGTCATGACCGGTCCTCCCACAGGTAATCGAATTCCGTATAAGCAAGGTCGATGCCGAACTGATCGAAGGTGTCAGCGACGTTCACGATCGTGCAGATGTCCGTTCCGCCGTTCTTGTGGCCACGAAGGCCACGGCCGACCATCTGGATGTACCGGTTGGGGCTGAAGGTCGGGCGCGCGATGTAGAGCGCTCGCACTGTCGGAGCGTCGAAGCCCTGGGTGAGCAGGTCGCAGTTGATGAGGAACTGAGCCTCACCGGACTTGAACCGTTCGACGGCCGCACGTCGCGCAGGTCGTCGCATCCCCCCGTCCACCGATTCCGCCGAGCGACCTTCGAGGCGAAGTAGTGCAGCCATCGTGTGTGCGGACGCCACTGAAGGCGTGAACACGAGTATCGGCCAATCCGTGGGCTGAGCGAGAAGGTCGTCGAGCAGCAGCTGCGTCCGCTCGAGGTCGGCGCCGATCCGTTCCAGGAGGGAGCGGTTGACCTCCTTCAGCTTCTTGAGATCGGCGAGCTCCTGATCCGTCGCCTCGTAGTCGCCCCCGGCGAGCACCCGATGATCGATGTCGGAGAGGACGCCACGGGAGCGCAGTTCGCTGACGGCGGTTTCGGCGGGGAACGCTTCGAGACGACGTTCGCCGAAGCGCTGAGCCAAGGTCCTGTTGTTCTCTACACCCCGGCCCTTGAACGCCGTCGCTGTGAGACCGAGGAGCGTGCGCGAGGTCTGCGACGCGGTGAGTCCGAGCCAGGAGAGGATCTCCGTATATGTTTTGGAGGTAGCCGTATGGGCCTCGTCGATGACGACGAGAGAGGGATCCGAGAGCCACTGCAGTCGAGACGCCGACCTACTGATCTGACTACTCACCTTGTCGTCGATCGCCACGACCAGTTGGAAGTCCGCATCGGCCTCCTCGACCGCGTAATCACCCCAGAAGCGGCTGATCTCGAGGACGCGAGCATCGCCGAGAGCTCTCCAGACGTCGGTCCAGGTCTGAATCGCTTGCTCGCACAGCTCTTCGGACTGCGCGATCCATAAGATCGGGCCGCTGAGCTCGCCGGCCAAGATCATCCGGATGACCGCTTCGACGCTCACTCGGGTCTTGCCTGCGCCTGTCGGCAGCGTCAGGAGGGCCCGCTGCGGTACTCCTGGCGCCATGACGAGCTCGCGGATCTGAGCAGCCAGGTCTTCCTGGAAGTCGTGCAGTCCGGAGAGCTCGATCTTTCCCTGGATCTGGACCGACCTCGGCTTCGAAACCTGCTGCGAGCCTGCGAAGGCGATCGGAAAGCCGAGATTCTCGACGAATCCGCGAGCCGCGTCGGTGCCGGCCCAGGTCTTGGGGACGCCGTCCAGATCGTCGAGTCGCTTGCGGAGAACCCAGAGTGCATCGTCTCCGTGTATCTCGAGGAAGATCTCGGCGACGCGGACATCCGGCTGTTCGCCTTGACGTTCTTCGACGACCTCCAGGAGCCCCTTCGGAAGCTCTTCGCGCAGGGCCTTCACTCCGGCCAGGAGAAGAAGGCGCTGGGAGTCCGTCTCAGCCGCACGACACAGGTTCACCAGCTCCGTCTTCCGCAGGCTCTCGTCCTCGTGGAGAACCCGCGCGGCGTCGTTCGCGCTCAGACCGAGCCCTACACCCTTGAATATCTCGAGAAGAGTGTCGATACTGTCCAGCTCCGAATCGATGAAGATGGTGAGTCGATCGTCTGATAAGGCACGTCGCAGCCTTTGCTCTGTGCTCCCGTGAGGCCCGGAGAGGCGCCGCACGATCCTCGGGCTTCGTGCGACCTTGACGTTCTCGAGCTTCGCGTAGCGGAAGCGGAGTGAAGGGTGCATGTCCTCGACGAGCTCCGGAGGGGTCCCCGGCTCGATGTCGATCGATTTCGCCAAGGCGACTTGCGCCTCCTGCAGGCGCCATCTGTCGGCGAGCGATTCGACGCCGGGGACGTTCGCGGGCAACCAGGCGATCTCGAGCTCGTCCAGGTCGGCGATGTCCTCGCTCTGAGCGACGAAGACGGATCCGGTCGGGACCCAGGTCACCGAGCCTCGGCTGAAAGCGGGGATCCGTGCGGGGCGGGACTTCAAGCGGCCGGCGACTGCGACGACGAATTCGACCAACTGACGCTGATCGAGCTTGGAGCCCGGCTCGATGACATCGGGCGAGAACGACCGGAGGAGCAGCGCATCAGCGACGTCGACCAATTGCTCCGGAGCTTCGAAGAACTCCGACATCTTCGCGTCCGCCACCGGCAGGAGCGCACCGAATCTCATGAGGCCCGCGCCGACGAAATCACCGGGGCGACGGATCCCGTTCGAAGTCTTCACCCGCCCGTGGGTGCTGAGCACCCAACGTTCGAAGGAGAAGTGGGCGGCGGACGCCTTTTTGCCGCCGACAGCGACCGCGGTGTAGCGGTGCCTCGCCTCCGCACCTCGCCCTACCAGCTCGTGCGTCCATGTCGCGGCGTCTCGCGGGGCGTCCACCAGTCCGGGCAGGATGTCCAGCGGACCGAGCGTGGTGAGCTGTTCCAGCTCCACCCTGTCCAGGCGCAGGCTCTCGGTACGGAAGGCTTGGACGAACTCGGACACGAGCCATGTGCGGTACCCCGCGAAGAGTCCGTCGTTCTCGGCGGCGGCGCGACGCGGAGTCGCCTGGAGACAACCCGCCGCGACGAGTGTGTTCATCGGAACTCCGCCTGCTGCGGCTCGCCGCTCCGGTGGTACGCCCGAGAAGGGCGAGGACGCGAAGAGATCCGAAGCGCGTCGGAGCTCTCCGGTCTCCGAGGCGACCTTGATCGAGGCCCGAAGCCGAAGTGTGTCTATGACCTTCGTGGACTCGTCACGGTCAGCATGTTCGATGAGAGACCAGAACATGTTCCAGTCCTTGTCGGGCGACCGATCGCTCAGTCGAGTGACGAGGGCCTTCAGGGCGGTCGTGGCCGAAGCGCTCCTCATTCCCAGCTCGACGAGCCGTGCTCGAACAGAGTCCTCGCGCGCGAATCGGGGATCGACGAACGGGATCCCCTCCGGCGACTCGAACCCGTCGACAGGAAGCAGAGCCGTTGCGACCGCCTGTTCGATGGAGAGTCGGCCCGCGCTGGTGGGAACGATCGAGGCGTGCCGCACCGCATCGTCGCCACGAGTGCGTTTGAGCGCCGCGACGATCTCGAGACAGGCGACGAGCGCTGCCGGTGTTCCGACCGCGGCGAGCTCCTCCAGCCATCTGTCGAGACGGACTTCACCGCCCGTACGTTCGCCCGTCTCTCTCGTCAATGTCCGGAGCCGCGAGGAGCGGGTACGTGTCCGATAGCACCCCGCGTGCGGCGTATCGATCCGAGCCACCTGCTCCTGCCAGAGCGCGACGATCTGCTCCGTCGCAGGTGCGGCACGTCCGTCGTCCTCGTCGGCGGCTTCGGGATAGTTCGAGAACTCACCCGGTGTCCTCAGGACCCCGGACGCGTCCGGAATGATCTCGCGGGACCTCGCGAGTCGAGGGATCGCTTCGGAGAGCCGGTGATCGCCGGGACCGCGGATCTCCCGTCCACGTCCGGGGAAAAGGTCGAGGTGAGCGGCCGGATCCTTCGAGTCCGACGACCGGATCGCCACGTCGAGGAAGAGCTCGGCGCAGACGTCGAGCATCTCCCCGTTCAGCCGGCTCCCGGCGAGCATCGTCGTTCGATCGTCATTGACCTGCCAGGGCGCATTGAAGATGCCGCTGGCTGTCGTGCGATCGCTGAGAGGGAACCAAGCCCAGAACTGTCCTAGGGCGGCGCGTGTGCCGGGTGGCACGGCGTAAGAGACCGTCATGGCGTTTCTTCTGGCTGTGTCGGGCAGCGTCGCGAGTGTCTCCGACGAGGGTTCGAACCGCCTCTCGGCCAGAAGCCAGCGGACCTTCTTGCCGTCGGGCCCCGTCAGACGGACCTCGCCTCGATCCGCGGCGTCGTCTCGCGTGTGCTTCATCGTGTTCAACGAGCCGTCCGCATTCTGCAGGGATACGACGAGTTCGCGGATCGAACGCATGAAGAGGAGCAATTCGGTGTTCAAGCCGCGCAGCTCGTCCCTGATCCTGGTGCCGCCGGAGACCAGCGGCACTTTGATCACGGTCGAGGCCCAGCCGAGCAGCTCGGCCAGATGCGGATCGTCGGCCTGAGCCGCATCGGTGTCGACCGGCGTCGGGACGCGCATCACGGGCAGACGACCGGATTGCGACTCCATCCCTTCGAAGAGCACGGCGACGTCGTCTCCGTTAAACTGGAACGACGCGTCACGGCTGTGGATCTGCGGGTTGTTCGTGATCCCGAGGAGCGACTTGAATCCCAGACCGAATCGGCCGATCTGTTCGCCGCGCTTTTCGCTGAGAAAGGCCATCGAAACCGCGCGTACGCCGTCACGATTGAACGGAGCCCCCTCGTTGGCACAGTAGAGCGCCCTGTCGGCGACTCGGAACTCGACCCGCCCCGCATCAGTGCCCATGGCATCGGCAGCGTTCTGGAGGAGCTCGCTCACTTGGCGCGTGCCGTACCCACCGAAGCGATAGCTGTCCTCCTGCCGGACGTGTTCCTCCAGCAGATCCCGGTTGCGACGGTACGTGTCGATCGCCGTCGCCTGTAGCTCCAGCACGTATCCGCGCAAGTCCGTCACGTCTTCGTGGTGCACGATCGTTCCCCTCAGCGAAGCAGCACTGCTCATCCGACTCGATGATGACTGAGTGAACCATCAGCCACCGACATAAGACAATTCAAGACATCGATGGAGGCGTTCGAGCCTCCCGCACGGAACCGGGAGGGGAGTGGCCTCCCGCTCGTAGAGCGCGGCATCACTTTCTTCAAATACCGGCGTTCGCGAGTTGTAGCAGGACCATTCGATCGAGCACGTCGATGTCGTGAAGTCCGTAGAAGGCGAGGAGATGCTCCATCCGGCTCGTCTGAGTGTCTTCCGGTGCGAGGCGGGCGGCTGCCAGCGCCTCGCGCAGGGGTACCTCCAGCAGACGTCGCGCACCGAGCGGACGCACTCGGAGGTCTGGAGTCCCGACCACTCGTAGTGCTCGCTGGGAGCCCAACCCGGGGAGTTCGAAGTCGTCGGCCTCGATTCGACGTGCTTCGAGCAACGCCTCGATGGCGGAGCCCATCGCCGCGTCTGCGGAACTGAGGATCGATTCGTCCTCGACCGCTCCTGCGATCAGTCGGCGCAGCCTCGACAGCAGAACAGGGCCTTCGATTGCGACGGCGCTCTCGATCATGTCTTCGAGTGCGGAGGTCTCGAGGAGCTGGGTGGCCGAAAGCGCTGCCGGGCGGCTGTAGGCGAGGTAGGACGGTTCGACGAGACCGAGTGCCCGATCGGGAACGTCTGCGTCGGGGACGACCACTGCCGAACCCGCGCCGCTCGCGGCCTGCTGATCCTTCGTGACCGCTGCCGTTCCGGTGACCGCTGCCGTCGAGAGTTGCACCACCTCCTCAACGAGAGTCCTGATCTCATCCGGCTCGAGGGCCGAGGACTGCACGAAGGCGAGGAGTCGCCGAATCCTCTTCGTCGTGTCCCGAACGACAGCTCGGCGCTCGTCGGAGACGTCCGCGAAGGACCGAGCCAGAGCCCGGACCAGGGGGCCGTCACCTCCGATCGATCGCCGTTCGAAGAGCTGATTCAGATCGCTCTCAGAGAGTTGACGGAGAAGCTCCGGTTCTGGGCGGAAGGCCTCACCCTGCCACCAGAGTCGAGCCCACGTGTGACGGGTCAGATCGCTGCCGATCCAACGTTCCTTGTTCTTACGGCCGAAGCGCCACTCCGTCAATTCGGGTAGGACGGCGAACGCGACGAAGGACCAGACGTCGCCGGCGGCCGCCTCCGCGAAAGGGACGTCCACGAGTTCTCTGACGACGAAGGCTGCTTCGCGGTCGAAGCGCCCGAGCGCATCCGACGACGTCGACTCGGGGTAACCGTGGCTCTGCGCGAGCTCCGTCATCCGCTCGCGGAGCCGCGCGAACTCCTGTTCGTCCGCGCGATTACCGATCGCTCGCCACTGCACGTCTCGGATGAGGGAGGAGCCGGTCGCCGCCTTCGCGCTCTTCACCCGTTCCCATTCACCGGATGCGACTGCTCTACTCAGTCGAGGCCAGATGATCATGCGATCTGCCGCCCTACCCCGAGACCGCGGACCTTGGACATGATCGAAGAACGCCACATGGCCAGTTCCGCCGGAACGGTCGGCACGGATCCGAGATCATCCGCGCGGGTGAGGAGGGAATGCAGGACGTGGCCGACAGTGTCCTCCTCCCACGACGATTCCGAGGTCAGCTCGTGCTGGAGCATCGATGCGGATTCGAGAAGAAGCCCGAGCACGCCCTCTTCGAGGGCGTCGAGCAGCATCCGTTCGCGATCACTCGGGTTGCGAGAGCCGATCGCCTTCGTCAGTTCGGAATCACGCTCATTGATCTGCAGGCGGAATCCCGCCAAGAAGGTCTGGTCCAGCTCCTGAGACGTCTCGAGGTGCCAGCTCGCCTTGTTCGGCAACCGGGTCTTGACGAAGTCGACGATCTCCACCGGGAACATTCCGACGGTGCCCTCGAGCGCGACGGTGAAACGGCGGTCGGTGAGGACGGAGCCCCGTCGACGTGCCGTTCCGGCACCGACATCCGCACGGGGCAACGCCACGACCGCGGTGGTGACCTCGACGTTCCCGTCCAGGCGATCGCCCGGCAGTGTCACGGTGAAGTGAGTGACTCCGCTTCGGGTCAGGGCCTGTCGAGGAGCGGCGGCTCGGAATCGACTGGAGGAGCAGGACCAGGAGACGACGAGCGCCATCTCGTCCAGGCCGAGGCCCGTCTCGGTCTCGACGGCTTGAGGATCCATCTCCACGGAACCGCGGATGATCAGATCCATGGACGGGTCCCACCCCTCGATTTCTTCACCGAGCGGGATCCAGGCGTCCCCGTCGAGGAGATCGGGCAGTGACCACTTGATCGTCCCTGGTCGGGGGGTCCTGTAAGGCGCGACAGAGTCGACCACGTCAGTTGTTCCAATCCACGGACAGGCGTACTGCCGCGTCGTCGATGACAGTGGCGGTCAGCCACCATCTCTCACCGGCGTCGGGAGCCGGAGGAAGTATCGGTCCCACGATGAGGAGATCGTCCTGCTCGCTTCGCCATTCGAATTCTGGTCCGGCCGTCCCCTCCGGTGGGTCCTCCTCCGTTCCACCGCTCTCGAGCACGATCTGAGCGGTGGCGATCACGCTCTGTCCCTCGTCGCTACTCGGCACCTCGACGAGCGCCCGAAGAAAGGCAGTGTCGTTCTCCACGACGATGTCAGGGCCTTCGACGAACCGGGGCTTCGCGGCACGTCTCTTCCGGGACCCGCCACCCCCACCACCGCCTTCTCCTTCGCTACCGCCGCCGGTGGTGCTCGGGCCGTCCGCGCCGGCGCCGGTACCGGAGAAACTCCTGGTCACCGAACCCAGGCGAGCTGCGAGGCGGCCTAGACCGGCTGTCTCGGAGGTCGCCTTCGCCGCTCGCCGCGGGTTCACCTCGTTCTGGATGCGCGCGCGGAGGAACGGACCGAGATCACGGACGACGCCGAGATCTGTACCCCGAAGACCGGCGAGGACCCACGCATCGTGTGTCGGCGGCTCCGCTCGCCCGAAGACCTCGTCCGCTTCTTCGGACCCGATGAACACACCGGCGTAGCCGAATCGCGGATCAGGATGTTCCTCGCCGACGAAGTAGTCGACCACGAGCTCGACCCGCCTCATGCGGGCGACATGACGCCTCGGACCTTCGAGAGGGCAGGCAGCGCCGAACTCCTCAGAGTCGGAGGGCTGCGCCTCCGAGATCTGGAGAGCCAACACGCCTACGTCGAACGGCTCGCGCTTCCGCTCGTACTTCTGGCCTTCCTGTCGGCGGGCCTTCTCGAGAGCGATGACGAACGCCTGCATCGAGGGGATCCGATCGGCGGACGGGACCTGCTCGACCAGTCCATCGACACTCGTCGAGAGGAGAACGACGCCCTCCTGAGCTTCGACCGTCTTCGGCCACAGGTGCCACACCATCGATGAGCGCAGGTATGCGATCGCCTCTTCGACCGTGCGGTCTCTGTCCGAGTCGAACATTCCGAGGCTCGGATCGATGATGATCACGTCCGTGCCGTGCTCTCCCTCGGCGAAACCGGGAAGACCGAGTTCGGAGGACAGAGCTGCAGCCTCTTCACCGGTGACCGGGTCGGGAACGCCGCCCACGATGTCACCCCACCAGTGACGCCCGGTGTAGACCTCGTCGCCGTCTTCCCACTTGTGCGTCATTGCCGCACCCATGACGCGCCGCCCCGCCTTGCGGTCGACCGCGTGAGTATCGACGAGGATGGCGCTCGCCTTGCTCACCGAATAATAGATGCCCTTCCCGAAACCGTAGGTGCCCCCACCCAGGGACTGATTGCGGGGTTCTCCGACGTTGCGGAGGAACTGGACGAAGTCAGGGCGTTCGTCCTGCTCTACACGGAGATCGGCGCGGGCGGGACCACCGAGTCCGACCGTCCCTCTATCGCTCACGGTCATCACCAGAGTGTCGGCGTTCCACTCGGTCGAACCGAAGAGACCGCTCGCGCTCGGAAGATTCGACTGGAAGCGATCCCGCCACACGTCCGCGCGGTCCCCGAGGCGTGAGATGTCGATGTTGAATCGCACTTCTCGGCCGGCCCGAGCATCCCAGCTGTTCTGCGCGGCTTCGCGAGCCAGGACGGTCAGCGGGTCGAGCCGGGGCTGACCGAGTTGCTTCTTGATGCCGTCGGCGGCCGCCGATCCTTCGGGCGCGAAACGCTGCGACCACCACTCAGGCATGGAGAACCTCTTTCAGGAGTGTGTCGAGATCTTGTCCCGAGCTGTAGGGCAGGAGAGCCGCCGTCCGAAGGGAATAGCTCACTCCGGAGAAGTCCTCCGAGGACGCACCTTCGGACACAGTCAAGCGTGGTGTGTCACCGGTGACCCGAATCACGATCACGAAGCCGGTGACGAATCGCGCGAGAGTGCTGTCGTCCTGCTCCAGGTCGAGGCGAGCCGCGGACAGGGGGCCACTGAGATCGACGCCGTACCGATCGCGTAGGCGTCGCGCCGTCTCAACGACTGTCGCCCCGTCATCTGCTTCGGAGACTTCGACCAGAGCGAGATGAAGGCTCTTCGCCTCGTGTTCCGACAGCTGCTCGAGCCCGTGTATCTCTACGGTCGCGGCACCGGCCAGAGCTTTGACCTCTATGCAGTCGCGAGCGAATTCGAAGTCATGCGGTTCTCGGAACGGGCCGCGCCAGGACGGGATCGAAGTCGCGTCGATGCTCAGTGCGTGCTCCAGCAACATCAGCTCGGCTGCGAGACCCAGCTGCTCGATGAACGAAAGCCCTTTCGTGCGCTGAAGAGCCAGAAGGCGCCGCCAACGATCGACGGCGTCCAGCGCTGCCGCGCCGGCCGTTTCGAGCGTCTCGATCGAGTCGGTCACCTCATCGATCAACAGGTCGAATTCACCGTGCACAGAGACGTCGGTGCAGGCGATGTCGAGGACGAGGCCTGTCTCGTCGCCGAAGGCCAGGGGCAACACGTCGAAGACCACCACCTCGCCGTTCTGCGGAAGCTGCTTCGGTCTCACCTTGAGCGGAACGAGGAGATGGCGGTGACCTTCGTCGTCGAGGGCGGCACGCACGTGCCTAGCGCCGACCTTTCTGAGTAAGTAGGACTCGAAACGGCTCTCGGAGGGTCGGCTGAGCACGGCCCAAGCGCCGGCCGTCGAGGATCGGGGACTCACGCGGGCGATTCCGTCTCCGTGTCTTCATCGATACCTTCCGCAAAGTCGTCCGGTGTCTCGATCTCCATCGCGGACAGATCGACGGACACCTTCGAAGCAGCGACTCGGAGTTCTGGTGAGGACTGCGTGGGGAAGACGACTCCCATGCCGACGGGCACTTCGACCGCGTTCATCGACAGGCGTTGCCGCTGCTGGCCGCCTTCTGCGCCCCCATCGGGATCGATGAAATAAAGCACGAGAAGACCTCGGTGCTTCAGGACATCATCCTCATTACGACGCACATCCAGTTTCTTCTCGGCCAGCTCACGTGCGTTCGCCCTGGTGATGTCCAGGTCGAGTACACGATCCTCCTTGCTCATCAGTGTCTTGATATCCGCGCGTCCCGGGTGCGGGTAGTCCTTATCGTCCACCACACCTCGTGTCACCATGCGGACGCTCAAATCGCCGACGGTCGTCTCCTTCCCGTTCGGAGACTCCACGATCGCAACGGACCACCTGTGGAGCGAGCCCTCGGATGCGGCGTTGCTACGGGCGATGTATTCGCTCATCAACGCCGTATCGACATCTTTGGAGTCTCCATGGACGGAGTAGGCGTCGAGAAAACGCTGGACGAGGTGCACGGGGACGTCACGATAGAGCCGAGCTCCGATCGTGCTCGTCTCCATGGTGAGGTCCTCCTCCGCGCAGCTCCTCAACAGATCAACGGCAGCAGTCAGATTCTGCGAGAGCCACTGCTTGTCGCGGTTGCGGAAGTACCTGGTCTGGAAGCGACGACCTTCGAACGAGACGAACAGGGGGGACGCTGCTCCCATCTTCGCAGTGATTCGTAGCGCCGGATGGGTGCTGATGCGCACCGCCGCCTGTTCCGGGGTGATGTCCTCCCGCTGGAAGCGGTCGATGTCGTCCCGCATCTCGTACTCGACGCGGGACAGATGGCGGAAGTTCTCGCGCAGCTCGCCCGTCATCCAGATGCGAGGGAGCTCCTCGTACCCGGTCCGGTAACCGAACCACCGCCCCATCTGCATCAGAGTGTCGTAGGTACCGGCAGCTCGGACGAAGAAGCTCACAACGAGGCCCTCGAGTGTCAGGCCGCGCGAGAGGGTGTTTCCGCCGACGGCGATGACGACCTGTGATGCTTCTGCGTTGTAATCGAGTCGGTCAGTGCTGCGGAAGTTGTCGAGTACGACTCTGGAGTCGTCGACAGCGCGTCGGAGGAACGGCAGGATCTCCACGAACGTGAATACTGCGCGATCGGCGGAAGCGGGCGGCACCCGGTGGCTCTCGCGTTCCCAGACCTCCTCCAAACGTCTCGCGGTTGCCGAGTCCTCTTTCGCGAGCCCGTCCGCGGTTCCAGCGCGATACTCCTCGATCATCGGCTTGAAGGCTTCGTGAACCGATGTTTTGACCGAGGTGTGCACCAGCATCGAGCTGTGGCCGAGGTCGCCACGAGCGCGACGCACCGCGGTCGCCAGCCAAAACCAATCGAGCGCGTCGGCGAACCCCGCTGTCAGCTCCGGTTCGAATGAGGCCGCGTCCTTCGTCCCGGGTCGAAGCTTGGCGACGTCGTCGTCGGGCACGATGCGCACCATGTCATAGCCGTCCTCCGGCTCGTCCGAAGGGCCGAGGTCGGAAGTGACGACATCTCGGCCGAAGATCTTTTCCGGTCCGAAGTATCCATCGGGACGCGGCAGGCTGAGAATGAAATCGCGTGGATAGAGGTCGCTGGTGTCATACGGATCGATGAAGACGTTCGCGAACGGGGTGGCGGTGTAGCCGATGTAAGTCGACTTCGATGCGAGCTTGAGAAGGTCGGTGATCAGGGGGTTGATTGTGTTCGTCTGAATGGACGCCTGATCGGCCTCGTCGTCGATGATCAGCATCGGACGCTCCTTGAGTGCCGTGCGGGCCCCGTCGGTTTCGAGCCACTTCTTGAGCTTCCTCAGCACGGACGCGTTCTTCTTCACCACTGCTACACCGGTCTGATGTCCGGAGAGGAGGGCAGCTGCGTCGAACGAGGGGAGCCGGAAGTCGCGATTCAGCTCGGTGAGTCGGAACCAGTCCTTCGCGGGCACACGAGTCAGAGCTTCTTCCAGACGCATCTGCGTCTGCTTCCTAAGGGCGTTGTGAATACCCGAGAGCACGATGATGAGCCCGTACTCGAGGTCGGCCATCTTGGCGGCCGTGGCGAGGAAGTTAGTGGTCTTGCCGCTCTGCACGTACCCGACCACGAGCCCGCGCGTACTCCAACTCGATTTGTCCGGCCGTTCCGTATGGGCGACGACCTTGTCCGAGGACTTGTTGACGCTCAGGAGCCTCTCGTCGCTCCACTTCTCCGACTCGAACTGGTGGTAGAGCGCATTCCAGAACTTGTCCTTCGGCGTGGGGCCCGGATACCAGTCGGGACGTCCTGCCGAGATGATGACCGGGCCGCCCCTCTGCACCTTCTTGCGATCCGAGTCGAATCGCTCGCGAAGAGCCGTCAGCGTCTCGACCGGCAGGACGCCGGCCATGGATTCCTCCGCTTCTTCGACACCGTGCTGACGGGCATAGAGGGCGAACATTCCGTAGAACATGTCGGTGCTGATGAGACCACTGATCCTTCGTTGGACGCTGATCTTCGAAGCCTATATCGACGACGGGTGTCGTTCAGAACGGACGAATGCTCGGAAAAGCACTCGGGTCAGAAGAGAGGAACGCGCTCCTCGGGCAGCACCGACGACCGCCCGATCGGGCCAACCACTGCCGGGTCCATCGCCGCCGGCGTCATTCCGTTCAGCACCTCGATGAGCTGGGTCGCGATCGCCGCTCCGAGCGGGATCGGTACCGCGTTACCGATCTGCTTCGCGATCGCCGTCCTCGACCCGACGAACTTGTAGTCCGTGGGGAATCCCTGCAGGATCGCCGCCTCGTACAAGGAGATCGACCGCATGGCCTCCGGGTGCAGGTACCGCCCCTTCTCGGGCTTGAAGAACTCCGTCCGGATCGTGACCGCAGGCTTGTCCCAGTGCAGCCTGCCCATCACATCCGCGGAGCCGGTGCGGTGCTTCCGCCAGCAGTCGGCCTGGAGCTCGTACGGCAGATCGAAGCGGTTCCCGCCGGCGGGGATGACTTCGAAGCGCTGAAGCGAAAGAGGTGAGTACTTCCTACTGGTGTGGAGCTCGAGACCGGAGTACGGCCCCTTGAAGATCTTCCCCGCGAACTCGATCGACCGTTCGGTGAGGCTGTTCTCGTCGATGGTCTCGAAGGAGACTCGGTGCTCCATCATCAGCACGTCCCGCACTGTGCGGTGGTTCCCGAGATGGGTGGGGACGGGGAAGCCCGGCGCAGGGAGGTCGCGCCGGTGTCCGATCAGCACCGCTCGCTTGCGCGCCTGAGGCGCTCCGTAGTCCGCTGCGTTCAGGATCCGGCACTCGAAGGCGTAGTCCTCGAGGATCTCGCCTGGCTGGACGGCCGCCTCGAACTCGCGGAACTGTGGCGACTTGGTGAAGGCGGCGACGTTCTCGACGACGAAGTACTTGGGACGAACCCGATGGATCGTCTCCGCGTAGGTCCGCCAGAGGTCGTTCCGCTCGTCCTCGACGTCCTGCTTCCCGAGTGTCGAGAAGCCCTGGCAGGGCGGACCGCCGATGACGATGTCGATGTCCGTCGGCATCTCGGATTCGGCCAACCAGCTCTGGATGCTGCCGGCCCAGGCCTTTCCGCGGCCGAAGTTCGCTTCGAACGACGCCGCCGCCGCGATCTCCCACTCGACGGCTGCGACGGTCTCGATCCGGGGTGAGGCTGCGTGGAAACCGGCGGTCAGGCCTCCCGCGCCGGCAAAAAGATCGAGGGTGCGGATGGGGCCGGAAGTCATGTGACAAAGCTACCGGCGCGGATCGGCTGATGGAGTCCCACCTCGACATACCATCGACCGATGTCCTGGGCCTCGAGCGACGGTGTCCGGCGGTCGATGCTCTCGAACCGCGGGCGTGACACGAAGGTGGAACTGCGAGTCCGATCAGCGCTCCACGCTGCAGGTCTCCGCTTCCGCCTCCAGCTCAAAGTGCCCGGATCTTCGAGGCGGACGATCGATGTCGCGTTCCCGAAACAGCGGATCGCGGTGTTCCTCGACGGCTGCTTCTGGCACGGCTGTCCCGTGCACCACACGGTGTCGAAGACCAACGCCGGCTTCTGGGCGGAGAAGGTCACCAGGAATCGCGAACGTGATCGCGACACCGACCGGTTGTTGAAAGAGGCGGGCTGGACCTCCCTCCGTTTCTGGGAGCAC
Organism: Rathayibacter sp. VKM Ac-2929; assembly: GCF_022815495.1. Lineage (NCBI taxonomy): Bacteria > Bacillati > Actinomycetota > Actinomycetes > Micrococcales > Microbacteriaceae > Rathayibacter > Rathayibacter sp. VKM Ac-2929. The sequence goes on from NZ_JALGRV010000001.1 coordinate 262,036, forward strand.
GAGGACGTGGACGAGATCGTCCGGATCGTCGAGGAGGCCGTCCTCCGAGAGCGTGAAGCGGCCGAAGGACAGCGGAACGGGGCCGGTCCCGCCGGTCCGCCCCGTCTTTGACGCCCCCGCCACCCCCGTGTTATGTTCGCTCTCGGACATGTGACTGGTCGTGCAGGCAGGATCCGACGAAACGCGTACGAAGCGTCGTCGGGTCCTTTTTTTGTGCCCGGACGCCTCCTGACGCGCCGATGACGGTGCGGGGACAGCGACGGAAGCAGCGAGAACGCGATGCAGCACAGCGCAGGGAAGCGCGCGTCCCCCACACACCCGAAGGAGTACCGATGAGTACCCAGGACAGCGCGAAGGCGATCCTCGAGCACGTCGGCGGCGCCGGCAACGTCTCGAAGCTGCAGCACTGCTCGACCCGCCTGCGCTTCGCGCTCGCGGACGACCAGAAGGCCGATGTCGACGCCCTGAAGGCGGTGCCCGGCGTGATCGGCGTCGTCATGGGGCCGCAGACGCAGGTCATCGTCGGCAACGGCGTCGCCGAGATGTACGCGGCGGTCGAGAAGCTGCGCGGCGGCACCGAGGCGACCACCCCGAAGACCGAGCAGCCCCGCTCGCTCAAGCGCCTCGGCGCGACGATCATGGACTTCGTCGTCAGCGTCTTCACGCCGATCATCCCGGCCATCGCCGGAGCCGGCATCTTCAAGTCGTTCCTCGTCCTCGCCTCCGCGGTGGGCTGGCTCGACCCCGCGAGTGACAACTTCAAGCTGCTGTCCGCCATCCCGGACGCGGTGTTCGGCTTCCTGCCGCTCCTCGTCGCCTACACGAGCGCCAAGAAGCTCGACGTGAACCGGCCGCTCGCCCTCGGACTCGTCGGGGTGCTGGTCTTCCCGGCCTTCACCGCGCTGCTCAACCAGGAGGGCGGAGTCGCCCTCTTCGGCATCCCGGTCCCGGTGATCGCCTACAACGCGCAGGTGTTCCCGGCGATCCTCGCGGTCCTCCTCCTCTCGGTCGTCGAGCGCTTCTTCACGAAGCACTCGTGGGGACCGATCCGCACGTTCTACGTGCCGCTGATGTGCCTCGTCATCGTCGCTCCGGCCACGATCTTCCTGCTCGGCCCGCTGGGCTACTGGCTCGGCTCGATGCTCACCGGCGCCCTGATCGGCCTCTACGGCGCGCTCGGCTGGGTGGCCGTCGCCCTCCTCGCCGGCGTCCTGCCGCTGATCATCTCGGTCGGCATGCACAAGGCCTTCATCCCGCCGACCATCGCGACGATGGCCAGCGCGGGCAAGGACACCTTCTACCTCGCCTCCTCCCTCGCCCACAACGCGGCCGAGGCCGGCTCCAGCCTCGCGATCGCCCTGCGCACCAAGAGCGCGGCGCTGCGTGCGACCGCCTTCTCCGGCGGGCTCTCCGCGCTCTTCGGCATCACCGAGCCCGCCCTCTACGGCGTCACCCTGCAGAACAAGCGCGCGCTGATCTCCGTCATCTCGGGCAGCGTCGTCGGCGGCGCCTACATCGGCGCCACGCAGGTCGCCGCGTTCGCGCTGGTCAGCCCGGGTGTCGCGAGCATCTCGATGTTCATCGACGGGCTGAACCCCTGGAACCTGCTCAACGCGGTCATCGGCCTGCTGATCTCAGTCGCCGTCTCGTTCGTCGTCTCCTTCATCATCTGGCGCGACGACGCCTCCGCCAGCGTCCAGGCCCTCGGCGACGTGGTCGCCAAGGACGCCGCCGACGCGACCGCCCTGACCGCCCCGCTCAGCGGCGACGTGATCCCGCTCAGCGAGGTGAACGACCCCGTCTTCTCCGCCGGCGTCCTCGGCGAGGGCATCGCCATCCGCCCGACCGACGGCGTCGTCCGCTCGCCGTTCGCCGGCACGGTCATCGCCGTCCTCAGCTCCAAGCACGCCATCGGCCTGCGCCGCGACGACGGGGTCGAGGCCCTCATCCACGTCGGACTCGACACCGTCCAGCTCGACGGCGCGCCCTTCGACGTGCACGTCGCCGTCGACGAGCGCGTCGAGGCCGGGCAGCTGCTGCTCACCGCCGATCTCGCGGCCATCACCGCCGCCGGCTACGACACCACCACCCCGGTGCTGATCACCAACTCGGCCGAGTACACCGTGCTCATCGAGGCCGCCGACCGCGTGTCGGCGGGCGATGCGATCATCACCGTCACCCAGAAAGAGAAGGAGCTCGCCGATGGCGCTGCCTGAGGGATTCCGTTGGGGCGGCGCACTCGCCGCCAACCAGGTCGAGGGCGCGTGGCGCGAGGGCGGGCGCGGGCCGGCCGTCAGTGACGTCGCCTCCTACAAGCCGAAGGCCGACCCCAAGGAGTACGCGATCCACCATCAGAACACGGTGGCGAGCATCACCGCGGCGATGGCGGACGACGACACCGAGTACTACCCCAAGCGCCGCGGCATCGACTTCTACCACCGCTACCCCGGCGATCTGGCGCTCTTCGCGGAGATGGGCTTCACCACCCTCCGCGTCTCGATCGCCTGGACTCGGCTCTACCCGACGGGGGAGGAGGCGGAGCCGCTCGAGGAGGGCATCGCCTACTACCTCGCGCTCTTCACCGAGATGCGGCGCCTGGGCATCGAGCCGCTGGTCACGCTCTCGCACTACGACCCGCCGCTCGCCCTCGCCCTCAAGCACAACGCCTGGGTCGAGCGCCGGACGATCGAGCTGTTCGAGCGCTTCGCCCGCACCTGCTTCGAGCGCTTCGGCCACCTCGTCGACATGTGGCTGTCGTTCAACGAGATCGACGGGATCATCCGCCACCCGTTCACCTCGGGCGGCATCATCGAGGAGACCGTCGAGGGGAGTGTCGAGCAGGCCTGCTACACGGCGCTGCACCACCAGTTCGTCGCGTCGGCGTCGGTCACCCGCATCCTGCACGAGCTCTGGCCCGAGGCGCGGATGGGCTGCATGCTGACGATGCTGACGACGTACCCGAATACCTGCCACCCCGACGACGTCGCGGCGACCCAGGCCAAGGAGCGGATGCTCTACCTCTGCACCGACGTCCAGGCCGGCGGCGCCTACCCGCGCCTCGCCCTGCGCGCCCTCGCGGCGCGCGGCGTCGAGATCCCGTTCGCGGAGGGCGACGCCGAGCTGCTGCGCGGGCACCCCGTCGACTTCATCTCGTTCAGCTACTACATGTCGATGACGGAGTCGGTGCGCCCGGACGCCGAGCGCACCCCCGGCAACACGGTGCTCGGGGTGAAGAACCCGTTCCTCGAGTCGAGCGAGTGGGGCTGGCAGATCGACCCGGTCGGCCTGCGGATCTCGCTGATCGATCTCTACGACCGCTACGGCAAGCCGCTGTTCATCGTCGAGAACGGGCTCGGGATGCGGGACGAGCTCGTCGCATCGGACAATGAGGGGGAGGATCCCCGCATCCACGACCCCTACCGGATCGACTACCTCCGCGCGCACTTCGAGCAGATGATCCAGGCGGTGGACGAGGGTGTGGAGCTCCTCGGCTACGTGAGCTGGGCGCCGATCGACCTGATCAGCGCCTCCAGCTCGCAGATCTCGAAGCGCTACGGGTTCGTCTACGTCGACATGGACGACCTCGGCCACGGCAGCACGAATCGGTACCGGAAGGACTCCTTCTCCTGGTACCAGCGGGTCATCGCGTCCAACGGCGCCGACCTGGGATGACCCTCCTCGCTCCAGTTGCCCGCCGGGCCGCGCAGACGCCGTCGACGGAGACACGCATGCAGACCATCAAGAAGGTGCTCAACTCGAGCGTCGTGCTCGTCGTCGACGAGCGCGGCGCCGAGCGGGTGCTGCTCGGCAAGGGGATCGGCTTCGGCGCGAAGGCGGGCGAGGTGATCGAGGCGTCCGCGGTGGACCAGGTGTTCGTCGCGCTCGACGACGCCGACCAGCGGAACCTCGTCGAGCTGCTGGCGCAAATCCCGCCGGAGTTCGTCGAGCTGACCCGCGCGGTCGTGGCCGACGCGGAGGAGCAGGGGCTGAAGCTCGACCCGCACGTGTACCTCGCGCTGACCGACCACCTGCACTTCGCGGTGGAGCGGCAGCGGCGCGGGCTCGCGGTCGCCAACCGGCTGGCCTGGGAGATGCGCTCGGTGTACCCGGTGCAGTACGCGGTGGGGGAGCGGGCGGTCGCGGCGATGCGCTCGCGGCTCGGAGTGGACGTGCCGGACGACGAGGCGGCGAACGTGGCCTTCCACCTCGCCAACGCGGAGCTGGGCAAGGTCGGCATCGACTCGCTGCGGATCGTGCAGCTGATCCGCTCGGTGACCGCGATCATCCAGCACACGAGCGGGGCGGCGCTGGACCGCGAGGACCTGCGCTCGGCGCGCTTCGTGGCGCACCTGCAGTACTTCGCCGAGCGGTTCTTCTCGGGCGGGCTGCTGGTCAGCTCGGACGACTTCCTCTTCACCAGCCTCAGCATGCGGTATCCGCGGGCGGTGGCGACGGCGGAGCGGGTCCGCGCGTTCGTGCGGGCGGAGTACGGTGCGGAGCTGCCGAACGAGGAGGTGGCGTTCCTGGCGCTGCACATCGCGCGGGCGGCGCCGGAGTAGGGCGCGTTCCTGTCCTGTCAGTCCCGTCCGTCCTGTCAGTCACTACGGAGAGAGCACCATGACCCGCGGCACCGTCCACTTCGTCCGGCACGCCCAGACGCTGTTCAACGTCAACGGCCAGCTGCAAGGGTGGTGCGACTCGCCGCTGACCGCGCGGGGCGAGCGGCAGATCGCGGCGCTCGGGGAGCGGATGCGCGGGGTGCCGCTGGTCGCGGCGTTCCTGAGCGACCTCACCCGGACGCGGACCACGGCCGCGGCGGCGCTCGCGGGGCATCCGTCGATCGAGCCGGTGCCGACGACGACGCTGCGGGAGTGGCACTTCGGCGGCTTCGAGGGGCAGCCGAACGCGTCGCTCTGGGAGCCGGTCTTCGCGGACCACGGCTACTCGTACGTGCCGGCCTCGGCGGACTGGCCGCGGATGACCGACGCGGGCCTGGACAGCGTGATCGACGCGATCCACCGGCACGACCCCTCCGGCCGAGCGGACACGGCCGCGTCGGTCCGGGAGCGCGTGGAGGCGGCGCTCGCGCTGATCCTGCCGGCCGCCGAGCACGGCGACGTGCTGGTCGTCACCCACGGCACGGTGCTCGGCAGCCTCCTGCGCGCCATCGACCCCGCGCACCGGCCACGCGCGGGCTTCCCGAACTGCGGCATCGTCCCGGTGACCGGCGGCGTGATCGGCCCGATCGACGCGAGCTGCGCGGTCGACTGACGGCGGGGCCGCGAGTCGGACGCCTGCGGCGGCGGTGCTGACGGGGGCGGGTCTCGATACGCCGCCTGCGGCGGCTACTCGACCAGCATGGTGTCGCGTGCGGCGGCTGCTCGACCAGCATGGTGTCGCCTGCGGCGGCTGCTCGACCAGCATGGTGTCGCCTGCGGCGGCTGCTCGACCAGCATGCTCGGCGGGCGCCCCCATCTTGCTGATCGAGTAGCGCGCGCAGCGCGCGTATCGAGATCCGCCCACCGCAGGCACGTCGGCCGCCGCGGCGTCCCGCTCCCGTCGAGGCGTCCCGCTGTACAGGGACGTCTCGACGGTTCGGGGACGCCTCGGCAACGAGGGCCCCGCCGGCTCACCCCTTCAGCGGGTCGTTCCCCCAGTTCATCAGCGAGTACCGCCACTTCGTCTCGGTCACGTCACCGGAGGGCCGCTGCTTCGAGTGCCGGGCGACGTAGCCGGTGACCTTCTTCATGTGCGCGTAGTCGTCGTCGCTCAGGTCGGCCTGCTTCGTGCCGAGGATGTCGATGATCCGGCGGCCGCTGTGGTGGCCGACCGACTCGCCGCCGCTCGCCGGCTTCTGGCCGACCTCCTTCGACTCGTCCTTCTCGAGCCAGGACTCGATCTCCTTCGCCGTCATGTTCACGGCGTCGTGGAAGTCGTCGCGGATGCCGCGCTTCTCGTCGTCGGTCGTGTCGTCGCTCATCGTGCTCGCTCCTCGGGTCGGTACCGCTCCACTCGAGCGCGCCGCGGGCGAGAGGTCAAGCCCCGTTCGTTTCGCGGGCACGCGCGTACCGTCAGGAGCCAGCCACCCTCAGACGACCCGCACAGGAAGAGGCCTCCATGCCCTCACGCAACACGCTCGTCCGCAGCCTCCACGACCTCGGCGCCGCCGCCTGGTTCGGCGGTTCCCTGATGGGCGCCGTCGGCCTGAACGGCGCCGCGTCCACCTCCTCCGACCCGTCCGAGCGCCTGCGCCTCGCCGCGAACGGCTGGGCCCGCTGGACCCCCGTGCAGCTCGCGGCGATCGCCGCCCACGGCGTCGGCGGCATCGGCCTGATCCTCGCCAACAAGACCCGCCTGGCGAACCAGCAGGAGAGCCGCACCAACACGGTCGTGAAGACGATCGTCACCGGTCTCGCGGGCGCCGCCTCCGTCACCGCCGCGATCGCCGGCGCGACCCAGGCCAAGCACGCCGACGAGGGCGCGAAGGGCGTCACCGAGGCGTCCTCGAGCAACTCCGACGAGCTGACCACCGCGCTCCGCGTCCAGAAGGTCACCCAGTGGGCGATCCCGGTGCTGACCGCCGTCATCATCATCCTCGGCGCCCAGCAGGGCGAGCAGCAGCGCCCGGTCGCCGGCCTCTTCGAGACGACCGCCCGGATGTTCCGCAAGTAGCACTCCGCGTCGGCGCGGGGTCAGTCCAGGCGGCTCGCCTCCGCGCCGACGTGCCAGCCCTCGTCCTTCACCCAGCTGAACCCGAGCGCGCACTGGTGCGGGACGACTCCCGGCTCCGGCACCGTGTGCAGGGAGACGCTGAACGGCGTCGGCACGATCGCGTCGTAGATCGTCACGACCGGATCGGTCCCGACCAGGTCTGAGCAGAACCGCGTGATCGTCGCCCGCTGCTCCGCCGTGTCGGCGGGGACGAGTTCGGCGATGGCCGCGTCGTCGTCGAGCACGGGCAGCAGCCGGGCGACCAGCACCCGGCCGTCCCCCTCCGGCGGCACCGTGCCGGCCGTCGGGTCGCCCCAGTCGCTGAGCGCGAGCGCCACGAGCCCGGCCGGGATCGCGATCAGCACCGCGAGGACGCCGCCGATCACGAGGGTGCGGCGCCGGGGGCGTCTCGATGTCCCGGTCCTGGTCGCCGCTTCGGGCCGTTCGCTCACGCTCGGAGGCTAGGCCCTCGCCGACCTGCGAGCGTGCAGCTCACCGGGTCACACGGCGAAACACCCCGTCATCGGGGGTAGTGGACTTCGCTCACGAGCGTCCGGGCAGCACCCTGGATGGACGCGGGATCCGGTGCGTGAACACCGGCTCCCGCCGCCATCGCGGCGTGCCCGAGAGGCCAGGGAGCGGTCTGCAACACCGCTGACGCGGGTTCGAATCCCGCCGTCGCGTCGCTGCGGAACCCGGGGGCCTACGCCCTCGGGCGCGCTGCCTCGAACGCCGCGATCACGTCTTTCGGAAGCCGCCCGCGAACGCCGACCTCGTGGCCGTTCGACAGCGCCCAGCTGCGGATCTCGGACGGGGACGCCGACGATCGCGCCTGGGTCGGCACGACGACGATCACTTCGGAGGGCTGGTCGCGCGGCGCAGCAGGCGTCGTGCGCTCCTCCGGCTCGGCGGACGAGCGTGCCGGCTGGAGGTGCTTGAGGAGGATCTCGAAGGTGTCCGGGTGGACGATTCGAGTGCCGTACTCGAGGGCACGCTCGTGCTTGCCGCCCGAGAAGGAGCCGTCTGCCACGAGGACGGCGGTCAGGCGGGAGACGTTCCCCAGCACCCGGACCCCGAGCTGCTCGGCGCGTCGTTCCAGCTTCTCGCGCTGACGCTCGTCGCAACCGGTGAAGGCGACGCGGTCGCCGACATGGAGGGGAGCGCCGTGCGCCCAGATGCGGGGGAGGGTCCCGAGCCCGGCGCTCAGCCGGGTGATCCGGGCGGCGTCCGCGCGCTCGATGAGGGTCTTGACCGAGTTCGCCGGGACGGACAGCAGGGCGGCGAGGGCCAGGAGCTGCTGCCGTTCCGACTGCGACACCCGGCCGTCGTCGAGGGCCCGGTGCGCGAGCGCCTGCAGGAACGCAGTGTGGGCGGATGCGACATCCGCCGCGGAGAGGCCGAACGTCCGGGTCAGCTCATCGAGGGCGGACGCCTCCGACACCGAGAGGTCGCCGTCTGTGAGGCAGTCGAGCAGCAGCTCGAGGTAGGCGATCGTTCCGACCGGCGCGCCCTCGTCGATGAGCTCGAGAAGGCCGACATTCGTCAGCTGCTGCACGAGGGGCTGCTGCTCCGGGCGCTTCGGCGTGATGCGGACGGGAGCGCTCCGCCGTGCTCCGGCGTCGCGGCGCCGCGAGACCGCGGCTCGAGAGGGCGCGCTCGGCCAGAGCGGTGTGCGCGGAAGTGCGGCCAGAGTCGGATGCGGGCGTCGACGATCGGCGGTGAGGTAGCTGCGGAGCAGTGCTGCCGTGGCGCGTGCGTCACCGAGCGCGGAGTGGGCGTCGACCAGCTCGACGCCGGCACCCCAGCAGCAGTCGGCGAGACGTCGGCGCTGAAGGTCCGGGAGGTAGTGGTGACTTCCGTCCATGGTGCAGAAGGTCGACAGCCTGGGAACCGCCCATCCCGCCGCCTGGAACTCCTCGTGGAGGAAGGCCGTGTCGAACTTCGCGTTGTGGGCGACGATCGTGACTCCGCCGAGTGCGGCGGCGATGGTCGGGGCGAGGTCGCGGAACAGCGGGGCGCCGGCGACGTCCGACGCCCGGATGCCGTGGATGTGGGTGGCGCCGACCGGGCCTTCAGGATCGAAGCGCGAGACCCATTCGTCGACGACGACTCCCGCCGCATCGGTGCGGACGATCGCCAGTTCGAGGATGCGGTCCTGCCGAGGGGAGAGGCCTGTCGTCTCGACGTCGATGACGGCGAAGGCGGGGACCCTTGCGCCGGTCGTACCCGCCGGCTTCTCGGGCGTCGGCCCTGTCTCCAGCAGGCTCAGAAGCCACTTCACGATCCCCACAGATGTCCCCCTCGTCGAGTGCAGGTCTTCATGCTGGCAGACGGTGCGCGCGTCCTGGCTGCGGGAGAGCACTTCTGCTCGGAGCGCCCGGAAGGACCGGCATCGTGCCCGCTCAGAGCGCCTCGGATCCCGGCAGCACCAGCTCGACGTTCCCCTTCGACGAGCCGGCGATCATCTCCGCCTGTTCACCCAGCGCGAGGCGCAGGTCGTCGGCCGCGATCCAATGCCGATCGGGCGAGCGCTCCGCCGACTCGAGGAAGCTGTTGCAGGCGCGGTACATCGCGCGCACGGGTCCTCGGGCAGGGGACTTCGGGCGCAGTGACCGCATGACCTCGGCGATCTGCGTCCGCATCGACAGGACGGAGCGCTTCATCCGGTCGAAGTCCGAGCCGGGCGACGTGTCGGTGCCCGGGACGAGGGTCCGTCCCGGCACGAGGAAGACCCGTCGCCGCCCGAGGTCGAGCAGCAGCAGGTCCAGGGCGTTCCACTCCGCCTTCTTCTCGGCGGAGGACTGCCGACGGGACTCGACGTAGAGGGTCGCTCCGGCGCCGACGACGGCGCCGAGCACGGCGGCGAAGAGTTCTTCCATGCTCGGAGGCTAGGGCGTAGCCGGTCCTCGGTGCGGGGCGATGCTGTCGGCTCGCCCCGAAGACGGGGTCCGGGTCAGCGCTCCGGGGATCCTGGGTGAGCCTCGCGGACGGCATCGGCGAGCCCGGCCCAGGGCGTCGCGCCTCCCGAGGCCTTCTCTACTCCTCCGAGACCGATCGAGTCGCCGGCGGCAGCGTCGAGCGCCTTCCGAGAGACGACGTGGAAGGTCCACTCCGCCAGGTCGAGCGGGTCGTACTCCGAGTGGCGGACGGACGTCTGCGTGCAGAACACGTACACGTCCGCATTCAGAGTCCGGGAGCCCCGCGGTCCGGTGCGCAGCCCGCCGAACGACAACCGGCTGTGCCGCTCCTGCGGCCAGGCCTGCAAGAGCGCGGACGACATCACCTCCACGCTGATGCCCTCGAACAGCAGGTCGTACGCCTCCCACTCCACCCGGCGGACGTCCTGGAGACCCAGGGCTCTCGCGACCAGGAACTCCGCGAGGTAGCCACGGGTGTTGTTCATCCGCAGATCGCTCATCGCGAAGCGCCAGAAGTCGAGGACTCGCGCGTCGATCCCGACGAACGTCTCGTCGCCCCGCAGATCCGCCGCGGCGGAGGGCGGGTCAAGTGGCTCGGACGACACGGCTACTGCGGGGTGGCGATGCAAACGGCCGAGGCGAAGGCGCCGGTCCCGGTCTCCTCGGCGAGGACCTCGCCGTCGAGGGTGATGCGGCAGGTGATGTCGCCCTCGTCGTCGGCGCCGTTCGTCGCGGTGACGGAGAACGCCTGGAAGGCGGTGCTGTCGACCTGCAGCTCCTTGGTGAAGGGGAGGGGCTGAGCGGCGGCCTGCTCGACGCCGGAGTTCGCGCCATCGAGGGTGGAGTAGACGATCGACGTGCTCGTGCCTGCTCCGGTGACCTCGTAGACGAGGGTCTGGGGAGTGCCGGACGTCGCCGAGGCCTGCGCGGTCGCTATCGCGTTCGAGATGCCGCTCGCGAAGCCGGCGGTGTAGACGATCGCCAGGATGATCGCGAGCACGATCGCCAGGGCGTTGAGGATCACGCCGGCGATGGCCGTCCCCTTCTTCCTGCCCTTGAGGAACAGCGCGATGACGCCGAGCACCAGGCCGACGAAGGCGACGAAGCCGGAGACGTAGTTGACGATCGGGATGACGGCGCCGACGAGCGCGACGATGCCGATGATCAGCGAGGCGAGCGCGAGGCCGTTCCCGGTCTTCGGGGGCTGCGGGCCGGTGCCGGGAGTGGGCTCGGGATACACGGCGGGGTTGTAGGCGGTCATGGCGCGAGTATCGCAGCAGCGCGGTTGACCGTTCTATCTCTATATAGGTAGCCTCGGCGCATGACTCCGCTCAGCCGCATGACCGCCGCGACCGCGGACGTGCTCCGCGCGCTCCTCGACGCCTCCGGGCCGACCTGGGGGATGCTCGTCATCAAGGGCACCGGGCGACCGGCGGGCAGTGTGTACCCGATCCTGGAGCGGCTCGAGGGGGCCGGCTGGGTGTCGTCGGCGTGGGAGGCGGACACCGAGCGCAGCGGTCCGCGGCGCCGACTCTACGAGCTGACGAGCGAGGGCGCGCAGGCGGCGGCGACCGCCGTGGTGCGGTTCGAGGCCGCCGCGGCCCGGCCGGTCCGGCTCTCCGGAGCGGAGGCCCGCGCGTGATCGACCTGCTGCTGCGACTCCTGGCCCTTCTGCTCCCGCCGCTCGCCCGCGAGCGCTACCTCGAGGAGTGGCGGGCCGACGTCGCCGGTGCTGGCGAGGCGGGGCTGCGGCGCCGCGACGTGGTGCTCGGCGCGCTCGTGCTCAGCGCGACGCTCGACCGCGGGCTGCCGGTGCACTCGGGGGAGCCGCGGTTCCTCCGGCCGCGTCGGCTGGCTCGGCGCGGGCTCGGGCTGCTGACGGCTGCTGCGGTGATCCTGATCGGCGGGTACCTGACCGGCGGAGGAGTGGTGCCGGAGGGGGTCTCCGCGGGGGTGCTCACGGTGATGCAGGCGACGGGTCGGGTCCTGATCGGGCTGGCGCTCGTCGTCGGGCTGGTCGGCGCCGCGCACATGGCGGGGGCCGCGCGCGCCGCCGAGACGAGGACGGCGCGGGTGTCGCTGCTCGCGGCGATCGCGGGGCCGGCGATGGTGGCGGGCGGGGTGCTGATGCCGGGGGCGCCGTGGTGGCTGCCGCTCCTGGGCTTCCTGGTGTCGAGCGCGGGGCTGGCGACCGGCGTCGCGGTGATCGGCGGGACGCGGCCCATCGCGTGGGAGCACCGGACCGCGTCGCGGGCGCGGCGGGCGCCGATCGCGCTGGGCGGGGCGGCGCTGGTCGTCGCTGTGGTCGTGGTCGGCGGGATCGACCTGCTGGTCTGGAATCCGCTCACCAAGGTGCCGGGCACCGATCTCGCCACGATCTACCGGCTGCTGGCCGAGCGCGACGGGTTCTCGATCACGGGCACGCTCGTCGCGACCGCGATCTGGGCGGCCTTCTGGACGGTGCCCGCGCTGTTCGTGGCGGCGCTCGCCGTGCACCGCGCGGGCGACGCCCTCACGCCGCGGCGGCTCGTGATCGTGATGCTGTCGTTGGTCGGCGCGGCGATCTTCTTCCGCTTCTTCACGGGCTTCGGCATCGGGATGTCCATCGCCGACTCGTTCGCGACCAGCGGTGGCGATGCGTCGGTCGTCTCGGCGGTGCTGCCGTGGGTGGGGCAGCTCTCGCTCGCCGTCGCGGCGATCGCCGTCGGCTGGGCGCCGCGGGCGCGGATCCAGCCGGTCGCGGTGGCCGCCTGAGCGTGCCGGGTCTGCTGGCTCGACGTCCGGCGATGGTGGATCTCGATACGCCCGCTAGGCGGGCTACTCGATCAGCATGGACCGCCGGCCGCTTGCATGCTGGTCGAGTAGCCCCGGAGGGGCGTATCGAGACCCGGCGTTGTCAGCAGGGAGGGTCTGCAGACTCGTCTTCTGGCGGTGGTGGATCTCGATACGCCCGCTGCGCGGGCTACTCGATCAGCATGGAGCGCCGCCCGAGCCGCGGAAGCTCTCCGCAACATCAGCTGAGAGTGGGCCTCGTCGCTCATCGGCGATGGGACGTGCTCCCAGCTGATGTTGTGCGGCCGGGCACGCGGAAGCGGGGCCGGCGGAACTCCGCCGACCCCGCCTCCCGTGCGGTGGTTACTTCTGGGCGGTGCGCCTGCGCGTCGCGGTCAGCGCGAGTGCTCCCGCGCCGCCGGCGATCAGGGCGAAGGCCAGCGCGGCCAGCCCCGTCGTGCCCTCGGCGCCGGTGTGCGCGAGAGCGGCACCGGGCTTCGCCGTGGGCTTCGGCGTCGCGGTCGGCGCCGGAGCGACGGGACCGGCGGTCGCGGTCGGCTCAGCGGTCGGCGCGACGGTGGGCGCCACGGTCGGCTCCGCCGTCGGCGCCACGGTGGGCTCCGCCGTCGGCTCGACCGGCGGCGCGGTCGGCGAGGCCGTCGGCTCCGGGGTCGGCGCGGCGGCCAGCTCCGGGGTCGACGCCGGGGCGACGCGGTTCAGCGTGGCCTGCTCGTAGTCGTACGACATCGCGAGCAGTGCCGCGTCCTGGCTGCGCGGGGCGGCCAGCTCGAGGCCGGCGGCGGTCCCGGTCGAGGTGAAGCCGGCCGGCAGCGAGACCGTCGGGACGCCGGTGTTCGCGCCGACGTCGCAGAACGTCGTGCCCGCCCAGTCGGGGGTCGCCGCCGTCGCGCTGGTCGGCATCGCCAGAGCGTCGAGGTCGTTGTCGATGAAGAACTGGTCCATCGCCAGCTTGCCCGCGTCCTGGGCCGCGATCGCCGCGTCGTACGCGGGGTTCGGGATGTCCGCGTTGCTGTTGAAGAACGCGACGTCGTCGGGCAGCAGCGAGGTCTTCCCGTCCGCCATGACGTCCGAGAAGGTCAGCGCGTCGGCCGGCTCCGTGAGACCCGCGAGGCCCTCGGGCCAGGTCGCCTCGGTGTCCGCGAAGAACGCGTCGATACCGGGGCGCAGGTCGAGGTAGCCGCCGCTGACGAGCGTGTTCGCCACGAACTCGCGGGTGAAGGTCGGCACCGGCACGATCTCGGCGCCCTGCGCGGCGAGGTCGAGGACCGCCTGATCGACGAGCCCGGTGGTCTCGGCGAGGCCCGGACGGGCCGGGTCCTCCTCGTAGTCCCAGCGCACGTAGCCGATGCGCTTGCCCTCGAGCGCGGTGTCGCTGAGCCCCTCGACGTAGTCGGAGCTGTCCTGCTGATCCGCGATGACGGTCAGCGGGTCGGTCGGGTCGTAGCCCGCGAGCACCTCCATCAGCAGCGCCGCGTCGGTGACGGTCGTCGTCATCGGTCCCGAGACGTCCTGGCGCGGCGACAGCGGGACGATGCCCGTGACGCTGGTCAGGCCCATCGTCGGCCGGTAGCCGACGAGGCTCTGGTGCGCGCTCGGCCCGACGATCGAGCCGCAGGTGTCGGTGCCGAGGCCCGCGGGGGCGTAGCCGGCGGCGACGGCCGCGCCGGTGCCTCCGCTCGAACCGCTGGCGCTGTTCGCCTGGTTGTAGGGGTTGTTCGTGCGGCCGCGCTCGGAGCTGAGCGTGTAGGTGCCGTGCCAGGCGAACTCGGCCATGTTGGTCTTCGCGAGGATGATCGCGCCGGCGTCGCGCAGGCGCTGCACGGCCGTCGAGTCGAGCTTCGTCTGGTACGTGTGCAGCGAGGCGCTGCCCGCGGTGGTGGGCATGTCGAATGTGGCGTAGTTGTCCTTCACCAGGATCGGGATGCCGTGCAGCGGTCCGCGGATCGTGCCGGCCGCGCGCTCGGCGTCGAGCTCGGCCGCGGTGGCGAGCGCGTCCGGGTTGGCCAGGATGACCGCGGCGAGTCCGGGCTGGTCGCCGTAGGGGTCGTCGTAGGCCGCGATGCGGTCGAGGTAGCGCTGGGTCAGGGCGACGGACGTCGTCGCGCCGGACTGCAGGAGCGCCAGGGCGTCGGTGATGCTGAGGTCGACGACCGCGGGGGCGGCCGCGTCGACGGGGGGAGTGGTCGCGCCGAGCGCCGCGGGGGCGGCGAGGGCGGTGCCGAGTGCGAGTCCGGTGCACAGGGCGGTGGCGGCGGAGAGTCGGACGACCCTCCGGAACGAGGGGGTGGTGGACAAGCGACAACCTTCGGATCGAGTGGGAGGGGGCTTGGAGCCTCCCCAGTCTCGGAGCCGGATGTTGCACGCCTGTTTCGGCGCGGAGACGATCGAGCGCGCGCCGTGTCCCCCTTCGCGGGGCGTCGAGGGAGCGCTCTCAGCGGGAGGCGTCACCGACGAGCGCGGTGCTGCTCCCCTCCTCATCCGGGACGCGACTCAGGATGTCGCCGGGCTGGCAGTCGAGGACCGCGCAGATCGCGTCGAGGGTGGAGAAGCGGACGGCCTTGGCGCGGCCGTTCTTGAGGATCGAGATGTTCGCGGTGGTGATGCCGACCGCGGCGGCCAGGTCGGTGACCGACATCTTGCGCTTGGCGAGCTCGACGTCGAGGTGCAGGACGATCGCCATCAGACGACCTCGGCGAGCTCGCTGCGCTGCTCCACCGCGAGGTGCAGGAGGCGCCGCATCACCACGACGATCAGCGCGGTCGTCGCGCTCGCCACGGCGACGAGGCCGAAGGCGAGGGCGGGCAGGGGCGCGGGTGCTGCGGCGAGCGAGGCGACGGCGCCGACGACGGCCAGCACCGCGCCGGCGATGAAGGCGCCGATCGCGAGGTCGACCCAGAGGTCGGAGCGGTGGTCGCCCGCGAAGAGCGTGTCGTCGCGGACCAGGCTGAGCAGCCGCCAGACCGCGATCAGCACGGCCTCGACGCAGAGCAGCCCGGCGACCACGACGGCGACGAGCACCGCGTCGACCGGCCCGCCGTCGAGCGCCTCCCGGGCGACCGGGCCGACGGCGAGCTGCACGAGCACGCAGCCGAGCAGCAGCACCAGCAGGAGGGTGCGGAGCGCGAGGAGGACGGGTCGGGGCATGCGGGGCTCCTGGGTCGTGAGGGGTGCGTGTCGAGAGGCGAGCATATCGAAGAACGTGCGTTTCCTATCGAAAGTCGATACTGTCACCGTCATCACAGGGCAGCAAGCGAAGGCGGGGGAACGGCGTGGGACGACGGGGACGAGCGCTCACGGGCGCGGCGGTACTTCTGACGATCGCGGTCGTCGCGACGGGCACGGGGCCGGCGGAGGGACTCGAGCTGGCGCTGTCGGCCGACGACTGCGTCGAGAGCGCGAGGGCGGACTGGCGGCCGGCGCCGCTCCTCGTGCGCGGTGAGCAGGCCGTCTTCGACGTCGAGGTCACCGCCCGGGTGGACTGCCCGGCGGAGCGCCTCGTCGCCGTCGCGGCCACGGCGTCCGAGGCGATCGACGCGGCGCTCGGCGCGGCTCCGGCGGGGCGGCGCTCGAGCGAGCTGGTGCTGCGGGTCGGCGACGACGTCCTGTCGATCGCGGATCCGCGGGAGCGCACGGCACCGGTCGAGGCCTGGGACGCCCTGCGCCGCGGCATCGACGGGAGCCTCTCGGTGCGGACGGTCGAGTCCTACCCCGTCCTCGCGATCGTCCTCGCCCCGACCAGTGCGGCGACCGCACTCGACGCGCTCGATCTCCTCCTCGAGCAGCGCTCCGCCCTCACGGAGGGCGACCTCGACTGGACGATCGAGCAGCCCGCGACCGACTCGCGCGGCGGCGCGGTGATCCGCGTGCAGGAGGAGCGCCCGGCCGACGAGATCGTGCGCCTCGCCCGCGAGATCGACGGCGCCTTCTCGGGGGTGCTGGAGTCGACGGTGCACCTGAACGGCGCGGTGCTGAACGTCGAGCTGACGGGGTCGCCGGGGGTGTCCGCCCCGCGTTCGCTCCGCGACTCCGTCGTCTGGCCGCGTGTGCTCGGCACGATGACGGCGCTGACCGGCCGGGGGAGCGGCTACGCGATCGGCGCCGAGATCGCGGCGGAGGCGGCCGACGGCTCCGGACCGGTCGTCGACTCCTTCGCCTCGTCGTCGCTGCAGTGCGCGGCGACGCCCGGAGCGGGCGCGACGACGCAGGCCGCCTTCGAGCACCTGCGCACGTCGATCCGCCCCGCCCATTCCGGCGAGAGCTTCGCCTTCAACGGCCTGACCGCGCCGGCCTGCCGGTGAGCCGCGCACGACATCAGCTGAGAAGGGGGTCCCTCCCCCCACAGAGGAGGCCCACCCTTCTCAGCTGATGTTGTGCGCGGCCCCGGTCAGTCCAGGTGCCGGAGGTAGCGCTGCGGGTCGCCGAGGAAGCCGCGCCAGGTCCGCACGAGGTCCAGATCGTCGTACTCCGAGCGGCGAAGGCCCCACTCGCCGAGCTCGTAGAGGTCCGCGCCCGGGAGGGCCGCGAGCACCGGCGAGTGCGTCGAGAGGATCACCTGCGAGCCGCCCGCGACCAGCGACCGCAGCTGCCCGATCAGCGCGAGGCAGCCCGAGACCGAGAGCGCAGACTCCGGCTCGTCGAGCAGCCACAGCCCGCGGATCCGGGAGCGGTTCACGACGATGTCGAGGAACGACTCGCCGTGGGACCGCTCGTGGTAGTCCGCGTCGCCGAGGCCGATGTCCTCGAGGTAGGTGAAGAAGCCGTGCATCGTCTCCGCGCGGAGGAAGAAGCCGCGCTTCGAGGCGCCGGCCCCGCGCACCAGCTGCAGCTGCTGGGAGAGGTCGGACTCCGAGACGCGGGTCGAGTGCATCGCGCCGGTCGAGCCGCCCTCGGCGTTCAGCCCGTAGGAGAGCGCGATCGCCTCGAGCAGCGTCGACTTGCCGGAGCCGTTCTCACCGGTGATCACCGAGACGGGGCCGAGGTCCCAGCCCTCGTCGAGCACCTGGCGCACCGGCGGCAGGGTCGCGGGCCAGACGACGGACTCCAGCGCGGAGGGGTGCGTCTGCACCCGGCGCACGGGGAGGGAGGAGAACACCTGCACCCCCTCCGGTCGCGACGACCCGGCCAGTCAAGCACGGGGCCGCGGGAGCCGGCGGCTCAGACCGCCCAGCCCGCCTCCGCCAAGGCGAGCGCCGCATCGGCGCGCGGCGAGTACGGCAGGTCCTGGTCCAGCACCACGCGGTAGTCGGTGTCGCCCGGGCCGACCCAGAGGATCGAGTCGTCCGTCCCGGCCCGGCCGACGGCGGCGCGCACGGCCTGCGCGGGCTCGGCGATCTCCTGCACCTCGCAGCGGCCGTCGCGGGCGCCGTCGAGCAATGCCCGGCGGATCCGCGCCGGGTCCTCGAAGCGCGGGTGGTGGTCGGTGACGATCAGCAGGTCCGCGCGCTCGGCGGCGGCGCGGCCCATCGGCGCGCGCTTGCTCGGGTCGCGGTCGCCGTCCGCGCCGAGGATCACCAGCACCCGGCCCGGCGTGACCTCGCGGAGGGCGTCGACCGTGCGGGCGACGGAGTCGGGGGTGTGCGAGAAGTCGACGTAGAGCCGCGGCCCGGCCTCGCCGGAGACGAGCAGGGTGCGGCCGGGGACGGCGACGTCGATGCCGCCGGCGACGGCGCGGGCGAGCGCGTCGCGGTCGTGGCCCGCCTGGATCAGCATCACCAGGGCCAGCGCCGCGTTCGAGGCCATGTGCCGGCCGATCAGCGGGACGGAGGTGGTCACGGTCCAGCCGTCGGGCGCGGTCAGGCGGAACCGGGTAGCGTCGGCGCTCAGCGCGAGGACGTCCACGTGCCAGTCGGCCTCGGTGGTGGAGCCGACGGTGACGACCGGGACCTCCGCCTCCGCGGCGACCGTCCGCCCCTCCGGAGTGTCGACGACGACGACGCCGCGCCGGCTGCGGTCGGGGCGGAAGAGCCGCTGCTTCGCCCGGAGATAGGCGCCGAGGTCGCCGAAGTCGTCCAAGTGGTCGTGGCTGAGGTTGGTGAAGCCGGCGACCTCGAAGACGAGGCCGTCGACGCGCGAGCGGATGAGCGCCTGCGCGCTGACCTCGATCGCGGCGGACTCGACGCCGTCCTCGCGCATCCGGGCGAGGAGCGCGTGCAGCTCGGGCGCCTCGGGCGAGGTCAGGCGGCTGGCGACGACGGTGTCGCGGCTGCGGCGATCGGCGGTCGAGCTGAGGCCGGAGGGGACGCCGAGCCGGCGCAGCACCGCGTCGAGCAGGTGCACGGTGCTGGTCTTGCCGTTGGTGCCGGTGACGCCGAGCAGCTGCGGGCGGTCGCGGTCGGTGCCGTAGACGCGGGCGGCGATCGCGCCGAGGGCGGCCCGGGGATCCGCGGACACCAGCACCGGCAGGCCGCTCGCCCGCGCGGCCGCGAGCCCGGCGTCGTCCGTGAGTACGGCGACCGCTCCGGCCGCGGCGGCCTCGTCGGCGAAGTCCGCCCCGTGGCGGCGCCGGCCGGGCAGCGCGGCGAAGAGCGCGCCGGGGGAGATCTCGCGGTGCGCGAGGGTGACGCTGCGGATCAGGACGTCGCCGTCGCCGATCAGCGCGAGTCCGTCGCCGAGGTCGCGCAGCGGGACGCCCGCGACGCGGTGGGGTTCGAGGAGCCGGAACGTCGGCATGGGCCTGTCTCCTGGGAACGGACCGGTCCCGCGCGGAAGCGACCGCGCGGGACCGGAGGGGTCGTGCTACTTCGCGGTGGGGCCGTAGAACGAGGTGATCTCGTCCAGCTCCATCTCGGCGGTGGTCTGGATGAGCTTCAGCAGCTCGGGGTCCAGGCCGGGGGAGAACTCCTCGAAGCGCTCCGGCGCGATCGTCGACGGCACGCCCTCGGGGGCCTGCTCGTTGGCCGAGAGGTCGGTGCCGTCGTTCGAGGGGGAGGCTCCGCGGAAGATCTTGCCCGCCTCGGACGCGCCTTCGAGGTCGAAGGTGAACTGCTTGCTCTGCAGGCCGAGGTCGACCAGCTTCTTCACCTCGGGGAACTTCTCGGCGTTGGTCTTCGGGATCGGCAGGGTCTTCTTCCAGTCGATCCCGAGGGTCTCCAGCGCCTTGGCGTAGCCGTTCTCGTGCGCCTGGTCGCGGACGATCAGGTAGGCGATCGTCGAGCGCGCGGTCTTGTTCTGCGTCATCTCGTAGATGCGGCACTTCTGCAGGCGTCCGGTGGACTCGAGCATGAGGTTGTAGAGCAGGTCGAGCACGAGATTGCCCGAGTTGTAGACGTAGCTGCCGCTCCACGGGTTGCCGACCGAGTCGACGGGCAGGGCGCCCTGCGCTCCGACCAGGTAGTGGTGGATGTTGCCCGTGTCGAGCGCGATGTTCAGCGGGGTCGCTCCGCCGGCACCGGGGGTGTCCAGCGGGTCGGTCGGCTTGCCCTGGTAGCGCGGCGAGCCGTCGAGCAGGCGCGAGATGGTCGTGCCGATCAGCTCGACGTGGCCGATCTCCTCGGTGCCGATGCCCTGGATCAGGTCGCGGTACGGCTTCGCGTCCGCGCCGCGGAAGTTCATCGCCTGGAAGAGGTACTGCATCATCGTGCGCATCTCGCCGAACTGCCCGCCGAGGCCCTCCTGCAGCGCGTTCGCGGCGGCCGGATCCGGCTCGTCCTGCTCGATGTCGTTGATGAGTCGTTGAACGTGGAAGTACACCATTGCCTCCAGAAGGATCGTCGGTGTTCCCACCCTCCGCCGCGCTCCTGGCGTTTGCAGAGCCCCTTGCCACCGAGGGGGTGCGCGTGCGACCGGGCGGGTGGCTCGCCCCGGTTCGCCGCCCTGTGCCAGGCTCGGAGCATGACCGAGCAGACCCGCACGACTCCGCGACCGGTCGACTCCCGCGCGCTCGCGAGCGCGGGAGTCGCGGTGCTCGGCGCGCTGCTGGTCGGCGTCCCGCTGCTCGCGTCGGCGCTCGCCGTCGTCGCGATCGTGCTCGCGCTCGGCGCCCGGAACCGGCTGCGCGCGGACGAGACGCTCCGCGGCGCGCGCGTGAGCCTCGTCGGCTTCGTGCTGGGGCTCGGGGTGCTCGCCGTGGCCTTCGGCCCGCTCGTGCTCGGGTGGGTGCTCGGGCTGTTCGCCTGAGATCCGCGACTACCGCTGCGCGAACGCCTCCCGGTACAGGCTCGTCAGCTCGGGGGAGTCGGCCGCGCTCAGCCCGCAGGTGAGGATCGTGTCGCCGTCGGCGGCGATCAGGTAGTCGATGCCGCGCTCGAAGACGATCGGGGCCCCGTCGACCGCCGACTCCGCCGCCTGGGTCACCGTCACCGCGTCACCCACATCGCCGGCGAAGCGGTCGATCACGCGCAGGGTGACGGTGCCGTCGTCGATCGAGGCGACCTCGGCGCGGAAGGCGAGCTGCGACGGCGCGAGCGCCTGGGCGGTGACCGGGGCGCACTGGTCCATCGGTCCGCCGGTCGCGGGCAGCCGCAGCGCGGAGGCGGAGCCGCCGGTGGTGACGCCGAGGGCGAAGGGGAGCAGGAGCGACGCGGCGGCGCCCACCGCGAGCGCGCCGACCCCGACGATCAGCCAGGGGGAGCGGCGGCGGCGGACGGCGGCGGGGTCGGAGTCGCCGGGGCCGGTGTCCGGCCCGCCCACAGCCGGCCCGCCTGTCGCCTGCCCGCCCGTCGCCCGCTCCCGGTGCTCGGCGAGCTGCGCGCGGGTGAGCGGGGCGAGCCCCTCCGCCGGGTCGGTCGAGCGCACCAGCCGGCGCAGCTCCGAGTCCTCGATCGCGGTCATCGTGCTCCTCCTTCTGAGGTCGTCGGGTCCTGGGCGGCGCGGCTCTCGTAGAGCTCCGCGAAGCGCTGGCGGGCGCGGTGCAGCCGGATCGATGCGGCGTTCGGCGTGATCCCGAGGACCTCGCCGATCCCGCGGGCGTCGAGCTCCTCCCACGACCAGAGCCGCAGCAGCTCGGCGTCGGACTCGCGCAGCCGCGAGAGCACGAAGCGCACGGCGTCGTCGGTGGCGGACGGCCCGTCCGGGCCGCGCACCTCCTGCGGCGGGTCGACGACGGCGATGCGGTGGGTGAGCAGGACCTGGCGCCGCTGCATCCGGCGCGCGTTCTGCAGCTGCAGCCGGGCGACGCCGATCGACCAGGCGATCGGGTCGTCCTCCGGCACGTCGGCGACGCGGCGCCAGAGCACGGCGAGGGTGGCGGCGAGCACGTCGTCGGCCGTGGCCGCGTCGGTGCGGCGCCAGAGGTAGCGGCGGACGGGGTCGGCGACCACGCCGGCGAGCGCGGCGAAGCGGTCGGGACCCGCGAGGGGAGCTGGCATGTGCCTCATGCTCCCTCCTGTCCGGCACGCCGGCCGTTCTTTCACCGGCGCGCCGACCCGGCTCCCGGCTGCGTCACGGGAGGGCGGCGCCGCCTGCTCGGAGCACCTCCGGCTCGCGATTCCGGCTCCGGCACGTCGTTCTGCCGGATCCCGTCGTGCCGGAGCCGTTTCCACGTGCCGGAGCTGCGCCACCGCCCGCTCGGAGCACCTTCGGCTCGTGGTTCCGGCTTCGGCTCGCGGTTCTGCGGGCTTCCCACGTGCCGGAGCCGAGTCCACGTGCCGGAGGTGCGCCTCCGTCCGCCCCGAGTACCTTCGGCTCGCGATTCCGGTTCCGGCTCGCGGTTCTGCGGGCTTCCTCCGTGCCGGAGCCGATTCCGCGTGCCGGAGGTGTGCTACCGGTCGCCCCGCCCACCTTCGGCACGCGATTCCGGCTCCGGCGCGTCGTTCTGCCGGATCCTGACGTGCCGGAGCGGTTTCCGCGTGCCGGAGGTGCGCCGCCGCCCGCGCCGGGTACCTTCGGCTCGCGATTCCGGTTCCGGCTCGTAGTTCTGCGTGATTCCTGCGTGCCGGAGCCGTTTCCACGTGCCGGGGGTCCGCCAGCTGTCGCGCCGCCCACCTTCAGCACGTGATTCGAGTCCGGGCTCGTGGTTCTGCGGGGTTCCCGCGTGCCGGAGCCGATTCCGCGTGCCGGAGCCGATTCCGCGTGCCAAAGGTCCGCCGGACCGTCGCCGCCGCCCGCCCACCCGCCTCGCTACTCTGAAGCGCCCCCATCCCCCTTCCCGCCGAGGAGCCCCATGCCCATCTGGTCCCTGCACGGCGACGGCCGCACCGTCGCGCCCGGAGCCGTCGTCGGCCCCGCCGAGCGGCTCAACTGGCCCGCGACCGTCGCGATCGGCATCCAGCACGTCGTCGCCATGTTCGGCGCGACCTTCCTCGTGCCCGTGCTCACCGGCTTCCCCGTCGCCACGACCCTGCTGTTCTCGGGCGTCGGCACGCTGCTGTTCCTCCTGATCACCCGCAACAAGCTGCCCAGCTACCTCGGCTCGAGCTTCGCCTTCATCGCCCCGGTCACCGCGGCGACGGCGGTCGGCGGGACGGGATCGGCGCTCGCCGGAGTCGTCGCCGTCGGCGTGCTGCTCGCGCTCGCCGGCTTCGTCGTGCAGTTCGCCGGCCTCGGCTGGATCGACCGCCTGATGCCCCCGGTCGTCTCCGGCGCGATCGTGGCGCTGATCGGCTTCAACCTCGCCCCGACCGCCTGGTCGAGCTTCCAGCAGGCGCCGGTCACCGCGACGGTCACGCTCGCCGCGATCATCCTCGGCAGCGTCTTCTTCCGCGGCTTCCTCGGCCGCGTCTCGATCTTCGTCGGCGTCGTGATCGGCTACGTCGTCGCGCTGATCCGCCAGGAGATCGACTACTCCGCCGTCGCCGACGCCGCCTGGGTCGGCCTGCCGCCGTTCAGCTTCCCCGACTTCGCGTCCGGATCCACGTGGTCCGGCATCGCGATGTTCCTGCCCGTCGTGCTCGTGCTCATCGCCGAGAACGTCGGCCACGTCCGCGGCGTCGCGACGATGACCGACTCCTCGGTCAACCAGCACACCGGCCGCGCCCTGATCGCGGACGGCATCGCGACCACCGTCTCCGGCGCGTTCGGCGGCTCGGGCACCACCACCTACGGCGAGAACATCGGCGTGATGGCCGCGACCCGCGTCTACTCCACCGCCGCCTACTGGGTGGCCGGCGTCACCGCCGTGCTGCTCAGCCTCTCGCCCAAGGTCGGCGCCGTGTTCAACTCGATCCCGGCAGGCGTCCTCGGCGGCGCGACCACCGCGCTCTACGGCCTCATCGGCGTGATCGGCATCAAGATCTGGATCGACAACCGCGTCGACTTCTCCCGCCCGGTCAACCAGTACACGGCCGCCGTCTCCCTCGTCATCGCGATCGCCGGCTTCTCCTTCAGCTCCGGCGGCTTCGAGCTCGGCGGCATCGTCCTCGGCGCGGCCGCGGCCCTCGTGATCTACCACCTCGGCAACGCCGTCGCCCGCTGGCGACGCACCGGCGCCGACGACGGCGGCCCGCTGCCCCCCATCGGCCAGCTCGGCGGCGACCCGCAGCACTGACCCGCGCTGCCCCCGCCCACCCGTCACGAACGGTCGTCCCCCGCGCCGGTGGACGACCGTTCGCGCCGGATCGAGGGCGCCGCTGGTCGCGATTCGACACTTTCTGCTGCTTCCGCAGGCTCAGAACCGCAGAAAGCGCCGAACCGCGCGCCGGATCCAGCCCGAGACGTGCGGCCGGCGCTCGGACGCGTCGGTCTCGATACGCCGCTGAGCGGCTACTCGACCAGCATGGGGGCGGCGCTGCGCGGCTCCTCCCTGAGCACGGGGGTGCCGCTGCGCGGCACTTCGGTCAGCATGCTCTGGTGGCCCTGCTGCCTGCGCGTCGCGATTCATGGTGATCGAGTAGCCCTCGGAGAGGGCGTATCGAGATCCGCCGTGGCAGGGACGGGAGCAGGCGGCCGGCGGGCTGGTGAGCGTGGGTCTCGATACGCCGCTGCGCGGCTACTCGACCAGCATGCTCTGGTAGCTCTGCTGTCTGCGCGTGGGCGCTTCATGGTGATCGAGTAGCCCTCGCAGAGGGCGTATCGAGATCCTCCGTGGCACGGGCGGGGGGCGTGAGGTCGGCGCTCTGGCGAGCGTGGGTCTCGATACGCCGCTGCGCGGCTACTCGACCAGCATGGGGGCGGCGCTGCGCGGCTCTTCCATCAGGGGGGGGTGCCGCTGCGCGGCACTTCGACCAGCGTGAGGGCGCGGCTGCGCGGGCGGCAGCGCGCGTTCGCGGTCAGGCGTCCGCGGCGCGGAGGGCGAGCTTTGCGTAGAGGTCCTCGAGGAGGAGGCGGGTGTCGACGTGGGTGTAGACGCGCAGGTCGGGGCCGTCGCCGGCGCGGGGGCCGTACTGGCCGTCGGGGGTGATCGAGGGGCGGGGGACCCGTGCCATGCGGCTGGAGGAGGCGTCGGGCTCGAAGGCGGAGAGCAGGGCGGTCGCGAGGACGAGCGGGCTGTCGCCGAGGGCGTAGGTCTCGCCGAAGCTGAGGCCGTGCGCGGCGCCCATGCGGAAGACGCCGTCGAGGGCGTCGAAGAGGTGCCGGCCGAGCTCGCCGGCGGTGCGCATCCGCACGCGGAGCTCGGCGACGGAGGCGAGCGGCTGCCGGTAGGCGTCGCGCGGGAACTGCTCGATCGGCAGCGCGGACGCGAACACCTCGGCGGCGGCGGGCACGTCGATCAGCAGGTTGTACTCGATCGGCATCGCGCCGGGCGGCGGGACGGCCAGGCCCGGGTGCTCGGGCCCGCCGATCCAGACCAGCGTCATCCTGGCGGCGATCGACGGCTCGAGGCGCAGGGCCGCCGCCACCTCGGTCAGCCCGGCGCCGGCGCAGAGGTACAGCGGCCGCGGGTCGTCCCGCAGCGCCTCCGCCACGATCGCGCGCGCCGCGTCCGAGACGTCAGCATCAGGAGTGTTCGCCCCCGCCACCACCGGCACGTCCGGGCGCCCGCAGAGCGCGAGCACCTCGCGCGCCGCCGCCGCCGCGTTGTCGGCGGTCCGGTCGGAGGCGTCGAACGGGTCGCCCGGCCGCAGCCGCGAGCCGACGACGAGCGCCAGCTCGACCGACTCCGACAGCGCGTGCTGCGCGAGCTGCACCAGCCCGTCCGGGTCGCCGGAGTAGTCGTTGTCCGAGATCACCCGCACCCGCGGCGGCACCCCGCTCACGACACGACCTTCGTCAGCCGCACGGCCATGAACTGCCGCGCCGGCAGCTCCACCCGGAACGACCCGGAGAACACCCCGGGCACCCGCGAGACGGTCATCCCCCAGGTGTCGATCACGTCGACGATCCAGGAGTCGGAGGGGTCCCGGACGATCTGCCGGAACCGCGGCCGGTTGAAGCCGAAGTACACGAGCTGCACGCCGCCGCCCCCGCCCCAGGGCGCGTCCCAGTCGGAGGGCAGCGGGTCGATCCGCCCGTCCGGCATCTCGGCGGTGATGCGCCGCAGGAACGCGATGCGCGCCGGGCTGTCGCCGACGAGCTCGCCGCCCTTCGACCACCAGAGCTCCTCGCGGTCGTTGAGGTACGTCTCGCCGTGGCCGACGTAGCCGCCGCGGACCGCCCCCTCCCAGAACCGCCGGACCATCTCCTCGCCGGTGATGTTGCCCCAGCCCTGGTCGATGTCGCCCTCGTAGGCGCACTCGTCGATCACGACCGGCTTGCCCCACTGCTCGCGCCAGGCGTCGGTGTTCTCTGCGGTGCGGTACACGTCGATCCGCTGCACGGATGCATGCGTGATCCAGGGCCGGGAGTAGTCGTAGAAGCCGAAGCAGTTGTGGATGGAGAGCAGGTGGCCCACCGGGTCCTCGGCGACGACGAGCGCGGCGAGGCGCTCCCAGTCGTCGACGCTCTTCGACCAGAGCAGGTCGTACTCGTTGGCGAGCGACCACCAGACGTTCGGCGAGGCGGCCAGGCGCCGGACGACGTAGCGGGTGACGAGGTCGTCGGCCGCGCGGCCCATGTCCGAGAAGCCCCAGCGGTCGTAGGCGTGGAAGAGGATCACGTCGGCCTGGATGCCGAGCGCGTCGAGGTCCGCGACCCGCTCCTCCAGCCGGCGGAAGAACGCGGGCACGGGCCGGTCGAAGTCCCAGCCGTCGCCGTCGCGCTCGAACGGGTACAGCTCCGGCTCGTTCGTGTTGTACAGGTACGCCTTCGGGAAGACGCAGTGCCGCACCTTGGTGAACGGCGCGTCCGCGAGCGTCGCGAGGGTCGCCTCCTGCAGCGCCTCGCTCTGGTGCGTCCAGGCGTACGCGGTCGTGCCGAGCGGGAGGTGCCGGGTGCCGTCCTCGTGCGCGAAGTGGAAGGTGTCGGCGACCCGCACCGGCCCGTGCGCGCCGGGCAGGGCGGGCTCCACGGTCGCGGAGGCGGTGAGCCCGTCGAGCGAGCGCGCGGTGGAGGCGGTGGTCACGCTCCAGACGCCGGCGGCAGGAGGCAGGAACCGCACCCGGTACACCCCGTCGCCGTCGTAGAAGCCGCCGGCCCGCACCGTCTCGTCGCCGAGCGAGAACTCCGCCGAGAACTCGACGTCGACGAACGGGTTGCCGTGCGCCGGCCCGTCGACGACGACCTCGGCGGGCGCCCACACGGTCCCCACCGCGACAGGTCGCACCACGGCCGACGCGACAGCGACGTCCTCGCCCTCGTAGTCCGCGCGCGGCAGCACCGCCACCCGCTCCGGCCGCGGCGCCGCGACTCCGGAGTCGTCGACAGCGTCGAGCGCCGCCCAGAACGAGGCCTCGCGCTCGGGATCCGCCTTCAGCAGCGGATCCATCCCCACGACCAGCCCGACGGGCGCGGAGCGCAGCTGCACCAGCAGCGGCGAGTTGACGACGCCCGGGACGAAGCGGCGCACGACGTCGCCCGCCTCCCCGTGGTCGAGGACGGCGGCCAGGGTCGATTCGCGGGAGAAGCCCACGGTCACACCTCCACGGTGGTCAGGGTCTGCACGGTGCGCCGGAATTCGGCCTGCATGTCGAGGGCGTCGCGCTGGAGGAGCCACTGCACCTGCAGCCCGTCCATGGTCGCGATGACGCGGATCGCGGCGCTGCGCGGATCCACGCCCGGCACCAGCTGCCCGCGGGTCAGCATGTCGCCGAACGCGCCGGTGAACAGGTCGACGATGAAGCGGTAGCGGTTCGCGAAGTACTCGTGCGCCGGGTGGTCGGCGTGGGTCGCCTCCGCCGAGAGCACGCACTGCAGCTCGACGAGGCCGGGGATCTCGGTGTTGTAGGCGACCAGGTCGATCAGCGCGCGGACCGTGTCGATGCCGGGCACGGCGTCGCCGCTGGGTACCCGGACGATCGAGTGGTCGTCGCGGAGGGTGAGCACCGCCGAGAGCAGCTCCCACTTGTTGGCGAAGTGGTGC
The DNA here is from genome assembly GCF_022815495.1 of Rathayibacter sp. VKM Ac-2929. NCBI lineage: Bacteria > Bacillati > Actinomycetota > Actinomycetes > Micrococcales > Microbacteriaceae > Rathayibacter > Rathayibacter sp. VKM Ac-2929. The sequence goes on from NZ_JALGRV010000001.1 coordinate 289,729, forward strand.
AGCACGCCGGCCTGGCTGAGCCCGACCTTCTCGGCGATCTCGCGCAGTGACGCGGCGTGGTAGCCGCTCGCGGAGAAGACCTCCAGGCCCGCGGCCACGATCTCGGCGCGCCGGGCGGCGGTCTTGGCGTACTGCCCGCGCGGTCGCCGCGGGGGAGAGGTGGGGAGTGCCATGAAGTGCCTCCAGGCGCATCGTTGCGAGGGGGCACGGAGCCTCCGGTGCGAGAAACCTAGCCGCTAGAGGTTTCCGAGTCAAAAACCTGGTGCCGAGTCGGCTTTCGGAAAGCTCCCCGTCAGCGTGCAGTTCCAAGCGCCTCGCGGGATGTGAACGGTCACGAGAATCACGAAAACCTAACGGGCCGAAGTTTTTCTTCCCAAAACCTAGGGGTCATCTGTTTTTCGTGTTAGCTTCCTCGGCACCGGTTCATGGGAGAACCGGGAGAACCTGGAGACCGAAGATGTTCCGATGGAAGAGGCTGGCGGCCGCTGCGATCGCCGTCACCACGATGGTCGGCCTGACCAGCTGCGCGGCCGACTCCGGCGGAGGCGCCTCCGGCGGCTCGAGCGAGACGCTCACGCTGGGTGCGATCCAGACCCTGTCGACGTTCGCCGCGGCGGACTCGTACTGGGCCAACGAGTCGCCGTACATGCAGGCCGTCTACGACAGCGTGCTGCGGGCCGAGCCCGACGGCACCATCACCGAGGGCCTCGCCTCGGAGTGGACCTACAACGAGGACAACACGGTCCTCACCCTGAAGATCCGCGACGGTGTGACCTTCTCCGACGGATCGACGCTCGACGCCGACGCCGTCGCGCAGAACCTGATCCGCTTCCGCGACGGCAACTCGCCCGACACGAACAAGATGGCCGACCTCGCCGACGCCGTCGCGACCGACGCCTCGACCGTCACGGTGACCCTCAAGCAGGCCAACCCGACGTTCCTCTTCTACCTGACCCAGAACGCCGGCCTCGTCGAGGCGCCCTCCGCCTTCGAGTCCGCCGACATCCAGACCGTCCCGGTCGGCTCCGGCCCCTACGAGCTCGACGCGTCGAAGACCGTCATCGGCACCTCCTACGCCTTCACCAAGCGCGACGGCTACTGGGACGAGGACTCGGTCCACTACGACAACCTGAACATCAACGTCTACAGCGACTCCACCGCTCTGGTGAACGCGATCAAGGGCGGTCAGGTCAACGCGGCGAACACGGTCGACAACAACGACCTCAAGGAGATCGAGGCGTCGGGCTTCACCGTCAACGCCTTCGAGCTCAACTGGACCGGTCTGCTGCTGCTCGACCGCGACGGCACCATCGCGCCGGCTCTGAAGGACGTCCGCGTCCGCCAGGCCATCAACTACGCGTTCGACAAGGAGTCGCTGCTGAAGGCCATCGGCCAGGGCTACGGCACCCCGACCACGCAGATCTTCCCGACCTCCTCCGAGGGCTACGACGAGTCGCTCGACGACGACTACCCCTACGACCCCGAGAAGGCCAAGGAGCTCCTCGCCGAGGCCGGCTACCCGGACGGCTTCGAGCTGAACATGCCCTCGAGCTCGCTCGTCGGCTCCTCGACCTTCACGCTGATCCAGCAGCAGCTCTCCGAGGTCGGCATCACCGTCACCTACACCGACGCCGGCAACAACTTCATCGCCGACGTCCTCGCCCCGAAGTACGCCGCCACCTGGCTCACGCTGCAGCAGGACCCCGACTGGGCCCTGATCAACTTCGAGCTCAGCCCCAACGCGATCTTCAACCCCTTCAAGAACGCCGACCCCGAGCTCGAGACGCTGATCGAGGCCGTCCGCACCGCGGACGAGTCCGGCTACGCCGCCGCCGTCCAGGCCGTCAACGCCTACACGGTCGAGAACGCCTGGTTCGCCCCCTGGTACCGCCAGCAGTCGAGCTTCGTGACCGACGCGAACACCAAGGTCGAGACCCAGACGGGCAACGCCTACCCGTACCTCTGGAACATCACCCCGGCCTGATCCGGATCAGCGGGCGGGTCGGCTCCGGTCGACCCGCCCGCTCCCTCTCTTCGCGCCGCCCGATCCGCTGATCAGGCCCGCGCCCTCCTCCGTTCGAAGGACCACTGATGACCAGGTTCATCCTGCGACGCGTCGTCTCGGGGATCATCCTCGTGGTGCTGATCTCCGTCGTCGCCTACGCACTCCTCTATCTCGGCGGCGGCGACATCGCCCGCCGCATCCTCGGGCAGAACGCGACGCCGGAGGCGGTCGCCCAGCGCGCCGCGCAGCTCGGCCTCGACCAGCCGATCTGGTCGCAGTACCTCGGCTGGCTCGGCCACGCGGTCACCGGCGACCTCGGCAGCTCCTGGTTCACCGGGCAGGCGGTCACCACCGCCATCTCCACCCGCGTCACCGTCACGCTCTCCCTGGTCATCGGCGCCACGATCATCTCCGCGATCGTCGCGGTCGTGCTCGGTGTCTGGGCCGCGGTCCGCCGCGGCTGGGCCGACAAGCTCGTGCAGCTGGTGTCGATCCTCGGCTTCGCGATCCCCGGCTTCCTGATCGCGCTGGGCCTCGTCACCGTCTTCGCGATCAACCTCCGCTGGTTCAAGCCCACCGGCTACGTCAACCTCACCGACTCGTTCTCGGGCTGGATCGCCACGGTCACCCTGCCGATCATCGCCCTCGCGATCGGCGGCATCGCCGGCGTCGCCCAGCAGGTCCGCGGCTCCGTCATCGACGCGCTCCGCCAGGACTACGTGCGGACCCTGCGCTCGCGCGGCCTGCCCGCCAACCGGATCGTCTTCCAGCACGTGCTGCGGAACGCCGGCGGCCCCGCGCTCGCCGTCCTCGCCGTGCAGTTCATCGGCCTCCTCGGCGGCGCCGTCATCGTCGAGCAGATCTTCGCGATCCCCGGCCTCGGCCAGGTCGCGGTCACCGCGACCACCCAGGGCGACATCCCGCTGGTGATGGGCCTCGTGCTGATCACCGCGATCATCGTCGTCATCGTCAACCTGCTCATCGACCTGCTCCAGGGCTGGCTCAACCCGAAGGTGCGACTCTCATGACCGCCACGACTCCGCTGCCCGCCAGCACCCCGTCGGTCGGAGTGGAGGAGCGCGCCGCCCGCACGCACCTCTTCCGCCGCCTGCTGCACAACCCGGTCGGGCTCGTCTCGCTCGTCTTCCTCGCGATCGTCGTCCTCTCCGGGATCTTCGCGCCGCTGCTCGCCCCGGCCGACCCCAACCGCGCCTCGCTGCAGGACGTGCTCGCCGAGCCCGGCGCCGCGCACCTGCTCGGCGCCGACAGCGCCGGCCGCGACGTCCTCTCGCGACTGCTCTTCGGCACCCAGTTCAGCCTCGCCGGCGCCCTGGTCGCGCTCGCGGTCGCCGTCGTCATCGGCGTCACCAGCGGACTGCTGGCCGGCTACTTCGGCGGCTGGTTCGACTCCGTCTCGGCCTGGACCTCCGGCCTCGTGATGGCGCTGCCCGGCTTCGTCGTCCTGCTGGCGGCCCGCGCCGTCATCGGCCCGTCGATGTGGCTCTCGATGGCCATCTTCGGCGTCCTGCTCTCGCCGGCCTTCCACCGGCTGGTCTACGCCTCCGTCACCGCGGTGCGCGGCGAGCTCTTCGTCGACGCGGCCCGGGTCTCCGGACTCAGCAACGGCCGGATCATCGCCCGGCACATCCTCACCGTCGTCCGCGCTCCCGTCATCATCCAGGCCTCGCTGGTCGCCGGCATCGCGATCGCCATCCAGGCGGGACTCGAGTTCCTCGGCCTCGGCGACCTGTCGATCCCGACCTGGGGCTCGATGCTCAACGACGGCTTCTCCAACGTCTTCAACGCCCCGATCCTGATGCTCTGGCCGAGCCTCGCGATCGCGCTCACCTCCATCGCGCTGACCCTGCTGGGCAACGCGATGCGCGACGAGCTCGAGCGCAGCGCCTCCGGAGCCAAGCGCTCGAAGAAGCGCAAGTCGGCCTCGGCGCCCGCGACGGTGCCGACCAGCCTGTCCACGATCGGCATCCAGACGATGCTCGACGAGGACGCCGCGGCGCCGAAGACCGTCGTGCACGAGGAGGAGGCCGGCGCGAAGAGCTCAGAAGAGATCCTCCGCGTCACGAACCTCTCGGTCGGCTACGGCCAGAACGACGGCTCGGTCAAGACGGTCGTGCACGACGTCTCGCTCGCGGTCCGCCGCGGCGAGATCCACGGCCTGATCGGCGAGTCCGGCTCGGGCAAGACGCAGACCGCCTGGTCGGTGCTGCGCCTGCTGCCCGAGGGCGGCCGGATCACCGGCGGCTCGATCGTCTTCGACGGCAAGGACCTCGCGCACCTGTCGGAGAAGGAGATGACCAAGCTCCGCGGCAAGCGCATCGCGTACATCCCGCAGGAGCCGATGTCGAACCTCGACCCCTCCTTCACCATCGGCACGCAGCTCGTGCAGCCGATGCGGATCTGCCTCGGCCTCTCGAAGGCGGCGGCGAAGGAGCGGGCGCTCGGCCTGCTCGCCCGGGTCGGCATCCCGAACCCGCAGCGCACGTTCGACGCCTACCCGCACGAGGTCTCCGGCGGCATGGCCCAGCGCGTGCTGATCGCCGGCGCCGTCTCCTGCGACCCCGACCTGCTGATCGCCGACGAGCCGACCACCGCGCTCGACGTCACGGTGCAGGCCGAGGTGCTCGACCTGCTCCGCGAGCTGCAGTCGGAGCTGAACATGGGCATGATCCTCGTCACGCACAACTTCGGCGTCGTCGCCGACCTGTGCGACCGCGTCTCGGTCATGCGCGACGGCCGGATCGTCGAGACCGGGCCCGTGCGCTCGATCTTCGCCGACCCCCGTCACCCCTACACCCGCGCCCTGTTCGACGCGATCCTCGAGGAGGGGCCCGCCCGCGGACCGCTCGTCGCCACCACCGCCGTGAAGGAGTCGAGCCGATGAGCGCCGCACCCGCCGCACCGTCCGAGCTGCTGCTGGACGTCAAGGACGTCGTCGTCGAGTACCCGGGCAAGGGCTTCCGCGCGAAGCCGTTCCAGGCGCTGAAGGGCGTCTCGCTCGACATCCGCCCCGGCGAGACCGTCGGCCTGGTCGGCGAGTCCGGCTCGGGCAAGACCACGCTCGGCCGTGCGGTGCTGGGGCTCGCCCCGGTCACCGGCGGCGAGATCCTCTACAACAAGCGCGACATCGCGCACCTCGACCGGCGCCAGCGCCGCGGGCTCTCCTCCGAGATCCAGGTCGTCTTCCAGGACCCGTACACCTCGCTCAACCCGTCGCTGACGATCGAGCAGATCCTGGTCGAGCCGCTCACCGTGCGGAAGGTCGACGCCAAGGTCGCCTCGAAGCGGGTGCGCGAGCTGCTCGACCAGGTCGGGCTGCCGCAGTCCGCGGCCGACCGCCTGCCGCGCGAGTTCTCCGGCGGTCAGCGCCAGCGGATCGCGATCGCCCGGGCGCTCGCCCTCGAGCCGCGGCTGATCGTCTGCGACGAGCCCGTCTCGGCGCTGGACCTCTCCACCCAGGCGCGCGTCCTCGATCTCTTCACCGAGATCCAGGAGCGCACCGGAGTCGCCTACCTCTTCGTCTCGCACGACCTCGCCGTCGTGCGGCACCTCTCGCACCGCGTCGCCGTGATGTACCACGGCGAGATCGTGGAGTGGGGCGACGGCGACCAGGTCACCTCCCGCCCGGAGCACGCCTACACCCAGCGCCTCTTCCTGGCCGCCCCCGTCGCCGACCCGGTCCGCCAAGCCACCCGCCGCGAGGAGCGCCGCGCCTTCGTGGCCGCCCACTCCTGACACCCGCCCCCCGGACGCGCGCGCGTCCCTCCCCTCTCCGCGAGATGCCACTTATGAGCGCGACACGCCGCGTTTTCGCGTCATAAGTGGCATCTCGCGGAGGGGGCCGGGCGGGGTGCACCGTTAGAAACCCACTACTGCTAGGTTTTGAGGGACGACGACGTCGCCTCCCGAGAGAGAAAGAGTCACCGTGACCGACACCTCCACTGCTCCCCGCATCCCGGCCGAGGGACCCGACGCCGACGCCCTGCTCACCGAGCTGATCGGGCGCCTCGACCTCGAGGAGAAGGTGCAGCTGCTCACCGGCCGCGACTTCTGGACCACCTGGCCGATCGAGAGGATCGGCCTGCGCCGCATGCTCGTCTCGGACGGCCCGTCGGGCGTCCGCGGCGAGGTCTGGGACGAGCGCTCGCCCTCGCTCAACCTGCCCTCCGCCACCGCGCTGTCCTCCTCCTGGGACCGCTCGATCGCCCGCCGCTACGGCGCCGCCGCCGCGGTCGAGGCGCGCCGCAAGGACGTCGACGTCGTCCTCGGCCCGACCATCAACCTGCACCGCTCCCCGCTCGGCGGCCGCCACTTCGAGGGCTTCAGCGAGGACCCGGTGCTCACCGCCGATCTCGCCGCCGCCTACGTGGCCGGCGTGCAGGAGAACGGCGTCGGCGCCACTCCCAAGCACTACATCGCCAACGACTCCGAGACCGACCGCTTCACCGTCGACGTCCGGGTCGGCGACCGCGCGCTCCGCGAGCTCTACCTGCTCGCCTTCGAGCGCGCGATCGTCGAGACCCGCGCCTGGCTCGTGATGAGCTCCTACAACTCGATCAACGGCACCACCGCCACCGAGAGCGACCTGCTGGAGACCCCGCTGAACAGCGAGTGGGGCTTCGACGGCGTCGTCATCAGCGACTGGACCGCTGTCCGCACCGTCGACAGCGCCCGCGCGGCGCAGGACCTCGTGATGCCCGGCCCCGACGGCCCGTGGGGCGCCGCGCTCGTTGCCGCCGTCCGCGACGGCTCGATCGAGGAGTCCGTCGTCGACCGCAAGGTCCGCCGCATCCTCCGCCTCGCCGCCCGCGTCGGCGCGCTCGAGGGCTTCGAGCCCGCCGTCGCCGAGCCGGTCCTCGTCGAGGACGGCCGGGCCTTCGCCCGCGAGGCCGCCGCCGCCGGCAGCGTCCTGCTGCGCAACGAGGGCGAGCTGCCCTGGGACGCCTCGGCGCTCACCTCCGTCGCCGTCATCGGCCACAACGCCCGCGAGGCGCGCACCCAGGGCGGCGGATCCGCGACGGTCCTGCCCGAGAAGGTCGTCACTCCGCTCGACGGCGTCCGCGCCGCCCTGCCGCACGCCCGCGTCGACTACGCCCTCGGCGCGGTCGTGCAGGACGGCGTCGCCCCGCTCGTCCTCGAGACGATCACCAACCCGGTCACCGGCGAGCCCGGCCAGCGCGTCCGCTTCCTCGCCGAGGACGGCGCGGAGCTGTTCGTCGAGGACCGCCGCGCCACCTCGCTGGTCTGGTTCGGCGGCACCGCCCCGATCGCCGCGTCGGCCCGCGTCGAGTTCTCGACGATCCTCACCCCCGCCGCCGACGCGACCGTCCGCCTGGGCTTCGCCGTCGCCGGCACCGCCCGCGTCTACGTCGACGGCGCGCTCTTCCTCGAGGAGACCCTCGCCGCCGTCGGCTCCGACCTCGGCGCCGCGCTGCTCGCCCCGCCGTCGGTCTCCGCGCCGCTGACGGTCACCGCCGGCACTCCCGTCGACATCCGGATCGAGTACGACATCGTGCACGCGGAGGGCGACCTCGAGGGTGCGCTCGGCTTCACCTACGGCCTCGAGCCCGACGCCACCCCCGCCGACGAGCTGATCGCGGAGGCGGTGGCGCTCGCCCGCGACGCCGACGTCGCCCTCGTGGTCGTCGGCACCAACTCCGCGGTCGAGTCCGAGGGCTACGACCGCAGCTCGCTCGACCTGCCCGGCCAGCAGGACGCGCTCGTGCGCGCCGTGGCCGCGGTCAACCCGCGCACCGTCGTGGTCGTGAACGCCGGCGCCCCCGTGCTGCTGCCCTGGCGCGACGAGGTGGCGGCCGTGCTGGTCGGCTACTTCGGCGGTCAGGAGATGGGCGACGCGGTCGCCGACGTCCTGCTCGGCCGGGTCGAGCCCGGCGGACGCCTGCCCACCACCTGGCCGGTCGCGATCGAGGACGTCCCCGTCCTCTCCACGCTGCCGACCGACGGCGAGCTGCACTACGACGAGGGCATCCACATCGGCTACCGGGCCTGGCTGCGCAGCGAGGTCGAGCCGGCCTACGTCTTCGGCCACGGCCTCGGCTACACCTCGTTCGAGCTCGTCTCGGTCTCGACCCCCGAGCCCGTCCGCGGCGGCGAGGACGTCGAACTCCTCGTCGACGTCGTGAACACCGGCGAGCGCGCCGGCAAGGTCGTGCTGCAGGCCTACGCCGAGCGCCGCGACTCCGCCGTCGAGCGCCCGGTGCGCTGGCTGGTCGGCTTCGAGAGCGCGACGCTGGAGGCGGGTTCGAGCGCGCAGATCGCCGTGACCGTCCCGACCCGCCTGCTCGCCACCTGGAACGACGGCTGGGAGTACGAGGCCGGAGCGTTCACCATCCGCCTCGGCACCTCGCTCGAGGACGTCCCGCTGGTGACCGAGCTGGAGCTGCGCGCATGAGCGGCGGCGTCGTGCCGGGCGGAGTCGCGCAGGGCGGGGTCGGCGCCCCGTTCCCGAACCCGCTGATCCCCGGCTTCAACCCCGACCCCAGCGTCGTCCGCGCCGACGGCGTCTACTACCTGGTCACCTCGACGTTCGAGTACCTGCCCGGCATCCCCGTGTACCGCAGCACCGACTTCGAGACCTGGGAGCGCGTCGGCAACGTCGCGACCCGCGCCGAGCAGATCGGTGTGGAGGAGGTGCCCACCGGCCTCGGCGTGTGGGCGCCGACCATCCGCCACCACGACGGCCTCTTCCACGTGATCGTCTCGGTCCCCGCGGGAGTCGGCACCGTCGTCTTCACCGCGGCGGACCCGGCCGGCGAGTGGAGCGACGGCACCGTCCTGACCGACGCCGACGGCGGCCCCCTCCAGGGCATCGACCCGGACCTCGCCTGGGACGAGGACGGCACCGCGTACGTCACCTACTCCGGCCTGATCCTGAGCGGCGAGGAGGCCGGCGCGCACCTCGGCATCCAGCAGGTGCGGGTCGACCTCGCGGCCGGCCGCATCCTGGAGGAGCCGCGCTCGCTGTGGTCGGGCACCGGCGGCGGCTTCCCGGAGGCGCCCCACCTCTACCGGCGCTCGGTCGACGGCCGGGACGTCTGGTACCTCCTCATCGCCGAGGGCGGCACGGAGCGCGGCCACGGCGTCTCGATCGCCCGGAGCGACGCGCCGACCGGCCCGTTCGAGACCGCGCCCGGCAACCCGTTCCTCACCGCCCGCGGCACCACCCGACCGGTGCAGAACACCGGCCACGGCGACCTGGTGGAGGGCCCCGACGGCTCGACCCTGATCGTGCTGCTCGGCGTCCGCCCGCGCGGAGCGACCCGCGCGTTTTCGGCGCTCGGCCGGGAGACCTTCGTCACGCGGGTGACCTGGGTGGACGGCTGGCCGGTCGCCGAGCCCGTCGCGCTCTCGCCGCGCGGTCCGCTGCGCGACGACGTCGACTTCTCCGGGCCGCTCGACGCGGGCTGGATCGGCGTGCGCCGCCTCCCGACCGCGCTCGCGACCGTCGAGGACGGCCGGCTGGCGCTGCAGGGGGAGGGGCGCACCCTGCGCCACCCGCAGCCCACCTTCGTCGGGCGGCGCCAGCTCACCCAGACCATGCAGGCCTCGGTCGTCGCCGACGTGTCGGCCGGCGTCGGCGGGCTCGCCGTCCGCTACGACGAGACGACCTTCGCGTCGGTCGAGGCGGAGTCGACCGGCTCCGGCACGCGGGTCACCGCCCGCGCCGTGATCCCCTCCTTCGAGCAGGAGTGGACCGCCGAGCTGCCGGAGGGCCCGGTGACGCTGATGCTGGAGTCCGAGCGCGACGCCGGCGTCGGCTTCGGCCCCGGCCAGATGACGAGCGACTTCCTCGTCCTCCGCGCGGAGGCGGGCGGCGTCTCCCGCACCCTCGCCCGCATCGACGGCCGCTCCTTCACCGCCGAGACCGCCACGTCCTTCACCGGCCGCGTCCTCGGCCTCTACGCGACGACCGGCACCCCGACGTTCACCGCCTACCGCTACGCCGGCACCGACGACTGACCCGCGCTTCATGTTGATCGAGTAGCCCTCGCAGCGGGCCACCCATGCTGATCGAGTAGCCCGCGAAACGGGCGTATCGAGATCCACCGTTCTGCAGACGTCGGGTCTCGATACGCCGCTCCGCGGCTACTCGACCAGCATGGAACGGAGCGGCCCGCGCCTCATGCTGATCGAGTAGCCCTCGCAGAGGGCGTATCGAGATCCACCCGCTCCCGGGTTGTACCACGTCTGCGTCCAGCCGCAACCACGTGAACTCCCAGGCGGCTCGCCTCTACCGTCGAGGGAGGCGACCGCAACAGCGGCCTGCCGCACACCGAGTGAGACATCAAGGAGCACTACCGTGTCGCAGATCATCGAGACCGTCGACGTCAACGTCCCCGTGTCCGTCGCGTACAACCAGTGGACGCAGTTCGAGGAGTTCCCCAAGTTCCTCGACGAGGTCGAGTCCATCCAGCAGGTCACCGACGTCCTCACCGTCTGGAAGGTGAAGGTCGGCCCCGTCGAGCGCGAGTTCGAGGCCAACATCACCGAGCAGCACCCCGACGAGCGCGTCGCCTGGAACAGCACCGGCGGCGAGACCGACCACGCCGGCGTCGTCACCTTCCACAAGCTCTCGGACACCGAGACCCGCGTCACCGTGCAGCTCGACTGGGAGCCCGAGGGCTTCCTCGAGACCGTCGGCTCGCTCGTCGGCGCCGGCAGCCACGCTGTCAAGAAGGACCTCAAGAACTTCAAGGAGTACATCGAGTCCAAGGGCTCGCCGGACGGCGCCTGGCGCGGCGACGTCGAGGCCTGAGCCCGATGTCGGACGACAGCACCCCGGACACCGGCACTCCTGAGGACGGCGGCCTCGGCACCGAGGGCACCATCCCCGACTCCGAGGACGGGATCGCCCTGGGCGTCTCGGGCGACTCGCACTTCAACCCCGAGGAGGACGCCCCGAGCGACTCCGAGGGTGAGGCGGACGAGAAGTAGCAGAACGAGCTGAAGGGCCGGAGGCGGCGACGCCCCCGGCCCTTCGTCGTCTCAGCGCCAGGCCCGGGCGTACTGCGGCGGCACCAGCCCGAGCGGAGCGCCGAGCTCGCGCGCCATCCGCGACGGAGCGTGCGGGTCGCGCAGCAGCTCGCGCGCCAGCAGCACCACGTCCGCGTCGCCGCCGGCCACCACGCCCTCGGCCTGCTCCGCCGTCGTGATCAGCCCGACCGCCCCGACGGGAGCGCCGGTCGCCCGGCCCACCTCGCGCGCGAACGGCACCTGGTAGAGCGGCGCCACCGGGATGTCGGTCCCCTTCACGAGCCCTCCGGTCGAGACGTCGAAGAGGTCGACGCCCTCGTCGCGCGCCCACTCCGAGACCCGGATCGTCTCCTCGAGCGTCCAGCCGCCCTCGGCCCAGTCGGTGGCGGAGAAGCGCACCAGCAGCGGCAGCTCGCCGATCTCGGCCCGCACCGCGCGGACGACCTCGAGCAGGAGCCGCGCGCGGTTCTCCAGCGATCCGCCGTAGGCGTCCTCGCGGTGGTTCGAGAGCGGCGAGAGGAACTGGTGCAGCAGGTAGCCGTGCGCCGCGTGCAGCTCGATCACGTCGAAGCCCGCGTCCACGGCACGGCGGGCGGAGGCGCGGAACGCCTCGACGAGGCCCGGGAGCTCCTCGACGTCGAGCGCCCGCGGCACCGCGTAGCCCTCGAACGCGACGGCGGAGGGGGCGACCGTCTCCCAGCCGCCCTCGTCGACAGGGACGGAGCCGCGCCCGCTCCACTCGCGGTAGGTCGACGCCTTGCGGCCGGCGTGCGCGAGCTGGATGCCGGCGAGGGCGCCCTGCCCGTGCACGAAGTCGACGATCGGCGCCCAGGCCGCCTGCTGCTCGTCGTTCCAGAGGCCGGTGTCCCAGGGGCTGATCCGCCCCTCGGGGACGACGCCGGTCGCCTCGACGATCACGACCCCCGCCCCGCCGCGCGCGAGCGAGCCGAGGTGCACGAGGTGCCACGGCGTCGGCACGCCGTCCTGCGCCTCCACCGAGTACTGGCACATCGGCGCGGCCCAGACGCGGTTGCGCGCCGTGCGGGAGCGGAGGGTCAGCGGCTGGAAGAGGGCGGGGGAGTCGGTGGTGGTGCGAGGTGCGTCGGTCATCTCAGGGCCAACCGACGGAGCGGCCCGGGTATGCCCGCTGTCGCGCGGCGGCCGTCCCCCTGACGCGACGCCGCCGCTCCGCCGACGCCCGGCGCGGCCCTCCGAGGGACGCCCCACGCCGTCGCTCAGCGCGGCCAGGTCGCCCCGGGCGCCTCCTGCCAGACCGAGCTCGGCGGCGCGAGCGACTCCAGCTCCTCGAACAGCGCGTCCGGGATGTCGAGCGCGTCGTCCGCGACGAACGCGTCGTAGTGCTCGGCGCTCGTCGCGCCGACCACCGTCGTCGTCACGCGCGGGTCCCGGGTCGAGAACTGCAGGGCGGCGGCGGCGAGCGGCACGCCCGCCCGCTCGCAGGCCTCGCCCATCGCGGCGACCGCGTCGACGATCTCCTGCGGCGCCGGCGCGTACGCGTAGCTGCGGACCGGCTCGGGCCAGCGCGCGAGCGCCCCGCCGCCGTAGACGGCCGCGTTGACCACGACGACGCCGCGCGCGACGGAGGCGTCGATCAGCTCCTCGGAGGAGCGGTCGACCAGCGTGAACCGGTTGTGCGTGATCACGGCGTCGAAGAGCCCGGTGTCGACGTAGTGCCGCAGCATCGGCGCCGGCCCGCCCGAGATGCCGATCGAGAGCGCGGCGCCCGCCTCCTTCATCGCGACGAGCGCGCGCACCGGGCCGTCCTCGGCGAAGGCCTCGTCGTAGGAGATGCGCTCCGGGTCGTGCAGGTAGAGCAGCGGCAGCACGTCCATGCCCAGGCGCTCGCGGCTCTCGTCGAGGCTGCGGCGCATCCGCTCGGCCGAGTAGCTGCCGGTCTCCGGGTCGCGGTCGAGCTTCGTGACGACGGTGATCCCCTCCGGGACCCCGCCGCGCGCCCGCAGCGCCTCGCCGATCAGCCGCTCGCTGTGCCCGAGCGCGTACTCGTTGGAGGTGTCGATCACCGAGACGGGGCGGCCGGCGCCGGAGTCGAGCACGCGCTCGAGCGCGGGCACCGTGTCGAGCGAGCCGACGCGATCGGGGTTCCAGGAGGTGCCGAGGGTGAGCCGGGTCACCAGGGCGCCGGAGGGGCCGAAGGGGCGGAGCGCGGAGGGCTGAGAGGTCATCCCGTCAGCCTGGCAGCCGCGCCCGTCCCGCGTCGAGGGCTCAGTGCACCAGCGTGCTCAGTGCACCAGCGTGCTCAGCCACACCACGACGAACCCGAGCAGCGTCGTCACGAGCGTGCTCAGCACCCGCCGCTTCCACGAGCTGCCGCGCCGCGCCGACATCAGGTAGCCGAGCGCCGCGAGGATCACGACACCCGCTCCGAGCGCCAGGTAGTACGCCGTCCACTCGTCCAGCACCCCGAGCGGCCCGAGCGCGAGCAGCAGCGCCGGCACGACCATCGCGGCGATCATCCCGATCGAGTGCCGGGCGGTGTCCCGCACGGCCGCGAGGACCGTGCGCGGCGTCGGATCCGACTCGGGCAGGCGCGCGATCGTCCCGGAGTAGAGGTGCGCGACCCAGAACACCGTCACCGAGCCGAGCAGGAACAGCAGGACGTCGAGATCGGTGTCCTTGTCCCAGCCGACGGCGATCAGCGTGATCGAGAGCACCGTGCCGTAGATGGCACCCTCGGTGCGCATCACCGCGCCGAGCACGCCGACCGCGACCACGGCGCCGGTGCGGGTGGTGACGATCCGCCGCTGCGGCGGCGCCTGCTCGAGGGTCGGGGAGTCGTCGGGATCCATGGAGCTCGGCCTTCCGTCGGGCGCGGGCGACCGGCGGCGGACCGGCCTGACCACACCCTAGGGCCTGCGCGCCCGCGGCCGCGTCTTCAGCGGCACGGGCGGCAGAGCGGCGAGCGACGGCGCGACGAAGCCGATCACGTCGGAGTAGTGCTCGTCCTCGCCCGAGCGGACGAACGACCAGCACTTGAGCGACGCGGGCCGATCGCGCAGCGGCAGCGGGCTCGCCTCGACGACCAGGGCTCCGTCGCTCCGGTAGACCACCCGCGCCGGGACTCCGCGGCGGCGGCCGTCGATCGTGTGGCTCGCGGTGGGGCGGAGCACGCCGTCGCGGCTGTCGAGGCCGATGGAGAGGACGGAGCGGAAGTCGTCCGAGGCGGCGCCCATGCCGATCAGGAAGTCGGGGCCGGTGCCGCGGAGCAGGAACACGACGTCGAGCCCCTTCTCGTGCCGGAGCGCGTACGTCGCGGTCAGCATGCCCCGACCGAAGGAGGCCGCGCGCGCCGCGGAGTCCTCGTGGTGGGATCGGGCTTCCTGCTCGCGCATGCGGCGCTCCTTCGCGTCTGAGGCTCGGTCGAGACGCCGCCCCCGCCGCTCGTCGTCTCCTTCACCGTAGAGGAGAGCCGCCCTATGATCGCGCCATGCCTCGCATTCCGGACAGCGTCCCCACGCCCGCGCTCGTCCTCGACGAGGCGGTCCTCGACCGCAACATCGCGGCCACCGCCCGCTCGGCTCGCGAGCGGGGCGTCGCGCTGCGCCCGCACGCCAAGACCCACAAGTCGATCGAGATCGCCCGGCGGCAGCTGGCGGCCGGCGCGGTCGGCCTCACCGTCGCGACCGTGTCGGAGGCCGAGGTGTTCGCGGCCGGCGGTGTCGAGGACCTCTTCATCGCCTACCCGCTCTGGCTCGACGCCGAGCGCGCGGTCCGGCTGCGCGGCGTGCTCGAGCGGGCGCGGGTCCGGGTCGGCGTCGACTCCGCGGAGTCGGCGCGCCGCCTGGCCGCGGCGATCCCCGACGGCCTCGAGGTCGTCGTCGAGGTCGACTCCGGCCACCACCGCAGCGGAGTGCCGCCGCAGGAGGCCGGCGCGGTGGCCGCCGCCGCGGCCGAGGCCGGGCTCGACGTGGTCGGCGTCTTCACCTTCCCCGGTCACAGCTACGCCCTCGACGGCCGCCGGGCCGCGGCCCGCGACGAGGCCGCCGCGCTCAGTGCCGCCGCCGCCTCGCTCGCCGACGCCGGAGTCCCGGCCCGCGTGATCAGCGGAGGCTCGACCCCGTCGCTCGAGTTCGCGGACACCGGCGTCCTCGCCGAGCTGCGCCCGGGCGTCTCCGCCCTCGGCGACGCGCAGCAGTGGGAGATGGGCACCATCGGCCCGGAGTCGATCGCCGTCACCGTGCTCGCGACGATCGTCGCCCGCCGCGACGACCACCTGATCGCCGACGCCGGCAGCAAGGTGCTCTCCTCCGACCGCGGCGCCGCCTCGACCGGCTTCGGCCGCCTCCTCGAGCACCCCGAGGCCCGCATCACCGTCCTCTCGGAGCACCACGCCACCATCACCGGCGTCGACCTGCCGCTCGGCACCCGGATCCGCATCGCCCCCAACCACGTCTGCGTCGCCGTCAACCTCGCCGACGACTACCGCGTCCTCCGCGCCGACGGCACCACCGCCACCTGGCCCGTCGACGCCCGCGGCCGCAACACCTAGCCGCCCCTGCTGATCGAGCAGCCCGCGCAGCGGGCCACCCCTGCTGATCGAGTAGCCCGCGCAGCGGCCCACCCCTGCTGATCGAGTAGCCCGCGCAGCGGGCGTATCGAGATCCACCAGCGTCCGACGGAGGTCTGCAGACCCGGCCTGCTGGTCACGGCAGGTCTCGATACGCCGCTCCGCGGCTACTCGACCACCATGCCTGCGGGCGTCTCTTCCCAGTGGATCCCGCCAGGTCAGCGCCGCGGCACCCGCAGCCCGACCACCGCGGTCAGCCCGAGCAGCACGAAGGCCGAGGCGAACGCCGCCGTCGGCGACGCCGCGTCCGCGAGCGCCCCCGCCAGCAGCGGCCCGACGACGCCGCCGAGGTCCGACGCCGCCTGGAAGAACGACACCGGCTTCCCGCCGCGCTCGCCGGCCGCGTCGCCCACGAGCGCGCCCGGCGCCGTCCCCATGAACGCCGCCGCCGCTCCGTACACGCAGAGCAGCGCGATCAGCAGCCACAGCTCGTGCACCAGCGGCATCGCCAGCATCGCGACCGCCGCGACGGCGAACCCGCCGATCAGCGCGGGCCGCCGCCCGACCGTGTCGACGAACCGCCCGGCCGGCGCCAGCGCGATCGTCTGCACCACCGCCGCGATGGCGAAGGCGATGCCCGTCCAGGCCGGCTCGTCGCCCAGTCCCTCGACGACGAGCACCGGGACGAGCGTCGCGCGCACGCCCATCGCCGACCAGCCGAGCGCGAAGTTCGCCAGCACCGCGCTCTGGTACCGCCGGTCGCGCGCGACCTCGCGCATCGGCTTCGCCACGGCCGTCGTCGCCGCCGCCTCCGCGTCCCGGTCCGGCCGCTGCAGCAGCACCAGCCCGACGATCCCGGCGATCGCGAGCGTGCCCGCGTAGAAGAAGAAGGGAGCGGTCAGCGAGATCGCCGTCAGCACGCCGCCGACGGCCGGCCCCGCCATGCCGCCGAGCAGGAACCCGCCCTGGTAGAAGCCGATCGACCGGCCGCGCCGCTCCGGATCCGCCGTCCGCAGCAGCAGCGTCATCGCCGCGACCGAGAACATCGCGGAGCCGATCCCGCCCGCCCCGCGCAGCAGCAGCAGGTGCGCGTAGTCGCCGGCCAGCCCGACGAGCGCGCTGGAGACCGCGACGATCCCGATGCCGACGGCCAGCACGATGCGCTCGCCGACCCGGTCGACCAGCGGCCCGACGAACGGATTCGCGACCAGCCGCATCAGCGCGAACGCCGACACCACCGCCCCGACCTCGACGTAGCCGACCCCGAAGCTCCGCACGTACACCGGCAGCACCGGCACGACGACCCCGAACCCCAGCATCACGAAGAACGCCACGATCCCGAGGACCTTCACGTCGCGGGGGAGCCGCGCCCCGGGTTCACGGTTCTTCCACGGAGCACGCACCCACCGACGCTACCCCGTGCCCCCGACACCGCGATCCCGGACGGACGGTACCCTCACTCGGATGAGGTGGAGAAGCAGGGTGGCGGCAGTGCTCCTCGTCGCGCCCGTCCTCCTCCTCACCGGCTGCGCTCTCCCCGGGCAGACGCAGGACCCGGCTCTCTGCCCGCCCGTCGAGGAGTCGTGGAACGCCTTCGCGGCGGACCCCGCGACGGCGAACCGCGAGGCGTTCGAAGCCGCCCTCGACGCGCTCCAGTACGAGGACGCCACCTCGACAGCGGTCGACGCGGCGCGCTCGGCGACGTCCGCGCTGCAGAACACCCTCGCCCGGAAGCCGGTGCGCAATCAGTCCTTCTGGAACGCCCTCGACCTGATCGCCGAGGAGTGCTCCGAGGCCGGTGTCGACCTCTCCTTCGACGGCCACGGCGAGCCGCTGCCCGCCGTCGGCTGACCCGCCCAGGAATGCCGGGCCGGGACGCGCGTTGTCCTCAGGGATGACTTCCGCAGCAGACCCGTCCACCGTCCCCACTCCCGAGGCCCCCACTCCCGAGCAGCGCGCCCTCGTGGTCGGCGCCACCGGCATCGGCGGCTCCGCCCTCGTCGACCTGCTCACCGAGCGCGGCTGGCCCGTGACCGCCCTCTCCCGTCGGCCCATCGCCGAGCGCCCCGGCGTCACCCCGCTCTCCGCCGACCTCCGCTCGGCCGAGGACCTCGCTCGCGTGCTCGCCGACGAGAAGCCGACCCACGTCTTCTTCACCGCCTGGTCGCGCCAGGCCACGGAGGAGGAGAACATCGCCGTCAACGGCGGCATGGTCCGCGACCTCCTCGCCGCGCTCTCGCACGCGCCGCTCCAGCACGTCGCGCTCGTCACCGGGCTCAAGCACTACCTCGGCCCGTTCGAGGCGTACGGCCAGGGCGCGATGCCCGACACCCCGTTCCACGAGGAGGAGGAGCGCCTCGACGCGCCCAACTTCTACTACGCCCAGGAGGACGAGCTCTTCGCGGCCGCCGAGCGCGACGGCTTCACCTGGTCGGTGCACCGCTCGCACACCGTGATCGGCCACGCGGTCGGCAACGCGATGAACATGGGCCTCACGCTGGCCGTCGCCGCATCGATCCACCGCGCGCAGGGCACGCCGTTCGTCTTCCCCGGCTCGCTCACGCAGTGGAACGGCCTCACCGACATGACCGACTCCACCGTCCTCGCCGAGCAGATGGTCTGGGCGTCGACGTCTGAGGCGGGTCGCGACGAGGCGTTCAACGTCGTCAACGGGGATGTCTTCCGCTGGCGCTGGATGTGGTCGCGGATCGCCGAGCACTTCGGCGTCGAGCCCGTCGGCCCCGGCGAGGAGCCGCAGCCCCTCGAGCAGCAGATGGCCGGCGCCGACGAGGTCTGGCAGCGCCTCGTCCGCGAGCACGACCTGGTCGAGCCCGACCTCGAGCGCGTCGCCTCCTGGTGGCACACCGACGCGGACCTCGGCCGCCAGATCGAGGTCGTCACCGACATCAGCAAGTCGCGCCTGGCCGGCTTCGGCGTGCACCACCGCACGGTCGACTCCTTCACGGACTTGTTCGACCGCTACCGCGCCGAGCGCCTCATCCCGTAAGCGTGTCGGGTCGGCGGCCCCGTCCGGTCGCCGACCCGTCGTCCGGCGGACACCCCGCCGACACCCTGCGTCCCCCCGCGCTGCCTAGCGTCACGGCATGGCGGCGGCGGGGTACGGACGGGTGGGCACCCGGTGATCGAGCGGGTGGACCCGTTCCTCGGCACCGAGGCGACCCGGCTCCCCGACGCGACCGGGCTCGCGGCGACCTGGTGGTCACCCAAGCCGCAGATCGGCAACACGCACCCGGGCGCGACCTTCCCGCTCGGGATGGTGTCCGCCTGCTCCTACTCCGGCGCCTACCCGACCGGCTACGGCCGCTACGACCTCGCGCTCGAGGGCGTCCCGCCGACGATCCAGGACGGCCTCGTCGCCTCCGGCTTCACGCACTTCCAGCAGTCGGGCACCGGCGCGATCCGCAAGTACTACAACTACCTCCGCGTCACGCCGATGCTCGAGCCGCTCGACGAGCTCGGCCGCAGCTGGGCCATCGAGGACGAGGTCGCCGAGCCCGGCTACTACGCCGCGACCCTCTCCTCGGGGATCCGCGCCGAGCTCACCGTCGGCCCCGCCTCGGTCGTGCACCGCTACACCTTCCCCGAGCACCGCAGCGCCCGCGTGGTCGTCGACCTCTCGCTCGGCGGCCTGGCGATCCCGTCCGGAGCCACGATCCCGCTCCGCGCGCAGCTGCACTCGATCTCGCCGGGCGTCGCAGCCGGCGAGGTCGTCATGGAGGGCGCGCCGCTCGCCGTCCACCTCGAGTGCGACGCCCTGCAGTGGCGTCAGATGCTCTGGTACGACCGCCGGCTGATGCCCGGCGGCACCCGGCTCGACTTCGACCACATCCGGCCGACCACCCTGCGCCCGTTCGGGCTGATGTGGGCCGGGCCGAGCACGGCCGGCCAGACCGTCGAGCTGCGGATGGGCTTCTCCCTCCGCGGCACCGAGCGCGCCCGCGAGAACCTGCACCGCGACGTGCCGCCGACGACCGGCGGCTTCGACCAGCGCCGCGACCGCACCCGCAAGACCTGGCGGAAGCGCCTGCGCACGATCGCCGTGGACACCCCCTCGCCCGAGCGCGAGACCGTCTTCGCCACGGCGCTCTACCACTCGCTGATCAAGCCCTGCTTGGCGCCGGACGAGAGCCCGTTCTGGCCGAGCGACGGCCCGTTCGTCTTCGACCTCAGCACGATGTGGGACATCTACCGCACTCAGCTCCCGCTGCTCACCGCGCTCCTGCCCGAGCGCGCGGTCGAGATCGGCGCCGCGCTGCTCACCATCTGCGAGGAGGAGGGCAACTTCCCGATCGGCTACCGGATGGCCAAGGGCAGCGACCGCTTCTCCCGCCAGGGCAGCGCGCTCGCGCACACCTTCCTCGCCGACCTCTGCCGGCTCGGCCTGCCCGGCATCGACTGGGAGGCGGCCCTCGTGCACATGGGCGAGGACCTCAAGCGCACCTACGGCGAGGAGTTCCTCGCGGCGGGGGAGGCGCACCCGATCAGCCACACCCTCGACCTCGCGCACGGCTACTGGTGCACCGCCGTCGTGGCGCGGCACGTCGGCGACCACCTCCTCGCCGACCAGCTCGAGGAGCGGGCGGCGCAGTGGGTGAACGCCTACGACCTGCGCTCCGGCCTGCTCAAGGACTCCACCTACTACGAGGGCACCCGGCACAACTACTCCTTCCGCCTGCTGCACGACATGGCCGGCCGCATCGCGATCAGCGGAGGCGACGAGGCCTTCGTCGCGCAGCTGGACGAGTTCTTCGGCTACGGCGCCGAGCCCGTCGTGCAGCTGGGACTGCGCCCGGACCGTGCGGAGATGCTCGCGGGCGCGGCCCTCGGCCGCTTCGAGGGGCTGAACAACGAGCCCGACATGGACGCGCCGTGGGCGTACCACTACGCGGGTCGCCCCGACCGCACGGCCGAGATCGTGCACGGCGTGCTGCACCAGCGCTTCGGTGCCGGCCGCGGCGGTCTGCCCGGCAACGACGACTCCGGCGGCCTGAGCTCCTGGTACGTCTGGGCGAGCCTCGGGCTCTTCCCGGTCGCCGGCCAGGGGCTGCTGCTGGTCAACGCGCCGGCCTTCGCGCGGGCGTCGATCGCGGTGGGCGGGGCGGACGTCGAGCTGCGCACCACCGGCTTCGTCGAGCCGGTGCCGGGCGGCCCCGTCCAGTACGTGCAGTCCGCGGAGCTGAACGGCGCACCGCTCGACGCGAGCTGGATCACCGCCGCCGAGCTGCACCGCGGCGGCGAGCTGACGCTGCACCTCGGCCCCGAGCCGGCCGGCTGGGGGAGCGCCCCCGAGCACCGCCCGCCGTCGTTCCCGCACCACTGAGCGCCCCGCACGCCCTGACCACGCCCTGACCACGCCCGACCCGCCCGCACCGATCACCCCTGAAGGAGCACCATGGACCAGAGCACGCACGCCCACACCGTGCAGAACCGACTCGTCATCGTGGTCCGCGCGGATCCGGTGATCTGCGGGCACTCGGTCGAGGCCCGCAACCTCGCCGAGACCGCCCTCGAGCGCGGCTTCGACGAGGTGCGGATCGTCACCTGGCCGATCGAGCGGCTCCAGGCCGCCGGCCTCCCGCTCAAGCCGCTCGACGCCGTCCTCCCCTACAGCGACGGCATCATCGTCGAGCGCCCGGAGCCCGTCGGCGACTACAAGGTGCCGGACGGCCGCTTCCTCGCCGGCATGGTCGGCCGCCTGGTCGAGCTGTTCACCGACGGCGTGCCCACCGTCTGCCTGTCGCTCTACCTCAGCCCGCACACCCTCGCGGTGGCGGACGCCCTGCGCGCTGCCTGGAGCACCGGGCTCCCGGTCGACGTCACCACGATCGCCGAGGCGGTCGGCTCCGACGTCACGAACGTCGTCCGCCGGGCGGTCGAGGAGGGCCGCCTCGGCGCCGCCGCGCACATCTTCGCCTCGTACCTCTCGCAGGACCACTGCGTCGCCGTCTCCGAGTACACCCGCGACCTGATCGTCGAGGAGGCCGAGCGGATCGACGCGGTGCACGGCACCCGCTTCGCCGAGCAGTGCCGGGCCCGCATCGAGATCTCCTACCCGGCGATCGACTCCGACGCCTACACCGGGCTCGACCCGGCCGTGGTCGACGAGGTGGTGCGCGCGCGCGGGCTGCGCACCGACGGCTACGTGCTCTTCCTCTCCCGGCTGACGGAGGCGAAGGGCGTCGAGGATCTGATCGCCGGCTACGAGCGCAGTGCCGTGCACGCGGATCGGGAGCTCGTCATCGCCGGGCGCGGACCGCAGGAGGCGGAGCTGCGGCGCCTGGCGGCCGCGTCGCCGCTGGCCCACCGCATCCTCTTCCTCGACGACGTCGGCGACGCGGAGAAGCCCTACCTGATGGCCGGCTGCTCGGCGTTCGTGCTGCCGAGCAAGCCGCGCCCGGAGTTCGTCGAGACCTTCGGTATCGCGCTCGCCGAGAAGATGCTCGCGGGCGGCGGACCCGTCATCACGACCCTGACCGGCGGCATCGGCGAAGCGGTCGGCGAGCACGCGTTCATCACCCCGGTCGACGCCCCGGACACGATCGCCGCGCTGCTCGACCACGCGGTGCTCGAGCTGACCGCCGAGGACCGGGCGCAGCGGGCCGTCGCGGCACGCGAGTACGCCCTGCAGTTCGACCGCCGCCGGGTGTTCGACCGGATGTTCGCCCGGCTCGGGCGCCCGGTGCAGGCGGGACAGGCCGCCTAGGCGCCGCCCTCGGCCGCGACGGCCAGGCGGTAGCGGACGAAGCGGAGGGTGAAGCTGTGCCGGTCGCCGCTGCGGAGGCGCTCCGCCAGCACGCGGATGCCGAGCACGGCGACGACGCGCCACCACTCGAGCTCGTCGGAGACGACGGCAGTGAACTCGTCGCCGGGCCGGACTTCACCGGGGTCCGTGCCGGAAGCCCCGGTGCTGGAACGCGGGGCGGTGGTCGTGTCGAGCATGGCGCCGACTCCTGTCGGCAGGCCTCGCGGAAGCGCTTCGGGTGCGCCGCGCACCCGGATGCCGGGCCCACGAGAGGGGGAGCTCGCTACCCGGCATCCGGTCATGCGCGCGGTCACGGGGTCGAGCCCGCCGGAACGAACCCGGACCGCACTCGAAGTGTAGGCCTGTGTCCTGGGCGTGGCGCGGAATGTCAAGCGCTTGCGAGGCAGTTCGGAGAGTCCGACAGATATCGGCGAACTCGATGCCGTCCGGTCGTTGAGAGACGGCCGGCGCCAGGCGGCGAGCGTCAGTCGGCGTGCGCCAGGCGGTGTTCGCTAGGCGGCCGGCTCCGCGCGGCGCAGCGGCACCGCGGTCGCACTGACGGGCTCGGGGACGATGCGCAGACCGGCGCCGCTGTTGGCGCGCTCCATCAGGGCCTCGATCCACTCGGGGTTGATCGTGGGCTGGCGGCTGCCCTTGAAGTCGAACTGCAGCGGGATGGTGGGGTGCATCCAGACGCCGCGGCGGCCGGTCCCGGCGTTCGGGCTGGCGTCGAGGGTGAGCAGGAAGCGCTCGTCCCGGCGGAACTTGTTGATGATGACGATCTGCAGGTGGGCCAGAGTCCGGTCGTCGACCTCGATGGCCGCCGGAGGAGTGCCGTACATGATGCTGCCCATGGTCTTCTCCCGTTCGCACGAAGACAGGAGCCTGTCCCTGTCGCTAGAAAGACTGTCTACTAGTTTGACTAACGATGTCAAGCCGGGCCGGGTGAACGGACGGTAACGCCCGGAGCGTCCGAGCGCCGACGCCGAGGACGCGTGTTCCGCAGAGAACGCGGAGGGTACGGCGGAGCCGAGCGACTCAGGCGCGGCGTCGCTCGACGGTGAGCTCGTGGTCGGCGTCGTACTCGAGGACGTCGCCCTGCTCGCCGGGGATCTCGACGATCTCGCGGACGGTCTGCAGGAAGCGGACCACCGCGCTCGCCTCCTCGGGGGAGAGCTGCTCGGCCGCGGCGAGCATCCGCTGGTTCATGTCGTCGAGCGTCTCGCGCACCTCGCGGTGGGAGGTGGGGGTGGCGACGATCCGGATCGCGCGCCGATCGCTCGGGTGCGGCTGGCGGAGGACGTGGCCGCTCTTGACCAGGCGGTCGATCAGCACGGTGGTGGAGGCGGAGGAGATGCCGAGGTAGGCGGCGAGGTCCTTCGGGCTGACGTGCTGGCCGCCCTGCTGCCGGCGCATGAGGAACTGGACCGCGAGCAGATCGTTCTCGCCCATGCCCATCGATCCGCGGGTGCGCCGGCGCATCGCGCTCTCGGCCGTGCGGAAGGCCCGCATCGCGCCGAGGACCTCGGCGGCCCCGGGCGCGCTCGGAGCGGCCGGGTGCCGGAGGGCAGCCGGTCGAGCCAACGCGACCTCGTCCATGCACCACAGCTTAGACAGTCATGTAGCAAGAAGATCTAGTCATGTACAACCCCGTCCTGGTGCTTGTCCTCGGCGACCCCAGACGGTACGAATGGACAAGCTAGTTAGACGAGCTAGCGAAATCAGGAGGAGGAGGACGGCATGCTCGACACTGCACCGGTCCTCCCGCTCTCGGATCCCCTGCTCGGCACGACTCTGGCCGATCGCTACCTCCTGCTCGAGCGCATCGGCGAGGGCGGCAGCGCGACGGTCTTCCGGGCGCGCGACGTCCGTCTGGCGCGCTCCGTCGCCGTGAAGGTCTACCGCGAGATCGCCGACACCCCGAACGAGCGGTCGCGGCGCGAGCGCGAGGTGCGCCTCCTGATCGACTCCCGTCACTCCTCGATCGTCGAGATCCTCGACCAGGGCGAGATCGCGACGGAGGAGGGCGCGCTCGCCTTCCTCGTCCTCGAGTACTTCGATCCGGCCGACCCCGCCGCCGGCTGGTTCGCCTCGGGCGACGAGCGGCTGCTCGCCGAGGTCGGCGCTCAGCTCGCCGACGCTCTGGCGCACCTGCACGCGCGGGACGTCCTCCACCGGGACGTGAAGCCCGAGAACGTGCTGGTCCGCACGCGGTCCGTCGTCGCCGCCGGTGCCCTGCACGAGGCGAAGCTCAGCGACTTCGGCATCGCCCGGGCCGTCGACGACGCGCGGCTCACCCGCTCGGACGTCCTGGTCGGGACCGCGGCGTACCTCAGCCCCGAGAGCCTCGGCTCCGGGACGGTCGGCCCGGCGTCCGACGTCTACTCCCTCGGCCTGGTGCTGCTCGAGGCGGTCTCCGGCCGTCGTGCCTACACCGGCACCACCCTGGAGATCTCGCTGCAGCGGATGCACCACGCTCCGGTCGTCCCCGACTCGGTGCCCGAGCGCTGGCGCGGGCTGCTGACCGAGATGACCAGGCTCGACCCCGCCGCCCGCCCGAGCGCCGACGGGGTCGCGCGCCGACTGTGGTCGGGACTGCGCGACGAGCCGCGGGCCACGCCGCTGCGCAGCGGCGTGCACGGGGCGATCGCGGCGCTCTCGGCGGTCGCGGTCGGCGTCGCCTCGACGCTCGCTCTGCTCGGCCGCCTCGGCTGACGCGGGGACCGCGGTCCCGCGTCGCCCAGGTGGCGGGCAGGAGTGCTGTCGTAGTCTCCCGGTGACCGTCGACCCGCTGATCGTCGACCGACGCCGACCGTCCGCTGATATGGCCGTGGACCCGAACGGAGCCGATCCCATGAGCCCGCGCCGCCTCTTCCGCATCCTGTCGATCCTCGAGGCGGTGACCTGGACGCTCCTGCTCGTCGGCATGCTGCTCAAGTACGCCGTCGGAGTCGGCGACTGGCCAGTGAGCGTCGCCGGCCCGATCCACGGATTCGCGTTCCTCGCCTACGGGGCGGCCGCGCTCGTCCTCGCGGTGAACCAGCGCTGGACCGCCGGAGCGACCCTGCTCGCGCTCGCCAGCGCCGTGGTGCCCTATACGACCATCCCGCTGGAGCGCGGCTTCGAGCGGCGCGGGCTCCTCGAGGGCGACTGGCGCCGCGAGGCGGGCGCCGACCCGCGTGACCGGAGGCTCCCGAGCCGGCTGCTGCGCTGGGCGCTCGGCCGCCCGGTCCTCGCGGCCGCCCTGGTCCTGGCCGCCGTCGCCGCGGTCTTCGCCGCGCTGCTCGTCGTCGGCCCGCCCGGCGGCGGCGAGGCCTGACGCGCTTGATCGGATCGCCCGCGGAGCGGTCGCATCGAGATCGACCCGCGTCAGCACGCCGGCGGGTGCTCGCCCGAGCATCGTGGGTCTCGATACGCGCTGCGCGCTGCTCGACCAGCATGTGCGGACGTGCGCCGACACACCCTGCGCGCGGTCCCTGCAGCATGTGCGGGCTCACACGGACGCGTCCTGCGGGCGATGCATGCTGATCGAGTAGCCCGCGCAGCGGGCGTATCGAGATCCCCCCACCGTCAGAACGGTGCGGGAACATCGACGAAGTACGGCCGTGGGGGCGGGTCGGGCGGACGCCCGGGGAGTGCCGGTGGCCGAATGCTGATCCGCCGGCCGGTGGGTGTCGTCCAGACGATCGTCCCGTCGTCGTGTCTGACGTAGCTCCACTGGTCCCCGTGCCGGATGTGGTGGTGGGACGTGCAGAGCGAGACGAGGTTCTCCAAGGACGTCTCTCCGCCGTTGCGCCATTCGAGGGTGTGGTCGGCCTCGCTGGTGGCGGCGGGCCGGGTGCAGCCGGCGAAGCGGCAGGTCTGGTCCCGCAGCTTCAGGTGCAGGCGCATCTGCGGCGGTGGGACGCGGTGGGTGCGGCCGACGGAGACGACCGCGCCGGTCTCCGGATCGGTCAGGACCCGGGTGAACGACGGAGCCGTGCGGATCAGCTCGCGGGCGATCTCGGCGGGGACCGGGCCGTAGCCGTCGAGATCCGCGGGCGCGTCGTCCAGACCCACGGCCGTCGACGCGGCGAGGGTCAGCCGG
This sequence comes from Rathayibacter sp. VKM Ac-2929, assembly GCF_022815495.1. Taxonomy (NCBI): domain Bacteria; kingdom Bacillati; phylum Actinomycetota; class Actinomycetes; order Micrococcales; family Microbacteriaceae; genus Rathayibacter; species Rathayibacter sp. VKM Ac-2929. The sequence continues at coordinate 316,142 of NZ_JALGRV010000001.1, forward strand.
ACCTCGGCGCGGATGCCGGGGACGAACGTCGGGTCCGGCCGGTTCTCGGAACCGGGGGTCGTGCCGGCGATGTCGCCGTCGCAGAGCAGGTCGACAGCGGCGTCGGCGCTGAGCTGCTGGAGGGTGCGGGGGTCGCCGTCGTCGCGGAGGGTGCGGGCGATGCGGCGCAGCCGGTCGTACGCGCCCGTCACCGCCGGCGCGGGAGCGTGGACGCAGAGCGTCGCCATCCCGTCGACATCCGGGGTGACCCAGACGGCACGGTCCTCCTTCGCGCGGGCGTGGCGCTCGGCGAGGGGCTGCTCGTGCAGCTCCTCCCGCCAGCGGCTCAGGGCGCGGCGCAGCTGCGTGGTCGTCATGGTGACCGCGGCGTCGGTTGCGCGCTCATCAAGGGCCACGCGGGAGGCCTCAGGGAGACTGCTCGCCGTCCTGCAGATCGCCTCGCCGACCTCCCAGAGGATCCGGCCGTCGCGGAGCAGGGCGCGGGTGAGCGGCAGGTGCTCCATCAGCATCTCCGCGGTCTCGAGCCGTCGGCAGACCTCCGGCTCGGACACGCCGAGCGTCACCGCGAGCTCGGCGCGGATCGAGCGCTCGACGAGGTCGCGGGTCTCGCTCCGGGACGTGCCGCGGGCGAACGCCTCCGGGACGGTGAGGGCGACGCGGTAGCCGCGGTGGATGCGTTCCGCGGCCCTCAGGCGCGTCGGGGACGCGGCGCGCTCGGCGGCCGCGGCGTCGGTGAAGCAGTCGCGCACCTCCGCGAGTGCTGCCGCGTTCTCATCGTTTGACATACGCGTATTGAAGCAGGGGGCACCGACAGCATGGTCGGAACCAGGGGCTGATCGGGGACAACGTCGTCGGAACGCGAGTGTGGAGGAGGCTCGCTCCTGGATCTCTCGGCGATGGTGGGTCTCGATACGCCGCCGGAGGCGGCTACTCGACCAGCATGAACGGCTGCCCTGCGGGATGCCGGACCGGCATGGGGCCCCTCTCTTGCTGGTCGAGTAGTGCGCGCAGCGCGCGTATCGAGACCCACTCGCGTCACAGGGACGAGCCTGCGGACCGGCCTTGCTGATGACGGCGGGTCTCGATACGCCCTGCGGGCATCTCGACGAGCAGGGGTCTCCCTGTGGGCGACTCGATCAGCAGGGGATGCGGCGCGGCGTCAGGACGCGCGGGTCGCGGCGTCGATCAGGATCTCGGCGGCGCGGCGGGCGTGCAGGGCGGACTCGGGGGTGCCCGAGATGGCGGCGGTGGTCTGCGCGCCCTCGGCTAGGATGGCGAGCTGCTGGGCCAGCTCGGGGCCGCCGCCCACCTCCTCCGTCAGCACGGCGAGGAAGCGCTGGAAGGTGTCCTTGTGCTCGCGGGCCAGCTGCGCGACCGCCGGGTTGGACGAGCCGAACTCGCCGAAGGCGTTGATGAAGCTGCAGCCGCGGAAGGAGTCCTCGGAGAACCAGTCGAAGAGGAAGTCGTAGATCGCGAGGAGCTTCGGGCGGGCGCCCGCCGCGGCGGCGACCCGGCTGCGCACGCCGAGCGTCCACTGCTCGTGGCGGGCCTGGAGCACGGCCAGGACCAGCGCCTCCTTGCTCGGGAACTCCGAGTAGAGCCGCTTCAGCGAGACGCCGGCGGCGGTGCGCAGCGCGTCCATCCCGACCGACTGGATCCCGCGCTCGTAGTAGAGGCGGTCGGCCGCCGCGAGGATCGCCTCGCGGGGAGGCGTTGCTTCGAGCGTCGGCGGCGTCATCCCTCCATCGTAGGCGCTGAGGGAACGCGCGTTCTCAGTTGTCCGACACTCGTTCGGCACTCAGCGCCCCGAGGCCCGGCCCGGTGTCGGCGGCTGCTGCTAGCGTCGGCCCCGCTCGGACCCCTCCTGATCGTCACCGGCGATCGGGGCCCGCGCGAGAGGCGGTCCCCGTGGTTCTGGCGATGCAGGCGGACGACTTCGGCGGGCCCGAGGCCCTCCACGCGGTGACGACCGAGCCCGGCGAGCCCGCCGCCGGCCGGGTGCGGATCGGCGTGCGCGCCGCGGGCGTCAACCCCGCCGACGCGAAGCTCCTCCGCGGTCTCTTCGGTCGTGGGCGCACCCCCGTCCGGCCCGGCAGCGAGGTCGCGGGCGTGGTCACCGCCGTGGGAGAGGCAGCGACGGGGCCGCTCGGCGACGTCCGCGTCGGCGACGAGGTGGTCGCCTTCCGCGTCTCCGGCGGCTACGCCGAGGAGCTGGTCGTCCCGGCCGCCTCGGTGCTGCCGAAGCCGCCGGGCCTCGCCTGGGAGCAGGCGGCCGGGCTCCTGCTCACCGGCACGACCGCGGTGCACCTGCTCGAGGCGACGCACGTCTCCGCCGGCGACACCGTCCTGATCCACGGGGCGAGCGGCGCCGTCGGCAGCCTCCTCGTCCAGCTCGTGCGCGAGCGCGGCGCCCGTGCCATCGGCACGTCCAGCGAGCGGGGCGCCGCCGTCGTCGAGCGCTTCGGCGGAGAGTCCGTGCGCTACGGCGCCGGCCTGGTCGAGCGGGTGCGCGCCCTCGCCCCCGACGGCGTCGACGTCGCGCTCGACACGGCGGGCACCGACGAGGCGCTCGACGCCTCCGTCGAGCTCGTCGCCGACCGCTCCCGGATCGCCACCGTCGCCGGCTTCGAGCGCGGCGCGGCACTCGGCGTCCTGCTGCTGGGCGGCGGGGCCGGGGCCGACCCGGGCACCGCTCTGCGCGACGCCGCCCGGGCACCGCTGCTCGAGCGGGCCGGCCGGGGTGAGCTCGAGGTGGTGCTCGGCCCCTCCTTCCCGCTCGCCTCGGCCGTGGAGGCGCTCGCGATGGTCGAGTCGGGCCGCGCCGGCGGCAAGGTGGTGCTCCTCCCCTGAACGCCGTCGACCCCAGCGCCGCACACTCCCGACCCGTGGACCCGCGCCCCGTCGACCTCGTCGCGAACGGCCCCTTCGACGTCGTCGGCGCCGCGAACCTCCTCCTGCACCACGCGCTGCCCGGTGTCGAGCGGGTCTCCGACGACGGACGGCGGCTCGAGCGACTCGTCACCGTCGGGTCGCGGGCGGTGCCGCTCGCGCTCGAGCTGACCGCGACCGGCGTGCGGGTCACGACGACCGACCCCGCCGTCCTCCCGCTGGTCCGCGCCTGGTTCGATCTCGACTCCGACGTCGAGGCGATCGGCGCCGCCCTCGCCCGCGATCCGCTGCTGGCCCCGATGGTCGCCGCGCGGCCGGGACTGCGGGCGACGCAGTACCCCGCGCCGTTCGAAGCCGCCGTGATGGCGGTCCTCGGCCAGCAGGTGTCGGTCGCGGCGGCGAGGACCTTCGGCGGGCGCGTCGTGACAGCGTTCGGCAGTGAGGGCGAGTGGGGCCTCCACTCGTTCCCCACGCCCGAGGCCCTCCTCGCCGGACCGATCGAGGAGCTGCGCGCCGCGATCGGCGTGACCCGGGCCCGCGCGGCGACCGTCCGCGCGGTCGCGGCGGCCTTCGCCGACGGACTGGTGCTCGACCGCGCGGGCGACCTGCCCGAGCAGCGCCGGCTCCTGCTCGCGATCCCCGGCATCGGCCCGTGGACCGCCGACTACCTCGGCCTCCGGCTGCTCGGCGACCCGGACGCGTTCCCCGCGGGCGACCTCGTCCTGCGCCGTGCCCTCGGCGGCATCAGCACGGCGGCGGCCGACGCGGCCTCGCAGGCCTGGCGTCCGCACCGCGCCCACGCGGCCTTCCACCTGTGGGCCTCGACGGGCGCCGTCTGAACCCGTCGGAGCGGCCCGCGCGCGTCCCGCCTACCTCGACGAGGCGCGCACGACGAGGGTCCCCTCGAGGAGCGTCGAGCCGGTCACGCCGCCGACGAGACGGTCGAGGGCGGCCTCGGCCAGCGCATCGAGCGGCTGCCGCAGCGAGGTGAGCGGTGGAGCGCTGTACTCGCCCTCCCAGGTGCCGTCGAAGCTCGCGACCGCGATGTCGTCCGGCACCCGGAGCTCCGCGTCCCGCAGCGCGCGGAGCACGCCGATGCCGATCAGGTCGGAGGCGGCGAAGACGGCGTCGGGCCGGGGCGACAGGCCGGCCAGGACCCGGCCGGCGGCCCGGCCGCCCTCGCGGGAGTAGTCGCTGCGGAGCGCGGGACCCGGCTCTCGCCCGGCGTCGAGGCACGCCGACTCCCAGCCGCGCCGACGGGCCTCGACGCGGCCGCGGTCGTCCCGCTCGAGGTCGCCGACGAAGGCGATCCGGCGCCGCCCCGTCTCCAGAAGGTGGCGGGTCACCGCCGCCGCGCCGGCCTCCAGGTCGACGCCGACGCCGTTCGCCCCCGATTCGTCGCTGCTGTTGAGCTGCAGCCAGGGGACGCCGAAGGAGTCGATCGACCCCCGGTCGACGGGGCCGCCCGCCAGGAGGAGCACCCCGGCGATCTGCCGCGCGGTCAGATCGCGGAGGCGGGCGTGCAGGGCGTCGACGTCCGGGATCGAGGTGACCACGAGCAGATCGAGTCCTCGGGCGCGCGCCGCGTCCTCGACGGCGCTGGCCAGCTCGGTGAAGAGCGGATTGCTGAACACCCGCCGGCTGCCGACCGGGGCGAGCAGGGCGATGGTCCGGGAGGTCCCGGTCCGGAGGGCGGCCGCCGTGGCGTTCGGCCGGTAGCCGAGCTCGGCGATCGCCGCCCGCACCCGCGCCGCGGTCGCCTCGGCGACGGGCGCGGTGCCGGTGAGCGTGTACGTCACGACGGCGTCGCTGACGCCGGCCAGGCGGGCGACGTCGCGTCGAGTGACCCGTCGCGAGGTGTTCATCGCAGCGAACCTACCGCGCCCGTGCCGCCCGCGCCCGCACGACCGGAGTCATCCGCCTCAGCTTGCGAGCGGCCGCACGCTCCCGACCCGCGTCACCTCGTAGAGCACCCCGCGCTCGGGGTGCAGGAGCGGCGGGACGAGTCCCGCTCGGCCGAGCAGGGCGCCGGACAGCTCGAAGGCCCCGCCGTCCTGCGGCCACCAGATCGCCTCGCGGTCGGCGATGCCGCGCGTGCCGACGACGATCGGGGCCACCCGGTACACCGACTCCGGATCGAGGCCGGGCAGGCGGACCCGCCCGGGGGAGACGACGCCGGCGCGCGCGAGGGAGACGTACGCGTAGACGGCGGCCGAGCGGTCGGGAGCGACGACGCCGTGCACCGCGATCGTCTCGTCCGGGTGGTCGAGGCGGACGAGGTCGCCGCCGTGCAGCAGCGGCCGGAGCCGCTTGTGCAGGGCGATCCACTGGCGCAGCTCCTCGAGCTCCTCGTCGCCGGCGGAGCGCAGGTCCCACTCGACGCCGAGGTGGCCGAACAGCGCCGTCAGGGCGCGGAAGGAAAGGTCGTGCACGCGGCCCGTCGTGTGCGAGGCCCCCGACGCGATGTGGGTGCCCATCAGCTCGGGCGGCAGCAGCTGGCCGGTCCAGCGGTTCATCTGCTGGCGGTCGAGCGGGTCGTTGTTGTCGGAGACCCAGACGCGGTCGGTCCGCTCCAGGACCTCCAGGTCGACCCGCGCCCCGCCCGAGGAGCAGGACTCGATCTCGAGCCCCGGGTGCAGGGCCCGGATCTCGTCCATCAGCCGGTAGACCGCGAGCGTCTGGCGGTGCACGCCCGGCGCTCCGTCGGGGCGCCGGCCCGCGTCGGTGAGGTCGCGGTTGTGGTCCCATTTGATGTAGCCGATGTCGTACTCGTCGAGGATCGCGAGGATCGCGTCGCGGAGATGGGCGAAGCAGTCCGGATCGCCCAGGTCGAGGACCTGCTGCCAGCGCGACTCGGGCGGCATCCGGTCGCCGGTCGAGAGGATCCACTCGGGGTGCGCCCGGGCGAGGTCGGAGTCCGGGTTGACCATCTCGGGCTCGAACCAGAGCCCGAACTGCAGGCCGAGGGAGCGCACGTGGTCGACCAGGGGGTGCAGGCCGTCCGGCCAGACGTCGCTCGAGACGGTCCAGTCGCCCAGGCCGGAGTGGTCGTCGCGTCGGCTGCCGAACCAGCCGTCGTCGAGCACGAAGCGCTCGATCCCGAGGTCCGCCGCGCGGTCGGCCAGCTCGACGAGCGCGCCGAGGTCGTGGTCGAAGTAGACGGCCTCCCACACGTTGATCGTGACCGGGCGCGCAGACGTCGGGTGACCGGGCCGCGCCCGCAGCTGGCGGTGGAAGCGTCGCGCGACCTCGTCCAGTCCGTCGCCGTAGACGGCGTGGATCCACGGTCCGGTGTAGGTCTCGCCGTGGGCGAGCCGGACCTCGCCGGGCAGCAGCAGCTCGCCGCCGCCGAGGGTCTGCACGCCGGTGTGCACGCGCTCGACCAGGTGGACGTGGTTGCCGGACCACGCGGTGTGCACGCCCCAGACCTCTCCGCGGGCGAAGCCGAAGCCGGGCTCGCCGACGCTGAGCAGGGTGGCGGCGTCCGCCCCCGTCCGTCCGTGCCGGCCCTCGCGGCGGTGCGCGCCGACGGTGACGGCCGAGCGCTGCGGCACCCGCTCCTTGCCCCAGCGGCCGGCGAAGTCGAGGATCTCGCTCGCCGAGGCCGGGGTGGGCAGGCTGAGCAGCAGCTCGTCGACCTGGTAGCCGTCCTCGCCGAGGTTGGTGAGCGCCGCCCGCATCCGCAGCACGCCGGAGGGGTCGAGGACGATCACGATCTCGAGTCCGAGCGCGGCGACGTCGTCCCGGGCGCGGACCACGAGCGTCCCCGCGCCGGCGTCCGCGATCTCGCCGGCCGCGAGGGCGGCGCCGTCGAGCTCGAGGCTCGTGGTGCGGAAAGCCGGCGACCAGGCCGCCCCCGCGCGGGATCCGCTGAGGCCGGGCCGGCCGGTCCAGCCGGTGGAGTGCTCGAGGAGCACCGCGAGGCGGATCGGCTCGTCGATGTCGTTCGGGCCGACCGGGGCGACGCCCGAGAGCACCAGCGCGTCGAACGCCGCCCGATCGAGCGGCCCGCAGTCCGCCCCCCAGTGCGCGACCGACGGGAGCCGGGAGTCGCTGAGGTCCAGCACGAGGGCGACTCCGGCGCTGCGGAGGACGACTCCGGTCGAGGAGGTGGCGAGTGTCACGGTGAGTGTTCCTGTTCTGCCCGGATGGGGGCTGTTCTGCCCGGATGGGGGCTGTTCTGCCCGGATGGGGGCTGTTCTGCCCGGATGGGGGCTGTTCTGCCCGGATCGGGGCTGTTCTGCCCGGTCAGGGCGCGGACGACGCGCAGCCGCAGGACTCCCGGAGGAGCAGCTCCCCGCGGAACAGCGTGTGGTGCGCCTTGTCGGGTGTGAAGTCGATGATGGTGTCGATCGCAGCGCGGGCCATCTCGCGGACCGGCTGCTTGAAGGAGGTGAGCCGCGGAACGCTGAACGCGGACTCCGCGGTGCCGTCGTAGGAGATGATCCGGAGGTCCTCCGGGACCCGGAGCCCGAGGTCCGCCGCGCCGCGGAGGACGCCGATGCCGAGGAGGTCCGAGCCGGCGAAGACGGCGTCGGGCCGGTTCGGGGTGTCCAGGAGCATCCGCGCCGCCTCGATCCCGCCCTCGCGCGTCCAGGTGGTGGTGACCACCGGTCCGGGCTCCAGGCCGATCTCCTCGATCGCCTCGGCCCAGCCCAGCACCCGCGGGTCGGTGGTGTCCTGCGAGCTCGCGCCGATGACGAGGCCGACGGAGCGGCAGCCGTGCACGTCGGCGAGGTGCTGGACGACGGTGCGCGCGCTGTGGCGGATGTCGACCCCGACGCTGGCGGCGCCGTCCGCGGGATGGAAGGCGTCGATCCACATCACGGGGACGGGGATCGCGTCGAGGGAGGAGCGGTCGCTCGCGTGCCGCACGCTCGAGAGCATCACCCCGTCGACCCCGCGCTGCGCGATCTCGTCGAGCAGCCGCACCTCCGTCTCCAGGCTCTCGTGCGAGTTCGCGATGAGCAGCGCGTAGCCGCGCTCCGTGGCCGCGATCTCGAGCTGGAGGGCGTACTCGGAGAAGAACGGGTTGCTCACATCGGCGACGATGAGGGCGAGGGTGTGCGTCCGGCCGGTGCGCAGGGCGCGGGCGGTGGAGTTCGGCCGGTAGCCGAGCTCCTCCATCGCCGTCCGCACGCGCTTCGCCGTCTCGGGAGTGACGTGCTTCGCCCCCGTCATCACGTAGCTGACGACGGCCGAGCTCACCTGCGCTCGCTCCGCGACGTCGTTGCGGGTCGGGCGCTTGCGGGGGGTGGTGGTGTCCGGCACGGGGTCTCCTCGAGTAAGCGACGATCGGCGGAGAGGGGGACACGATCGCCCCCTCTCCGCCAGTCTGGCCGACGGGCTACTGGAACAGCGCGTTCACCTGATCGTTCGCCGACGACAGCGACGACGGCTCGGCCTGGCCCTCGAACACCGCGTCGACCGCCGGCTGCATGATGCCGTTGATCTTCGCCGCGTTGTCGGAGATCGGGAAGAGGAACGTGGTGCCCTCGTCGACCTGGCCGGTGAACGCCGTCACGTCGATCCCGCGCTCCGCGAAGGCGGCCTGGGCCGCGTCCGAGCCGGAGGGGATGGCCGGGAAGACGACGCCGGCGGCGCCGATGACGTTCTGGCAGTCGGCGGAGGCCATGTACTCGACCCACTTGGCCGAGGCGGCCTTGTTGTCCGAGCCGGACCAGATGGAGTCGGCCAGTCCGTTGAACATCGTGGCGCGCTTGCCGTCGGGGCCGGTCGGGGTCGGGGCGGTGCCGACCTGGATGTCCTTGAGGCCGTAGAAGGAGTTGATGTTCCACGAGCCGTTGGTGATCATCGCGTACTTGCCGGCGCCGAAGGTCTGCGTCGAGTCGCTGCCGGTGACGGCCGCGAGGGAGGGCATGTAGCCCTCGTCGATGACCTTCGCCATCCAGCCGATGGTCGCCTGGAAGCGCTCGTCGTCGTAGTTGTACTTCGTGCCCCAGGGGTTCTTGTCGGTGTAGCTCCAGCCGGTGGTGCCGGCGTACATCGACCACTGGGTCTGGCCGTTGCCGCCGCCGGACTGGCCGTCGAGGCCCAGGCCGTAGACGGCGACGCGGGTCTTGTCGAAGCCGGCCTCGTCGCCGCGGACGCCGTTGACGTCGACGGTGAGGTGCGCGATGGCCTTCTCGTAGCTGCCGCCGTCGTCCGGGTTCCAGTCCAGGCCGGCGATCTGGTCGGCGGTGTAGCCGCCGTCCTCGACGAGGGCCTGGTTGTAGAAGATCGCGGTGGTGTCCCAGTCCTTCGGGAGACCGTAGCGCTCGCCGTCCTCGCCGACCCAGAGGTCCGCGAGGCCCTTCTGATACTGCGAGACGTCGACGCCGTCCTTCTCGACGACGCCGTCGAGCGAGACGACCTGGCCGTTGTTCACGAAGTCCGCGAACTTCGAGAGGTGGTCGGTGAACACGTCGGGGGCCGTGCCGGCGACGAAGCCGTTGGTGAGCTTCGTCCAGTAGTCGTCCCAGGAGTACTGCGAGATCGTGACGCTCACGTCCGGGTTCGCGGTGTGGAAGTCGTCGGCGCACTGCTGGTAGGCGGCCTTCTGGTTGTTGTCCCAGAGCCAGTAGTCGATGGTGCCGGAGGCGGAGCTGGTGTCGATGTCGGCGCTGTCGCCGCCACCGCTCGCTGCGCCGCCGGAGCCGCCGACGCAGCCGGTCAGTCCGAGGGTGAGGACGGTGGTGCCGGCCAGGACGGCGGCGGATCGTCGGAGGATGCGGGTCATGGTGCTGGTTCCTGTCTGCTGCTTCATTGCACGGGAGGGAAGGGAGAGGGAGAGGGAGGAAGGGGAAGGGGAGGAAAGAGGGGAAGGGGAAGGGGAAGAAAGAGGGAAAAGGGGAAGCGGGCGGAGAAGAGGGAGGGTCGGTCACTTCACGCCCGAGAAGCCGATGGAGTCGACGATGCGACGTCCGAAGGCGAGGAAGAGGAGGAGGACGGGGATGGCGGCGACGACGGTCGCGGCCATCAGTCCGGCCCAGTCCGGGCTGCCGCCCGGGGTCTGCGAGCGGAAGACGCCCAGGGCCACGGTGAGCACGCGGCTGTCCTCGGTGTTGCCGGCGAGCAGCGGCCAGAAGTAGTCGTTCCAGGTGTTGATGTAGGTGAGGATGCCCAGCGTCGCGAGCGGCGCCGTGCTCATCGGCACGATGAGGCGGAAGAAGATCCGCAGCTTGCCCGCGCCGTCCAGCTCGGCCGCCTCCTCGATCTCGCGGCTGATGCCGAGGAAGAACTGGCGGAGGAAGAACACCGCGAAGGGGGTCATCAGCAGCGTCGGCAGCGAGAGCCCGATGAAGGAGTTGAGGAGCCCCAGATCGCGCATCAGGACGAAGTTGGGCAGGGCGGTGAAGATCGGCGGGACCATCAGCGCGGTGAGGAAGAGGAAGAAGACGGCGTCGCGGCCGGGCCAGCGCAGTCGCGCGAAGGCGTAGGCGGCGAGGGAGCAGAAGAGCAGCTGGCCGAGGGTGACCAGGGTGGCGTAGGCGACCGAGTTGCGCAGGTAGAGCCAGAAGTTCACGGAGGCGCCCGACCCTCCCTCGGCGAGGGCCTGCTCCTGGGTGGAGAAGCCCAGCACGCGGGCGAAGGCGCCCCAGGTGAAGTCGACGGGCAGCAGCGAGGTCGTGTCGCTGGCGAGGGCGTTCCCGGTCGAGAACGCGGTGCGCACCATCCAGAAGAACGGGAAGAGGGTGACGACGAGGGCGAGGATCAGCGCGATCCAGGCGACGACGCGGCCGAGGGAGGGCCGGCGGGCCGGTCGGGTGCGCGCGGGGACGGGCGCGGCGGACGCGGCGGCGGCGGGATCGAGGGCGACGGGAGCTGCAGTGGACATCGGCGTTCCTTACGCGAGGTCGGACTGGTCGGCGCGCAGCAGCCGGAGCTGGATCAGCGCGACGCCGGCGAGGATGACGAGGAGGACGACCGAGATCGCACTGGCGTAGCCGAAGTCGTTCTCGCCGAAGCCGACCTGGTAGATGTAGTACTGCATGACCCTCGTGGCGTTGACCGGGCCGCCACGGGTGGTGACGGCGACCGTGTCGAAGACCTGGAACGAGCCGGTCACGGTGACCACGAGGACCAGCGCGAGCACCGGCCGCAGCAGCGGCAGGGTGATCTTCCAGAACGACCGCCACTCGCTCGAGCCGTCGATCGCGGCCGCCTCGTAGACGTAGCTCGGGATGAGCTGCAGGCCGGCGAAGACCAGCAGCGCGGTGTAGCCCATGTGCCGCCAGACGTTGACCAGCGCGATCGTCGGGATCGCCCAGTTCGAGTCGGCGAAGAACGGGATGCGGGTGAGCCCGAGGTTCTCGATGACGCTGTTGACGAGGCCGAGCTGGTAGTCGAGCAGGAGGAACCAGATCATCGCCGCGATGACGTTCGAGATCAGGAAGGGCAGCAGGATCGCCCCGCGGATCACCACGGACTGGGTGAGGCGGTGCATCAGGACGGCGAGGCCGACCGCGACGACCGTCTGGACGACGATGTTGATCAGGACGTACTCGAGGGTGACGCCGACCGAGTTCCAGAACAGCGGGTCCTTCGCCAGGCGGAGGTAGTTGTCGAAGCCGATGTACGACGGCGCGCTCATCAGGTTGTAGTCGGTGAAGCTGAGGTAGATGCCGCGGATCGTCGGGACGACGTAGAAGGCTCCGAAGCCGACGGCGGCGGGGAGGATGAACGCGAGCGCGACGAGCAGCTCGGAGCGGCGCGCCCGGCGCCGGCCGAGCGACATCGTCGGGCGGATCCGGACCGCGTCGGCGCCCTGGCGGGTGCGCCCCTCGCGGAGAGCCGTCATCGTGCGCACCCGGTTCGTCGCGCGTTCGACCGTCGTGAAAGCAGCAAGAGATGACTCCTTCGTCATTGTCCGAGCAGGTGAGGAGGCGCCCGTTCCGCGGTGCGGGGGAGCGTGCTGCGAAGGAAGCTACACGAGTAACCGGGAGGAATTCAACTGTTGAATGATTGTTCTTACATAACTACAGTCGGGCTCGGCTCCGAGCAGTGCTGCCGGGTCGGAGAGAGAGCATCATGACGATTCCGCCCGTGGATCCCGCACGCATCGCCGTGCAGATCGACCCCGACGGCGCCTTCGCCGACGTCCGAGGCTCGGGCGTCCGCGTCCACCTCGTCGAGACCGGCTCCGGCGGTCTGCGGGTCGAGGTCGGAGCCGTCGCCGCCGTCTCGCGGGTGCGGCTGCGCTGGGCCGCGGCGATCCCCGAGGACTGCCTGGTGCTCGGGGACGCGTGGGAGCGCTCCTACGGCGAGCTCGAGTGGCGCAGCGTCCGCGCCGAGCGGATCCTGCCCTGGACGGCCCTCGTGCACCACCCGCGCACGGGCACGACCGACGGCTGGGGCGTCGAGGTGGGCGGCGCCTCGTTCGCCTTCTGGCAGGTGGACCGGCGCGGAGTCACCCTGACGCTCGACCTGCGCAGCGGCGGTGCGGCGGTCGTCCCCGGCGACCGCGTGCTCACTGCGGCGATCGTGCACGTCGTCTCCGGCGGTCAGGGGGCGCTCGCCGTCCAGCGGTCGCTCCTCCGCCGGCTCTGCCCGCAGCCGCTCACGACGGGCGGACCCCTGGTCGGCGCGAACAACTGGTACTACGCCTACGGACGCGACTTCGGCCTCGCCGCCGTCGTCCGCGACGCGCGCACGATCGCGGACCTCGTCGGCGACCACGCGGTGCGCCCGTTCGGCGTCGTCGACGACGGCTGGAGCTCCGCCGGGACCGCCGACGGCCTCGCGGCCTCACCGGGTCCCTGGCGGGCGGGGCGCCCGGACCGCTTCTCCGACATGGCCGAGGCGGCGGAGGCCGTCCGCGCCGAGGGCGTGCGGCCGGGCGTCTGGTTCCGGCCGCTGCTGACGCGCGAGGAGCCGATCGAGGGAGTGCGGGCCGGGCGGGACGGGGCGCTCGCCCTCGACCCCAGCTCGCCCGCCGTCCTCGAGCTCGTCGCGGAGGACACGGCGCGCCTCGGCGGCTGGGGCTTCGAGCTGATCAAGCACGACTTCTCGACCTACGACCTCCTCGGCGCGTGGGGTCCGGACTTCGGTGCGGCGCCCGGCTCCGGGCCCGCGCTGCACGACCCCTCCGTCACCACGGCCGAGGCGCTCGTGCGCTTCTACGCGACGGTGCGCGCGGCCGCCGGCGAGGCGCTGGTGCTGGGCTGCAACGTCGTCGGGCACCTCGCCGCCGGGCTCGTGCACGCCCAGCGGGTCGGCGACGACACGTCGGGCCTGCACTGGGACCGCACCCGCCGCGTCGGCGTCAACGCGCTGGCGTTCCGCCTCGCCCAGCACGACGCGTTCTTCACCCTCGACGCGGACTGCGTGCCCAGCACGACCGCCACCGACTGGGCGCTGAACCGCCGGTTCCTCGACCTCATCGCCCGCAGCGGGACCGCGCTCTTCATCTCCGTCGATCCCGCGACGCGGACCGACGCCGTCGACGCCGACCTCGCGCAGGCGCTGCGGCTGGCGCTGGACGGCGGCACGCCCGGGGGATTCGCTCCGCTGGACTGGCTGCACTCGCCGACGCCGTCGCGGTGGTCGGCGGGCGACGACGTCCTCGAGTACGACTGGGTCGGCCTAGGAGGTGCCGACGCCTTCGAGCCGTTCCTCGCCGGGAGTCCGGACCCGGCACTCTGAGCGCGGGCGGGCACGGCGCCCGCCCCCGCTCCGTGCGTCAGACCCGCGCCGACGCCGGGAGCGGCTCGCCGACCGCGACCGGCGCGTCGCCGTGGTCGGGGATGGGCAGTCGTGCCCCGTTCTGCCGGGCGGACTCCATCGCGACGAGCCCCGGCAGGGTGTAGCGGGCGGCGACCCAGGCGTTCACGGTCGGCAGCGTGCCGGTGGAGACGGCGCGGACGAAGTCGTCCACCAGGAAGTGGTGCGAGCCCTCGTGGCCGTTCGGCGCGCCCTCGAGCTCGCCGGGGAGGCGTGCGGCCTCCTCCTCGTGCACCGGTGCGTGGCCGCTGACGAAGGCGGCGCGCAGGGCGGGGGAGACGTTCTCGAGGCGCGGGTCGTCGTCCGCCATCGTCGCGGTCGTCGCGAGCTGCTCGGTCACGTCCTCGACGCCCTCGCCGGTCTGCCAGACGCTCGTCTGCACGAGCTGCTCGAAGACGCCGGTGGTGCCGAAGAAGCGGAAGCGGCTCTCGCGGAGGAAGGACGGGTAGCCGACCCGGCGGAACTCGTTGATGCGCATCGAGCCGCCGCCGTCGAGCTCGAACAGCGCGGTCATGTTCGAGAAGTCGTTGCCGAACATGCTGACGTCGGTGTCGAAGACCCCGTCGTCGAGGTGGTCGCGCATGCCCGTGCAGCTCACGCTGGTCGCGTGCATCGGCACGGCTCCCAGCACGCCGCCGATGGAGTGGGTCGGGTACCACATCGGCGGGTAGCTGGCGGTCGACTTCCAATCGTCGCCGCCGCTGTAGCGGTAGGCGTCGTAGAAGCCGTGGTCCATGTCGTGGAGGTAGTCGCCCTCGAGGTAGAAGACGCGGCCGAAGGCGCCCTCCTCGTGCTTGCGCCGCGCGAAGACCGTGGCCGGGTTGTACTGGCTGGTCTCGCCCATCATGTAGGTCAGGCCGGTCGCCGAGACCAGCTCGATGATCTCCGCGATCTCGTCGGCGTCGCTCGCCATCGGGACGGCGGAGTAGACGTGCTTCCCCGCGCGCAGCGCCCGGGCGACCAGGGGTCCGTGGGTCCAGCGCTGCGTGAACAGCGCGACGGCGTCGACCGCCGGATCGGCGAGCATCGCCTCGAAGCTCTCGTGCGTCCCGGCCAGTCCCTCCGACTCGACGAGCGTCTCCGCGCGGCCGTCGAGGACATCGGTCACGGTGATCGCGCCGACTCCGGGGTGGCGGTGGAAGAGATCGGCGAAGTGGCGGCTGAACTGGCCGGCGCCGACGATTCCGAGGGTGAAGGTCATGATTTCTCCTGAGAGCCGACGACGATCGGTGGCGCGGCGGACCCAGTTCAGCACGCGGGTTTACTCGTGTCAATAACGCGGAACGCAAAGATCTGGACGGCGCGGAGCCGCGCAGGAGCGGCCCGCGTCTAGGTCAGGTACTCGACGTCGTCGTACTGCACCGCGTCGTCCGGCTCGAACTCGTCGACCGGCACGTCCTCGTGCTCGAGGATGACGGCGACACCGGGGGAGACGAGCACGCAGACCTCGCGGTCGCCGGCGACGGTGAAGCTCACCATGCCGCCGCGCTCGCGGACGGCCTCGACGAGCTTCTTCTCCAGCTCCTCGGTGTCGAAGGAGAGGGCGAGCAGGAAGCGGCGACCGTCGATGCTGAGGCTGGTGCGCCGGGTCGTGGGAGCAGGCGCCGGCCCGCGCCGATCGGAGCCGGGGGTGACGGCGCGCACGCGCATCGGGGAGGCGTGCATCCGGATCACGGAGTTCATTCGGGATCCGGCCGGGACTCGTGGTGGCGGAGACCGTGCGAGCGACGGTCCTCCTTCATCTCGGACTCGAAGAGGTGGCGGCGACCGGCGGCGAGCTCGTCGCGCGCGGCGCGCTCCTGCTCGCGGAAGGCGGCGTAGTAGCCGTCGTCGTAGTCCTCGACGATCTGGAACGTCCAGCGGCCCTCGATGACGTTCCGGCCGACCAGCTCCTTCTCCAGAGTGTCGGCCAGCGCGTCGCGCCCCGCCTCGCGGAAGGCGTCGACCGCCTCGCCGAGCGCGAGGTCTGCGGCGCCGGTCAGCCGGTGGAAGCCGTAGAGGAGCCCGCGCGCGTGCTCGACGGTCTCGAGCGCCTCGGAGAGCTTGCCCAGCGCAGCGACGGTGGCGTCGTCGAGACCGTCCGGACGCAGGTGCGCGGAATCGGGGTGGTCGTGTGAGCTGGTCATCTCCGAGAGCTTAGGCCGACCGTATTCCGCTGTGACCCCCTTGCGCCGCCGGCCGGAACCGGTCGTCCCGCGGCTGAGCGGTCTCGAAGGCGGGCGTTCAGGCGCGGCGGATCGGCGCGAAGCCGTCGGTCTTTCCGGGGTCGTGGAAGTCGCGGACCAGCCGGGCGACGAGGTCCGGCTTCTCCACGATCACGCCGTGGCTGGCGCGCGGGACGACGGCCAGCTCGGCGTCCGGGATCGCGTCGTACATCGCCAGGACGTGCTCGAAGCGGATCTCGTCGTCGTCGCCGAAGAGGAGGAGCGTCGGCACCGCGAGGCCGCGCAGGTCCGCGGTGGTGAGCTCCGGCTCGCTGGCGTGCAGCGCGTCGAGCTTCGCGACGACGACGTCCCAGTGCGCGGCGCCGTCGGGCGACACCTCGGCGTAGCTCTCCCTCAGGAACTCGGGGGCCTCGCCGTCGAGCACGCCGGGCAGCCAGCCGTCGCGGTGGAAGACGCCGGAGGAGAAGACCAGGCTCGCCACGAGGTCGGGGCGGCGGAGGGCGACGTGCAGGGCGACGATCGCGCCGTCGCTGTGGCCGAGGAGGTGCACGGGGGCGCCGGGCAGCGACTCGATCAGGGCGATCGTGTCGCGCGTCATCGCGGCGAAGCTCAGGGGAGCGTCGCTGTCGGCCGTGCGGCGGTGGCCGCGCTGATCGGGCAGGTGCAGCGTGTAATCGCTCCGCAGCTCCGCCACCAGCGGCTCGAGGGACCGCGAGTCGGTGCCGCCCGGGTGCAGCAGGACGAGGGCGGGGCCGTCGCCGATCCGGCGGCTGGCGAGCGGAACGGCGTCCTCGATCATGCGGCGAGCGTAGCCCTGCGCTCGCGGGTCGGGAAGGCGCGTCCTCAGCGGGCGGGGACGCGCACCGGGAGCGCGACGAGGCGCACGTCGCGCAGCTCGCCGTCCTCGGCGACCGCGGTGAGGTAGGTGCCGGCCGGCTGGCGGCGGCGGTCGGTCGGCGAGCCGGGGTTGAGCAGCCGCATCCCGGCCGCGGTCCGCGAGTCCCAGGGGATGTGGCTGTGGCCGAAGACGAGCAGGTCGGCGCCGGAGTGGGCGGCGTCGGCGCGCGCCTCCCGCCCCGCGGCGGGGCCGGTCTCGTGCACGACGCGGACGTCGAGCCCCGCGATCTCCGCGCGGGCGACCTCGGGGAGGCGCGCCCGGAGCCCGGCGGGATCGTTGTTGCCCCAGACGCCGAGCAGAAGCGCGGCGCGGGACTCGAGGGCGTCGAGCGCCGCCTCGTCCACCCAGTCGCCGGCGTGCACGACCAGGTCGGCCTCGTCCACCGCCCGCCAGACCTCGTCGGGCAGCGCCTTCGCGCGCTTGGGGAGGTGGGTGTCGGCGAGCAGCAGCAGCCGCACCGGGCCGTCGAGCCGCAGCATCGGCGCGGCGGGTCGCCCGTCCGGCATCAGAGCGCGGGGCCGGGGGTCGGCTCCACTCCGCCGTCGGCGCCGGGCTCCTCGGCCGTCGCGGAGTCGCGGAGGCGGGCGTCGAGGGCGTCGAGCGCGGGGACGAACCAGAGGTGGTCGCCGCGGTTCGACTCGACGACGAAGTCGTGCAGGGTGCTCGAGGCCGAGACCTGCTCGGTGATGTCGCCGACGACCACGAGCCGCTTGCCGTACATCACGAAGCGCTGCACGAACTCGCCGGCGATGCCGGAGCGGAGCCGGAAGAACTCCGGATCGAGGCGGCCGACCGGGACGACGATCGTCTCGGCGTCGCTGCCGTAGATCTCGCCGATGACCGCGAGCGCGTCCTCCGAGGTGGAGAGGGCGGGCCCGTCGTCGTCGACGAGGAGGAGGGGGACGCCCTGGCGGGTCTCGGTGCGCATGGACCCAGCCAACCACGTCGCTCCGCGCACGTCACTCCGCGCGGAACGAGCGCAGCCGCAGGCTGTTCAGCACCACGAAGACGCTGGAGAACGCCATCGCGGCCCCCGCGACCAGCGGGCCGAGGAGGCCCGCCATCGCGAGCGGGATCGCCGCCACGTTGTAGGCGAAGGCCCAGAACAGGTTGCCCCGGATGACACCCAGGGTCCGCCGGCCGAGCCGGAGCGCGTCGGGCACGCGGGCGAGGTCGTCGCCGACCAGGGTCACGTCGCTCGCCTCGATCGCCGCGTCGGAGCCGGCGCCCATCGCGATGCCGAGGTCTGCGGCGGCGAGGGCGGCCGCGTCGTTCACGCCGTCGCCGACGAAGGCGACCGTGCGGCCCTCGGAGCGCAGCCGCTCGATCACCGCGAGCTTCTCCTCCGGCAGCACCTCGGCGATCACCTCGTCGAGGCCGACCGCAGCGGCGACGGCCGTGGCCGCGCGCGGATTGTCGCCGGTCAGCATCAGCACGCGCAGCCCGCGGGAGCGCAGCGACGCGACGGTGCGCGCCGCCTCGGGCCGCGGCTCGTCGCGGAGGACGGCGAAGCCGCGCAGCTCGCCCTCCCAGCCGATCCCGACGACGGTTCCGCCGTCGGCCGCGGCCTGCTCGGCGCGGGCGGCGAGGTCGCCGGGTGCGTAGCCCCACTGCTCGTCGAGCCAGCGCAGGCGCCCGGCGACGACGAGACGGCCGTCGATCCTCGCGCGGACTCCGAAGCCGGCGCTCGCGCGGAACCCGGTCGCCTCGGAAACGGTCAGCCCGCGCTCCTCCGCGCCGCGCACGATCGCGGCGGCGAGGGGGTGCTCGGAGCCGCGCTCGACCGCCGCGAGCAGGCGGAGGGACTCGTCGTCGCTCGCCGCAGCGACGGTGAAGGCGCCGGTGGTCAGCGTGCCGGTCTTGTCGAGGACGACGGTGTCGACGCGGCGGCTCGTCTCGAGCACCTCGGGTCCGCGGATCAGGATGCCCAGCTGCGAGCCGCGGCCCGTGCCGACGAGGACGGCGGTCGGTGTGGCGAGCCCGAGTGCGCAGGGGCAGGCGACGATCAGCACGGCGACCGCGGGCGAGACGGCGGCGGCGAGGTCCGCTCCGGCGAGCAGCCAGCCGACGAGGGTCGCCAGCGCGAGCACGACGACGACCGGCACGAAGACGGCGGAGACGCGGTCGGCGAGGCGCTGCACCCGCGCCTTGCCGGCCTGCGCCTGCGAGACGAGGCGGCCCATCCGGGCCAGGGTCGTGTCGGAGCCGACGCGGTCGACCCGGACGGTGAGCACGCCGTGCGCGTTGAGGACGCCGCCGGTGACGACGGAGCCGGGCCCGACCTCGACGGGGACGCTCTCGCCGGTCAGCAGGCTCGCGTCGACGGCGCTCGAGCCGTCGAGGACGGTGCCGTCGGCGGCGACGACCTCGCCGGGTCGCACGCGCAGGCGGTCGCCGACCGCGAGGGCCGCGGCGGGGACGCGCTCCTCGGAGCCGTCGGCGGCGACGCGGGTCGCCTCCTTCGCGCCGAGCCTCAGCAGCGCGCGCAGGGCGGCACCGGCGTCGCGCTTGGAGCGGGCCTCGAGCCAGCGGCCGGCCAGCACCAGCACGGGGACCGCGGCGGCGACCTCGAGGTAGATCTCGTCGTGCCCGGAGCGGGTGCCGAGCAGCTCGAACGGCATGCTCATCCCGGGCCGGCCGGCGTCGCCGAGGAAGAGGGCGTACAGCGACCAGGCGAAGGCCGCGGTGGTGCCGAGGCTGATCAGGGTGTCCATCGTGGTCGTGCCGTGCCGCAGCGCCCGCCAGGCGGTGCGGTGGAAGGGCCAGGCGCCCCAGACGGCGACGGGCGCGGCGAGGGTGAGGCAGAGCCACTGCCAGTTCGCGAACTGCAGCGCGGGGATCATCGACAGCAGCACGACCGGCGCGGCCAGCAGGGCCGAGATGGTGAGGCGGGTGCGCAGGACGCGGCGCTCGGTTTCGGCGGCCTCCTCCTCGCGGGAGGGGGCGCCGTCGTCCGTGCCGTCGTCCGCGACGGGCGTCGCTCCGGAGACCGTGGCCGTGTATCCGGCGGCCTCGACCGCGGCGATCGCGTCGGCGGCCGTGGTGCCCTCGGGCAGCGCGAGCGTGGCGCGCTCCAGGGCGAGGTTGACGCTCGCGCGGACGCCGGGGAGCGCGTCCAGGCGGCGCTCGACCTTGGCGACGCAGGACGCGCAGGTCATCCCGCCGATCGCGAGCTCGAGCTCGGCGGGCTGCCCGGTCCGGCCGGCGGCGGGGGCGTCGGCCACGTCAGGCCAGGGGCGCGAGGCGGTACCCGGCGTCGGCGACGGCGGCCGCGATCTCCTCGCGGCCGAGCGGACGGGAGGAGCCGACGGTGACGGTGGAGACGCCGTCGGGGAGGAGGGAGATGTCGATGCTGTCGACCTCGGGGTAGGCGGCGAGCTCCTCGGTGACGCTGCGGACGCAGTGCTCGCAGGTCATCCCGACGACGCCGAAGCTCTGCACCGAGGCGCCGCCCGCGGCGGAGCCGTGACCGGACGCGTGGCCGGAGTCGTGACCGCCGCAGGCGCAGGCGCCGCCCGACCCGCAGCCGCCTCCGGACCCGCCCGCGGCTCCCTTGGCGGTGAGTCCGAGATCGAGGTGCGCGGTCATGCTGTTCTCCTTGCGTGGGGCGGGGGCCCGGCGGAGGGATACCCCCCGGGGGTACTCCCATCGTAAGCCCGTCCGCGCTCGCGGGCAAGGCGGAGGCGGAAGGCGGGAGAATCGACGGAGGAGCGCCGCGGTCCCGAGCGCTCCGGGGGAGGGGACATGGCCGCCGCACCGACGCCCGACTGGGGCGCCCCGCCGCCGCACGCCTCCGCGCAGCCGCTGCCCTCCGATCCACTGCCCCCGCGGCGCCGCTTCGAGCCGACCGCGCTGATCACCTCTCCGGCCGAGGCCCGCCGGGCGCGGGGCGCGCTCGCCGCGCAGCTGCGCCAGACGTCCCCGGCGAACCGGCGGCGGCTGGCCGAGTTCGCGGCGGTCGCCGACGGGGTCGCGCTGCTGCGCGGCCGCGAGTTCGACCGGGCGCTGCGGCGGATCGGGGCCCCGGCCGCCGCCGTCGCTCCGGACGCCACGGGCGTCGTCACCCTCGGCGCGGACGGACCGGCGCTCGCCGGGGAGCGCGCCGACGCCCTGGCCATCGCGGACTGGAGCGACGTCCTCTCGGTCGAGGTCGGCACGGTCGCGCACGGCGCCTTCCGCGTCCGGGCCGTCGTGCTCGCCGTGCCGGCGGCGCGACCGGAGCGGGGTGCCGCCGCGGGTCAGGGCTTCCGGGGGCTGGTGTCCGAGGCGGCCCGCGCCTCCGCGGCCGCCCTCGCCGCGCGGGCGCGCCGCCGCGTCCTGGTGCCGCTCGTGGTCGCCTCCCCGGGGCCGCTCGGCTGGACCGTCGCCGACGACCGCACCTTCCTCCTCGCCCTCGACCGGGTGCGCCGCGCGCACGGTGCCCGATGAGGGCCCGGCTGCCGTTCGCGCTCGCCGCGATCGCCGCGCTCGCACTCGGGCTCGCCCTGCGCTTCCTCCTGGCCGGCCTGCTCGCCGACCTCGCCGGCAGCGTCCTCTACGTCGTGCTCGTCGCCCTGCTGGTCTGCGTGCTGCTGCCGCGGATCCCGGCGGTGACCGCCGCGGGGATCGCCCTCGCCTGGTCGATCGCGATGGAGCAGCTCCAGGCGATCGGGGCCGCCGCCCGACTGGTCGAGGTGTGGCCGCCGCTGCGGCTCGTCGTCGGCAGCACCTTCTCCTGGCTGGACATCGCCGCGTACGTGCTCGGCGCGGTGGTCGCCGCCGCCGTGCTGATCGCGGTGGCGCCGCGCAGTCGCCTCGAGCGCGAGGAGCCGGGGCGGGACGAGCCGGGCCGCGGGGAGCCGGGCGAGCTCCGCCCGTAGGGTGGGCCCATGCACGAGGCGACACCGGCACTGCCCCCCGCGAACGACCGGGCGCACGCGGACGACCGGGCGCACGACACCCGCCGCGACCGCCGCACGCCGGAGCCCGTCGACCGCTTCGCCACCGGCGAGGAGTTCCCGGAGTACCGGGTCGACCTCGAGCGCATCCGGTTCTCGCCCTACTTCGCCCGGCTCTCCGCGGTGACGCAGGTGATCTCGCCCTCCGGCGTCGGCCAGGTCGTGCACAACCGGCTGACGCACTCGATCAAGGTCACCGCCGTCGCCCGCGCGATCGCGATGCAGCTGACCACCACCGACACCGCTCAGCGCGAGCTGGTCGAGCGCCTCGGCGGCTGCGACCCGGTCGTCGTGCAGGCGGCGGCCAGCGCGCACGACCTCGGCCACCCGCCGTTCGGGCACCTCGGCGAGCAGGCGCTCGACCGCCTGGCCCGCGAGAAGCTCGGCCTCGAGGAGGGCTTCGAGGGCAACGCGCAGTCGTTCCGGATCCTCTCCGAGCTCGACGTCTGCGAGACGGTCGAGGCGGGGCTGAACCTCACCGCCGCCTCGCGCGCCGCGGTGCTCAAGTACCCGTGGGGCCGCACCGTCTGCCGGCCGGACCTCGAGACCGCCGACCCGACCGAGCTGCCGCGCGGCTCGACCGCCAGCCGCTGGGAGACCGCGCCGCCCAAGTTCTCGGCCTACACCCTCGACCTCGACGACCTGCTCGACTCCCGCACCGGCTTCACCGCGATCGCGCCGTGGCAGCAGACGCTCGAGTGCTCGGTGATGGACGTGGCCGACGACATCGCCTACTCGCTGCACGACCTCGACGACTTCTACCGCGCAGGCGTGCTGCAGCAGGCGGCCGTCGCCGTGGAGTTCCGCGCGTTCCTCCGCGAGCAGAACGCGCTGGCCGCCCTCGACGCCGACGAGCTGTGGGCGCGGGCGCCCGGCCACTCGCTGGAGATGCTGCGGCGCCGGCTGGTGGCTCGCGACCCGTGGATCGCCAGCGACGAGCACTTCCGCTCCTCCGTCGAGCGGGTCTCGGCCGAGCTGGTGGAGGGCCTGCTCGCCGTCCCCTTCGACGGCTCCACCCGCACCGAGCGGGCGATCGAGTCCTTCGTCTCCTCCTGGATCGGCCGGCTGCAGCGCTCGGTGCTCGTGCTCGCCGAGCCGAACGTGCGCTCGGGGCACCTGACGCTGCTCCCCGATGCCTGGCACGACGTCGCCGTTCTGAAGTTCGTGCACACCCGCTTCGTCATCGACCGGCCGGACTTCGCGACCTACCAGCGCGGTCAATCGCAGGTGCTCGGGACGCTGGTCACCCACCTCGACGCCTGGCTCGACGATCCGCGCGACGGCCCGCGCGCCCCGCAGAAGCTGCTCGACCTGATCGAGCTGGCGACCGACGGCTACTTCCGCCTCCGCGCCGACCGCCCCGAGTGGCTGCCGGCCGGCGAGCGTGGCCGCCCGCGCGTCGATGCGGAGTCGCTCCAGCGCCTCGGCCGGGCCCGCGGCGTCGTCGACTACGTGGCGACCCTCACCGACGAGCAGGCGATGGCGCTCGCCGCCCGCCTCCGTGGCGACCGCGAGCCCTGGGCGATGGGCACCTGAGGCGGCACGCGCTGCCCGCGGCTGTCGTCCGCACCTCCCTCCCTGCTCGCCTCCGCCCGCACCTCCGCTGCATCTCCGGCTCGCGAAACCGGCTCCGGCTCGCGAAACCAGCGGACTCCGACGAGCCGAGGCGGTTTCCGCGAGCCGAAGCTCGGCCGCCTGGAACTCCGCCGCCACCTCCGGCACGTGGTCCCGGCCCCGGCTCGCGGGATCCGCCTGTTCCGGCGAGCCCAAGCTGTTTCCGCGAGCCGAACGTCGGTGACCCGGGCCTCCGGCTCGCACTTTCGGTCACGGCTCGTGGGATCCGCCAGTTCCGACGCGCCGAGGCGGTTTTCGCGAGCCGAATGTCGGCGACCCGGACCTCCGGCTCGTGATTCCGGCCTCGGCTCGCGAAACGCGGCTGTTCCGGCGAGCCGAGGCTGATATCGCGAGCCGAACGTCGGTGGCCCGGACCTCCGGCTCGCGGTTTCGGCTACGGCTCGTCGGATCCGCCTGTTTCGGCGAGCCGGAGCAGTTTCCGCGAGCCGGAGCTCGGCGGCCGTCACGTCCGGCTCGCGATCTCAGGTCCGGCTCATGGAATCCGGCTGCTCCTGCGAGCCGAAGCCGTTTCCGCGAGCCGGAGGTGCGCCGAGCGCCGGGTGGTTGACACCGGAGGGTCGCCTGTGGCCACCCGGAGAGCACCCGCGAGAACGCCCGCGATTCCGCGCCAGAGCGCGCAGCAGGCCCCCGGAGTGTGCATGTCGCCGCCGTCCAGCCCGCGTCCAGCAAGCGTCGGGTGAACGACAGCGTAAAATCACGGGGGCACATGCCGAGATCGACAACTCGATAGGGAGTTCCGTTGGACGGAAACGCAACGACCACGCACCGCAACGTCGCATTGCTGTCCGTCGCTACCACGATGGCCCCCCGGGTGACCACGTCGGAAGAGATCGACGCGCGACTGGCGCCGGCGCTGAAGCGGCTGCGACTCCCCACCGGACTCCTCCAGCGCGTCGCCGGCGTGCAGGAGCGCCGCAACTGGGGCCCCGAGCAGGGCTTCGACGGCGCCGCGATCGAGGCGGGCAAGCGCGCCCTGGCCGAGGCCGGCATCCGGCCCGACCAGATCGGGCTGATCATCAACACCTCGGTCACCCGCAAGCACCTCGAGCCCTCGGTCGCCGTGCGCCTGCACCACGGGCTCGGCCTGCCGTCCTCCGCGATCAACTTCGACATCGCGAACGCCTGCCTCGGCTTCGTCAACGGCATGACGCTCGCGGCCCAGCTGATCGACTCCGGCCAGATCAAGTACGCGATGATCATCGACGGCGAGGACGCCGACGAGATCCAGGTCAACACGATCGAGCGCCTCAGCCGCGAGGGCATCAAGCGCAAGGACTTCATGAGCGAGTTCGCGAGCCTGACCCTCGGGTCCGGCGCCGCGGCCGCCATCCTCGGCCCGGCCGACGAGCACCCCAAGGGCCACCGGATCCTCGGCGGCATCACCCGCGCGGCCACCCAGTTCAACGAGCTCTGCGTCGGCAGCGTCGACGGGATGTTCACCGACGCGAAGGCGCTGCTCAAGGGCGGCATGGAGCTCGTCGTCTCCGCCTGGAAGGAGGCGAAGCGCGACTGGAGCTGGGGCGGGATGGACCGCTACATCATGCATCAGGTGTCGGACGTGCACACCAACGCCTTCGTGAAGGCCGTCGGCATCGACCCCGAGCTGGTGCCCACCACCTACCCGACCCTCGGCAACGTCGGCCCCGCGTCGATCCCGATCACCCTCGCGCAGGAGTCGAAGACCCTCGAGCCGGGCCACCGCGTCCTGCTGCTGGGCGTCGGCTCCGGCATCAACACCGCGATGCTCGAGATCGCCTGGTGAGCGCCGCCGCCGGCCGGCACCCGGCCGCCAGGATGCGCCGCGCACTCGGCTCGACCTCGGCGGCGGAGCTGCCGCCGGCGGGACTGGACGGCCTCGATCCGTCCTGGTCGCGCCTCGTCGACGCGCCCGATGCGCACGGCGTCCCGCGCCGCTGGCACCTGCTCGACACGCACGAGGCGCTGGGCGGCGTCGAGCCGCTCGGCACGATCCTCTGCGTGCACGGCAACCCGACCTGGTCCTACCTCTGGCGCGCCCTCGCCGCCGCCACCGTCGGGGCCGCCCGCCGCGGCGAGCCGGCCTGGCGCGTCGTCGCCGTCGACCAGCTCGAGATGGGCTTCTCCGAGCGCACCGGCGAGCTGCACGCCCTCGCCGACCGCGTGCGCGAGCTCTCGAACCTCACCGACGTGCTCGGCCTGACCGACGTCGTCACCCTCGGCCACGACTGGGGCGGAGTCGTCTCGCTCGGCTGGGCGGTCGACCACCCCGAGCTCCTGCGCGGCACGATGCTGCTCAACACGGCGATCCACCAGCCGGCCGACGCGCCGATCCCCGCGCCGCTGCGGCTCGCGCTCGCCTCCGGCGTCCTCGGCGCCTCGACCGTCGGCACGCCCGCGTTCCTCGAGACGACGCTCGCTCTCGGGCACCCGGCGATCCCGGCCGCCGTCAAGGCCGGCTACCGCGCCCCCTACCGCTCGGCGGAGCGACGGGGCGGGGTCGGCGGGTTCGTCGCCGACATCCCGGTCGGCCCCGCGCACCCGAGCCACGCCGAGCTGGAGCGGATCGCAGCGGGCGTCCGCGCGCTGGAGACGCCCGCGCTGCTGCTCTGGGGCCCGCTGGACCCGATCTTCTCGGACCGCTACCTCGACGACCTCGTCGACCGCCTCCCGCACGCGCAGGTGCACCGCTTCGAGGGCACCGGCCACCTGCTCGCGGAGGACGTCGACTACTCCGCCGCGGTGCTGACCTGGCTCGGCGACGTCGCCGCCGGCGTCCAGGCGCCCGACGTGCACCGCCCGACCGTGCCGATCGAGCCGCTCTGGCGGCACCTCGACGAGCGCGTCGAGGACGACTCGCTCGCGCTGGTCGAGATGGCGCCGCCCGGCGGAGGCGGACCGCGCTCCGTGTCCTGGCGGCTGCTCTCGCAGCGGGTCCGCGAGCTGGCCGCGGGGCTCCGCGCCTCGGGCGTCGCCCCGGGCGACCGCGTCTCGCTGCTCGTGCCGCCCGGCGCCGATCTCACCGCCCTGCTCTACGCCTGCCTCCGGATCGGGGCCGTCGTGGTCGTCGCCGACGCGGGCCTGGGCCTGCGCGGGCTGACCCGCGCCGTCCGCGGCGCCTGGCCGGACCTCGTCGTCGGCGCGCTGCCGGGGCTCGCCGTCGCCCGCGCGCTCGGCTGGCCGGGCGGCCGAGTCTCGACGCAGACCCTGCCGCGCGCCTCCGCCCGCACGCTCGGCGTCGACACCTCGCTCGGGCAGCTGATCGAGCTCGGCCGCGCGGAGCTCGACGCCTCCGCCGACGCGCTCGGCGAGGCGCCCGCGGCCGACGCGACCGCCGCGATCCTCTTCACCTCCGGCTCGACCGGCCCCGCGAAGGGCGTCGTCTACACGCATCGCCAGCTCGCCGGGGTCCGCGACGCCCTGGCGCGCCAGTACGGCATCGGACCGGGCACCGGACTCGTCGCCGGCTTCGCGCCGTTCGCCCTGCTCGGCCCGGCACTCGGCACCCGCTCGGCGACGCCGGACATGGACGTCACCTCGCCGCGGACGCTCACCACGCGCGCCGTGGCCGCGGCGGCGGCGCGCGTCGACGCGACCGTCCTCTTCCTCTCGCCCGCCGCGCTCGCCAACGTCGTCGCCACCGCGGGCGACCTCGACGCCGACGATCACCGCGCGCTCGCCGGCGTCCGCACCTTCCTCTCGGCCGGAGCCCCCGTCGCCGAGGGGCTGCTCGGGCAGGCCCAGGCGCTGATGCCGAACGCCTCGGCCCGCACGCCCTACGGGATGACGGAGGGCCTGCTGCTGACCGACGCGTCGCTCGAGGGCATCCGCGCGGCCGCCGCGGACGACGATCCGCGCGGGGGAGTCTGCGTCGGCGTCCCGGCCGCGGGCGTGCGCCTCCGGATCGCTCCGCTCGACGACGACGGGCAGGCCGCTCCCGAGCCGGCCGAGCTGGTCGGCGTCACGGGCGAGATCGTCGTCTCGGCCGGGCACGTCGAGGACCACTACGAGCGGCTCTGGCTCACCGACCGCGCCGCGCGCCGCGGCGCCGTCCCGGGCGAGCGCTGGCACCGCACCGGCGACGTCGGCCGGATCGACGCCGACGGCCGGCTCTGGGTCGAGGGCCGGCTGCCGCACGTGATCGTCACCGCCGAGGGCGTCGTCACGCCCGTCGGGCCGGAGCAGCGGATCGAGGCGCGCGTCGCCGCGGTCTCCCGCGCCGCGATCGTCGGCGTCGGGCCCCGCGGAGTCGCGCAACTGGTCGCCGTCGTCGAGCGGCACGAGGGTGCCCGCCGCACGCAGCTCGCGTCCGAGGAGCTCGCCGCCGAGGTCCGCGCGGCCGTGGGCGCACCGGTCGCGGCCGTGCTCGTCGTGCCGGCGCTGCCGACCGACATCCGGCACAACTCCAAGATCGACCGGGCCGCGCTCGCGCGCTGGGCGGAGTCGATCCTCGCCGGCGGCCGGATGGTCGCGCCGTGAGGGTCCTCGTCACCGGGGCGAGCGGGCTGCTCGGCGGCGCCGTCGCGGCGGGGCTCGTCGCGGCGGGGCACGAGGTCCGCACCTTCCAGCGCCGCCCCTCGGGAGTGAGCGGGGTGGAGGACGTCCGCGGCTCGCTGGCCGACTCGGGCGCCGTCGAGGCCGCGGTCGAGGGCTGCGAGGGCGTGGTGCACCTCGCAGCGAAAGTGTCGCTCGCGGGCGATCCCGCCGACTTCGTCCGGGTGAACGTCGACGGGACCCGGGATCTGCTGGCGGCCGCCGCGCAGGCCGGCGTTCGGAGCTTCGTCCAGGTGTCGTCGCCGTCGGTCGCGCACTCCGGCGCCTCGATCATCGGCGAGGGCGCCGAGCCCGCCGATCCCGAGCGCGCCCGCGGCGACTACGCCCGCACCAAGGCGCGGGCCGAGCTGCTCGCGCTGGCCGCGGATGCGCCGGGCTTCGCCGTGGTCGCGGTCCGCCCGCACCTGGTCTGGGGGCCGGGCGACACGCAGCTCGTGGCGCGCATCGTCGAGCGCGCCCGCACCGGCCGGCTGCCGCTGCTCGGCGACGGCCAGGCGCTCATCGACTCCACCTACATCGACAACGCCGCCTCGGCGATCATCGCCGCGCTCGGGCGGGCGGAGGCGGTACACGGACGCGCGTACGTCGTCACCAACGGCGAGCCCCGGCCGGTCGCCGAGCTGCTCGCCGGGATCTGCCGCGCCGCCGGCGTGCAGCCGCCGAGCTGGTCGGTGCCCGCGGGCGTCGCGCGCGCCGCCGGCTCGCTCGTCGAGCGCGTCTGGGCGGTGCGCCCGGGCGAGGACGAGCCGCCGATGACGCGCTTCCTCGCCGAGCAGCTCTCGACCGCGCACTGGTTCGACCAGCGCGCGACCCGCGCCGACCTGCACTGGACGCCGGCGGTCACCCTCGACGAGGGCCTCGCCCGCCTGGCCGCCTCCTACCGCTGACACGCCGAACGCCCCCCGCGCGAGTGCGCGAGGGGCGTCCGTCGTCACGCCTGCTGGTGGAGCGGCCCGCTCCGCGGGCGTGCCTTCATGCTGATCGCTTCCATGTCGATCGAGTAGCCCGCGCAGCGGGCGTATCGAGATCCACCACCGCTAGAAGTCGAGTCTGCAGACCCGCCCTTCTGACAACGCCGGGTCTCGATACGCCCCTGCGGGGCTACTCGACCAGCATGAGACGGGCCTGCTCGACCCGCAGTGGTCGCCGCCACCGCAGGACCGCGCCCCCTTCCTGCTGATCGAGTAGCCCGCTCCGCGGGCGTATCGAGATCCACCGGCGGCCGAGCCTCGTCAGTCGGCGAGGATCAGGTACAGCGCGCGGCGCGTCTCGTCGAGCTTCGCGGAGGCGGCGGCGCGCTGCGCCTCCGAGGCCCCGCGGAACTGCTGGACGACGCCCATCAGCTTGCCGATGTTCTCGACGAACTCGCGGTCCGCGTCGCTCGCTCCGGGAGTGGCCTCCCAAGCGGCGGCGAGCTCGTCGGCGTGCTCGCGCACGTAGGTGCCGCCCGCGTCGGTGAGCTGGTACTCGGTGCCGCGGCCCTCGCCGACGGCCGTGATGAGGCCCTCGTCGACGAGCTGCTGGAGCGTGGGGTAGACCGAGCCGGGGCTGGGGCGCCACGAGCCGTTGGTCTTCTCGGCGATCGCCTTGATCAGGCCGTAGCCGTTCGAGGACTTCTCGGCGAGGAGGGAGAGCAGGGCGGCGCGGACGTCGCCGCGACGAGCCCGTCCGCCGCCGCGGCCGAAGCCGGGGCCGCCGAAGCCGGGGCCGAAGCCGCCGAAGCCCGGGCCGAAGCCGAAGCCGGGACCGAAGCCGCGGCCGTGTCCGCCGGGGCCGCGGCGCTCGCGGCGGCCGGGCTGGTCATGGCCGCCGCGGCCGTGGTCGTGGTCGCCGTGCGAGCGGTCGAAGCGGTCGCTGTGGTCGTGGAAGGAGTTCCTGGTGTTCATGGTGTCTCTTCTCGTGTCTGGGGATTCCTCTCGAAATCCGTCTCGCCCGTCGGAGCGAGTGCTCACGATCTGTCGGCGATGTAGTAACGATATATCGGCGACTGTCACTCGTCAAGCACGGGTTTCGAACTACGCTCGAGGGACCCCCCACCGGAAGGCCCCTCCGCATGCCGCTGTCCGCCGCCGCGCTCGCCGCGCTCCTCGACGAGTCACTCCTCACCGGCGCCGTCCTCACCGGCCGCGCGAGCAACCTCGGCAACCTCCGCCGCCTGGCCGCCCGCGAGCCCGCCCACCTCTACGGCGTCGACGTCGCCGAGCACTGGGACGTCGAGAGCCTGCTCGCGCTGATGGGGCAGCGGGTCGGCATCAGCACCGACCCCGCGTTCGAGCACGGCCAGGACCGGATCGACGCCGCCCTCACCGTCGCCGCGCTCGACGCCTATCGCGACCGCTTCGCCCGCGCCGTGCGCGAGGGCGCGCTGATCCTCTTCGCCACCGCGCACCCTGCGACCCTGCTGGACGTCTACCGCCGGCTCGCCGCGGCCGCGACGGCGGCGGGCGCCCGCGTGATCGACGTGAACGCCCTCCCGTTCGCCCGCCCCGACGGCATCCGAGTCACTCTGGCCGACGAGCACCAGCGGCTCTGGTGCACGGGCGGCGTCACCTGCGCCTACCGCGGCGGCAGCCTCCAGCACACCCACTCGGCCGAGCCGATGAACGCCCTCCTCGACGAGCTCGAGGCGCTCGGCATCCGCCCCGACCTCGTCGTCGCCGACCACGGCTGGGCGGGCGCCTCCGGGCGGCGCGGCCTCCCGACGATCGCGATCGCCGACTGCAACGACCCCGCCGTCTTCGTCGCCGAGGCGCAGGGCACGATCGAGGTGGTCGTCCCGATCGACGACGGTCTCGCCGTGCACCTCTACGAGCCGGTGATCGCCTACCTCCTGGACGGCCTCGACGCCACCTCCGAGCCCGCTCGGACCTCCGGCTCGTAGACTCGTCCAATGCTCGTCGGGATCCTGTGATCCGGCGAGCCGTCCGCGTTCCCGCGAGCCCGAGGTCAGCCCTCGCCACCACTTCCCAGACGGAGCATCCGTGACCCAGCCCCAGGACGGCCTCCTCCCGCGCTTCGCCGTCGGCGTCGACATCGGCGGCACCTCGATCAAGGCCTCCCTCGTCGACGTGACCACCGGCGAGCGCGCCGCCCGCCGCTTCGCCGTCGCGAACCCGGTCGGCAAGGAGCCCGAGGACTTCGCCGCGGCCATCGCCGGCATCGTCCGCGACGTCTCGCCGATCGCCGGCACCCCCGTCGGCGTCGGCTTCCCCGGCATCGTCCGCGGCGGCATCGTGCGGCAGACCACCCACGTCTCGCAGCGCTGGGTCGGGATCGACGCGCAGGCCCTGCTGTCCGAGGCGACCGGCGTCGACGTCGTCGTCGTCAACGACGCGGACGCCGCAGGGGTCGCCGAGCGCGAGTTCGGCGCCATGCGCGACCGCGAGGGCCTCTGCCTGCTCACCACGCTCGGCACCGGGATCGGCACCGCGCTGGTCTACGAGGGCGAGGTTATCCCGAACTCCGAGCTCGGCCACGTGCACATCGACGGTCCCGACTTCGAGCCGCGCGTCGGCTTCTCCGCCGTCCGCCGCGAGGGCATCACGCTCGAGGAGTGGGCGGGCCGCCTCAACGTCTACTACCGGCACCTCGAGATGCTGCTCTCGCCGCAGCTCTTCGTGATCGGCGGAGCGGCGGCGCACGTCTTCGACGAGTTCGCCCGCTTCCTCGACCTCGGCACCGAGATCGTCTCCGCCCGCTTCGGCAACGACGCCGGGTTCACCGGTGCCGCCATGGTCGCCGTCTCGCCCGACCGCCTCGCCCCCTGGTACCGCTCCACCCGCGGCGCCCACTTCGACCCGGGCACCCCGGCCATCGCCGACTAGCCGCCTGCGGAGCCGCGGAGCGGCGCCCCTATGTTGGTCGAGTAGCCGCATCGCGGCGTATCGAGACCCGCCCACCGAGCGACGCCGGATCTCGATACGCCCTCTGCGAGGGCTACTCGATCAGCATGGTGCGTACGCCCTCTGCGAGGGCTGCTCGATCAGCATGTCGGCGTCAGCGCCCCCGCAGCAGCCCGCGGTACAGCGCGTCCAGGCGCGCCGCCGCGGCCGCCCAGGTGTGGGCCGCCGCCCACTGCGAGCCGCCGCGGCCGAGGCGCGCGCGCTCGGCGTCGTCGGCGAGCAGCCGGCGGATCTCCGCCGCCCACACCGCCGGGTCGCCGGAGTCGATCAGCACGCCGCTCTCGCCGTCGCGCACCGCGTCGACCAGCCCGGTCGTCCGCCGCGCGAGCACCGGCGTCGCACTCGCCGCCGCCTCGAGCGCGATCAGCCCGAACGTCTCCGCCGCCGACGGAACCAGCGCGAGCCGCGCCCCCCGCAGCAGCGCCGCCGCCGTCTCCCGGTCGGCCACGCCCTCGAAGCGCACCCACTCGGCCACGCCGAGCTCCCGCGCCGCCGCGCGCACGTCCTCCAGGTACCCCTCGCGTCCCGGCGCCGGCCCGCCCGCCAGCCGCAGCAGCGGCCGCTCGCCCACCGGGATCCGCGCCAGCGCCTGCACCGCCAGCAGCTGCCCCTTCAGCGGCTGCACCCGCCCGAGCAGCACGATCTCCCGCGCGCGCTCGCCCGCCCCCGGCGAGAACCGCGCATCCACCCCCGGCGGCACGACCAGCACGCGCGCCGGATCCACCCCGTAGCCGTCCACGACGTCCCACCGCTCCGACGCCCCCGCGACCACCACCGCGTCCGCCGAGCCCAGCACCGAGCGCTCGGCGCGGATCCGCTCCTCCGGCTCCCGCACGTCGCCCGGCACCAGCCGCACGTTCTTCGCCAGCGAGTTCGAGTGCATCGAGTGCACGTGCGGAGCGCCGGTCAGCGCCCCCGCCAGCCCCGACACCCAGTAGTGCGAGTGCACGACGTCCGCACCCTCGGCGGCCGCGGCGAACGCCGGCGCGGAGGCGGCCAGCGCGTACTTGTCCGCCGCCTCGACCGGCACGCCGACCACCGAGACCCCCGGCGCGAGCCGCCGCACGCCCTCGCCGCGGGTGAGCACGGTGACCTCCCAGCCGAGCGCCGCGAGCTCGGGCAGCACCCCGGCGAGGTACACGTTCATCCCGCCGGCGTCGCCGGTCGAGGGCTGCTCGAGGGGCGAGGTGTGCGCCGAGACGATCGACAGGCGGGGCATCCGTCCATCGTAGGAGCGGGCGCGGAGGGCGCGGATCCCGCCCCGCGGCTCCCGGCGCCTCCGGAATCGGGTTGAATGGACGGATGCGCTCCGGTCGGTGCGCGGAGAGCGTGAGGTCCATGGCCCGCCAGAGTCCCCCCGAAGAGGTGCTGCCCCCCTCGGCCGCGCCCGGGGCCGAGGGCCGCGAACCCTTCAGCGAGCAGGACATCCGGGGACTCGTCGGCACCGCCGCCCTCGACAAGGGCGTCGCC
This sequence comes from Rathayibacter sp. VKM Ac-2929, assembly GCF_022815495.1. Taxonomy (NCBI): domain Bacteria; kingdom Bacillati; phylum Actinomycetota; class Actinomycetes; order Micrococcales; family Microbacteriaceae; genus Rathayibacter; species Rathayibacter sp. VKM Ac-2929. The sequence goes on from NZ_JALGRV010000001.1 coordinate 349,290, forward strand.
TACGCCGACGAGGGCCGCGTCGCCGAGCTGCAGTGGTTCGGCGGGCGCACCCGGCTCTTCGGCCAGGTCCGCGGCTCCGGCCGCTCGCCCTACGCCGTGAGCGTGCAGCTGCGCGACGAGGGCGACCACTCGATCCTCCTCGGCGGCGCCTGCAGCTGCCCGGTCAAGCACGAGTGCAAGCACGTCGCCGCCGTCCTGATCGAGGCGCTGCGCCGCGAGCGCGAGGGCGCCCTGAGCGGCCCGTTCCCCGGCGAGGCCGCCGTCGACGCGGTCCCGGAGTGGCGCAGCGCCCTCGCGCCGCTGCTCGCCGGCGCCGAGCGCTCGCACTCCGGCATCCCGCTCGGCCTCCAGTTCGAGCTCCTCCCCGGCGAGCCCGTCCGCCGCCCGCCCGGCCGCTACAACAGCTACCGTCCGCCGCCCGAGCCGCGCCCGCGCCTCGGCGTCCGCCCGGTGCGGATGGGCGACCGCGACCGCTGGGTCCGCACCGGCACCAGCTGGCGCGACCTCGGCTACCTGCACTACAGCCACGACTACGACGAGCGCCAGATCGACGTCGTCCGCGAGATGCAGGGCCTGCTCTCCGGGCACAGCGCCTCCAGCTACTACTCGCCCGACACCTGGCTCTACCTCGACCAGTGCCGGAGCGAGGCGATCTGGGCGGCCCTGCACGGCGCCGTCCGCGCCGGCATCGGCCTGGTCATGGGCGACCGCGACCAGACCCCGCTGAAGATCCTGGACACCACTGCCACGGCGTCCATCGACGTCACCCGCACCCCGGCCGGCCTAGAGCTGCGCTCGCTCGTCGCGATCGGCGACCACCCGGCGCCCGAGCACTTCGGCTTCATCGGCGACCCCGCCGTCGGCCTCTACACCTGGGACGAGGGCGACGAGCTGCGCGGCAAGGCCGTCACGCTCGTGCCGTTCGCGGCGCCGCTGGTCTCCTCCGCCCGGACCTTCCTCTGGAGCAACGAGCCGATCCGCATCCCGGAGCAGGAGGAGTCGGCGTTCCTCACCGAGCACTACCAGCGCCTGCACCGCCTCTTCGACATCGTCTCGCGCGACGGCTCCTTCGAGGCGCCGCCCGTCCCCGAGCCGCGGCTCGGCCTCACCCTCGAGCACACCGAGGGCGCGGGACTCCGTGGCTCCTGGTGGTGGCGCTACGGCATCGAGGGCGGCCGCGGCACCGAGGCCGAGCGCCTCCCGCTGCGCCTGGACGACGAGTCCGGCTACCGCGACGCCGAGGCCGAGCAGCGGATCCTCGACTCGCTCGGCGGCGCCGGCATCGACCCGGAGTCGACGCCCGCCCTGGTCTCGCCGTCGAGCCGCCGCCTCCGCCCCACCTTCGATCTGCGCGGCATGCAGACCGTCGGCTTCCTCACCGGCGAGGTCGAGCGCCTGCGCGAGCTCGGCACCGTCGAGATCGAGGAGATCGGCCAGCGCGTCGAGTACCGCGAGGCCGAGACCGCTCCGGTCGTCGCCGTGCAGACGGTCGCCCAGCCGGACAGCCGCGACTGGTTCAACCTCGAGATCTCGGTCACGGTCAACGAGGAGGCGGTCCCGCTCGCCGAGATCTTCCTCGCACTGGCCCGCGGCGACGAGTACATGGTGCTGCCGAGCGGCGTCTACTTCGCGCTGGACGACGAGCGCTTCGGCCGCCTCCGCGAGCTGATCGCCGAGGCGCGCGAGCTCTCCGACGACCCGAGCGAGACGCTCCGGATCAGCCGCTTCCAGTCCTCGCTCTGGGACGAGCTGGTCGAGCTCGGCGTCGTCGAGGCGCAGGCCGCCGCCTGGCGCCGCTCGGTCGAGGGCCTCTCCGGCTTCACCGCGACCGGCGCCCTCGAGTCCCGCGCCCTCCCCGAGGGCTTCGCCGTCGAGCTGCGGCCCTACCAGCAGCTCGGCTACGACTGGCTGTCGTTCCTCTACGACAACCAGCTCGGCGGCGTCCTCGCCGACGACATGGGTCTCGGCAAGACCGTGCAGTCGCTCGCGCTCGTCACCCGGGTGATGCAGGAGCAGCGCGCGGCCGCCGCGAGCGCCGGCACCTCGCCCCGCCCGTTCCTCGTCGTCGCCCCGACGAGCGTCGTGCCCAACTGGGTCGGCGAGGCCAAGCGCTTCGCCCCCGACCTGCGCGTGGTCGGCATCGACGAGACCTCGAAGAAGAAGCGCAAGGCGCTGTCGACGATGATCGGCGAGGCCGAGCTGGTCGTCACCTCCTACGCCCTCTTCCGCCTCGACTACGAGTCCTACGCCGGGATCCAGTGGTCCGGCTTCCTGCTCGACGAGGCGCAGTTCGTCAAGAACCGCCAGTCGGCCACCCACCAGCTCGCGCGGCGCCTCGACGTGCCGTTCAAGCTCGCCATCACGGGCACGCCGATGGAGAACAACGTGATGGAGCTCTGGTCGCTGCTGTCGATCGTCGCTCCGGGCCTCTTCCCCTCGCCGGCCGGCTTCGCCGAGTACTACCAGAAGCCGATCGAGCGCGACGCCGACACCGAGCGCCTCAGCCAGCTGCGCCGCCGCATCCGCCCGCTGATGCTCCGCCGCACCAAGGAGCTCGTCGCGACGGAGCTGCCGCCCAAGCAGGAGCAGACCATCGAGGTCGAGCTCGGCACCCGCCAGCGCAAGGTCTACGACACCTACCTCGCCCGCGAGCGGCAGCGGGTGCTCGGGCTGATCGGCGACTTCGAGAAGAACCGCTTCGCGATCTTCCGCGCCCTCACCGTGCTCCGCCAGGTCGCGCTCGACGCGGCCCTGGTCGACGAGGCGCACGCCACGGTGCCGTCGACCAAGCTCGACCTGCTCGACGAGCTCCTCGCCGACGCGCTCGCCGAGGGGCACCGGGTGCTGGTCTTCAGCCAGTTCACCCGCTTCCTCGGCCGGGTGCGCGGCCGGCTCGACGCGGCCGGCGTCGAGTACGCCTACCTCGACGGCGCCACCAAGAAGCGCGACGAGGTCATCGACCGCTTCCGCTCCGGCGAGGCGGGCGTCTTCCTCATCTCGCTGAAGGCGGGCGGCTTCGGTCTCAACCTCACCGAGGCCGACTACTGCATCCTGCTCGACCCGTGGTGGAACCCGGCGACGGAGTCGCAGGCCGTCGACCGCGCGCACCGCATCGGCCAGACCCGCTCGGTGATGGTCTACCGGCTCGTCGCGAAGGACACCATCGAGGAGAAGGTGATGGCGCTCAAGGAGGCGAAGGCCGCCCTGTTCGCGGCCGTCATGTCCGACGACGGCGCGGCGGCGACCGGCGGCATCACCGCGGAGGACGTGCGCGAGCTGCTCGGCTGAGCGTCCCGGGCCGGCGCGGGTCCGGTCAGCAGGCCGGGTCCGCGAGCGCCTTCACGAACGCGCCGGTCTGGTAGACGTACTCGTAGGCCCAGTCGCCGAAGGTGTACGGCTCGCCGGAGGACACCATCGACAGCTCGCCGTCGAAGCAGCGGCCGAGCAGCAGGCGCGCCCGGGCGATGTGGGGGGTCTGCGTGATGACGACGACGCTGTCCCAGTGGTCCGCCCGCGCGTCGTCAGCGAGGGCGCGCGCCTCGCCCTGGGTGGTCCCGGGCTCGGCGGTGAAGCAGATCACGTCCATGTCCGGCTCGTCGCAGGCCACGACGTCGTTCTCGCCGGGAGCCGCGGCCAGATCCGAGGCCCAGACCGAGATCACCAGGGTGTCGGCCACTCCCGCCTCGACGAGGTCGCGGCCGAGCTCGGTGCGCGCGCGGGTGGGCGGCCCGAGGACGAGGACCGCGTCGGCGTGCTCCGGCACCGGATCGATCGCGGGCAGCACGTAGACGGGGATCCCGGCGCCGACCACCAGCACGAGCGCGGCGAGGGCGCCGACGCCGAGGCGCCGTGCCAGCCGTCCTGCCCTGTGCATGCGTCTCCTCGTGAACCCCGGCGGTCACCGTACCCCAGGCAGGTGACACGGGTGTTTCGGCGGCTCGGGACTCCGGCATCACGCGGACCGCGTCCCGCTGCGCCCGCAAGCCCCCGATCGCAGCCGGCAGTGCGCGGACCGAACTCTGACATCCTGTGTCTTCGGAGCACGGGACGGTGACTCGTGGCGCTCCCGCGACGCCGTGGCGGCCGCTCCTCCTCGACAGAAGGACAGGCGATGGCTGAACCGACACTGGTGGACGTCGCGCGCATCGCGGGGGTGTCCCGTGCGACCGCCGCGCGCGTGCTCGCGGGCCGGACCAACGTCGACGCCGGCATGACCGCCGCCGTGGAGCGTGCCGCGAAGCAGCTGGGCTACGAGGCGAACGGCGCCGCGCGCATGCTGCGCGGGGGACGCGCGGGCTCGATCGCGCTGATCGTCGCCTTCGAGGATCTCGACCGCCTGCCCGGGACGATCCTCACGGCGGTCCTGAAGGGCGCCGCGGCGAGCCTGCACGCGCAGGGGGTCCAGCCGGTCCTGCTGCCCGCGGACTACGACGACAGAGGCCGCGTCGCCCGGCTTCTCCGCACGCGCGCGGTCGACGGGGCCATCGTGATCCTGCAGAACGAGATGACCCAGGTGACCCAGGAGCTGGCCGACTCTCCCGCGCCGATCGCCTGGGTGGGACGGCCGCGGGTCGCCCTCGCGGACGACGCGCTCGTGATCGATGCGGACAACTACGGGGGAGGGAGGCTCGCCGCACGAGTGCTGGCCGAGTCCGGCCGTCGGCGACTCGGCATCATCACGGGCCCCCACGACATGAAGCCCGCCCGTGAGCGGCTGCGCGGCTGGCGCGACGAACTGGAGCACCTGGGCATCGACTACGCGCCCCTCGCGCACGGTGCGTTCACGGTCGAGAGCGGCGTGACCGCGATGGTGCGCCTCCTGCAGCGCTACCCCGATCTCGACGGGATCTTCGCCTCCTCCGATCTGATGGCGCACGGCGCGATCCACGTCCTCCGGGCCGCGGGGCGGCGCGTGCCGACGGACGTCTCGGTCGTGGGCTTCGACGACGTCGTCATCGCGACCACGACGGACCCGCCGATCACGACGATCCGCCAGCCCCTCGCGGAGATGGGCCGCATCGCCGCCGAGACCGTCGTCGCCGTCCTGCAGGGACGCGAGGTCGACCGGCAGCGGATCCTGCCCGTGAGCCTCGTCCAGCGGGAATCCGCGTAGCGCGGAGGGCGTCCTCGAGAAGCGCGGCGCTCAGGGTCGCCGCCGGCTCAGTCCGCGACCAGCAGCCGCAGCTCCCGCACCCCCGCGACCACGTCGGCGCCGACGCGCCCCGCCTGCACCGCCGCGCGCAGCGGCAGCGTGCGATGCGGTCGCAGCAGCCGCCGCGCCGCCGTGCAGGGCAGCGCGTAGAGCGCGACGACGCCCGCGTCGATCCCGTCGAGCCCGCCGTCGTCGCGGCCGAAGACCAGCTCGCGTCCCTCGCGGGCGAGCTCCTCGGGCAGCGCCGCCTCGCCGACCGGCAGCCGCACGGAGGCGAGCACGGCGGCGGCGACGATCCGGCGGCGCAGCGGCCGGCCGATCGCGTCTCCGGCGAGCTCGCCGAAGAAGTCGGCGTGCCGCTCGAGGATCGCGGCGACGGTCTCGGCGAGGCGCTCCATCTCGGGGTGCAGCGACAGCCGCGCGAGGCGGCGGTAGGCGTGCAGGGCGATCTGCGCGTCGACCGCCAGCGCGAGGGCGATGGGCCCTGCGAGCAGCCGGGACGAGCGGTCGCGCAGCACCCGGCTCCTGACCACGGGCTCGGCCGGGCCGGTCTCGACACCGCGGATCCGCGGCGAGGCCGCCAGCACCTCGCCGAGCGCGTCCGCGATCCGGTGCCGCTCGGCGGCCCAGGTCGTCGCGAACGACCGCACCCGCGGATCGGGGTGCGCCCGCGCGAGCGGCAGCACCCGCACGACGGCCGCGTGCTCGAGAGCGCGGAGGTAGGCGGACGCGACGATCGCCTCGCGATCCAGCGGCGCCTCCTCGAACTCGCGGATCGAGAAGTGGTCGCGGAGGCTGCCGTGCGCGCTGCGACGGTAGCTCTCCACGTCGAACGGTTCCGCGATGCCCATGCTCCACCCGCCTTCGCCTCGACCGTACCGCCATCCTGGGCCCGGAACCTGAACGGCGGAAGGTCCGCCGCTGCCAGACTGGAGCCCGCGCGCCGCCCGGCCGCGGGACGGGGCGGAGATGGGGTCTCGCGGGTCCGCGGTCGCCGCGATCCTCCTCGCCGCGGTCTGCTTCGGCACCACCGGCACCGCGCAGTCGCTCGGCGCGGAGGGCGTCGATCCGCTGCTGCTCGGCGCCGCCCGGATCGTGCTCGGCGGGGCGCTGCTGGCCGCCCTGCTCGGCGTCGAGACGGCGCGCGCTCCCCGCCGCGCCGCCCGGAGGCCGAGCGTCTCGACGGTGCTGCTCGTCCTCCTCGGCGCGGCCGGCGTCGCCGCGTACCAGCCCGCCTTCTTCACCGGCACCGCCGAGAACGGCGTCGCGGTCGGCACGATCGTCGCGCTCGGCTCCGCCCCCGCCTTCACCGGACTGCTCGAGTGGCTCCTGCTGCGCTCCGCCGCGAGCCCGCGCTGGTTCGTCTCGACCGCGCTCGCCGCGGTCGGCGTCGTGCTGCTCGCCGGCCTGCTGACCGGTGGCGCCGCGGGCGGAGTCTCCGTGCTCGGTCTCGCCGGCTCGGCCGGGGCCGGCGCCGCCTACGCGCTCTACGCGGTCTGCGGCAAGCTGCTGCTCGAGCGCGGCTTCAGCCCGGCCGCCGCGATGGGCGCCCAGTTCGGCACCGCCGCGCTGCTCGCGCTGCCGGTCCTGCTCGCGGGTGACCCCGGACGCCTCGCCGGCTCCCTCCCCGCCGTGCTCTGGCTCGGCGTGGTGACCGTCGCAGTCGCCTACACCTTCTTCGCGCGGGGCTTGCGCCTCCTGCCCGCCGCCACGGTCTCGACGCTCACCCTCGTCGAGCCCGCCACCGCGACCCTCCTCGGCGTCGCCCTGCTCGGCGAGCGGCTGACGTCCGACGCGGTCGCCGGCATCGCCGTCCTGGTGCTCGCCGTGCTGCTCCTGGCACTGCCCGCGCGCCGGGGGAGTGCGCGCCGCAGGAGGTCCGAGGTCGTCGCGCCTGAGGCGCCGTCGAGCCTCGCGGAGTAGCCTCTGCCCTGCCGCGGCGCCTGAGCGCCTCACCAATCGACGACGAGGGGGCGGATCCGATGACCAACCCCTGGCTCGCCCTGCCCGGCAGCGGTCGCCGCCGCCCGCTGGTCGAGGCGTCCTGGGAGCGGGCACGCCGCCACCGCCTCGACCCCGAGCGCCTCACCGCGCCGCTGTCCTTCTCGAGCGACGAGCTGCGCGACTACCGGATGGGCCACCCGCTCGCCTCGGTGCTGCCCGTCATCCGGCGCCTCCTCGTCCGCGACGCCGACGAGGACAGCGGCGTGCTCGTCGCGGTCGGCGACGCCCTCGGGCGGCTGCTCTGGATCGACGGCGATCAGGCGCTGAAGAGCTCCGCCGAGCGGATGCTCTTCGTCGAGGGCGCGGCCTGGGCCGAGCCCGACGTCGGCACCTCCGCTCCCGGCACCGCCCTCGTCCTCGACCACGGCGTGCAGATCCACGGCGCCGAGCACTTCGCCTCCCTCGTCCACCCGTGGAGCTGCACCGCGGTGCCGATCCACGACCCCGAGACCCACGAGATCCTCGGGGTGATCGACATCACCGGCGGCGCCGAGGTCGTCGCCCCGCAGACCCTTCCGCTGATGGAGGCGACCGCGGCGGCCGTCGAGAGCCAGCTGATGGTGCAGCGGCTGCAGCGCCCGCGCCGCGCGCAACCCCGCCGCTCGCCACCTCGGCCCGTGGCGGCCCGCGCGCCGAGCCTGCGCGTCCTCGGCCGCGAGACCGGCGTCGTCACCGCCGACGGCGTCGAGCTCGAGCTCTCCACCCGGCACGCCGAGATCCTCACCCTCCTCGCCTGGCACCGCGCGGGGCTGTCCGCCGAGGCGCTCGCCCAGCTGCTCTACGGGCGGGAGGACGCGGTGGTCACCGTGCGCGCCGAGATGGTGCGCCTGCGCCGGATCCTCGAGCCGCGCCTTCCGAGGCTGGTGCCGCTCTCGCGCCCGTACCGCCTCGCCAGTCCGGTCGACCTCGACGCGCGCCAGGTGGTCGGCCTGCTCGATCGCGGCGCGCACCGGCTCGCCCTCGACGCCTACGCCGGCGCCCCGCTGCCCGGCTCCGAGGCCCCCGGCATCCGCGCGATCGCCGACGAGCTGCGCGCCCGCGTCCGCGCCACCGTGCTCACCAGCGCTGCCGCCGAGACGCTGCTCGCCTACGCGCACGGGCCCGACGGCCACGACGACGCGGAGGTCTGGGCCGAGCTGCTGCGGATCCTGCCGCGCCGCTCGCCCCGCCGCGCCGGCATCGTCGCGCACCTCGAGGAGCTCGAGGCCGAGCAGCGCTGACCCGCGCTCGGCCACCGCCTCCGTCTCCGCGCGGCCGTGCAACGGCGTGCAACCTCCCGCGACGTACGGTCGGACCGAGCGCGACACCCCGCACTCACCCGACAACGACGTCGATGGAGGTCCACATGACGCTGTACGCCGACCCGGTAGCCGACCAGGCACCGAAGGAACCGGAGTCCACGGTCTACGCCAACCCGGGCACGGAGGGATCCGTCGCCTCGTTCCGCTCCCGATACGACCACTTCATCGGAGGCGAGTACGTCGCCCCCGCGAAGGGCCAGTACTTCGAGAACATCACCCCGATCACCGGGAAGCCCTTCTGCGAGATCGCCCGCGGCACCGCCGAGGACATCGACCGCGCGGTCGAGGCCGGCTGGAAGGCGTTCCCGAGCTGGGGGAAGACCAGCCCCGCCGAGCGCGCGAACGTCCTGCTGCGCATCGCCGACCGGATGGAGGCGAACCTCGAGCTGCTCGCGGTCGCCGAGACCTGGGAGAACGGCAAGCCGGTGCGCGAGACCCTCGCCGCCGACATCCCCCTCGCGATCGACCACTTCCGCTACTTCGCCGGCGCCCTGCGCGCCCAGGAGGGCGGCGTCTCCGAGATCGACCACGACACCATCGCGTACCACTTCCACGAGCCGCTCGGCGTGGTCGGCCAGATCATCCCCTGGAACTTCCCGATCCTGATGGCCGTGTGGAAGCTCGCCCCGGCGCTCGCCGCCGGCAACTGCATCGTCCTCAAGCCGGCCGAGCAGACCCCCGCGTCGATCCACGTCCTGATGGACCTGATCCACGACCTGCTGCCCGCCGGCGTCCTCAACATCGTCAACGGCTTCGGGATCGAGGCCGGCGCCCCGCTCGCCTCGCACCCGCGGATCCGCAAGATCGCCTTCACCGGCGAGACGACCACAGGCCGCCTGATCATGCAGTACGCGAGCGAGAACCTCATCCCGGTCACCCTCGAGCTCGGCGGCAAGAGCCCCAACGTGTTCTTCGCCGACGTGGCCGCCGAGCGCGACTCCTTCTACGACAAGGCGCTCGAGGGCTTCTCGTTCTTCGCCCTCAACCAGGGCGAGGTCTGCACCTGCCCCTCCCGCGCCCTCGTGCAGAAGTCCATCTACGACGACTTCGTCGGCGACGGACTGGAGCGCGTCGGCCGGATCAAGCAGGGCAACCCGCTCGACGTCTCGACGATGATCGGCGCCCAGGCCTCCAACGACCAGCTGGAGAAGATCCTCTCCTACATGGACATCGGCAAGCAGGAGGGCGCGAAGCTGCTCATCGGCGGTGACCGCGCCGACCTCGGCGGCGAGCTCAGCGGCGGCTACTACGTCAACCCGACGGTCTTCGAGGGGCGCAACTCCATGCGCATCTTCCAGGAGGAGATCTTCGGCCCCGTCCTCGCCCTCACCTCCTTCGAGGACTTCGACGACGGCATCGCCATCGCCAACGACACCCTCTACGGCCTCGGCGCCGGAGTCTGGAGCCGCAACGGCGCCCAGCTCTACCGCGCCGGCCGCGCCATCGAGGCCGGCCGCGTCTGGTCCAACACCTACCACCAGTACCCCGCCCACGCGGCCTTCGGCGGCTACAAGCAGTCCGGCATCGGCCGCGAGAACCACAAGATGATGCTCGACCACTACCAGCAGACGAAGAACCTCCTCGTCAGCTACGCGGAAGGGCCCATGGGCTTCTTTTGAGCCGTCTTGCGGCGATTCCTCGCTCCGCTCGTCATCACCGCCGCGGTCGGCTTTCCGAGGTGGTCGCGCCGAGTGGAGCGGGGAGCGTCGCGCTCCGCGAATCCGCTGGCACGCGGATTCGCGCTCCGCGCTCTCCCTTGCTGAGCATGCTGGTCGAGTAGCGCGCGCAGCGGGCGTATCGAGACCCACGTCCTCCCGCAGCTGCGGCAGCACGCACCCCTCGCTCCGCTTCGCACTTCACGCGAACATGCTGGTCGAGTAGCCCGCGCAGCGGGCGTATCGAGACCCACCCCGCCAGACACCACATCCCCGAGAGGACACCGCCCATGGACAGCACGCGCGTCGACGTGACCGAGGCGGCAGCCGGCATGCTGCGGAGGATGAGCGAGCTGCACGGCCCGCTGATGTTCCACCAGTCCGGCGGGTGCTGCGACGGCAGCTCGCCGATGTGCTTCCCGGTCGGGATGTTCCGCACGGGAGCGTCCGACGTGCTCGTCGAGACGCTGCACGTCGACGGGCTCGAGCCGATCGAGTTCTACATGTCGCGGACGCAGTTCGAGTACTGGAAGCACACCCACCTCACCGTCGACCTGGTCGACGGGCGGGGGAGCGGCTTCAGCGTCGAGGCGCCCGAGGGCAAGCGCTTCATGATCCGCAGCCGCCTCCTCACCGACGCCGAGCTGGTCGAGTTCGGCCTCCTGCCTGCCGCCGCCGTCCAGCTCTGACCCTTCCCGGTCGCGCGGAATCACTCGACTCGGGAATATACCCCCCGGGGGTATGTTGCACCACGGTGACCGACCACGAGGGAGCACCGATGACCGACGCCGCGCACGACCACAGCACGCACACGTCCTCCGCCACGACGTCCTGGCGGACCGCCGCGACGGCCACCCTGCACTGCCTCACCGGCTGCGCCATCGGCGAGGTCCTCGGCATGGTGCTCGGCACCGCACTCGGGCTGCACACCCTCGGCACCGTCGTGCTCTCCATCGTGCTCGCCTTCGCCTTCGGCTACGCCCTGACGATGCGCGGCGTGCTCCGAGCGGGGGTCTCCTGGCGCGCCGCCGTCGGCATCGCCCTCGCGGCGGACACCGTCTCGATCGCGGTGATGGAGGTCATCGACAACACGGCGATGCTGGCGATCCCCGGCGCGATGGACGCGGGTCTCGCGACGGGGCTCTTCTGGGGCTCCCTCGCCGGCTCGCTCGCCCTGGCCTTCGTGGTCACCACCCCGGTCAACCGCTGGCTGATCAGCCGCGGCAGGGGCCACGCGGTCGTGCACCGCTTCCACCACTGACGGCGGAACGCGCTGGGGCTCAGACCGACGGCTGCGGCGGGCTCGTCGCGGTCGAGCCGGTGCTGATCCGCACGCCGATCTCCGAGCCGCGGATCACCGAGGTCCCCGCCGAGGGATCCGTCCCGGCGACCTGGCCCTCGGGCACCGACGAGTCGACCTGGCTCATCCCGCCGACCACGAACCCCGCCGCCTTCAGCGCGCTGACGGCCGCGTCGACGCTCTTGCCCGTCACGTCCGGGATGGTCACCATCGGCGCCTTCACGAGGGACTGGTCGGGCTTCGCGAACGCGGAGCCGCCGTACTCGCGGTCGAAGGCGGTCATCACCGGGTTCCAGATCCGGTGCCGCGCGAGGATCGCCGAACCGCTGTCGAGGTCGATCGAGTCGAGCGCCATCCGCTTGCCGGCGTCGTTCAGTGCGGAGATGCTGCCGACCCAGACCGCGAGGGCGACCTCGGAGGAGGCGCCGAGCGTCCAGCCGTCGGCCGCACCGTCGGTGGTGCCGGTCTTGGTGATGTGCTCGATGCCGTCGCCGGGGCTCGCCGCCTGACCGGTGCCCTGCGAGGTGACCTCGAGCAGCGCGTACTGCGTGGCGCGGGCGACGGCCGTCGTCGTCGACTGCGTGCAGGTCGAGGCGGGCGCCTCGATGTCCTGCCCCTCGGGCCCGATGATCGAGTCGATGGCCACCGCGCTGCAGGTCCGGCCGTCGTTCGCGACGCCCGCGTAGGCGACCGCCATGGTCAGCGGGGCGATCTCGTTCGTGCCGAGCACCGTCGCCGGGGATTCGAGCAGCGGGGTCGCATCCGCGCGATGCACGCCGAACGCCTCCGCGGTCTTGCGGATGTCACAGAGGTCGAGCAGGTGTGCCATGCCGATGAAGCCGGTGTTGATGGAGTCGATCGTGGACTCCAGTGCGTTCAGCGAGGCAGGGAAGATCTGCCCGCCGTTGTTGTTCGGATTGAACACCCCGTAGTCCTGCGGGCCCTCGCAGCTGTCCTGGAAGCCGGTCCAGTTCTTGTTCTTGGCGTCGAACTGCTCGAGCAGGGTGTGCCCGTCCTGCAGCCACTCCATCAGCGTGAAGACCTTGTAGGTGGAGCCCGGCTGGAAGCCGTTGCCGCCCCCGTAGGCCGCGTCGACCGAGAGGTTGATCGCGGAGTACTCGGCGCCGTCGGCCGAGGCGATCTGCTCCGGGTCCTGGCTGTACTTCTTGTTCTGCACCATGCTCAGGATCCGCCCGGTCCCGGTCTCCACGCCGACGGCCGCGGCCCCGACGTCGAAGCGCGGGTCGGTCGCGGGCACCTGGTCGGTCATGACCTGCGCCGAGGTGTCCTGCATGGCGAGGTCGATCGTCGTGTAGACCTTGAGCCCGCCGCGCTTGAGCGCCGCGTAGCGCTCGTCGGCGGTGGCGCCGAGGGCCGGGTCGTTGCGCAGCACGTGCGAGACGTAGTCGCAGAAGTAGGCGGCGCTGCCCGCGGTCTGGCAGCCGGTCGACGGGGGAGTGATGACCGGCTCGATCGGCGCGGCCTTCGCGGCGTCGCGGGTCGCGGCGTCGATCTTCCCGTACTCGAGCATCCGGTCGAGGATGTAATCGCGCCGGCTCGTGGTGAGCGCGTAGCCGTTCGCCTCGCCGTTGTCGGGGTCGTCGGGGCGGTCGAAGCGGAACTTCTCCGGGTTGTTGACGATCGCCAGCAGCGCGGCCGACTGCCCGACCGTGAGGTCGGCCGCGTCGACGCCGTAGTAGTACTCGGCCGCGGCCTCGATGCCGTAGACGGTGCCGCCGAAGAGGGCGATGTTGAGATAGCCGAGGAGGATCTCGTCCTTCGAGTACTCCTTCTCCACCCCGATCGCGAGACGCATCTCCTTGAGCTTGCGCTCGGGAGTGGTCGCGGTCGCCTCCGCGTAGGCCGCGGCGCGCTCGGTCTCGTCGCTGATCGACTCGGCCTTCTGCACGAGGACGTTCTTGACGTACTGCTGCGTGATCGACGAGCCGCCCTGCGGCGCCGCGTCGAGGAGGTAGGTGCTGGCGACGGCGCGCAGGGTGCCCTGCAGGTCGATGCCGCCGTGCTCGTAGTAGCGCGGGTCCTCGCTCGAGACGAGGGCGTCGAAGACCGGCGCCGCGATCTGGTCGGCGGCCACCTCGATGCGGTTCTGGTCGTAGAAGGAGGCGAGGAGCGTCGGGTCCTCGGGGTCGCCCGCGTAGACGTCCGTCTTCTGCATCAGCTCGCCGACCTCGAGGTAGCTCGGCAGCGACTGGAACGCCGAGATCGTGCCCGAGGTGGCGGCCCCGGTGAGCGCGACCGCCGGCGCCACGACGATCGTCGCGAGCAGCCCGGCCAGCACGCTGACGATCACGAATCCGAACAGCGCGCCGAGGGCCCCGTGGACGGTGCGACGGGGCTGGAAGACGGGAACGTTCGGACGCTTCAGGATGGATCCTCTCGGTGCACCAGCACCCTAGGCGACGCTCCCGACATCCCCGCCCAGGCGCGCCCGCGGCTCCAGCGCCCGGCACGGAACACGTCCGCCCGCTGACGGGAGCGAGCCGCGGGCACATCCTCCGCGCGACGACCACGTGACCACGTGACCCTTCAGCCGTGCGGGCACGCTGAGTGACCCGCGCTGTTCAGGGTGAGGACCGGATCGCCGACGTCCTGCACGGTCGGTGTCGTGCGACGGGGTGGCGCACGCCGTCAGGTGCGGCGGCCCGGCGACGTCACTCGGAATCGGCGGTGAGCAGCGTGCCGTTGATGTCGGCGTTGTCGCCCGGGTTCTTCGACGCCTCGCCGATGCTCACCTGCAGCGGGATGACGGCACCCCGCAGGACGGTCTCGTCCGCGCTGGGCGTCGTCGAGACGACGGAGCCCTCGGGGACCGACGTCGAGCCGACAGGCTCACTCCTGCCGACGGAGAAGCCGGCGGCGGTGAGGGTGGCCGTGGCCGCGGCGACCGTCAGCCCGGTCACGTCCGGCACCTCGGTCAGCGTGGCGGTGCGCGGGGACGACGCGAGCATCGAGGCGGGCGGGTCGATGAAGTCGTCGCCGCCGTACTTCTGGTCGAGCGCCGTCATGATCGGCTTCCAGATCGCGTGACGCGCGTCGGCGGCCCGGATGGTCCCCTCCTCGCCGGTGAGGCGGGTGGTGCGGAGGTTCTGCTTCGATCCGTCGTCGAAGCCCTTGATGCTGCCGACCCAGACGGCGAGCGACGCGGAGCGGCTGGCGCCGGCGGTCCAGACGTCCGCCGCCTCGTCGGTCGTGCCCGTCTTGCCGATGTGCTCGATGCCGTCGCGCGGGTCCGAGGCGGTGGCGGTACCGGAGGTGATGACCCGCTGCATGGCGTACTGCATTCCTCGAGCCACCTCCGGGGTGACGGACTGCGTGCAGGACGGGGCGGGCGGCGCCACGGCCGCGCCGGCGCTGTCCGTGATCCGGTCGATGACGATCGCGGCGCAGGTCGTCCCGTCGTTCGCGATGCCGGCGTACGCGTTGGCGACGGTGAGCGGTGCGATCTCGTTGGTCCCGAGAACCGCTGCCGGTCCGCTCTGCAGCTCCTTGGCGTCGGCGCGGTGGATGCCGAAGGACTCCGCCGTCGTGCGGATGTCGCAGAGGTCGAGCTGGTTGGCCATGCCCATGAAGCCGGTGTTGATCGAGTTGGCCGTCGCCTGGACCGCGGTCATCGATGAGGCGTCCTCGGACGCGACGTCGTTCCGCGGTGCGAACCGCGCACCCGCGTAGTAGCCGTCGTTCGCGGTGTCGCACTTCTGCGGATAGGAGCGGAAGCCCGAGGTCGGCGACGGGAACGACTCGTTGAGAGTGTGACCCGCCTGCAGCCACTGCGCGAGGGTGAAGACCTTGTAGGTCGAGCCGGTCTGGACGCCGGCCGTGCCGCCCATGTCGACGTCGACGTTGAGGTTGATCGCGCTGAAGCCGGGGTTCGCGGCGAGGAACTCCTCGTCCTGGCTGTACTTCGTGTTCTGCACCATGGACAGCACGCGGCCGGTGCCGGCCTCGACCGACGCGGCGGTCGCGCCGACCTGGAAGCGGGGGTCGTACGACGGGATGTAGGCGTTGATCGCCGCCTGCGAGACCTGCTGGATGTCGAGGTCGAGGGTCGTGACGATGTCGAAGCCGCCCTGGCGGATCCGCTGGTAGCGCTCGTCGTCGTCGGCGCCGAACGCCTCGTCGTTGCGCAGCACGTTCAGCACGTACTCGCAGAAGTACGCCGCGTTGCCCGCGGTGGCGCAGCCGGTGGAGGGCTCGGTGATGTTCGGCGTGATCGGCTCGGCGATCGCCGCGTCGTAGACCTCCTGGCTGATCTTCGAGTACTTCAGCTCCTCGGCCAGGATGTAGTCGCGACGCTCCTTCGTCGCGGCGTAGCCGTTCGCGGCGCCGTTCGCCTCGTCCGTCGGGTCGTCGAAGCGGAACTTCGACGGGTTGTTGACGATCGCCAGCAGTGACGCCGCCTGCGAGGTCGAGAGCTGGCTGGCGGGGATGCCGTAGTAGTAGTTGGCCGCGGCCTCGATGCCGTAGACCGTCCCGCCGAAGAGCGCGATGTTGAGGTAGCCGAGCAGGATGTCGTCCTTCGACGTCTCCTTCTCGAGGCCGATCGCGAGGCGCATCTCCTTGAGCTTGCGCTCGGGGGTCGGGTCGGTGGCGAGCTTGTAGGCGGCGTCGCGCTCGGCCTCGTCGGTGATCGACTCGGCCTTCTGCACGAGGACGTTCTTGACGTACTGCTGCGTGATCGACGAGCCGCCCTGCAGGTCGTCGCCGGTCAGCGTGACCGCGAGCGCGCGGAGCGTGCCCTGCAGGTCGATGCCGCCGTGCTCGTAGAAGCGCGGGTCCTCGCCGGCGACCGCGGCGTCCTTGGCGGTCTGCGCGACCTCGTCCCAGCCGACCTCGACGCGGTTCTGGTTGTAGACGGAGGCGAGGAGGGTGGTGCCGTCGCCCGCGTAGATGTTGGTGCGCTGCATCAGCTGGCCGGCGTCGAGGTAGCCGGGCAGGTTCTGGAACATGCCGATGGTGTTGCTGGTCGCGAGGCCCGTCAGCGCGAGCGCCGGAGTGACGCCGACGGTGATCAGCACGCCGGCCACGGCACTCATCCCGATGAAGCCCAGCACTGCCCGCAACGACATCCCGAGCGGTCGAGCGGAGCTGCGGGATGCGGTGGGGAGAGCCATGGAGCGGGAGGTCCTTCCGGCGCGGTGGTGCCGCGCGAATGCAGGGTGGCGGGTCGTCGCGCCGGTCGTGCGAATCCCCTCGGTCATGGTACGCGACGCGCCCGGGAGGAGGGGGTCCTCCGAGAGGACGAGATGCACCTGTGACGAGGCGTCCGCGACCTCGGAATCGGACGGCGACCCGGAGGTGGGAATCCGGCGCGCATGACCGGCGGAAGGCGCCCCCGGCGACGCCGCTTCCGTATCGTGGAGGGTGCGTCCCCGCGAGGGGAGCGTCGGCATCACCGCACCACCAGTCGCCCCGGGGCCCCGGGGCGGTCGGCCCCGGCAGAAAGCACACACCATGGCACGCATCCACGACGACGTGACGCAGCTCGTCGGCAGGACCCCGCTCGTCCGCATCAACCGCCTCGACGGAGCGGACAGCGCCGTCGTCCTGGCCAAGCTCGAGTTCTACAACCCCGCGAACAGCGTGAAGGACCGCATCGGCGTCGCGATCGTCGACGCCGCCGAGGCGTCGGGGGAGCTGCCGCCGGGTGGCACGATCGTCGAGGGCACGAGCGGCAACACCGGCATCGCGCTGGCCATGGTCGGCGCGGCCCGCGGCTACAAGGTGATCCTGACGATGCCCGAGACGATGTCGACCGAGCGCCGGGTCCTGCTGCGCGCCTACGGCGCCGAGATCGTGCTGACCCCCGGCTCCGAGGGCATGCGCGGCGCGGTCGAGAGGGCGCAGGCCATCGTCGCCGAGACCCCGGGCGCCGTGCTCGCCCGTCAGTTCGAGAACGCCGCCAACCCGGAGGTGCACCGCCGCACGACGGCCGAGGAGATCTGGGAGGACACCGACGGCGAGGTCGACGTCTTCGTCGCCGGCATCGGCACGGGCGGCACCATCACCGGCGTCGGCCAGGTCCTGAAGGAGCGCAAGCCCGGCGTGCAGATCATCGGCGTCGAGCCGATCGACTCGCCGCTCCTCACGCAGGGCACGGCCGGCCCGCACAAGATCCAGGGGATCGGCGCCAACTTCGTGCCCGCCAACCTCGACCGCGACGTCTACGACGAGATCATCGACGTCACCCTCGACGACTCGGTGCGCGTGGCACGCGCGATGGCGGCGCAGGAGGGCATCCTCGGCGGCATCTCCTCCGGCTCGATCATGTGGGCGGCCCTCGAGGTCGCGAAGCGCCCCGAGAACGCGGGCAGGACGATCGTCGCGATCGTCTGCGACTTCGGCGAGCGGTACATCTCGACGGTCCTCTACGAGGACCTCCGCAGCTGAGCGCCGCCGGACCCCGTCAGGGCGTGGCCGGACGTCCCACCGCCCTCGCACGCCTCCGCGAGGACGTGGCGGCCGCGCGCCTGCGCGACCCTGCGGCCCGCAGCGCGGCGGAGGTGGTGCTCGCCTACCCGGGGCTGCACGCGGTCTGGGTGCACCGCCTCGCCCACCGGTGGTGGCGGCGCGGCGCGCGCCTGCCGGCCCGGCTGCTCGCGCAGGCGGCCCGCGCGGCGACCGGAGTGGAGATCCATCCCGGCGCGACGATCGGCCGCCGGCTCTTCATCGACCACGGCATGGGTGTCGTGATCGGCGAGACGGCGCTGATCGGCGACGACTGCATGCTCTACCACTCCGTCACACTGGGCGGGAAGTCGGCGAAGCGCGAGCGGCGCCACCCGACGCTCGGCGACCGCGTGGTCGTCGGCGCGGGGGCCGTGATCCTCGGGCCGATCGTGCTCGGCTCGGACGTGAGCGTCGGCGCGAACGCGGTCGTGGTGAAGGACGCCCCGGACCACGCGGTGCTGGTCGGGATCCCCGCCCGTGACCTGCGCGCGCTGGGCCGTGCCGAGGACGCGCTCGCGGATCCGGCATTCTGGATCGACCCCGCGATGTACATCTAGGGCCGAGCCGTCGAAGGCCGGCCCGTCCACGGCCGAGGCGGGGTCTCAGTCGTCGTCGTCGCGGCGCGAGATGTCGCGCTTCGCGCTCTTGATCACCGCGAACGCGTCCAGGGCGTGCACCCGCGTCTCCTTGAGGTCGAGGATCGGTGCGGGGTAGCCGTCCGCCTCCGGCGTCAGCGTGTCGCCGAGCGTCCACGGCTCGTGGATCACGGTGCGGTCGAGCTCGGCCAGCTCCGGGACGTACTCGCGCAGATAGCCGCCCTCCGGGTCGAACTTCTTCGACTGCGTGACGGGGTTGAACACGCGGAAGAACGGCGACGCGTCGGCGCCGGACCCCGCGACCCACTGCCAGTTGGCGGCGTTGCTCGCCGGGTCCGCGTCCACGAGCGTGTCCCAGAACCAGTCCTCGCCCACCCGCCAGTCGACCAGCAGGTTCTTGATCAGGAACGACGCGGTGACCATCCGGACCCGGTTGTGCATGTAGCCGGTCTTCCAGAGCTCGCGCATCCCCGCGTCGACGAGCGGGAAGCCGGTGCGGCCCTGGTGCCAGGCATCGATCTTGTCCTCGCCCGGGTGGCCCCAGGGGAAGGAGTCGAAGCGGGAGTCGAAGTTGGCGGTCGCGAGGTCGGGCCAGTGGAAGAGCAGGTGGTAGCAGAACTCGCGCCAGAGCACCTCGGCGAGGAAGCGGTCGCTGCCCTCACCGCGGTGCTGCCCCTTCGCGTGCGCCTCCTCGAGAGCGTGCCAGACCTGGAACGGGCTGATCTCGCCCCAGCGCAGGTGCGGAGACAGATTCGAGGTGGCATCGCGCGCCGGCAGGTTCCGGTCGTCGGCGTAGTCGTCGAGCTGCTCGGCGAGGAACGCACGCAGCCGCTTCGCCGCCGCCTTCTCGCCCGGCACCCAGCGCTCGCGGAGCCCGCCCGCCCAGTCGGGGCTGGTCGGCAGCAGCTGCCAGTCGTCGAGGTCGTCGGAGGCCGCCTCCGTCTCGATCCCGTCGATCTCGCGCGGTCGCGGCAGCGGAGCGCGCGGGGTGTCCCGGTTGCGGCAGGCGCGCGCGAACGGCGTGTAGACGGAGTAGGGGGTGCCGCCGCCGGTCTGCACGGTCCACGGCTCGAAGAGCAGCGAGCCCTGGTGGCTCTCCGCCTCGACGTCCCGGTCGCGCAGCGCCTCCTTGATCGCGGCGTCGACGGTCCGCTCCGCCTTGCCGTAGCGGCGGTTCCAGTGCACCGCGCCCGCGCCCAGCTCCTCGGCGAGCTGCAGGACGACGGCCTCGGCCGGTCCGCGGCGCAGGATCAGGGACGCTCCGGCCTCCTCGAGGTCGCCCGCGAGCGCGAGCAGGCTCCCGTGCAGCCACCAGCGGGCCGCGCCGCCGAGCGGTCGGATGCCGTCGGACTCCTCGTCGAGCACGTAGCAGACGGCGACGGGGCCGCCGCGGTCGATCGCGGCCCGGAGTGCCGGATTGTCGGCGAGACGCAGGTCGTCGCGGAGCCAGACGAGGGTGGGGGAGGAGCTGCTCATGGTCCCTCCATGATCCGCGAGCGCGGCGCCCCTGCGAAGTGCTGGCCGCACGGCGGCGGGGCGTGCTAGCGGAGGGCGGGGGCGCTCAAGCCGAGGCGACGCGCTCGCGCAGCTTGTCGCAGAGGGCGGTCAGCTGCTCCAGCTCGTCGTCGTCGAGGGCCGCTCCGACGTGGTCCGAGATCGTCTGCATGTGCGTCATCGCCACCCGCCGGAAGAGCGCGTAGCCCTCGTCGGTGATCTGGATGACCGTGCCGCGGGCGTCGGTCGGGTCCTCGCTCTTGGTCACGCAGCCGCGGGCGACCAGGCGGTCGATCAGGCGGCTGACGCTCGGCTGCGTCAGGAGGACGTGCTTGTTCAGGTCCCGGAGCCGGGCCCGGCGCTCGGGCTGCAGCGTGAGGTTGAAGAGGACGTCGTACTCGTTGAGCGAGATCTCCTTCGACGGGAAGTCGGTGCTCAGCGCCCGCATCACGTGCACCTGCGCTCGGAACAGCGACTCCCACGCGGCGACCGCACGTCTCGAGCTCACGCATCCTCCTTGTGTTCCGTTCAGGATACGGCGTCTCGACGGCCCCGCGGCGCCCGGGGCGGGGGGTCGTCCGGAGGGTGTCGCGCGGAGGCGGTGCTCAGTCCGGGAACGACAGAAGGCCGGCCGCTGAGGCGAGCGGCCGGCCTTCATTCCCTTGCACCAAGAGTGTCCTGCAATCACTTCTTGCGCTTCCCGCCACAGCAAACGGTCGACGCACTTGAACTATATAACGGATCGATAACGCCGCAAGGACCGATTTCCTGAGGTTTCCCTGTGACCCCGCGTCGCCCGGAGGCGGGGTCTCGATACGCCGCGTCCCGCGGCTCCTCGACCAGCATGGTTGCGCGGCCTCCGTCAACCGAGCGCGGGACCCGCAGGCACGCGGAGCGCTGCCGCTTGCAGACGCGCGAAGCTCCGCTGTCCCTTTCATGCTGATCGAGTAGCCCGCTCCGCGGGCGTATCGAGATCCACCCTCCGTCTGAGCATGGGTCTCGATACGCCGCTCCGCGGCTACTCGACCAGCATGTCGTGGTGCCGCCCCCGTCCGACTCGTGCCGAACGACCAGCCGCCCTCTGCGAGGCGTTCGGTGAGAAACGCGTGCCAGCGTTTCTCACGAGCCGTAGGGAGGACGCTCTCTGAGACGCGACCTCCCGCGGAGCCGACCGCGGCGGAGCGAGCGCTCGCGCTCGCGCAGCACATCGAGCACGTGAGGAGTGGGCGCGAGCGCCCACTCCTCAAAACAGGTCGGGGCTAGGGGTGGACGCGTAGCGGATGGCGACGTCCGCGTGGCGGTCGAAGCGGTAGCCGACGCCGCGGACGGTGCGGACGATGTCCTCGTAGCGGCCGAGCTTGGCGCGGAGGCGGCGGACGTGCACGTCGATGGTGCGCTCGTTGGGGGCGTCGTCGTCGGCGGCTCCCCAGAGTGAGGAGATCAGCTCGGCGCGCTCGATGGTGCGGCCCTCGCGGAGGACGAGGTACTGCAGCAGCTCGAACTCCTTGTAGGTGAGGGCCGTGGTCTCGTCGTCGAGGATGACGCGCTTGCGCGAGATGTCGATGACGACGCCGCCGGGGGCCCGGTCGAGGTCGGGCTCGGTCTCGGAGCGGCGGCGGGCGACAGCGGCCGGATCCTGGAGGGCGAGGCGGACGACGTCGACGTCGCGGCCGCCGGCGCCCTGGGGGGCGAGTGCGACGGAGGCGTAGGTCTCGGCGTCGGGAGCGAACTCGGCGGTGACGCGCTTGAGCTCCTCGACCAGGCGGCCGAGGTCGATGCCGGCGGCGCGGGCCTTGGCCTCGTCGATGCCGACGTAGAGGGCGAAGCCGCGGGCCTCGGTGCCCTGCGGCACGGCGCGGAGCCGGGGAGCGGCGGGTGCGGGCTCGGGGGCGGCCTGGAGGCGGGGGGCCTCGGCGGGAGCGGAGACGGGACGGGCGTGGAGGAGGGACATGACGAATCCTTGGGCTGGTCGGATCCGGGACGAGTGTCCGGGGAGCGGATCCGGGTGTGCGCGCGAGAGCCGGTGCACGAGGTGCGGGCCGGCAGGGGCGGATGCGGGGCATCCAGGGGTTCACCGCGCCTGCGACGCCCGGCCGATCGGAGGATCGTGACGATCAGTGCGATCGGGGGCGGAGGCTGTGCGGAGAACCGGCGAGGGTGATTCCTCAGGCGCACATTCGACAGCGCAGGACGAGGCCGCCGGCCATCATCATGCCGGCATCCCCGATGGCCTCAAGGGAGGTCAGGGCGTGCGCGTTGTCAGTCATGGTCGAAAGTAAAGCGGATGGTGGCGGACCCCGTCAACAGATCCGCGCACACTGGCGCGGTCCGGGCGCCGCGGCGGGCGCCCGGAGCGGCTCAGCCGGCGAGCCCGTAGAGGCGGTCGCCCGCGTCGCCGAGGCCGGGGACGATGTAGCCCAGCTCGTTGAGCTTCTCGTCGAGCGAGCCGAGGACGATGGTCACGTCCTTGCCGACGAACGCCTTCTCCACGGCCGCGAGGCCCTCGGGGGCGGCGAGCAGGCAGACGGCGGTGACGTCCTCGGCGCCGCGGTCGAAGAGGAACTGGATGGCGGCGATCAGCGAGCCGCCGGTGGCGAGCATCGGGTCGAGCACGAAGCACTGGCGGTTGGACAGGTCGTCGGGCAGGCGCTCGGCGTAGGTGGTCGGCTCGAGGGTCTCCTCGTTGCGTGCCATGCCCAGGAAGCCCACCTCGGCGGTGGGGATGAGCTTGACCATGCCCTCGAGCATCCCGAGGCCCGCGCGCAGGATCGGCACGACCAGCGGCTGCGGGTCGCTCAGCGCGAGACCGGTGGTCGTGGTGACCGGCGTCTCGATGGTGACGGTGCGGGTGCGGACGCCGCGGGTCGCCTCGTAGGCGAGCAGGGTCATCAGCTCCTCGGCGAGCTGCCGGAAGGTGGGGGAGGGGGTGCGCTTGTCGCGCAGCACGGTGAGCTTGTGCGTGATCAGCGGGTGGTCGGCTACATGGACGCGCATAAGCTCAATCTACTTGCCGGTCGGAGTCGGCCGGAGCCGGACGAGGGGGCGCGATGCGCGAGAGCGACCTCCCCCTCCCTCCCGAGGCGGACGCCTGGATGCGGCTCGCGCTCGACGAGGCCCGCCGGGCCGCCGGGTGGGGCGACGTGCCGGTCGGCGCGGTGGTCGTGGACGCCGAGGGCGCGGTGATCGGGCGCGGCCGGAACGAGCGCGAGCTGCGCACGGATCCGACGGCGCACGCCGAGGTGGTCGCACTGCGGGAGGCCGCGGCGGCCCGCGGTGACTGGCAGCTCGCGGGCTGCACCCTCGTGGTCACGCTCGAGCCGTGCGCGATGTGCGCGGGGGCGATCCTCGCCTCCCGGCTCGAGCGCGTCGTCTTCGGAGCGTGGGACGAGAAGGCGGGCGCGGCCGGCTCGGTGCACGACCTGCTCCGCGACCGACGGCTGCACCACGTGGTCGAGGTGTACCCGGGGCTGCGCGCCGACGAGGGCGCCCGGCTGCTGCTCGACTTCTTCGCGGCGAAGCGCTGAGCGGGCCGGAGCGCGGTCAGCCCTGCGCGCCGACCCACTCGGTCAGCGCCGCCTCCGTCGCCGTCCGCATCCGCTCGAAGCGGCCCTCGCGCACGTCGTCCTCGAGCTGCTCGTGCCCGTAGCCCGCTCCCGCGGCGTACTCGGCGTCGCCCTCGAGCCAGCGCGCGGCCAGCTCGCCGGTGAGCTCCGGGTGGAACTGCACGCCGAGCAGCCAGTCGTCGATCGCGAACGCCTCGACGGCGTAGGAGGGCGAGGAGGCGAGCAGGGTCGTCCCCGCCGGCAGGTCGAAGGTGTCACTGTGCCACTGCATCACCGGGACCTCGGCGAGGTGGCGCAGCGGCGAGCGGGTCCCCGCCTCGGTCGCGACGATGCCGCGGAAGCCGACCTCGCGGGTCGGGCCCGGCCGGACCTCCTCGCCGAGCGCGGCGGCGATCAGCTGCGCGCCGAAGCAGACGCCGAGGGTCGGCCGGCGGTGGTGCAGCCGGTCCTGCAGCAGGGCGATCTCGGGCGAGATGAAGGGGTGCCGGGCGGTCTCGTAGACGCCGGCGCTCGAGCCGAGGGTGACGACGAGATCGGGCGCGAGGATGTCGACCGAGTCGAGGTCGGTGCCGGCGACCGCGTCGACCGCGAAGCCCCGGTCGCGCAGCATCGGCTCGAGGGCGCCGAGTCCGGCGCCGCGCTCGTTGACGATCGCGAGGACGCGGCGCATCAGCCGGCGCTCCCGCTGGTGGCGGTCGGCTCCGCCGAGGGCGGCTGCGCCCCGCGGTCGACGTCGGGTTCGAGGTAGATGACGCGGGCGGCCGGGACCGCGTCGCGGATCCGCTTCTCCGTCGCGTCGATCCCCTCGGCCAGCTCGGCCATGGTCTCGGCGGCGGGGAAGGCGAGCTTGGCGGCGACGAGGATCTCGTCCGGACCGAGGTAGAGGGTCTTCATGTGGATGACGCGCTCGACGTCCGGACCGGCCTCGATGGCCGCGCGGATCGCCGCGGCGTCGGCCGGGGTCGCGCCCTCGCCGACCAGCAGGCTCTTGGTCTCGACGCCGAGGACGATCGCGACGACGACCAGCAGGGTGCCGATCATGATGGTGCCGATCGCGTCGAAGACCGTGTTCCCGGTGATCACCGAGAGGCCGACGCCGAGCAGCGCGAAGACGAGACCGGTGAGCGCGGCGACGTCCTCGAGCAGCACGACCGGCAGTTCCGGCGCCTTCGCCCGGCGGATGAACTGCAGCCAGGACTGCTGCCCGCGGACCTTGTTCGACTCCTTGACCCCGGTGCGCAGCGAGTAGCCCTCGAGGCAGATCGAGACGACGAGGACCAGGATCGGCAGCCAGGCGTTCTCGAGCTCGTGCGGCTCGGCGATCTTCTCGACACCCTCGTAGATCGAGAAGACACCGCCGACGGAGAAGAGGATGATCGCGACGACGAAGGCGTAGACGTAGCGCTCGCGGCCGTACCCGAACGGGTGCTCCTCGTCGGCGGCCTTCCGCGACTTGCGGCCGCCGAGCAGCAGCAGCAGCTGGTTGCCGGAGTCGGCGAGCGAGTGCACGCCCTCGGCCAGCATCGAGGCCGAGCCGGAGAAGAACCAGGCGACGAGCTTGGTCAGCGCGATGCCGAGGTTCGCGGCCAGCGCCGCGATGATGGCGGAACCGCCTCCGGATGCGCTCACGGGGTCTCCTCGGGGTGACTCGTCGGGGTGCTGGTGCTCGGGGGTGGTCGGCCCATCCTAGGAGGCGGGCGCCGGGCAGCAGGCTCCCGCCGTCGACCGAGTCGTGCCCCTTGCGGAGAGATCGCCTTCGTACGATGGGCGGATGACCGACGCACCCGTGCAGCTCCCGTCCATCGCCGTCCTCGGGCTCGGCTCGATGGGGGGCGCGATCCTCAGCGGACTGCTCGCCCCCGACGTGGAGGTGCAGGGCGGTGTCCGCGTGACCAACCGCGACGCGGAGAAGGCGGCGCGCTGGAGCGGCCACCCGGTGGTGACCGCGTTCGCGACCGCCGACGACCCGGAGGCGAACCGGCGCGCGGTCGACGGCGCCGCCGTGGTGCTGGTGGCCGTGAAGCCGCACATGGTTCCCGCGCTGCTCGACGAGATCGCCGACGCCGTCGCCCCCGGGACGATCGTGGTCAGCGTCGCGGCGGGAGTGACCGTCGCGACGTTCGAGGCGCACCTGCCCGCGTCGGTGTCCGTGCTCCGCTCGATGCCGAACACCCCGGCCGTCGTGGGCCGCGCGGTCACCGGCCTGAGCGCCGGCACCCGCTCGAGCGAGGACGACCTGGCGCTGGTCCGCCGGCTGTTCGAGACCGTCGGCGAGGTGGTGGAGGTGCCGGAAGCGCAGCTCGACGCGCTGTCGACGATCTCGGGATCGGGGCCGGCCTACGTCTTCCTCCTGGTCGAGGAGCTGACCGCCGCGGCGCTCGCCAAGGGCTTCACACCCGAGCAGGCGGCGACGATGGTCACCGGCACCTTCCGGGGCGCCGCCGAGCTGCTGGTGCACTCCGGCGAGGAGCCCGCCGAGCTGCGCCGCCGGGTCACCAGCCCGAACGGCACGACCGAGCGCGCGATCGCCGTGCTGCAGGAGGCCGACCTCGCCGCCCTCTTCACCCGCGCCACCGACGCGGCCCTGGCCCGTGCCCGCGAGCTCGCCGCCTCCTGACCCCTGCCGCTCCTCCGCGAGATGCCACTTATGAGCCCGACACGCCGTGACGGGAGCTCATAAGTGGCATCTCGCGGGAGGGGTCAGGAGCCGAGGGCTGCGAAGCGCTCGATGTCGGTGGGGGTGCCGCTGACGACGATGAGGTCGTGGTTCGAGACGACGGTCTGCTCGGTCGCGTAGGTGAAGGGCTTGCCCGGGCTCTTCACGCCGACGACGGTGACGCGGTGCTTGCGGCGCACGCCCGACTCGGTGAGGGTCAGGCCGCGGATCGGCTTGGGCGGGTACATCTTGGCCAGCACGAAGTCGTCGTCGAACTCGATGAAGTCGAGCATGCGGCCCGAGACCAGGTGCGCGACGCGCTCGCCCGCCTCGGCCTCGGGGTAGATCACGTGGTTGGCGCCGATCCGCTCCAGGATCTTGCCGTGCGAGCGCGAGATCGCCTTGGCCCAGATCTGCGGGATCTTGAGGTCGACGAGGTTCGCGGTGATCAGCACGGACGCCTCGATCGAGGAGCCGACGGCGACGACGGCGACCTGGAAGTCCTGCGCGCCGATCTGGGCGAGGGCGTCGAGCGAGCGGGCGTCGGCCTGGACCGCGTGGGTGACCCGCTCCGACCACTTCTGCACGAGTCCGGCGTCGGCGTCGATCGCGAGCACCTCGCGGTCGAGGCGGTCGAGCTGGCCGGCCGTGGCGGCACCGAAGCGACCGAGGCCGATCACCAGCACCGGGGCGTCGTACCTGATGCGGTCAACCAACGATGGGCCTCTCTTCCGGTCGTCTGAACAACTGCCTGCGCTGGCTCGCGGCGAGCGCGGCAGCGAGAGTCACGGTACCAACGCGGCCCATGAACATCGTCAGCGCCATCACGTAGACACCCGACGTCGGCAGCTCGGCGGTGAGCCCGGTCGACAGGCCGGAGGTGGCGAACGCCGAGATCACGTCGAAGAGGACGTGGTCCAGCGACGCCTTGGTGATGTGCAGGATCAGGACCGAGGAGACGGCGACGGTGGTGGCTCCCCAGAGCACGACGGAGACCGCGAGGCGCAGCACGTCGTTGGGGATCCGGCGGCCGAACGCCTCCATGTCGTTGTTGCCGCGCGCCTCGGCGAACGCCGCGAGGAAGAGGATCGCGAGCGTCGTCACCTTGATGCCGCCCGCGGTCGAGGCCGAGCCCCCGCCGATGAACATCAGCATGTCCGTGACGAGCAGGCTGGAGCCGTTGAGATCGGGGATCGAGATGGTCGAGAAGCCGCCCGAGCGCGTCATCGTCGACAGGAAGAAGGACTGGAAGACGGTGTCGCCGGCGTCGAGGGTGCCGAAGGTCGTCGGATTGTCGAACTCGAGCACGATGTAGAGCACCGCTCCCGCGACGAGCAGGATCAGCGAGGTGACCAGCGTGAGCTTCACGTGCACCGACCACTTGCGCGGGCGCCGCCAGCCGCGCGAGAAGGCGTAGATCACCGGGAAGCCGATCGAGCCGAGGAAGACGCCGATCATCAGGATGCCGAGGAACCAGTAGTCGTCCTCGAACGGCGTGAGGCCGGCAGCGTTGGGCGCGAAGCCGGTGTTCGTGAACGCCATCGCGGAGTAGTAGAAGGAGTGCCAGATCGCCTCGCCGATCGGGATCCCGTCGATCAGCATCCGCGGGAAGAGGAGCAGGGCGACCACGATCTCGATCACCGCCGCGCTGATGGCGACTGTCGCGAGCAGACCGCCGATCTCGCCGAGCCGCACGGCCTGGCCCTCGGCGACGGGACCGGAGTGGATGCGGAGCGGGTTCGAGTCGCTCGCAGCCATCAGCTTCGCGCGGAGCCCGAGGCGGCGCGAGATGGCGAGACCCATGATCGACGCGAGCGTCAGCACGCCGAGGGCGCCGATGTTCACGCCGATGAAGACGATCGAGTGGCCGAACGCGGACCAGTGCGTCGCCATGTCGACCGTGGCGAGGCCGGTGACGCAGATGACCGACATCGCGGTGAAGAAGGCGTCGTGCAGCGGAGTGACGGTGCCGGTCGTGCTCGACACCGGCAGCGAGAAGAGCAGGGTGAAGACGAGGATCAGGCCCGAGAAGATCATGATCGCGAAGCGCGACGGCGAGCGGCCGGCGAAGTCGTCGACGAGGTCGCGGGCCCGGGCGAAGCTCGACCACGGCGAGGCCGGCGAGACGCCCACGGGGCTGCGGAACTGCTGCCGAACCACCACGGCGGGCCCTCCACTCGATCGCGGCCATGCTACCCGCTCGCCGGTCGTCGCCCGGGGCGCCGGGACGCCATGCGCCGCGGGGCATACGCACGGGCGACACCCTGCCCGCGGCGGAGGGCGCTGACTACCCTGGGGGGATGGCTGACATCTTCGCGGTGATCGCGGACGGCACCCGCCGCGACATCCTCTCGCTCCTCCTGGAGCAGCGGGTCGAGGGTTCCGGGGGCGCCGGCGGCATGAGCGTCTCGCGCATCGTGGCGAAGCTCGAGCTCAGCCAGCCGACGGTGTCCAAGCACCTCAAGGTGCTGCGCGAGGCGGGGCTCGTCACCGTCCGTGAGAGCGGGCAGCACCGCATCTACGCACTGCAGTACGGGCCGCTGGTCGCCGTCGAGGACTGGCTGCTGCCGTTCGGCGCGGCGGACGAGGCCGACGAGGGCGCCGCCGTGCTCGACGCGGCCGCCGCCGCCCGGGCCGAGTCGCTCGGGCGGGCGCTCGCGGAGCGCACCCACCAGGTCACCGCGGTCGTGCAGGACATCCAGCGCGGCGTGAGCGAGGGAGCGACGAAGGTCGCGGGGGCGCTGCGCATCCGGAAGTGAGGCCACGTCGGTCGCCGCCAGGGGTGGCGCGACGGCGCGGATCCTCGTCGGTGTCCGCGTCGTGTAAGCTCGCGGGAGCCAGTTTTTCGTAAGCGGCCGTCCGTCGGGCGGTCGACCCCCTGAACGTTGTGAGGTCTTCGTGGGTTCTGTCATCAAGAAGCGTCGCAAGCGTATGGCGAAGAAGAAGCACCGCAAGCTGCTTCGCAAGACTCGTCACCAGCGTCGCAACAAGAAGTAGGCTCGCGCCTCTTCACCCTTCGAGCGTCCGCCCCTCTGGGGTCGGGCGCTCGTCTGCGTCTATGGGGTCGCTCCGTCCCGGGTCCCGCGCGATGGCCGCGGCTACAGTGGTCACGTGGATGTGGCACTGACTCTCGTGGGCAAGCCCGGCTGCCACCTCTGCGACGACGCCCGCGCCATCGTCCAGCAGGTCCTCGCCGAGCTCGCGGACGTGCCCGGCGCTCCGAGCGTCTCGCTCGCCGAGGCCTCGATCCTCGACGACGCGGAGCTGCACGAGCGTTTCGTCGAGGAGATCCCGGTCGTCCTGATCGACGGACGCGTGCACACCTACTGGCGGGTCGAGCCGGACCGCCTGCGTCGAGCCCTGCTCGAGCGCGCCTGACGGCAGCGCGACGGCGGGACTCCGCCGTGATGCGAATGTTGTAGAAGGCCCCTCGGATGGGGGACCGGAGTGCCTGCGAGTGCTCGCGGTTCGCGCATAGTCTCTTCACGGGGAGGCTCGCTCCCCGCGTTCGGGGTGCGTTCGGCGTCTCGCGGGGGAGGAACTTCCATGACTCGACAGCGTCTGCTGAAGCAGCGTCGCCGCTCCACGGCCTCCGCGCTCGCGCTCGCCCTGCTCGTCGCGGGGCTCGCGCTGCCGGCGTCGGCCCACGCGGAGACGCTTCCGGGCGGTACTGCGACCACCGCGGCCGAGTCGACGGACGTGCCGAGCCTGCCCGAGGAGCCCTCGGAGCCGGCGGAGCCGGAGCAGCCTTCCGAGCCGGAGCAGCCGTCGGAGCCGGCGCAGCCCTCGGAGCCGGAGGTGCCGAGTCTGCCGGAGCAGCCGTCGCAGCCGGAGGTGCCGAGCGTGCCGGAGCAGCCGTCGCAGCCCGAGCAGCCGTCGCAGCCGTCCGAGCCCGAGCAGCCGTCGCAGCCGCAGCAGCCGTCCCAGCCCGAGCAGCCGTCGCAGCCGGAGCAGCCGTCCCAGCCCCAGCAGCCCTCCCAGCCCCAGCAGCCCTCCCAACCGCAGCAGCAGCCGACCACCGGTGGCGGTGGGCAGACGCAGCAGTCGCCCGCCGGCGGCTCGGGCAGTGGCGGCGGCAGCACCGGCGGCACCGCGACCACCGAGGCCGGCGCGACGCCGCCCCGCGCCTCCGCGCCCGGCCGGACCCTGCTCTCGACCTCCGCTGGCGACCCCGCCGCGGCTCCCACGCCTGGGACCGAGACCGCCGGCGGTCCCGCCGTCTCGGTGTTCCTCACCCGTGACGCCGGCGTCGACCCCGGCGCGCTCACCGTCGACCTGGCCCGCTTCTACGGAGTCGGCGTCGCCTACGCCGGATTCCAGCGCGAGGAGAACGCCACCGCGACGCTCAAGGCGCCGGCCGGCACCGAGACCCCGCTGACCGTCGAGAACCGCCAGGACGGCGAGACGACCAGCACCGGATCGGCCACCGTTCCGACCGCCGCGCTCCTCTCCATCGGCACCTACACGGTGACGATCTCGGGT
Source organism: Rathayibacter sp. VKM Ac-2929 (assembly GCF_022815495.1). Lineage (NCBI taxonomy): Bacteria > Bacillati > Actinomycetota > Actinomycetes > Micrococcales > Microbacteriaceae > Rathayibacter > Rathayibacter sp. VKM Ac-2929. The sequence continues at coordinate 379,961 of NZ_JALGRV010000001.1, forward strand.
GACCGCGGCTCGTCGGCGACCACGACGTTCGCTCTGATCGCCTCCTCCGCTCCCGGGATCCTCGTCGAGCCGCGCGAGGCCTCCAGCTCCGAGGCGGCCATGCCGCGCGGCGCGGTCTGGGGCTTCGGCCCGGTCGAGAGCGTCACCGTCGGCGCGTACACGACCGCCGGCGTCCAGGCGGACCTCGCGGCGGGCGACCTCGCGGTCCGCGTCGACGCGCTCGGCTGGTCCGACCTCGACCTCGGCGAGGCCGTCGTCGCGGAGCCCACGGCCGAGGTCTACTGCATCGTCGCGGTCGGCTCGGTCAGCAAGCGCACCGCCGCGGTCACGGTCGCCTATCCGGCGGAGGGCGCGACCGCGACCGCTCCCGACGCCGCGCAGGTCTGCGGCATCGCGATCACCTCCGCCAAGGCCGGCGCCGTGCCACCCGCGGCCGCCGGCACCGGCGGCCTCTCGGCCGGGGTCGGCCTCACCATCGGCGCCGGCGTGCTCGTCGCGCTGCTGATCGCCGGACTCGTGACGGCCGTCGTCCTGCGCCGTCGCCGCGAGAACGACGACCTGCTCATCGGCGGACCGCTCCCGCACCCGACGGAGCAGTGAGGCGCCGCGCCCGGTGCGTGACGACAGTCTGATCGCGGCGCTGCACCGCGGTCGTCCCCGGACGATCGCGGCGGCGGCGGAGCTGGTCCACCTGGCGCCGGCCGACGTGCGGATCGCCGTCGACCGGTTCCGCGCCCTCGGGCTCCTCGGCGGCGAGGGCGAGGAGATCGCCTACGTCCCGCCCGCCGACTGGGCGGCGGACGCGGTCCTCCGGCACACCGTGGCGGCTCGCCGTGCCACGCTCGAGGCGCTGGACGGCATCGAGCGCCTCGTCGGCGACCTGCCCTCGCTGCTCGGAGCGTGGTCGGTCGGCGCCGCCGCGGACGATCTCGTCCCCACGCTGCTGCGCCACGGGCCGCACGCCTCGGAGGACCTCTGGTTCGACCTCGTCCGCAGCGACTCCGGGACGCTGATCGCGGTGCTCCCGGACGTGCAGCGCTTCCTCGATCCGCCGACCGAGCGGGCGCTGCGCTTCGGCGAGGCGCTGGCGGCGAAGGACCGGGTACGGGTCATCATCCCCGCCGAGGGCGTCCGGGACCCGCGGGTGCTCGCGCGGATCGAGGCGTACCAGAAGGCCGGGGTGGAGTACCGCCTGCTCGAGGCGATGCCGAGCTGGTTCTGGGTCGACGGCGAGTACCTGGCCGTGCCGTTCGAGTGGGGCGAGACCCGGCCGACGAGCGTGCTGGGCGTGCGGCACGAGGCGCTCGCCGGACTCGTCAGCGCCTACTTCGAGCAGCTGTGGCGGCAGGCGCTGCCGGTCGATGCGGCCGAGCAGAGCTGGACGTCGCTGCTCCGGCTGATGCGGACGGGCCTCACTCTCGAGACGGCGTCGCACCGGCTGGGGATCAACCCCCGCACGGGGCGGCGCCGCATCTCCGCCGCGATGGAGCACTACGGCGCTCCGACTCTCTTCGCCCTGGGAGCGGCCTGGGCGGCGGAGGAGGGCCGGGCGGCCCCGGAGGGACCGGCCGAGGTGTAGCGGCGCGGCTCCGGTCCGGGCTTCCCGGCCCAGGTGCCGAGAAGGGTCCCGACCACTCGGGGAGGGTTCGGGTCGCCCCGAGTGGTCGTCTGCGCCGACCAGGCAGTCCCCAGTGTCCGGAGTCGGGCCCGCGCGCCGCAAGCGCCGCTTGCGGACATGTCCGGAAGAGGGCGTCGGCTGAGCTCGACGAGCCGGCACCCTTCTTGCTGGTCGAGTAGCCCGGAGGGCGTATCGAGACCCACCGTCGTCCGGTGGGTGGATCTCGATGCGCCCGCTCCGCGGGCTACTCGATCAGCAGGGGACGTCAGCCGGCGGCGGTGAAGCGCAGCAGGATGGTGCGGGCCTCCGGGCGCAGCTGGAAGTCGGGCCAGACGTCCGGGCCGCAGGCGCGCGAGCCGAGGCCGTGCTGGGCGGCGTCGATCGTGAGCACCGAGCGGGTGGACGCGGGCAGCTCGTGCGGGTGGCCTGCCGCCGTCAGCTCGTGCGCGGTGTGGCGCGCGAGCGTGAATCCGGGCAGCCGGCCGTGCAGGTCGGCTGCCGCCTCGATGCGCAGGCGAGCGGACCCGCCCTCGCTGAGGATCAGCTCCCGCACGGCGCTGCGGTGACCGTTCTCCTGCGGGCGCGCGTACTCCGTCTTGAGCTCGTCGATGCCGGCCGAGAAGCGGCCGACCCTGGTCGCGCGCATGCTGTCGGGGTACGACTCCCGCGGTCCGGTGCCGAACCACTCCGCGCCGTCGACCGACGCCGGGAGGTCGAGCCGGATGCCCAGCCGCGGCCAGACCGAGCCCCAGCCGCGGGTCGGCACCAGGTCGACCCGGAGGACGACCGCGTCGCCGTCGAGGCTCCAGTGCTCCTCCACGAGGAGCGCCGCGTCGAGGTCGGCGGCGGACCAGCGGGTGCGCCGGCGGACCCCCGACGAGGTGTCGACCGACTCGACCCGGCCGACCAGCCGGTCCAGTCCCACCTCGCGCCAGCGCGACGCGGAGGACGGCGCGGGCACGCCGTTGCCGTTGCCGGCGCGCGGGTCGCCCTCCGTGTACCCGGGGAAGCCGTCGCCCTCGTCGTTGTCGGTCGGCGCACGCCAGAGCTCGGCGCGCGGCCCGTCGACCGCCAGGCCGGCCAGCGCGGTGAGCCGGCCGTTCCGGAAGCTCGCGAGGCCCAGAGCACCCTCGACGGAAGCGCCGCCGCGGGGCGAGCGCGCCCAAGCGGGGATCGGTGCGAGCGCGGAGAGACGGCGCTGACCGGTGGAGATCACGTGCCCCTCCTCGGCCCAGACGGTGCGCGACGCGAGCGCCGCGTCGACGGTCAGCCACGCCTCGCCGCCGGTCGGCACGTCGAAGGAGGGCAGCGCGAGCCGAGCGGAGTCGCCCGCCGCGATCGAGGGAGCGTCGAGCACTCCCTCCGCACTCACCCTGCCGTCGAGCTCCACCCGCCACGCGAAGCGCAGGTCGGCGGTCGACGCGTCGTGCCGGCGGTTCTCGACCAGCACGGCGTCCGCCTCGACCGTGACGCGCACCGGCGCCACGATCTGCTTCCACTCGAACAGCCCCGGACTCGGCGTGCCGTCGGAGAGGACCATGCCGTCCATCACGAAGTTGCCGTCGTGCACGACCTCGCCGAAGTCGCCGCCGTAGGCGTAGTACTCGACGCCCTCGGGAGTGCGGGCGCGCAGACCGTGGTCGCGCCACTCCCAGACGAAGCCGCCGTGCAGCCGCGGGTAGCGGTCGACGAGGTCCTCGTACTGGTCGATCGCTCCGGGGCCGTTGCCCATCGCGTGCACGTACTCGCAGAGCAGGAACGGCTTCGAGCGCTGGCGCGCCGACTCGCCCGCGGAGCAGCCGAGCAGCGGCGTCCGCGAGTCGTCGCGGCCGATCTGCTCGGTCTCGGGGATCGACGAGTACATCCGCGAGTACACGTCGGTGTAGGCGCCGGTGTAGTCGCCCTCGTAGTGCACGGGGCGCTCGGGGTCGCGGCCGTGCACCCAGGACGACATGGCGGCGAGGTTCGCACCGGTGCCGGCCTCGTTGCCGAGCGACCAGATGACGATGCTCGGGTGGTTCTTGTCGCGCTCGACGGTGCGCTCGATCCGGTCGAGGTACGCCTCGCGCCAGGCCGGGTCGTCGCTGGGGTTGCCCTTCCAGCCGTAGCGCTCGAAGCCGTGGGTCTCGAGGTCGCACTCGAGGATCACCCAGAAGCCGAGCTCGTCGGCGAGGTCGAGCAGGCGCGGGTGCGGCGGGTAGTGGCTGGTGCGGATCGCGTTGACGTTGAACCGCTTCATCATAGCGAGGTCCGCGCGGGCGAAGTCCTCGTCGAAGGCGCGGCCGCGGTCGGGGTGCGTCTCGTGGCGGTTGACGCCGTGGAAGACGACGCGCTCGCCGTTGACCAGGAAGCGGTCGCCGCGGATCTCGACGGTGCGGAAGCCCAGGCGGAGCGAGACCGTCTCGCCCGAGGAGGCGACCTCGGCGTCGTAGAGGCGGGGTGCCTCCGCCGACCACGGCTCGACGGCCGGCACCTCGATCGGAGCGACCTCCACGGCGCTCGCCCAGACCGTCTCGATGCCGAGCTCGGGGACGCGGAGGGTGACCGGGAAGGCCGCGTCGTCCGCCGTCAGCTCGGTCTCGATCCGGCCCGCGCCGGCGGCGAAGGAGGCGCGCACGAAGACGTCCTCGACGCCGCCGACCGGGCGGGCGATCAGGTGGACCGAGCGGAAGATCCCCGGCAGCCACCACTGGTCCTGGTCCTCGACGTAGCTCGCGGCGGACCACTGGTGCACGCGGACGACGACGAGGTTCTCGCCGGGCCGCACCGCCTCGGTGACGTCGAACTCCTGCGCGAGCCGGCTGCCCGAGCCGATGCCGATCTCGACGCCGTTGACCCAGACGCGGTAGCGCGACTCGACGCCGTCGAAGCGGAGCACGACCGCCTCGGCGCCGGCGAAGGACTCCGGCAGCTCGAAGCTGCGGCGGTGGTCGCCGGTCGGGTTCTCGTCCGGGACGAACGGCGGCTCGGTCGGGAACGGGAACTGCACGTTCGTGTAGGCGGGGAGTCCGTAGCGCCCGTCGCCCTGGAGGACCCAGTGCGACGGGACGGGCAGCACGTCCCAGCCGGAGTCGTCGAAGGACTCCGCCCCGACGTCGTCCACCCCCTCGCCCTCGGGCAGCGCATCGGCGCCGCCGGGCGTGCCCGGTGCGGCGGGGAGCAGGCGGAAGCGCCAGTCCCCGTCGAGCGAGAGCGTCGGTGCGTCGGTGTGCAGCCACGAGCGGGCGGCGCGGCGCCGGCCGGAGCCGGGGCCGGTGTCGGCGAGGTAGTGGAGGGACGTCGGGGCGAGGGTCACTTGACGGATCCTTCGGTCAGGCCGCCGCGCCAGAAGCGCTGCAGCACGATCATGGCGATGGCGAGCGGGATGATCGACAGCAGGACGCCGCCGGTCGTGAGCTCGTAGAACTCGGGCAGCCGGTCCACCTGGCTGAGCCAGTTGTTCAGGCCGAGGGTGATCGGGAAGAGCTCGGTGTCCGAGAGCATCACGAGCGGCAGGAAGTAGTTGTTCCAGATCCCGACCAGCTGGAAGAGGAACACGGTGACCAGTGCCGGGGTGAGGATCCGCAGCCCGAGGGTGTGGAAGATCCGCAGCTCGCTCGCGCCGTCGATCCTGGCGGCCTCGATGATGGCCGTGTCGACCGTCGCCTGCGCGTAGATCCGGCAGAGGAACAGGCCGAACGGCGAGACCAGCGAGGGGATCAGCACGCTCCAGTAGGTGTTCGCGATGCCCATCTGGCTGAAGAGCAGGAACAGCGGGAGCGCGGTGGCGGTCCCGGGGACGAGGACGCCCGCGAGGATCGTGCCGAAGACGAGCTTGCTGCCCTTGAACTCGTACTTCGCCAGCGCGTAGCCGCCCGCGGCCGCGAGGTAGGTCGCGAGCAGCGCACCGACGCCGGCGTAGAGCACGGAGTTGAGGAACCAGCGGACGAAGATGCCGCCGTCGTAGGTCAGCACCTGGCCCAGGTTGTCCCAGAGCGCGAAGGTCGGCGCGAACCAGAAGCCGTAGGTGGCGAAGAGGTCGCCGGTGGTCTTCGTCGCGGCGACGACGACCCAGTAGACCGGGATCAGGAAGTAGATCGCGACGACGACGAGGATCGCGGTGACGATGATCGTCGAGGCGCGGTTGCGTCCGGCCGAGCGGTCGGGGCCGCGGCCGGCCTTTGCGGGTCGTTCTGCGGTGACGATGCCGGTGGTCGTGGGCGCATCGGCGGTGGCGCGCTCCGTCGTGCTCATGAGGACTTCCTGTTCGAGATCGAGAGGAACGTGAAGGAGAGGGCGAACGCGACGAGCGCGATCAGCACGGCCTGCGCGGCGGCGACGTTGTAGTCGTTGTAGGCGAAGGCGGTGGTGTACGCGCTGAGGTTCGGCGTGTACTGGCTGTCGATCGCAGGTGCGACCGTCTTCAGCACCTGCGCCTCGGCGAACAGCTGGAGCGTGCCGATGATCGAGAAGATCGTCGTGAGCACGAGGGCCGGGCGGATCAGCGGCAGCTGGATGCTCCGCGCGACCCGCCAGGTGGAGGCCCCGTCGACCTTCGCGGCCTCGTAGAGCTCGACCGGGATCGACTTCAGCTGAGCGACGATGATCAGCATGTTGTAGCCGGTGTAGCTCCAGAGCGAGATGTTCGCGATCGACCAGAGCACCGAGTTCGCGCCGAGGAAGTCGGGGTCGAGGCCGACCACGTTCGCCGCGTCGATGATCGGGCTGAGCCCGGGCACGTAGAGGAAGGACCACAGGATCGTCGCGATGACGCCCGGGACGCCGTAGGGCAGGAAGTACGCGGCGCGGAAGAAGCCGGGGAAGCGCGCGGACGCGGACTCGAGCATCAGCGCGAGCACCGTGCACAGCGCGATCATGATCGGCACCTGCACGATGCCGAAGAGGAACATCCGGCCGATCGAGGCGATGAAGTTGCCGTCGGCGAGGGCCTGCGCGTAGTTGTCGAAGCCGGCGAAGCCGCTGGTCACGCCCGCCTCGCCGAAGAGGCCCGAGCGGGTCACCTTCGTGAAGCTCGAGCCGATGGCGACGACGATCGGGATGATGAAGGTGAGGACGAAGAGCGCCAGGAACGGCGCCAGCAGGATCCACGGGGCGCGGGTGACGGAGCGGCTCCGCTTCGAGGCGCCGGGCGCCTTCGAGGTGGCGGCGACCGCGGCGGCGGCGGGGGAGGTCGTGGTGGTCATGCGGAGGCCTTCCTGATGCTGAGGCCCTTGTTCTGGAAGACCGTGATGATCTGCTGCTCCGCCTGCGCGACGGCGTCGACGAGGGAGAGCCCGGACGCCTTCTTGCGGAAGCCGTCGCTGAGGATGTTGAACGACTGCTGCGTGACCGGCCACCAGGACCAGTCCGGGTTCTGCTCCGTCGCGGCGGGGACGAAGACGTCCTCGTTGTAGTTCTGACCGCTGAAGAACTCGCTCGGGCCCTTCCGGACCGAGCCGATCTCGCCGACCGCCGGGGACCAGCCGATGCCGCTGTTGGCGATCATCGCGTCGATGCCCTCCTGCGTGGTGGTCATCCAGACGGCGAACTCGAGCGCCTCCTTCGGGTGCTTGCTGTTCGCGAAGACCGCGGCCGTCGAGCCGCCGAGGAAGCTCGAGCCGTAGCCCGTGCCCTCCCAGACCGGCATCGGCGCCGCGCGCCACTTGCCCGCCCCGCCGCTGACGCCCTCGATCAGGGCGTCGCCCCAGCTCGCGGTCGTGCAGGAGGCGATCCCGCCGTTCGCGGCGGCCGCGAACCAGGCGGGGGAGTAGGCGCCGTAGCCGACCTCGACCAGGTCCTGGTCGATCGCGGAGTCGAAGAAGGAGGCGACCTTCGTGGTGGCCTCGTCGGTCATGTCGATGACCCAGCCGTCCTCCTCCGCCTTCAGCCACTGCGCGCCGGCCTGCGTCGCGAAGGCGGCGAAGACGGAGGCGTCGGCGAGCGGGAAGCAGTCGATGTAGGAGTCGACGCCGCGCAGCTCGGTCGCGACCGCGGCCCAGTCGTCCCAGGTGGTGGGCGTCTCGGCGCCGACGCTGTCGAAGATCTCCGGCTGGTAGAACAGCGCCATCGGGCCGCTGTCCTGCGGGATCCCGTAGACGCCGCCGGTGTAGCTGACCTGTCCCCAGAGGGTCGGGTCGTAGCGGTCGGCGTAGTCCTCGGCGCCGTAGCGGTTGAGGTCGACGAGGCCGTTCACGAGCAGGAACTCGGGGAGCGAGCGCATCTCGACCTGGCCGAGGTCGGGCCCGCCGCCGGCCGCGAGGGCCGAGTAGAGCTTCTGATAGCCGCCGGCGTTGCCGCCGGGGATCCAGACCGCGTCGACCTGGACCTCGGGGTGCGAGGCGTTCCAGACGTCGCAGACCTTCTGCAGGTCCTTGAGCCAGGCCCAGTACTGGAGCCGGATCGGCCCGTCGGCCGCCGGGATCGCCGCGCCGGCGTTGACCGAGACGGTGCCGGGCGTGGAGCAGGCGGTGAGGCCGCCGAGTGCCGCGGTGCCGAGGCCCGCGGCGAGCAGCTGTCGCCGGGTGAACGGATGCATGTGTCCCTCACTTCATCGTGGTGGAGTCCGGGACCAGTCCGCCCGGCTGATCCGGACGCTATCACAATTTCGAGTGCGTACTCGAAATTGGCGGACGGCACCGCTCGGTCGCTCCGAGTGCGCGCTACGCTGGGCGATCGACCGGCTGCGCAGCCGGCACTTCGAGGGCGAGGAGCGGCTGATGGCGGAGGCGGGCACCACCCGGAGCGCGCGCCGCGGCCCCTACGCGAAGTCGGCCGAGCGGCGGCGCGCGATCATCGAGGCGGCGCACGCGGTCTTCGCCGCCCGCGGCTACGCCCGCGGCTCGCTGCAGGACGTCGCCGACCGGGTCGGGCTCAGCCAGACGAGCCTGCTGCACTACTTCCCGTCGAAGACCGATCTGCTCCTGGCCGTGCTGCAGCACCGCGACCGGATCACCGGCGACGGCTCGACGCCCGTCGATCCCGAGGAGGGGCTCGTCGAGGGCATCGTCCGCCAGACCCGCTACAACGAGACGGCGCCCGGGGTGATCGAGCTCTACGCGGTGCTCTGCGGCGAGTCGACGACCGACGAGCACCCGGGGCGCGACTTCTTCGCGTCGCGCTTCCAGCGGCTGCGCGCGGACTACGCCGGCCAGCTCCGGGAGCTGCGCGCCGCGGGCCGGCTGCGCGAGGGCGCGGATCCGGACCGGGTGGCCGCCTCGATCATCGCGCTCTGGGACGGCATCCAGCTGCAGTGGCTGCTGGAGAACGACGCGGTCGACATGGTGGCCTGCCTGACCGACTACCTCGACCTGATGATCCTGCCCGCGCCGTAGGCTCCGGGCATGACTCTCACCCAAGGCTCCGGCTGGCTCTGGTTCGCTCTCGCGATCGTCACGGCCGGTCTCGCCGAGCAGAAGGGCCGCTCGCGCTGGCGCTGGTTCGTGCTCGGGCTGCTGCTCGGCCCGATCGCGACGGCGCTCGTCGTGCTCTGGGCGCGACCGGAGGCCGGGGTGGCGACCGACGTGCGCTGGAACTTCGCGATCGGCGCCGGCGTCGCCGCGGTGGCGCTCGCGCTCGTCGCGGTCACGTCGGCGCTCTGGCTGCTGCTCGTCCCCGCGGCGGTCGCGGCGCTCGTCGCCGGGCTGCTCGCCTGGCTAAGCCGCCGCGTCCCGTACGAGCGCCTGCCCCGCTGACGAGCGTCCCCCTGCTGGTCGATCAGCCGCGCAGCGGCGTATCGAGACCCCGGTCCGCCGGCCTTACGGCAGCAGGCGGGTCGGGCCGCGGAAGAGGTAGGTGACCTCGCGCAGGTTGGCCTGGCCGAGCATCAGCATGATCACGCGGGAGAGGCCCATGCCGAAGCCGCCGTGCGGCGGAACGCCGTAGCGGAAGAAGTCGAGGTAGAACTCGAGCTCCTCCGGCTCCAGGCCCTTCTCGCGCGCCTGCTCGACGAGGACGTCGACGCGGTGCTCGCGCTGCGCACCGGTGGAGATCTCGACGCCGTTGTAGATGAGGTCGTAGCTGTTGGTGATCGTTCCGTCGCCCTCGCGGCGCATGTGGTAGAACGGCCGGATGCTCGAGGCGTAGTCGGTCAGGAAGACGAAGTCGTGGCCGAACTCCTCCTGCACGAAGGCCGCGATGCGGCGCTCGCCCTCGGGGTCCATGTCGTCGTCGGCGCGGGGCACCTCGTAGCCGCGCTCGGCGACGATCCGCTTGGCCTCGGCGAGCGGGATGCGCGGGAACGGCGTGGTCGGCACGCGCAGGTCGATGTCGAAGAGCGCCTTGATCGCCTCGCCGTGCTTCTCGACGACCGCGGCGAGGCCGGCGACGATGAGCTGCTCGTGCAGCTCCATCACGTCCTCGTGCGAGTCGATCCAGGAGACCTCGGCGTCGACGCTGGTGAACTCGGTCGCGTGCCGCGAGGTGAAGCTCGGGTCGGCGCGGAACGCGGGCCCGACCTCGAAGACCTTGCCGAAGCCGGCCGGCTGCGCCATCTGCTTGAAGAACTGCGGGCTCTGCGCGAGGTACGCCTTGGTCTCGAAGTACTCGACCTCGAAGAGCTCGGCGCGCGACTCGGAGGCGCTCGCCATCAGCTTCGGGGTGTGGATCTCGATGAAGTCGTGCTCGATCCAGTACGTGCGCAGCGCGTGCTCGAACGTGGTCTGCACCCGGGCGATGAGGTTCTGCTCGGGGCGGCGCAGGTCGAGGAAGCGCCAGTCCATCCGCTTGTCGATGCCGGAGTCGGCCGCGATCGGCGCCTCGGGGATCGACGCGCTGACGATCTCGAGCGACTCGAGCTTGACCTCGAGGCCGCCGAGCTTGACGCGCTCGTCGTGCTTGAGCTGGCCGGTCACGCTGACGAACGAGCCCTGCGCGAGCCCGGAGATCGCCTCGGTGATCGCGAGCTTCGCGGCGGAGGCGTCGTCGCCCTCGACCGCCTCGCGGACAGCCGGGTTCACCAGCTGCACGGCGCCGGACTCGTCGCGGAGGACGACGAACTGCACCTTCTTCTGATCGCGCACGGTCTCGACCCAGCCGGCGACGCGCACCGGCCCGTCCTCGAGCGCGGCGAGCTTGCTGACGGTGGTTCGGGGGAGGCGGGTCTCGTCGGTCACGGTAGGGGAGTCTACCCGCGGGGTCCGCTGAGGGGTCAGCGCAGCACGCCCAGGCGGCGGGCCGCCGAGACGGCGGCGGTGCGGGAGGCGACGCCGAGCTTCGCGAACACGTGCGCGAGGTGCGACTTGACGGTGGTCTCGGTCACGAACAGCCGGGCGGCGACCTCGGTGTTGCTGAGGCCCTGGGCGACGAGGGCGAGCACCTCGGTCTCGCGGGCGCTGAGCCGCGGCGCGGGGGAGCGGAGCCGCTCGAACAGCCGCGCGGCGACGGCGGGGGCGAGCGCGCTCTCGCCGGCGGCGGCCGCGCGGATCGCCGCGAGCAGCTCCTCCGGCGGCGCGTCCTTGAGCAGGTAGCCGCTCGCGCCGGCCTCCACCGCGCCCAGGATGTCCGCGTCGGTGTCGTAGGTCGTCAGGACGAGGACGGAGGGCGGCTCGGCGGAGGAGCGCAGCGCCCGCGTCGCGTCGACGCCGGTCTCGCGGTCGGCGCCGAAGCGCAGGTCCATCAGCACCACGTCCGGGTGCAGGCGGGCGGCGGCGCTGATCGCCTCCGCGGGGGAGCCGGCCTCGCCGACCACGGTCAGCCCGTCCTCCGCGCCGATCAGCGCGCGCAGCCCCGCGCGGACGATGGGGTGGTCGTCGACGAGGAGGACGCGGATCACGCGGCGCCTCCCGCGGGGAGCTCGGCGCGGACCGTCGTCCCGGCCGGCGAGGAGTCGACGTCCAGCCGCCCGCCGAGCTGCTCGGCCCGCTCGCGCATCGCCCGCAGGCCGAAGGAGTCCTGCCGCGTCGAGGGGGTGTCCGCCTCGGGATCGAAGCCGGCCCCGTCGTCCGCGATCTCGAGGCGGGCGGTGCGACCGTCGCTGCGGAGCGTCAGCGCGACCGTGCTCGCTCCCGAGTGCTGCAGCGCGTTCGCGACCGCGCCCTGCGCGAGCCGGAGCAGCGCCGTCTGCGTCTGCATCGGCAGCGCGCGGCCGTCCTCGGCGTCGACCGTCACGACGACTCCCGAGCGCTCCCAGTGCGTGGCGGCCAGTCGCCGCAGCGCTCCGTCGATGCTCTCGCTGTCGAGGGCGGGCGGGGCGAGCTCGCGGATGAAGCGCCGGGTCTCGTCCAGATCGGCCGCCGCCGTCTCCCGGGCGAGGCGGACGTGCTCGATCCCCGGCCGCCCCGGGTCCGCGCGCTCGGCCGCGTGCAGCAGCATCTGGATGCTGGAGAGGCCCTGCGCGACGGTGTCGTGGATCTCGCGGGCCAGCCGCGAGCGCTCCTCGGCGACGGCGGCTGCGCGCTCGCTCGCGCCGAGCCGGTCGCGGGTGGCGAGCAGCTCGGCGAGCAGCTCCTCCCGCTCGCGCGCCTCCCGGGCGAGGGCGCGCGCGGCGAGGCCGATCAGGATCGCGATCCCGGCGGCGATCACCGGGCCGACGACCCCGCCGATGCTCCACCGGTCGTTCCAGCCGAGCGCGGCGACGGCGATGGCGGTGAGGCCGAGCACCGCGGCGATCGCCGCCCGCGGGGGCAGCACGTGCATCGCCAGGAAGAAGAGCGGGAACGCGAGGTAGGCGGCGTCGGACTCGAGCAGGACGAGGGCGGCCCAGGCGAGGGTCACTCCCGCGAGCCACAGCATCCCGCGGCGCCGCGAGCGGGCCGTCCAGCGCGGCCCGGCGAGGTACGCGCCGAGCAGGAGGAGGCAGAGCAGGAGCACCGCCGGAGTGCGCGGGCCGGGCTCGACGAGCGTGCGCACGGCGACGAGGGCGAGCAGGCCGCCGACCAGGAGGTGCAGTCCCGCGCGCAGTCCCGTCAGGACGGGGGCGAGCGGAGTGTGCGGCACGGGGGAACGCTACGCACCGCGGGGCTGCCTGTCATCGTGCGAAAGGAGGAGGCGGCCGTCCCTCGAAGAGCGGGCGGCGCCCCAGGTCGACCGCACGATGCGCTGGATCCGCGCCGCTTCCAGGCTGGAGGGGCCGCCGATCCCCGCGGCATCGACTCCCTGGAGGTCCCCGTGTTCGTCGCCTGGCGCGAGCTGCGTTCCGCACGCGGCCGATTCCTGCTCATCGGCGCAGTGGTCGCGCTGCTCACCCTCCTGGTCGGGTTCCTCTCCGGCCTGACCGGCGGTCTGGCCCTGCAGAACGTCTCGGCGGTGCTCGGCGTCCCCGCCGACCGCCTCGTCTTCTCGGCCGGCGACGACGCACCCTCGTTCGCCGACTCCTCGGTCACCGCGCAGCAGGAGGCGGAGTGGGCGGCGCTGCCGGGCGTCGCGTCCGTCGAGCCGCTCGGCGTGCTGCAGGCCCGGGCGGAGGCGGGCGGAGCGCGCGTCGCGGTCGCTGTCCTCGGCGTCGACGCGGCGCTCGGGGCTCCCGCCGACCCGGGCGGCATCGCCCTCTCGGCCCCGGCGGCGAGAGCGCTCGGCGTCGGAGTCGGCGACACCGTGAGCCTCGCGGGCGCCTCCGCCGTCGTCTCCTCGATCGGCGGCGACGACTGGTACAGCCACACCCCCGTCGTCCGCCTCCCGCTGGCCGCCTGGCAGGCGCTCGCGGCCTCGCTCGGCACACCGGCCGACGCGACCGTCCTCGCGGTGCGCGGCTCGCCGGACTGGGCAGCGGGGGAGGCGGCGATCGGCACGGTCTCGCGCGCTCCGCTCGCCGCGCTCACCGCGATCGGGTCGTTCCGGTCCGAGATCGGCTCGCTGCTGCTGATGGTCGCGATGCTCTTCGGGATCGCCGCGCTGGTCGTCGGCGCGTTCTTCACGGTCTGGACGATGCAGCGCTCCGGCGACATCGCCGTGCTGAAGGCCCTCGGGGCGTCGACGCGCTCGCTGCTCCGGGACGCCCTCGGCCAGGCCCTCGTCGTGCTGGTCGCCGGGACGGGGGCGGGGCTGCTCGCCGTGGTCGGGCTCGGGAGCCTGGCCGGCTCCGCCCTGCCCTTCCTGCTCAGTCCCGTGACCACGCTGGCCCCGGCCGCGCTGATGATCGCGCTGGGACTGCTCGGCGCCGCCGCGGCCCTGCGCGCCGTCGTCTCCACCGACCCCCTCACCGCACTCGGGAGCGCACGATGATCGAACTGCACGACGCCACCCTCACCTTCGACGACGGCGGCTCGCGCCTCACCGCCGTCGACCGGGCGAGCCTCGACTGCCGGCCCGGGACCACGACCGGGCTGACCGGCCCGAGCGGCTCCGGCAAGTCCAGCCTGCTCGCCCTGGCGGCGACGCTGATCCGCCCGGACTCCGGCCGCGTGCTGATCGACGGTGACGACGTGTCGCGCCTGTCCCGGGCGGGGGCGGCGCGGCTGCGCCGCTCCCGGATCGGCATCGTCTTCCAGCAGGCCAACCTGCTGCCCGCGCTGACGGCCCGCGAGCAGCTGCTGGTGATGGACCGGCTCGGCGACCGGCGGCGCTCCTCGGCGTCGGCGCGGGCGGACGAGCTGCTCGCGGTGGTCGGCCTCGCGGACCGCGCCCACGCCCGCCCGGCGCAGCTCTCGGGCGGTCAGCGGCAGCGGGTGAACATCGCCCGCGCGCTGATGAACGCGCCGTCGGTCCTGCTGGTCGACGAGCCGACGAGCGCGCTGGACACCGAGCGCGGCGCGGCGATCATCGACTTGATCGTCCGCCTCACCCGGGAGCGCGGCACGGCGACGCTCCTGGTGACGCACGAGGAGGCGCACCTCCCGCGGCTCGACCGCGTGGCGACGATGCGGGACGGCCGGCTGTCGGCCGGCGAGCCGAGCGTCGCGGTGCCGGCCGGTCGGCGGTCCGCGGCGCGGTAGCGTCGCCCGCATGAGCACCGCACTGATCACCGGAGCGTCCACGGGCATCGGCGCCGCGTTCGCGCGCGCCTTCGCCCGCCGGGGCTTCGACCTCGTCCTCGTCGCGCGCGACCGGGGCCGGCTCGAGGAGGCGGCCGCCGCCTTCCGCGCGCTCGGCGCCCCGCGCGTCGAGGTGCTGCCCGCCGACCTCTCCGACCGCGACGACGTCGAGCGGGTGCGCGTCCGGCTCGTCGACCCCGAGCGGCCCGTCCGGGTGCTGGTCAACAACGCCGGCTTCGGGATCGACGGCAGCTTCGCCGAGCCCGACGTCGCGGCGCAGGACGAGGCGTTCGAGGTGATGGTCCGCTCCGTGTCCGTGCTCTCGGGCGCCGCCGCGCAGGCGATGGTCGGCCGGGGGCGCGGGGCGATCCTCACCGTGTCGAGCGTCGCCGGCTTCGTGCACCTCGGGCCGTACTCGGCGATCAAGGCCTGGGCGACGGCCTTCACCCAGTCGCTGGCGGTGGAGCTGCGCGGTACGGGCGTGCGGGCCGCGGCGCTCTGCCCGGGCTGGGTGCGCACCGAGTTCCACGAGCGCGCGGCGATGGACACCGCCTCGATCCCCTCCTTCCTCTGGCTGGACGCGGACGCGGTGGTCGAGGAGTTCCTGCGCGACGTGGCGCGCGGCTCGGTCGTCTCGATCCCCTCCTGGCGGTTCGGCGTGCCGATCAGCGTGGTGCGCCACCTGCCCGGCTCCCTGGTCCGCCGGCTCTCCGCGGCGGTGAGCGCGCGGCGCTGACCGCCCGCCGCAGCCGGGCACGGCAGAGGTGCGGATCGGCCGTCCCTATTCCCGGCGTTCCTCCACGCGGCGTTCCGTACACTTGACGCTCGTGGTTGCCGATCAGATCCATCTCGTGCGGCACGGCGAGGTCTTCAACCCCGACCGGGTCCTCTACGGGCGACTCCCGCACTTCCGGCTCTCGGACCTGGGCAACCGGATGGCGCGCGCCGCCGCCGACGACCTGCTCGAGCGCCGCCGCCCCGTCACGGCGCTCTTCGCCTCGCCGCTGCAGCGCACGCAGGAGTCGGCCCAGCCGATCTCGCAGGCCTTCGAGCTCGAGATCGTCACCGACGAGCGCCTGATCGAGCCGACCAACCGCTTCGAGGGCAAGCGCGTCGCCGCCCGCAACTCGGCGCTCAAGGACCCGCGCAGCTGGCCGCTGCTCCGCAACCCCTTCGAGCCCAGCTGGGGCGAGCCCTACCTCTCCATCTCGGCGCGGATGTATGCGGCGCTCGAGTCCGCCTGGCAGGGCACGGCCTCCGGCGACGCCGCGCTCGTCAGCCATCAGCTGCCGATCTGGACCACCCACCGCGCGATCGCGGGGGAGAAGCTCTTCCACGATCCGCGCAAGCGCCGCTGCGCGCTGTCGAGCATCACCACCTTCGAGCGCCGGGGCGACCGCTTCGTCGAGGTCGGCTACTCCGACCCGGCGGCCGGCCTCCAGGGCCTCGCGACCGACGTCGGAGCCGTCTGATGCGCCGCACCCGCGCGCTCGGCGTGCTCGTGCTCGTCGGCGCCCTCGCGCTGAGCGGCTGCACCCGCGACAAGCTCGCCGAGGACTACCGGCAGGGCACGAACAACGGCTTCATCTCGGGCGACGGCACGATCAAGGAGGTCCCCGTCGACCGGCGGGGCGAGGCGATCGAGTTCACCGGCACCGACGAGGACGGCGCGACCATCGACTCCGCCGATCTCGCCGGCCGCGTCGTGGTGGTCAACTTCTGGTACGCCAGCTGCGCTCCCTGCCGTGCCGAGGCGGCCGATCTCGAGACGGTCAACACCGAGTTCGCCGACCAGGACGTCTCGTTCGTCGGCGTGAACGTGCGCGACCAGGCGCCGACGGCTGCCGCGTTCTCCGCGAACTACGGACTCACCTACCCCTCGATCGTCGACACCGACTCCTCGGTGCAGCTCGCCTTCACCGGCGAGGTGCCGCCGAACGCGGTGCCCACCACGATCGTCCTCGACAAGGAGGGCCGGGTCGCCTCGCGCATCCTCGGCCAGCTGCAGGAGGCGTCGATCCTCTCGACGCTCGTGGGCGACACGCTCGCGGAGTCGGAGTAGCGCGGTGAGCGAGGTCGTCATCAGCGGCCAGCTCCTCCTCGCGGTGCCGATCGCGCTGCTGGCCGGGCTGGTCTCTTTCGCGTCGCCCTGCGTGCTCCCGCTCGTGCCGGGGTACCTCGCCTACGTCGGCGGCTTCACCGACGCCGGCGAGCGCGCCGCCCGGGGCCGCCGCCGGGTCGTGCTCGGCGTGCTGCTGTTCGTGCTCGGCTTCTCACTGGTCTTCGTGCTCTTCGGCGTCGCCGCAGGCTCGATCGGCTTCTGGCTGCGCGCCTACGCCGACGTCATCACCCGCGTGCTCGGCGTCTTCGTCATCGCGATGGGGCTGGTCTTCATCGGCCAGCTCTCCTTCCTGCAGCGCACCGTCCGGCCCGGCTTCCGCCCGGCGACCGGGCTGATCGGGGCCCCGCTGCTCGGCATCGTCTTCGGCGTCGGCTGGACCCCCTGCCTCGGCCCGACGCTGACCTCGATCCTCGCCCTGAGCTACGGCGCCGGCTCGCCCTGGCGCGGCGCGCTGCTGACGGTCGTCTACTGCCTCGGCCTCGGCATCCCCTTCCTCCTGGTGGCGTTCGGCTTCAGCTGGGTGACCACCACCCTCGCGTTCGTGAAGCGTCACATCCGCGTCATCAACATCGCCGGCGGCGTCGCCCTCGTCCTGATCGGAGTCCTGATGGTCACGGGCCTGTGGAACACCCTCGTCTACGGAGCACTCTTCGAGGTGATCAATGGCTTCCAGCCCGCGCTCTGAGTCCGACTCGAGCACCGAGTCCGACTCGGGCACCGACGCCTCGGCAGGCGCCGACGCGACCCAGCAGAAGGCGGACGCGTCCTTCCGCCCCGCCGACCACTTCGACTCCGACGGCTCGATCACGCAGCCGACCCTCGGCTTCACCGGCTGGGTCCGCTGGATGTGGCGCCAGCTCACCAGCATGCGCACCGCGCTGTTCCTGCTGCTGCTGCTCGCGATCGCGGCGGTGCCGGGCTCGCTCGTGCCGCAGCGCTCCTCCGACCCCAACGGCGTCACCCAGTACTTCGTCGACAACCCGGACCTCGCGCCGCTGCTCGACAAGGTCCAGGCCTTCGACACCTACACCTCGGCGTGGTTCTCGAGCATCTACCTGCTGCTGTTCGTCTCGCTGATCGGCTGCATCATCCCGCGGACGAAGCACCACTTCGAGGCGATGCGCTCGAGGCCGCCGCGCACCCCCGCCCGCCTGCAGCGCCTGGCCGGCTACACCGTCCGCGAGGTCGAGGGCGCGAGCGAGGAGGAGGCCGTCGCCTCCGCGCAGGCCGTCCTGCGCCGGGCGGGCTACCGCACCGAGCGCCACGACGACCCGCGCGGCCGCTGGTCGAGTGTCTCCGCCGAGCGCGGCTACCTCCGCGAGACCGGCAACCTCGTCTTCCACTCCGCCCTGGTCGGCATCCTCGTCGCCGTGGGCATCGGCGGCGGCTTCGGCTACAGCGGCCAGCGCGTGCTGGTCGAGGGCTCGCAGGGCTTCGCGAACAACCTGGCCGGCTACGACTCGTTCAACCCGGGGCGCTTCTTCGACAGCGGCCAGCTCGATCCGTACCAGCTGACCCTCGACTCGCTCGACGTGCAGTACGAGGAGCGGAACCAGCAGGCCCTCGGGCAGCCGGTCGACTTCACCGCGCACGTGACGACCACCGAGCGCGGCGGCGACTCCTCCGACGAGACGATCAAGGTCAACGACCCGCTCGCGATCGGCGGCACCAACGTCTACCTGCTCGGCAACGGCTACGCGCCGACGATCACGGTGCGCGACCCCTCGGGGACGGCGATCTTCACCGACTCCGTGCCGTTCCTGCCGCAGGACGCGAACCTCACCTCGGTCGGCGTCGTGAAGGTGACGGACGGTCTCGCCGAGCAGGTGGGGCTCACCGGCTTCTTCTACCCGACGCAGGACGAGCTGCCCTCGGGAGCATCGACCTCGATCTTCCCGGACCTGCAGTACCCGGTGCTCTCGCTCAACGTCTTCGAGGGCGACCTCGGCCTCGACGGCGGCGTCCCGACCTCGGTCTACGTGCTGAACACCGACTCGCTCACCCGCCTCACCGGCGGGCAGACCGGCGTGCCGTCGATCACGCTCAAGCCGGGCGACTCCGCCGAGCTGCCGAACGGCCTCGGCACGGTGACCTTCGACAACGTCGGAGCGGACACCTCCGTCGTCGGGACGGACAGCGTCAAGCGCTTCGCCTCGTTCGACATCCACCACGACGCGACCCAGGGCTGGGTGCTGCTCTTCGCGATCCTCGTGCTCGCGGGACTGCTCACCTCGCTGTTCGTGCCGCGGCGCCGGGTGTGGGTGAAGGCGACGAGCGGGGCGGACGGCGGGCTGACGCTCGAGTACGCCGGGCTCGCCCGCGGCGAGGACCCGCAGCTGACGCGCGCCGTACGGACGATCGCGGACCGGCACGCTCCGCTCGACCAGCCCTGACGACGGCCGGCCCGACGTCGATCTGCTCCGACGCCGGCCGGCCCTGACGGCGGCCGGCACCGGACTCCTCAGGGGTCGCGGTCAAGTGATCCAACCTGTGCATGTGTGCAGGGGCGCCTCACGGCGCCGTCGCTTACCCTGGAGGGGTGATCGAGACCCTCTCGCAGTACTCCGTGCTGTGCCTCTACTCCGCCATGGGCATCTACGCCCTGGCCTTCATCTTCTTCGCCATCGACCTGGCCCGGCGCTCGTCGGTCGCCGACGGCGACTCGATCGAGGTCGTCCGCGAGGCCGAGCGGGTCGCCTCCAGCGCCGCCGCCGACCGCGCGGCGAGCGGCAAGGCCACCGTCGCCACCGGAGCAGCCTCCGCCGGCGGCAACGGACGCACCGCGACGCTCTCCCGCCTCGGCAGCCGCGTCGAGGACGAGGTCTACAACGCGCCGTCCCGCTCGAAGGCGATGCGGATCGGCTTCTCGCTCACGCTCCTCGCCTTCGTCCTGCACCTCGGCGCCACCGTCCTCCGCGGGATCGCCGCCGGCCGGGTGCCGTGGGCCAACATGTACGAGTTCTCGATCACCGGGACCGTCCTCATCATCGGCGTCTTCCTCGCCGTCCAGCTGCGCTGGGACCTCCGCTTCCTCGGGGCGTTCATCACCGGCCTCGTGCTGGTCCTCCTCGGCGTCGCGACCGTCAACTACTACGTCGACGTCGTCCCGCTGCCGCCGGCACTGCAGTCCTACTGGCTCGTCATCCACGTGCTCGTCGCGATCCTCGGCACCGCCTTCTTCGCGCTCGGCTTCGCGCTCTCCGTCACCCAGCTGCTCCAGTCGCGGAGGGAGACCAGCGGCGAGAGCGCCCCCTCCGTCCTCCGCTTCCTGCGCACCCTGCCCAGCTCGCTGACGCTCGAGAACCTCGCCTACCGCGTCACGATCATCGGCTTCATCCTCTGGACCTTCACCCTCATCGCCGGCGCCGTCTGGGCCGAGAAGGCGTGGGGCCGCTACTGGGGCTGGGACACCAAGGAGGTCTGGACCTTCATCATCTGGACCATCTACGCCGGCTACATCCACGCCCGCGCCACCCGCGGCTGGCGCGGCACCCCCTCCGCCTGGCTCGCGATCATCGGCTTCTCCGCCGTCATGTTCAACTTCGGCGTCGTCAACGTCTTCTTCAAGGGGCTTCACGCCTACTCCGGCCTCGACACCGGCATGTGATCTGCGGGCGCTGGTGGGCGCGCTCGCGGCGTTGTCGTCGGGGTCCGTAGCTCCCGCTACGCACCCCTCCTCCGCCTTGCGATCACACCCACCAGCACCCGCAGATCGGTACTGACGGGGGTGGGGCCGTCGCTGCGCGACGAGCCTCATGAGCACAGCCGTCGCTGCGCGACGAGCACTCGGGAGCACAGCCGTCGCTGCGCGACGAGCACTCGGGAGCAGGGCCGTCGCTGCGCGACGAGCCTCCTGAGCACAGCCGTCGCTGCGCGACGAGCTCCTCCTGGGGACGGCAGCGCCGTTCGCAGAACGGTCGGCGCAATCATGCTGGTCGAGTAGCCCCGCAGGGGCGTATCGAGACCCACCGTTCTCAGCAGGGTGGTCTGCAGATTCGCCTGCTGGCGTCGGTGGATCTCGATACGCCCGCTGCGCGGGCTACTCGATCAGCATGAGGGGCGCGGTCCGCAGGGCCGCGGGGCGGCCTCACCCTTTTGAAGACCGCGGGGCGGCCTCACCCTTCTGCTGGTCGAGTAGCCCCGCAGGGGCGTATCGAGACCCACCGTTGTCAGCAGGGCGGGCCTGCAGACTCGCCTGCTGGCGTCGGCGGATCTCGATACGCCCGCTGCGCGGGCTACTCGATCAGCATGAGGGGCACGGTCCGCGAGATCGCGGGGCGGCCTCACCCTTCTGCTGGTCGAGTAGCCCCGCAGGGGCGTATCGAGACCCGCTGTTGCCAGGAGGCTGCGTCTGCAGACTCGACCTCGGGCAGTGGCGGATCTCGAGACGCGCGCGGTGCGCGCCACTCGATCGGCAGGGGGTGCGGAGGCGGTCAGGCGCCCGTGATCACGTCGATGAGGTGGGGCGCGAACGGCTCCGCCAGCGCGAGGACGAAGCGGGTGCGGGCGCCCTCGGGGTGCACGTCGCGGTAGAGGCCGCGGAGGTCCGGGAGGGTCTGGCCGCGGCCGGGACCGAAGGAGGTGTCGACCTCGACGGGGACGCGCGGAGCGGAGGTGAGCTCCAGGGCGCCGACGGCGATGGCCGCGGCCATCGGGTCGTGCAGCGCGGCGGTCCGGTCGCCGAAGTGGCCGACGTAGAAGTCGAAGTAGTAGTCCAGCGCGTGGCCGATCGCGGACGCCAGCGGGTCGGCGGAGCGGATCAGGACGTCGCGCTGCTCCTCGTCGAGCAGGTGCTTCATCGTCACGTCCAGCGGGACGAGCGTGAGGTCCCAGTCCGCGGCGACGACCTCGGCGGCCGCGGCCGGGTCGTGCCAGATGTTCGCCTCCGCCACCGCGGTCACATTGCCCGGCGCGAGGCCGGCGCCGCCCATCACGGTGACCGAGTGCAGCAGCGACGGCAGCTCCGGGTGCTTGCGCAGTGCGAGCGCCAGGTTCGTCAGCGGCCCGATCGCGACCAGCCGCAGCTCGCCCCCGTGCTCGCGGGCGAGGCGGAGCAGCAGGTCCGCGGGGTCCTCGTCGACCGGCTCCGCGCCGACGGGCAGCAGCACGCCGCCGATGCCGTTCTCGCCGTGCACGTGCGGGGACCCGCCGGAGTAGGGCTCCTCGAGGAAGTCGTGCGCGCCGACCGCGACGGGGACGTCGGTCCGGCCGGCGAGGGCGAGCAGGCCGAGGCTGTTCACGGCGGCCTGGCGGGCGTCGGTGTTGCCGCTGACGGTGCTGATGCCGACCAGCTCGGCGAGCGGCGAGCGCAGCAGGTAGGCCAGGGCGAGCGAGTCGTCGATGCCGGTGTCGCAGTCGAGGAAGACGGGGACGGTGGGTGCAGTCACGGGACTCCGATGCTCGAAGGGGGAGGGGTGCGGCGGGCATCGGCGGCCGGAGCAGATCCATTCTGGCCCTCCGGCGGCGCCGCCCCGACCGCGGGTAGCCTGAACCGGTGCCCGCCGTCCGGCCGGTGCCCGAGACGAGGAGGGGCCCGTGCCGCGTCCGTCCCTCGTCGCGACCGTCGCCGACGCGCTGCTCGACGAGATCGTCGCCGGCCGCATCCCGATCGGCTCCGAGCTGCCGAGTGAGGGCGAGCTGGCCCTCGCGCACGACGTGAGTCGGGCGACCATGCGCGAGGCGCTCGGCCGCCTCCAGGGCCTCAACGTCATCGACGCGCGCCGGGGCAAGCGCGGCACGGTGAACCCGGTCGCGCGCTGGAGCGACCTGGAGCCGATCCTGCGGGCGACCGCCTCGGGCGTGGACTCCGCCGCGGCGTCGCTGCACCTGATCGAGGTGCGCGAGATGATCGAGACCGGCGCCTCGGCACTCGCCGCGGTCCGCCGCTCCGACGCCGACCTCGCACGGCTGGAGGAGGAGCTCGCGCGGATGACCGCCGCGCACGAGAGCGGCGACCTCGCGGGCTTCGTCGCCGCCGACATCGCCTTCCACGACGTGATCCTCGCCGCGACCGGCAACGTCTTCGTCGCCGCCGTCTTCGCGCCGCTCGCCAAGGTGATGCGGGCGAAGCGCGAGCAGACCTCCGCGCTGGTGCAGATCCAGCGGAACGCCCTGGTCAAGCACCGCGCGGTGCTCGAGGCGATCCGGGCCGCGGACGCGGACGCCTCCCGCGCGGCGATGGCCGACCACATCGCGCAGACGGCCGAGGATCTTCGGCGCTACGTGCTCTCCGGCGACGGCTCCTCCGGTCCCGACACCGACTCCACGAGGGCGGCCCGCGCGTAGCCGAGTGCGGCGACGACGAGCGGCCGCCAGCGCTCCAGCGCCGCGGTGTCGGGAGACTCGCGCGGCACGCTCACCCACTCGCGGAGGGTCCGCCTGCCCATCACGACCGGGTCGGCGTCGCCGCGCTCCACCAGCTCGAACGTGTCCGGCCGCGTCAGCTTCACGATCAGCCGGTCGTCCGCGCCGAGGAAGCAGACGATCCGCCCGCGGTGCCGGATCGCGGGGGAGCCGAACATCGTCGCGATGTCGACGTCGTCGAGCGCGGCGTGCTCGATGAGGTCCTCGAGCAGCTGCCGCCGGGTGGTGAGGGGGCTCGTCATGCCCGGAGGCTACTCGCGCAGGCACGCCCACTGCACGGCGATCATGCTGGTCGAGTAGCCCCGGAGGGGCGTATCGAGACCAGTCGTCGCTGAGAGGCGGGTCTTCGGACCGGCCTGTTGGCGGTGGTGGATCTCGATACGCCCGCTGCGCGGGCTACTCGATCAGCATGGGTGGGCGCGCTGCAGAGGCCGCTCAACCTGCTGCCGTGCACCCTTCCCCCGAGAGGCGGACTACTTGTAAGATATCTGATACCCCAGGACGAAGGAGTACCGGTGATCTCGGAGACGACGCTGCTGCAGCAGTACCCCGCGCAGGTGCCGGTCGAGGCCGCCGCCGTCGCCGCCACGCGGACGGCGCGCACGCCGGTGCTGGTCGTGCTGGACGACGACCCGACCGGCACGCAGTCCGTCGCCGATCTGCCGGTGCTGACCAGCTGGGCGGAGGAGGACCTCCGCTGGGCGCTCGCCACCCGCGCACCGGCCGTCTACGTCCTCAGCAACACCCGGAGCCTCGCGCCCGAGGACGCCGCCGAGCGCAACCGGGAGATCGTCGCGAGCGCGCTCGCCGCCGCCCGCGCCCTCGACGTCCCGATCGCCTTCGTCAGTCGCGGCGACTCCACGCTGCGCGGCCACTTCCCCCTCGAGCCCGACACCATCACCGACGCCCTCGACGGCGCGGTCGACACCGTCCTCCTGGTCCCCGCCTTCCCGGATGCCGGCCGGGTGACGATCGGCGGCGTCCACTACATGCGCGGCACGGACGGGCTCCAGCCGGTCGCCGAGACGGAGTTCGCCCGCGACTCGACCTTCGGCTACGCGCACTCCGACCTGCGCGAGTGGGTGGCGGAGAAGACGGAGGGCCGCTGGCCGGCCGACCGGGTCGTCGCGCTCGGTCTCGACACGATCCGCGCGGGCGCCGACGCGATCGCGGCCGTGCTGGCTCCGCTCCGCGGCGCCGTGCCGGTGGTCGTCGACGCCGTCACCGAGGACGACCTCCGGCTGCTGGCCCTCGGGCTCGCGCGGGCGGAGGAGGCGGGCCTCCGCGTGCTCTACCGGGTCGGCCCGCCGTTCGTCCGGGCGCGCATCGGCCAGGCGGTGCGCCCACCGCTCACCGCGGACGAGGTCTTCCCGAGCGGATCCGGCGCGGCCGATCGGTCCCGCGGCGGCCTCGTCGTCGTCGGCTCGCACGTCGGCCTCACCTCGCGGCAGCTGGCGCGGCTCGCGGCGACCGGCTCGCTCCGCGCGACCCTCGAGCTCGACGTCGACCGCGCCGTCGACCCCGACCGGGCGCCCGCGCACCTCGCCGAGCTCGTCGAGCAGGCGGTCGCCGCCCTCGCGGACGGCGACGTCGCCGTGCACACCAGCCGCTCGCTCCGCCGCACCGACGACCCGCAGGAGAGCCTCGACCTCTCCCGGCGCGTCTCGGCCGCGGTCGTCGCCGTGGTGCAGGGTGTCCTCGCCCGCGTCCGCCCGCGCTTCGTCATCGCGAAGGGGGGCATCACCTCGAGCGACGTCGCCTCGAAGGGCCTCGGCATCCGCCGCGCGATCGTGCGGGGCCCGATGCTGCCCGGCCTGGTCTCGCTCTGGGAGCCGGTCGAGGGGCCGGCCGCAGGAATCCCCTACATCGTCTTCGCCGGCAACGTCGGCGACGACGAGTCGCTGGCGCAGGTCGCCGCGACGCTCCGCGCTCCCGCGCTCTGACCGCGCACCCGCATCCGCCCCGATCCCCTGGAGGACCCCGTGACCACGCCCGACACCACCCCCGCCTCGGACTACACCGTCGCCGTCCTCGGCCTCGGCGCCATGGGTCTGCCGATGGCCACCCGCCTGGCCGGCTCGCTGACCGTGCACGGCTTCGACATCGCCGAGCCGCGCCTCGCGCTGGCCCGCGAGGCCGGCATCACCCCCTTCGGCTCGGCCCGCGAGGCGGTGGCCGGCGCCGACGCGACGCTGCTCGCCGTCCGCAACGGCGCCCAGCTGCGCGAGGTGCTCTTCGGCGGCGCCGACTCCGAGGGGATCGCGACCGCGCTGCGCGCCGGCTCCGTCGTGATCATGACCAGCACGGTCGGCATCACCGAGGTGACCGACGTGGCGGCGGCGCTCGCCGAGCACGGGGTCGACCTGGTCGACGCCCCGCTCAGCGGCGGGCCGGTGCGCGCGGGGGAGGGCGACCTCCTGATCGTCGTCGGCGCGACCCCCGCCGCCCGCGAGCAGGCGCGCCCCGTGCTCGACCTGCTCGCCTCGACCCTCAGCGTCATCGGCGACCGCCCCGGCGACGGCCAGGCCTTCAAGACCGTCAACCAGCTGCTCTGCGGCGTGCACATCGCCGCCGGGGCGGAAGCCCTCGCGCTGGCCGCGAAGCTCGGCCTCGACCCGGCGGCCACGCTCGAGACGCTCTCCGCCGGCGCGGCCGGCTCGTTCATGCTCGGCAACCGCGGGCCGCGGATGCTGCAGGCCGGCGACGAGGGCGGGGCCGAGGTGCTGAGCCGGCTCGACATCTTCGTCAAGGACCTCGGCATCGTCACCACGGCCGCGCGCGGCGCGGGGCTCGCCACCCCGGTCGCCGCGGCGGCCGAGCAGCTCTTCCTGCTCGGTGCGGCTCAGGGACTCGCGGCGGCGGACGACTCGGCGATCATCTCGGTGCTCGCGCCGCCCGCCTGATCGGGCGCGGGCCGGAGCGCTCAGCCTCAGCGGCTCAGAGCAGCGCCCACGTCTCGCGGAGGCGGTCGCGCCACCAGGCCAGCCGCTCCGGCGAGACCGCGTGGCGCAGCAGCAGCGCCTCCGACACCTCGACCCGCTCGACCGGGATCGCGCCGTCGACGGGCCGCAGCGGCCGCTCGGTCACGTCGGCGGCGAGCAGCGAGGCCGTGCCGAGCCCGCAGTCGTAGGGCAGCTCGGGCAGCGCCGCGGCGAGCGCCGCTCCCATCGCCAGCCCGACCGAGCTGTCGAGGGCGCTGGAGACCACCGCGGGCAGCCCCGCCTCGGCGACGATGTCGAGAGCCCGCCGCACGCCGCCGAGCGGCTGGGCCTTGACCACGAGCAGGTCGGCGGCGCCGGCGCGGGCGACGGCGAGCGGATCCGCGGCCTTGCGCACGCTCTCGTCGGCGGCGACGGGGATGCCCATCCACTTCACCCGGCGGCGCAGATCGGCGAGCTCGTCGACGCTCGCGCACGGCTGCTCGACGTACTCGAGGTCGGCGGAGGCCAGCGCGTGCACCGCGTGCTCCGCCTCGTCGACGTTCCAGCCGCCGTTCGCGTCCACGCGGATGCGCCCCTCCGGACCGAGCACCCGGCGCACCTCGGCGACCCGCGCCACGTCGTCGGCCAGGGTCTGCCCGCGCTCCGCGACCTTCACCTTGGCGGTGCGGCAGCCGTGGTAGCTCGCGAGGATCGCGGCGACCTCGCCGGCGTCCACCGCGGGCACGGTCGCGTTCACCGGGATGCGGTCGCGCAGCGGCGCGGGCTGCTCGTTCCAGCCGTAGTCGAGGGCGGCGCGCAGCCAGGCGGCCGACTCCGCGGGCCCGTACTCGAGGAACGGCGAGAACTCGGTCCAGCCCTCCGGCCCGCGGACCAGGGCGATCTCGCGGTGGTCGACCCCGCGGAAGCGCGTTCGCAGCGGCAGCGCGACGACGCGGAGTCCGGCGTCGACCTCCTCGAGGGTGGGAAGGGAGGCGAGAGGGAGGGGAGCGGGCACGACATCGTCCATCCCGCCATCATCCTCCGCCGGGGGAGCGGGCCGGGACGGGCGGCGCTCAGCCCGCGTCGTCGAAGACCGCGGGCAGTCCGCCCTCGCCGCCCGCGCTGCTGAGCACGTGGCCGGTCGCGGCGTCGATCGTGTAGACCAGGTGGTCGAGTGTCAGCGGAACCATCGTGTACGGCGCCGGGATGTCGCCTGTGTAGCCGACGAGCCAGAGTCCGTCGGCGGGGGAGAGCCCGGGCGGTGCGGCGATCTCCTCGCCCGCGGCTCGCAGTGAGCCGCTCTCGCCGTAGACGGACTCGGCGCTGACCCGGACGGCGCGCTCACTGCCCGCGTCGACGCCGGGACCCTCGAGCGGGCGCACCACGGCGATGGCGGCCTCCGCGGAGTCGATCGGCGTGCCCGCCGGAGCGGGGGGTGCGTCGGCGGCCGGCGTGCTCCAGATCTCGACCCCCTCGGCGATCGGCACTCCCGCGGACGTCTCGGCACTCGGACCTGACCCGGTCGCGGCGCCCGCCTGCGGAGTCGTCTCCTCGACGGTGACCGTCTGCACCGTGGCCTCCGCCTCCCGAGCGCCTCCCGCTCCCGCGACCGACGCCAGCGCCGTCATCGCTCCCACGGCGATCACGCCGACCACCACTCCGAAGCCCGCTTCGATCCGGTTCACGACGCCTCCCACCGCGGTCGGTCGTCTCCGGCGCGCGGGGCCAGAGTGGCACACCGAGCGCCGCCTGCCCAGGGGGCATCGGCGCGACGGCGGGCCGCCCGCCCCGTGCGAGACTGGCGTCGACGACGCTCGACCCCGGAGGGACGCGATGAGCCAGGTACCCGTGAGCCCGCCCCCGATGCGCCCCGCCACCCCGCCCGGCCTCCCCGGAGCGCCCCGGCCGCTCGGCACCGGCGGCTGGATCGCCCTGGGCGCGAGCATCGTCGTCGGCGTCGTCTACACCGGCGTGCTCGGCACGCTGCTCGCTCTCGGCATCGGCACCGCGATCGACGCGACCGCCGACGCCCTGCCGACCGCGGCGCCCGGCTTCACCGACGAGCCGTTCGGCGAGGCGACCGAGGGCCCGGACGCCGGCGACCCGGCCGACCCGCTCTACGACTACCCCGGCTATCAGGACGGCGACGCCGCCTTCGTGCTCGCGCAGCCGTCGGCCGAGGCCGCGATCGCGCAGTCCGAGGCGGCCGTCGCGGCGATCGAGTCGACCGTCCTCGACGGCTGGACCTCGGCCGACGACGAGTACTACGAGCGCTCGGAGAACGGCTACGGCGGCCCGTCGCTCCTCTACGACTACATCTCGGCCACGAGCTACGCCGACGCCGACCTCGGCTCCGACGCCGCCAAGCAGGCGGTCGTCGACGTGTTCACCGCCGCGGTCGCGCCGCTCGGCTTCGACGCCGTCGACGTCGCCGACACCCCGGCCGAGTGGTCCGAGGTGGGCTACGAGTACGAGGGCGATCTGAGCGACGAGGAGGCGGGCGCCGCGCTCTGGGTCGTCACCGCCTACTCCACGGTGGAGGACGTGCCCGCGATCGAGATCGGCCTCGTCGATCTCGGCGCCGACAGCACCGGAGAGGTCGAGCGGATGCTCGACGACGTCGGGCTGACGCCGCCGGACAGCGGCGCGTTCCTCGCGGGCTACGCCAACGCGATCCTCGAGGAGGGCGACCGCGCCGAGTTCAAGGAGCGGATGCAGGCCTACGGCGGAGTCGCCGCCACCTGAGCCTCCGGTACCGGCAACCCGGTGACCTCGCAAGCCCGAGCCGACGACCCGCGCGCCGCCTAGCGTGAGGGCATGGCCCAACCCCGAGCGACCAGACCCCTGCGCGACTACGCGGCGATCGGCGACGGTCGCACCGTCGCGCTGATCGCGAGCGACGGGAGCGTCGACTGGCTGCCCGTCCCCGACCTCGGCTCGACCCCCGCCTTCGCCGCGCTGATCGACGCGAGGACCGGCGGCTGCATCGAGCTGTCCCCGGAGGAGCCCGCGGAGACGACCCGCCGCTACCTGGGCGACACGAACGTGCTCGAGACCACGTTCACCACCGAGTCCGGCACCGTGACGGTGACCGACGCGCTGGTGACGGGCATCGCCGGGCGCCTGCCGTGGGCTGAGCTGGCGCGCCGGGTCGAGTGCACCGACGGCGAGGTCCGGATGCGCTGGGTCGTCCGCCCCGGGACCGGCCTCGGCACCTTCTCCCCGTGGATCCAGAACGCGGACGGCCGCTCGCTGATCCGGGCCGGCGACATCACGATCGGCGTCACCGGGAAGGACCACGGACCGGTCGACGAGTCTGCGCCCTCCGGCGCGGGCGACGAGCTCGCCGGCGGCTTCGTCGCGACCGCGGGCGGCGAGCGGCACGTCCTGGTCGTCTCGGCGACGCACGACGAGCCCCTGCACTTCCCGGTCGCGGTGAACGTCGACCGCGGGATCGACCGCACGCTCGCCAGCTGGCAGTCCTGGTCCGACGAGTTCTCCTACGACGGACCCTGGGCCGGAGCGGTGCAGCGCAGCGCGCTCGCGCTGAAGCTGCTGATCTACTCGCCCACCGGCGCGATCGCGGCCGCCGCCACCACCTCGCTCCCGGAGTCGCCCAACGGCGGCAAGAACTGGGACTACCGCTTCGCCTGGGTGCGCGACGCCGCGTACACGGCGCACGCGCTGGTGCGCTTCGGCCTGCGGGAGGAGACGCATGCGGCGCTCTCCTGGCTCCTGCGCACGATCAAGGAGCACGGCCCCGACCTGCACATCTTCTACGGCCTCGACGGCTCGCTGCCGACCGAGCAGACCGAGTACGACGTCCCCGGCTACGCGGGCATCGGCCCGGTCCTCGCCGGCAACGGCGCGCAGAGCCAGCTGCAGCTCGGCGTCTTCGGCGACCTCTTCGACATCTGCCGCATCTACGTCGACGAGGGCAACGTCCTCGACATCGAGACCGGCCGGCTGCTCGCGCGGATCGCGGACACCACCTGCGACCTCTGGCGCAACCGCGACGCCGGGATGTGGGAGCTCGAGGAGGAGCAGCACTACACCTCCTCGAAGATGGGCTGCTGGCAGGCGCTCGACGCCGCCGTGCACCTCGCCGAGCTCGGGCAGGTGGCGGGCAGCCCGGACCGCTGGCGCTTCGAGCGCGATCGCATCCGCGACTGGATCGAGGAGAACTGCTGGTCCGAGGAGCTCGGCTCCTACGTGATGTACCCGGGCACCGAGGAGCTGGACGCCTCCGTCCTGCTGCACGCACCGAGCGGCTACGAGCGCGGCGAGCGGATGGTCTCGACGATCGACGCGCTGGTGAAGGAGCTGGGCCGCGGCGCCCTGCTGTTCCGCTACTCCGGCATGGAGGCGGAGGAGCACCCGTTCGTCGCCTGCTCGTTCTGGCTCGCCGGTGCGCTCGCCTGCGTCGGCCGGCACGACGAGGCGATCGCGCTGATGGACGAGCTGGTCGAGACGGTGCCGAACGACGTCGGCATCATGTCCGAGATGGTGGCCGTCGACGACCTCGCCTTCTGGGGCAACCTGCCGCAGGGGCTCAGTCATCTCGCGCTGATCAACGCCGCGATCACGATCGAGGAGCTGGCGCCGGAGAAGGTCGGCGACCGCTGACGGCGGCGTCCGGGCCGCCGACGATCGGCGCGGCGCACCGCTAGACCCGGCGACGGGTTCGCGCAACCCGGTTGAGGGGCTCCCGCCGCGGCGCGTAGACCGGACTCATCACCCGGACCGTCCTGCGCGGCGTGCCCGGGAACGGCAGGAAGGAAGACCAGATGGACCTCGGCATCTCCGGGCGCACCGCCCTCGTCACCGGCGGTGACTCCGGCATCGGCTGGCACACCGCCCAGCTCCTGCTCGCGGAGGGCGTCACCGTCGTCCTGAGCGACAAGGACCAGGGGAAGCTCGACGAGGCGGCCGCCCGCCTCGGCGCGGCGGACGGGACGCTGCACGCCTTCGCCGCCGACGTCACCAGCGTCTCCGAGCTCGCCGCCCTGCACGAGCGGACGGCCGAGGCCGTCGGCGAGATCGACATCCTCGTGCAGTGCGCGGGCGTCACCGGCGCCCAGGGCCTCTTCCACGAGATCGACGACGAGGGCTGGACCAGCACGCTCGAGACCGACCTGCTCGGCCCCGTCCGCCTCGTCCGCGAGTTCCTGCCCGACCTGCGCTCCGGAGGCTGGGGCCGCCTCGTGCTCACCGCCTCCGAGGACGCGGTGCAGCCCTACGACGACGAGCTGCCCTACTGCGCGGCGAAGGCGGGCGTGCTGGCGCTCGCCAAGGGGCTCTCCCGCTCCTACGCCCTCGAGGGCCTGCTCGTGAACGCGGTGTCGCCGGCCTTCATCCACACGCCGATGACCGACGCGATGATGGACAAGCGCGCCGACGAGAACGGCACCTCGAAGGAGGAGGCGATCTCGTCCTTCCTCGACGAGGAGCGGCCCTACATGGAGCTGAAGCGACGGGGCCGGCCCGAGGAGGTCGGCGCGGTCATCGCGTTCCTCTGCTCGGAGCGCGCCTCGTTCGTGAACGGCTCGAACTACCGGGTCGACTCGGGCTCGGTCGCGACGATCTAGCCCCGGGCCCCCGGCCCCCGCAGTCCCGGCGCCGTCCAGGTCGCGCACCCCGCGCGTCCGGGCGACGTCCAGCCGAAAGAGTCACAATCGAAGTCGGGTTTTCCGCATCCCGGCACTGTCAGAGAAAGGAACGGTCCATGACCACCACCCTCGAACGCCACGTCGAAGCCCCCGCGGGCTCCGGAGCGAAGACCAGCCGCCGCCAGAACGCCGAGAAGGGCTTCAAGGCCTCCAAGGAGCTGCTCGACAGCCTCCAGATCGTCCTCGTCGACCTGATCGAGCTGCACGTCCAGGGCAAGCAGGCGCACTGGAACGTCGTCGGCAAGAACTTCCGCGATCTCCACCTCCAGCTCGACGAGATCATCGAGGCCGCGCGCGAGTTCAGCGACGACATCGCCGAGCGCATGCGCGCGCTGCACGGCATTCCGGACGGCCGCAGCGACACCGTCGCGGCGACCACGACGCTCCCGGAGTACCCGCACGGCGAGATCGACACCGCCGAGACCGTCGACCTCATCACCGTCCGCCTCGAGAACACCGCCGCCACCATGCGCGAGGTGCACGACCAGGTGGACGACGAGGACCCGACGAGCGCCGACCTCCTGCACGCGATCATCCAGAGCCTCGAGCAGTACGCCTGGATGGTGTCGGCCGAGAACCGCACCACCTCCGCCGCGAAGTAGCACCACCGCACCACCCGTCGAGGGACCCCGCCTGCGCGGGGTCCCTCTTCGCGTCCCCGGGGTCCGCGCCGACGGAGGAGCCCGCGGAGCGGGCGCACTCTCTACCGATCGAGCAGCCCGCGCAGCGGGCGCACTTCATGCTGATCGAGCAGCCCGCGCAGCGGGCGCATCGAGATCCCCGCCATCCGCAGTCCTGGTGCCGTGGGTCTCGATACGCCCTGCGGGCTACTCGACCAGCATGCAGAGGCGGAGCAGTCCGTTCTCATGCTGATCGAGTAGCCCGCCCAGCGGGCGTATCGAGATCCGCGTCGTCCGCAGTGCCGGTGCCGTAGGTCTCGCTACGCCCCGCGGGCACCTCGACCGGCACGGTGCAGCGGCCCCGATCCCGCCCCCAGCCCCCGACAGTAGGGTCGAGGCCATGAGCACGCAGGTTTCCGAGCTGTTCGACGCGCGCCGCTGGGCGCCGGTCGACGGGTTCGACGGTCTCGAGGACATCACCTACCACCACGACCGGTCCGGCCGCATCGCCCGGGTCGCGTTCGACCGGCCGGAGGTGCGCAACGCCTTCCGCCCGCGCACGGTCGACGAGCTGTTCCGCGCCCTCGAGGACGCGCGGACGAACCCGCGCATCGGCGTCGTCGTCCTGACCGGCAACGGCCCCAGCCCGCGCGACGGCGGCTGGGCGTTCTGCTCGGGCGGCGACCAGCGCATCCGCGGCCGCGACGGCTACCGCTACTCGGACGGCGAGACCGCCGAGGGCATCGACTCGGCGCGCAACGGCCGCCTGCACATCCTCGAGGTGCAGCGGCTGATCCGCTTCATGCCCAAGGTCGTCATCGCCGCCGTCCCCGGCTGGGCGGCCGGCGGCGGGCACTCGCTGCACGTGGTCTGCGACCTGACGATCGCCTCCAAGGAGCACGGCCGCTTCAAGCAGACCGACGCCGACGTCGGCTCGTTCGACGCCGGCTACGGCTCCGCCTACTTCGCCCGCCAGATCGGCCAGAAGAACGCCCGCGAGGTGTTCTTCCTCGCCCGCGAGTACTCCGCGCAGCGCGCCTACGAGATGGGTGCCGTGAACGCGGTCGTCCCGCACGCCGAGCTCGAGGCGACCGCCCTCGAGTGGGCCGAGACGATCCTGACCAAGTCGCCCACCGCGATCCGGATGCTGAAGTACGCCTTCAACGCGGTCGACGACGGCCTCGTCGGCCAGCAGCTCTTCGCCGGCGAGACCACCCGCCTCGCCTACGGCACCGACGAGGCCGTCGAGGGGCGCGACTCCTTCCTCGAGAAGCGGGCGCCCGACTGGTCGCCCTTCCCGTGGCAGTTCTGACGATGGCGGCTGGGGCCGGGGCGGCGCGATCCGGGGCGGCGCGGCGATGACCCGCCCGCTCGCCTCCGTCGATCCGGCGCCGGAGAAGGTGCTCATCGCCCTCCGCGCGGCGCTCGACGGCAGCGGTCCCGCGGTGCGGATCGCCGCTCCGGGAGTGGAGGCGGACCCGGAGGCGGACGCGTCCGTCCCGCAGCGCGTCGCCGTGGTCGTCGAGACCTCCGGTTCGTCCGGCCCGCCCAAGCGCGTCGCGCTCGCCACCTCGGCGCTGCTGACCAGCGCCTCCGCCACCCTCGCCGAGCTCGGCGGTCCCGGCCGCTGGCTGCTCTGCCTGCCGACGCACTACGTGGCGGGAGTGCAGGTGCTGGTCCGCTCGCTGACCGCCGACGCCGACCCGGTCGTGCTGCCGGCCGGCGGCTTCGACGCCGCCGCCTTCCTCGCCCTCGCCCGGACGATGCCCGCGGGGGAGCGGCGCTACTCGTCGCTGGTCCCCGTGCAGCTCGCCCGGCTGCTCGACCTCGCGGAGAGCGTGCCCGCCGAGGCCGCGGTCCTCGCCTCCTTCGACGCGCTGCTGATCGGCGGCCAGTCGACCCCGCAGACGCTGCGCGACCGGGCCGCCGCGCTCGGCGTGCGGATCCGGCTCACCTACGGCTCGAGCGAGACCGCCGGCGGCTGCGTCTACGACGGCCTCCCGCTGCGAGACGTGCGGATCCGCGTCGTCGACGGCCAGGTCCTCCTCGGCGGCCCGACCCTCGCGGAGGGCTACCTCGACGCGGACGGCGGACTCGACGCGGAGCGCAGCGCCGCCGCCTTCGTCTCGCTCGACGGCGAGCGCTGGTACCGCACCGGTGACGCCGGCGTCATCGAGGACGGCCGCCTGAGTGTCACCGGCCGCCTCGACCGGGTGATCGTCTCGGGCGGGGAGAAGGTCTCGCTGGATGCGGTCGAGCGAGTGCTGCGCGACGGGCTCCTGCCCGACGCGGTCGTGGTGCGCCGCTCGGACGCGCAGTGGGGCGAGGTGCCGGTCGTCGCGACGACCGCGCCGGACGCCGACCTGGCGCGGGTGCGCTCCGAGGTGGTCGAGCGGCTCGGCCGTGCGGCCGGCCCGGCGGCGGTCCTCGCCATCGCGGAGATCCCGCTGCTCGCTTCGGGGAAGCCCGACCGCCGCACCCTCGAGAGCCTCGCGGCGGAGGGAGCGGTCTGAGGACAGGCCCGGACGGGGGCGGAGAACGACGCGTCGCCCGGCGGCCGACGGCCCGGGACGGGCAGGGACCACTCGGTAGGATTCCCTCCGTGTCGAGTTCGAGTCGCAAGAAGAAGCCGTCGGCGAAGCCCCGGAGCGGTCGCCCCGGCGGCGACCCCCGCCGCGTCGTCGTGCAGCCCGCCGGCCCGCGCGAGTGGATCGCCGGAGCCCGGCTGCGGACCCTCCCGCTCGCGATCGCCCCCGTCCTGATCGGCACCGGAGCGACGCAGGTCACCGACGAGGGCTGGCACTGGGTGCGCGCCCTGCTCTGCCTCGTCGTCTCGCTCGCCCTGCAGATCGGCGTGAACTACGCCAACGACTACTCCGACGGCATCCGCGGCACGGACGCGAACCGCGTCGGCCCCTCGCGGCTCACCGGATCGGGTGCCGCGAAGCCCCGCGCGGTGCTCACGGTCGCGCTGGTCTTCTTCGGGATCGCGGGCGTCGCGGGCCTCGTGCTGACCTTCCTGTCCGGCTTCTGGTGGTTCCTGATCATCGGCGCCGCCGCGATCGCCGCCGCCTGGTTCTACACCGGCGGCCGGCGCCCCTACGGCTACCTCGGCCTCGGCGAGCTCTTCGTCTTCGTGTTCTTCGGACTCGTCGCCACCGTCGGCACCACGTTCGTGCAGATCGGCCGCGCGAACCAGGAGTCCTGGCTCGGCGCCGTCGCCGCGGGCCTGTTCGCCTGCGCCGTGCTGATGGTCAACAACATCCGCGACATCCCGACGGACCGCCTCTCCGGCAAGCGGACCCTCGCGGTCGTCGTCGGCCCGACCATCGCGCGGGCGATGTACAGCGCCTTCGTGCTGGTGCCGTTCGGGATCGCGGTCGTGCTGGCGCTGTTCTACCCGCTCGCCTGGCTGACGCTCTTCGTCCTGCTGGCGGTCCTGCCGGCCATCCTCATCACCCTGACCGCGCGCACGGCGAAGGAGCTCATCCTCGCCCTGCAGCTGACCAGCCTGAGCGGCCTCGCCTACGCCGCGATCCTCGGCGCGGCCCTCGCCTTCTGACCGCGTGGTGCGCGTCCCGCGCGGCTCATGCCGGTGTGGTGCGCCTCCCGAGCGCCTCATGCCGGT
Source organism: Rathayibacter sp. VKM Ac-2929 (assembly GCF_022815495.1). Lineage (NCBI taxonomy): Bacteria > Bacillati > Actinomycetota > Actinomycetes > Micrococcales > Microbacteriaceae > Rathayibacter > Rathayibacter sp. VKM Ac-2929. The sequence continues at coordinate 415,786 of NZ_JALGRV010000001.1, forward strand.
GTGGTGCGCCTCATGCTGGTCGAGTAGCCCCGCAGGGGCGTATCGAGACCCACCGTCACCGAGCGGCGGGGCGAGCAGGCCGATCGCGCGGCGGGGTCAGGCGCCCGGGCGGCCGTCGCGGGCCGCGTCGACCGCGGCGTCCTCGATGTCGTCGTCGGTGGGCGTGCGCGGGACGTCCTTGCGGCGGTCGTAGATGGCCTCGGCGATCCGCTCGCGGGGCTTGCGCAGCACGATGTAGGAGAGCGACATGCTCGCGATGGCGGCGACGAAGCCGGCGGTCACCGCCGCCGTCAGCTCGGAGTCGACGAAGGAGCGCGCCGGCAGGTACACCAGCACGAAGACGCCGGCGAACATGGCCAGACGCAGGAGCGAGTAGACGACGACCGCGCGGCTCAGTTTCACCGGACAAGTGTACGTCGGCCCCTGCATGCGCGTCCGTGAGCACCCCGGGAGCTCCCTGTCCAGCATCCGTGCGCCCGGATCCTTCGAGGAACCCGGACGTACACTGGACACCATGATCCGCCTGTTCATCGGCCTGCTCGTGGCCCTCGCCGTCTTCACGGTCTACACCGTGATCGACGTCGCCCTGAGCAATCGCCACTCGGTGCGCGCGATCCCCAAGTGGTCGTGGGTCCTCGTGGTCCTCCTGCTGCCGATCATCGGCGCGGGCCTCTGGTTCTGGATCGGCCGCCCTCGCAAGCAGCGCTCCGAGGGCCGCCGTTTCACGGCTCCGGACGACGACCCCGACTTCCTCGGCACCCTCCGCCGCGAGCGCGATCCGGAGAAGGAGCGCGAGCAGGCCGAGCGCATCGCCCAGCTCGAGCGCGACCTCGCCGATCTCGACGACTCCGGCGAGTCGGACGGCACCGGCCGTCGGGATGCCTGACGCGGCTCCGGTCGCCCCCTCCACCCGTTTCGCGGTCGACCTCCTCACCCGATTTGTCGCGCTCGGCGTCCGCGACGTCGTCGTCTCACCCGGCTCCCGCTCCCAGGCGCTCGCGCTCGTCGCGGCCGAGCTCGAGACCCGCGGCCGCATCCGGCTGCACGTCCGGATCGACGAGCGCTCCGCCGGCTTCCTCGCCCTCGGCCTCGCACTCGAGACCGGTTCGCCCGCCGTCCTGATCACGACCTCCGGTACCGCGACCGCCAACCTGCACCCCGCCGTGCTCGAGGCCGACGCGTCGGACGTGCCGTTGATCGTGCTCACGGCCGACCGCCCCGGCGAGCTGCGCGGCATCCGCTCCAATCAGACCACCGACCAGGTCGAGCTGTTCGGCCGCGCCGTCCGCCTCTTCGAGGACGTCGCCGCCCCCGACGCGCAGACGCCGGCGGAGTCGGCCTGCGCCCTCGCCGACCGCGCGCACGCCGCGGCATCCCGCCCGGGCGGCCCCGTGCACCTCAACCTGGCCTTCCGCGACCCGCTGTCCTCGCGCCTGCCCGCCTTCGACGTGCCCGAGCCCGGATCCGCCGCACCGGCCCCGGACGAGGCCGCGGTCGCCCCGGAGACGATCGCCGCCGGCCCGCTCGAGCCCCTCACCGTCGTCATCGCCGGCGACAAGGCCGGGGCCGAGGCCGAGGCGCTCGCCCGCGCCGGCGACTGGCCACTGCTCGCCGAGGTCTCCTCCGGGGCTCGCTTCGGTCCGCAGCTCGTCGTCGCCTGGCGACGCCTCCTCGCCGAGCCCGGGTTCGGCGGCCGCGTCCGCCGGGCGATCGTCCTCGGCCACCCGACCCTCTCCCGCGAGGTCCCGGAGCTGCTGCGCCGCGAGGACGTCGAGGTGATCGTCGTGGACCGCGGTCGCCGCGAGTTCTACAACCCCGGCCGCCGTGCGCGCAGCGTCCGCGCCCTCGCCGTCGTCCGTCCCGAGGACTCGCCGCGGCCCGAGCGGTCGGAGCGCGCCTGGGCCGGCTCCTGGGTGTCGGCGAGCCGCGCGCTCGTGGCCGACGCCGACCCCGACGCGATCCCCGAGGCGCCCGACGGCGGCTCGATGTCGATCGAGGACCGCCGGGGCTACGCTCGGAACGCCCTGACAGCGATCCGCGCGCCGCTCACCCGCGAGTTCGTCGTCGCCGCGGTCTGGCGCGTCACCTGGCCGCACGACCGCCTGCTCTTCGGTGCCTCCCGCCTCATCCGCGTCGCGGACGGCTCGCTGCCCGGCAAGCGGATCACCGTGCACTCCAACCGCGGGCTCGCCGGCATCGACGGCACGGTCTCGACCGCTCTCGGCATCGCCGTCGCCTCGCAGTCCGCCGATGCGGGCTCGGGCGGCGCCACCCGCGTCGTCCTCGGCGACCTCACGCTCCTGCACGAGGCGGGCGGACTGCTGCTCGCCCCGGGCGAGCGCCGGCCCCGGGTGCAGCTGGTCGTGGTGAACGACGGCGGCGGCACCATATTCGACGGCCTCGAGGTCGCCACCAGCTCGGCGCCCGACGCCTTCGACCGCGTGCAGTTCACGCCGCAGACCGTCGACATCGCGTCCCTGGCGACGGCCTACGGCTGGTCGCACCGCCTCGTCGCCACCCGCGGCGAGCTGGAGCAGGCGCTCACCTCGCCGGGCGAGGGACCGGGCATCGTCGAGATCGTGCTCGAGCGCTGATCTCCCGCCCCGGCGGCCGCGGCCGTCAGCTCAGGGCGTCGAGGATCGGCCGGAACTTCATGCCCGTCTCCGCGAGCTCGGTGGCGGGGTCGCTGTCCGCGACGATGCCCGCACCGGCCCACGCGGTGACCGCGCCGTCGGGGGTGACCTGCGCGCTGCGCAGCCCCACGGCCCACTCGCCGTCGCCGTTGCCGTCGATCCAGCCCACCGGACCGGCGTAGCGGCCGCGGTCGAACGGCTCGAGCTCCTCCAGCAGGGCGAGCGCCCGGTCGGTCGGCGTGCCGGCGACGGCGGCGGTCGGGTGCAGGGCGTCGACGAGGTCGAGCGCGGTCGAGGCGTCGTCGAGCGTCCCGCGGACGTCGGTCGCGAGGTGCCACAGGTTCGGCAGCTTCAGAGCGAAGGGCTCCGGAGTGGTCGTGAGCGCACCGGTGTGCGGCCGGAGCTCGCGCAGCAGGCTGGCGATGGCGAACGCGTGCTCGGAGCGGTCCTTCGGGCTCGCGAGGAGGGCGCGCACGATCGCGGCGTCCTCCTCCGCGTCGCCGCCGCGCGCGCTGGTGCCGGCGAGGACGCGCGCGGTGACCGCGCCCTGGTCGACCCCCACGAGCGTCTCGGGACTCGCGCCGAGGAAGCCGTCGACCGCGAAGGTCCAGCAGTCCGGGTAGCCGTTCGCGAGATCGCGGAGCAGCCGACGGCGGTCGGCGTCCCGGGGGAGCCGTCCCTGCAGGTCCCGGGCGAGGACGACCTTCTCGAGGGCGCCCGAGCGGATCGAGCCGACGGCCGACGCGACCGCGGCTCGATACGCGTCCGGCGTCATCGCGCCGGGGAGGAGGGGGAGGCGGAACTCGTCGCCGAAGGGCAGCGGAGCGCGGACCGCCGTCGAGCCGGCCGTCTCGTCGGCCGTCCGGATGCGGGTCACCCACGACCGCCCGCCCCGCGAGCCGATGACCACGCGAGGGACGATCAGGACGCTCGTCGCGCTCGACCGGCTGGAGAAGGCGAAGGCCCCGAAGGCCACCAGTCCCGTGCCCGGGGCGCCGAGCGGATTCGCGACGACGGCCGCAGCCGACAGTTCGCGCCACGCGGCGGAGGCCTCGCGGATGCGATCCGGGCCGGAGAACTCCAGCCGCAGCGCCTCGCCGAGCCCGGCCAGTCCTGCGCCGCCGCGCTGCCAGAGCAGCGGCTGCCGCGGATCGACGCGGGTGATCAGCTCGTGCGGACCGTCGAGCGGTGTCGTCTCGGCGTGGAGGGGAGGAGCTCCGGCCCCGGTCGATGTCACTGCTCCACAGTACGCCCGCGTCGGAAAGCGAGACGTTGTGCGCCGGGACCACCCTCGCCCGGGGGTCCGCTGCTACGGTTTCCTCGTCCGGGGCCGCCGCAGCTAGGCGGAGCAAGGCGGCCCCGGCACCTCCGCCCCGTCCCGCTCCCTCCGCGCGGCTCCGCCGGTCCGGCGCCGGTCGCCTGAGCGGATGTGCAAGGGCAGTGGATGCACAGCCGCCACTCCGCTCCTCGCCCTAGACTCGTTGATCGTGACAAAGGCAGACCTCACCAAGCGGCCCGACGAGGTCGCTGCCATGTTCGACACGGTGGCGCCCGCCTACGACCTGACGAACACCGTCCTGTCCGTCGGCAACGACCACCTCTGGCGGATCGCCACGACCCGCGCCGTCAACCCGGCACCGGGCGAGCGGATCCTCGACGTCGCGGCCGGCACCGGCACCTCGAGCGCCTCGCTGGCGCGCTCCGGAGCGCAGGTCGTCGCCGCGGACTTCTCCCGCGGGATGATCTCGGTCGGCCGCCGCCGGCACGCCGAGAACGAGCTCATCGAGTTCGTCCTCGCCGACGCGATGAAGCTCCCCTTCGAGGACGACTCCTTCGACGCCGTCACCATCTCCTTCGGCCTGCGCAACGTCTCCGAGCCGCGGACGGCGCTCGCCGAGTTCTTCCGCGTCGTCAAGCCCGGCGGCCGCGTCGTGATCTGCGAGTTCTCGACCCCGCCGCTCAAGCCGCTCGCCGTCGCCTACGACTTCTACCTGACGAAGGTCATGCCCGTGATCGTCGGCCTCGCCTCCTCCAACGACCCGGCCTACGACTACCTCGGCGACTCCATCCGCGCCTGGCCCGAGCAGAAGGTCGTCGCGGGCTGGCTCCGTGCCGCCGGCTTCGAGCGCGTCGCCTACCGCGACCTCACCGCCGGGATCGTGGCCCTGCACCGCGGGATCAAGCCGATCGCGGTGACCTGATGCGCGCCCAGGGGCCTGCCGGGCCGAGACGTTAGGGTTTGAGTGTGAACGCCAGTGCGCCCGTCGCCCGCCGCAGTCCGTCTCTGACGGCGCAGCTCGGCCTCTCCGAGCGCATCTTCTCGACCGCTCCGGACCGCGCTCTCGCGCGCGCGATCGACGACGGGCTCGAGCGGGTCGAGGCCGGCATGGTCCAGCAGCTGTCCTTCGCGGACGCGGTCGCCGACGTCTCGACGCGCTACCTGCTCGAGGCCGGCGGCAAACGGGTGCGGCCGATGCTCACCCTGCTCACCGCGCAGCTCGGCCGGGGCAACACCCCCGAGGTGCTCAGCGCCGCGCAGGCCATCGAGATCACGCACCTCGGCTCGCTCTACCACGACGACGTCATGGACGAGGCGGAGAAGCGCCGAGGCGTTCCTTCGGCGCAGACCGTCTGGGGCAACAACGTCGCCATCCTCACCGGCGACCTGCTCTTCGCCCGGGCGAACCAGCTGATGACCGAGCTCGGTGAGCGCGCGATCCGGCTGCAGACCGACACCTTCGAGCGCCTCGTGCTCGGCCAGCTGCACGAGACCGTCGGCCCGAGCGCCGGCGAGGACCCGGTCGAGCACTACCTCGGCGTCCTGGCCGACAAGACCGGCTCGCTGATCGCCGCCGCCGCCCGCACCGGCGTCGTCTTCTCGGAGGCGCCCGCGCCCTTCGAGGAGGCGGTGCGCGTCTTCGGCGAGAAGATCGGCGTCGCCTTCCAGATCGTCGACGACGTGATCGACCTCTCGCCGCAGCCGGAGGAGACCGGCAAGAACCCGGGCACCGACATCCGCGCCGGCGTCTCGACGCTGCCGATCCTGCGCCTGCGGGAGCGCGCCGCGACCGACCGCGACGCGGCCGTGCTGCTCGCCCGGATCGAGAGCTACGTCAGCCGCACGAACGACGCGATCGCGCACACCGACGAGCAGAGCGCCGACATCTCCGACGCCATCGCGCAGCTGCGCGACCACCCCGTGACGGCGCAGACCCTCGCCGAGGCCCACGCCTGGGCCGATGAGGCCGTCGACGCCCTCGCCCCGCTGCCCGACGGGCCGGTCCGCAAGGCGCTCACGCGCTTCGCCGACACGGTCGTCGACCGCAACGGCTGACCGAATCGTCGCGGCGCGCATTCGAGCGCCGCAGGAATGAGTCCGGAGACGCGCCTCGGCGCCCCGGCAGGAGGAATGCAATGACCAAGCTCAGGCTGGCCATCGTCGGCGCGGGTCCCGCGGGCATCTACGCCGCCGACCTCATGATCAAGGCCGAGAAGAAGTACGACGTCTCGATCGATCTGTTCGAGCACCTGCCGGCGCCCTACGGACTCGTCCGCTACGGCGTCGCCCCCGACCACCCGCGGATCAAGGGCATCATCACGGCGCTCCGCGAGGTGCTCGACCGCGGCGACATCCGCATCTTCGGCAACGTGCACTTCGGCACCGACATCACGCTCGAGGACCTCAAGCGGCACTACAACGCCGTCATCTTCTCGACCGGCGCGATCCGCGACGCTCCGCTCGACGTCCCCGGCGTCGAGCTGGAGGGCTCCTACGGCGCCGCCGACTTCGTCAGCTGGTTCGACGGGCACCCCGACGTGCCGCGCACCTGGCCGCTCGAGGCCTCGTCCGTCGCCGTGATCGGCAACGGCAACGTCGCGCTCGACGTCTCGCGGATGCTCGCGAAGCACGCCGAGGACCTCCTGCCCACCGAGGTGCCGCCGAACGTCTACGACGCGCTGGCCGCCTCGCCCGTCACCGACGTGCACGTCTTCGGCCGCCGCGGACCGGCGCAGGTCAAGTTCACCCCGCTCGAGCTGCGCGAGCTCGGCGAGCTGCGCGACGTCGACATGGTCGTCGCCGACGAGGACTTCGTGCTCGACGCCGCCTCGCAGGCCGCCATCGAGACGAACAAGCAGGTCATGGTGATCAACCGGGTGCTGAACCAGTGGCGCACCCGTGAGGTCGGCTCCGCCTCGCGCCGCCTGCACCTGCACTTCTGGGCCAAGCCGCTCGAGCTCGTCGACGACGGCACCGGCCGCGTCTCGGCCATCCGCTACGAGCGCACCGAGCCCGACGGCGAGGGCGGCACGCGCGGCACCGGCGAGATCCGCGAGATCGCGGTCCAGGCCGTCTACCGCGCCGTCGGCTACTTCGGCTCCCCGCTGGACGGCCTGCCGTTCGACGAGATGCGCGGCGTCATTCCGAACCGCGAGGGCCAGGTGCTGGACGACGACGACGAGCCGGTGCACGGCGTGTACGCCACCGGCTGGATCAAGCGCGGACCGGTCGGCCTGATCGGGCACACCAAGTCGGACGCGATGGAGACCGTCGGGCACGTGCTCAACGATCAGGCGTCCTGGTGGACCCCGGCGCACCCCGAGGAGTCGGCGGTCGTCGCCCTGCTCGAGGAGCGCGGCGTCGCCTACACCGACCTCGACGGCTGGCACCGCCTCGACGAGCACGAGCAGGCGCTCGGCGCTCCGCAGGGCCGCGTCCGCGTCAAGGTCGTCCCGCGCGAGGACATGATCTCGATCTCGCGCGGCGAGACCGTCTCGAGCTGAGGCGCGTCCGTCGGAAGGGCCCTCGGAGCGATCCGGGGGCCCTTCGGCGTCTCCCGGATGTCGGAGGGCTCCCCTAGGATTCGGGCACCGCTGACGGACGGAGACCGCATGACCCCCTCGACCCTCGGAGAGGCGGGGCCGCGCGACGCGGGTCCGCACGACGTCATCCGGGTGCGCGGCGCCCGGCAGAACAACCTGCGCGGCGTCGACGTCGACATCCCGAAGCGCCGGATCACGGTGTTCACCGGCGTCTCGGGCTCCGGCAAGTCCTCGCTGGTCTTCGGGACGATCGCGGCCGAGTCGCAGCGGCTGATCAACGAGACCTACTCGGCGTTCCTGCAGCAGTTCATGGGCTCGCCGGCCCGGCCGGACGTCGAGTCTCTCGACGGGCTGTCGGCGACGATCGTCGTCGATCAGGAGCGGATGGGCGCGAACGGCCGCTCCACCGTCGGCACCGCGACCGACGCCTACACGATGCTCCGCATCCTGTTCAGCCGGATCGGCGATCCGCACGTCGGCACCAGCGGGGCGTTCTCGTTCAACCTGCCCGAGGGCATGTGCCCGCGCTGCGAGGGCACTGGCCGCGTCTCCGACATCGACCTCGACGCGCTGCTCGACCGCTCGAAGTCGCTCGGGGGCGGAGCGCTCGACGCGATCCCGAACTTCGTCGTCGGCGGCTGGTACTGGAAGAGCCTCGCCGAATCGGGGCTCTATCCCGCCGACGTGCCGATCGCCGATTTCACTCCTCAGCAGCTCGACGACTTCCTGTACAAGCCGGCCGTCAAGATGCCGATCGCCGGCATCAACATGACCTACGAGGGTCTCGTGGTCAAGGTGACCCGCCTGTACCTCGCGAAGGAGGCGGCTCAGCCGCACATCCGGGCCTTCGCCGAGCGGGTGGCCGCCTTCGGCCCCTGCTCGGAGTGCGGGGGAGCGCGGCTCACCCGCGCGGCCCTGGGTTCGCTGATCGCGGGCCGGAACATCGCCGAGTGCTCGTCGATGCAGGCGACCGATCTCGCGGAGTGGCTGCGCGGGGTGCGCGACCCCTCCGTCGCCCCGATCGTCGAGGCGCTGCTGGGCACGCTGGACGCGCTGGTGCAGGTCGGGCTCGGCTACCTCTCGCTCGACCGCGAGTCCGGGACGCTCTCCGGCGGCGAGGCGCAGCGGGTGAAGATGGTGCGGCACCTGGGGTCGAGCCTCACCGACATCACCTACGTCTTCGACGAGCCCACCGCCGGACTGCACCCGCACGACGTCTCGCGGGTGATCGAGCTGCTGCGGCGGCTCCGCGACAAGGGCAACACGGTGCTCGTCGTCGAGCACAAGCCGGAGATCATCGCCGTGGCCGACCACGTCATCGACCTCGGGCCGCGAGCCGGCTCGCACGGCGGCGAGATCCGCTTCGAGGGCTCGGTCGAGGCGCTGCGCGACTCCGACACCCTCACCGGGCGCCACCTCGACCACCGGGTGCCGCTCAAGAGCGAGGTGCGGCGGCCCACGGGCGTCGCCGAGATCCGCGGCGCGTCCACGCACAACCTGCGCGGCGTCGACGTCGACGTGCCGCTCGGGGTGCTCACCGTCGTCACCGGCGTCGCCGGGTCGGGCAAGTCCTCGCTGATCCACGGCTCTCTGGCGAAGCGGCCGGGGGTGATCGTCGCCGACCAGTCGCCGATCCGCGGCTCGCGGCGCAGCAACCCCGCCACCTACACCGGCGTGCTCGATGCGATCCGCACCGCCTTCGCGAAGGAGAACGGCGTCAAGGCGGCCCTGTTCAGTGCGAACTCCGCGGGCGCCTGCCCGGTCTGCAAGGGCGCGGGGCTGATCTTCACGGAGCTCGGCCCGGCCGCGACCGTCTCGTCGATCTGCGAGGAGTGCGAGGGCAAGCGGTTCACCGCGGAGGTGCTCGACTACCGGCTGCGCGGGAAGAACATCCACGAGGTGCTCTCGATGCCCATCGTCGAGGCGGCCGAGTTCTTCGGATCCGGGCCGGCGCACACGATCCTGGCCCGGCTCATGGACGTGGGGCTCGGCTACCTCACCCTCGGGCAGCCGCTGAACACGCTGTCCGGCGGCGAGCGGCAGCGGCTGAAGCTCGCGATCAACATGGCCTCGAAGGGCTCGGTCTACATCCTCGACGAGCCGACGACCGGCCTGCACCTGGCCGACGTCGACAACCTGCTCGGCCTGCTCGACCGCCTCGTCGACTCCGGCTCCTCGGTGATCGTGATCGAGCACCACCAGGCGCTGATGGCGCACGCCGACTGGATCATCGACGTCGGCCCCGGGGCGGGGCACGACGGCGGGTCGATCGTCTTCGAGGGGACGCCGGCCGACCTCGTCGCCGGTGCGCAGACCCGTACCGGCGACGCACTGCGGGCGTACACGGCCTGACCGCGAAACGGTCGTCCTGAGGCGAGGGGACGTCTGTGCTGATCGAGCAGCCCGCGAAGCGGGCGTCTCGAGCGGAGGGGGCGCCTCCGGCGCCGGGGCAGGGCGGGGAGGAGACCGACGTCCTCGCGGTGGCGGGTCTCGATACGCCCCTGCGGGGCTACTCGACCAGCATGAAACGCAGGGTGGTCGAGTAGCCGCGGAGCGGCGTATCGAGACTCGCGCTCGTCGAGGGCTGCTCCGTCAGCGCGGAGTGCAGGGTGGTCGAGTAGCCGCGGAGCGGCGTATCGAGACTCGCGCTCGTCGAGGGCTGCTCGGTCAGCGCGAGAACGGGCCGCTCAGGGCCGCCCACTGCAGCAGCATGATCGTCTTCGCGTCGATGATCTGGACGCCGATCTGCGCGAGGGCCTCGTCGAAGGACAGCTCGACGAGCTCGGTGTCCTCACCCTCGTCCGCGAGCCCGGCGTAGACGCCGTCGCTCGAGCCGGCGCGGTAGGGACCGGCGTAGAAGTGCAGCATCTCGGTGATCGACCCGGGGCTCATGAACGCGTCGAAGACGTGCTCGAGCCGGCCGACCTCGAGGCCGGTCTCCTCGGACGCCTCGCGGCGCGCGCCCTCCTCCGGACCGTCCTCGTCGAGCAGACCCGCCGGCACCTCGAGCAGCATGCCGTCGAGGTTGCCGTTGACGTAGGTGGGGTAGCGGAACTGCCGCACCAGCACGACGGAGCGCGCCTCGAGGTCGTAGAGCAGCACGGCCGCGCCGTTGCCGCGGTCGTAGGTCTCGCGGTGCTCGGTGGTCCAGCGGCCGTCGCGGTGCCGGTACTCGAACTCGGTGGTGCGCAGGACGTACCAGTGGCTGGAGAGGAGGGTCACCGACTTGACGACCACGTCGGGGTTGCCGGTGAGGTCGTGGCCCTCGCGGTCGAGGCCGGTGCGGCCCCGCGCGTCGGGGGCGTCGATGCCGGGGCGGGTCGGCGTGCTCTCGGAGTGCGACATCCCTCAGCGGAAGTTGACGAACTGGAGGTCGAGGTCGAGGTCGGCCCCGCGCAGCAGCGCCATCGTCGCCTGGAGGTCGTCGCGGCTCTTCGACGAGACGCGCAGCTCGTCGCCCTGGATCTGCGACTTGACCGACTTGGGCGCCTCGTCGCGGATCAGCTTGTTGATCTTCTTCGCCTGCTCCTGGTCGATGCCGTCCTTGAGCGTCGACTCGATCCGGTACTCCTTGCCCGAGGCGAAGGGCTCGCCGGAGTCGAGGCTCTTGAGGCTGATGCCGCGCTTGATCAGCTTGGTCTGGAAGACGTCGAGGATGGCGTTCGCCCGCTCCTCGGTGTTCGCCTTGATCAGGATCTTCTCGCCGCTCCACGCGATCGAGGCGCCGACGTTCTTGAAGTCGTAGCGCTGCTCGACCTCCTTGTGGGCCTGGTTGAGGGCGTTGTCCGCCTCCATCTTGTCGACCTTGCTGACGACGTCGAACGTTGAATCTGCCATGCCTTCGAGCTTAGCTTTCGCGCCCCGGCGGGGCGGATCCGGAGGCGCGCCTGGTACGAAGGGACCGTGCGCCGCCTCCCCGCCCTGCTGATCCTGCCGCTCCTCGGCCTCGTGCTCGTCGGCTGCACCCGTCCCGCGGAGCCCGCGATGGAGTACGAGGACGGACTGGTGACCGTGCCGCCGGCCGCCGCCGCGCCCGCCGCAGCCGACCCGGCACTGCTCGAGGATCCGGACGAGACGGCGGCGACGCCCGTCCGGCAGCTCACGAGCGGCGACTGGCTCGCCGGAACCGCCGAGGGCAGCGGGATCCCGGTGCGGGCGCTCACCGCCTACGCGGGCGCGGCGCTGCTGACCTCCTCCGTCGACCCCGGCTGCGGGCTCGACTGGGCGACGCTCGCCGGCATCGGCTACGTCGAGAGCCGCCACGGCACGATCTTCGGCGGCGAGCTCGGCGAGGACGGGCGCCCGACCGAGCCGATCTACGGGCCCTCGCTGGACGGCACGCGGTTCGACCGCGTCGAGGACAACGACGGCGGAGCGCTGGACGGCGACCCCGAGACGGACCGCGCGATGGGCCCGCTGCAGATCATCCCCGCCACCTGGATGCGCTGGGCCTCGAGCGGCTGGGATCCGCAGAACGTCGATCAGCAGGCGGTGACCGCCGCGCGCTACCTCTGCCAGGCGGGCGGCGACCTGACCACGCAGTCGGGCTGGCGCGACGCGATCGCGGCGTACAACCCGGCGACGAGCTACGCGGGCAAGGTCGCCGAGGCGGCGTCACGCTATGCCGCGGCGGCGGGCTGAGGCCGATTTCCGATCCGGGGAGCACGTGGGTATCCTTGTCCAGCGCCTTCGGTCGAGAGCTTGACTCCCGGTCGGGTGCGCGACGGCGAGTTACCCTAGCGGCCAAAGGGATCTGACTGTAAATCAGACGGCGTAGCCTTCGGGGGTTCGAATCCCTCACTCGCCACAGCATCGAGACCGAACGACTGCACGATCGAAGCCCCGCACCAGCCTCCCGAGGCGGCGAGCGGGGCTTCCTCCGTCTCCCGGTCCTTCGCGCGCGTGGGTCTCGATACGCGCCTGCGGCGCTGCTCGACCAGCACGAGGAGGGCCGTCCGCCGCGCGGTCGACTGCTGCTCGTCCGCCGCGGCGCCGTGCGCTCATGCTGATCGAGTAGCCCGCGCAGCGGGCGTATCGAGATCCACCCACGTCAGCAGGATGAGTCTGCAGACCCGCCCTGCTCATGACGGCGGGTCTCGATACGCGCCTGTGGCGCTGCTCGACCAGCAGGGGGAGGACCGTCCGCCGCGCGGCCGATCACTGCTCGACCGATGCAGCGCCCTGCCCGGCTGCCGATCGAGTCGCCGCGAGGAACTGCTCGAGGGAGAGCGGGGCGCGGCCCGTCAGGCGCTCGACGTCGCCGGAGACGTGCTGCATCTCGCCGGCGGCGACGGCGGTGTAGGTGCTGATCCAGGCGTCGAGCTGCCAGTCGGGGGCGTTCCAGCGGCGGCGGGAGGCGCGCGCCTCCTCGAGGGTCTCGTCGACGAAGACCGCGGGGTGGCCGGCGGCGGTGAGGACGGCCGCGATCTCGTCGAAGGTGAGGGCCTCGGGGCCGGTCAGCTCGTAGGTCGCGCCGCGGTGCTCCTCGGGGGCGCGCAGGATCGCGGCGGCGGCGCGGGCGACGTCCTCGCGGGCGACGATCGCCGCGCGGCCGGTGCCGGCCGGGCCGCGGATCGCGCCGTCGTCGCCGAGCATCGCGGGCACGAAGTCCAGATAGAGGTTGTCGCGGAGGAAGGTCCACGACATCCCGGAGGCGCGGATCGCCTCCTCCGTCGCGGCGTGGTCGCGCGCGAGCGTGAAGGTGGCGGTGGGGGAGGCGCCGGCGAAGGACGTGTAGACGACGTGCTCGACGCCCGCGGCGGCGGCGGCCGCGACCATCGAGAGGTGCTCGGCGAGCCGGTCCTCGTTCTCGGCCGCGGACACCATCAGCAGGAGCCGGACGCCGTCGAGCGCATCGCCCGGATCGGTGAAGGACGAGCGGACGGCCGTCGCCCCCGGCAGCTCGGGCGCACGCGAGGGGTCGCGGGCGAGGAGGCGGAGGGGGAGGCCGGCGTCGGCGAGCAGGCGCGCGACGCGGCCGCCCACCGCCCCGGTGGCTCCGGTCACGGCGATCGGGGGCTGAGGGGTCACGGCGGCGCTCATGCCCCCATGATCCTCCGCGGGCCCGGTCGCCGTCTGCCCCGCCTGCGTCCGTCCCCGCCGGACCGGCCGGTCCCTAGGCTGGACGCATGAGCGCCCACGCCTCCCTCCTCGCCATCGCCCGCTCGATCGCCGTCGAGGCGGCGCACCTCGCCCGGCAGCGCCGCCAGGACGGGGTCGAGATCGCCGCCTCGAAGTCGTCGCCGGAGGACGTGGTCACGGCCGCCGACCGCGAGGTCGAGCAGCTGATCCGCCGTCGGCTCGCCGAGGCGCGGCCGGACGACGGCTTCCTCGGCGAGGAGTCCGGCGCGGGCGGCGGGACGAGCGGACTCACCTGGGTCGTCGATCCGATCGACGGCACGGTCAACTACCTCTACGGCATCCCCTCCTACGCGGTCAGCATCGCCGTGGTCGAGGGCGAGCCGGAGCCGGAGACCTGGATGGCGCTCGCCGGGGCGGTCGTGAACGGCGCGACCGGCGAGGTCTACACCGCGAGCCGGGGCGGCGGGGCCGAGCGCGACGGGGTCGCGCTGCACGTCACTCCGCCCGCCTCGCTCTCGCTGGCGCTGGTCGGCACGGGCTTCGGCTACGACGCCGGGCGCCGGATGCGCCAGGGCGCGGTCGTGCAGGAGCTGCTCGGCTCGGTGCGCGACATCCGCCGCATCGGCTCGGCAGCGCTCGACCTCTGCGCGGTCGCCTCCGGGTCGCTGAACGCGTACTACGAGCGCGGTCTGAACCCGTGGGACCTCGCGGCGGGCGCCCTCGTGGCGGAGGAGGCCGGAGCGATCGTCGCCGGCTTCGACGGCCGCCCGGCGGGCAACGGGCTGCTGATCGCGGCCCCGGAGCCGGTCTTCAGCGAGCTCGAGGCTCTGCTGCGGCGGCTGCGCGCCGACGAGGTCTGATCGGGGACCGGTTCCGCGCGGAGTCGGTGCATGCGCGCGCATGATCGCGCAGGATCCGAGCGCCGAGCGCGGATCCGGCGACGAGGATCCGGCCTCTGCGCGACCCGCTCTGGCCGGATCGGGAGTCCGTGGTTATCCTTTATGAATTCGTGACATTCGCACAGGATGCGGTCGCGGACCCCCGAGAAGCGCTTCGACTCCCTGGCGGAGCGCCGCTCGTCCCCTGCCCCCGACGGAAGATCCGGATTTCGTGAGCCCCGATTCGCCCTTGCCCGCTGCCTCCGCATCGACCCCCGGCGAATCCGTCCCACCCCTCACCCGTCGCGAGCTGCGCGAGCGCGAGCGCGCCCAGGCACTGGCCGCCGACGCGCAGGACGAGGGAGTGCCGGTCGCCCCGGCCGAGCTCCGCGACGCCGAGCTGCGGGTCGCCTCCGTCCGCTCCGCGCCACCGGCGCCCGTCTCCGCACCTCGCGTCGCACCGCTCCGGCCCGTGCGCTCCAGCCGCCGGATCGGCGGTCTCGTCGCGCTCTCGTTCGTCGCCGCGATGGTCGCGGCGACCTCGCTGCCGGCCACGTCGCTCCTCACGGCCGAGGAGGTGCAGGCGCAGAACCTCGTCGTCGCGCCCGGCGGCACCGTCGACCGCGGAGCGCAGTCGTTCACCACCGGCGAGGTCAGCGCCGAGACCGTCGCCCGCGACGGCTTCGGCGTGCAGGAGCGCAAGACGCAGACGGACGTCGCCGCCATCGGCCGCACCTCCGACGCCGGCTTCACCAACGACCCCAACGCCTCGATCCAGTGGCCCTTCGCGGTCGGCGTGCCGGTGGGCGACCGCTTCGGCTACCGCAACTGCGCGGGCTGCTCGGTCAATCACGGCGGCACCGACTTCAACCCGGGCAACGGCTCGCCGATCCAGGCGATCGCCGACGGCGTGGTCCGCACCGTGATCGACGGCGAAGGCTCGCTCGGCGTGCACGTCATCGTCGACCACGAGATCGACGGCCAGCTCGTCTCGAGCGTCTACGCGCACATGCAGCACGGCAGCGCGGCGGTCAACGAGGGCGACCCGGTCAAGGTCGGCCAGCTGCTCGGCCTCGTCGGCACGACCGGCATGTCGACCGGGCCGCACCTGCACTTCGAGATCCGCCTCGACGGCGTGACCAAGGTCGACTCCTACCTCTGGCTCAAGGCGAACGCCGGGCGCTGAGCCGCCGCGGGCCCGCCCGCTCCCGTTCGATCTGCAGGCGATCCGCGTCGCAGCGCCCGTTCCGCCGCGGCAGCGCAGCCCGCGGCGGCGGATCACCTGCAGATCGAACTCTGGGACGTCAGTCTTGGCGTAGCCAGACCGTCGTGTCACCCGGCAGCGCCGGCTCGTGCAGCTCCTCGGAGGAGAGCACGACCGTGCCGACCGGCAGCTCCACCAGCGACGAGCCGGTGTTCGCGATCACGGTGACGCCGCCGTTGCGGAACGCCACGACGTCCTCCGGGTAGCCCTCGAGCCACTCGATCGTGCCCGAGCCGAGGTCCTCCGCGCGGCGCACCGCGAGGAGCTCCCGGTAGAGCTCGAGGGTCGACCCCTCGACGCCGGTCTGGCGGTCGCGCGCGAACGGCGCCCAGTCGCCGGGCTGGGGGAGCCAGGAGTCGCCGGAGTCGTTGAAGCCGTAGGCGGGCGCGTCGGCCTCCCAGGGCAGGGGCACGCGGCAGCCGTCGCGGCCGTAGCGCTCGCCGTTCGTGCGGAACCAGGTCGGGTCCTGACGTGCAGCGTCGGGCAGGTCGATCGCCTCGGGCAGGCCGAGCTCCTCACCCTGGTAGACGTAGGCGGAGCCGGGCAGCGCCAGCATCAGCGCGGTCGCGGCCCGCGCGCGGCGGAGGCCGAGCACCGGGTCGGGCAGGCCCGGGGTGCGCGGGCCGATGCCGTAGCCCTGCGGGTTGTCGGAGGTGAGGGCGAGGCGGCTGGCGTGGCGCACGACGTCGTGGTTCGAGAGGACCCAGGTCGAGGGTGCGCCGACCGCGGCGAACGAGCTCAGCGAGGAGTCGATGATGTCGCGCAGCGCGGGTCCGCTCCACGGCGTCTCGAGGTAGGCGAAGTTGAAGGCCTGGTGCATCTCGTCGGGACGCACCCAGCGGGCGAGCTTCGAGAGCGGCTGCACCCACGCCTCCGCGCAGAGCACGCGGTCGGCCGGGTACTCGGCGAGCAGCGCGTGCCAGTCGCGGTAGATCTCGTGCACGCCGTCCTGCGCCCAGTAGGGAGCGGTGACGGGCTCGGCGTCGTCGCCCGGCGCCACGCCTCCCATCGAGCCGCTGTCGGCGGGCGGGGTGTAGTCGGGCAGGCCCTCGGCCTTGATCATCCCGTGCGCCACGTCGACGCGGAAGCCGTCGACGCCGCGGTCCAGCCAGAAGCGCAGGACCTCGCGGAAGCGCTCGCGCACCCACTCGTCCGTCCAGTCGAAGTCGGGCTGCGAGGTGTCGAAGAGGTGCAGGTACCACTGGCCGGGGGTGCCGTCGGGCTCGGTGACCCGGGTCCAGGCGGGTCCGCCGAAGACCGACTCCCAGTTGTTCGGCGGCAGCTCGCCGGAGGGGCCGCGGCCGTCGCGGAAGAGGTAGCGCCCGCGCTCGTCGCTGCCGGCGGGAGCGGCCAGGGCGGCCTGGAACCAGCGGTGCGCGCTCGAGGAGTGGTTGGGGACGAGGTCGACGATCACCCGGATCCCGAGCGCGTGGGCGCGGGCGAGCATCGCGTCGAAGTCGGCCAGCGTGCCGAAGAGCGGGTCGACGTCGCAGTAGTCGGCGACGTCGTAGCCGGCGTCCTTCTGCGGCGAGGTCATGAACGGCGAGAGCCAGATCGCGTCGATGCCGAGCTCGGCCAGGCTGTCCAGGCGCGAGGTGATGCCGGGGAGGTCGCCGATGCCGTCGCCGTCGGCGTCCGCGAACGAGCGCGGGTAGATCTGGTAGATGACCGCGGTGCGCCACCACTCCGCACCGGGCCGGCCGGCCGCCTCCGGGAACGAGACGGGGGAGCTCCCGGGAGCAGGGGAGTTCTCGGGCGCGCCGGAGAGAGCGGAGTCCAGGGTCATGGCATCAAGGGTAGCGGGCGCCCCGGAAGCGCCCGGCCCGGCGCAGGCGCCGCCTGGCCTAGGGTCGATGGGTGAGCGAAGAGACCCCGGAAGCCGCCCGCGCCCGACGCCGGAGGGCCCTGCTCTGGGTGGTGCCGCTGCTCGTGCTGCTGATCGGCGGGCTGTTCGCGGTGACGCTCGCCGTCGGCGGCTACGCGCTGCGGACGATGACCGGCGGCTAGGCGGTCGCGGCCGGGCCGTCCTCGTCCTCGGGCTGCGGGGCGCTCGAGCGCTCGGCGGCCTCCTCGGACGCGTGCGCCGTCTCCGGACCGGTCGCCCGCGAGGCGTCGTCCGCGCGCTGCACGGCGTCGGCGAGCTCGTCCGAGACGAGGAACCCGGTGGAGACGGCCTCGGCCCGGTAGGCGGCGCGGCCGACCATGTGCGCCGAGATCGGCACGGTCAGCAGCTGGAAGCCGATCACCAGGACGACGGTGCCCGCGGCGGCGAAGCCGGGGTTCCGGATCGCGACGGCGAGCATCACGCAGATGATGCCGAGCACCTGGGGCTTGGTGCCCGCGTGCATCCGGGAGAGCAGGTCGCCGAAGCGGAGCAGGCCGATCGCGGCGACCAGCGAGAGCAGGGCGCCGACGGTGACGAGCACGGCGGTGACGACGTCGAGGAGCACGTCCATGTCAGTCCTCCTCGCGGTTGGCCATGAACTTGGCGACGCTGATCGAGCCGAACACCGCGAACAGCGCGAGTCCGAGCGCGACCGGGAGCGTCGTCGCGTGGTGGTTGATCGCCATCTCGGCGCCGAGGCCGCAGAGGATCGTCGCCACCAGCACATCGGCGGCGACCACGCGGTCCAGGACCGACGGGCCGATCAGGATGCGCACGAGCGAGAGCAGGGCGGCCGCTCCGAAGATCGGCACCAGGATCCAGACGAGCCACTCGATCATCGGAGCACCCCCGCGTTCTCGCCCAGCGGCTCGCTGACCCGGGCGACGTCCTCGCGCGAGCCGATCGCGCGGACGATGCGCGCCTCGGTGCGCAGGACCGTGCGGCGGACCTCGTCGATCCGATGGCCCTCGTCGTGGGTGACCCCGAGCACGTGCAGGTAGAGGACGTTCAACTGGGGGTCGACGTCGATCACGAGCGAGCCGGGGACGAGCGAGACGGCCTCGGTCGTCCAGACCAGCATCCCCTCGGAGCGGCTGCGCAGGTGC
Source organism: Rathayibacter sp. VKM Ac-2929 (assembly GCF_022815495.1). NCBI lineage: Bacteria > Bacillati > Actinomycetota > Actinomycetes > Micrococcales > Microbacteriaceae > Rathayibacter > Rathayibacter sp. VKM Ac-2929. The sequence goes on from NZ_JALGRV010000001.1 coordinate 434,454, forward strand.
ACGGCCACGATCGCGTTGTGCACCGGGACCGGCAGGGTGAGGATCTGGTACGAGACGCGGACGGATGCGACCGCGATGTCCAGCGCGAGGCGCAGCAGGAAGACCAGCAGGTGCCAGAGGTTCACCCGGTTGGAGAACTCCACCGGCGGCAGGTAGAAGACGCGGGTGATGATCAGCGCGACCAGGAAGCCCGAGACGATCGAGAGCACCGAGACGTCGTCCCAGAGCAGCACCCAGATGCCGACGAGCGTCACGAACATCGCGAACCGGTTCCAGAAGTCGACGCGGCGGCGGGGGCTCATCGGGGGCCCTCCTCTCCGAAGGACGAGTCGCGGTAGACCGTGGCGATGTAGGTGGACGGGTCGGCGACCGCGGCGGCGGCCTGCTCGCTGGCGTCGTAGAGCGGGCCGGCGGCGATCGTGAGGCCCACGCCGAAGACGACCATGCCGGCGGTCGCGAGGACCATCATCGGCGGGGAGTGCCGGGTGCGGACGGTGCCGGTGTCGTGCGGGTCCTCCTGCAGCTGGTCGATCAGCGGCGACTCGTAGCCGGGCACCTCCTCCTGGCGGCGCCAGAACGCCATGTTCCAGACGCGGGCGACCGCGTAGAGGGTGAGCAGCGAGGTGACCGCGCCCGCGGCGATGACCGCCCAGATCAGCCAGGACGGCTGCTCCGCGGCGGACTCGGTGCCGGCGACGAAGAGGCCGACCTTGCCGAGAAAGCCGGTGAAGGGCGGGATGCCGCCGAGGTTCATCGCGGGGATGAAGTAGAGCAGCGCGAGCAGCGGCGAGGCCTTCAGCAGACCGCCGAGGCGGAGGATCGAGGTGGTGCCGCCGACGCGCTCGATCAGCCCGGTCGCGAGGAACAGCGTGGTCTGCACGGTGATGTGGTGGATCACGTAGAAGATCGTCGCGGCGTAGCCCGCCTCCGTGCCGATCGCGATGCCGAAGACCATGTAGCCGATGTGCGACACCAGGGTGAAGGAGAGCATCCGCTTGATGTCCGCCTGCGCGACGGCGCCGAGGATGCCGACCACCAGCGTCAGCAGCGCGACCACCATCAGCACTTCCGTGAGCCTGCCGCCCGGGAAGAGCAGCGTCTCGGTGCGGATCAACGCGTAGACGCCGACCTTGGTGAGCAGGCCGGCGAAGACGGCCGTGACCGGCGCCGGAGCGGTGGGGTAGGAGTCCGGCAACCAGAACGACAGCGGGAAGACCGCGGCCTTGATCCCGAAGCCGAGCAGCAGCACCACGTGCAGCACGAGCTGGACGTCGGCGGGCAGCTCCGCGATGCGGATCGACAGCTGCGCCATGTTGACGGTGCCGGTGGCGCCGTAGAGCAGGCCGATCGCGGAGAGGAAGAACACGCTCGAGACCAGGCTGACGACCACGTAGGTCGTGCCCGCCCGGATCCGCGGCGCCGTGCCGCCGAGGGTGATCAGCACGTAGCTCGCCGCGAGCAGGATCTCGAAGCCGACGTAGAGGTTGAAGAGGTCGCCCGCGACGAAGGCGTTGAGGATGCCGGCCGAGAGGATCAGGTAGGTCGGGTGGAAGATCGTGACCGGCGTCTCGCGGTTGCCGTCGACCAGGCCCTGGCCGACCGAGAACAGCAGGACGCCGAGCAGCGTGACCGAGGTGATCACCAGCATCAGGGCGGCGAGCGGATCGACGACCAGCACGATGCCCCACGGCGGCTCCCAGCCGCCGACGTAGACCGCGCTGCCGCCCTCCTGGCCGGTGAGGACCAGGACGAGCAGCACGGAGGAGATCACCAGGACAGCGGACAGCGTGACGATGTTGACCGTGATCTGCGCGCGGCGGTGCCGGCCGAGCACGAGGGCGACGGCGGCTCCCAGCAGGGGGAGGGTCACGACGAGGGGGATCAGCACGTTCATCGGTCCTCCTTCCTGTCGTCGGTCATGGCGCTCTCGCCGTGCTTCGCAGCGGTGCCCTCGTCGCTCGATTCGAGCAGGACGTCCAGGGCCCGGTCGTCCGCGGTGGTCTGCGCCGAGATGCCCGCCGCGTCCGCGCGGACGGAGGCGTCGGTCTCGTCGTCCTCGACCTGGTCGGCGTTGGCGAGGCGCCAGCGCCGGTAGATCATCGCGAGGAGGAAGGCGGACACCCCGAAGGTGATCACGATCGCCGTCAGGATCAGCGCCTGCGGCAGCGGGTCGGCCATCTCCTCGGCGATCTGCTCGTAGGAGCGGCCGTCGTCGGTGACGAACGGCGCGACGCCGGAGCGGCCCGCCATCAGCAGGATCAGGATGTTCGTCGCGTTGCCGACCAGGAGGAAGCCGATCAGGATCCGGGTGAGGCTGCGCTCGAGCATCTGGTAGACGCCCGCGGCGTACAGCACCGCCATCACGACGACGAGGACGAGGGTGATGCTCATGCGTCGTCCCCCCTGCCCGGTCCGCCGACGACGGTGGAGCCGGTCGGCAGCTTCGTCTCGAGGCCGTCGACGGTGCCGGCGCCGGGGCCGGGGGTGCTGTCGGTCGAGTGGGTGACGCCGTCGCCGGAGGGGTCGCCCTGCTCGGCCTCCTCGCCGTGGCGGTCGACCTCGCCGCCGAGGCTGCGGAGGATGTCGAGGGTCAGGCCGATCACGATCAGGTACACGCCGATGTCGAAGAGGGTGGAGGTGCCGAGGTGCAGCTCGCCGAGCACCGGCAGGTAGAGGTCGAGCCAGCTGGACTCGAGCACCTCGAGGCCGAAGGCGAGCGAGGAGACGGCCGTGCCGACCGCGAAGAGCAGCCCGAGGCCGAGGACCTTGCCCGCGTCGATCGGCGCGGCCTCGCCGAGCTCGAACCGGCCGCCGGCCAGGTAGCGCGCGACGAGGGCGAGACCGGCGAGCAGGCCGCCCGCGAAGCCTCCGCCCGGGGTGTTGTGACCGGTGAAGAGCAGGTAGACGGAGACGATCATCGCGGGGTGGAAGAGCAGGCGCACCAGCACCTCGAGGACGATGGAGCGGTTCTCGGGGCGGAGCGTGCGGCCGGCGACCAGCCAGGAGCCGCGGTCGCCGGTCTTCTCCGCGTCGGCCGAGGGGGCGGTGAGGTCGGTCGCGCGCTCCTCGCGGTCGGCCGCGCTCTGGTGCTCGAGGCGCGGAGCGCCGCCGGCCCGGCTGGAGAGGAAGATCAGGCTCGCGACACCGGTCGCCACGACGACCAGCACGGAGATCTCGCCCATGGTGTCCCAGGCGCGGATGTCGACGAGGAGGACGTTGACGATGTTGCGCCCCTTGCCCTCCTCGTAGGCCAGGCGGGGGAGGTCGACGGAGATCGGGGTCGCGGTGCGGGCGCCGAGGGCGATCGTCGCCGCGAGGGCCATCACGGCGCCGACCGCGATGCCGATGACGGCGCGCAGGCGCTTGCGCATCGGCTGGTGCTTCTGCGCGATCCGGGTGGGGAGGCGGCGCAGCACGAGGACGAAGACGACCAGGGTGATCGTCTCGATCAGCGCCTGGGTGAGCGCGAGGTCCGGGGCGCCCTGGATGGCGAAGAGGGCGACCATCCCGTAGCCGGTCGCGCCGGCGAGCAGCACGGCGGCGACGCGGTTGCGCGCGACGGCGCAGAGGATCGCGGCGAGGATCATCACGGCCGCGACGGCGAGCTGGCCGGGCGAGTCCCAGAAGACGAGGTCGCCGGGCCAGGTGCGGTTGAGCGCGGCGGCGCCGCCGACTCCCAGCACGAAGACCGCGAAGATCACCGTGAGGTAGCGGGGGAGCGAGCCGCGCTGGACGAACTCGGTGACGGTGCTCGCGACGCGGTCGAGCCAGCGGACGGTGGCCCAGTAGCCCTCGGCGGAGTCGATGGTGTTCGGGACCCTGGACTGGATCCGCGCGACCGCGATCCGCTTGGCGAAGAGCAGCAGGCCGATCGCGATGACGATCGCGCTGAGCGCGAGGGCGGGCTCGAAACCGTGCCAGAGCGCGAGGTGGTAGCCGCCGTGGTCGGACTCCTCAGCCGCCGCGGCGAGCTGCGGGTCGGCGTCGGGGGCGCCGTAGGGGAGCGTGTCGGCGTAGACCGCGACGAGCGGGTCGAGCAGCGAGGCGCCGATGCCGCCGACGAGGCTCACGACCGCCAGGACGACGGTGGGCGCGGTGAAGGTCCACGGCTCCGCGTGGAGGTGGGTGTCCTCGAGGCCCTTCTTGCGGGCGAACGCGCCCCAGAAGAAGCGGGCCGAGTAGGCGACGGTGAGGATCGAGCCGAGGACGAGGCCGATCAGTGCGACCCAGGCCCAGAACGAGCCCTGCTCGATCGCGGACAGCAGACTGGTGAAGACCGCCTCCTTCGCGACGAAGCCGAGCAGCGGCGGGATGCCCGCCATCGAGAGCACGCCGAGCAGCGCGGCGCCGGCGAGCACCGGGGCCTGCCGGCCGAGGCCGCTGAGCTTGCGCAGGTCGCGGGTGCCGGCCCGGTGGTCGACGATGCCGACGGCGAGGAACAGCAGCGCCTTGAACAGCGCGTGCCCGATCAGCAGGGTGAGGCCGGCGAGGGCCGCGTCGCGCGAGCCGAAGCCGACCGCGACCGTGAGGAAGCCGAGCTGGCTGACGGTGCCGTAGGCGAGGACGAGCTTGAGGTCGTACTGGCGGAGCGAGCGCCAGCCGCCGACGAGCATCGTCCAGACGCCGACGCTGACGATCACGGGGAGCCACACGGCGTCGTCGGCGAAGCCCGGCGCGAGGCGGGCGACCAGGTAGATGCCGGCCTTCACCATCGCGGCGGCGTGCAGGTAGGCGCTGACCGGGGTGGGCGCGGCCATGGCGGCCGGCAGCCAGAAGTGGAAGGGGACCAGCGCCGACTTGGAGAAGGCACCGAGCAGCACGAGGACGAGCGCGACGGAGACGATCGGGCCGGAGGGGGCCGCGGCGACGATGCCCGCGAGGCTCGAGGTGCCCGACTCGACGATCAGGATGATCACGCCGACGAGCATCGCCAGGCCGCCGAGGGTGGTGACCAGCAGGGCCTGGAGGCCGGCTCCGCGGCTCTCCTTGCGACCGCTGTAGTGCCCGATCAGCAGGTAGGAGAGGACGCTCGTCGCCTCCCAGAAGACGAAGAGGATGATCACGTCGTCGGCGGTGACCAGCCCGTACATCACGCCGGCGAAGGCGAAGAGCAGGGCGGCGAACCGGCCGAGCGACGGCTCGTCGCGCTTGAAGTAGCTGCCGCAGTAGGCGAGGACGAGGGCGCCGACGCCGCTGACGACGAGCGCGAGGACGATCGAGAGCGCGTCCAGCCGGAACGAGAGCGAGATGTCGAGGGAGGGGATCCACGGGACCTCCTCGCGCAGCTCTCCGCCGGCGAGGATCGTCGGCAGCGAGGCGGCGGTCGAGACGAAGGTCGCGGCCGGCACGAGGGCGAGGGCGTAGAAGACCTTCGGACCGAAGCGGTCGACGATCCACGGCGTGATCACCGCGAGGGCGAACGTGATCGCGAGGGTGAGGAGCATCACACAGTCCTCCCCGGTTCCACTCAGCACAGTTGTCCAGACAAGGATAAGGGAGGGCAGGCGGCGGGAACCTGAGTGCGGACGGGCTTGACGACCCCCGTTCCCTTACCGTGGTGCGCATGGCCCGCTCACTGCTCCCCGCCCAGACCTGCCGGATCCGCGTGCTCGACGTCGCGAGCGGCGAGGTCACCACGGTGTTCTCCTCCGACTCGCTCCTCGTGGAGGCACCGAACTGGTCGCCGGACGGGTCGTTCCTGGTGGTCAACGGGGACGGCGGGCTGTTCCGGCTGCCGCTCGGGGACGCGCCGGTCGGTCCCGCCGGGCTCCAGGCGATCCCGCTCGACGGGGTGCCGGACGAGCTGAACAACGACCACATGCTCGCTCCCGAGGGCGGGACGGCGTACGTCTCCGCGCGCGACGGTCACCTCTACGCGGTGGCCCTGGACGGCTCGGCGCCCGCCCGGCGGGTCACCTCCGCCGGGCCCGGTCCGCGCTTCAAGCACTACCTGCACGGCGTCTCGCCCGACGGCCGGCTGCTCGCGCTGATCGGCGGCGGCGAGGACGCCACCGGCCGCTGGGTCACCAACGTCTACACGATGCCGGCCGAGGGCGGCCCGCTCACCGCGCTGACCGACGACGAGCACCCGGACGACGGCGTCGACTTCTCCGCCGACGGCGAGTGGCTGCACTTCAACTCCGAGCGCGAGGGCGGCGTCGCCCAGCTGTTCCGGATGCGGCCCGACGGCTCCGGGGTCGAGCGGACCGTGGAGTCGGACACGGTCGACTGGTTCCCGCACGAGTCGCCGGACGGCGCGCACCTGCTGTACCTCGCCTACCCCGCTGGGACGGCCGGGCACCCGGAGAACCTGCCGGTCGAGCTGCGGCTGCTCGCGCTCGAGGGGCGCCCGGCCGGCGACACCTCTCCGGGCCGGGTGGTGCAGTCGCTGTTCGGCGGCCAGGGCACGATCAACGTCGCGGGCTGGTCGCCGGACGGGGCGCGCTTCGCCTACGCCGACTACCCGCTCGGCGGCTGACGCCCGCCCCCCGTTCCGTGGCTGAGTGCTTGCTCCGCATGCGCGGCGGGGGATCGGCAGTGCGGCCCGCGGCGAGTTGAATCGGGGGATGACGATCGACAGCGCAGCTCCGTCCCACGACTCCCTCACCCGCACGCCCCTGGGCGACTCCGGCATCGAGGTCTTCCCGCTCTCCCTCGGCGGCAACGTCTTCGGCTGGACCGCCGGGAAGCAGACCTCCTTCGACGTCCTCGACGGCTACGTCGCCGCGGGCGGCGACTTCATCGACACCGCCGACTCCTACTCGGCCTGGGTCCCCGGCAACCACGGCGGCGAGTCCGAGACGATCATCGGCGAGTGGCTCTCGCGCCGCTCGGGCTCGCGCGACGACGTCGTGATCGCGACCAAGGTGAGCCGGCACCCCGAGTTCCTCGGCCTCGCGCCCGACAACGTCCGTCGGGCCGCCCGCGCATCGCTCCAGCGCCTGCGCACCGACCGGATCGATCTCTACTACGCGCACTTCGACGACGACGCCGTCCCGCTCGAGGACATCGTCCGGGTCTTCTCCGAGCTCGTCGACGAGGGCCTCGTCCGCGCGATCGGAGTCTCGAACTTCAGCGCCGACCGCATCGCGGAGTGGCTGCGCCTCGCGAAGGAGGAGGGCCTGCACGCGCCGGTCGCCCTGCAGCCGCACTACAACCTCGTCGAGCGCGGCATCGAGGCGGACGTCCTGCCGCTCGCCCGCGAGGCCGGGCTCGCCGTCGTCCCGTACTACGCACTCGCGTCCGGCTTCCTGACGGGCAAGTACCGCGACGGCTCGACGCCGGACAGCCCGCGCGCCTCGGGCGCCGCGCAGTACCTCGACGCCCGCGGGCGCCGCGTGCTGGCCGCCCTCGACGCGGCAGCGGCCGCCCACGACGCCGAGGTCGCGACCGTCGCCCTCGCCTGGCTGCGCTCGCAGGACGGCGTCGCCGCCCCGATCGCGAGCGCCCGCGTCATGGAGCAGCTGCCCGCCCTCCTCGCCTCCGCGACGCTCGAGCTGACGGTGGAGGAGCTGGCCGCGCTCGACACGGCGAGCCGCTCGTAGGCGGGTCTCGATACGCCGCTACGCGGCTGCTCGACCGGCATGAGACCCCGCTGCGCGGCTGCTCCGCCCGCGCCTTCATGTTGATCGAGTAGCCCGCGAAGCGGGCGTATCGAGATCCACCCCACCCGGACCACCCCCTCCACCCCGCGGTCAACACGGCCCCGTGGAGGTGCTATCGTCTAACGGTGCCAAATCGCGGGCACGCCCCGAGAGGGGCAGTCAGACCCGCAGGTGCGCCCCCTTAGCTCATTGGTAGAGCACTTCCTTGGTAAGGAAGAGGTAGTGGGTCCGATTCCCACAGGGGGCTCCGTTCCCGGCAGGCCAGCCTCCGGAAACGTGCGGCGGGGTAGCTCAGGTGGTTAGAGCACACGGCTCATAATCGTGGTGTCGCGGGTTCAAGTCCCGCTCCCGCTACATCGAGAAGGCCCCGATTCGCACGTCGAGCCGGGGCCTTCGTCGTCCCCGCTGCCCCCCTCCCGCGAGATGCCACTTGTGCACGCGACACGCCGTGAAAGGCGTGCACAAGTGGCATCTCGCGGAGCTCATCGTCGGCGCGCTCCCCAATAGGCGAGGAGCGGCTGGGTAAGGTAAGCCTCACCAAACCCGGCGGTGCGTCCGCCCGCAGTACGGAGGCTCCGCATGGCCCGCTCGTCCGCCCCGACCCGCCCCACCGATCCGCAGGTCGTCACCGTCGAGGTCGTCCGCACCGCGCGCGTGACGCCGGGGATGCAGCGCGTCACCTTCGGCGGGCCCGGGGTCGCGCTGCTGCACCCGCTCGGCCACGACCAGTGGTTCCGCCTCTTCCTGCCGCGGCCCGGGCAGGAGGCGCTGCGGCTGCCGACTCGCTCGAGCGCGCTCTGGTACGCGCAGTACCTCGCGATGCCGAAGGCGCAGCGGCCGGTGGTCCGCAACTACACCGTCCGCCGCTACCGGACCGAGGGCGCCGACGGCGGACCCGAGATCGACGTCGACTTCGTCGTGCACGGCGAGCCGGGGGAGTCGGGGCCCGCCGTGACCTTCGCCCTCACCGCCGCGGTCGGCGACCGGGTCGGCATCCTCGACCAGGGGCTCGGCTACCGCCGGGCCGACGGCTCCGACTGGTGCCTGCTCGTCGCCGACGAGACGGGTCTGCCGGCGGTCGCGGGCATCCTCGCCTCGCTGCCCGAGGACCGCGCCGCGCACGTCTTCCTCGAGCTGCCCTCCGAGGCGGACCGCCAGCCCGTCGTCGCGTCCGACGCCGTCACTCTGCACTGGCTGCCGCGCGCCGACGCGCACGCCCGTCCCGGCGAGCACGCGCTCGCCGTCCTCCGCGACGCGACCCTGCCTGCGGGCCGCCCCTCCGTCTTCGCCGTCGGCGAGTCCTCCCTCGCCACCGGCGCCCGCCGCCACCTCGTCGCCGACCGCGCCGTCGACAAGCGCGCCATCACCTTCATCGGCTACTGGCGCCACGGCGTCGCCGCCCCCTGACCACCGCCTCCGCGAGATGCCACTTGTGCAAGCGACACGCCGTGAAAGGCGTGCACAAGTGGCATCTCGCGGAGAAGCGTCAGACCTCGCAGCCGGCGAAGAGGACGTCGGGGGAGGAGACGAGGTCGTCGAGGGTCAGCAGGCGGGTCAGGTCGTGGCCGGCGGCCAGGGCGTTCGCGCGCTCGAGGGCGGTCTGCGGGGCGAGGCGGCCCTCCATCACGCCGCCGAGGGCGCGGACGGCGCAGGCGGCGACGACGCCCTCGGGGGTGCCGCCGATGCCGAGCACGAGGTCGACGCTGCCGGAGGGATCCGCCGCCTCGATCGCGACCGAGACGTCGCCCTCGCCGCGCAGCGACAGCGCGACACCGGCCTCCCGGAGGGCGGCGATCAGTCCGGCGTGCCGCGGCTTGTCCAGCACGGCGACCACCAGCTCGGAGACCGGCTTGCGAAGGGCGTCGGCCAGCCGCCGCGCGTTCTCGACGGGCGGGAGGTCCAGCCCGACGACCCCTGCCCCCGCGCCGGAGCAGACCAGCTTGTCCATGTAGAAGACGTCGCGCGGATCGAGCATCGTGCCGCGCGGGGCGAGCGCGATGACGCAGACCGAGCCGGGGATCCCCTCCGCCGCCAGCCGCGTGCCGTCGAGCGGGTCGACCGCGACGTCGCAGGAGGGGGAGTCCGCCCGGCCGAGCCGCTCGCCGTTCGCGAGCATCGGCGCGTCGTCCTTCTCGCCCTCGCCTATCACGACCACGCCGGCGAACGGCGCCTCGGCCAGCACCGCGCGCATCGCCGCGACCGAGGCCGCGTCGGCGGCGAGCTTGTCGCCGCGGCCGTACCAGCCGCGCGCCGCCTCCGCCGCCGCCCGGACGCTCGCGGCCACCGCCTCCCGCAGCTCGGCGGAGTAGGACGGCGACGCGATCAGCCGGACGTCGCTCACGCGCGCGCCGGCTGCGAGGTCGCGGTGCGGACCAGTCGCTCGAGCGTGCGCAGGCCGTCGGACGACAGCACCGACTCGAGATGCCCCTGCACGGAGGCGATCCCCTCCCCGCGCAGCGCGTCCACGATCCCGGTGGCGGGGTCGCGCGAGATCTCGAGGTCGAGCAGCGGGGTGCTCGACACGTCCACGCCGGCGACCGAGGAGAAGGTGTTGTAGAAGCCGATCGCCGCGTCCTCACCGAACACGTCGACCGCGAGCCGCACGCCCTGCCGGGGCGCGGGCAGCGGCTCGACCGGCAGCCCCGCGAGCAGCGAGAGCATCTGGTGACTGAGGCAGACGGCGAGCATCGGCCGCTCCGAGGCGAGCCGCTCCGTCATCAGGGCCCGCAGGCGCGCGATCCGCGGCTCGGAGTCGTCGCGCGGGTCGCCGGGGCCGGGGCCGAACACCACGAGGTCGTCGCTCAGCACGTCCTCGACGCTCGACCAGCGCTCGACCCGGGCGTCCATGCCGAGATGGCGCAGCTGGTGCGCGAGCATCGTCGTGAACTGGTCCTCGTTGTCGACGATGAGCGCGGTGTGCCCGGCGAGCCCCTCGATGTGCTCCGGCGCCTGTGGCCGCAGCCAGAACGACGCGAGCCGCTCGTTGCGCGCCTCGAGCGCCTCCTGCACGCCGGGCTGCGCGTTGAGGTCGATCGCCGGCGGCATGTCGCGGTGGGGGAGCAGCCCCAGTGCGGAGAGCACCCCGGACGCCTTCGCGCGGGTCTCGGCGACCTCGCCCTCCGGTGTCGAGTGCCGCACGAGCGTCGCACCGGCCGGCACGGTGAGCCGGCCGTCCTCGCGGAGGTACGCGGTGCGGATCAGGATCGGCGCGTCGACCGTGTAGCCGTGCTCCTCCGGCTCGAACAGGGCGAGGACACCGGAGTAGTAGCCGCGCGGCTCCTTCTCGTACTCCGCGATCACGGCGCAGGCGTTCTCCATCGGCGAGCCGGTGACGGTCGGCGCGAACATTGTGAGCCGCAGCACCTCGCGGACGTCGAGGTCGGTGCGCCCCTCGAGCAGGTACTCCGTGTGGCTGAGGCGCGACATCTGCTTGAGGAACGGCCCGAGGATCCGGCCGCCGTTCGGGCAGACCGCGCTCATCATCTTCATCTCCTCGTCGACCACCATGAAGAGCTCCTCGCTCTCCTTGACGTCGGCGAGGAACGCCAGCACCTCGGCGCCGGTCGGGCCGGCCGCGGGGTGGCGGAAGGTGCCGCTGATCGGGTTCATCATCGCTACGCCGTCGCGCACGGAGACGTGGCGCTCGGGCGTCGCGCCGACCGCGGTGACGGCCGGCGAGCCGTCGGCGCCGGGCGTGTGCATCGCGAAGGTCCAGTAGGCGCCCGATTCGTCGGTCAGCAGCCGCCGGAACCAGGCCAGCACCGCCTCGACCGCGGGGGCGTCGGTGTGAGCCACGAAGGCGCGGTTGATGACGAAGTTCGCGCCCTCGCCGCGGCCGATCTCGTCGTCGATCACCCGGCGCACGATCTCCGCGTACTCCTCGTCGGGCACGTCGAAGCCGCGCTCCTCCACCGGGATCTCGCGCTCGGGCAGCAGCCGCAGCACCTCGGCGAGCGGCACGCTCTCGCGCTCCCGGACGACGAGGTTCCGCAGCGGGGCGCCGTCGTCCTTCGCCGCGAAGCCGCGCTCGCGCACCTGGCGGTAGGGCACGAGGGTCAGCACGTCGGCGCCGTCGAGCGGGATGTCGGCGAGGCCCTCGACGTCGACGACGTCGCCGGTGAAGACGTCGACGTCCGTCCGGCCCTGCCGGAGGACGACCGCGAACGGCAGCGATCCGTCGGAGGCGAGGATGCGGGAGAGGAGCGAGGTCATCGTGGTCCTTGGGTCGGGGTGTCCCTCACCCGGGCCCCGACATGCAGAACGACCGCCCGGTCGAGGCGGTCGTGTGCGAGAGGAGTCTGCGCGTCGGCCTGCCTAGGAGGCGGGCCACCAGGGGCGGAGGGTCGACGTGAGCACGGGGGAAGTCTAGGGGAGGCGCCGCTCGGGCGGCCACCCGATCAGGCGGTCGCGGCGTCGGGCGCCGGGTCGATCCGCTCGGTCGACTCGCCGCGGAGAGTGCGGAGCAGGAGGGTCGCCCCGGCCGTCGCCGCGGGTGTCGCGATCACCGCGCCGCCCGGGATCAGGAAGGCCAGGTACACCGCGATGCCGAAGCCGAGCGACACCGCGCGGCGCTCGCCGAGGAGCCGGCGGCGATCGCGCAGTGCGAGTCCGCGGGCATCGCCGGCGAACCCGGTCAGCTCGAGGGCGAGCGCCCGGCCGCCGACGAGCGCGCCGGCGATCAGCCCGACCACCTGCCCGACGACCGGGATGATCCCGAGCAGCACCAGCACGACGCCGATCGCCAGCGAGGTGCCGACCAGCACCGAGGAGTCGCGCAGTGTGCGGCCGAGTCCGCGCCAGAAGCCCGTCTCGTGCTCGTCGGGCACACCGCCGAGCTCGTTCTCGACGCCGCGCCAGATCCGCTCGTAGAAGGGGTCGCCGACGAGCAGGGTGACCGCGGCGAAGAGGACGACGCCGAGTGCGACGATCGCCCCGACCGCGGCGATCGAGAGCAGGAGGCGGACGGTGCCGGCCGAGGCGTCGTCCCAGCCGTCCACGAACGGCGTCAGCGCGCGCACTACGGCGTCGATCCGGGTGACCACGAGCACCAGGACGCCGACGAAGACGAGGCCGACGATCAGGGGCGGGATCGCGCCGAGGAGCATCGCCCGGGGCGAGCGGACCCAGGTGCCGAACCCCCTGCCGAAGAGCCGTGCGCCGAGGGCCAGGTCGCGGAGGATCGCCATGGCTCGATCCTCCCAGAAGCGCCGTTACGCGATCGATGCAAAGCGCGGCCTCGCGGGGGATGTGCGGATGTTCAGGCCGCTGATAGACATCAGCCAGGCGCCACGGGGGCAGCTTCGGCGCCGATCCCGCTTCCACATTCTCGAGAAGGAATACATCCATGTCTCTCCGGGGGACCTCTCTCCGCTCGCGCTCGCGTCTCGCGTGCCTCACCCTCGTCGTCGGCCTCGCCGGCGGCCTGATCGCCCCGGCCGCCGCCGCGTCGACCAGCACTCCGGAGCCGACCGCGACCGCCGTCGCGACGTCGACTCCCACCGCTACCCCCACTCCGACGGCTGTCCCGACCGCGACTCCGCAGCCGACCGGAACCGCGATGCCGTCGGCGACGCCGACCGTGACTCCCACGGTCGTGCCCACGACGACCCCGTCCGCGACCCCCGAGCCGACGACGACCCCGACCGCGACTCCCGAGCCGACGCCTGCCGAGCCGCAGCCCGCCGCGCCCGGCTGCGACCCGTTCGTGCCGCCGGCTCTCCCCTTCGACGCCGCGGCTCTCACCGTCGACCTGACCCAGCCGGGGACCGTGACGGCGACCGTGCCGCCCTCCGAGCTGGCGGACTGCACCGATGGGTCGACGATCATCCTCGCGATCATGCCGACCCTCACCGAGACCACGGAGGACATCGCCAGCGCCGAGGTCGTCGTCGGAGACGAGGGCTACGCCGGCGGGACCCTGACCGTCCCGGTCCGCACCAGCCGCGAGTACACCGTCACCGTCACCGTCATCCAGTCGGTGGACGGGTCCCCGACGTGGATCCTCGAGCCCTACACGCAGGTCGCGACGCTCTACGCCACCGACCTCGAAGCCTGCCTCGGCGCGAACCGCAACTACGTCGTCGAGTCGCTCTCGGGCCCGGTGACCGCGACCGCCGGTGTCCGCTCCGTGACCGTGACCGTGCCCGAGATCGGCACCATCGCCTGCGTCCCGCGCGGCGAGATCCGCATCTTCTCCTTCGACTACGAGCGGCCGAACGAGCTCGATGACTTCACGCCAGTCCTCCTCGGCACGATCCCCTTCGACGGCGGCTACTTCCCCGGCGCGACGCGGACCTTTGCGACCACTCCCGGTCACAACGACGTCCGCGTCACCATCGTCGGATTCGTGGACGGCGGTGAGACCGGACGCGAGTACGTCGGCGATCAGATCCACCTGACCGTCGCGTCCGGCGCCGTGACCACGACCTCGGGTGGCTCGGCGCTCGCCGAGACCGGTGTCGAGACCGCGGGCCTCGCCTCCGGTGCGGCCGCGCTGCTGGCGCTCGGCCTCGTGTCGCTCGTCGTGACGCGCCGTCGCCGGAGCGCGCAGCAGTCCTAGCCGCTGCACACGAGAGGGCCCGGGAGCGACTGCTCCCGGGCCCTTCGTGCGTCTCGTCTCGTGCGCTCGCCTCAGGTCAGCGCGAACGGGGCGAGCAGCCCCGTCATCTCCTTCGGGCGCGGCGCTGCGAACTCGTCGCGGCGCGAGGTACGGCTGTCCCGACCGCGACTTCGGCCGCGACTCCCGAGCCGACCGGCACCGCAACGCCGACGCCGGCTGCGACCCCCACGGCCGTCCCGACGACGTCCCCGGAACCCACTCCGGAGCCGACGGCCGCGCCCGGAACCGTGACCTTCGACGGCGAGATCTCGGTCGCCACCGGCCCCGGGACCATCGCACTGTCGGTGCCGGCGCGCTTCACCGCCGGGGCCCGGGAGTCGTCGCTTCCAGGCCTTCGGCGTGCCCGCGGGAGGGTCCGGTCGTCGGTCGGTCGAGCCGCCCGAGAGGTGTGTCCAGACCTGCCGGAAGCGCCGTTACGCGATCGATGCAGAACGCGACCTCGCGGGGGATGTGCGGATGTTCAGGCCGCTGATAGACATCAGCCAGGCGCCACGGGGGCAGCTTCGGCGCCGATCCCGCTTCCACATTCTCGAGAAGGAATACATCCATGTCTCTCCGGGGGACCTCTCTCCGCTCGCGCTCGCGTGTCGCGTGCCTCACCCTCGTCGTCGGCCTCGCCGGCGGCCTGATCGCCCCGGCCGCCGCCGCGTCGACCAGCACTCCGGAGCCGACCGCGACCGTCGTCGCGACGTCGACTCCGACCGCTGTCCCGACCGCGACTCCGACCACCCCGACGCCGACGGCTGTTCCGACCGCGACTCCGACCGCGACGACGGAGCCGACAGCGACCCCGACCCCCACGGCGACGCCGACGGCGACCCCCACCGCCGTCCCGACGACATCGCCGATTCCGTCGCCGGAGCCGTCGGCCACTGCGACCCCCACCGCGACGCCGGCCCCCGGCATCGACCCGATCTGCGACGTCCCCGGCGGCGGGCCGGTCGCGGAGGAGGTCATGGGCGACGTGTCGGCCACCCTGTCCGGCGCCGCGGTCAGCGTGACGATCCCGCCGATCCGCACCACGTCCTGCTGGGAGCGCGCGGAGCTGCGCGTCTGGAACCTCGATTACGAGCGCCCGACCGACCTGGGCTACTCGCTCGAGCTGCTGACGACGATCCCGATCGAGGGCCGCGACTTCCGCGGCGTCACCCTCGGGCTCGGCGACCTGCCCGCCGGCGATCAGGACATCCTCGTGGCGATCTACGGATTCGACGGCGACGTCCAGGGCAGCACCCGCGAGACCATCGGCGAGCAGATCCACCTCGACGTCCCCGACGTCTCGGCCGAGCAGTACGAGGCCGACGCGGCCGCCTACCACGCGTGCCTCGCCCCGAACGACGGACGCATCGTGAAGAGCAAGAGCGGCGACGTCACCGCGAGCACGACGAACGGCGTCATGACCGTCGTCCTGCCGTCGGTCGAGACCGTCGACTGCCTCGACAGCATCACCTTCGTCATCTGGGCGGCCGACTACGACCGCCCGACCGAGGACCACCCCTTCGTCGTGGTGAAGCTCGACGAGATCGTGCTCGACTCCTCCTCCTACGCCGGCGGCACCTACAGCTACCCGGTGACCCCCGGCCACGTCGACGCCATGGTCACGATCGTCGGCACCCTGGGCGTCCTCGAGGGCGGTCTCGAGTACCTGCAGTACCGCGCTCACGTCCCGCAGCCCGGTGAGGGCACGACGACCACCGTCTCCACCACGGGCGGCAGCACCCGCGGTGGCTCGGCGCTCGCCGAGACCGGCGTCGAGACCGCGGGCCTCGCGTCCGGTGCGGCCGCGCTGCTGGCGCTCGGTCTCGCGTCGCTCGTCGTGACGCGCCGTCGCCGGAGCGCGCAGCAGTCCTAGCCGCTGCACACGAAGGGCCCGGGAGCATCTGCTCCCGGGCCCTCTCGTGCGTCCCGCGTCGTGCGCTCGCCTCAGGTCAGCGCGAACGGGGCGAGCAGCCCCGTCATCTCCTTCGGGCGCGGTGCCGCGAACTCGTCGCGGCGCGAGGTCGTGACTCCCATCGCGACCAGGCCCTCGACCAGCCGGACCGCGGCGGCGACCCCGTCGATCACCGGGACCCCGAGCTCGCGGGAGAGGTCGCGGCAGAGGTCCGCCATCCCGGCGCAGCCGAGCACGATCACGTCGGAGCCGTCCGTCGCGAGGGCGGCGGCGCACTCCTCGAGGATCACCCGGCGCGCGTCGGAGTGCGGGTCGTCGAGCTCGAGCACCGGGATGTCGCAGGCGTGCACTCCCGCGCAGGCCCGGTCGAACCCGGCGCGGTGCGCGATGTCCCACGCCCGTCCGCTCGTGCGCGAGAGCGTGGTGACGACGCTGAACCGCCGGCCGACCAGGGACGCCATGTGCATCGCGGCCTCGGCGATGCCGATCACCGGTCCGCGGGCGAGCTCGCGGGCCGCGTCGATCCCCGGGTCGCCGAAGCACGCGACGACGTAGCCGTCGCTGCCCGCCGCGTCGCCGCGGACGATCTCGTGCAGCAGCCCCGGGACGGCCAGCGCCTCGTCGTAGTGGCTCTCGATGGAGGCCGGCCCCATCGGCGGGGTGACGGCGACGATCTCGGTGCCGACCGAGGCGACGGACCGCGCGGCGCGGCCGATCGCCTCCGTCATGCGCTCGCTGGTGTTCGGGTTGACGACGGTGATGCGCACGGGCGCTCCTCGGGATGCTGCGGGGGTGGAACGGCCACCACACCACCGGCCAGTCCTCGAAAGTTGCGGTAGTCATGCGCGACTACCGCAACTTCTGGAGGATGGAGTGGACGGCGAGGCCGGGTCAGGGGCGGGTGGGGGAGGGCTCGGGTCAGACCGTGCTGCCGTCGCTGACGTTCGCGAGGTCCTCCTCGAGGCGGCCGATCCGCGGGGAGCGGCGCTCGAGGACGGCCATCGCGACGAAGCCGAGGCCGCAGCCGAGGAACCAGCTGTAGTCGCCGAGCCAGGTGAAGGACGGGCCACCCGCCTCCTCGATCCAGCGCGGGACGAGTACGGAGAGGACGGAGGGGAGGCCGCCGATCACGGTGGCCCAGACGGCGTTGGGGTTGAAGCCGCGGGAGAACCAGTAGCGGCCCTTCTCGCTCATCGTGTAGAGGTCGTCGACCCAGACGCGCTGACGGCTGACCAGGTAGTAGCCGGCGATCAGGACGCCGAACAGCGGGCCGATCAGGGCGCCGAGGATGCCGAGCGTGTAGTGGATCGCGGTGTCGTTGGAGTACCAGTTCCACGGGGTGAGCAGCACCGAGCCGACGGCGGCGATCATGCCGCCCATCCGCCAGCTGATCTTCTTCGGGTTGACGTTGGAGAAGTCGAACGCGGGCGAGATGAAGTTGGCGACGATGTTGATGCCGATCGTCGCGATGACGAAGGTGAGCCCGCCGAGCAGGACGGCGAACCAGGTGTCGATCCGCTCGACGGTCTCGATCGGGTCGGTGATCAGCTCGCCGAAGACGGGGACCGTCGCGGAGGCGGTGATCACGGTGAGCAGGGAGAAGAAGAGGAAGTTGATCGGCAGGCCGAGGAGGTTGCCCTTCTTCACCGCTCGGTAGCTGCGGGCGTAGCGGGAGAAGTCACCGAAGTTCAGCATCGGGCCGGAGAAGTAGGAGACGACCAGGGCGACCGCCGAGATCATCACGGGGATCGAGGCGCCGAGGTCGAGGGGCTCGCCCGAGCCGAGGTTCAGCGAGATGTTCTCCCAGCCGGCCTGCGAGACGAGGTAGATCGCGAGCACGAGCATCACCACGTAGACGGCGGGGCCGGCCCAGTCGATGAAGCGGCGGATCGACTCCATGCCCCGCCAGAAGAGAGCGGCCTGGGCGACCCAGAGGATCGCGTAGGAGAGGTAGCCCAGGGCGGAGAGGCCGAGGAAGGAGGCCTCGGGGGTGTTCCAGGAGGCCATCGCCGGGAAGAACTTGAGGAACACGATGTTGAGCGACTGCGCGGCGAGGTAGGTCTGCACGCCGTACCAGGCGATGGCGATCAGCCCGCGGATGATCGCGGGGATGTTCGCCCCGCGGACGCCGAAGATCGCCCGGTTGATCACCGGGTAGGGCACGCCGGTGACCTGGCTGGGCTTCGCGACGAGGTTGCAGAAGATCTGCACGATCACGATGCCGACCACGAGGGCGACCAGCACCTGCCAGCCGGCGAGGCCGAGTGCGAAGAGCGAGCCGGCGGTGACGTAGCCGCCGACGCTGTGCACGTCCGACATCCAGAACGCGAAGATGTTGTAGCTCGACCAGCGTTGCTTGACGAGCGGGGCGAGGTCCTCGTTGGCGAGGCGGTCGTCGTAGCCCGGCTTGACGAGCGAGGGGCCGGCGAGCCCGGCGCCCTCGGCAGGCGGCGCGGTCGACGGGTCGATGCGGGGTGCAGTGGCGCGGTCGGTCATGGTGGATCCACCTCTCGGGCGGGTGCGCGGGTCGGCGCGCGGAGCGGATGTGTCAGGGTGGTCGAGGCGGTCGGCCGTGGCGATCGGCCGCCTCCGCGCGAGCGGTGGGCGTTCGGATCGTGTGAAGTGATGACTTCACACGGGAGAACCTAGGGCTCCGCCGGGCCGCGTTCGTTTCGCCCCCGTTACAGCTGTGTGACGATCACCGAGGAGAGGACGGCGTCCCGCATGCCCACCGACGAGACCGCCCGGGATTCCGCGGTCTCCGCGGCTCCGGACGTCGCCGCCGCGCTCCCCGGGGCGGTCCGCGAAGGCGTCGGCGCGCGCCTGCGCGAGCTGCGTCTCGCGTCAGGGATGTCGCTGCGCGCACTCGCCCGCGAGCTCGGCATCTCGGCCAGCGCCGTCTCGCAGATCGAGCGGGGGGCCATGCAGCCGTCGGTCGGGCGCCTCATCGCGATGGTCGGCGCCCTCGGCGTCCCGCTCTCCGTCGTCTTCGACGAGACCGCCGCCGGCGGCGCGGCGGTCGGTGAGCCGGGCGGGCCGAGCGGCGGAGAGGGCGCGGGGCTGACGACGGCCGTCGTCCGCGCGGGCGAGGTCGCTCCCGTCCTCCTCGAGGGCGGTGTGCTCTTCCGCCGGCTGGCGCCGCAGCCCGTCGACGCGGTCGACTTCTTCGAATCGACCTATCCGCCGGGGGCGACCTCGACCGCGCAGCGCCGGTTCCTGCGCCACGACGGGATCGAGATCGGGACCGTCACGCTCGGCGAGCTCACCGTCGAGTTCGAGGACGAGACGGTCGTCCTCGCAGCGGGGGACGCGATCACGTTCCCCTGCGAGCGCGGCCACCGGATGATCAACCGCGGCGCCACGACGGCCGTCGCGACCTGGCTGATCGTCCACCGCTGACGCGGCCCGCGGGGCCACCATCCCGGTATGGCACAGTGACAGCATTCCTCCACAGGGGGGAGGTGCCGGGTGCCTGTCCACATCCCCGGGGGATCCGGTCGGCGGGCCCGCCGCGATGTCGGTGCCGCCTGGTGTGCTGTGCGCCTCGAACGATTGGTGCGGAACATGGACGGACGACAGAACAGGCGAGACGACGACGAGTGCCCCCGCTGGTGCGCAGGGGAGCACGACGAGATCGAGTGCCCCGAGGAGCGGCTGCACCGCTCCCGGGCGCAGTCGCTCCCGCTCGTGCTCTGGTGCGGGGAGGGTGCGGCGGGCGAGCCCGTCGCCGCCGTCGTGCACGTCTCGCTGTGCCGGCCCGGCGGCCGGGGCGAGGAGCGGCTGCGCCTCGAATCCGACGGGCTCGGCGCGGTGGACCTCGATCTCAGCGCGGCGGCGCGGCTGGCGCGCGGCGTCGAGGCGACGCTGCGGCTACTCGGTCCCGGCGGAGCCGGATGAGCGGGGCGGGTTCGGCGGCAGCAGGTCGGAGAGCTCGATGTCGAGGGCCTCGCAGAGGGCGAAGAGCGTCTTCAGCTGCGGGTTCGCGGGCGAGCCCGGCTTCGACTCGCCCTTCTCGAACTTCTGGTAGGTGTAGCCCGCCAGTCCGGCGGCGTGGGCGATGCGCTCCTGGCTCTCGCCCTTGGCCATCCGGGCGCGGTGGAGGTTCGTGCCGAGCTCGCGGGCGTAGGTCATCCAGTCGCGTTCGGGGTCAGGTGTGGACATGCTCGCCAGCTTCGGAGAAGAATCGTCCGCGGTCACCCATACGCGCGTGGGTAATTGTCGATGGTCATACGTGCATGACCCTCGTCGAGGGGGAGGGACCTCGGAGGGCGCCAGGGGCCCCGGAGGCTTCCGAGGCCAGCGCCTAAGATGGCCGGGTGCCAGTGAACCCCGACCTCACCGAGCGCGTGTTCGCGCCGACGGAGCCCTACCAAGTGGGCCGCGAGAAGGTGCGCGAGTTCGCGCGCGCCGTCTCCGCCGAGTCCCCTCTCCACCTCGACCCCGCGGCCGCGCGC
Organism: Rathayibacter sp. VKM Ac-2929; assembly: GCF_022815495.1. Lineage (NCBI taxonomy): Bacteria > Bacillati > Actinomycetota > Actinomycetes > Micrococcales > Microbacteriaceae > Rathayibacter > Rathayibacter sp. VKM Ac-2929. The sequence continues at coordinate 455,022 of NZ_JALGRV010000001.1, forward strand.
AGCGCCGGCTACCGCGACGTCGTCGCCCCGCCGACCTTCGCCGTGGTGGTGCAGGAGTTCACACTCGCCCAGCTGCTCGCCGCTCCGGACGCCGGCATCGACTTCAGCCGGGTCGTCCACGGCGACCAGCGCTTCAGCTACTCGCGCCCCATCGTCGCGGGCGACGAGCTGACCGCGACCCTCTCGGTCGCGAGCATCAAGCAGCTCGGCGCGCACTCGATGATCACCACGCAGTCGACCATGGTCGACGCAGACGGTGCCCACGTCGTGACCGCCTTGTCCACCCTCGTCGTCAGGGGAGACGAATGAGCGCCGAGCGCCCCGTCCTGTCCGAGCTCACCGTCGGCGACGTCGTCGGCGAGCGGAGCTTCCACCTCGAGCGCGGCTCGCTCGTGCGCTACGCGGGTGCGTCGGGCGACTTCAACCCGATCCACTACCGCGACGACGTCGCGGCCGAGGTCGGGCTGCCCGGCGTGCTCGCCCACGGCATGCTGACGATGGGCACCGCCGTGCAGGTCGTCGTCGACTGGGTCGGCGATCCCGGCCGCGTGGTCGACTACCAGGTCCGCTTCACGCGGCCCGTCGTCGTCGACCCGAAGGAGGGCGCCGAGCTCGACGTCGTCGCGAAGATCGGGGCGCTCGACGCCGAGGCCGGGATCGCGCGCATCGACCTCGCCGTGACGTACGGCGGCCAGGCGGTGCTCGGCAAGGCGCAGGCGCGCGTCTCGCTGGCCTGATCCCGCACCGATGACGACACCCGCCCTCTCCACCCTCACCACGCTGCGCGTCGGGGGAGTCCCCGAGCGCCTGCTCGAGCCGGCCACCGAGGCCGAGCTGGTCGCCGCCCTCCGCGAGGTGTGGGCCGACGACGAGCCCTGGCTGCTGCTCGGCGGCGGCTCCAACCTCCTCGTCGGCGACGACGGAGTCGAGGGGACCGTGGTGCGCGTGCGCACGACCGGGATCGAGCGGCTCGAGACGGACCGGCCCGGCGCTGTCCACCTCCGCGTGCAGGCGGGCGAGTCGTGGGACGGCCTGGTCGCCGCGACCGTCGAGCGCGGCTGGGCGGGACTCGAGGCGCTCAGCGGCATCCCCGGAACGGTCGGCGCGTCGCCGGTGCAGAACATCGGCGCCTACGGCCAGGAGCTCTCCGACACCCTCGTCGCGGTCGACTTCCTCGACGAGGGCGCACAGGAGCCCGTGCGACTGACCGCCGCCGAGCTCGAGTTGGGCTACCGGACCTCCGCCGTCAAGCAGGGTCGACGCGGCGCCGTCCTCGCCGTCGAATTCGCCCTCGAGGACGTCGGCGGAGCGGGTCTCGGTGCTCCCGTCGCCTACGGCCAGCTGGCCAGTGCGCTCGGCGTCGAGCTGGGCGACCGCGTGCCGCTCGCGGAAGTGCGCGCGAGCGTGCTGCGGCTGCGCGGCGCGAAGGGGATGGTGCTCGATCCGGAGGATCCGGACACCGCCAGCGCCGGCTCCTTCTTCACCAACCCGATCGTCACCGTCGCGGCCGCGAGCGGACTTCCGCCGACCGCGCCGCGCTGGCCGGAGACGCCGGCGAGCGAGGCCCCGCTGGTGACCGCCCTCGCCGACGTCGAGGCGGGGGCGCCGATCCGGCTGCCCGCCCCGACCTCGCCCGACGCGCTGGTCAAGCTCAGCGCCGCCTGGCTCATCGAGCACGCCGGGATCGCCCGCGGCTTCTCGCTCCCGGGCTCGCGCGCCGCGGTGTCGAGCAAGCACACCCTCGCGCTCACGAACCGCGGCGGAGCGACCGCCGAGCAGATCGCCGAGCTCGCCCGCTACGTGCAGGGCCGCGTGCTCGCCGAGTTCGGCATCCTGCTGCACCCCGAGCCCGTGGTGGTCGGCACCACCGTCTGACTCCCCGCGCCACGGACCGCGCGGCGCGGCGCGGGGAGCATGCTGATCGAGCAGCCCGCGAAGCGGGCCCCTGCATGCTGATCGAGTAGCCGGCGGAGCGGGCTCCTGCATGCTGATCGAGCAGCCCGCGAAGTGGGCGTATCGAGATCCACCGGCGTCAGGACGATGGTCTGCAGACCCGCCCTGCTGGCACCGCCGGGTCTCGATACGCCCCTGCGGGGCTACTCGACCAGCATGTGGGCGTCAGGCGTCGCGGCGGATCCAGCGGAAGGTGAGGCGGCTCGCGATCAGGCCCAGCACCAGCCAGATGCCGAGGGCGATCGCGACCCCGGTCAGGTCCCAGTCGCCGTTGACCTCGGCCTGCTCGAAGTTTGCCGGCAGGAAGACCGCCCGCATGCCCTGCGCGATCCACTTGAGCGGGAAGACGCTCGCGATCGTCTGCAGCCAGTCCGGCAGGGTCGTGAAGGAGAGGTACGACCCCGAGACGAACTGCAGCACGAGCAGGGGCGGGACGATGACGGCCGTCGCGCTCTTCCCGGTGCGGGGGAGGGCGGAGACCGCGATGCCCAGGATCGCCGAGGTCGCCACTCCGGCCAGATAGATCCAGGCGAAGGTCGCCCAGCGGCCGCCGTCGGCCGGCAGCGGCACCGAGAAGACGGTCGCGGCGACAGCGAGCAGCAGCGCCGTCTGCGCGACGCTCGTCACGAGCACCTGGCCGAACTTGCCGAGGAAGTAGCTCAGGACGGGCAGCGGTGCTCCGGCGAGTCGCTTGAGCGTGCCGTCGCCGCGCTCGATGGCGATGTCGACGCCGAGGTTCTGCACCCCGGAGAGCAGGATGCCCGCCGCCGCGAGTCCCGGCACGTAGTACTCGGCCATGCTGATGCCCGGGTCCTGCGGGTTCGCCTGCATCACCGCGCCGTCCCCGAACGCGACCGAGAAGATCGCGAGCAGCAGGACCGGGAAGAGGAAGGTGAAGAACACCTGGTCCGGCGCGCGGAAGTACGAGCGCACCTCGTAGCGGGCGCGGGCGGCGCCGAGCCGGAGGGTGCGGGCGACACCGGTGCGCAGCGCGGGGCGGGGGGCGGCGACGGCGCTCATGCCGGCTCTCCGATCACATCGAGGGCGGTGTCTCCGGCGCGGTCGTCGCGGATCAGGTCCAGATAGATGTCCTCGAGGCTGGGCCGGAGGACCTCGAGGGCCGTCGGCTCGCCGAGGCGAGCGCTCAGCTCGGCGACCACGCGGGCCGGCTCCGTGGTGCGGAGGCGACGCCGCGCGCCGTCCTCCTGCCACTGGACGATCGGCACGCGGGCCTCCTCGCCGCCGATCTCGTCCATCCGCCCGATCGCGAGGAGGCGGCCGCCCGCGATGACCGCGGCCCGGTCGGCGAGGTGCGCGGCCTCGTCGAGGTAGTGCGTGGTGAGCAGGATGGTCGTGCCCTCGCTCTTGAGCAGCGCGACCAGGTCCCAGAACGCGTGCCGCGCCTCCGGGTCGAAGCCCGTCGTCGGCTCGTCGAGGAACACCAGCTCCGGACGGCCCACGATGCCCAGCGCCACGTCGACGCGGCGGCGCTGCCCGCCGGAGAGCTTGCCGATCCGCGAGCGCGCCTTCGCCGTGAGGCCGACCGCCTCGATCGTCTCGTCGACGTCGCGCGGGCTCGGGTAGAGGCTCGCGAAGTGGGCGATCTGCTCGCGGACCGTGGCGTTTCCCGATTCGCCGCTGGACTGCAGCACGATCCCGAGCCGCGACTTCCAGGCGAGGTCGCCGTGCCGCGGGTCGACGCCGAGCACCGACGCCTCGCCGCCCGAGCGGTCGCGGTAGCCCTCGAGGATCTCGATCGTCGTCGACTTGCCCGCCCCGTTGGGCCCGAGCAGTGCGAACGTCTCGCCTCGCGCGATCTCGAACGACACCCCGGTGAGGGCGGGAGCACCGCCGTAGTCCTTCCGCAGATCACGGACACGAACGGCGTCGTCAGGCGTCATCCCCCCAGCGTGCCCTGTCCCACCTCCCGAGCACAGTCATCCGTCCCCACGAGATGCCACTTGCGCCCACCCCACCCGGCGTGTCACGCCCCCAACTGGCATCTCGCGACCCCGGATTCAGGCTCCTGGGCAGCAGGGTCGAGCGCAACCGGCGATTCGCGTGCCAGCGAATCGTCGTGCGCGGACGCAGGACGCTCTGCGGAACGCACCCGTCTCAGGAAGCCTGACCGTGGCTGATCGACGACGAAGGAGGAGATCAGCTAGTGGAACCGAACAGCGCTTGAAGGCGCTTCGCGCCTTCAAGCAAGGCGTCGTCGCCGAGCGCGTAGGAGAGGCGGAGGTAGCCGCTGGGTCCGAAGGCCTCGCCGGGGACCGTCGCGACCTCGGCCTTCTCGAGGATCAGGTCGGCCAGCTCCAGCGAGGTGGTCGGCGTGACGCCGTCCCACTCGCGGTTCAGCAGTCCGCGGACGTCCGGGTACACGTAGAACGCGCCACCGGGCGTCGGGCAGTCGACACCGTCGATGGCGTTCAGCGCGTCGACGATGGTGCGGCGGCGGCGGTCGAAGGCGAGGCGCATCTCCTCGGCCGGCTCCTGCGGGCCGGTGAGGGCGGCGATCGCGGCGCGCTGCGAGATGTTGGAGACGTTGCTCGAGAGGTGGGACTGCAGGTTCGAGGCGCCCTTGATCGCGTCGGCGGGGCCGACCATCCAGCCCACGCGCCAGCCGGTCATCGCGTAGGTCTTGGCGACTCCGTTGACGAGGATCGTGCGGTCGCGAAGGGCGGGGACGGCCTCGACGATCGAGGTGGCGCGGGTGAGCGGGCTCGCGTCGTCCTGGCCCTCGGCCGCGTAGACCAGGTTCTGGTAGATCTCGTCGGCGATCACCCAGAGGCCGTGCTCCTCGGCCCACTCGCCGATCTCGCGGGTCTGCTCGGCGGAGTAGACCGCGCCGGTGGGGTTCGAGGGGGAGACGAAGAGGAGGACCTTGGTGCGCTCGGTGCGCGCCGCCTCGAGCTGCTCGACGGTGACGAGGTAGCCCTGGTCCGCGCCGGCGAAGACGTCGACCTGGACGCCGCCGGCCAGCTTGATCGCCTCGGGGTAGGTGGTCCAGTAGGGGGTCGGCACGAGCACCTCGTCGCCGTCGTCGAGCAGGGTCTGGAACGCCTGGTAGACGGCCTGCTTGCCGCCGTTGGTGACGACGACCTGCGATGCCTCGACGGCCCAGCCGGAGTCGCGCGCGGTCTTCTCGGCGATGGCCTCGCGGAGGTCGGGCAGACCGGCCGCCGGCGTGTACCGGTAGTTCCTCGGGTCGAGCACCGCGGCCGACGCGGCCTCGACGATGTGCTGCGGCGTGGTGAAGTCGGGCTCGCCCGCGGCGTAGGAGATCACCGGCCGCCCCTGGGCCTGGAGGGCCTTCGCCTTCGCGTCGACCTTGAGGGTCGCGGACTCGGCGATGGCAGCGATGCGGGCGGAGATGCGCGTGGTGGAGGACACGACGGCCAGCGTATCGCGCGCGCGCGGGGGCCTCCAGGCGACGGGTCGCGCCCGGCTGGACACGTCCAGCGGGTCCACGTACACTCGTCTGCGGTAGTCGAACGCTGCCAGGATTCACAGCGCCCGAGGCGGTTGCTGAGGCTCCCGAAGACGTTCGACTCCTCCTCGGATGCTCGCAACGGCATCCATAGGGCGGTGGCTCAATTGGTAGAGCAGCGGTCTCCAAAACCGCAGGTTGCAGGTTCGAGCCCTGTCCGCCCTGCACATCGATGCCCGTCGCTCGCGGTCCCCGCGATGCAGCGGTCATCGGTCCAGGACCGCCCACGGGCGGTCGGCCACACCGGAGGTTCCGGTGCGGGAAAGGTGCGTGCAGGTGGCCGGGAAAGCAGTCGACGAGCCGAGCGAGGACGTCGTCGCGATCGCCAATCAGCAGCGCGAGGCGCGGCGCAGTCCGTTCGCGCGCATCGCCCTCTTCATCCGGCAGGTCATCGCCGAGCTGAAGAAGGTCGTCACGCCGACGCGCAAGGAGCTCGGCAACTACGTCGTCGTGGTCCTGATCTTCGTCGTGATCATGATGGCGCTGGTGTCGCTGCTGGACTGGGTGTTCGCGCTCGCCGTGACCTACGTGTTCGGCACACCGGCGTCCTGACCCCCGCCACCCGACCCGGGAGCGTCCCGTCCGCACGAGCGGGGGACGCCGACGGCAGCGGCACGCGAATCCCGACGGGACGCGGCCGATCGATCGAGAGAGAGTTACGAGTGTCTGACAGAAACCGCGACGACGTCGACTGGGCCACCGCCGCCGAGCAGTCGTCCGAGGTCGACGAGGTTCAGGAGGGCGACACCCAGATTCAGGCTGAGGACGCCGTCGAGCCCGCCGAGGAGGGCGCCCTGAGCGTCATCGACGAGAACGAGTCCGAGGACGACCTCGCGTCGGACCTCGAGGCCGCGCTCGACGCGATCGGCTCCGTGGACGACCCCGAGGCCGACTCGGCCGTCGACGAGGCCGCGCACATCGACACCGTCGAGGAGGCCGAAGCGGCCCTCGAGGCTGTCGAGGACGAGGCCGAGGTCGCCGCGGAGGACGCGGAGGCCGAGGGCGAGGACCTCGCCGACATCGACCCGTACGAGGCGTTCCGCGCCGAGCTGCGCGGCAAGATGGGCAAGTGGTACGTCATCCACTCCTACGCGGGCTTCGAGAAGCGCGTGAAGTCGAACATCGAGAACCGCAAGGTCTCCCTCGAGGCCGAGGACTACATCTTCGAGGTCCAGGTCCCGATGGAGGACGTGGTCGAGATCAAGAACGGCCAGCGCAAGATGGTCACCCGCGTGCGCATCCCCGGCTACGTGCTGGTGCGCATGGACCTCAACGAGGACTCGTGGTCGGTCGTCCGCCACACTCCGGGCGTCACCGGCTTCGTGGGCAACGCCCACAACCCGACGCCGCTGCGCTTCGAGGAGGCCTTCACGATGCTGAAGAGCCTGGTCGAGATCAAGGAGGTCGCGCCGTCCAAGACGGCCGGCGTCAAGGGTCAGAAGCAGGCGCAGCGCGTGCTGCCCGCCGAGGTCGACTTCGAGATCGGCGAGACCATCACGATCAAGGAGGGCTCGTTCGCGGGTCTTCCCGGCTCGATCAGCGAGATCAAGCCCGAGAGCGGCAAGCTCACGGTCCTCGTCTCGCTCTTCGAGCGCGAGACCCCGGTCGAGTTGTCGTTCGACCAGGTCACGAAGCTCTGACGACGGGCCCCCGTCCGGCCGAGGCCCTTCCCGCACTGTCGGGGAGGGCCTCGGCCGTGTAAGCTCGTACGGGTTTTCGTGTCGGCGCCCGTCCGCGTGCGCGCCGACCGACCCTCCTCCACCGCGATCCGGCTCCGTCGGATGCGCGGGAGAGCGGCCGGGAGCCCCCGACCGCTCGAACCCTGAGAAAAGGAATCCTGAATGGCCCCCAAGAAGAAGGTCACCGGCCTGATCAAGCTCCAGATCAAGGCGGGCGCCGCGAACCCGGCCCCCCCGATCGGTCCGGCGCTCGGTCAGCACGGCGTCAACATCATGGAGTTCTGCAAGGCGTACAACGCGCAGACCGAGTCGCAGCGCGGCAACGTCATCCCCGTCGAGATCACCGTCTACGAGGACCGCTCGTTCACCTTCATCCTGAAGACCCCGCCCGCGGCGGAGCTCATCAAGAAGGCCGCCGGCGTCGCCAAGGGCTCGTCGACCCCGCACACCGTGAAGGTCGCGAAGCTCACCATGGCGCAGGTCCGCGAGATCGCCGAGGCGAAGCAGGCCGACCTCAACGCGAACGACATCGAGGCCGCCTCGAAGATCATCGCCGGCACGGCTCGCTCGATGGGCATCACGGTCGAGGGCTAGTCCCTCCGCCTTTCCAGAACTCACACCGTGGGAGAGCCCGCCAGGCTCTAGAACCACATTCTCGTTTCAAGGAGAAACAACATGGCACAGAAGTCGAAGGCCTACCGGGCCGCCGCCGCCAAGCTCGAAGAGGGCAAGTTCTACACCGCCGACGAGGCCGTCGCGCTCGCGCGCGAGACCGGCTCCGCGAAGTTCAACAGCACCGTCGAGGTCGCGCTCAAGCTCGGGGTCGACCCGCGCAAGGCCGACCAGATGGTCCGCGGCACGGTCATCCTGCCGCACGGCACGGGCAAGACCGCTCGCGTCATCGTGTTCGCGACCGGTCCGGCCGCTGAGGCCGCGATCGCCGCGGGCGCCGACGAGGTCGGCGGCGCCGAGCTCATCGAGAAGGTCGCCGGCGGCTACACCTCGTTCGACTCCGCGGTCTCGACCCCGGAGCTCATGGGCCAGGTCGGCCGTCTCGGAAAGGTGCTCGGCCCCCGCGGCCTCATGCCCAACCCGAAGACCGGCACCGTGACCCCGGACGTGGCTCGCGCCGTGACCGAGATCAAGGGCGGAAAGATCGAGTTCCGCGTCGACAAGCACGCCAACGTGCACCTCGTCGTCGGCAAGGCCGCCTTCACGGAGGAGCAGCTCCAGGAGAACTTCAAGACGGCTCTCGACGAGATCGTCCGCCTGAAGCCGTCCTCCTCGAAGGGCCGCTACATCCAGAAGGCCGCCGTCTCGACGACCTTCGGCCCCGGTATCCCGCTGGACGTCAACGTCCTGGCCTGAGCCTCGGCACAGCACTGAGCTGCGCAGGCAGTGACGGGAGGGGATCCGCTTCGGCGGGTCCCCTCCTTCGTCGTTCCAGGGGCGCCGCGTGCGCCGGGCATACTGAACGGCGTGTCCGACTCCCTCCCCCCGAGCATCGACCCCGTGACCGTCCGCCGCGCCTCGGCCGCTGACGCCGAGGAGCTCGCCGCCGTCGCCGCCGCGACCTTCCCGCTCGCCTGCCCGCCGCACGTCACCGACCAGGCGAAGGCGGACTTCATACGGATCGTGCTGTCGGTCGAGCGCTTCCGCGGCTACCTCGCCGACTCGGGCCGCGTGCTGTTCCTGGCGGAGGACGACTCCGGCGCGCTGGGCTACACGATGCTCGTGCGGGGCGAGCCGTCCGACCCCGAGGCGGCGGTCGCGGTCACGGTCCGGCCGACGATCGAGCTGAGCAAGTGCTACGCGCTGCCCGACCGGCACGGCTCGGGGATCGCGGCGCGGCTGATGGCCGCGACCCTCGACGAGGCGCGCGCGATCGGCGCCCTCAGCGTCTGGCTCGGCGTGAACCAGGAGAACGAGCGCGCACGCCGCTTCTACGCGAAGCACGGCTTCGAGGTCGTCGGCATCCGGCACTTCCTCGTCGGCGGCCGCCTCGAGGAGGACTTCGTCCTCGAGCGCCCCCTGCCCTGACGTCCTGCTTCCCTTCGCGAGATGCCACTTGTGCACGCCCGACACGGCGTGTCGCGTGCACAAGTGGCATCTCGCGGGAGGGGAGGGGGTCAGCCCTCGGCGACGGTGAGGACGAGCTTGCCGCGGGTGTGGCCGGTCTCGAGCTGCGCGTGCGCGGCGCCGGCGGCGGAGAGCGGGAAGACGCCGTCGATGAAGACGCGGACGTCGCCGGACTCCAGCAGGCGGGAGACGACGCCGAGCGTGGCGCCGTCGGGGGCGACGCGGAAGGTGGAGGCGCGGACTCCCGCGGCCGCCGCCTCCTCGAAGAACTCCGGCCAGCTGCCGGTCGGCGCGTTGACGATCAGCCCACCGGGGCGTAGCACCGACAGTGAGCGGGAGCCCGTGCTGTCGTGCACGTTGCCGACGAGGTCGATCACCACGTCGACGCCGGACAGCAGCTCGTCGAAGCGCTCGGTGGTGTGGTCGATGACCTGGTCGGCGCCGAGCTCGCGCAGCCACTGCAGGTTGCGGGTCGAGCCGGTCGCGATCACCGACGCGCCGAAGTAGGCGGCGAACTGCACGGCGAAGTGCCCGACGCCGCCCGACCCGGCGTGGATCAGGATCCGCTGGCCCTCGTGCGCCTTCGCCAGCTCGACGACCATGCCCCAGGCGGTCAGCGCGGCGAGCGGCACCCCCGCCGCCTCGACGTGCGAGAGCGTCGACGGCTTGCGGGCCAGGGAGACGCTCGGGACGCTGACGTACTCGGCGTAGGAGCCGGAGTAGCGCGGCACCATCACGAAGCCGTAGACCTCGTCACCGGGGCGCAGCGGGTGCGCCGGATAGGGGCTCGAGACGACGATGCCGGAGAAGTCGTGGCCGAGCACCGCCGGGTAGGAGGGGATCTGCGCGGCGACTCCCTTGCCCGCTCGCGTCTTCACGTCGAGCGGGTTCACTCCCGCCGCGATCACCTTGACGGCGAACTCGGCGTTGATCGCGGTCGGCGTGGGCACCGTCGCCAGGTGGAGGACCGAGCAGTCGCCCGGGGCGTCGATGACCGCCGCCGTCATCGTCTCGGGGAGCACCACCTCCTCCGGGATGTCGCCGATCGCGAGGCCGTGGCCGAGCGCGCTGTTGTGCATCATCGCCCTTTCCTGATCCGGCGCCGGTGGTCCTTCGAGCAGGCGGGAGGCGGCTGTCCGCCCCGACCGACCCCGCTTCCGCGCGCCGCGTTCAGTCAAGCCCGGTAATGAGTCCGGGCTGTTTCGGCGGTGTCACCCCTCGGAGAAGAAAGCCTTCCTGTCCCCCGTACGGGAGGGGAGAGTGACGAACCGATCCCCGGGTGGCGCTCCCTGTGCCGTCTGGCACCATGAAGGGGTGCGACGACGAGCGAACGGCCCCCTTCTCGTGGCGGGGGCGCTCCTGGTCCTCGCGGGACTCGCTCTGCTGCTGGCAGCCCGCTTCAGCATCGGCACGAGCCGCTGGGTCTACGTCAGCGAGATGGGCGCGCCGGACCTGCCGACCGCCGGGACGTTCCGCATCGCCCTGCTGCTCGTCGCGGCGGGCGGTGTCGCGATCGCGATCGGGGCGCGAGCGGTGCGGACGCGGCTGCTGCCCGGCTTCCGGCCCGCGCTGGCGATCCTCCTCGCCGCTCTGTGCTTCGCGCTCGCCTCGCAGGTGACCTGCTCGGCGGGCTGCCCGCTCCCGGTCGGACCGCGGTTCAGCTGGCAGGACCTGATCCACACCTCCGCCGCGGTGCTCGGCTTCTCCGCGGCCTGTCTGGCGATGCTGCAGCTCGCCACGGCGCGGGAGCGGCCCGGCGTCGCCCGACTCTCGCTGGTCGCGGGAGTCGCGGTGGCCCTGGTCGCCGGGACCGGCGCGATCTTCTCGCTGCTGCGGCTGTGGCTGGGAGTCGGCGGCACCCTCGAGTTCGTCGCGACGGCGATCGCGGTGCTCTGGCTGGCCGTCGTCGGGCTCGTCCTCGCTGGCGAGGAGTTCAAGGGTGGGCGGGCGGGCGAGGAGTTCCGGGCGGCCGCGACCGGCCGGGAGCTCAGCGACCGAGCCACTCCCGGACGTGACCGCGGATCCGCTCCTGCTGCTGCGACACACCTGCGTCCCGCGACGGGACCTGCTCGAGGTCTGCGTCCGGAAGAGCCCTAGCCCACTGCTCGGCGACCGCGACCGGGTGCACCGGGTCGCGGTCGGCCGCGATCACGAGCGTGCGCGCGATGACCTCGCCGAGCTCGCCGGAGTCGCGGTAGGCGGCGTTCCGCGGGATCTCGGCCAGGCGGACCGCGCGCTCCTGCGCTTGCGGCGAGCGGAACTGCAGGCAGAGCGCCTCCGCCGACGCGGGCGACACCTGGGCCGCGCGCTCGAAGAGGCCGGAGGCGCGGAAGAGCCGCTCGCCGCGCTTGGCGCCGTGGTCGTGCAGCAGCTGCGCGATGACGGGGAAGACCGTGAGGTTGTCCGGCAGCGGCTCCGCGGTGAAGGCGGGGCGCACGAACACGGCGCGGTCGATCGGCAGGACCTTCCGGCTGGCGAGCCGCAGGGCGATCGCGGCGCCCATCGAGATGCCGAGGACGGTGAGCGGCTTGTGCGCGGCTCCGGCCCGGATCACGTGCTCGGTCACCTCGTCCGCCAGGGCGTCGAGCGAGAAGTCGGCCGCGCCGCCGATCAGCTCGGAGGCGCCGTGGGCGCGGACGTCCGGCGCGATGACCTCGGTGCCGGCCGGCAGCGCCGCGCGCAGGAGGCCGAGCGGCTGGGAGCGGTCGCCGCCCAGGCCGTGCAGGAGCAGGGCGGTCACCGCCGGCCCGCGCGCGTTCTCTCGTGCAGCTCGGCCATCAGCATGCCGGCGAGGCGGACCAGCACGTGGATCTCGTCCTCGTCGCGGTCGACCCAGCGGAACTCGGGGACGGCGTCGATCGGGACGAAGTCGCGGTGCTGCTCCCAGACGACGAGAGTGCGCTCGGCGCCGAGGACGTACTGCTGCCAGAAGACCTGGCGCAGGTAGTGGCGCGGGATGCTGCGCCACTGCTTCGAGGTCGTCTTGATCTCGCAGAGCTCGAGGCGGCCGTCCTCGCGGAGGCCGATGCCGTCGGGAGTGGCCAGGTGGCGGCGCTCCTGACTCGCGTGGAAGAGGGTGCTGCTCGGCTCGATCGCGTGCTCGCGGAGCACCCAGGCGGCGATCTCCGGCTCGCGGGCGCGGCCGTGGTCGGTGAAGGCGTTGCCACTGAAGCTCGAGCCGTAGAGCTTGTCGAGCGCGGCGCGATCGATCGCCGCGGGGGAGGAGAGGCGCGCGACGTCGGTCGCGGTGATGCCCCGCGAGCGGGCGCGCAGCCAGGCGACGCGGTCGGAGGAGTCGGCGACGACTCGGCGGAGGTGCGGCGGCTTCGCGTCCACGAAGACGGGTTGCGTCTCCCAGGGGAACGAGAGCTGCAGATCGGGCACCGATTCATTCTCTGCCTCCCGGGCCGTCCTGCCCAACCGGCACGCCGTCGGCGGGGGGAGGTCGGCCCGGGCCCAGGCCGGGTCAGGCGCTGAGGAAGGCGTCGACCTCGGCGGGGGAGAGCAGGTGGCGGCGGACCATCAGGGCGGCGCCGCGGACGCCGCCGCCGGTGTCACCGGAGGCCTGCACGATGTCGAGGGCGCGGGTCGCCAGGGGGAGGGAGCGGCGGTAGACCACCTCGCGGACGCCGGCGAGGACCTCGTGGCTCGCCTCCGCGATGCTGCCGCCGATGACGATGACGGAGGGGTTGAGCAGGTTGACGCAGGTCGCGAGCACCTCGCCGAGGTCGCGGCCGGCGGCGCGGGTCAGCTCGACGGTGGTCGGCTCGCCCGCGGTGAGCAGGGCGACGACGTCGGAGGTCCGGGCGACCGGGAGGCCGGCGGCGGTGTGCAGGCCTGCGGCAGTGAGGCGGCGGGCGATGGCCGAGCCGCTCGCGATCGCCTCGAGGTCGGCCTCGCCGCGGTCGCCGGGCACCTGCACGTGGCCGAGATCGCCCGCCGCGCCGAGGGCGCCGCGCTGGAGGGCGCCGCCGCTGACGATGCCGGCGCCGATGCCGGTGGAGACCTTCACGTAGAGGAGGTCGTCGACGTCGGCGTAGTGGGCGGCGTGCTCGCCGAGCGCGAGCAGGTTCACGTCGTTGTCGACGAGGACGGGGACGGCGAGGCGGCGGCCGACCGCGGCGGGGATGTCGAAGCGGTCCCAGCCGGGCATGATCGGCGGCTTCACCGGGCGGCCGGTCGCGTGCTCGACCGGGCCGGGGACGCCGACGCCGACGCCCGCGAGCGGACCGGCGCCGGGGGTCGCGAGCAGCGCGTCGGCGACGTCGAGGGCGTGGCCGAGGACGACCTGCGGGCCGTCCGCGATCGCGATCGCCTCGCGTCGCTCGGCCAGGACGCGGCCGTCGAGGTCCGTCAGGGCGACGGTGGCGTGCGCGGCACCGAAGTCGATCACGAGGAGGCTGCGCGCGCGGGCGTCGAAGGCGACGCGGCCGGCCGGGCGCCCGCCGGAGGAGGGGGCGTCGTCGCGGCGGGCGACGAGACCCGTCGCGATCAGCGCGTCGAGCTGCGCGGAGACGGCGGCGCGGGGCAGGCCGGTCTCGGCGACGACGTCGGCCCGGGTGCGCGCCGCGCCGTCGGCGAGCAGGAGCAGCAGCTCGCCCACCGCGCTGATCGAGGAGCGGCGGCGCGGGGACATGGCTGGAGTCAACCACAGGGGGTCGGCTTCTGCGCGTCGGGAGCAGGCTTTCCCGCGCCGCGGCCCGGGGTTTTGCTTGGCGGGAAGCAAAAGTCCGCGTAGGGTCGGGGGACCAATGTTCGACGTCGATCAGGAGCACCCCCCGGTGGCCACACCCTCAGACCTCTCCGTCCAGCTCTACTCGGTCCGCGACGCGCTCGCGGAGGACCTGCCGGCCGCGCTGGACCGGCTCGCCGGACTCGGATTCGCGAAGGTCGAGCTCTTCGACCTGGTGAACCGCGCCGACGCCTACCGCTCCGCCCTCCCGGCCGCCGGCCTCACCGCGCCGAGCGCGCACGCCCGGCTGCTCGAGGCCGGGGCGCCGGTCGAGGAGATCCTCGACCTCGCCGCCTCGCTCGGGGTGCAGACCGTGATCGAACCGATGGTCGATCCGGAGCGCTGGACCAGCGCCGACGGCGTGAAGGCCATCGCCGACGAGCTCAACGGGCTCGTCGACTCCGCCGCCTCGCGCGGGCTGGTGCTGGGCTACCACAACCACGCCTTCGAGTTCGAGAACCGCGTCGACGGCCGCAGCGCCTTCGAGCACCTCTCGGGCCTGCTCGACCCGCGCATCGTCCTCGAGCTGGACACCTACTGGGCCGCGGTCGGCGGTGACGACCCGGTCGAGGTGCTCGGCCGCCTCGGTGATCGCGTGCAGTTCCTGCACGTGAAGGACGGGCCGATCTCGAAGGAGACGTCCGAGCAGCTGCCCGCGGGCGAGGGGGCGATGGACGTTCCGGCGATCCTCGCCGCGGCCCCGCAGGCCCTGGCCGTCCTCGAGTTCGACGCCTACGCGGGCGACGTCTTCGAGGGCCTCGCCTCCGGTCTCCGCTACGTCTCGGAGCTCGGCGCATGAGCGGCGCGGGGCGCGTCGGCGTCGGCGTCATCGGCGCCGGCAACATCAGCACGCAGTACCTGACCAACCTCACCGTCTTCCCCGACCTCGAGGTCCTCTTCGTCGCGGACATCGACCTCGACCGCGCGAGGGCGCAGGCGGAGGCGTTCGGCGTGCCGGCCTCGGGCACGGTGGACGAGCTGCTCGCGCACCCCGGCATCGAGATCGTGGTGAACCTCACGATCCCGGCCGCGCACGTCGAGGTGGCGCGCCAGGCCGTCGAGGCGGGCAAGCACGTCTGGACCGAGAAGCCGTTCTCGCTCGATCGCGACAGCGGCGTCGAGCTGCTCGCGCTCGCGAAGGAGAAGGGGCTGCGCGTCGCGACGGCGCCCGACACCTTCCTCGGCGCCGGCCTGCAGACCGCGCAGCGCCTCATCGAGGGCGGAGCCATCGGCACACCGCTCTCGGCGATCACGCTCTTCCAGGGCCCCGGCCCCGAGGGCTGGCACCCGAACCCCGAGTTCTTCTTCACCACCGGCGGCGGACCGCTGCTGGACATGGGGCCGTACTACATCACGACCCTCGTGCAGAACCTCGGCCCGGTCGAGAGCGTGACCGCGGTCTCCTCGCAGGCCCGGGCCACCCGGACGGTCGGCTCCGGCCCACGCGAGGGCACCGAGTTCCCCGTGACGATCCCGACGCACATAGGCGGGCTCCTGCGCTTCGAGTCCGGCGCCTCGGCGCAGGGCGTCTGGAGCTTCGAGTCGAGCCTGCCGCGGATGGGCTTCGTCGAGATCAACGGCTCCGAGGGCACCCTCGTGCTCCCCGATCCGAACATGCACGACGGCGAGCTGACGCTGTACCGGCGCGGCGGGTCCGAGCCGGAGGTCGTCCAGGCGACCGGCTCGACCGCCTCGCGCGGCACCGGCGTGCTCGAGCTCGCGCGGGCGATCCGCGCCGACCGTCCCGAGGCGGCCTCGGGCGATCTGGCCTACCACGTGACCGACGTGATGCTGTCGCTGCTCGAGGCCGCCGAGACCGGCGAGAAGGTGCTCGTCGAGAGCACCGTCGCGCCGCGCCCCGCTCTGCCCGAGGACTGGGACCCGAGCGAAGCGACGCTCGTCTGATGGGCGGACCCCTGCGGGTCGGCGTGCTCGGCGGCGGCTTCATGGCCGCCGTGCACAGCCGGGCGGCCCGCAGTGCGGGCGCGGTGCTCGCGGGCATCGCCTCCTCCAGCCCGGCGAAGGGCGAGCGGGCGGCCGGCGAGCTCGGCTTCGAGGTCGCCCACGACGATGCGCGCGCGCTGATCGAGGACGACTCGATCGACGTGGTGCACGTCTGCACGCCGAACGGGACGCACGCCGAGCTCGCCCTGGCGGCGATCGCGGCGGGCAAGCACGTGGTCTGCGAGAAGCCGCTCGCGGCGACGACCGCGGAGGCGATTGCGCTCGTCGACGCCGCGTCGGCCGCCGGAGTGGTCGCCACGGTGCCGTTCGCCTACCGGTTCCACCCGATGGTGCGCGAGGCGCGGGCGCGGGTCGCGGCCGGTGAGACCGGGCGGCTCGTGACGGTGCGCGGGAGCTATCTGCAGGACTGGCTGCTCGGCGCCTCCGACGACAACTGGCGCGTCGACCCGGCGGCGGGCGGGCGCTCGCGCGCCTTCGCCGACATCGGCTCGCACCTGGTCGATCTGCTCGAGTTCGTGACCGGCGAGCGGATCGCGTCGCTCGCGTCGCTCACGAGCACGGTGCACGCGGAGCGCGGCGGGCGTCGGGTCGAGACGGAGGACGCCGCCGGGGTGATCGTCCGCCTCGCGGGCGGCGCCGTCGGCACGCTGCTCGTCTCGCAGGTGACCGCCGGGCACCGGAACGAGCTGGTGCTCGAGGTCTCGGGGCTCGAGGAGTCGCTGCGGTTCGAGCAGGAGCTGCCCGAGACGCTGTGGGTCGGGCGGCGCGACAGCGCGACGCTCGTTCCGCGCGACGGGTCGATCCTGCGCCCGGATGCGGCGCGGCTCTCGATCGTGCCGAGCGGGCATCCGATGGGCTACCAGGACGCGTTCACCGCGTTCGCGCGGGACACCTACGCCGCCGTCGCGGGTGCCGAGGTCGAGGGTCTGCCGACCTTCGCGGACGGCCTGCGCGCCGCCCGCATCACCGACGCCGTCCTCGACGCCTCGGCGGCGGGCGCCTGGGTGGACGTCCCGGCCTAGCCCCCTCCGCGAGATGCCACTTGTGCACGCCTTTCACGGCGCGTCGCGTGCACGAGTGGCATCTCGCGGCAGTCCGGCTTACGCGGACTCGGCGTCCTTGGCGGCGCGCTCGGACTTGAGGCGGGCCTGCTCGCGGCGGACCTCGGCGTAGGAGTTCTGCTCGACGCGGAGCCACTCGGGGACCTCGTCGAGGAGGGCCTGGATCTGCTCGGTGGTCAGCGCCTCGTCGATGCCGCCGCGGGCGAGGCCAGAGATCGAGACGTTCAGGCGCGAGGCGATGACGGGGCGCGGGTGCGGGCCGGTCTCGCGGAGCGTCGTCAGCCACTCGGGCGGGTTCGCGACGAGGTCGTCGTACTGCTCACGCGTGATCGCCGACTCCTGGAACTCCTCCGGAGTCGCGGGGAGGAAGATCTGGAGCTTCTTCGCCGCGGTCGCAGCCTTCATCGTCTGTGTCGCCTTGGCCATGCGGCAACCCTACCGGTGGGCGTGCAGGACCTACCCTGGACGGATGAGCGACGAGCCGGACCCCCGCGAGCAGCCGGCACCCCGCGAGGACGCGGTCGGCCTGGACGACGGGGCCGATGCCGCTGAGACGGACCTCGAGATGCCGGAGCCGGACGACGTCGAGCCCGACGCCACCGAGCCCGTTGACGCCGAGCCGGACGACGCCGAGCCCGAGGGCCCCGCGCTCCTGATCGCCCTGGTGCCCGGCGTCACGCCGACCAAGTGGACCCGGGTCTGGTCCGAGCGCCGCCCCGACCTGCGGCTCCGCGTGCTCCCGATCGCGGAGAGCGAGCAGGAGGAGGTGCTGCACGACGGCCGCGCGCAGATCGTCTTCGTGCGCGGGGACGTGCGCAGCGACTCCGTCAGCTCGATCCTGCTCTACGAGGAGCAGCCCGTCGCGATCCTGCCCCGCGAGCACGCGTTCGCCGACGCCGAGGAGATGGACGTCGCCGACCTCGCCGACGAGCACCTGCTGCAGGAGCCGGAGACGGTGCCGGAGTGGGCGGCGCTCGCCGCGGAGATCGCGGACGGCACCCGCCGGGCGCTGCCGCGGATGACCGGCCTCGACGACGCCGTCGAGCAGGTCGCGGCCGGGGTCGGCGTGCTGATCGTGCCGCAGTCCGTCGCCCGCGTGCACAGCCGGAAGGACGTGCGGGTCGTCCCCGTCACCGGAGTCGCGCCCACGAGCGTCCGGCTCGCCTGGGCGACCGAGGACAAGACCGACGACGTCGAGGACTTCATCGGCGTGGTCCGCGGCCGCAGCGCGAACACCACGCGCGGCACGGCGGCGACGCCGAAGGTCGAGTCGCGGGCGAAGGCGGCGAAGGCGAAGGCCCGCGAGGCGCGGGAGAAGCTGGAGAAGGCCGGCGGCGGGAAGAAGAAGCCCGCCCGCCCCGGCGGTACCGCGCGGCCGGCGGTGCGGCGGACCCGGAAGCCCCGTGGGCGCTGAGCTCGACGGGGTTCCGCGCTGGAGCCTCCGGGCGGGGCGGCTCGACGACGCCCCGGTGATCGCCGAGCTGCGCGCCGTCGTGATGCGGCCCGACCTCGAGCGGCTCGACCGCTACGACGAGCACCGGGTGCGGCACCGCTTCCTGGACGGCTACCGGCCCGAGCACACCCGCGTGATCGAGGCGGACGGCCAGGTCGTCGGCTGCATCGCGTCGCGACTCGAGGACGACGCGGTCTGGATCGAGCACTTCTACCTCGCGACCGCCGCGCAGGGGCGCGGGATCGGCGGGGCGGTCCTCCGGCGGGTGATGCTCGAGGACGGGCGCGCCGACCGGCCCTTCCGCCTCGACGTGCTGCGGGGGAGCGCCGCGCGCCGGCTCTACGAGCGGCACGGCTTCCGCTGGGAGCGGCCCGAGGGGGAGTGGGACGAGATCCTGGTGGCGCCGCCGCTCACTGCTGCGGCGGGCTGAGCGCACCTCCGGGGCACCTCCGGCTCGCGGAATCGGCTCCGGCTCGCGGGAATCGGCCGGTTCGACGAGCCGGACGAGGTTCTGCGTGCCGGAGGTCCACCGGTGGGTGTGCTCCCGGCCGGCGGGGCTAGGGTGCGCAGATGCCCACGAGCGATGAGACCTGGACCCTGGCCGACCACGATGTACCGGTGTACTGCAGCGGAGAGGGCGGGCGCGTCCTGATCCTGATCCACGAGGTGTGGGGGGTCGACGGCCACATCCGCTCGGTCGCCGACCGCTACGCGGCAGAGGGCTTCCGCGTCGTCGCGCCCGAGCTGCTCGCCGACAGCGGGCTGCTCGAGCAGCTCGAGACCGAGCAGCGCGCGGACTACGACCACCCGGTGCGCCGGCTGCCGCGCCAGGTGGAGCTGCGGACGTTCTTCGCCCCGGTGTTCACGCCGCAGCACGCGGTGCGGACGATCGCGATCCTCCGGGCGCTGGTCGAGCGGCTCCTGCGCGAGGAGGGGACGACGAGCGTCTCCGTCACCGGCTTCTGCTACGGCGGGACCTTCAGCTGGGCCCTCGCGCTCGCGGAGCCGCGCGTGGCCGCGGCCGTGCCGTTCTACGGGCACAACACGGCCTCGGCGGAGGAGCTCGGCTCGCTGCGCGTGCCGGTCCTCGCATTCTACGGCGACCAGGACGAACCGCTGATGGCGCAGGTCCCCGGGATCCGCGAGGCGACCGCGGGCAAGGACGTGGAGATCGTCGTGTATCCGGGAGCCGGGCACGCGTTCTTCAACGACGCGAACGAGGGCATGTACCGGGCGGACGCGGCGACGGACGCGTGGCCGCGTGCACTGGCGTTCCTGCGGGAGCACGCGGGCTGAGGCTGGGCCTCAGCGGGAGGCGCGGCCGACCGAGGAGCAGGCGCTTTCTGCTGGTCGAGTAGCGCGCAGCGCGTATCGAGACCCGCTGTTCGAACGGTGGTGGATCTCGATACGCCCGCTGCGCGGGCTACTCGATCAGCATGGGCTCAGGCGACGTCGCGGACGTGGCCGTTCTTGAGGTGCAGGCGGCGCTGGGCGCGACGGGCGACGGCGGAGTCGTGGGTGACGATGACGAGGGTGAGGCCGAGGTCCTTCCAGAGGGTCTCGAGCAGGGTCATGATGTCGTCGCGGGTGTCCTCGTCGAGGGCGCCGGTCGGCTCGTCGGCGAGGAGCACCGTCGGGTTCTTGACCAGTGCGCGGGCGATCGCGACGCGCTGCTGCTGACCGCCGGAGAGCTCGGCGGGCAGATGGTCGAGCCGGTCCGCGAGGCCGACGGAGGCGAGGGCCGCCTTCGCCCGCTCGGCCCGCTCCGCCCGCGGGATGCGCTGCGGAGCGAGGGCCGTCTCGACGTTCTCGAGCGCGGTGAGCGTCGGGATCAGATTGAAGCTCTGGAAGACGATCCCCACCTCCCGCGCCCGGATCGCGGCGAGGCGCGCGTCGCCCGCCGAGGAGATCTCGTGCTCGCCGAGGACGACGGTGCCCGAGGTGGGCCGGTCGAGCGCGCCGAGCATCTGCAGCAGCGTCGACTTGCCGCCGCCGGTCGGGCCCTGGATCGCGACCATCTGCCCGTCCGGGATCGTGAGGGTGACGTCCTTCAGCGCGGTGACCGTCGTCTTCGCTCCGTCGTAGCTCTTGGTGACGTTCGTGAGGGTGTACATGCGGGTGTCCTTCCGGGGACGAGGAGTCGAGGAGACGAGGGGGTTAGCCGACCGAGCGGAGCGCGGCCGCGGGGCGCAGGCGCGAGGCGCGCCAGCCGCCGAGGGCTCCGGCGAGGAGTCCGCCGAGGACGGCGAGGCCGACCGCGAGCAGGATGACCGGCACGGTGACGGGGAGCGAGAGCGCCACCTCGGTGGCCGCGGCGGTCTGCGCGGCGCCGGGGCCGCCTCCGCCGAAGCCGCCGCCGGGACCGCCGGCGCCCATCGCCGAGGTGGTGGTGGAGGTGCCCGAGAGGGTGGGCGCGATCAGATTCACGATCGTGACGCCGACGAGCCCGAGGACGATGCCCGCGGCTCCGCCGATCAGCCCCTGGACGACGGACTCGCCGGCCACCTGGCGGACGATCGCGCCGTTGCTCCAGCCGATCGCCTTGAGCGTGCCGAACTCGCGGGTGCGCCGGGTGACGCCCGAGACGGTGAACAGGATCGCGATCAGGAACGCGGCGGCGAGGACCAGCAGCGAGAGCCAGGTGCCGAGGTTCGCCACGAGGCTGCCCGCCGTGGAGAGCGAGCCGGAGACGCTCGAGGCGAGGTCGGCCTGCGTTGAGACGGTCGCGTCGGGCAGCGCGGTCTGCAGGGCGGTCTGGATCGAGGAGATGTCCTCGGAGGAGGCGGCCTGGACGTAGACGGAGGAGATCAGTCCGGCCTGGCCGGAGAGAGTCTGGGCGACGTCGAGCGGGATGTACGTGTCGGAGGCGGTGCTCGCGTCCGTGGAGTCGGTCGTGACGATGCCGATCACGCTGAAGTCGGTGCCGCCGATGTCGACGGTCGAGCCGACGGACAGCGCGGCCGTGGTCGCGTAGGAGGAGTCGACGACGACGACGTTCTGGCCCGCGTCGTCCGCGGTGAACGTGCGGCCGTCGGTGAGGCTCACGTCGGCCAGGGGGCCGATCGCGGAGCCGGCCGGGTCGAGGCCGAGCACCGAGAAGGAGTCGACGCCGAAGGAGGAGCCTCCCGCGCCGTCCGGGCCGCCCGTGGGCGCCTCGCCGGCCGCCGGAGCGGTGCCTGCGGCGCCCTGACCCGCGGTGCCGCCGGTGCCGCTGGTGCCGCCCTGCTGGGCGGAGTCGGGCAGCTGTCCGCTGAAGGTCGTGTTGTTCAGCGCGAGGACGCCGATCGCGGCGGAGACGTCGGTCACGCCCTGCGCGGTGGCGACGGCCGAGGCGTCGAAGGTGGTCGTGCCGCGGTCGGCCTCGAGGCGCGACTGGCTGACGGAGGTGGTGCCGTCGTCGGTCGTCCCGTCGGTCGAGCCGAAGTCGAAGCGCTGGCCGGGGGCCTGCCCCTCCGTCGGGGCGACGGCGGCCTGGGTGACGGTGATGTCGGTGCCGACGCCGTAGACGGACTCGAGGACCGAGGCCTGGGCGCTGCGGACTCCGGCGGAGAACGAGGTGACGAGGATCACGAGGGCGATGGCGAGCGCCATTCCGGCGGCGATGATCATCGTCTGCCGGCGGCGGTTGGTCAGCTCTCGCCGGAGATAGGTGGCGAACATGGCGTCCTTCGGTCGGGGAGGCCGAGCGGTGGGGTCCGCTCGACGTCCCGACAGTAGGAAGGCGCGCTATGCGGCTCGTCTCGGTCGTCTATGAGTCGCCGATGTGCGCCGCCGGGCCCGTCGGCTCGCCATGGGGTGCCGTGCCGGTCAGCGCCGCTCCGCGCCGGGACGGAGGAGCCCGGCGACCAGCTCGAAGGTCCGCTCCGGCGCCTCGAGGTGCAGGTCGTGGTGCACGCCGGGGACGCGCCGCACGCCCCAGCCCGCCGCCTCGAGCCGGTCGACGACGGCATCGGGCAGCACGGCGGGCGAGTCGTCGGAGAGCACGAGGACCGACGGCACGGCCGGAGCGCCGACCGCGACCGGGTGGAAGGCGACGTCGCGGAAGACGCCGATCGCCATCGAGGCGTCGAACCGGCCGCGCGCGTCATCCAGCGCGGCGCGGATCTCCGGCGGGTAGCCGCGGCGCACCGCGGCCCCCTTGCGGGCCTGCACCAGGCCGGCGACGCCCATCGTGAGCTGCGGGACCGCCCAGAACAGCCGCCCCGCGATTCCGGCGGTGGGCAGCGCGAGCGCGAAGCCCGGATCGAGGTAGACCGCCTGCGCGGGGCGGAGGCGCGGCACCGCGCGCACCAGCACCGCGCCGCCGAGCGAGTGCCCGACGACGCCGTCCAGGCCCGCCGGCAGGGTCTCGACGAGGTCGTCGGCGAAGTCGTCGAGGCGGTAGCGGGAGGCGCGGTCGCTCAGGCCGTGCCCGCGGAGGTCGACCGTGGTGACGGTGTACTCGCCGGTCGCGACCAGCCGCTCGGCGAGCGGCGCCCAGGTCGCCCCGTCGGCGCCGAGGCCGTGGACGAGGGCCAGCCGGCGCTCGCCGTCTCCGGTCGTCGTGGTGTGGAGTCGCATCGGTCCGTCTTTCTCGAGGGGCGGCCAGGGGAGCAGGGGGCGGCGGACGCAGGTCGGCCCCGGGACCCCGCCGCGGGTCCCGGGGCCGTGCCGGTCAGCGGACCGACTTGATCGGGATCACCGCGAGCGCTCCGAGCACCACGAACACGATGCCCGAGACGAACAGCACGGGGTAGCCGCCGGTGAGCGAGACGAGCCCGGCCGCGATCGAGGGGCTGAGCGCTTGGGGGAGCGTCGTGGCGAGGCCGAGGATGGCGAGGTCGCGGCCCGCGGTGCTGGCGCCGGAGGTCATCGAGACGGGCAGCACCTCGGTCATCAGGGCGAGGTCGATCGAGATGTAGGCGCCGAAGCCGAGGCCGAGCAGGAAGCTGTAGATCAGGATGCCGGTGGTGGTCGGCAGCACCAGCGGGACGGCGAGGCCGATCGCCATGATCACCGAGGCCCAGACGATGAAGGGCTTGCGGCGCCCGATCCGGTCGGACAGCACTCCGCTGGTGAGCGCGGAGATCAGCACGCCGAGCAGGAGCACGATGCCGATCTGCGCGGCGAAGCCGTTGGACGCCTCGTCGCTGAGGCCGATGTAGTCGCGCAGGATGTAGAGCCCGAAGGTCTGCGCGCCGTAGAAGCCGATGACCATCAGGAAGCGCGCGGCGAAGGCCCAGGCGAAGTCGGGGTGCTTGCGGGGGTCGACCCAGAAGCCGCGGAGGAACTCGCCGAGGGTCTGGCGGGGAGCGGCGACGTCGTCGCGGCTGGAGCGGTCGGGGTTGACCACGACGAAGAGCGCGACGATCACGAGCAGGAGCACAGCGAGGACGACGTAGGGCAGGGCGCCCGAGCCGACCGTGGAGCCGGCGATGACGGCGCCGGCCGCGTTGCCGACGGTGATGCCGAGGCCGATCATTCCGGAGACGCCGCCGCGCTTGGCCGCGGGGAAGCGGTCGGGCACCAGGGCGGTCGCGGCGGCCTGCAGGGCGTTGAGGCCGAGCTGGACCACGAGCCAGATCACGGCGACCATCACCACCGAGCTCGCCAGCGGGAGGCCGAGGACGAAGCCGCCCGCGAGCAGCGCCCCGCCGATCATCCAGGGGGAGCGGCGGCCGAAGCGCGAGCGGGTCGCGTCCGACAGCGCGCCGGCGATCGGCTGCGCGAAGACGTTGGCGAGGAAGGCGACCGTGGTGACGATCGCGAGGTTGCCGATCTTGTTCGCGGCGTCGAGGTCGGCGACGAGGTTCGGGATGAGGATGCCGAGGCCGCCGGAGTTGATCGCGAGGATCGCGACGTAGACGAGGGCGAGGCCGACCGAGAGCCGGCGCAGCCGGAGCGGTCCGGTGAGGACGGGCGGGGTGTCGGCGACGGCGGCGGGGCCGGCGCTGCCGGGCGTCGGCGCGACGTCGGAGAGGCCGTGATCGGGGTGGGGAACGACGTTGTTCATGGGGAGCTCCTGAGCTGGGGGCGGCGGTGCCGCTCGGGGACGCTCCACTCTCGGTCCTCCCCGCCCTCGCCGACAATGGACGGACCTTCCACTCTCGAGCCTCAGGGTGGAGGATGCCTCCATGGCACGGCAGCAGTGGCTCGACCTCCTCGCGGACCAGGCCGACCTGCCCGCGCTCGAGGCGCACCGCGTCGCGCTGCTGGCGGCGGGCGCTCAGGAGTCCGTCGTCGACGCCGAGGCGCGCGCGGCCGTCGAGATCGCGGTGCTGCTGCAGGAGCGGCGCCACCGGGCGGTCGAGCTGGCGGCACTGAACGACATCGCAGGCCGGCTCGCCTCCGTCGCCGATCCGGGCGAGCTGCTGGTCGAGGTGGTCGACCAGGCCCGGCGGCTGCTGGGCGTCGACCTGACCTACGTGGTGCTGATCGCCGAGGACGACCTCGAGATCCGGGTCGCCAGCGGGGACCGCTCGGCGCACCTGGTCGGCGTGCGCCTGCCGAGCTCGGCCGGGCTCGTCGGCGCCGTGCTCGACGCGGGAGCGCCCCGGTGGACCTCGGACTACGCGGCGGACGAGACCCTCGTCCACGAGCCGCGCGCCGATCGCGCCGCCGCCGCCGAGTCGATCCGCGGCCTGCTCGGCGTGCCGCTCAGCGTGCGCGGGCAGATCCTCGGCGTGCTGCTCGCCGCCAAGCGGGAGGAGCGGCGCTTCGGGCAGCACGAGATCAGCCTGCTGACGGCGCTCGCCGCGCACGCCGCGGTCGCGCTCGACAACGCCAGCAGAGCGCAGGAGCTGCGGGCCGCGCGCGACGGGCTGGCGGCGACGCTGCGCCTGGACGCCGAGCTCACCGCGGCCGTGCTCGCGGGCGGCGACCCCGACTCCCTCGTCGAGCGGGTGCGGGCGATGACGGACGCGCCGGTGCGCTGGTTCGCGCACCCCGGTGCCGGGCCGATCGGGGTGGCGCTCGCCCGAGCGGGCGAGTCGGGCGATCCGGGCCGGATCCGGGTGGGAGAGGCGCTCGTGCAGCCGGTGCTGGCGGCGGGCACTCTCTTCGGCGCGCTGGTCGTCGACGACGCGGAGTCCGCCGACTCCGCTGCACCCGCCGTCGATGCGGCGCTGCTCGTCGAGCGCGCCGCTCCGCTGATCGCGCTGACCCTCGCCGGCGCTCGGGCGACCGCCCGCGCGGTGCAGCTCGGCCGCGACATCGCCACGATCGACCTGCTCAGCCGGAGCGAGGAGGACCCGGCCGCCGAGAGCCGGCGCTGGTGGGGAGCGGGCCTCGATCCCCGTCGGGCGCACCTCGTGGTGGTCGCGGGCGGCGACCCCGAGCGCGCCCGGCGGTACGTGGCGGGCCTGCGCCTCGGCGAGCGCGTCGCCTCGGCGGTGCACCGCGGTCAGCTGGTGCTCGTCGTCCCCGCCGACCTCGACCTGTCTCTGCGCTGGGGCGGCGAGGAGGCGCCGGCGGCGGGCCTGGCCGGGCCAGTGCTCGAGCCCGCGGGGCTGCGCGCGGCGCACGCGGAGGCCAGCCGGACCGCGCGGGTCATGACGACGCTCGGCCGGACGGCCGTGCTGGCGCGGGCGGCCGACCTCGGCGTCTTCGCGGTCCTGCTCAGCCGCACCGGCCGGCAGGAGCTGCGCGACCAGACGGCGCGCGAGCTGGGGCCGGTGCTCGCCGAGGAGGCCGCGCGCGGCGTCCCGCTGCTCCGGACGCTCGAGGTGTTCCTCGACCAGGGCCGCCGGCCCACGGCCACCGCAGCGGCGCTGCGCGTGCACGTCAACACCGTCTATCAGCGGCTCGCGGCGCTCGACCGGCTGCTCGGCCGGGAGTGGCGGGGGCGGGCGCTGGAGCTCCAGGTGCTGCTGCGGTTGCGGCGCGCCGCGGAGGACCTCGACGACGCCTGAACCGGCGGGACGTCCGGAGACGCGACCGGCGGGGGAACCGTCCGGGGCCGACAGCGGCGCGCTGTTTCGCGACGCCTGATCCGCCTCCTCGGCGGGTCCGCTCGCCTCGGCGAGGAACGCGACCGAGGCGCCGCTCGCCGGATCGGCGCTCGGCGGCGCCCGGAACGGCGCGGATCCTCGCGCGCGGCCGTGCAGGCGGCTCTCAGCCCGGAGACAGGTTCTGCCGGATTCGAGTGATCCTCGCCGTGTTCGCCGGGATGGATCGAAAGGGGGACAGCTCCCTAGCTTTCCCCTTGTCCGGTCGCGGGGGTCTCCTCCGACGCACGGCCTCCGCTCCGACTCCTCGAAAGGGAACCCGTGCCCGAGAACTCCCTCTCCCGCCGCTCGCTCGCCAAGACCGCCGCCTGGAGCGTGCCGGTCGTCGCCGTCGCCATCGCCACTCCCGCTGCCGCCGCGTCGAACGCGACCGTCGACATCGTCGTCTCGAAGAGCTGCGCGACCATCGGCCTGCTCGGAACCTTCCCCGAGTTCACGATCAGCGCCGCCTCCGGGAACATCCCGGCCGGCACCACCTTCACGCTCTCGGGCCCGTCGCTCGCCGACGTGACGCTGACGGCGACCGCGGCCTCCGTCGGCGTGCTCGTCGGCTCGAACCGCACGATCACGATCGGCAGCGCCACGCCGTCCGCCACGGTGCGCTTCACCGGAGTCCTCGGAGCGTTCGTCGCGACCAACTTCACCCTGTCTCTGGCCAGCGTCCCGGCCGGCTACACGGAGTCGAACGCGGGCAACAACTCCGCCACCGCCCGCCTGACGGGCCTCGGCAACCAGGCCCTCGGCTTCACCGGTCTCTGCAACCTGCTGCCGATCATTCTCTGACCCCACTGCCACAGAAGCGCCAGGACCGGTTCGGGGTCCTGGCGCTTCTGCGTTCCCGGACGCGCTCGCGCCGTCGTTCCCGTCCTCGGGGCTTCCCCCTGCCTCCCGCGCGGCCCTAGGCTCGCGCCACCCGGTACGAACCGATGGAGGCGCGATCATGACGGCGACCAGCGAGAAGACGGCACCTCCCGAGCTCAAGCGGGTCCTCGGTCCCAAGCTCCTCCTCCTCTTCGTGGTGGGGGACATCCTCGGCACCGGCATCTACGCGCTGACCGGGCAGGTCGCCTCTGAGGTGGGCGGTGCCGCCTGGCTGCCGTTCGTGATCGCCTTCGTCGTCGCGACGCTGACCGCCTGCTCCTACCTCGAGCTGGTGACCAAGTTCCCGCAGGCCGCCGGCGCCGCGCTCTACGCGCACAAGGCGTTCGGGATCCACTTCGTCACCTTCCTGGTCTGCTTCACCGTGATGGCGAGCGGGATCACCTCGGCCTCGGCCGCCTCCGGCGCGTTCGCGAGCAACTTCGCGATCGGCTTCGGCCTGGGCGACGGCGCGGGCACGCGGCTGAGCATCGCGCTGATCTTCATGGTCTGCATCGCGCTGGTCAACCTGCGCGGAGTCGCCGAGAGCGTCGGCCTGAACGTGGTGCTCACCCTGATCGAGCTGTCGGGCCTGCTGCTGGTGATCTTCGTCTGCTTCTTCGCGGTCTTCGGCGGCCAGGCCGACTTCTCCCGCGTCGTCGCGTTCGAGACGCCCGAGGACAAGTCGCTCCTGCTCGCGGTCAGCACCGCCACCTCGCTGGCCTTCTTCGCGATGGTCGGCTTCGAGGACTCGGTCAACATGGCCGAGGAGACCAAGGACCCGAGCCGCATCTTCCCGAAGGTGATGCTGACCGGTCTCGGCATCACCGCCGTCGTCTACGTGCTGGTCTCGACGCTCGCCGTCG
This sequence comes from Rathayibacter sp. VKM Ac-2929, assembly GCF_022815495.1. Lineage (NCBI taxonomy): Bacteria > Bacillati > Actinomycetota > Actinomycetes > Micrococcales > Microbacteriaceae > Rathayibacter > Rathayibacter sp. VKM Ac-2929. The sequence continues at coordinate 483,143 of NZ_JALGRV010000001.1, forward strand.
CGATCGTGCCGATCGGCGAGCTGGCCGGCAACGACACGCCGCTCGTGACGGTCGTGGAGACGGCCGCGCCGGACTTCCCGATCTCGACGCTGCTGCCCTTCATCTCGCTCTTCGCCGTCGCGAACAGCGCGCTGATCAACATGATGATGGCCAGCCGCCTGCTCTACGGGATGAGCAAGCAGGGCGTGCTGCCGCCGTTCCTGAAGAACGTGCTGGCCGGCCGGCGGACGCCGTGGGCGGCGATCCTGTTCACCACCGTCCTCGCGCTGCTGCTCACCGCGTACGTGTCGCGCGACCCGTCCGACCCGATCGCGGTCCTGCTCGGCGGCACCACGTCGCTGCTGCTGCTCGCGGTCTTCGCGGTGGTGAACGTCGCGGTGCTCGTGCTGCGGCGCCAGCCGGTGGAGCACGCGCACTTCCGGACGCCGACGGTGCTGCCGGTGCTCGGTGCGATCGCCTGCCTCTACCTGGTGCTGCCGATCACCTCCGGCCGCGACATCGCGCAGTACGAGATCGCGGGCGTGCTGCTCGTGATCGGCGTGCTCCTCTGGTTCGCGACCTTCATCGACCGCCGCGTGCGCGGCTACGCCCGCTCGGCCGTCGTCGACCCGGAGGAGTTCGACGCCGACCCGGCCGACGAGCCCGCGCCGTCCTCCGAGCGCTAGGTGCACTTAGCCGCGGGAGTCGACGCGCAAGCCCATGCTGGTCGAGTAGCCCGCGGAGCGGGCGTATCGAGATCCACCGGCGCCGGAAGTGGAGTCTGCAGACCCAGCCTGCTGAGGACGGTGGGTCTCGATACGCCCCTGCGGGGCTACTCGACCAGCATGTCGGGGAGCCGCCCTCTGCTGGTCGAGTAGCCCGCGGAGCGGGCGTATCGAGATCCGCCCACCGTCTGAAGGAAGAGTCTGCAGACCAGCCCTCGTGAGGACGGCGGGTCTCGATACGCTCCGGCGGGGCTACTCGACCAGCTCGACGTCCGCGCCGACGCCCGCGAGCAGGTCCCAGAACTCGGGGCAGGTCTTGTCGACGGAGCGCGGGTGGTCGAGCGCGGCGCCTGCTCCGCCGAGGGCGACGAGGGCCGTGGACATGGCGACGCGGTGGTCGTCGCGGGTGCCGATCTCGGCGAAGCGCGGGGGGCCAGGCTGGATCAGCCAGCCGTCGGGCCGCTCCTCGACCTCGATCCCGAAGGCGGTCAGCGCGGCGGTGAGTGCGTCGATCCGGTCGCACTCGTGCTGGCGGATGTGCTCCACTCCGACGATCTCGGTCGGGGCGTCGGCGAAGACCGCGAGCGCGGCGGTCGTCAGCGCGACGTCGGAGCAGTCGTTGAGGTCGAGTCGCGCACCGCCGCGCAGGCGGTCGAGATCGCCGGGCCGTGTGACGGTCACGCCGCGACCGCCGTCGTTCCAGACGCTCTCGCAGCCGAACCGCTCGAGGATCTCGAGGAAGCGCGTGTCGGGCTGCCGGCTAGCGCGCTCGACGTTCGGCAGGTGGATCGACCCGCCGAGGATCGCGGGGAGCGCGGCGAAGTAGGAGGCGGTCGACGCGTCCGCCTCGATCTCGAGGTCCACCGCGGAGGTGGGCCCCGCGTGCACGGTGATGGCGCGGCGGTCGGCGCTCCGCTCGACGGTCGCGCCGAAGCGGCGGAGCGAGTCGACGGTCATGTCGACGTAGGCGCCCTGGACGACGGCGCCTCGCGCGCGGACGATGATGTCGCGGTCGAGCAGCGGCGCCGAGAGGAGCAGCCCGCTGAGGTACTGGCTGGAGACGCCGCCGTCGACCTCGATCGCCGCCGGCGCGTGGCCGCCGCCCCGGACGCGAAGCGGGTAGCGGTCGGGCTCGCCGAGGGCGGTGAGCGCGCCGGGGAACGCCTCGAGCGCGGCGAACAGGCCGGCCATCGGGCGCCGCGTCATCTGCTCGCTCGCGGTCAGCGTCCACTCGCCCGGCCCGCCGAAGGCGAGGAAGCAGGGCAGGAAGCGGGCGATCGTGCCCGCCGAGCCGACGTGCAGCTCAGCCCGATCGACAGGGCGGAGGGCACCGAGCCCGGTGATCGAGATCGCGTCGTCCTCGTCGATCGCGGTGGCGCCCAGTGCACGGGCGACGGTCGCGCCGTGCCGGGTGTCGTCGCTGGGGAGGGGGCGCCGCAGCACCGACGTGCCCTGCGCGGCGAGGGCGAGGACGATCGCCCGGTTCGTCAGGCTCTTGCTTCCGGGGACAGTGACGAAGCCCGAGACGGCGGCGTCCAGCGGCCGCACGATCGCCCGCGAGGAGTCCGGCATCGTTCTGCTCCGTCCGTCCGGGCGCGCGAGTGCACGCCCGCTGCACGATAGCGGCGGGCGATCCGCCCGCTGTCCGTGGTGGCGCGCGGTGCGGCGGTCGTCGTCGCGCTTCTCCGGCGGCGCACAGCCGCCCCATCGCCCGGGCATAGCGCGCTCATAGAAAACTCCTGATACTGGGGAGACATGAGCACCCCGGCCCCCTCGAAGCACCTCGCCTCCGCGCAGCGCACCCGCCTCAAGCGAGCGGACGGCACGCCGATCCGCGTCCTCGTCGTCGACGACGAGAGCACCCTCACCGATCTGCTGCAGATGGCGCTGCGCTACGAGGGCTGGGAGGTGCGCACCGCCGCCGAGGGCCGCTCCGCGATCACCATCACCCGCGAGTTCCGCCCCGACGTCATCGTGCTCGACGTGATGCTGCCGGACATCGACGGGCTGCAGGTGCTCCAGCGGATCCGCGCCGACGGCAGCGAGACCCCCGTCCTCTTCCTCACCGCGAAGGATGCGCTCGACGACCGGATCGCCGGGCTCACCGCCGGCGGCGACGACTACGTCACCAAGCCGTTCTCCCTCGAGGAGCTCGTCGCCCGGATGCGTGGGCTCATCCGCCGCTCCACCCTGCTCGCCAACGACGCCGACGACCCCGAGGTCGTGGTGGGTGACCTCGTCCTCAACGAGGACAGCCACGAGGTGCGCCGGGCCGGCACCGACATCGAGCTGACCGCGACCGAGTTCGAGCTGCTGCGCTTCCTGATGCGGAACCCCCGCCGCGTGCTGAGCAAGGCGCAGATCCTCGACCGCGTCTGGTCCTACGACTTCGGCGGCAAGTCGAGCGTCGTCGAGATCTACATCTCCTACCTCCGCAAGAAGATCGACGCCGGCCGCTCGCCGATGATCCACACGGTCCGCGGCGCCGGCTACCTGCTGAAGCCCGCCGAGCAGTGACGACCGAGGGCGGGCGGCTGCGGCCCACACTCGGCGACTTCGCGACCCGGTCGGCGCTGCGCCGCTCGAACGCGTCCCGACGCGCGCCCTGGACGCTGCGGCGCCGGATGGTCGTCGCCGTCGTCGCGCTGGTCGCGGTGATCGCGGGGATCGTCGGGACGGTCAGCGTGCTGTCGCTGCGCGGCATCCTCTACGACAACGCGGAGACGCAGCTCTCGGAGTCGCTGGACCGGCTGGCCGGCTTCGACGGGCCGAGCCAGTTCGCCGGCTCCAGCGCCATCGAGCGCGCGACCACCTGCCCGAGCGGCGACTTCGAGGGACGCCCGAACCAGGACACCCAGACGATCACGGCGGTGCTCGGGGCGACCGGTGCCTACACCGGCGCCTACATCGACAGCTCCGGGGCCTGCCAGGAGTTCGCCGACCCGGCCGACTCCGTGCTGGCCGCCGCGGTCGCCGACGCCGGTGACGCGACCACCCTCGATCTCGGCGACGCCCTCGGCCAGTACCGCGCCGAGGCGCGCGTGATCGACGGCTCGGTCGTGATCGTCGGAGTGCCCCTCGGCGAGGCCGAGGACACGCTCCGGACCCTGACCACCGTGGTGGTCGTCGTCGTCCTGCTCGCGATGCTGCTGGTCGCCCTGATCGCGACCGCGATCATCCGGGTGGCGCTGCGGCCGCTCGAGCGGGTGGAGGCGACCGCGACCCGCGTCGCCGAGCTGCCGCTCGAGCGCGGCGAGGTCGAGCTGATCGAGCGGGTGCCGGAGGAGGACGCCGACGTCCGCACTGAGGTCGGCCGAGTGGGTGCCGCCTTCAACCGCATGCTCGACCACGTCGGCGGTGCGCTGGAGTCGCGCCAGGCCAGCGAGAACAAGGTCCGCCAGTTCGTGGCCGACGCCTCGCACGAGCTGCGGACGCCGCTCGCGGCGATCCGCGGCTACGCCGAGCTGCCCCGCCGCGGCGACGTCGAGCTGTCGGAGTCGGCGAGCTACTCGCTCGACCGGATCGAGTCGGCGGCGACCAGGATGACCTCACTGGTCGAGGACCTCCTCCTGCTCGCGCGCCTCGACGAGGGCCGCGATCTGGAGAAGGAGCCGGTCGACCTGACGATGGTCCTGATCGAGGCCGTGTCCGACGCCCACGTCGCCGGCCCCGACCACGAGTGGGACCTTGACCTGCCCGAGGAGCCGATCGAGATCCGCGGCGACGGCTTCCGGCTGCACCAGGTGGTCGCGAACCTGCTGCGGAACGCCACGGTGCACACGCCGCCGGGCACGCGCGTCGTCGCGGCGCTCGCCGAGGACCGCGACGAGCGCGGCCGGCCGATCGCGGTCGTGACGGTCACCGACTCCGGTCCGGGGATCGACGAGGCGCTGGTGCCGGTGCTGTTCGAGCGCTTCGCCCGCGGCGACTCCTCGCGGGCGCGGACCACCGGCTCGACCGGGCTGGGCCTGGCGATCGTGGCGGCCGTGGTCGAGGCGCACGGCGGACGGGTGCTGGTCGAGTCGGAGCCGGGGCGCACCAGCTTCCGGGTGGAGCTGCCCGCGGGCTGACGTGCGATCTGCAGGCGATGCCGTCCGGAACGCGCTCTCCTCCGCGGGGGAGTGCCGCGCGGTGGCCGGATCGCCTGCAGATCGAACCGCTGTCGTCAGACCTCGACGCCCAGGCGGCGGCGCGCCTCGTCCAGCGTGCGCACCACCTGCACCGTCTCGTCCAGCGGGTGCACCGGCGACTCGGTGCGCCCCTCCGCCACGTACTGCGCGAGGTGCACCGCCTCCCAGGCCAGCCCCTCGCCGCCCTGCAGCCCCGTCTCATCCCGCCATGAGGCGCTCTCGGAGCCGCGGGTCAGGGTGACGCCGCTCGGCGTCCAGAACGAGGGGTGCACGTCGATCCGCCCCTCGCTGCCCGCGACGCTCGCCGCGTGCAGGGTGTCGGCCAGCACGGTCGACGTCGCGACCGACTGGACCCCGTGCGCGTGCCGCCCGACGATCGTCGCCATCGCGTCCACCCCGGTCGAGGTCAGCGCGCCGGCGACGACGGTGCTCTGCGGCGCCCCGGCCACCATCGAGACGAAGGACGAGGCGTAGACGCCCACGTCGAGCAGGCCGCCGCCCGCGAGCGCCGGATCGAAGATGCGGCTGGCCGGGTCGAACGCGAACGCCGCGCCGAAGTCGGCGGAGACCAGCGCGGGAGCGCCGACCGCGCCGTCCGCGAGGAGCTGCCGCACCACGTCCATCTGCGGCAGGTAGCGCATCCACATCGCCTCCATCGCGAAGACGCCGGCGTCGCGCGCCGCATGGACGATCATCTCGGCCTCACCCGCCGTGGTGGCGAACGGCTTCTCGATGAGGACGTGCTTGCCCGCCGCGATCGCGCGCAGGGCCTGGCGCGCGTGCTCCGAGTTCGGCGAGGCGATGTAGACGACGTCGACCTCGGGGTCGTTCACGACCGCGTCGGAGCCGACCGAGGCCCGCTCGACGCCGAAGCGCCGCGCGAACTGATCGGCGCGCTCCTGCGAGCGCGAGCCGACCGCGACCACGCGCTGCCGGGTGTGCTTCTGCAGCGCGGCGACGAAGGTGCCGGCGATCGAGCCGGGGGCGAGGACTCCCCAGCGCAGCACCGGGGAGTCGAGGAGCGAGGGGAGCCGGGGCTCGGGAAGCGTCAGTGCCATCCCGCCACGCTATTCCCTCCTCCTGGACGACGCCGAGCCCCCGCCGCGCGGGCCCGGAGCTCCTGAGTCGCCCGAGAAGGTTCGCTCTCGGGCTGGAGAACGAGCCTTCCCGGGCGACTCAGCGGACTTCAGCGGAGTGCAGCGGACCTCAGCCGACCGCGGTCATCGCCGCTCCGAAGCCGCGCAGCCGGGCGACCGTCAGGGTGCCGATCGGCTGCGGGGCGCCCTCCGGCGAGAGGACGAACGCGTTGCGGGCGACGTAGAGAGCGCCGTCCCGCAGCTCGATCGCCGCGGGCGAGACGACCGCGAGTCCGGTGATCGGCGTCGAGGTGCGCGGCAGGATCAGCGCCACGCGTCCCGTGCCGTCCGGGCCGCCGAACAGCTCGGTCACCACGACCGTGCCGGTGACGCGGTCGACCGCGAGGCCGGTCGCGCTCAGCAGGCCGGTGGCCACCGTGCGGATCTCGCCGGTCGCCGGGTTCACCCGCACCACGGAGCCGCGAGCGCCGAGGCTGGCGTCCTCCGGTCCGCCGGGCAGCGTCGACACGTAGAGCCAGCCGCCGGGGCCGACCTCGACGTCGGTCGGGACGGGCTCGAACGAGTAGCGGTAGCCGGCTGTGCAGGCCGGGAAGCCGAAGGCCGCCGCCTGCTCCGCCGTGATCGTGATCGGGGCCGTGGGCGGCAGCACCGCCACGGTCGAGACGACGCCGTTCGGCGTGACCTTCAGGATCGCGTTGCCGGCCGCGTCGGCGACGTAGACGCCGGCGCTGGTCGCGGCCGACGCGTAGGGGTGCACGTCGATCCGGCCGGTGTAGGAGGCGGGACCGGCGACCGCCGGGTCCACCTGGGCGGCGCACTCGGCGGGCAGGCCGAGGAAGCCGTAGCTGTTGCCCGCATCCGGGTTCGCGCTCGCCTCGTACGCGCCGAGGTCGGCGAGGGTCGTCGGCGCGCCGCCGCCGCTCGGCACCGATCGCAGCAGCGCCTCGCCCTCCTCCTGGACGCCCTCGCTGTAGTAGACGGTGGAGCCGCGGACCGAGACGGCCCCGATCTCGGTTCCGGGCGCGCTGACCAGGGTCGAGGTCGCGCCGGAGGGAGCGACCTTGGTCAGCATCCCGGCGAAGTTCTGCGCGACGTAGGCGGTGCCGCCCGCATCGACGGCGAAGCTGAGCGGCGAGACGAGTCCGGTCGCTCGATCGGTGACGGAGACGAAGGACAGCGGGGAGGGGGTGGCCTGGGCGACGGGGGCCGAGACGAGAGTCGTGACCGCGACGGCGGCGGCCGCGGTGAGGAGGAGGCGTTTGTTCACGAGGTGCTCCTTTGCACTCGGGGTGCGGGCAGAGCAGTGCTGCGGGTCGAACGATCCGCGGCTCCGACCGCGGCGACGGGAATCGCCGATGCGCACACCGTAGGACCGCGGTGGCCAGGAGTCCATGGGGCGGACCCCGTCCCGCGGCAGACCCGCGTGGCGGCGCGGGTGCTCTGCGCCGGATCCTCCGCACCCCTAGGGTGTGAGAGCCCGCGCCGCCGCGGGCGGAGGAGGCGTCATGCCGGAGTGGTACACCCTCGGCGTCGTCGCCCTGGTCATCGTCGTGGTCGTCGTCGCGATCGTCCGCTTCCGCTTCAACCCGGTGCTCGCGCTCGCCGTGGGCGCGGCGGCCATCGGGCTGCTCACCGGGCTCGGCCCCGTCGACACCGTCTCGACGATGACCCGCGGCTTCGGCGAGGTGATGATGGAGGCGGGGCTCCTGATCGGCTGGGGGGTGCTGATCGGCGCGATGCTCAACGAGATGGGCGCGGTCGTCCGCCTCGTCGAGGGGCTGCTGCGGGTCTTCGGCAAGCGCGGCATCCCTTACGCGCTCGGGCTGTCCTTCGCCACCTATCTGCAGACGATCTTCGTCGACGCCCTGATCGTCATCGCGGCGCCGCTCGCCCGGAGGATTGCGCCGCGGCTCGGCCCCGCCGGCACGGGCATCGTCGCCGTGACCTTCGCCGTCGGCCTCGAGATGGGCATCGTGATGATGGTGCCCGGCTTCGCGGCCGTGGCGCTCGCCGGGCTGCTCGGCGTTCCGCTCGGCGTGATGCTGCTGGGCGGCTTCGTGGTGGTCGCGCCGACCGTCGTGGTCACGATCCTGCTGATGTCGCTCGCCTTCCGCCTGGGCTTCTGGGATCCGGCGCGCGACGAGCAGCTCGTCGTGCGCGACGAGACCGCCGGGCTCGCGACGGTGCCCGCGGGGGAGCGGGCCGGGAGCGAGGCGGTCGGCGGATCCGGGTCGGCGGGGTCCGGGCGGTCCTCGAGCGGTGGCTCCGCGGCCGGTCGCTCCACCGCTGACGGCGACACAGACGCGCGCGACGCCGACGCCCCGCGCGAGCGCCCGCTGCTCCTGCTGTTCGCCCCGATGCTCCTCGCGCTGCTGCTCATCGCCGCGCAGGCCGTGCTCTCGGTCGCGGGCGCGGAGGTGCCGGTGCTGCAGTTCCTCGGCAACCCGGTGATCGCGCTGCTGCTCGCCGTGATCGCGACCGGCCTCGTCGGCCGCTCCGTCGTCGGGACTCCGCGGATGGAGAAGGCGGTCGCGAAGGGCTTCCAGGACGGCGGGCAGATCTTCCTGCTCACCGGCGTCGGCGGCGCGCTCGCGGCGGTGATCGCGGAGGGCGACCTCGGCGAGCTGCTCAAGGGCTACTTCTCGGCGAACGCCGCCGCGCCGCTGCTGCTGGTCTGGCTGATGGCGGCCGTGCTGCACATCGCCGTCGGCTCGGTCACCCTCTCGGCGATCACCGCCGCGGGCGTCGTGGCCCCGGTCGCCGCGACGCTCGGACTCGATCCGCTGCTGATCGCGCTCGCCGCCGGCTCCGGCGCGCTGTTCTGCATCCACGTCACCTCGAACACCTTCTGGCTGCTGCAGAGCTTCCTCGGCCAGTCCGTCCGCGGCGCCCTCAAGTCGGTGACGGTCGGCGTCTCCCTCGCCTCCGTCCTCGCCCTCGGCATGGTCCTCCTCCTCTCCCTCTTCCTGGGCTGACCCCCACCGATCCCCGCCGCGAGATGCCACTTGTGCACGCCTTTCACGGCGTGTCGCGTGCACAAGTGGCATCTCGCGGAGGGGGACCGGCGTGACACGTGCCGGAAACACGGGTGGCCTAGGTTCCTGAGAGGGTTCACACGTTGCTCCGAGGTCGATGACGCAGGAGCGAGCGCGGAGCCTCGTCCGCGCCGACCTCCGACACGAAAGATCTCCGCTTGAGAACACGCACCGCCCTGACCTCCGGTTGCGCGGCCCTCGCGCTCGCCGCCGGCGGTCTGCTGATCGCGCCCGCCGCGACAGCGACCACCGCGACACCGACCACCGCGACACCGACCACCGCGACACCGACCACCGCGACACCGACCACCGCCTCCGCCTTCGAGCGGGTGGACCTCGTCCGCCCCGCCTCGGCGCCGATCACCGAGCCCGCGAGCTACCCCTACCGGGAAGCCCTCACCGAGGTCGCGGTCGACCCGACCGACGCCTCGCTGACCCGCGGCGTCACGCCGTACGACCGGATCGCCCCAGCCCTGAACGACCTCGCCGCGCGCTCCGACCGCGTCTCGACCCAGGTGGTCGGGAAGTCGGGCCTCGGCCGCGACATCTACCTGGTCACCGTCACCGCTCCCGAGACCGCCGCCGAGACGGCGCAGCAGGCCGAGTGGCGCGACCGCCTGAAGAACGAGCCGGAGGCGGCCGCCGCCGACGCCGAGCTGATGGCCGAGTACAAGGTGCCGACCTGGTTCAACGGCAACATCCACGGCAACGAGTGGGAGGGATCCGACGCGATCCTGAACTACATCGAGAAGGTCGCCACCGCCGAGGACGCCGAGACCGAGGCGCTCCTCGAGGGCAACCGCCTCTACTTCACCGTCACCAACAACCCTGACGGCCGGGCCCTCGGCCAGCGCGCCGTCGCGGCCGGCTACGACCCCAACCGCGACATGATCACCGGCGCGACCAACGAGGCGGCCGTCATCCGCGACCTCTCCAGCGTCCTGCAGCCGACCTACTTCATCGACATCCACGGCTACACCGGCATCCTGCAGGTCGAGCCCTGCGGTCCGCCGCACGGCGAGAACTACGAGTACGACCTGTTCCTGCCGCACGCCTACGCGACCGCGCTCGAGATCGAGCGCCGCGTCGTCGAGGCGGACGTGCCCGGCAACACCTACAAGGCCGCCGACGGCAGCGTCACCACCGAGAACACCGGCCAGATCCTGATCCCCTACCGCGACATCCGCGCGGGCTGGGACGACTGGCCTCCGATCTTCGCGCCGCAGTACGTCGCCTTCCAGGGCGCGATCACCAACACGGTCGAGCTGCCGCTGGGTCGCACGGCGAACGAGACGCCCGAGGAGATCGCCGAGGGCCAGGCCAACGCGGACATCGACATCGAGGTCGCCGGGATCGTCATGGACGCCTCGGTCGACTACATCGAGGCCAACCGCGACGCCCTGCTGAGCAACCAGGTGCAGATCTTCGAGCGCGGCGTCACCGGCGCCCCGGCCGTCGAGATCCCCGCCGACGTCGCCGCGTCCGACCTGCCGGCCGGCACGCCGACCGAGTGGACCGAGATCTGGGACGAGACCGACGTCTACACGACCGAGTACCCCCGCGCCTACGTCATCCCCGCCGGTGACGCGCAGCGCTCCTCGTCCGACGCCGAGACCCTCGTCGCGCAGCTGCTCGCGCACGGCGTCGAGGTCGATCGCACGACCACAGCGATGACCGCGGGCGGCACGACCTACGCCGCCGGCTCCTACGTCGTCGACATGCACCAGCCCGTCCGCGGCCTCGCGAACGTGCTGCTCGCCGACGGCACCGACATCTCCGACCGCGTGCCCGAGATGTACGACGTCTCGGCCTGGAGTCTCTCGCTGCTCTGGGGCGCCGACGTGATCCCGGTCGGCTCCACGCTCGACCCGATGCCCGCCGTCGAGCTCGAGCCGGTCACCGCCGTCGCCCCGAGCGGCAGCGTCCCCGCCGACGCCGGCTACCTCGCCTTCGAGCCGCGCGGCGTGCTCGAGTACCAGGCGGTGAACGCGCTCCTGGGCGCCGGAGTCGCGCTCGAGCAGTTCGCCGACGGCACGATCGCCCTCCGCGCCGACGCCGACGGTCTCGCCGCCGCGAAGGCCGCCGCCGCCGAGTTCGGCGTCGACTTCACGGCGACCACGGCGGAGCGTATCGAGGACGAGGACGGCACCGCGCTCTCCGCCGTCCGCGTCGCCTACTCCGGCTCCCACGAGGACCGCGACGCGCTGGCCAAGCTCGGCTTCGCCGGCGCGGTCGCCGTCACGGCGGACACGCTCGCCTCGGGCGAGACCGTCCTCACCGACGCCGACGTGCTGCTCCTCGGCCGCGCGCTGTCCTTCACCCCGGAGCAGGCCGCGGGCCGCACCGCCGTCGAGGAGTTCCTCGCGGCGGGCGGCGACGTGGTCGGCCGCGGCGGAGCGGGAGCGGCGTTCGCGACCGACTTCGGCCTCGCGACGCTGACCGCGCAGACCGGCACCAGCGGGTCCAACGGCATCGTCTCGGTCGAGACCCCGGCCGACGGGATCCTCGGCGACCACCCGCAGGACACCGCCTTCGTCTCGCCGGCGCTCTGGTTCGAGGGCTTCGACGCGTCCGTGACGGTGGAGCAGAGCTACGCCGCCGAGGACACCTTCGTCGCCGGGCACTGGGTCGCCTCCGAGGGGCAGTCCCGGAGCGACGCGGCCGGGCAGGCCTCGGCCGTCTCGTTCGCGACGGAGTCGGGCACCGAGGGCTTCCTCTTCGGCACCTCGCCGGTCTTCCGCAACCACCCGGTCGGCGCGTTCAGCGACGTCGCCCGGGCGCTGCTCGCCGTGGCGCCCGAGGGCGCGGCCGTCGAGCTGCCGGGGGCGCCGGAGCCGACGGCGACGCCGACCGCGACTCCGGAGCCCACGGCCACGCCCGAGCCGACGGCGACTCCGGAGCCGACGGCCACCCCGGAGCCGACCGCGACTCCCGAGCCGACGGTGACCCCGGAGCCCTCCGTGACTCCGGAGCCGACCGCGACCGCCACGCCGACGGCCGCGCCCACCGCGGCTCCGGAGCCGACCGCCACGGCGACCGCGGCTCCCGTCGCGAAGCCGGGCACCGGCGGTCTCGCCTCGACCGGCGTCGAGACCGGCCCCTGGCTGCTGCTGTCGGGAGGTGCGCTCGTGCTCGGTCTCGGCGCCCTGCTGATCGCCCGCAGCCGCCGCGAGGTCGAGGAGGCGTAGCCTCCGCCGCGGGAGGGCCGGCGAGCACGATCCGCCGGCCCTCCCGCACTGCTCTCTCCGCACAACCCCACCACTGCACACCCGCACCGCCGCACCCGCACCACCGAGGAGTCCCGATGCCGCCCCGTACCGCCCGCACCCTCGGGATCGTCCTGGCCGTCCTCGGTCTCGTCGCCGTGATCGTCGCGATCGTCCTCCTCGTCCGCCCCGCCGACGGCGCCGGAGCCCCGACCTCCACCCCGGTCGCCCCCTCCGCCTCGGCCGCTGCCGCCCCGTCGACCGCGCCCACCGAGGCCGAGTCCACGGAGACCGCGACGGAATCGACGGCCACCGATGCCCCCGCGGAGACCTCCCCGACCGAGGGCGTCGTCGCCTCGGCCGCCCCCGGCGCCGCCGCCGCCGCGGCCGCCGTCCTCTCCTTCACCGCTTCGCCCGCGACGATCGACTGCGCCGGCGACCGCACCGCCTCCGTCCCCGTCGCGCTCTCCTGGCAGACCGAGGGCGGTGTCGCCGCCCGCCTCGCCGTCGGCACCACCGACGCCCGAGCCGGCGACCCCGTCGACCTCTCCGCGACCGGCTACTCCGCCCTCTCCGTCCCCTGCCGCGACGCCGAGACCCTGATCACCCTCGCCGTCGAGTCCCCCGACGGAACCCTCACGCAGCGCACCCTCGTCCTCCCCACGTCCGAGTAGCTGCGCTCTCCGCGAGATGCCACTTGTGCACGCGACACGCCGAGGAAAGCGTGCACAAGTGGCATCTCGCGGGGACGGCCGGACGCGCCCGCACGGCAGAATGGAGACGATGACCTCCACCCCGCCTCCGCTCGGCCTGCTCCTCGACGTCGACGGCCCGATCGCCAGCCCGATCAGCCGCACGATCGCCATCGACTCGATCGCCGACGACCTCGTCGCGCTCGCGAACGCCGGCATCCCGCTCGTCTTCAACACCGGCCGCTCCGACGCGTTCCTGCGCGAGCGCGTCCTGCCGCCGCTCCTCGAGCGCGGCGTCTCGGCCGACGCGCGGATCGTCTGCGTCTGCGAGAAGGGCGCCGTCTGGTTCACCGTCGACTACCGCGGCACCTCCGAGCCGATCGTCGACGAGTCGCTCGCGATCCCGGAGGCCGTCGCCCGCGACCTCGAGCGGATGATCCGCGAGGACTACGACGACCTGGTCTTCTTCGACGAGACCAAGCGCGCGATGGTCTCGGCCGAGCAGCTCGTCGACCTCTCCAGCGAGGACTACCTCGAGCGCCAGCTCGTCTTCGACGCCGACGCCCTGCAGATCATGACCGCGGCCGGCCTCGGCGTCGAGCGCCGCGGCATCCGCTACCCGAACGACACCGGCGCCGTCGAGTACCGCATCGACCCGACCGTGATCTCCACCGACATCGAGTCCAACCGCCTCGGCAAGGACCTCGGCGCCCAGCGCGCCGTCGAGCTGCTCGGCGCCACCGGCCCGATCCCGCAGCGCTGGCGCACGGTCGGCGACTCCCGCAGCGACTACGCGATGGCCGACTGGCTCTCCGAGCACGCCTACGACGTCGCCCACGTGGACGTCCGTCCCGCGGAGGGCGTCCCGGACAAGCCGTACCCGATCCTCGTGGTCGACGGCACGATCAACGACGAGGCCGGCGCCGCCGTGCTGCGCCGCTGGACCGAGCTCGTCGCCGACGAGACGACGCCCGAGGTCGGCGACGGCATCTCCCTCCACGTCGCGGGCTGATCCGCCAGCCCCTCGTCCGCAGGCCCGCGGCCCGTTAGCGTTCGAGGCATGAGAATCGCAGTCACCGGTGGATCCGGGAAACTCGGCCGCAGCGTCGTCACCCGTCTCCGCGAATCCGGCCACGACGTCTTCGTCCTCGACCGCGCGGGAACCCGCGGCGAGGGCGTCATCAGCATCGACATCACCGACTACGGGCAGGTCGTCGACGCCCTGCAGGCCGTGGGCGACCGCTACGAGGGGATCGACGCGGTCGTGCACCTCGCGGCCGTCCCGGCGCCGGGCATCGTCCCGGACATCGCGACCTTCCAGAACAACATGTCGTCGACCTTCAACGTCTTCCACGCGGCGATCCGCGCGGGCATCCGCAGCATCGTCTACGCGTCCAGCGAGACCGTGCTCGGCCTGCCGTTCGACGTGCCGCCGCCCTACATCCCCGTCGACGAGAAGTACCCGGCCCGCCCGGAATCGGTCTACTCGCTGACCAAGCACCTCGAGGAGCAGCTGGCGATCGAGCTCTGCCGCTGGCACGAGGACCTCACGATCATCGGCCTGCGCTTCTCCAACGTGATGAACGAGGAGGACTATGCCGAGTTCCCGTCCTTCGACGCCGACGCGACACTGCGCAAGTGGAACCTCTGGGGCTACATCGACGGCCGCGACGGCGCCCAGGCGGTCGAGAAGGCCCTCGCGTATCGCGAGCCCGGCTTCGACCGCTTCATCATCGCGGCGGCCGACACCGTGATGACCCGTCCGAACGACGAGCTGGTCGCCGAGGTCTTCCCCGGCGTCGAGCTGCGCGGCGAGCTCGGCGTCAACGACACCCTGCTCTCGATCGACCACGCCCGCGAGGTGCTCGGCTACGCCCCCGAGCACTCCTGGCGCGACTCGCAGTAGCCACCACCGCCTCCGCGCCGCCCCGGCTCGCGGAACGCCCTCCGGCTCGCAGGAATCCACGGATCCCGCGAGCCGGAGCCGTTTCCGCGAGCCGGAGCCGTTTCCGCGAGCCGGAGCCGTTTCTGCGAGCCGGAGCCGCGCCGGACCGATCTCGGGCTTGTGGAACGACGTCCGGCTCGCTGGAGTCCGCGGTTTCCGCGTGCCGACGGTGATCCTTCGTGCCGGAGGTGCGGTGCGGGGAGCTTCGGCTCGTGGATCGGTGTCCGGCTCGCTGGTGTCCGCCGTTTCTGCGTGCCGGGGGTGCTTCCGCGTGCCGGAGGTGCGGTGCGGGGAGCTTCGGCTCGTGGAACGGTGTTCGGCTCGCTGGAGTCCGCGGTTTCTACGTGCCGAGAGTGATTCCGCGTGCCGGAGGTGCGGTGCGGGGAGCTTCGGCTCGTGGATCGGTGTTCGGCTCGCTGGTGTCCGCCGTTTCCGCGCGCCGGGGGTGATTCCGCGTGCCGGAGGTGCTGCCTGGGGAACTTCGGCTCGCGGAATGGTGTTCGGCTTGCTGGAGTCCGCGGTTTCTACGTGCCGAGAGTGATTCCGCGTGCCGGATGTGCTGCCTGGGGAGCTTCGGCTCGCGGAACGGTGTCCGGCTCGCTGGAATCCGCGGTTTCCGCGTGCCGAGAGTGAGTCCGCGTGCCGGAGGTGCAGTCTGCGGAGCTTCGGCTCGTGGAACGGTGTTCGGCTCGCTGTAGTCCGGGGTTTCTACGTGCCGAGAGTGAGTCCGCGTGCCGGAGGTGCAGTCTGGGGAGCTTCGGCTCGTGGAACGGTGTCCGGCTCGCTGGAGTCCGCGGTTTCTGCGTGCCGGGGGTGCTTCCGCGTGCCGGAGGTCTCCCACGGGAGGTTCGGCACGCGGAAACGCCTCCGGCTCGCGGGGATCCGAGGATCCCGCGAGCCGGAGGCGTTCGTGCGAGCCGGAGGCACCGGCTCAGCAGCCGAGGGTCAGCTGGGGATGTAGTTGAACTCGTCCGGGTTCGGGCCGGTGCGCTCGTCGCGGTTGAGCGCGGAGATCGCGGTCATCGACTCGTCGTCCAGCTCGAAGTCGAACAGGGCGAAGTTCTCCTCCACGCGCTTGCGGGTGACCGACTTCGGGAAGACGATGTCGCCGCGCTGGATGTGCCAGCGCAGGACGACCTGCGCGGGGGAGCGGTCGACGCTGTGCGCGATGCGCACGATCGCCTCGTCGTCCAGGACCTTGCCCTGCGCGATCGGCGACCAGGCCTCGGTCGCGATGCCGTGCTCGACGCCGTAGGCGCGGAGCTCCTCCTGCGTGAGGAAGGGGTGCACCTCGATCTGGTTCACGGCCGGGACGATCGTCGCCTCGGCGCGGAGCCGGTTGAGGTGGTTGGTCTGGAAGTTGGAGACGCCGATCGCCTTCGCCTTGCCGCTGCGGTAGATCTCCTCCATCGCCTTCCAGGTCTCCAGGTAGTCGCCGACCTTCGGCAGCGGCCAGTGGATGAGGAAGAGGTCGACGTAGTCGAACTTCAGCTCGGCGAGGGTGTCGTCGATCGCCTGCAGGGCGTCCTCGCGGGCGTGGAAGCCGTTGTTGAGCTTCGAGGTGACGAAGACGTCGGAGCGGTCGAGGCCGGAGGCGCGCACGGCCTCGCCGACGCCGGCCTCGTTGCCGTACATCTCGGCGGTGTCGATGTGGCGGTAGCCGACCTCGAGGGCGGCGAGCGTCGCGTCCTTGGTCTCGGCGGGGTCGATCTGGAAGACACCGAAGCCCAGCTGCGGGATCTCGACTCCGTTGTTGAGGGTGATCGTGGGGACAGTGTTCGCGTCCGTGCTCATACTCGAGCGTCCTTTCGTCCGGGGATCGGCCGCATCGGAGAGCTTGCGGCCGGAGTACAGTCCACGCCCCGGGGCCTCCCAGGTGCAAGGCCTTGCGCGTCCCGCGAACATCGGCGGTCGTCCGGCGCCGTCGGACGCTCGGGGAACGACGAAGGCCCCCGGCACGGATGCCGGGGGCCTTCGGGGGTCGCGTGACTACGCGCGGGACTTGCGGCCGGTGATCGCGCCGTAGATCAGCAGCACGATGATGGCGCCGACGACAGCGAGGATGATGCTGACGAGGTTGAAGCCCATCGGGTCGTCGCGCCCGAAGAGCGCGCCGCCGATGAATCCTCCGAGGAGGGCGCCGACGATGCCGAGGATGATGGTGATGATCCATCCGCCGCCCTGCTTGCCGGGCAGGATGAGCTTTGCGAGTGCGCCGGCGATGAGGCCGAGGACGATCCAACCGATGATGCCCATGATGTGTCTCCTTCGTAGTGTGCTCGACCGGCCGTTCCGGTGCGAGCGTCAACGCCTGTCGTGAAGGCGTCCTTGCAGATGATGTCGATCAGCGGAGTGAGCGCTGCACCTTTGCGCGTGCCTTGTCGGCGACCGCGGTGAAGTGCTTCGCCTCGCGCTTCGAGGTCTTCTTGAGCTTCTTGCGCGTCTTCTTCGTGGCCGGGTCGTTCCACACACCGAGTGCGAGATGGCGGAGCTCTTCGTAGCGTCCGCGACCGGCGCGGGCGCCGAAGACGTACGCGGCGAGGGCGACGAGCGCCAGCAGGACGAGGCGGGGATTCATGCGGTGACCCTTCCATCGGAGAGAGCACAGGGTCGTGCTCGGCCCCCATTCCACTCTCCTGCGGATGCCGTGACAATTCAGGCCCGGACCGTTGACAACGGCCTCGCGGATCTGCTTGCGCCCGCGCGTTGTAGCAGAGGTCGTCCCCGACCGAAGCGGTCAGCAGACCGGAGCGTCCGCGAACCGGTCGTGCAGGTAGGGGCCGTAGCCGCCGTCCACGCGGTTGCGGCGGCGTCCGGAGGTGGTCACCTCGCCGCGGTCGGTCGCTCCCACCCGGGCGCCGGCGGCGTGCAGGCGCTCGACCAGCAGGACGTCCTCGTGCAGCGGCTCGCCGCCGAACCCGCCCGCCGCCAGGTAGGCGCTCGCGCGCACGCCGAGGTTCGCGCCGTGGATGCTGCCGATCGACTCCTCCCGCTCGCGGGTGCGCTGCCAGCGGCCGTACATCTCCGGCGAGAGGTCGGACGGGTCGGGCCGGACCGTGCCCACCAGCGCGTCGTGATGGCGGGCGTGCTCGACGTGCTCGAGCAGCCACTCCTCCGGAACGACCGTGTCGGCGTCGGTGTTCGCGAGCCAGACCCGGTCGTCCGGGACGGAGCCGGAGACGGAGCCGAGGGCGTGCGCGATCCCGGCCGCCCGCGCCGCGCCGACTCCGCAGCGCTCGAGCTCGAGGACCTCGGCGCCCGCGGCCCGCGCACGCTCCACCGTCGCGTCCGTGCAGCCGTCCGCCACGACGATCAGCCGGACCGCGACGTCAGGGGCGGTCGTGGCGAGGTGCGCGGCGCTCCGGAGGACCGACGCGACGGTGGCGCCGATCCGCTCCTCCTCGTCGTGGGCCGGCACGACCACCAGCAGCTCCTCGATCCGGGTCACAGCAGGCCCGTCCGCCGGGCCACCGAGCGGCCGTCGCGCGAGTGCACCTCGAGCAGGAGGTCCTCCTCCTCGTGCCGGGCGATGCGGTGCAGGCCGAGGCCGGCGACGGCGCTCTGGACGGCGTCGCCGTCGAGCTCGAGGCCGTCGATCGGGTGCCGCCAGTGCACGGTGACGAGCTCGCCGGAGGCGGAGAGCCGGTCGCGCACTCCGCGCAGCGTGCGCTCGAGCGTCTCGCGCCCCAGGTAGTAGCCGACCTCGGAGAGCACGATCAGGTCGAACGGACCCTCCGGCACCCCGCGGGTGATGTCGTGGTGCTCGACCCGCACGTGCGCGAGCGGCGCGAGCCGGCGGGCGGCGCGCTCCACGGCGGCCGCGGAGACGTCGATCGCCAGCAGGCGCTCGGCCCGCGCGGCGAGGGCCTCGGCCAGCACGCCGATCGAGGAGCCGATCTCGAGGACGGAGTCGTAGCGGCGCTCGGGCAGGCTCGCGAGGGTGAGGGCGCGCTTGCGCTCCTCGTACCAGCGGCTCGTGTACCCCCAGGGGTCCTCGTGCCGCTCGTACAGCTCGTCGAAGTAGCTCATCCCCGTGTCCTCGTCGCCGGGGCCGCGCCCGTCCGTCCCCCCGAGCCTAGGCAGGATCGGGGCTTCTCTCCGCCACTTGTCGGTCGGATCGCCGTGCGCTAGCTCCGGCCGGGCCATCAGCGGACCCGGATCAGGCGGTCGTCGCCGGCGAAGGCCCGGACGAAGAGCGGGTGGAGGACCGGGGCGATCCCGCCGGGTCCCGGCGCGGTCTGGCTCGGATAGCGCTCGCGGGCGCGGGCCTTCCGCTCCCGCAGGTCCTCGTCCGCCTCGACCCGGACGAGCGCCGGCCACGGCACCTCGGCGTCGTCGGGCGCGGCCCAGTGCCAGAGCCAGATCGGCGCCGCGAGCAGCGGGTGGCCGAGGGTCTCGGCCGCCTCGGCGCAGACCTCGCCGACGACGCGGTGGTCGCGGTGGCCGTCGCCGGTCCAGGTGGAGAGCAGGAGGACCCGGCCGGGCTCGGCGGCGGCGCGGGCGAGCACCTCGGCGAGGATCCGGTCGCGGTGCTCGGGAGTGCCGGAGTCGGGGACGTCGAGGAAGGCGAGGCCGATTCCGGCGCCGAGCTCGTCGAGCGCGGCCCGGGCCTCGGCGCGCCGCTCGGCGACGAGGGCGGCTGCGGCCCCGGGGGAGGAGGCGCCGTGCGCCGCGCCGCCGTCCGTCACGATCACGACGTCCACGGGGACGTCGAGGCGGCGGGCCAGGGCGATCGTGCCGCCGCAGCCGAGCGTCTCGTCGTCGGCGTGCGCGACCACGACGAGCACGCGGTCGACGGCGAGGAGTGCGTCCTCCGGCAGGACCGGCAGCCGGTCGAGCCGCCCGTCCTCGCACCAGCGCTCGACCGGGGTGCCCTCGAGGTGACCGTCGAACTCGATGACGCGGCTCACCACTCCTCCGTCTCGCCGCTGGCGAGGACCGCGCGGCCGAGGGCAGCGTCGTCGCGCTCGGCGTGGTGCTGGCGGACGTAGAGGGCGAGGTCGGCGACCCGCTTCGCGTGCTCCGCGTCGAGGGCCAGTGGAGCCGGCCCGAGGGCGCGACCCGCGCGCAGCAGGATCTCCTCCACGGCACTCGCGACCGTGCCGCGGACCCGCTTGGCCAGCAGTGCGCCGCGGGCGCCCTCGGCCTCGCCCCCGTCGATCAGCACCGAGGCCTCGTCGAGCGCGCGGCGCCCGGCGGACAGGGCGGTGTCCACCGCGCCGAGGTGCGCGAGCAGGTGCGGGTCCTCGCGGCGGGCGGCCGCACGTGCCAGCGTCGCGGCGACGCCCCGGGCCCCGCCGAGCCAGCAGGCGGCCACGCCGATCCCGCCCCAGCCGAAGCCCGGTCGCGAGAGGTACCAGCCGGGAGCGCCGACCTCGTGAGCGCGCGCACCGGCGAAGCGCACCGGTCCGCTCGGGATCTCGGTCAGCCCGCGGGGGTGCCAGGCGTTCTCCTCCGGGGTCGCGGTGCCGTCGCCGAGGCGCACGGCGAAGAGCCGGCGCTCGCCGGAGCCCTCGCCGACGTGCGCCGTGATCAGCGCCGCGTCCAGGCGGCCGGCCAGCGAGCACCAGGGCTTCACGCCGTCCAGTCGCCAGGCGTCGCCCTCCGGAGTCGCGACGAGCGGCTCGTCGCCGCCCTCCGCCGCGAAGACGCCCCAGACCGCGTCGTCCTGGACGCCGACGTCCGCGGCGGACAGGCCCGCCTCGCCGAGGATCGCGAGCGCGTCGAGGTGCGGCTCGATCGCGCGGGCGACGCCGAGGTCGTGCCGGGCCAGGCGCTCGAGCAGGCCGTGCAGCTCGGCGGTGCGGCCGGTGCCGGGCCGCGGCGGGTCGGCGGAGAGGGTGCGGGCGAGGGCCAGAGCGCCGTCGACGTCGCCGGGAAGGGAGGCAGGAGCGAGCGATTCCATCCCCCTGGACGCTACGCGGTCGGCGCGGGGCCCGCGCCCGATTGTCCGTCGGCGGGCTCGGTGGTAGCGCCGCGCATGTCCAGGGCGGTGATGCGGCGCAGGAGGACGGCGAAGAGCTCGACGTCGCCCGCGTCCCAGCGGCGCAGCTCCTCGTGCATCAGCGCCTGGCGGGAGCTGCGGATCGCCCGCATCCGCTCGGCGGTCTCCGGCGGCACCGAGAGGATCGTCGCGCGACCGTCGCCCGGATCGGGGGAGCGCTGCAGCAGACCGAGGCGGTCGAGCGCGGAGATCTGCCGGCTGATCGAGGACTTGTCCGTCTCGAGCAGCTCGGCCAGGGCGCCCGAGTGCATCGGGCCGCGCCGCTCCAGGGTGGCGAGCGTCCGGTACCCGGCGGTGCTCAGCTCCGGATGCAGGCGCTCGGCGGCGGAGCGCATCGCGTCGCGCACCCGGTTGAAGAGGGTGCTCAGCTCGCCCTCGACGGCGGCGATCGCGGCGTCGGTCGCGCCCTCGGTCGCGCGGTCGCCTTCGGCGTGCCCGCCGGGCTCGGGGTCGGGAGGGGAGGACGGGCCGGTCATCCCTCCAGCATCCCGCGTCGAACCGACTTGCGCACGGCCCCGTCCACGTCGTACGCTTCCCGAAGCCAAAGACCGCCGGTTTCCGGTGTGCGCACGAGCAGGGCCCAGGCCCCGCGGATCGCCACCGGACGAAGGATTCGCGAAGCGAATGTCCCGCGCAGGTGTGCAAGAGATGTGTTCCGCGTTCATCGCGATCCCCAGGCTCCCGCGCTCCTGCGCCGGAGCCTTTTTCTTTGCGTGCCTTCGGGCTACCGGCACGAGAATTCACAGGAGTAGCCATGGCGAACAAGGAAGCCTCGGTCGCCGAACTCACGGAGAAGTTCCAGAGTTCGACCGCCGTTCTGCTGACCGAGTACCGCGGTCTCACTGTTGCTCAGCTCAAGACGCTGCGCAAGGACATCAGTGAGCACGCGACCTACGCCGTGGTGAAGAACACGCTGACCAAGATCGCGGCGAACAACGCCGGGATCTCGTCCTTCGACGCCGAGCTCGCTGGCCCTTCGGCCATCGCGTTCGTGCACGGCGACCCCGTCGCCGTCGCGAAGTCGCTGCGTGCCTTCGCCAAGGCAAACCCTCTCCTCGTGGTCAAGGGCGGTTACTTCGACGGTAACCCGCTGACCGCGGAAGAGGTGGGAAAGCTCGCCGACCTCGAGTCCCGTGAAGTGCTGCTCGGCAAGCTCGCCGGCGCATTCAAGGCCTCGCTCTTCGGTGCCGCTTACCTGTTCCAGGCGCCGCTGTCCAAGGCCGTTCGCACGGTCGAGGCACTGCGCGAGAAGCAGGAGTCCGCGAGCTGACGCTTCCCTCCGGGAGGCAGTGCGCACGCGGTTCGTAGACAAGAAACAACAAGGAGAAAAATCATGGCAAAGCTCACGCAGGACGAGCTCATCGAGGCCTTCAAGGAGCTCACGCTCATCGAGCTCTCTGAGTTCGTGAAGAAGTTCGAAGAGGTCTTCGAGGTCACCGCCGCCGCGCCCGTCGCCGCTGCTGGTGTCGCCGGCCCGGCCGCCCCGGCCGAAGAGGTCGAGGAGCAGACCGAGTTCGACGTCGTGCTCGAGGCCGCCGGCGAGAAGAAGATCCAGGTCATCAAGGAGGTCCGCGCGCTCACGAGCCTCGGCCTCGGCGAGGCGAAGGCTGTCGTCGACGGCGCCCCCAAGGCTGTCCTCGAGGCCGTCAACAAGGAGACCGCCGAGAAGGCCAAGGCCCAGCTCGAGGCCGCCGGCGCGACCGTCACCGTCAAGTAATCCCCTCGCACCCGTCAGGGTGCACGGGTCCTCCCTCGGGCGGGCCCACCGGCGCAGGGCGTCGTCTCCTCGGAGGCGGCGCCCTTCGTCGTTCCCGCTCGTCGTCTCCCTGTTCTCCCTGCGCTGTCGTCGCCGCCCCGGCGTCCCCGACCGGGGGTGATCGGCCTCCCCGGTGCCGCGCGATGCAGCCTCTAGAATCGGCGGGTGACTGCTATCGATCCGCTCGCAGGTCTGCCGGCCCGCGACGTGCCGCCCAGCGAGGTGTCGCTGAGCGAGCTGCTGAGCGACTTCGTCTCGGTGACGCACCGGATCACCCGCCTCGCCGCGCAGGCCACCGACAACCAGGAGTCGCAGGCGGTCTGGCGCACCCTGTCGGTGCTGCTGTCGATGGGGCCGATGCGCCTGGGCGAGCTGGCGACCCAGAGCCGCGTCTCGCAGCCCACGATGACCAAGATCGTGAAGAACCTCGTCGAGGCCGGCTGGCTCGACCGCATCGCCGACCCGGCCGACGCGCGGGCTTGGCAGATCCGCCTCGCCCCCGACGGCGCCGCCGCGCTCAGTGCCTGGCGCACCCAGCTGGGCGACGCCCTCACGCCGATCTTCGCCGACCTCCGCCCCGAGGACCGCCGCGTCCTCGAGCGCGCCGTCGAGATCATGCACGAGCGCCTCGTCGTCGCCCCGCGCGACTGACCCGCCCTCTCCATGCTGGTCGAGTAGCCCCGGAGGGGCGTATCGAGACCCACGATCGTCAGCGACTCGTGCAGGATGAGCGCGTGCAGATGCGACTCGAACTCGTCCCCGTGCCCGTCTCCGACGTCGATCGGGCGCTGGCGTTCTACGCGGACGTCGTCGGCTTCCACGTCGACCACGACGTCCGGCCCTCGCCGTCGATGCGGGTCGTCCAGCTGACACCGCCCGGCTCCTCCTGCTCGATCGTGATCGGCTCCGGGATGGGGCCCGGGCCGGAGGACGGCGTCGTCCGCGGGCTGCACCTCGTCGTCGACGACATCGCCGCCGCGCGCGCCGAGTTGGTCGAGCGAGGTCTCGAGCTGTCCGACGTCCAGGACATGGGCGGCGTGAAGTACTCCCACTTCGCCGACCCGGACGGCAACACCTGGTCCCTCCAGGAGATCGGCTCCCGCACCGCGCCCGCCTGAGCGGACGCGGGGATCTCGATACGCCCGCTTCGCGGGCTACTCGATCAGCATGCCGTCGCCGACGAGGTCCGCCGCCCCATGCTGGTCGAGTAGCCCCGCAGGGGCGTATCGAGACCCGGCGTCCTCAGTACGGCGGGCCTGCAGGCTCCTGTTCTGATGCTGGGGGATCTCGATACGCCCGCTGCGCGGGCTACTCGATCAGCATGGAGCAGGCGCGGCCGCCCCGCATCAGTCCTCGGGCCAGCGGACGCGGGCGCCCGAGTCCGGGTGCTTGCGGAGCCAGGCCGCGATGAAGGGGCAGCGCGGGACGACGGTGCCTCCCGCCTTCGTCACCGCGAGGACCGCAGCGCGGGCGAGGACGCTGCCGAGGCCGTGGCCCTCCCAGGCGTCGTCGACGACGGTGTGGGTCAGCACGACCTCGTCCCCGTGGCGGACGTAGGCCGCGAAGCCGGCCGTCTCGCCGCCGACGGAGATCTCGAAGCGGGAGCGCTCGGGCGCATCGCGGACGACGGGGGAGGGGGACTCGGAGTCGCTCATGCTCCGATTCTCGCGCCCCGCGGCGCCGACGTGCTGGTGCGGATGACGAGGGAGGCGGGGATGGTCGTGTGCCGGGCGGGCGGCGGCGCCTCGCCCCGGGCGATCGCGGCCAGCGCCTCCAGCACGAGGGCGACGGCGAGCTCGCCCTGCTGCCGCGGGTCCTGCCGGATCGAGCTCAGGCCGAACAGCTCGGCCAGCGGGTGGTCGTCGATCCCGATGATCGAGACGTCCTCCGGCACCGACAGCCCGAGCTCGCGCGCGGCGAGGATGATCCCGATCCCGATCTCGTCGGAGGCGGCGAAGATCGCGGTCGGCCGGGTCCGCGGGTCGCCGAGCACCTGACGCCCGGCCCGGTGCCCGCCGGGGATGTCGAACCGGGTCGGCACGAAGTGGCCGGCCTCGCGCTCGAGTCCGGCCGCCGCGAGGGCCTGCGAGAAGCCCTCGTGGCGCTTGGTGTGCACGTGGAAGTCCATCTCCTCCTCCGCCAGTCCGCCGATGTGGACGATGCGTTCGTGGCCGAGGGAGAGCAGGTGCTCGGTGGCGAGCCGGGCCGCGGCGACGTCGTCGATGCTGAAGGTGGGGATGCCGGGGAGCGAGCCGCCGATCCCGACGATCGGCTTGCCCAGGGCGAGCAGCGCTTCCGTCTCGTCGGGCGAGATCTCGAGGGTCACGGCGACGATCGCGTCGACGCGCTTGCGGACGAGGTAGTACTCGAAGACGCTGCGGCGCGCGTCGTGGTGCTTGTCGATGTTGTAGAGGAGCAGGTCGTAGCCGGCGGCGAGCAGGGCGCGCTCGATGCCCTCGATGATCCCGCCGAAGAACCACTGGTTGATCACCGGGATGATCACGGCGACGTTGTTGCTGCGGCCGGTGACGAGGCTCGAGGCGTTGGCGGAGACGACGTAGCCGAGGCTCGACGCGGCGTGCTCGACCCGCTGCTTCGTCCCGGCGGAGACGTAGCCGCGGCCGCTCAGAGCGCGCGAGACGGTCGCCTTCGACACTCCCGCGAGCTCGGCGACCTCTTCGATGCCTGGCACGGCGTTCCTCCCGGACCGTCCGGCGTCGGTGCTGGAAACGGTTCCAGAAAGTTATACCCCGGGCTCGACGCGAGGGGGAGCGTCGAGATCGATCTCCCGCGGCGCACGGCCCGATTTACCGCGGTTCGTCGCCGGATCGTTATCTGAGAGAGCGCTCTATCACCGCCGTTGTGCTTTCATCGATCTTGTGGAAAGGTTTCCCTCCGTGGAGGCCCGAGCCACACGAACCCGGTGTTCCGCTCGGAGAGTCTCCGCACGGAACCACCAACAGCATCCGAGTCGTCGCAGCACCTGCTTCGAGTCGCCTCAGCCCGCCGGCCCGCCGGACGGCACCGGCCCTCGGCTGAACCACCACTCAATGAGGAGGAACCATGCGGTCATCCCTGCACCGCCGTATCACCCTTCCCGTCGCCGTTCTCGCAGCGGCCGGGATCGCCCTCGCCGGCTGCTCGAGCAGCAGCGACCCGAACGACCCGAACGCGGGCGGCGGCAGCTCCGCCGGCACCGTGGGCACCGCCGACGGCGTCGTCAACGTCTACGGCACCATCAACGGCGACGAGGCCACCCTTCTCGAGCAGTCCTGGGCGGACTGGGAGAAGGAGTCGGGCATCGACATCAAGTACACCGGCGACAAGGAGTTCGAGAAGCAGATCGGCATCAAGGTCCAGGGTGGCGACACCCCCGACCTCGCGATCTTCCCGCAGCCGGGTCTGCTCGCCGACACCGTCGCCTCGGGCAAGGTCCAGGAGCTGCCCGCCGGCGCGCTCAAGAACGTCCAGGACAACTGGTCCGAGGACTGGCAGAAGTACGGCCAGGTCGACGGCACCCAGTACGGCGCGCCGCTGATGGCCTCCGTCAAGGGCTACATCTGGTACTCGCCGAAGAAGTTCGCCGAGTGGGGCGTCTCCGTTCCCACCACCTGGGACGAGATGGAGGCGCTGGGCAAGACCATCGCCGAGAAGACCGGCGGACCGTCCTGGTGCGCGGGCTTCAACTCCGGTGAGGCGTCCGGCTGGCCGGGCACCGACTGGATCGAGGACGCCGTCCTCCGCGAGGCCGGCCCCGACGTGTACGACTCCTGGGTCGCGGGCGACACCCCGTTCACCGACCCCGAGATCAAGGCGGCCTTCGACAAGGTCGGCTCGATCCTGCTCGACCCGACGCTGGTCAACGCCGGCTACGGCGACGTCTCCTCGATCAACTCGACCGCCTTCGGCGACGTCGCGCAGAACGTCGCCAACGGCACCTGCGCGCTGACCCACCAGGCCTCGTTCTTCGAGGGCTTCCTGATCTCGGCCGGCGCCAACGTCGCCGAGGACGGCGACGTCTGGGCCTTCCTCACCCCGCCGGCCGAGGCGGGCGACGCCCAGGCCGTCACCGGTGGTGGCGAGATGGTCGCCGCGTTCTCGAACGACGAGGACACCGCCAAGGTCCAGGAGTACCTGGCCAGCGCGGACTGGGCCAACAGCCGCGTCAAGCTCGGTGGCGTCATCTCGGCGAACACCGGCCTCGACGCCGCCAACGCCGGCAGCGACATCCTGAAGGACTCCATCGGGATCCTCCAGGACCCGGACACCACCTTCCGCTTCGACGGCTCGGACCTCATGCCGAAGTCCGTCGGTGCCGACAGCTTCTGGAAGGGCATGGTCGACTGGATCGACGGCTCGAGCACCGATCAGGTCCTCGAGGAGATCCAGGCCGGCTACACCTCCTAGCAGTCGCGGAGAGGGCCGTCGCTCCCCGGAGCGGCGGCCCTCGACCGATGCCCGTCCGGCCGGATCGCACCCGCGGTCCGGCCGGACCGGGCCTCACCAGAGTTCAGAGTCGCACTCGAAAGGGCGTCCATGTCCGGCTTCTTCCAGTGGCTGGCGAGCATCCCCCCGCTCGCGCAGATCCCCATCATCCTTCTGGCGTTCGCGGCGGTCGTCGCGATCATCCTCTTCTTCGTCGAGATCGCCCCGCGGCGCGGCACCGGCTACACGGTCCTCCGCCTCGCCGTCACCGTCCTCCTCCCGGTGGTCCTCCTCCTCGCGTTCGGCCTCTACAACTCGGTGATGTGGGTCGCGGTCGTCGCGGCGGTCATCGGCGGCATCCTCTTCCTGCTCGACTTCCGGTCCCGCAAAGGCGCGGGCTACGGACTGCAGCTGATCGCGTTCATGGCTCCGGCCGCCTTCTTCATCCTGATCGGCCTGATCTACCCGACGATCACGACCGCGCTGAACGCCTTCATGAAGAACGACGGCTCCGGCTTCGCCGGCCTCGACAACTTCATCTGGGTCTTCACCAGCCCGGACGGCGTGACCGCGTTCCTCAACACCGTGGTCTGGGTGCTCCTCGCCCCGATCACCGCCACTGCGATCGGCCTGGCCTACGCGGTGTTCATCGACAAGAGCCGCGGCGAGAAGTTCTTCAAGCTGCTGGTCTTCATGCCGATGGCGATCTCGTTCGTCGGCGCCTCGATCATCTTCAAGTTCTTCTACGACACCCGCCAGGGCGAGCAGATCGGTGTCCTCAACGGCATCCTCACCGCGTTCGGCGGCTCGCCCGTCGACTGGCTGGGCCTCGAGCCGTGGAACACGCTGTTCCTGGTCGTCGTGCTGATTTGGACCCAGGCCGGCTTCGCGATGACGGTCCTCTCGGCCGCCATCAAGGGCGTGCCGTCCGAGCAGCTGGAGGCGGCGTCGCTCGACGGCACCAACGCCTGGCAGTCGTTCTGGAACGTCGTCGTCCCGGGCATCCGCTCCTCGATCGTGGTCGTGCTGACCACGATCTCGATCGCGTCGCTGAAGGTCTTCGACATCGTCTCGGCGATGACCGGCGGCCGCTCCGACACCACCGTCCTCGCCTTCGAGATGGTGCGCCAGTTCCAGCTCGGCGCCCGCAGCGGCTACAGCGCGGCCCTCGCGGTCATCCTGTTCCTGCTCGTGCTCCCGATCGTCGTCTACAACGCCCGCCAGCTCGCCAAGCAGAGGGAGATCCGATGAGCGTCACGCCCACTCCGATCCAGGTTCCGGTCGACCGCAGCACCGAGCGCGCGCTCGCCCGCGGCGAGTCGAAGATCGAGGCGGCCAGCGGCAAGGTCCGCAAGGCGACCACCTCGCGCGGAGCGACGCTCGCGGCCGCGATCATCGCGGCGATCTGGACCATCCCGACCCTCGGGCTGTTCATCTCGTCGTTCCGCCCCGCGAACGACATCAAGACGACCGGCTGGTGGACGATCTTCGCCAACCCCGGCTTCACCCTCGACAACTACGCGAACGCGCTCAACTCCGGCGACAGCCTGACGCTGGGCAAGGCGTTCGTGAACTCGCTGGTCATCACGCTGCCGGCGGCGCTCATCCCGATCACGATCGCCAGCCTCGCGGCCTACGCGTTCGCGTGGATCGACTTCAAGGGCCGCAACACGCTCTTCGTGCTCGTGTTCTCGCTGCAGATCGTGCCGATCCAGATGGCCCTCGTGCCGCTGCTGCAGCTGTTCTCGGACGGCCTCCGCATCGGCAACCTCTACATCCTCCCCGGGCTCGGGGTGAACGGGTTGGACGGCTCGTACGCGAAGGTGTGGATCGCGCACACGATCTTCGCGCTCCCGCTGGCGATCTTCATGCTCCACAACTTCATCTCGGAGATCCCCGGCGAGGTCATCGAGGCGGCTCGCGTGGACGGAGCCGGCCACGGCCAGATCTTCTTCCGCATCGTGCTGCCGCTGTCGGTCCCGGCGATCGCCTCGTTCGGCATCTTCCAGTTCCTCTGGGTCTGGAACGACCTGCTGGTCGCGACGGTCTTCACCTCCGGGCAGGGCTTGCCGATCACGAAGGCTCTGCAGGACCTGTCGGGCTCGTACGGCCAGTCGTGGGAGCTCCTCACGGCCGGCGCGTTCATCTCGATCATCGTCCCGCTGATCGTGTTCTTCGCCCTCCAGCGCTTCTTCGTTCGCGGCCTGCTCGCCGGCGCCACGAAGGGCTAGCGGTCCGCGGCACCGCCGTCTGCGGCGTTGTCGTCGTCGGCAGTAGCTCCGCTACAGCTCTCCTCCTCCGCCTTGCAGCCGACGGCGCCGCGAACCGCCAGCGAGTGCGAGGGAAGGCCCGGGTCCTGCTCACGCAGGGCCCGGGCCTTCTGTCGTCCCCGGCTCGTCGGTACGGGGTGCCCCCATGCTGATCGAGCAGCCCGCATCGCGGGCCGCTCATGCTGATCGAGTAGCCCGCGAAAGCGGGCGTATCGAGATCCACCACCGTCAGAACCTGTGTCTGCAGCCCCGCCCTGCTGGTGACGTCGGGTCTCGATACGCCCCTCCGGGGCTACTCGACCAGCATGAGTGAGGGCGCTGCGCCGCTCAGCATGAGGGCGCCGGCCAGGCGGTGGACCGAGAGGGGATGCGGACGGTCGGCGATCCATGCTGGTCGAGTAGCCGCGGGACGCGGCGTATCGAGACCCGGAGAACGGAGTCCGCGGAACGCGGCCCGCGTGGGCCGACCGGACCGTCGCGGATCCCCCGCCGCTGAGCACATCTTCGCCGTGGGCGGAAGCCGCGGGCGGTGTCGGCGGCCGGGGTTATGGTCGAGCGATGAGCAGGATGGGTGACGTCGCGAGCGGCGGCGGGATGCGCGCGGGCGCGGTGCGCGGGAAGATCTCCAGCAGCGACCCCGACGCCCAGCGGCGGAAGAACTCCGACGCCCCGCGGATCGATCACCTCTTCTCCCGGATCGCCTCGCTCTTCCACGCCCACCGCACGAAGCTCACGCTCACCGTCGCCCTCGTGCTCGTCGGCGCCGCGCTCACCGTCGTGCCGCCGCTGCTCACCCAGCTGGCCTTCGACCGCGGGCTCTTCCCGCCCGACGGCCGCCCGAACCTCCCCGTGCTGCTCGAGCTCGTCGGCGTGATGGTGCTGATCTGGGTGGTCTCCGCCGTGCTCGGCGTCTGGCAGACCTTCCTCACCGCCACGGTCGGCAACAGCGTGATGGGCGAGCTGCGCATCCGGCTGTTCCGCCACCTCCAGGCGATGGAGCTCGGCTTCTTCACCCGCACGCGCACCGGCGTCATCCAGTCGCGCCTCGCCAACGACGTCGGCGGCGTGGCCAGCGTCCTCACCAACACCGTCTCGAGCGTGCTCGGCAACACCGTCACCGTGATCGCGGCCGTCGTCGCGATGCTCCTGCTCTCCTGGCAGATGACGATCGTTGCGGTGGTGCTCACACCGGTGCTCGTGATCGCGCAGCGCCGGGTCGGCCAGGTCCGCGCCCGGATCGCCACGAAGACGCAGGAGTCGCTGTCCGAGATGACGGCGATCACGCAGGAGACGCTGAGCGTCTCGGGCATCCTGCTCGCCAAGAGCTTCGGCCGCCAGGAGTCGGAGGTGACCCGCTACGCCGATGAGAACGGCCGGCAGATCGACCTCCAGGTCCGCCAGCAGATGTCCGGGCAGTGGTTCTTCGCGACCGTGCAGATCTTCCTCTCGGTGATCCCCGTGGTCGTCTACCTCGTCGCCGCCTGGCTGATCCTCGGGGGGACGACCGTCACCGCGGGCACCGTCGTCGCCTTCACCACCGTGCAGGCGCGGCTGATGTGGCCGCTGCTCGGGCTGATGCGCGTCGCGCTCGACCTGCAGACCGCCGGCGCGCTCTTCGCCCGCATCTTCGAGTACCTGGACCTGCGGCCCGCCATCGCCGACCGCGCGAGCGCCCGCGACGTCGACGGTGAGCTCGGCCGCGTCGAGCTGGACGAGGTCGTCTTCCGCTACCCCGACCAGACCGACGACGTCCGGCCGACCCTCGACCACGTCTCGGTCTCGATCGCGCCGGGCGAGTTCGTCGCCTTCGTCGGCCCCTCCGGCGCCGGCAAGACGACCATCTCGTACCTCGTGCCCCGGCTCTACGACGTCACCGAGGGCTCCGTCCGCTTCGCCGGCACGGACGTCCGGGAGCTGCGGCAGGAGTCGCTCGTCTCGCACATCGGCATCGTCAGCCAGGAGACCTACCTCTTCCACGCGACGATCGCCGACAACCTCCGGTACGCCCGCCCCGCCGCGACGCAGGAGGAGCTGGAGGCGGCCGCCCGGTCCGCGAACATCCACGACACGATCGCGTCCTTCCCCGACGGCTACGACACCCTCGTCGGCGAGCGCGGCTACCGGCTCTCCGGCGGCGAGAAGCAGCGCCTCGCGATCGCGCGGGTGCTGCTGAAGGACCCGGCCGTCCTCATCCTCGACGAGGCGACCAGCGCGCTGGACACCGTCTCGGAGCGGATCGTGCAGACCGCCCTCGACGACGCCGCCCGCGGCCGCACCACCATCGCCATCGCGCACCGCCTCTCGACGGTCGTCTCGGCCGACGTCATCCACGTCGTCGACGGTGGACGCATCGTCGAGTCGGGCACCCACCTCGAGCTGCTCGAGCGCCGCGGCCTCTACGCCTCCCTCTACGCCCAGCAGGTCGAGACCGCCCTCAGCTCCTGAGGAGCGCGCACAACATCAGCCGAGACGGCTCCTCATCGCCGATCAGCGATGAGAGCGGCTCCCAGCCGATGTTCTGCACGCGTGGCGGCGGTCGAGCGGAGAGCGCAGTGCTGCCACGACCCGACGCTCATCTGCCCGTGGCACCTCGAATGCACCAGATCCTCCACGACCTCGGACGACACCACCCCCGCGCCGACACGGACAGCCACTGCTTCTGAGTTCGTCGTCTCATTCCGGCGATCTCCGCACCCGGGACGAGTCATCTGTGGTCTGCTGAGCTGCGCGCGGTTGACCGACCGAGCATGTCCCGCCCAGCACGCCGCTCGGGCGCCGCGCTTCCCCTGAACAGAAAGAGATCCGTGGAGCAGTCCGCCCCTCAGCACCCGTCCACCTCTGCACCGCTGACGCGCCGAGCACTCACAGGCCTGGCATGGAGCGCTCCCGCCGTCGCTCTCGCGGTCGCAGCACCGGCGGCAGCCACCAGCCAGCCCACTGAGACCGTCGGGCTTCGAATCCTCGATCCGACGATCGAGGCGGAACCCGGACAGACCTTCCCCATCCGGGTCCGGTTCCTCGACGCGGCCGGCCAGGGCGTCGTCGCGAACC
This sequence comes from Rathayibacter sp. VKM Ac-2929, assembly GCF_022815495.1. Lineage (NCBI taxonomy): Bacteria > Bacillati > Actinomycetota > Actinomycetes > Micrococcales > Microbacteriaceae > Rathayibacter > Rathayibacter sp. VKM Ac-2929. The sequence continues at coordinate 515,458 of NZ_JALGRV010000001.1, forward strand.
TGATGATCGCCAATGGTGACGGCGCCCTGATGTTCTCCCACCCCGGATACCGCGGCGGTGAATTCGACGCCACCACCTACGCCACCACAGACCAGACCGGCTCGGCGACCTTCACCGCGGAGCTCGACTCCGGCACCTCCCCAGGCCAGAACTACGACTACAGCGTGCGCAGCTACGGCAGCACCAACACCGTCGCCCTCGGGAAGGTCGTCGTCGTCTAGCGGCACTCCCGTCCCGGGCTCCGGCATTGCCAGGTGCTCCACGCGCGCTTCCGCAGACGTCTCCGTGAGAAGGCCGTCGAGTTCGTGTCGCCACGACCTCTGCCGCGATCCTGGACAGCGTCCCCTCCGCCGGCGGCGTCGCCTGGTCGGTCGGCGACAGCTCGAAACGACTCACCGCAACCGGTCGCGTCAAGGGCCGGCGCGACCTCCACGGTCCGCGCGTCCTTCAACTGCGCACGCTGCACCGCCCGGTACGCGGTCGATCGAGCGACCTCGAAGTCGGTCGCAGGCTCCACGACGGTGCAGTCACCGGCACGATGCTCAGCGACCAGGTGCGCCTCGATCTTCGGCGAGAGCTTCGGCGCCCGCCCGCACAGCCGCCCCTTCGCCTTCGCGATCTTCGTGCCCCCTTCGTGCGAGAGCGAATGCGGGCGGCTCTCAGCCGATGTCGTGCGCGCGGAACGCCGGTCAGGCCGCCGGGCGGTCGGCGAGCATCTGCTCCATCAGCGAGATCTCGGCCTCCTGGGCCTTCACGACGGAGGAGGCGAAGTCGGTGGCGACGGTGGCGCGGCTGCGGGCGAGCAGCGCCTCGGCCATGTCGATCGCGCCGCGGTGGTGGGCGATCATCAGCTCGAGGAACCTGCGGTCGAAGTCGCGGCCGGTCAGCGTGCTCAGCTCGGCGATCTGCTCGGGCGTCGCGAGGCCGGGCATGCTCTCGGGGACGACGTCCTCCTCGGTGGACATGCCCATCGAGGAGTGCTCGTCGGCGGCGCCGGCGAGGGTCGGCCGGCCCATCCAGGTCATCGACGGCTCGGGGGCCGCCTGCGGGAGGCCCCAGGAGTTCAGCCAGCCGAAGAGCTGACCGGCCTGCTGCTGCTGGGTGAGCAGGATGTCCTTCGAGACGGTGAGCACCTCGTCGTCGGCGCTGCGGTCCCGCGCGATCATCGCCAGCTCGGCGCCCTGGAGGTGGTGCACCTGCATGTCGCGGGCGAAGCCGGCCTCCGCGCTGGTGCTCGACGGGGTGGCCGAGGAGGAGAACGGGGCGAGGGCGCCGAAGAGGTAGCCGCCCGCCGCGCCCAGGAGGAGGGCGACGACGGCGACGGCCGCGACGAGGAGGCGGCCCCTACTGCTTGCCGGGCGCATCGATGCCTCCGGTGCACGGGGCACCGGGCTCGGGCGCGGTCGAGGACTGCCAGAAGCGCTCGATGAACGCGTCGATGCGCGGGTCCTCGGGGGAGTCGATGGCGACCTGGGCGTCCCAGGCGCTGAGCACGATCGGCGACTCGAGGCCCTCGTAGGGCGAGACGACCGCGTAGGTGTCGGGCATCGCGGCGATCAGGGCGTCGACCTCGCTCTGCGGGAGGGACGGGTCGTAGGTCGCCCAGACGGCGCCGTGCTCGAGGTCGTGCACGGCGTTCTCGTTCGGGACGGGCTCGTTGTACACGCCGCAGTTCATCCAGACGGCGTTGTGCGGGCCGCCCGCGGGAGGGGTCTGCGCGTAGTCGACGGTGCCGGCGACGTGGGTCGCGTCGTTCTCGAAGGTCTGCAGGCCATCGATCTGCCGGGCCTCGACGATCTGCTGGTTGCCGAAGACGGTGACGGCGACGATGCCGCCGATCGCGACGACGGCGAGGGCCGAGAGCGACCAGATCCAGATCCGGCCGCTGCGCTTGCGCTTGGCCTGCTCGCGCTTGTAGGCCTCGACCTTGTCCTGGCGGGCGCGGTTCTTGGCGGACATCGTGTCTTTGGGCACGGTGGCGTCTCTCGTTCTGATCGCGGGGTGGCGCGCCGGGGGAGGCGCAGGCGCCTGAGAGGCGCTCTCAGAGGATAACGAGCGAGGCTCCGGATCGGATCAACGCGGGGTGGGAGTGCTCGGGGTGGGCGGGTCTCGATACGCCCCACCAGGGCTGCTCGACCAGCATGCAGCGCCTGCGGGTCAGCCGGTGAGCATGCAGCGCCGCGCTCAGCCGCTGAAGGTCAGCCAGAGGAGCAGGCCGTTGAGGACGATCAGGAAGAGGGCGGCGAGGATCGCGCCGAGGGTGGTGAACCAGCGGTTCGCCTGGTCGCCCATCAGGGCGCGGTCGCGGGTGAGGGCGACGAGCGGCACGAGTGCGAACGGGATGCCGAACGAGAGCACGACCTGGCTGAGCACGAGCGCGCGGGTGGGGTCGAAGCCGATCCCGAGGACGATCAGCGCCGGGATCAGCGTGACGAGGCGGCGGGCGACGAGCGGCACCCGCAGGTTCAGCAGCCCGTGCATGATCTCCGCGCCGGCGTAGGCGCCGACCGAGGTCGAGGCGAGGCCGGAGGCGAGGAGCCCGACCGCGAAGAGCGTCGCGACGACCGGGCCGAGGGCCGCGCCGATCGCGGCGTGCGCACCCTCGAGGCTGTCGGTGCCGGCGACGCCGGACAGCGAGTGCGCGGCGAGCAGCAGGATCGCGAGGTTCACGGTGCCGGCGATCGCGAGGGCGACGGTGACGTCGATCCGGGTAGCGGTGAGGATCCTCCGGCGGGCGGTCACCCCGTCGACGCGGCCGAAGCGATCGCGCGCGAGAGCCGAGTGCGCGTAGATCGCGTGCGGCATCACGGTGGCGCCGAGGATCGACGCGGCGAGGAGCACCGACTCCGAGCCGTCGAAGCGGGGGAGGAGCCCGGCCGCCGCCGCGCCCGCGTCCGGCGGATCGACGACCACGCCCACGGTGAAGCCGACGGCGATGACGACCATCAGCGCCGTGATCACGCGCTCGAACGGCTGCGCTCCGCCGCGGGTCTGGATCACCAGGAGCACCAGCGACACGGCCCCGGTGACGAGTCCGCCGGCGAGCAGCGGCAGTCCGAACAGCAGGTTCAGCGCGATCGCGCCGCCGATGACCTCGGCGAGGTCGGTGGCGATCGCGACGGTCTCGGCCTGCAGCCAGTACGCCCGCCGGCCCCAGCGGCCGCGGAGGCGCTCGCCGAGCAGCTCGGGCAGGCTCTTGCCCGTCATCAGGCCGAGCTTGGCCGAGAGGTACTGGATCAGCCAGGCCATCAGATTGCCGAGGACGACGACCCAGACGAGCAGATAGCCGAAGCGGGCGCCCGCCGTCATGTTGCTGGCGACATTGCCCGGATCGAGGTAAGCCACTCCGGCGACCATGGCGGGGCCGAGCAGTCTGAGCAGGCGTGCATCGGCCGGACCCCGCGTCGTGGCGGTGATCGGAGGGGTCATTGCAGGCGGTGTCCGTTCCGGTCGGCGGTGACGCGAGGACCCCCACGATAGGGCACTCCTCTGCGCTGAACCACTCTCGCGCGGACCGTGCCGGGGCCGCGTCCGGGGGTCTCGGCGACCCCCGTCATCCGGCGATCCGCGGTTGATACGCTGGCCCACATGACCCTCGATCGAGCCCTTCCCGCACGCCCGGACACCGGGATGGCGTACGCCGATTCGGTGCTCGACCTGATCGGCGACACCCCGCTCGTGAAGCTCGGCCCGGTCGCCTCCGGCGTGCAGGCCACCGTCCTGGTCAAGGTGGAGTACCTCAACCCCGGCGGCTCGTCCAAGGACCGCATCGCGACCCGCATCATCGACGCGGCCGAGCGCGACGGCCTGCTGAAGCCCGGCGGCACGATCGTCGAGCCGACCAGCGGCAACACCGGCATCGGCCTGGCCCTCGTCGCGCAGCAGCGCGGCTACCGCTGCGTGTTCGTCCTGCCCGACAAGGTCGGCGAGGACAAGCGGAACGTGCTCACCGCGTACGGCGCCGAGATCGTCGTCACCCCGACGGCCGTCGCTCCCGAGGACCCGGACTCCTACTACTCCGTCTCCGACCGGCTGGCGCGCGAGATCCCGGGCGCCTTCAAGCCCAACCAGTACGCGAACCTCAACGGACCGCTGAGCCACTACGAGACCACCGGCCCCGAGATCTGGCGCGACACCGCCGGCAAGCTCACCCACTTCGTGGCGGGCGTCGGCACCGGCGGCACCATCAGCGGCGTCGGCCGCTACCTCAAGGAGGTGTCGGAGGGCCGCGTGCAGATCGTCGGCGCCGACCCGGAGGGCTCGGTCTACTCCGGCGGCGGCGGGCGCCCGTACCTGACCGAGGGCGTCGGCGAGGACTTCTGGCCGAGCGCCTACGACCCGAGCGTGGTCGACCGGATCATCGCCTCGAGCGACGCGGAGTCGTTCGCGATGACCCGCCGCCTCGCCCGCGAGGAGGGCCTGCTGGTCGGCGGCTCGAGCGGCCTCGCCGTCTCGGTCGCGCTCAAGGCCGCCGCCGAGCTCGGACCCGACGACGTGGTCGTCGTGCTGCTGCCCGACGGCGGGCGCGGCTACCTCGGCAAGATCTTCAACGACCGCTGGATGCGCTCCTACGGCTTCCTCGAGCACCGCGAGGAGGGCACCGTCCGCGACGTGCTCTCGGCCCGCGCCGCCAACCCGAGTACCGGCGATCTGCCGGCCCTCGTGCACGTGCACCCCAGCGACACCGTCCGGGACGCGATCGAGATCATGACGACCTACGGCGTCTCGCAGCTGCCCGTCCTCACCGCCGAGCCGCCCGTGGTGATGGGCGAGGTCGTCGGAGCGGTCGACGAGCGCGAGCTGCTCGACCGCGTCTTCAGCGGCGCGACCTCGATGACCGATCCGATCGGCGCCTCCGCCGGCGACGCGCTCCGGCTCATCGGCCTCGGTGAGAGCATCACGGCGGCCCGCGCCGCGCTGAGCGAGGCGAACGCCCTGCTCGTCACCGACGAGGGGAAGCCCGTCGCCGTGATCACCCGGCAGGACCTCCTGTCGTTCGCGACGGCCTGAGCGCCGCCCTCCCCCTTCTTCTCCACCCCCTCGACCAGGAAAGCCCCGCGATCATGCCCAAGAAGCAGCACTTCGACACCCGCGCCATCCACGCCGGTCAGGAGTTCGACCCGACCACCGGCGCGGTCGTTCCGCCCGTCTACATGACGTCGACCTTCGTCCAGGACGGGATCGGCGGCTTCCGCGGCGGCTACGAGTACGCCCGCTCGGCGAACCCGACCCGCGATTCGCTGCAGGAGCTGATCGCCTCGCTCGAGGGCGCGGACGTCGCCTACTCGTTCTCCTCCGGCCTCGCCGCCGAGGACACGCTGATCCGGGCGGCGCTCGCTCCCGGCGACCACATCGTGCTCGGCAACGACGCCTACGGCGGAAGCCACCGGCTGATCGACCGGGTGCACGCGGCCTGGGGCATCTCCAACACCGCGGTCGACATGTCGAACCTGCGCGAGGTGCAGCACGCCATCCGCCCCGGCGAGACCAAGATGCTCTGGGTCGAGACGCCGTCGAACCCGCTGATGACCATCAGCGACATCGCGGAGCTGGCCGACCTGGCGCACGCGCACGACCTGATCGTCGTCGTCGACAACACCTTCGCCTCCTCGGCGCTGCAGCAGCCGCTCGCGCTCGGCGCCGACGTGGTCGTGCACTCGACGACGAAGTACCTCGGCGGGCACTCGGACGTGGTCGGCGGGGCGCTCGCGCTGCGCTCCGGCCCGCTCGCCGAGAAGGTCGCCTTCCTGCAGTTCGCGGTCGGCGCGATCTCGAGCCCGATGGACGCCTGGCTGACGGTGCGCGGGATCAAGACGCTCGCGATCCGGATGGAGCGGCACTCGAAGAACGCGCAGGCGGTCGCCGAGTTCCTGGCCGGGCACTCCGCCGTGACGGCCGTGCACTACCCGGGCCTGCCCTCGCACCCGGGCCACGAGCTGGCGAAGCGCCAGATGTCGGGGTTCGGCGGCATGCTCTCGGTCGAGCTGGCGACGCCGCGCGCGGCGCGCAAGTTCGCGGAGTCGACCGAGCTGTTCCAGCTGGCGGAGTCGCTGGGCGGCGTCGAGTCGCTGATCGGCTACCCCAGCGAGATGACCCACGCGTCGGTCAAGGGCACGCCGCTCGAGGTGTCGGAGTCGCTGGTGCGGCTGTCGGTCGGCATCGAGGACGCGAGCGACCTGATCGCGGACCTCGCGGCGGCGCTGCCGAAGAAGTAGCGGTGGTGCCGGAGGAGCGTGCGGACTGGCGCTCCTCCGGTGGCCCGTGGCAGTTCTTCGAGGGGCGCGGTGATCCTGCCACTGTCAGCATCGGAGGCATGACCTCCTCCGCGCGCCGCATCGTCGATCTCAGTCACACCGTCGCGGACGGGCTGGTGACCTACCCGGGCCTGCCGGCGCCGCGGATCCGGCCGCACCTCACGCGGGAGGCGTCGCGAGCGGCCTACGCACCGGGCACGGAGTTCGCGCTGGACGTCATCGAGATGATCGGCAACACCGGCACCTACCTCGACAGCCCGTTCCACCGCTACGAGGGCGGCACCGACCTGGCCGGGCTCGACCTCGAGACGCTGGTCGACCTCCCCGCCGTCGTCGTCGACGCGCGCGCGGCGGGACGGCGCGGGATCGACCTCGACGCGCTCGGCGGACTCGACGTCTCCGGGGCCGCGGTGCTGCTCTCGACCGGCTGGGACGCGCACTTCGCCACGCCCGGGTACGCGAGCGGCGCGCCGTTCCTCACCGCCGCCGGGGCGGAGGCGCTGATCGCCGGCGGCGCGGTGCTCGTCGGCATCGACTCCGTGAACATCGACGACGTCGAGGGCGGGGGCGAGCGGCCCGCCCACAGCCTCCTCCTCGCCGCGGGAGTGCACGTCGTGGAGCACCTCCGCGGGCTCGAGCAGCTCCCCGCCACCGGAGCCCGCTTCACCGCGGTGCCGCCCAAGGTGAGCGGCTTCGGCACCTTCCCGGTGCGGGCCTACGCGGTCCTCGGCGGCCGCTGAGACCACCGGCCGTCCAGGGGTGCCTGGTTATCCTGGACCGATGCACTCCGCCCTCGCCGCGCTCGGCCGACGTCTCCGGCCCCGCACGCGCCTCGCCGCGCTGGGGGCCCGGCTCCGCCCCCGCACCCGCCTGCTCCGCCTGGCGCACCGCGCCCGATCCGCCCCGCAGAACCTCCGTGAGCGCCGCGCCGCGGTCGTGGCCGCCCGCCCGATCGACCACCCGCGCTCGCTCGCGTTCCGGCGCGAGCTGCTCGGCCTCGACCTCGCCAACCGCGTCTCGCGCCGCTCGGTCGTCGACCCGGCCGGCGAGGTCGTCGTCACGATGACGACCCACGGCGAGCGGATCCGGCGCGTGCACGTGGCGATCGAGTCGATCGCCCGCGGGTCCGCCCGCCCGGCCCGGCTCGTGCTCTGGCTGGACGACCCGGCGCTGTTCACCGCGCTGCCCGCGAGCCTCGAGCGCCTGCGCCGCCGCGGCCTCGAGATCCGGCTGGTCGACGGCTACCGCGTGCACACCAAGTACTACCCGCACCTGCTCTCCGGGCGGGCGGGGGAGCGCGACCTGGTCACCTCCGACGACGACATCGTCTATCCGCGCAGCTGGCTCCGGGGTCTGCTCGACGCCCGCTCGCGCTACCCGCGCGAGACGGTGCTCTGCTACCGCGCGCACAGGGTGCTCGTCGCCGACGGTGTCGTCGCTCCGTACACGAGCTGGCCGCCCGTCGCGGACACGCGGGCCGGTTTCGACGTCTTCGGCACCTCGGTGTCCGGGCAGCTGTTCCCGAGCGAGCTGATGGTCGCGATCGCCGAGCACGGCGACGCCTTCCGGGAGGTCGCGCCCGACGCCGACGACATCTGGCTGCACGTGCGCGCCGTCGACGCGGGCTACCGCGTCGCGCAGATCGAGCCGGCCGCCGAGCTCTTCCCGTTCGTCCCGCGGACGCAGCAGACCGGCCTCTACCTCGTCAACTACTGGGACGGCGGCAACGACCGCCAGGCCGGCGCCAGCTACACGCCCGAGGTCACCGCCCGCATCGCCGCGGACGCCGGCAGGCAGGGGGCGAGCGCATGAGACTCCTCTTCCTCAGCAACCTCTACCCGCCGCAGGTGCTCGGCGGCTACGAGATGACCTGCGCCCGCGTCGCCGAGGCGATGGCCGCCCGCGGCCACGACGTGCGGGTGCTGACCACGCCGACCTACCTGCCGCCGGAGCCGTCCGGCGTCGAGGTGCACCGCACCCTGAGCCTCCGCACCTACTTCCCGCTGCCGCAGACCGGCGGCGAGATCGCCCGGCTGATGCACCACGAGAGCGCGGTGTCGCGGTTCGAGAACACCCGCATCCTGCTCGAGGAGCTGCGCGACTTCGCCCCGACCCAGGTGGTGGCCTTCAACCTGCTGGGCATCGGCGGGCTCGCGATCGTCGACCTGCTGCGCCGGGTCGAGGCGGGCTGGCTGTGGAACCTCGGCGACCGCACGCCGAACGCGCTCGTCGACGGCCTGCCGGAGAAGGTGCTCGCGGTCTACGGCGCGGACCGGGCCGACCACTTCGACCGCGGCGAGATCGTGGCCGTGAGCCGCTCGCTCGTCGAGACGATCGAGGCGGGCGGGCTGCAGCTCGGCGACGTCGAGGTGATCGGCCGCGGCGTCGTCGTGCCCGAGGACGACGGCCCGCGGACGTACCGCGAGGGCGGCGTCACGCGCTTCACCTTCGCGGCGTCGCTGGGCGAGCACAAGGGCGTCGACCTCGTGCTCGAGGCGTCGGCCGCGCTCGCCGAGCGGACCCGCGACTTCCGGGTCGACCTCTACGGCGACGGCGACGTGGATGGCTACCGTGCCCGCGCCGAGGCGCAGGGGCTCGAGGGCGTCGTGACCTTCCACGGCCCGCGCCCCCGCGACGAGGTGCTCGCCGCGCACGGGCGCGCCGACGCCTTCCTCTTCCCGACCTGGGCGGGCGAGCCGTTCGGCGTCGCGCCGGTGGAGGCGGCCGCGGCCGGCTGCGTGCCGATCGTGACCGCCGCGAGCGGAGTCGCCGAGTTCCTCGTCGACGGGGTCGACTGCGTCAAGATCCGCCGCTCGGCGCCCGCGCTGCTCGAGGCGATGAGCGACGTGGTGAGCGGCGCGACCGACCTCGAGGCCCTCGGCCGGCGGGGGCGCGCGGCGGCCCGCGGACCGCTCTCGTTCGGGCGCTCGATCGAGCTGCTCGAGCGGTCGCTCGAGCGCCGCTCGCGACCGGGCCTCGCCGAGCGCGCCGCCGATACGGCCCTCGAGGCCGAGATCATGGACAAGGACCACCGCGCGATGGACGTGCTCCACCGCCGCTTCTCCGGACGGGACGACGAATGACCGACGACCACGACTTCAGGGCCGACCCCGCCTCCGCACCGACCCGCTTCGGCCGGGGCGGCGTCGCCCTGCGCGAGGCGGTGCACCGGATGGTCGCGCCGTACTTCGAGCAGGCGCGGCTGCGCACCGAGGAGGTGCGCGAGGAGGTCGCGGCGGTCCGCGGCGAGCTGGCCGGGCTCCGGGACGAGCTCGCGGCGGTGCGCGCCGAGACGGCGGCGCTGCGCGAGGAGACGGCCGGGCTGCGCGCGGCCCTCGACGAGGACCGGGCCGCGCTGGCGGAGCTGCGCCGCGAGACCGAGGAGTCGCTGGCCGTCACTCCGCCGCTGCTCGCCGCCGGCGAGTCGCGGACGGCCGACCTCGAGGAGCGCGTCCGCGGCGCCGAGCTCGAGCTGCGCGCGGTGTCCCGCCGCCTGGCGGAGGCGCTGGACGCCGCCGACTGAGTCCGCGAGCCTCAGGGATCAGGCGTCGGGGTGCATGCGGGAACCGGGGCCCGATTCAGGTGTGTTCGTGGACGTCCGTCAGGCCGGGACGGCCGTGCGGGCCAGGAGCTCCGCGATCCGGCCGGTGCAGCCGCCGCAGCCGGTGCCGGCCCGGGTGGCCGAGCCGATGCAGGCGACCGTGTCGTGACCCGCGGCCGCCGCGTCCGCGATCGTGCCGGCCGAGACGCCGTTGCACCAGCAGACCGTCGCGTCCGGAGCGAACGGGTCGCCGGTCGGGGCCGCGCCCGCGTCCGGAGCGTCGAGCCGCAGCAGGCTCGAGCGGTCGGCCGGCAGCTCGGAGCCGCGCTCGAACAGCAGCGTCAGCTCCGCGCCGACGCGCGGCAGGCCGACCGAGACGAAGCCGCGCAGCACTCCGCCGACGGTGACGAGCTTGGCGTAGCCGCCCCGGGCGGGATCCGCCCAGACGGTGACCTCGGGGTGCGGGGCGCCGTCGCAGGCGTCCCAGGGCTCGGCCGTCGGATCGCCGCCCGCCACCAGGTCGACGCCCTCGGCCTTCAGCATCACCACGGCGGGGCGCGCCGACGGCACGCGCTCGTCGGCGAGGCGACCCGCCGCCTCCGCGACGATGCGGGCCGCGAGGCGGTCGGCCTGCTGCCAGCCCGGCCCGATCAGCCCGCTCGGACCGCCGGGCACGCGGCCGTCCGGCAGCGCCGAGCCCCGGGCCGCGACGTGGGCGCAGTCGCCGATCGCGAAGACGCACGGGTCCGTCCAGCTGCGCTGGTGCTCGTCGACGAGGATCCCGGTCGAGACCGCGAGGTCGGCGCTCGCCGCGAGCTCGGTGCGCGCCCCGACGCCGCAGGACAGCACGAGCAGGTCGCCCTCGATCTGCTTGCCGTCCGCGCAGACCAGCGCCTGGAAGTGCGCGCGGCCCAGGTCGTCGTGGGCGAGCAGGATGCTCTCGGAACGGGCGTGCGACACCATGTCGACGCCGGCGGCGCGGGCGGCCGCGGCGAGCATCCGCCCGCCGCCGTGATCGAGGTTCCGCCCCATCGGGATGTCGCCGTGATGCACCACGACGACATCGGCGCCCTGCTCGGCGGCGGCGAGCGCGAACTCGACCCCGAGCACCCCGGCGCCGAGCACCACGATGCGGGAGCGGGCGCGCACCGCGTCGAGCACGACGCGCGCGTCGTCGAGGTCGCGCAGCGCGACGACGCGCTCGGGCAGCGGGCTCGCGCCCTGATCGAGCGTCTCGGGCAGTGCCGAGCGCACCCGCCGGTCGCGCCGCGAGCGCTCCATCCCGGCGAGGGTCGGCACGTTCGCCCGGGCCCCGGTCGCGAAGACCAGGCGGTCGTAGGGGAGGCGCTCGTCGTCGTGCAGGCGGACGACCCCGCGCGCGCGGTCGAGGCCGACGGCGGCGGCCCCGAGCCGGAAGACCACGCCGGCCGTCTCGGCCGTGGCGCGGTCGCCGAGGTCGAGCCGCTCGCGGGTCGCCCGCCCGACGGCGTACTCGGCCAGCAGGACGCGGTTGTAGGCGTCGGCGGATTCCGCGCCGACGACGGTCAGCGCGACCGCCCCGGCGCGGACGGCCGGCAGCAGCTCCTCGACGAAGCGCGCGCCCACCGGCCCGTAGCCGAGCAGGACGATCCGCTCGGGCGCGACCGCTCCGCTTGCCGCCCTCATCGGCTCAGACATCGAGCACCCCTTCCGCTCGGATCCAGACCCGCGTCCGCTTGAACTCCGGCATCGAGGAGATCGGATCGACGACCGCCTCGGTCAGCAGGTTGGCGCACTGCTCGCCCGCGTAGTGGAACGGCAGGAAGACCGTGTCGTGCCGGATGTCGGCCGTGACGCTCGCGCGCGCCCGCACCACTCCGCGCGCGTTGCCGACCGAGACCGGTCCGCCGTCGCGGACGCCGAGCCGGGAGGCGGTGGCCGGGTGGATCTCCAGCCGCGCCTCGGGGCGCGCCGCGTCGAGCTCGGCGACCCGCCGGGTCTGCGTGCCCGACTGGTACTGCTGCAGGTAGCGGCCGGTGATCAGCGTCAGCTCGGCGCCGACGTCGACCGGCGCCGGGGGAGCGGTGCTGACGGCGACCATCCTGGCCCGGCCGTCGGCGTGGCCGAAGTGCTCGCCGAAGAGCCGCGGAGTGCCGGTGCTGCCGGCGGGGTACGGCCAGTACGCGGCGATCCCGGTGTCGAGCAGCGCGTGCGAGAGCCCGGAGTAGTCCGCGACGCCGCCGGCCGAGGCGCGGGCCAGCTCGTCGAACACCTCCGCCGGGTCGGTCGACCAGGTCGACGGCGCGGCGAGGCGGCGGGCGAGCTCGCTCAGGATCCACAGCTCGCCGCGGACGCCGGCGGGCGGGTCGAGCGCGCGGCGGCGGCGGAGGACGCGGCCCTCGAGCGAGGTCATCGTCCCCTCCTCCTCGGCCCACTGCGGCACGGGCAGCACGATGTCGGCCAGCGCCGCGGTCTCGGAGAGGAAGAAGTCGCAGACGACCAGCGTGTCCAGCGCGGAGAGCCCGGCCCGCACCGCGTCGACGTCGGGCGCCGAGACGACCACGTTCGAGCCGTGCACGAGCAGGCAGTGCACCGAGCGGCCGAGCTCGGCGAGGAGTGCGACGGCCGGCAGCCCCGGCCCGGGGATCGTCGACGGATCCACGCCCCAGACGCCGGCGACGTGGCGCCGCGCCTCCGGATCGCGGATCGAGCGGTAGCCGGGCAGCTGGTCGGCCTTCTGCCCGTGCTCGCGACCGCCCTGGCCGTTGCCCTGCCCGGTGAGGGTGCCGTAGCCGGAGCCCGGCCGCCCGACCAACCCGAGCACGAGCGCGAGGTTGATCGCGGCGGTCGCGGTGTCGGTGCCGTCCACGTGCTGCTCGACCCCGCGGCCGGTCAGCACGAAGGCGCGACCGGTGGCGAGGCGGCGGGCGGTGCGGCGGAGCAGCTCGGCCGGCACGCCCGTGACGGAGGCGGTGCGCTCCGGCCACCAGGACGCGACGCTCCTGCGCACCGCGTCGAACCCGGTCGTGCGCGCGGCGAGGTAGTCGCGGTCGGCCAGCTCCTCAGCGAGGACGAGGTGGGTGAGGCCGAGCAGCAGCGCGAGGTCGGTGCCGGGCGCGGGCTGCAGGTGCAGTCCGGCACCGTCCTCGGTGAGCCGGGCGGTGGCGGAGCGGCGCGGATCGACGACGATCAGCCCGCCGCGCGAGCGCGCCCCGGCCAGGTGCGCCAGGAACGGCGGCATGGTCGCCGCGACGTTCGAGCCGAGCAGCAGGATCGAGTCGGCCTCGTCGAGGTCGGTCACCGGGAACGGCAGCCCGCGGTCGACGCCGAAGGCCCGGTTGCCGGCGGCGGCGGCCGAGGACATGCAGAACCGGCCGTTGTAGTCGATCCGCGAGGTGCCGAGCGCGATCCGGGCGAACTTCCCCAGCTGGTAGGCCTTCTCGTTGGTCAGCCCGCCGCCGCCGAAGACCGCGACCGCGTCCGCTCCGTGCCGTTCCTGGGTCTTCGTGACGGCCGCTGCGACCGCGTCGAGCGCCTCCGCCCAGGTGACCTCGGTGAAGGTGCCGTCCGACCCGCGCATCAGCGGCGCGCGCAGTCGCTGCCCGCTCGCGAGCAGCTCCGCGGCCGTCCAGCCCTTCGCGCAGAGCCCGCCCCGGTTGGTCGGGAACTCCCGCCCCGCGATGCTCACCGGCGTCGGGCCGTCGACCCGGGTCAGCGTCATCGCGCACTGCAGGGCGCAGTACGGGCAGTGCGAGTCGGTCGGGGCGGGAGCGGCGGTCATCGTCAGATCCGGGTCCCGGTCTTCGCGGCCAGGCGGAGGTAGACGCCCGCCGTGATCGCGAGCATCACGGCGTAGGCCGCGACGAACCAGCCGAGCGCCGTCGTGTAGTCGCCGAAGGTCGTCTTCGAGTAGCCGAGCAGCTGCGGGATGACGAAGCCGCCGTAGGCGCCGATCGCCGAGATCAGGCCGAGGGCCGCGGCCGCGGTGCGCTGTGCGCCGACTCCGTCGTCGCCCTTCTGCCGGGCGCGCAGGGCGAAGACGGTCGGGATCATCCGGTAGGTCGCGCCGTTGCCGATGCCCGCCGAGGCGAACAGCACGAGGAAGCCGACGAGGAAGAGCCAGAAGCTGCCGAGCGGCAGCGTCGCGATGACGAAGAGGATGCCGGCGCCCATGGCGACGAATGCGGCGATCGTCACGGGTGCGCCGCCGAAGCGGTCGGCGAGCCGGCCGCCGTAGGGCCGCGAGAGCGAACCGACCAGGGCGCCGAGGAAGGCGAGCGTCAGCGTCGCGGAGCCGACGGAGAACTGCGAGAACTCGGGGAAGGTGTCGGCGATGAGCTTCGGGAAGACGCCCGCGAAGCCGATGAACGAGCCGAAGGTGCCGATGTAGAGCACCGCCAGCAGCCAGAGGTGCGGCTCGCGCAGCGCGGCGAGGGAGGCGGCGACGTCGGCCTTCGCGGTCGAGAGGTTGTCCATCCGCTTCCAGGCCCCGATCATCGCGACGATGATCAGCGGCACCCAGATGAGGCCGGCGAGCGGCAGGTTCACCGTGGCCGCGGCGCCGATCGTGACGGCGATCGGGACGATCAGCTGCGCCACCGAGGCGCCGAGGTTGCCGCCCGCGGCGTTCAGGCCGAGTGCGTAGCCCTTCTGGGCGTGCGGGTAGAAGAAGGTGATGTTGGCCATCGAGCTGGCGAAGTTGCCGCCGCCGAAGCCGGCCAGCGCCGCGACCAGGAGCATCACGCCGAAAGGCGTGTCCGGGTTCCCCACCGCGACCGCGAGTCCGATGCTCGGGATGAGCAGCAGGCCGGCCGAGACGATCGTCCAGTTCCGCCCGCCGAAGCGGGGGACCATGAAGGTGTACGGGATCCGCAGCGTCGCGCCGACGAGGCTCGGCATCGAGATCAGCCAGAAGATCTCGCCGGTGCTGAAGTCGAAGCCCGCCGCGGGCAGCTGGACGACCACGACCGACCAGAGCTGCCAGACGACGAAGCCGAGGAACTCGGCGAAGATCGACCAGCGCAGGTTGCGGCCGGCGACCTGTCGCCCCTCCGCCTGCCACTGCGCGGGGTCCTCGGGGTTCCAGCCGTCGATCCAGCGGCCGGGGCGGCGGGTGAGGCCCGACGGGGCGGTCGTCGCGGGGCCGGTGGTGGCGGGGGCGGTGGTGGGCGGTGCAGCAGTCATCGGATCCTCCGGGGAGTGGGCGCGGGCGCGCCGAAGAGAGTGCGGGGCGAGAGAGCGGGGAGCGTGCGGGGAGAGAAGGACAGAGAGAAGGTCGAGCGGCCGGGCGCTTACGCGCTGCGGCCGAAGAGCTCGGAGACGATGTCGACCAGCTCGCGCGCGGGCGGGTCGACGGCGGTGAGCAGCGGGGCGGTGGCGAGGTCGGCTCCCGCCGAGGCGGCGAGCGAGGCGAAGTAGCCGGGGGCGAGGAGGTAGGTGGAGACGAGCACGCGGGCGCCGGGGTGGGCGGCGCGCTCGGCGGCCACCGCCTCCGGGACGCGCGGCTCGGCGGCCGAGATGAAGGAGACGGCGACGTCGCGGCCGAGCTCGGCGGCCAGGAGGCGGCCGGTGGCCCAGCAGTCGGCGACCGCGCCGGAATCGCTCGAGCCGGCCGCGGCCAGCACGACGCGGTCGCCGTCGGCGAGACCGGCCTCGCGCAGGCGGCGGGCGAGGACGCGGGCGAGCCGCGGGTCCGGGCCGAGGGCGCCGGTGACGCGGACGGGACGGTCCGCCTCCGCCGCGGCCTCGGCGAGGTCGACGTGCACGTGGTAGCCGGCCGAGAGCAGCAGCGGCACGACGACGGCCGGGCGGTCGGGCTCGAGCGTGCCGAGGGAGGCCGGCACGTCGGGCTGCTGCACGTCGACGAAGGAGTCGAGGACTTCGGCCGCGGGGTTCGCCTCGCGGACCGCCTGGACCAGCGCGGCGACCGCGGTGCGGCCGTCGTCGTCGGAGGTGCCGTGCGAGGCGCAGACCAGCGCTGTCCGCTGGGCGACCTCGATCACTCCGCCCGTCTCCCGCACGCTCCAGGTGGCGAGGTGAAGCCGCGGCGAGGTGTAGCAGACGCCCGTCTCGAGGTCGAAGACGTCCTTGTGCAGGGGCGAGGCGATCGTCGCCCGCTGCACGCCGTCGACCGCGCGGGAGCCGACGATGCCGCGGGAGAGGACGGCCGCGCCGGTCGCCGGGTCGAGGTTCGAGACGGCGAAGACGCGGCCGTCGGGGAGGAGGAACAGCGCGAGCTGCACGCCGCCGACGAGCGCGGCCTCGCCCCAGAGCGGCTCCAGCTCGAGCCGGTTGCAGACGGGGACCCAGGTCGCGGCCGGCGCGGTGCCGGCCGGAGCGCTGCGGGCCGTCGTGGGGCCGGCGGTGACCTGCTGATCGAGGAGGGTCATCGTCCCGCCTTCCGAGGAGGAGTGCTGCCCGCGGCCGGTCGGCGGCGGTGAGGCCCACGGTAGAGAGCCCACGTTTCGCGGGAGCACCCCTCCGGAGTCACGGGCGTAACGAAGCCCTCACGATGCCGGTCCGCTGTCGTGAGAGGTCGGTCACACGACGTTACGCAGGGGCAACGGGGGCGAAACCGCGCCTGCCTACGGTGGAGCCCATGACATCCCGAGGTGCGTTCCCCACCGGCCCCCGACGCGTGCTCGTCGTCGGCGCCGGCCCCGCCGCCCACCGCCTGGTCGACGCGCTCGTCGCCCGGGCCGGCGCCACCGCCCTCGAGATCACCGTCTTCGGGGAGGAGGCGCACCACCCCTACGACCGCGTCGCCCTCTCCAAGCGCCTCGAGGGGATGACCGACCTCACCCTCGGCGACGGCGCGCTCTGGGAGTCGGCGACGCTCGTCACCTCCTCCCGCGTCGTGGCGCTCGACCCGGAGCGCTGCCGGGTGCAGCTCGCCGACGGCCGCTGGTTCGAGGGCGACGAGATCGTGCTGGCCACCGGCTCCTCCGCCACCGTGCCGCCGATCGAGGGCGCCGAGCACGGCCGCGTCTACCGCACCCTCGAGGACGTCGACGGCCTCGTCGCCGACCTCGCCGCCTTCCGCGCCCGCCGCGGCCGCCCGGCGAGCGTGGTCGTCGTCGGCGGCGGACTGCTCGGCCTCGAGGCCGCGGGCGGCGCGCACCGGCTCGGCGCGCGCACCGCGCTGATCCACTCCGGCCGCTGGCTGATGAGCGCCCAGCTCGACGAGGGCGCGGGGCAGGCGCTCGGCCGCATCATCGCGGCGCAGGGCGTCACCCTGCACCTCGGCAACCGCCCCACCGCCGTCCTCACCTCGCCGCAGGGCACCGTGCTCGGCGTCACGATGACCGACGGCACCAGCATCGGCGCCGACATGGTCGTCTTCTCGATCGGCATCACGGCGCGCGACGAGCTCGCCCGCGCGGTCGGGATCGAGGTCGCGCCCCGCGGCGGCGTCGTCGTCGACGAGGCCTGCCGCACCAGCCGCCCGCACGTCTGGGCGATCGGCGAGGTCGCCGCGATCGACGGCCGCACCGTCGGCCTCGTCGCCCCGGCCAACGCGATGGCCGAGGTCGTCGCCGACCGCCTGCTGGGCGGCGACGCCACCTTCCCGGGCGTGGACGACGCGACCAAGCTCAAGCTCTCCGGGGTCGAGGTCGCGAGCTTCGGCGACGCGCTCGGCGCGGGGGAGGGGGCGCTCGAGGTCGTCTACGCCGACCCCGCCCGCGGGCTCTACCAGAAGATCGTCGTCTCGGACGACGCGCGCACCCTGCTCGGCGGCATGTTCGTCGGCGACGCCGGTCCCTACTCCTCGCTCCGCCCGCTGCTCGGCCGCGAGCTGCCCGCGGAGCCCAGCGCCTACCTCGCGGCGGCCGGCGGCGAGGCGCCCTCGGGCGACCTGCCCGACGACGCGCAGCTCTGCTCCTGCAACAACGTCTCGGTGGGCGACGTCCGTCACGCGATCGGCGAGGGCTGCACCGAGCTCGGCCCGCTGAAGGCCTGCACCCGCGCCGGCACCCAGTGCGGCTCGTGCGTGCCGCTGGTGAAGAAGCTGCTCGACACCGAGCTGACCCGCGCCGGCGTCGAGGTGTCGCGCGCGCTCTGCGAGCACGTCTCGCTCAGCCGGAGCGAGCTGTTCGAGTCCGTCCGGATCCTCGGCCTGTCCTCGGCCGAGCAGGTGATGGAGCGCTTCGGCTCGGGCCTGGGCTGCGACGTCTGCAAGCCGGTGATCGCCTCCGTGCTCGCGACCCAGACCAACGGCTACATCCTCGACGCCGGCCAGGCGCCGCTCCAGGACACCAACGACCGCGCGCTCGCCAACATGCAGAAGGACGGCACCTACTCCGTCGTCCCGCGGGTGCCGGGCGGCGAGATCACGCCGGCGAAGCTCAAAGTGATCGCGGAGGTCGCCGAGCAGTACGGCCTCTACACGAAGATCACCGGCGGCCAGCGGATCGACATGTTCGGCGCCCGCCTCGAGCAGCTCCCCGAGATCTGGCGCATCCTCGTCGACGCCGGCATGGAGTCGGGCCAGGCCTACGGCAAGTCGCTGCGCACCGTGAAGTCCTGCGTCGGCTCGACCTGGTGCCGCTACGGCGTGCAGGACGCGGTCGGCATGGCGATCTTCCTGGAGGAGCGCTACCGCGGCCTGCGCTCGCCGCACAAGTTCAAGCTCGGGGTCAGCGGCTGCGCCCGGGAGTGCGCCGAGGCGCGCGGGAAGGACATCGGCGTGATCGCGACCGACACCGGCTGGAACCTCTACGTCGGCGGCAACGGCGGCTACCAGCCCGCCCACGCGCAGCTGCTCGCGCAGGACCTCGATGACGAGACCCTGGTCCGCTACATCGACCGCTACGTCATGTACTACGTCCGCACCGCCGAGCGCCTGCAGCGGACGGCGCGCTGGCAGGAGGACCTGCCCGGCGGCCTCGACCACGTCAAGGAGGTGGTCTGCGAGGACTCGCTCGGGATCGCGGCCGAGCTGGAGGCGGCGATGGCGACCCACGTCGACACCTACGTGGACGAGTGGGCGGCGACGCTCGCGGACCCGGACCGGCTGCGCCGCTTCCGCTCCTTCGTCAACGCGCCCGACACCGCGGATCCGCGGGTGAGCACCGTGCGCGAGCGCGGGCAGAGCCGTCCGGCGGGGCGCGACGAGCGCTCGGACGGGCCGGTGCTCGTGGCCGGGACGTCGATCCCGATCGGGCCGGGCGCGGTGTCGGTCGTGGGGCCGTCGGCGTCGGTGCCGGCACCCGCGACGCTCGCGCCGTTCGCTCCCTCCGTCTCCTCCGGGTCCGCCGCCTCCGCCGCCTCCGCCGCCTCCGCGATGCCCGGATCGGAGGCGTGATGCAGCTCTCCGTCGATCTCACCGGCCGCCGCGTCCTCGTCGTCGGCAGCGTCGTCGGCACCCGCCGCGTCCTCGCCCGCTACCGCGCGGCCGGCGCCCTCGTGGAGCGCTGGGACGCGGACGACGCGCTGTGCCTGCGCCTCGCCTCCGCGTCGCTCCTGCCCGCGGCCCGCCCCGCCCTGCTCGCCTGGGTCGAGGGCGCAGCGTCCCTCCGCGCGGCCGCGGCCGCGGAGGCCGCCCGGCACGGCGTCTGGGTCGTCGACGAGGCGCCCGCCGCGCACCGCGGCGTCGGGCACGTGAGCATCGTCGGCGGCGGACCCGGCGACCCCGAGCTGATGACACTCGCCGCGCACCGGGCCCTCCGCGAGGCCGACGTCGTGCTCTTCGACCGCCTCGGCCCGCACGACGGCCTCGCCGACTGGGCGCCCGGCGCCGAGCTGATCGACGTCGGCAAGACCCCCGGCCACCACGCCGTGCCGCAGCACGAGATCGAGCGGCTGATGGTCTCCCGCGCGCTCGACGGGCTCGACGTCGTCCGGCTGAAGGGCGGCGACCCGTTCGTCTTCGGCCGCGGGTCGGAGGAGGTGCGCGCCTGCCGCGTCGCCGGCGTGCCGTTCACGATCGTCCCCGGTGTCACGAGCGCGATCTCGGTCCCCGCCGCCGCCGGCATCCCGGTCACCCACCGCGAGGTCAGCCGCGCGTTCACCGTGGTCTCGGGCCACGCGCCCTTCAGCGAGGAGGAGCTCGGGCACCTGGCCGGGCTCGGCGGGACCCTGGTCGTGCTGATGGGCGTGAACACGCTCCCGCACCTCGTCGCGGGGCTGCAGCGCGCCGGGATGGCCGCCGGCATGCCGCTGGCGATCGTCGAGCGCGGCTGGTCGCACGCCCAGCGCACCACGATCTCCTCGGTCGGCGGGGTGCTCGGCCTGCTCGCCGAGCTGGCGCCGCGCTCGCCCGCGGTCATCGTCATCGGCGAAGTCGTGCGCCAGGCGGCGTGCGATGATGCTCAGGATCCCGAGAGCATCGCCCGCGCGGTCGATGCGCTCACCCTGTGACCGCCCGAGGGGGCCGCTGATGACCGGCACCGAGGCGAGCGGCGAGGCGACCGGTGCTGTCGCGAGCGCCGCCCCCGGCGCCGACGGACCCGACGCCGACGCCGCATCGCCCGGCTTCCGGCCCGACCAGCTCGTCGGCTTCCGCATCGGCGTCACCTCCGACCGCCGCTCCGAGGACCTGATCGCCGCCTTCGAGCGCCGCGGCGCCGACGTCACCCACGCCCCCACCATCCGTATGCGCGGCGTCGACACCGAGGGCGTCCTCGAGGCGGAGACCCGCGCGATCGTCGCCGCGCGCCCCGACGTCCTGCTCGCGACCACCTCCTACGGCATGCGCCGCTGGCTCGAGGCGGCCGACGCCGCCGGCCTCGGCGACGACCTGACCGACGCGCTCTCGGACGCCCGGATCCTCGTCCGCGGCCCGAAGGCGCGCGGGGCCGTCCGCGCCGCCGGCCTCGACGACCACGGCATGAGCGAGCGCGAGACCACCACCTCCCTCGTCGACCTCGCCCTGCGCGAGGGCGCCGCCGGCCGCACCGTCGCCGTCCAGCTGCACGGCTTCACCGACCCGGCGCAGCTGCAGCGCCTCACCGACGCCGGCGCGACCGTCCTCACCGCCGCCCCCTACCGCTGGAGCGCGCACGAGGACTCGGCCCGCGTCCTCCGCCTGATCGAGGCGATCTGCTGCGGCGGCCTCGACGCCGTCACCTTCACCAGCGCGCCCGCCGTCGAGGCGCTGTTCACCGTCGCGGAGGCGGCCGGCCGGCTCGACGAGCTCCAGGCCGCCTTCCGCGAGACCGTCGTCGCGGCCGCCGTCGGCCCGGTCACCGCCGCGCCCCTCGTCGAGGCGCAGATCCTGCCGATCGTCCCCGATCGCTTCCGGATGGGCGCGCTCATCCGCCTCACCTGCGAGCACCTCGAGCAGTCCGCCCCCCGCATCGACACCGACTACGGCCCCCTCGAGCTGCGCGGCCGGCATGCGGTGCTCGCCGGAACGCGCGTCGCCCTCACCCCCGTCGCCCTCGCCCTCTTCCGCACCCTGGTCGCCGCCGAGGGCGCCACCGTCGCGCGCTCCGTCCTCGCCGCCGCTGCCCCCGAGCCCCTCGACGACCACGCCGTCGACGTCGCCATCAGCCGCCTCCGCCAGGCCCTGCCCGAGCCGCGCCTGGTCGCCACCGTGATCAAGCGCGGCTTCCGCCTGTCCACCCCCACGTAGGCCCGCGGGTCTCCGCACGGCGATCCGCGGCGTTGTCGTCGGTTGCGATACCGCCGGTATCGCGCCCTCCTCCGCCTTGCGGCTCACCGCGCGGAGGCCCGCGGGCGGTTCGGCTTCCGCACGGCCGCCTGCGGCGTTGTCGTCGGTTGCGATACCGCCGGTATCGCGCCCTCCTCCGCCTTGCGGCTCACCGCGCGGAGACCCGCGGGCGGTTCGGCCTCCGCACGGCCGCCTGCGGCGTTGTCGTGGGAACCATCGGACGCGCGATGGGGTCTGCACGTCTACCTTCGCCCCGTTCGGGTCCATTCGCGCGGGCCGGGTCCGTCGAGTGGACGCGTGCGGGGGTGTGCGAACGAGGCGGACCCCATGTCGCGTCTCTTCGAGGAGGCGGCTGCGGATCGATCCGCGAGTGGACGCATGCCGGGGCGTGCGCGGGTGCCGGCCCCCTATTCGCGTCTGTTCGTGCGGCGTGTGGACGTCGAATGGACGCGGAACGGGCTGTGCGCGCGAGCCGGAGCCCGTTCGGCGTCTGTTCGTGAAGCCGCTGGCGAGTCGGTCTGCGAGTGGAGGCGGCGCGACGAGTGCAGTCAGCGCGACGGGCGCCAGCCGCCGGCCACCAGGGCGCGGCGGACGCGGTCCGTGCAGCCGGAGAGGTCCGCGTCGAAGGAGGCGGAGGCGACGCGCACGACGGTCCACCCCACGGCGGCGAGGCGCTCGTAGCGGATCAGATCGCGGTCCCACTGCGCGCGGTCGGTGCGATGGTGGTCGCCCTCGTACTCGACGACCACCCGCCATCGGCGGAACAGCAGATCGACCCGCCCGATCCTCCCGTCGGCGTCGACGAGCTCCGCCTGCAGCTCGGGCTCGGGGAGACCGGCGGCCGCGAGCGCGAGGCGCAGGAGGGTCTCGCGGCGCGACTCCGCACCCTCGCGGACGAGCTCCAGCGCATGTCGGACCGCGCGGGCTCCGCGTCCCTCGTGACCCTCGACCCGCCTCCGCAGCTCGCGCAGCGGAACCCACGGCCGCCCCGGCTGAGGCCGGACGGGGGCCAGCACCAGCGCGTCCCCGACGGCGACGAGGTCCTCCAGCGACAGCACCGAGGCGAGCTGGAGGAAGAGACTCGCTCCGTCCGCGAGGAGGAGCCCGCCGCGGCGGACGGCGCGCAGCCGGGGGTCGCCGAGGGAGTGGCCGACGAGACCGCGTCCGCGCGGCGCATGGGCCGGCGGCCGCACCGCGACGTGCAGCGGCTCGCCGGGCGGTTCCCGCGGCAGATCGAGCGGCCACAGCCGGGCAGCGGTGATGCCGCAGAAGACCGATCCGTCCATGACGGTCGCGTAGGCGCGAGCGCGCTGCGCCACGGTCACGGCCTGGCCTCGGGGAACGCGGACTCCCCGGAACGGCGCCTCGAGATCACTCGCGCGCAGTCGCTCGATCCCGACCCCTGCGGCCAGCGCTTCCTGCACCGAGAACGCCCGCCCCGCGAGCGCGGGAGGGAGGGGTGCGGGCCGCGGCATCGCGCCATCCTGCCCGAGGGCTGGAGATACCCGCTCTCGTTCTCCACAGGAGGCGAGCGAATGGCCGCGGAAGGGGTCCTGGGTCACGCGCAGACCCCATCGAGCGTCCATTCGCGGTCTGTTCGGGGCCGGGCGCGCCGCTGCCAGACTGGAGCGCATGAGCAGCGGAGCCCGCAGAGTGATCATCGCGCCCGACTCCTTCAAGGGGTCGGCGACCGCCGTCGAGGTGGCGGAGGCGCTCGCAGAGGGCTGGCGCGGCGTGCGGCCGGACGACGAGCTGGTGCTCGCTCCGATGGCCGACGGCGGCGAGGGCACGGTCGACGCGTTCGCGGTCGCGGTGCCGGAGGCGGAGCGCCACGCGCTCACCGTGGTCGGGCCCGACGACCGCCCCGTCGAGACGGCCTGGCTGCTGCTGCCGGACGGCACCGCTGTGGTCGAACTCGCCTCCGCGAGCGGCATCACGCTGCTCGATCCGCTGCGCCCGCTCACCGCGCACACCCGCGGCTTCGGCCGGGCGATCGCCGCCGCGCTCGACGCCGGCGCCCGCGCGCTGCTGCTGGCGATCGGCGGCAGCTCGTCGACCGACGGCGGCGTCGGGGCGCTGCGCGAGCTCGGCGCGCGCTTCCTCACCGTCTCCGGGCACGACCTCGGCGACGGCGGCGGCGCGCTGCACGAGCTCGCGGTCGTCGACCGGCACGCCCTGCGGCCCGTCCCCGCGGGCGGCGCCCGCATCCTCAGCGACGTCACCAACCCGCTGCTCGGCGACTCCGGAGCCGCGCACGTCTTCGGGCCGCAGAAGGGCGCGACCGTCGACGACGTGCTCCGCCTCGACGACGGGCTCCGCCACCTCGCGGCGCACCTCGACGCCGATCCAGAAGAGGCCGGCACCGGCGCGGCGGGCGGCACCGGCTTCGGCCTGCTCGCCTGGGGCGCGCGCCTGGCCCCCGGCTCGGCCGCGGTCGGCGAGGCGCTCGGGCTCCCGGCCCTCGTCGCGGGCGCGGACGTGGTCCTCACCGGTGAAGGGCGCTTCGACGCGCAGTCGATGGCGGGCAAGGTCCCCTCCTATCTGCTCGGGCTCGCGGAGGCGGCGGGCGCCCGCACGATGCTGGTCGCCGGGGCGATCCAGGCGCCGACCGCCGCGTTCGCCGCGGCGGGCTCGCTCACCGAGGCGGCGGGGTCGGCGGCCGCCGCGATCGCCGACCCGCTGCCGCACCTGCGGACTGTTGCGGCGGAGCTGGCGCGCCGCGCGTCTTGACGGCGCGCGGCGGCGGGTGTCGGCCCTGCCGGTGCGGCTGCCCGAGTGCCCGTGGTGGTGCGTGAGGGCTGCGCGGAGGCCCCGCCGAGGCCGCCCCGGCGGCGCCTGTCCGCACCCGCGGGTGTCGGTGGTCGGCCGTAGCGTCGAGCCATGGACCTCGCAGCACGCCGACCCCTAGATGTAGTGGTCGACGTGCGCTCCGGCACCCGCATGTCGGGCATGCCGACACGCCGGGGAGCGTTGTACCCAGGGAACGGATCGCGACTGTCCACAGCGGTGGATAACTCGGGAAGATCCGCGTCCTTCCGCGGGTCCGCGGGCCCCGGCCTGTGGATGGATCGGGGGAGGACCGGTGGATAACTACACGGATGTAACTACTACTCCTAGTGGGCTGCCGCCGGGCCGCCCACTATATGTAGTATTGCTGAGCAGGTCGGGCCGAGAGGCCCACCGGCACCGCCGCCCGGTCTCCGAGCGCCCCGCACCACTCCACATCAGAACTCCCCACGACCGCCTCCCCGCCCGCCCGGACCCCCGGCGCGGCACCGGATCCGGCCCTCGGGACACCTCCTTCCGAAAGGACGACACCCATGGCTGTGACGGTCTACACCAAGCCCTCCTGCGTGCAGTGCACCGCGACCTACCGGGCCCTCGACAGCAAGGGCATCGACTACGAGATCTTCGACCTCTCCGTCGACGAGAAGGCCCTCGACGCCGTCAAGGCCCTCGGCTACCTCCAGGCGCCGGTCGTCATCACGGACGACGATCACTGGTCCGGCTTCCGCCCCGACAAGATCTCCGCTCTCTGAGGCCCACGGGCGGCGATTCGCGGCGTTGTCGTCAGTCGCCGTAGCGCCGCTACGGCTCCTTCCTCCGCCTTGCGACTCACCACCCGTGGACCTCAGAGAGGTCCGGTGGAGTGAGGGCTGAGCTGGTCAGGAGCACACAGCTTCGCCGGTCCGGGTGCGCAGGTTCTGCCCCGGGCCGGCGGAGGATCCGCGGGAGCGGGTCCGCAAGCGCCCGCGAGGGCGGACGACGGAAGGACGGGGGAGGCGCGCGATGAGCGGACTCGTGTACTTCTCGAGCAGCTCGGGCAACACCCACCGCTTCATGCAGAAGCTCGGGCGGCCCGCACAGCAGATCCCCCTGCACTCCCGGCGGGACGGCGCCGCGGTCGACACGCTCCACGTCGACGAGCCGTACGTGCTCGTCCTCCCTACCTACGGCGGGGGCAACGGCGGGGGAGCGGTCCCCAAGCAGGTCATCCGCTTCCTGAACGTCCCGCGCAACCGCGCCCTGCTCCGCGGGGTCATCGGCGCCGGCAACACCAACTTCGGCGAGGCCTACTGCCTCGCCGGCGACATCATCGCCCGCAAGTGCGAGGTGCCGCATCTCTACCGTTTCGAAGTATTCGGCACACCCGACGACGTCCGCGCCGTCGACGAAGGATTGGACTCGTTTTGGACGCAGCAGTGATCGACGCCCCCCGGGACGCCGCGCAGATGGACTACCACTCGCTCAACGCGATGCTGAACCTGTACGGCCCGAACGGGGAGATCCAGTTCGACAAGGACCGCGAGGCGGCGCGCGAGTACTTCCTGCAGCACGTCAACCAGAACACCGTCTTCTTCCACTCCCTCAAGGAGCGCCTCGACTACCTGGTCGAGAAGGAGTACTACGAGAAGGCCGTCCTCGACCAGTACTCGTTCGACTTCATCCAGGAGCTGAACGACCTCGCCTACTCGAAGAAGTTCCGCTTCGCGACCTTCCTCGGCGCCTTCAAGTACTACACGTCGTACACGCTGAAGACCTTCGACGGGAAGCGCTACCTCGAGCGCTTCGAGGACCGCGTCGTCATGTCCGCCCTCGGCCTCGCCCAGGGTGACGAGAAGCTCGCGATCGCCCTCGTCGAGGAGATCGTCGCCGGCCGCTTCCAGCCCGCGACCCCCACCTTCCTCAACACGGGCAAGGCGCAGCGCGGCGAGCTCGTCTCCTGCTTCCTCCTCCGCATCGAGGACAACATGGAGTCGATCGCCCGCGGCATCAACTCCGCGCTGCAGCTCTCCAAGCGCGGCGGCGGCGTCGCCCTCTCGCTCTCCAACATCCGCGAGGCCGGCGCGCCGATCAAGCAGATCGAGAACCAGTCCTCGGGCATCATCCCCGTGATGAAGCTCCTCGAGGACAGCTTCAGCTACGCGAACCAGCTCGGCGCCCGCCAGGGTGCGGGAGCGGTGTACCTCTCGGCGCACCACCCGGACATCCTGCGCTTCCTCGACACCAAGCGCGAGAACGCCGACGAGAAGATCCGCATCAAGACGCTCTCCCTCGGCGTCGTCGTGCCCGACATCACGTTCGAGCTCGCGAAGAACAACGAGGACATGTACCTCTTCTCCCCGTACGACGTCGAGCGCGTCTACGGCCTGCCCTTCGGCGACATCTCGATCTCCGAGAAGTACCGCGAGATGGTCGACGACCCGCGCATCAAGAAGACCAAGATCTCGGCGCGCGAGTTCTTCCAGACCATCGCGGAGATCCAGTTCGAGTCGGGCTACCCCTACATCGTGTTCGAGGACACGGTGAACAAGGCGAACCCGATCAAGGGCCGCATCAACATGTCCAACCTGTGCTCCGAGATCCTTCAGGTCAACACCCCCACGACCTACAACGAGGACCTCTCCTACAACAGCATCGGCAAGGACATCTCCTGCAACCTCGGCTCGCTGAACATCGCGCTGACGATGGACTCGCCCGACTTCGGCCGCACCATCGAGACCGCGATCCGCGGCCTCACCTCGGTGTCCGACCAGTCGCACATCACCTCGGTGCGCTCCATCGAGGACGGCAACGACAAGTCGCACGCCATCGGCCTCGGCCAGATGAACCTGCACGGCTACCTCGCCCGCGAGCGGATCCACTACGGATCCGAGGAGGGCATCGACTTCACCAACATCTACTTCTACTCGGTGCTCTTCCACGCCCTGCGCGCGTCGAACAGCATCTCGATCGAGCGCGGCACGACCTTCGAGGGCTTCGCCGACTCGAAGTACGCGTCGGGCGAGTTCTTCGACACCTACACCGAGAAGGAGTGGGCGCCCGCCACCGAGCGCGTCTCCCGCCTCTTCTCCGAGGCCGGCATCGCCGTGCCCACCCAGGACGACTGGCGCGCGCTCAAGGCCTCGGTCATGGAGCACGGCATCTACAACCAGAACCTGCAGGCCGTCCCGCCGACCGGCTCGATCTCGTACATCAACAACTCGACGTCCTCGATCCACCCGATCGCGTCGAAGATCGAGATCCGCAAGGAGGGCAAGCTCGGCCGCGTCTACTACCCGGCGCCGTTCATGACGAACGACAACCTGGAGTACTACCAGGACGCGTACGAGATCGGCTACGAGAAGATCATCGACACCTACGCCGCGGCGACGCAGCACGTCGACCAGGGCCTCTCGCTGACGCTGTTCTTCAAGGACACCGCGACCACCCGCGACATCAACCGCGCGCAGATCTACGCCTGGCGCAAGGGCATCAAGACGATCTACTACATCCGTCTCCGCCAGCTCGCGCTGGAGGGCACGGAGGTCGACGGCTGCGTCAGCTGCATGCTGTAACGTCCCCCGTCGATCCCCCGACAGTCTCGAACGACCTATCCGCACGAAGAAGAGATCATGACTCCCCCTGAGAAGCTCAAGCTGGTCAGCCACGTCGACGCCATCAACTGGAACCGCATCCAGGACGACAAGGACGTGGAGGTCTGGAACCGCCTGACGAGCAACTTCTGGCTGCCCGAGAAGGTCCCGCTGTCCAACGACATCCAGTCGTGGAACACGCTGACCCACGACGAGCAGCAGCTCACGATGCGCGTGTTCACGGGCCTGACCCTGCTCGACACCATCCAGGGCACGGTCGGCGCCGTCTCGCTGATCCCCGATGCGCTCACCCCGCACGAGGAGGCCGTCTACACGAACATCGCGTTCATGGAGTCGGTGCACGCGAAGTCGTACTCCTCGGTGTTCTCGACCCTGTCGAACACCCAGGACATCGACGAGGCGTTCCGCTGGTCGGTCGAGAACCCGAACCTGCAGAAGAAGGCGTCCATCGTCATGGACTACTACCGCGGCGACGACCCGCTGAAGCGGAAGGTCGCCTCGACGCTGCTCGAGTCGTTCCTCTTCTACTCGGGCTTCTACCTGCCGATGTACTGGTCCTCGCGCGCCAAGCTCACCAACACCGCGGACCTGGTGCGCCTGATCATCCGCGACGAGGCCGTGCACGGCTACTACATCGGCTACAAGTTCCAGAAGGGACTCGAGCTGGTCGACCAGGCCAAGCGCGACGAGATCAAGGACTACACGTTCTCGCTGCTCTACGAGCTCTACGACAACGAGGCGCAGTACACCCAGGACCTCTACGACCAGCTCGGCCTGACCGAGGACGTCAAGAAGTTCCTGCACTACAACGCCAACAAGGCCCTGATGAACCTCGGCTACGAGCCGATGTTCCCCAAGCAGGTCACCGATGTGAACCCCGCGATCCTGTCGGCCCTCTCGCCCAACGCGGACGAGAACCACGACTTCTTCTCGGGCTCCGGCTCCTCCTACGTGATCGGCAAGGCCGTGAACACCGAGGACGAGGACTGGGACTTCTAGGCGTCGACACCACGTCCCGGCCTCCACGGCGAACGGCTCCTCCCCTCCCGGGTGAGGAGCCGTTCCTCGTTCCCGGGATCACTCAGTGGTCAGAGCTTGAGGAGCGCCGAGCGGATCGCGGTGAGCAGTGCGGGGGCGTGGACGGTGATCGTCGCCCAGAGGCGATCGTTGTCGAGGGCGGCGTAGTTGTGTGCGGCGATGTTCCTCGTCGCTCGCAGGCCTGCGACGTCCTGCGCGGGCAGCTGCCCGATAACCTCCGAGGGCAGATCGCGGTGGACGAGATCGGCGAGATTGATCAGCGCTAGAGCGCCGATGTCGCGTCCGTCCGAGTCCGCCGCGAGGAACTCGTCACGGCCGTCGCGTGCGGCCCTCTCCATCCTGGAGCTGAGGCGATCGACTTCGGCGACCAGGCGCTGAGTCTTTCCGTCGTCGTCGTCGGGACGTCGCGGACGTGCGCTGAAGCCGCTCACAGCGCTACCGCCTCTTCTCGGATCGCCCGGACGACGTCGTTGTCGGAGTCGTCGACGACCACGTCGACGGGGAAGCCGAGCAGCTCCTCCGCCCGGCCGCGGAAAGCTGCGAGTCCGAGGTAGTCGACCGCGAGATCGGCGGTGACGAGCAGGTCGACGTCGCTGCGCTCGTGATCGGTGCCGCGGACCGTGGAGCCGAAGACGCGGACGTCGTGCAGTCCGTGCTCGCCGGCGAGGTCCCGGACCTGGTCCGCGAGCAGCTCGAGAGCCAGCGAAGGACGCAGCTGGGCGGCCTGCAGGATGCGGGCGAGCAGTTCCGGGCCGGCACGCCGCGCACCTGTCTCGATCGCGGCGAGATTCGACTGCTGGAGCCCTGAGGCTCGCGCGAGCGCGCTCTGCGACATGCCGATGTCCTCGCGGGCGCGGCGGACCACGGAGGCGGTGTCGAGCGAGTTCGTCTGCACGAGGTGATGCTAGCAAAGCGATATCACTCTGATATCACGTCGCGTCAATCGAGCGGCAGCCGCATCAGCACGCGCGGGAAGCCGTTCAGCACGGAGGTGGTGTCCGCCGCCTGCGAGAAGCCGGCCTTCTCGAAGAGGGCGCGGGTGCCGACGTAGGCCATCGTCTGCTCGACCTTCGCGTCGGCGTTGTCGACGGGGTAGCCCTCGATCGCCGGGGCGCCGTGCGCGCGAACGAAGTCGACGGCGCCCGCGAGCAGGGCGTGCGAGATCCCGCGCCTGCGGAAGCCGGGGCGGACCCGGATGCACCAGACGCTCCAGACGTCGAGGTCGTCGACGTGCGGGATCCTGCGGTTCTTCGCGTAGCTGGTGTCGGCGCGGCGGTGCACGGCGGCCCAGCCCGCCACCTCGCCGCCGTCGTAGGCGAGGACGCCGGGCGGGGGATCCTCGGCGACGAGCTCGCGCATCCGCTCGCCGCGGGCCGTGCCCCGCAAGGCGTTGTTCTCGGTGGAGGAGAGCAGCTGGTAGCTCAGGCACCAGCACACACTCGCGTCGGGCCGCTTCGGGCCGTTCATCGTCACCAGGTCGTCGAAGACGGTGGCCGGACGCACCTCGATCGTCATGGCGGCAGCCTCCCACCGCGGCCTCTCCCCGGCAAGGCGCGCGATTCACCACTCCGGCGCATGAATCGCACCAGCACCCCCTGTTGGACGGCGCACAGGCGGCGCCCGTACCGTGGTCGAGGTATCCAACGAAGGAGCACTCCCTTGAAGCACGTCCCCCTCGGCGCCTCCGGCCTCGACTCCCCGAACGTCGTCCTCGGCCTCATGCGCATCCCCGACATGACCGACGACGCCATCCGCGACCTCGTCCGCACCGCCCGTGACTCCGGCATCGACTTCTTCGATCACGCCGACGTCTACGGCGGCGAGCTGCACCGCTGCGAGGAGCGCTTCGCCGAGGCGCTGGCGCTCACCCCCTCCGAGCGCGAGCAGGTGGTGCTGCAGACCAAGGCAGGCATCGTCGGCGACGGCCCGTACTTCGACTTCTCCTACGAGCACCTGATGCAGTCGGTCGAGGGCTCGCTGAAGGCGCTGCGCACCGACTACATCGACGTGCTCCTGCTGCACCGTCCCGACGCGCTGGTCGAGCCCGACGAGGTCGCCCGCGCCTTCGACGAGCTGCACGCCGCCGGCAAGGTCAAGCACTTCGGTGTCTCCAACCAGACGCCGTACCAGATCGAGCTGCTGAAGAAGTCACTGAACCAGCCGATCGTCGCGAACCAGCTGCAGCTGTCGATCACGCACTCGCCGATGATCGCGCAGGGCGTGGCCTCGAACATGATCGCCGAGGACCAGTCGGTGATGCGCGACGCGGGCATCCTCGACTACTGCCGCCTCAACGACATCACCGTGCAGGCCTGGTCGCCGTTCCAGAGCGGCTTCTTCACCGGCGTCTTCCTCGACAACCCCGAGTACGGCGAGCTGAACGCGGTCCTCGACCGCCTCGCCGCCCAGTACGACGTCCCGCCCCTCGCCGTCGCGACCGCCTGGATCACCCGCCACCCGGCGAAGATGCAGGTCGTCCTCGGCACGACGAACGAGCAGCGCGTGCGCGATGCAGCCCTCGGCTCCGACCTGCCGCTCACGCGGCCGGAGTGGTACGAGCTGTTCCGCGCCGCGGGCCACATCGTCCCCTAGAGCTCCCACCCCGGAGAAACGCGCGTCGGCGCACAGGGAGGCACGGACCGGACAGGGTCCGTGCCTCCTCTTCGTCTGCCCCCTCCGCGAGATGCCACTTGTGCACGCGACACGCCGCAGAAGGCGTGCACAAGTGGCATCTCGCGGGAGGGAATGGGGGAGGGGCCCCTGCGTTGAACTTGAGTGCAAGTGACTCAACTCTTTCAGGAGGACTGGTGCCCGACAACTTCAACGAGGCCGGAGCGAGCTCGTTCGACGACTTCCTCGCCCGCTACCTCGACGGTGAGCGCGCCCGCGCGGCGCGGTCCATCGACCTCAGCCGCTTCCTCAGCGCACGCACCCAGAGCATCCTGCAGTCCGCAGGGCGCTTCGCCCTCGAGCGCGGCCAGACCGAGCTCGACGCCCTGCACGTGCTGCGGGTCCTCGTCGACGACGAGGCCGTGTCGCAGGCGGTCCGCCGCATCGGCGTCGACCCCGGCGCCATCGCGACCGCCACGGAGGCGCGCCTGCCGCAGGCGAGCGAGGCCCCGGCCTCGCAGAACGCGGCGACCATCACCCCGAGCGCCCAGCGCGCGCTCTTCCACTCCTACCAGGTCGCCCGCTCCAGCGGCTCGACCTACATCGACCCCGAGCACCTCTTCTTCGCGCTCGTGCTCGGCCAGGACGCGCCCGCCGGGCAGGTCCTCGCCCGTGCAGGCGTGACCGCGGAGGCGCTCACCCAGGGCCTGCGCGAGACCGTCGCCGGCGAGCAGACCGTCCCCGAGCAGGGGGCGCCCGCGTCCGAGACCCCGATGCTCGACAAGTTCGGCACCGACCTCACCGAGCTCGCCCGCGAGGGCCGGCTCGACCCGGTGATCGGCCGCTCCGACGAGATCGAGCAGGCCGTCGAGATCCTCAGCCGCCGCACCAAGAACAACCCGGTGCTCGTCGGCGAGGCCGGCGTCGGCAAGACCGCGGTCGTCGAGGGCTTGGCCCGCGCGATCGTGGCCGGCGAGGTCCCGGAGCAGCTGCGCGACAAGCGCGTCGTCTCGCTCGACCTGCCCGCCATGCTCGCGGGCACCCGCTACCGCGGCGACTTCGAGGAGCGCCTCACCACGACGATGGACGAGATCGCGGCCCACTCGGGCGAGCTGATCGTCTTCATCGACGAGGTGCACACCGTCGTCGGCGCCGGTGGCGCGGGCGAGGGCGGCATGGACGCGGGGAACATCCTCAAGCCCCGGCTGGCCCGCGGCGAGCTGCACCTGATCGGTGCGACCACGCTCAAGGAGTACCGCACCATCGAGAAGGACCCGGCCCTCGAGCGCCGCTTCCAGCCGGTGCGCATCGGCGAGCCGAGCATCGAGGACGCCGTGGCGATCCTGCACGGACTCCGCGGCGCCTACGAGGAGCACCACCGCGTCGCCTTCACCGACGACGCCCTGCGCGCCTCCGTCGAGCTCTCCGCCCGCTACCTGCCCGACCGGGTGCTGCCCGACAAGGCGATCGACCTGATCGACCAGGCCGGCGCGCGGCTGCGCCTGAAGCTCGGCGCGGGGGTCGACACCGACGCGCTGCTCGCGCGGCTCGCCACCCTCGAGGGCGACAAGAACGCGGCCGTCTCGGCCGAGCACTACGAGGAGGCGTCGCGCCTGCGCGACGAGATCACCGCGGTCCAGGCGTCGCTCGACGCGGCGACCGCCGACGGAGCCGTCTCGCAGGAGGCGGTCGTCGGCGAGGCCGAGATCGCCGCGGTCGTCGCCCGTGCCACCGGCATCCCGGTGTCGCGGCTGACCGAGGGGGAGCGCGACCGTCTCGCGCAGCTCGAGACCGAGCTGCACCGGCGCGTCATCGGCCAGGACGCCGCGGTCGCCGCGGTCGCCCGCGCCGTCCGCCGCAGCCGGACCGGGATGGGCGACTCCTCGCGGCCCGTCGGCTCGTTCCTCTTCCTCGGCCCGACCGGCGTCGGCAAGACCGAGCTGGCCCGCACCCTCGCGGGCTCGCTCTTCGCCGACGAGCAGTCGGTGATCCGGTTCGACATGAGCGAGTTCGGCGAGCGGCACACCGTCTCGCGGCTGGTCGGCTCCCCTCCCGGGTACGTCGGCTACGACGAGGCCGGTCAGCTGACCGAGCGCGTGCGCCGGAACCCGTACTCGGTCGTGCTCTTCGACGAGATCGAGAAGGCCCACCCGGACGTCTTCAACCTGCTGCTGCAGGTTCTCGACGACGGTCGCCTGACCGACGGTCAGGGCCGCACGGTCGACTTCCGGAACACGGTGATCATCATGACCTCGAACCTGGGGTCGGAGTTCCTCGCCTCGCGCTCCGGTGCGCTCGGCTTCGTCGCGCAGAGCGACGAGTCGGCCGAGGGCTTCGCCTCGGAGAAGGACCTGCACGACCGCGTGATGGGCCGGCTCCGCGAGGCGATGCGGCCGGAGTTCCTCAACCGGATCGACGAGATCGTGCTGTTCCGCCGGCTCGGCCGCGCGCAGCTGCGTGAGATCGTCGGGCTGGTGCTCGAGGCCAGCCGTGCGCGCCTCGCCTCGCGCGACGTCTCGCTCGAGGTCACCGAGGCCGCGGTCGACTGGCTCGCCGAGCACGGCTACGAGCCGCAGTACGGCGCCCGGCCGCTCCGCCGCCTGGTGCAGCGCTGGGTCGACGACCGCATCGCCGACCTGTTCGTCTCCGGCGACGTGACCGACGGCGGCGCCGTCCGCGTCGACGCCCTCGCCGACGACCTCGTCGTGACCTCGAAGGCGACCCTCCCCCTGGCGGCCTGACCCCGCACCGTCTGGTGAGCGGACGCCCCCGGCGTCCCTCCCGCGAGATGCCACTTGTGCACGCTTTTCACGGCGTGTCGCGTGCACAAGTGGCATCTCGCGGAGGTGAGGCCGGGGGTTTCGTGCGTCCGGGGGCGGTGCGGGGGCGGCTGTCGAGTGGTTGCGGGGGGTGGCGCGGGTGGGTAGACACGAGGGACGAGAACCGGAGGCACGATGACGAACCCGCGCTACTACGACCCGGTCGGCAAGGCGGTCCGCGCGCTCCTGGTCATCAGCTTCGTCTGCTTCGGGCTCGCGGTCGGCTTCTTCGCCCTCGACATCGTGATGCCCGGCAGCATGACCGACGCGCACCGCCCCTGGTCGGAGGCGAGCGGCGGCCTGGCCTGCTTCGGGATCGCGGCGCTGATCGTGCACTACGCGACGGTCGCCATCGTCGGCGCGCTGCGCGGCCGCGGGTGACGCCCCCTCCTCTGCCGATCGAGTAGCCCGCGCAGCGGGTGCCTCGAGATCGACCAGCGTCAGAAGCTGAGTCTGCAGACCCGCCCTGCTGACGACGGTGGGTCTCGATACGCCCCTGCGGGGCTACTCGACCAGCAGGGGGCACGCGGAAACGGCTCCGGCTCGCGGGAACCGAGGGGTTCTGCGAGCCGGAGGCGGATTCACGTGCCGGAGGTGGGGGCTAAGGGCACTTCTTGGCGGTGATGGCGACACGGAGGGTGGCGTCGGGGGAGACGCCGGTGCCGCCCGCGGGGTCCTGGCCGGTGACCTGGCCGGCGTCGGGGGCGTTGCCGTTCTCGGTGCAGGACAGGGTGATCTTCGAGAAGCCGGCTGAGGCGAACGCGGCCTTGGCGGTCTCGAGGTCCTGGCCGACGACGTTCGGCACCGTCTGCTGACCAGCCGCGGGGGCGGCCGGAGCGGCGGGTTCCGCGGTCGGGGCGGGGGCGGGCGCCGGGCCCGAGCTCGGGACGATCGTCACCGTGGTGCCGCGGGTCGCGGTGCCGGAGGGGCTCTGGCGGACGACGGTGCCCGACGCGGCGGAGTTCGCCTCGGCGGCGCCCTCGCTCACGCTGAAGCCGGCCGACTCGAGCTTCGCCCGGGCGTCACCGACCGAGAGGCCGGTCACGTCGGGGACGTTGACGCGCGGCACGACCTGCAGCGAGCCGTCTGCCTCGGGGAAGGCCGTGCCGCCGTAGCGAGCATCGGCGGCGCGCATCACGACCGGCCAGATGCGGTGGCGAGCCGTCGCCGCGGAGCCGGAGTCGAACGAGAAGCGGCCGAGGCGGAGGTTCGCGTCGCCCTTGATGTTGAAGACGCCGACCGCGGTCGCGACGCGTGTGCTGGCACCGGTCATCCAGGTGGCCATCGCGTCATCGGTCGTACCGGTCTTGCCGATCAGCGGGACGCCGTCACCGGTGCGCGAGGCGACCGCCGTGCCACCGCCGGAGAACGTCGACTGCAGGGCGATCGCCGCCGTCGCGGCGACGTTGCGGTCGATCGACTGGCGGCAGTTCGCTGCAGGGACGGGCTGCTCGGCTCCGGTCGCGTCGACGATCTTGTCGATCGCGATCGAGTCGCAGGTCGATCCGCCGGACGCAATGGTGGCGAAGGCGCCGGCCATCGAGAGCGGGGACACGTAGTTGGTCCCGAGCACGGACGACGGGTTGTGCTCGAGCTCCTCGCCGTTGCCCCGCTTCACGCCCATGTCCGCCGCCGTGTTGCGGATGGCGCACAGGTCGAGCTCGCGGGCCATGCCGACGAAGCCCGTGTTGAGCGAGGTCTTGGTGAAGTCGACGGCGGTGCCGACCTGGCCGTTACCGCCCTCGTCGTTCTTGGCGCTGGTCGAGCCTGCGTAGTTGGTGCCGCCGGGTGCGCACGAGTCCTCGAAGCTGCCCCAGATCGCCTTCCGCGTCCCGTCCACGGACTCGTTGATGCTGTGCCCCTCCTTCAGCCATTCCACCAGGGTGAAGAGCTTGTAGGTCGAGCCGGGCTGGATGCCCGAGGAACCGCCGTAGGCCTGATCGGTGCTGAGATTGATCGCGCTGTAGGAGGGGTCGGCCGCGAGGACGTCAGGGTCCTGCGAGTACTTCTTGTTCTGCGTCATCGCGAGGACGCGGCCGGAGCCGACCTCGACGCTGACGGAGACCGCTCCGACATCGAAGTTCCAGGTCTGCGGGACCTGCGCATCGACGGCGGCGACGGCCGCGTTCTGCAGGTCGACGTCGAGCGTCGTGTAGACGTCGAGGCCACCGCGGCGGAAGTTCGTCCAGCGGGTGTCCTCGTCGTCGCCGAACACCGGGTCGTTCTTGAGGATGTTGGTGACGTAGTCGCAGAAGTAGCCCGCGTCGCCGGCGGTGGAGCAGCCGGTGCTCGGCTCGGTGATCTGCGGCTCGATCGGCGACGCGATGGCGGCGTCGTGATCCTCCTGCGAGATCTTCCCCTCCTCCAGCATCTTGCCGATGATGTAGTCGCGGCGGTCCTTGTTGCGCAGGTAGCCGTTCGCGGCGCCGTTGTCGGGGTTGTCCGGCTGGTCGAGGCGGAGCACGGCCGGGTTGTTCACGATCGCGATGAGGCTCGCGGCCTGGGCGACGGTGAGGTTCGCGGCGGTGGTGTTGTAGTAGTAGTTGGCGGCGGTCTCGATGCCGTAGGTGGTGCCGCCGAAGAAGGCGATGTTCAGGTAGCCCTGAAGGATCTGGTCCTTCGAGTACTCCTTCTCGAGGCCGATCGCGAGCTTCATCTCGCGGAGCTTGCGCTCGGGGGAGGTGCGCGTCGCGGCGTCGATGGCGGCGGCGCGCTCGGCCTCGTCGGTGATGTTGCGGACGGCCTTCTCGACCAGCACGTTCTTCACGTACTGCTGGGTGATGGAGGAGCCGCCCTGGGTGTCGTTGCCGAGGACGTAGGTCTGCGCGACGGCGCGCAGGGTGCCGGGGAGGTCGACTCCGCCGTGCTCGTAGAAGCGGGGGTCCTCGCCGGAGACGGCGGCGTCCTTGGCGAATTGCGAGATCTGGTCCAGCGGGACCTCGATGCGGTTCTCGACGTAGAAGGAGGCGAGCAGCTGCGGGGAGCCGTCCGCACGGGTCGCGTAGATGTTGCTCTTCTCGGAGAGCTTGTCGACCTCGAGGTACTCGGGGAGGCCGTCGAACACTCCGATGGACTGGTTCGCGGCGACGCCGGCGATCGCCACGGCAGGAGTGACGGTGGCGGTCACGAGGACTCCTGCCACGACACTCATGCCGAGGAAGCCCACGACCGCCTTGATCACGCCACCGGTTGTCCTGCTGTCGGACGCCAAACCTTCTCCTTCGGGTCACCCCCGATCATCGCGACGGCCGCCACCGACGCCCCGGACGCCCATCTGCGCCGGGTCAACCCCGACAGACTAACCCGAGACCCCGGAATGACGAAGGGCCGGTCCGGGGCCTGAAAAGGGCCTGTGCGCGGGCGACGACGGTGCGGAGCGTCACCGGAGCCCGCGCGGACGCCCGGATCGGTGCTCCGATTGCGGACGTCAGCCGGTGACCGGCCAGACGTAGTCGAGCCCGGGCGGGGTGTCCGGGAAGAGCGGCGCGTAGTGCTCCGGGTCCTTCTCCACCAGCTTCGAGCGGTGCGAGAGATGCACGTCGTCGCGGCCGAACCAGGGCGGCAGCTCGATCTCTCCGGCGCGATACAGCGCCAGGTCGGCGCGCTGCGTCGCCAGCGCCGCCTCGGTCTTCTCGAGGCAGGTGTCGGCGTAGCCGCGGTCGGTCCAGGCGTCGCAGGTCTCGCGCTGGTAGGCCATCACCGCCGGCCGGTAGCCGCGCCACATCCGCACGGCGGGGTGGTGCTGCCAGCCGTAGCCGGGCACGGTGAGCGCGCGCATGATCTGCAGCGTCTCGATCCGCTGCTTCCCGAGCCGCTTGCTGTCGAGGGCCCGGGCGCTCGCGCGGAGGTCAGGGACGGGGAGGAAGGTCTGCACCCGCCCCATCCAAGACGACGCGGATGCTCCCCGGCTGAGTCCGTCCGGACGCCGCCCGGTCACCGGACCGTCACGCCGATGTCGCCTGCGCGGCGTA
This sequence comes from Rathayibacter sp. VKM Ac-2929, assembly GCF_022815495.1. Lineage (NCBI taxonomy): Bacteria > Bacillati > Actinomycetota > Actinomycetes > Micrococcales > Microbacteriaceae > Rathayibacter > Rathayibacter sp. VKM Ac-2929. The sequence continues at coordinate 553,661 of NZ_JALGRV010000001.1, forward strand.
CCGTGCGGCGCATGACCGGTCTCCCCCTCCTCGCCACCGACGACGTCCAGCTGCGCTGGGCGCGCCCCGAGGTGCTCGACTCCGCCCGGCACCGGATGCTCCGGCTGCTCACCCTCGCCGAGCGCCTGCGCTACGAGGCGACCGGCCGCCGCGAGGTGCGCGACGGCTTCCTCCTCGGCCGGGTGCTGGTCCGCGAGCTGGCCGCCGAGACGCTCGGGATCGATCCGCTCGACGTCCGCGTCGACGCGCGCTGCGGGCAGTGCAGCGGACCGCACGGCCGCCCGGTGCTGGGCGGCGACCACCCGGCGCTCGAGCGGATGCGGATCAGCATCGCCCACTGCGACGGCGCGGTCGTGGCCGCGCTCGCCACCGGTCGCGAGATCGGCATCGCCGCCGCCCGGAGCCGCGCGGTGCGCGAGCGGATCGCCTCGGGGAGCGCGAGCGCGGAGCAGGTGCTGCAGGAGCTGCGGACCCGCGCCGTGAGGAAGGCCGACGGACGCGGGGCGTCGAGCGGCGATCCGGTCCTCTTCCGCACTCGCGAGGGGGCGACGGAGGCGTGGATCGAGGGCTCCGAGGGCTACCTCGCCGTCTCGGAGCCGGTGGTGCACTCGGCGCTCGTCGTCACGGTCGCGGTCGCGCAGGACTGAGGGCGCGTCGTCCTGCGCGGTGCTGGACGCGGAGCGCGAGCCCCGGCTCACTCGAAGAGCGAGAGGGTGAGCGTCGAGCGGTAGGAGCCGGCGGCGACGGTCGGCTCGGTGGCGAGGAGCAGGTCCGCGGTGGCGGACCAGGATCCCGATCCCGCGGGGGAGTCGTCGGCGGCACTGAGGAGCACCGCGTCGTGCACGCCCGAGCCGCCGTCGAGGACACCTGCGACGCGGGGGCCCGCGGAGACCGCACCGCCGGGGCCGGTGAGCTCCGGGGTCCAGCCGAGGTGCGCGGCGCCGATCGAGCCGCCGCTCGCCCTGGTGAAGTCGCTCGCGGAGCCGAGCACGTACCAGCCGGAGACGGCCGGGCCCGCCGCGGAGCCGCGGGTGTCCGCGACCGTGACGGTGGGCAGGGCGCCGAGGAACTGCCGGCGCACCGCGGTGGAGCCGGACTCGACCAGAGTGGACGCCGATCCGGCGACGGTCATCGACAGGGCTCCGGGGGCGGTCGGCGGGTCGATGCTGACGCCCACGTCGACGCCGCCGGCGTCCTGTTGCTCGGGGAGGCGCTCGGGGTCCTGGGGTGCGGGAGTCGCGGCCGGGGTGGTGCCGTCGGGGGAGACGTCCGCGCTGTCGTCCTCCGGAGGTGCGGCGGCGGCGGACTCCGCCGGGGGGACCGTGCAGCAGGCGGTCGCGGGGTCGGTGTCGGAGCCGCGACCGCTGCGCGTCGCGGACGACGGCCAGGTCAGCGCCGTCGGCGAGGCGGACGACGTGGCGACGGGGACGGGCGCGGCCGTCGGCGTCCTCTCCGGTGCGGTGACCGCCTCCGGAGCGACGGCCGCCGAGGCGAGGAGGACACTCAGCGCGAGGGCGGCGGTGGGGACCGCGGTCGCGAGGACGGCGCGGGTGGTGCGGATCACTGAGGTTCCCGTTCTGCCGGACGCGGCGATGCACCGGCCTGAGATTCCTATCAGTGGCGGGCGGGCGGGGGAGACCCCGCTTCCGGGTGCAGTGGGTGGGTGGGTCTCGATACGCCGCGTGCCGCGGCTACTCGACCAGCATGCAGAGGAGGGGCTGCGGTTCGGCAGGCGAGGGCTGCGCTCCATGCTGATCGAGTAGCCCGCGCAGCGGGCGTCTCGAGATCCACGCGGGCCAGCAGGCCGAGTCTGCAGACCTGGCCTGCTGACGGCGGTGGGTCTCGATACGCCCCTGCGGGGCTACTCGACCAGCATGCAGAGACGCCGCTCCGCGGAGGCCCGACCAGCATGCAGAGACGGCTGCGCTTCATGCTGATCGAGTAGCCCGCGCAGCGGGCGTATCGAGATCCACGGCGTCAGAAGGACGAGTCTGCAGACGTGCCTGCTGAGGACGGTGGGTCTCGATACGCCGCTGCGCGGCTCCTCGACCAGCATGGACGGGGCCGCTGCGCGGCTACTCGACCAGCATGGACGGGGCCGCTGCGCGGCTACTCGACCAGGATGGAGGGGCCGGGTCAGCAGGTGCGGGCCGGGTAGCTCACCTTCTGCTCGAGGGTGGACGGGCCGGACGTCGCGGTGACGAGCACCTCGCCGGCCGGCATCGACGCCTGGCGCGTGGTCCAGCTGTGCGCGGCGTTCGCGCCGGCCGCGACGCTCGCGAAGGCCTTCTGCCCGTATGCGGACGAGACGGTGACGCCGATCGGCGCGGTCTCGCCGTTGGTGGCCGTCGCCGACAGCACCGCCTTGCCGGCGATGCAGCGCGAGGACACGACGGCCGGGACCTTCAGAGCGGGAGCGGCCGCCTCGGGCACGACGATCTCGGTGATCTTCAGGTACGAGTTCGGCGTCGAGAAGCTGAGCTTCAGCCCCGTGGCGTCGACCGCGGTGAAGGGGATCGTCGTCAGCGCGCCGTTCGCCGCCGGAGCGACGTTCTGCGCGGACGTCGGGCGCCAGACGCCGTCGGTGCCGCGGTAGGCGATGCTCACCGAGGCGAGCGTGCCCTCGGTGTTCGTGAACGACAGCCCGGCGACGCGGTGCGCCTCGGTGTTGGTCAGCGTGAAGTCCGCACTGCCGGCGAACGCCTGGTCGGTCCAGGTCGACCACGCCGTCGCGACGTTCCCGTCGCAGGCGTTGCCGGCGGGCAGGGTCGCCCACTTCGTCTGACTGAAGGACGCCGAGACGGCGGCGCCCTTCACCCGGCAGACGTTCACCGGCGGCGCGGTGCCCCAGATCTGCACCTCGGCGATCGACTGCCAGGTGTTCGCGGCGCTCGTCAGGTGCAGGCGGAGGCCGGTGGTGTCCGGCAGCGAGGACAGGTCGAGCGCGACCGTCGGTGCGGCGTCGGTCGCGGCCTGCGAGAGGGTCGCGGCGACGGTGCTCGTGGTCCAGGCGCCGTTCACCTGGTACTCGACCTCGATGCGCGAGGGCCAGGTGGCCGTCGCGCCGTCCTTGAAGGCGTGCACCGTCACCGAGTCGAGGTTCTGCGGGCTGCTCCAGGAGAAGGCCAGCCGGCTGTCGCGGGGGTAGCCGGTGCCGGTCCAGTCGTCCCAGCCCTTCGCCTTCACGTTCCCGTCGATCAGCGTCGGCGCGAGGTCGGTGCGGCTTGAGACCGTCAGTGAGGCGCCGGGCGCGAGGTTGGCGATCCCGGGCTCCGCGACCTCGATGGTGCGGGTGAAGGTGCGGCCGCGCGCGAACTCGGAGTCGGCGGCGAGCGTGCCCGTCACCGTCAGCGTGCCGAGGAGCGCGGGGGCGGTCGGTGCCCAGGTGACCGCGACGTCGAGGGTGGCGGTGTCGGTCTTCACCGAGACCGTGGCGGGCAGGACAGCGGCGACGTCGGCGTTCCGGCGCACCGCGGCGGGGAGGCGGTCGTCGACGACCGACCAGGTGCCGGCTCCGACGCCCTTGTCGTCCCAGTACGACTCGTTCCAGCCCGCGGCCCAGCGCGCCGGGTCCTCGACGGCCGGGTTCCGCATCTCGAGCCGGCCGTTCTCGCCGATGGTCATCGGCAGCCAGACGTAGTTCGAGTTCGACTCGCCGTCGGCCCAGCGGTCGCCCATGTAGACGTACTTCCCGGGCGCGAGGGTCAGCACGTTGGTCGCCTGCGAGCCGAAGGTGGTCTTCCGGGTGTCGCCGACGGAGAGGAGCCCGTCGCCGCCCTCGGGGATCGCGTTGTAGGCGACGTTCTCGTTGACGTCGCCCTTCTCCACTCCGCGGATCCACGAGCCGAGGATCGAGTCGGCCGTGTAGTAGGTCTGCGGGTTGGGCGCCCAGCCGGTCGCTCCGGAGGCGATCGTGTAGTACTTCCCGCCGTTCGCGAAGATCGCGGGCGCCTCGAGGTGGCCGCACTCCTTGACGATCTGGAAGTCGGTGCCGCGGACCGGCGCTCCGGCCTTGCCGTCGGCGAAGACGTAGGGGTAGGTGCCGTCGGCCGAGTACTGGCCGGCGTCGAGCGTGTCCGTCGTGGTCGTGCGCTCGACGTTGGTGTAGTCGGCGTCGAGCTTCGCGATGTAGAGGGAGTAGTTCTCCTCGGAGGAGTAGGAGATGTAGGCGGTGCCGTCCTCGTCCTGGAAGACGGTCATGTCGCGCGCCTGGCCGGGGACCGCGGAGGTGGTGCAGGCCTGGTAGTTCGACCGGTTGTAGAGGCGGTAGACGCCCTGCATCGTGAAGGGGCCGGTCGGGCTGTCGGAGGTCGCGACTCCCGCCATCGACCGGGCGTAGGTGCTGCCGCCGGGGGTGATCCGGCCGTCGGAGTGCCACCACATGACCCACTTGCCGGTCTTCTCGTTGAAGAGCACCTTGGGCCGCTCGAAGATCGCGGTGTTCGGCGAGGCCTGGGTGGTGTCGAGGTGGTAGTCGAGCTCGGCGATGCGGTCGGCGCGGGGCTGGCCGGCGTCGTCGACGGTGTCGTAGAGGGCGTCGAAGTAAGGGTCCTGCAGATCCTCGGGCGCGGCGACGCTGCGCAGCGCGACGCCCTTGTTCTCCCAGTTGTGGCCGTCGGTCGAGCGGTAGACGGCGACGCCGGGGCTGCTCCAGTAGCCCTTGGTGCGGTCCTCGCCGTACCAGTACTGCACCTCCTGGCCGTTCTCCTGCGTGGTGACGATCTGGCCGCCGTGCGCCTGGATGTGGCGCCCGTCGGTGTCGTACCAGGAGGGCTGGAAGTAGCCCGCCGCGCTGCGGCCCGGGTCCTGGATCGCGGGGTAGTCGGTGTAGACGGGCGGCGGACTCGTCCGCGGGACGCCGTCGTTCGGGTCGGTGACCACGCCGGAGGGGGCGGCCGCCGCGGGCGACACTCCCGCTCCGAGGAGGACGGCCGCGAGGACGGCCGCCACTCCCGCCGCCACGGATCGCTGTCGAGGACTCATGCTGTGCTCCTTTGCACGCCGGACCGATGTTCACGCAAACATCGCACCTCGACCGTACATGGCGACGTCAACATTAAGCGAGGGGTCCGTGCTGCTCCGCTGGTCGACGCGGGTCTCGAGACGCCGCTGCGGGGCTGCTCGACCAGCACGCGGGCGCGTCTCGGGGTCCGCCGGTCGCGCGGTGGGCAGTCCATGCTGATCGAGTAGGCCGCGGAGCGGGCGTGTCGAGATCCACCACCGTTCGGAGTCAGGTCTGCAGGCCCGGCCTACTGAGGATGGTGGGTCTCGATACGCCCCTGCGGGGCTACTCGATCAGCAGGGAGCGCGGGGCGCGCAGCTGCGCGAGCGGGCCTTCGTGCAGCGGCTCCGTCTTCCAGCGCGACGTGAAGGTGCCGGCGGTGGGGTCGAGCGCGAGGTGCAGGCGGTGCGGCGTCTCGAGGAAGATCACGTCGACCAGGAGGGCCCCGCCCTCGCCGGCGCCGGCGCTCGCCGCGAACGCGCCCGTGACGGTCCACTCGCCGGAGCCGGGGGCGAGCAGCAGCCGCTCCTCGCCCTCGATCAGCGCGAGGGTCCAGCCGGCGGTGTCGCCCGCGATCTCCAGCGCGGTCAGCGAGCGGATCGCCGACCCGGGCGCGGGCGAGAAGCGCCCGGGTTCCGGCGCCGCGGACAGCGCGGGGAGCGGCGCGAGCCCGAGCGAGCCGAGGCGCTCGAGCAGCCGGGCGTCGGCCTCGGCCGTCGAGCCGCGGCCGACCGCCGGCAGCAGGTGCTCCCAGACCGCGGCGAGGAGTGCGCCCGTGTCGGTGCTCTGCCCGGTGATCGCGACCACGAGGTCGTGCTCGGGCAGGATCAGGCTGAACTGCCCGTAGGCGCCGTCGGCGCGGTAGCCGTGCAGCGAGCGCCAGAACTGGAAGCCGTAGCCCTGCTCCCAGTCGGGGGAGTCGGCCGGGGGAGTGTCGACGTGGGCGGTCGACGCCTCGGCGACCCACTCCGGTGAGAGGACCGCGGTCTCGTCCCAGCGCCCCTCCTGCAGATAGAGCTGCCCGAGCGCGGCGGCCGCCTCCGTCGTGGTGTGCAGCCCGCTGAAGCCGATCTCGCGGTCGGAGGCGTCGCGGATCCAGGCGACCTCGCCGATCCCGAGCGGGTCGAGCAGCCGCGGACGGAGGTACTCGGTCAGTGGCAGGCCGCTCACGCGCTGCACGATCGCCGCGGCGGCGAAGGTGCAGGGCTGGTTGTAGGCGAAGACGCTGCCCGGCTCCTGCTCCGGCGGCAGCAGCAGGAAGCCGCGCACCATGTCGACGGGATCGAGCTCTCGCGCCCGGTCGATGGTCTCGGCGGAGTGGCCGCTGGCCATCGCGAGGACGTCGCGGACGCGGATGGCCCGCGAGCGCGCATCCGTCACCTCGGCGTCGAGCTCGGGGAAGAAGGAGAGGACGGTCGCGTCGAGATCGACCAGCCCCTCGCCCACCGCGAGGCCGACCGCCGCGGCGGTGAAGCTCTTGCTGAGCGAGTAGAGCAGGTGCAGCCGCTCGGCCGAGTACGGCGCCCACCAGCCCTCGGCGACCACGGCGCCGGCGTGCACGACCATCAGGCCGTGCAGCTCGACGCCGGGAGCGGCCTCGATCGCGTCGAGCAGATCGAGGACGCCACCGGCGTCGAGGGAGTGGGTGGAGGGGGAGCTTCTCGGCAGTGAGCGCGTCATGCCTCGATGCTACGCAGGCGCGCTCACCGCCGAGGCGGGGTCGCTGCCGCCGACGGTCTCGTCGTCAGCGGCCTTCGCCTCCAGGGCTCGTGTCAGCCCGCTGCCGGTCCCGTCGGCAGGGTGAGGGTGCCGGTGAAGGGGGTGGAGTAGCGGGTGCCGAGGGGGGTGGTGCCGGAGAAGGTGCGGCTGAAGGTGATGCTCCCGGCGTCGAGGTCGGCCTGGGTGACCTGGGCTCGGACCTGGTAAGCGGGGGCGGGCTGGCCGGGGGTGAGCACCATGGTCGTGTCGTTGATGGCGCGGAGTTCGACGTCGCCGGTGTTCACGGGGCGGACGATCCAGGTGATCCGGGTGCCCACCTTCACGGTTTCGTCGTTCTTGAGTTCGAGGTGTCCCTCGAACTCTCCGGAGAGCCTGGGGCGCTCGGCGGGGGCGGGCAGGGCCATCGTCCCGGTGATGGCATCGGAGGTGTAACGGGTGCCGGCGATGGTGGTGGCGTCGTAGGTCTTGCTGAAGCTGACGCTGCCGGCGTCGAGGTCGGCCTGGGTGACCTGGCGCCTCCAGGAGAAGTGGTCGGTGGTCTCGCCGGGGGCGAGGTCGACGTCGATGCCGTCGATGGTGCTCAGCTCGACGTCGCCGGTGTTGGCGAGCTCGGCGGTCCAGGTGATCCAGGCGCCGGCGGTGACGGGTTCGCCGTCCTTGGTGTCGAGGACGCCGGTGAAGTGCCCGTCGATGCCGGGGTGCTGTACCGGGAGGGTGAGGGTGCCGTGGAGGGTGGGTGAGGTGTAGGGGGCGCCGTCGGGGGTGGTGGCGGAGAGGCCAGCGGTGAAGGTGGCGGTGCCGGCGTCGATCTCTTCCTGGGTGAGCTTGGTCTGCCAGAACAGGTGGGTGGTGGTCTCGCCGGGAGCGAGGTCGGTGTGGCTGCCGTTCAAGTCCTTGAGGGTGACGTCGCCGGTGTTGGTGGCCTCGATGCGCCAGGTGACCGTGGTGCTGGTGGTGGCGGGTTCGCCGTCCTTCTTGTCGAGGGTGCCGACGAGGCGTGCGCTGACGCCGGGGTGCTCGACGGGGAGGGTGAGGGTGCCGTGGAGGGTGGGTGAGGTGTAGGGGGCGCCGTCGGGGGTGGTGGCGGAGAGGCCAGCGGTGAAGGTGGCGGTGCCGGCGTCGATCTCTTCCTGGGTGAGCTTGGTCTGCCAGAACAGGTGGGTGGTGGTCTCGCCGGGAGCGAGGTCGGTGTGGCTGCCGTTCAAGTCCTTGAGGGTGACGTCGCCGGTGTTGGTGGCCTCGATGCGCCAGGTGACCGTGGTGCTTGTGCTGGCGGGTTCGCCGTCCTTCTTGTCGAGGGTGCCGACGAGGCGTGCGCTGACGCCGGGGTGCTGGACCGGGACGGTCGCGGGCGACGGGGTCGCAGTGTGCGCGGTGACGGTCGCCGTCCCCGGCGACGGCTCATCGGCGTGCGCGGCGGTCGCGGCGCCGCCGAGGAGGACGAGGGACAGCGCTGCCGAAACCGTCATGTCGAGGGCCCGTGCGGTGTGACGGCGGCCGGAGGTGGGTCTGCGGGAACTGTGTCGCGGGGTCATGGCGCTCCTTGACGTGAGGGTGAACAGAGGATGTGAAACATTGTCACATCCGCTGTCGACCCGGATCGCGCCCGTCGTTCCCTGTGGCGCGAGACGCGCCTCTCAGCCGGCCGAGGTGGGGAACGGCCCGAGGTCGAGCAGGAAGCGGAGGATCTCGCCGGCCGGGGCGCGGACGGCGGGGCCGGAGCCGAGCGACCAGGAGGCGTCGGTCGGCACGAGGGAGCTGCCGCGGGCCGCGGCGCGGATGGCCAGCGGGGCGCGGAGGGAGCGGTCCAGCGCCACGGCGCCGCTCACTTTCTCGGGGAGCACGGTCTCGGGGGCGAGGGCGAGCTCGACCCGGACCGCTTCGACCAGCTCGGCGACGCCGGTGGGGCCGCGACCGGCGCGGCGGGCGGTGGCGAGGGCGGTGAGCGCCGCCGGCAGCGCTGCCGGGGCGGGGGGATCGGCGGCCTCGCGAGCGCCGAGGCGGGAGGCGAGCCGCTGCGTCGTGCTGCTGGAGAGCCGCACGACGAGGGCGCCGAGAAGAGGGGTGGAGACGGCACTGGCCGCCCCGCCCTCCGCGAAGGAGGGGGAGGCGGCCAGGACGGCGAGCCGGTCGAGCCGATCCGCGACGAGCGGGCGCCAGTCGTTGCTGACCCCCGACTCGTCGACCGAGGCTCCGGAGCTGAGCGGCAGGAACCGCGACCAGTCGGCCACGACCGGAGCGGCTAGCGTCCGCCGGAGCGGCGCTTGTTGTAGACGTCGAAGGCGACCGCGAGCAGGAGCACGAGGCCCTTGACCGCCTGCTGCCACTCGATGCCGATGCCCATGATCGACATGCCGTTGTTCAGGACGCCGATGATCAGACCACCGAGGATCGCGCCGCCGATGGTGCCGACGCCGCCCTGGACGGCCGCGCCGCCGATGAACGCGGCCGAGATGGCCTCGAGCTCGAAGCCGTCGCCGGCCTTCGGGCCCGCCAGGTTGAGGCGGGCGGTGAAGACGAGGCCGGCCAGCGCCGCGAGGACGCCCATGTTGACGAACAGCCAGAAGGTGACGTTGCGCGTCTTGATGCCCGAGAGCTCCGCGGCGTGCAGGTTGCCGCCGATGGCGTAGACGTGGCGGCCGAAGACCGAGCGGTTCATCACGACGCCGTAGACGAGGACGAGGACGGCCAGGACGATCAGGGTCACCGGGATGCCCTTGAACGACGAGAGCGCGAAGGCGAACGCGGCGACGACGACGGCGATGAGGACGAGCTTGGTGACGAACCAGGCGCCGGGCTCGACGCCCTGGTTGTACTTCTGGCGGCCGCGGCGGGTGCGCACCGACTGGACGGTGAACGCGACGATCGCGAGCGCGCCGACACCGAGCGACAGCGGGTCGAGACCGGTGGTCTCGCCGAACAGGTCGGTGAGGAAGCCGTTGCCCAGGGCGCGGTACTCGATCGGGAAGGAGCCGATGTTCGCGTTACCGAGGACGACGAGCGCCAGGCCGCGGAAGATCAGCATGCCCGCCAAGGTCACGATGAACGCGGGTATCCCCACGAACGCGATCCAGAAGCCCTGCCAGGCGCCCACCAGAGCTCCGATGAGCAGCGAGAGCACGATCGAGACGAACCACGGCAGGCCCATGTTGACGGCGAAGACGCCGGACATGGCGCCGACGAACGCGGCGATCGAGCCGACCGAGAGGTCGATGTGCCCGGCCACGATGACCATCACCATGCCGATGGCGAGGATGAGGATGTAGCCGTTCTGGACGATCAGGTTCGAGATGTTCTGCGGACGCAGGAGGATCCCGTTGGTCATGATCTGGAACAGCAGCACCACCACGATCAGGGCGATGAAGATGCCGTTCTTGCCCAGGTCGCCCAGCACGTGGCTGAGGCGCTTGGTGAACGCGTTCTCGGTGGGGTTCACCTGCGCTCCCGCCGCCGTCGGCGGGGTGTTCTGCAGATCGGTCATCGTTGCTTCTCCTGGGTCATGAGGGTGAGGACGGCCTCGGGCGTGGCCTCGGCGATGGGCAGCTCGCCCGTGATGCGGCCCTCCGACAGCGCGTAGACGCGGTCGCAGATGCCGAGCAGCTCGGGCAGCTCGGAGGAGATGACGATGATCCCCTTACCCTCCGCCGCGAGCTTGTTGATGATGGTGTAGATCTCGTACTTCGCACCCACGTCGATGCCGCGGGTGGGCTCGTCGAGGATCAGGACGTCCGGGTCGGAGTAGATCCACTTCGAGAGGACGACCTTCTGCTGGTTGCCGCCGGAGAGCTTCCCGGTCTTGGCGAGCACGGTCGGCGACTTGATGTTCATGCTGCCGCGGTACTCGTTGGCGACCTCGAACTCGCGGTTGTCGTCGACGAGTCCGGCGCTGGACACCTTGGGCAGCGACGCGAGCGAGATGTTCCGCTTGATGTCGTCGATCAGGTTGAGGCCGTAGTGCTTGCGGTCCTCGGTGGCGTAGGCGAGGCCGTGGGCGATCGCCTCCGACACGTTGCGCATCCTGATCTCCTTGCCGGCCTTGAAGACCTGGCCGGAGATGCGGCTGCCGTAGGAGCGGCCGAAGAGGCTCATCGCGAACTCGGTGCGGCCGGCGCCCATCAGGCCCGCGATGCCGACGATCTCGCCGCGGTGCACGGTGAGGTTCACCTTGTCGACCATGACGCGGGTCGGGTCCTGCGGGTGGTGCGCGGTCCAGTCGACGACGCGGAGGATCTCCTCGCCGATGTGCGGCGTGTGGTCCGGGTAGCGGTGGTCGAGGTCGCGGCCGACCATGTCCTTGATGATCCGGTCCTCGGTCACGTCGTCGTGCGCGATCGTCTCGATCGTCTTGCCGTCCCGGATGACCGTGACGGTGTCGGCGATCTTCTTGATCTCGTTGAGCTTGTGGCTGATGATCAGCGAGGTGATGCCCTGCTCCTTGAGGTGCAGGATCAGGTCGAGCAGGTGGTCGGAGTCCTCGTCGTTGAGCGCCGCGGTGGGCTCGTCGAGGATGAGCAGCTTGACCCGCTTGGAGAGCGCCTTGGCGATCTCGACGAGCTGCTGCTTGCCGACTCCGATGTCCTGGATCTTGGTGGTGGGGTTCTCCTTCAGGCCGACCCGGGCGAGCAGCGAGGCCGCCTCCTGGTTGGTCTTGTTCCAGTCGATCAGACCGGCGAAGCCGCGGACCTCGTTGCCGAGGAAGATGTTCTCCGCGATGGAGAGGTAGGGGCTGAGGGCCAGCTCCTGGTGGATGATGACGATGCCCTTCGCCTCCGAGTCGCGGATGCTGGCGAACTGCATCACCTCGTCCTCGAAGACGATGTCGCCCTCGTACGTGCCGTGCGGGTACACGCCCGACAGCACCTTCATCAGCGTCGACTTGCCGGCGCCGTTCTCTCCGCAGATCGCGTGGACTTCGCCGCGCTCGGCGTTCAACGTGACGTCCTGGAGCGCCTTCACGCCCGGGAACGTCTTGGTGATGCCGCGCATCTCGAGGATGTTCGTGGTCACGCGTGCCTCCCTTCCTTCGTAGTGGGGGAGGGCGCCCGATGGGCGCCCTCCCGGGGTCGTGCTGTCGTCAGTGGAAGTGAGGCTTAGCCGTTGACTTCCGCGTCGGTGTAGTAGCCGCCGTCGACCAGCACGGACTGGATCTGGTCCTTGGTGACGATGACCGGCTCGAGCAGGAAGGAGGGGACGACCTTCTCGCCGTTGTCGTAGGTCTCGGTGTCGTTGACCTCGGGCTCGGTGCCCTCGAGGACGGCCTGGGCCATGGAGACGGCCTCCTTGGCGAGCTCGCGGGTGTCCTTGTAGATGGTCGCGTACTGCTCACCCGAGATGATCGCCTTGACCGAGTCGAGCTCGGCGTCCTGACCGGTGATGATCGGGAAGTCGGTGCCCACGGTGTAGCCGGCGTCCGTCAGCGCGGAGATGATGCCGCGGCTGAGGCCGTCGTAGGGCGAGAGGACGCCCTGGATCTTCGAGCCGTCGGAGTACGTCTTGGTGATGATGTCCTCCATGCGGCTCTGGGCGACCTCGGGGTCCCAGCGCAGCGTGGCGACGGTGTTGAACTCGGTCTCGCCCGACTTCACGACGAGGGTGCCCGCGTCGATGAACGGCTTGAGGGTGTCCATCGCGCCGTTGAAGAAGAACGTGGCGTTGTTGTCGTCGGGGCTGCCGGCGAAGAGCTCGATGTTGAAGGGGCCGGCCGGGGCGCTCGCCGCGGCAGTGCCCTCGAGGTCGGTCAGGCCGAGGCCCGCGAGGAGCGAGGTGGCCTGCTGGACGCCGACCTTGTAGTTGTCGAACGTGGCGTAGTAGTCGACGTTCGGCGAGTCGCGGATGAGGCGGTCGTAGGCGATGACGGGGATGTCGTTGGCCTTGGCCTCCTCCAGCACGCTGGTGAGGGTGGTGCCGTCGATCGAGGCGACGATCAGGGCCTTGGCGCCCTTGGTGATCATGTTCTCGAGCTGCGAGACCTGGGTGGGGATGTCGTCCTCGGCGTACTGCAGGTCGACCTGGTAGCCGGCGTCCTCGAGCTGCGACTTGACGTTGTTGCCGTCGGCGATCCAGCGCTCGGAGGACTTGGTCGGCATCGCGACGCCGACGAGGCCGCCGTCGCCCGAGCCGGAGCCCGAGTCGCCGGAGCCGCTCGAGCAGGCCGCGAGGGAGAGGATCATCGCGCCGCCGGCGAGGCCGGCGATGAGAGCGCGCTTCATTGTGGTCACTGTGATTCCTTCGTCATTGAATGCAGCGGGTGCTGGGCTGCCGCGGGGTGCCAGCGGCGGCGGGACGCTCATGTGAGCGATCACATGGAGTGATGCTAGACCCGCTGGCGGCAATCGTGCCACCACGGATGTCTCGACTCGATAACGGCGCGGATCATCGGTGCGCCGCGCGCACGACGGCCGCGAGCGACCGGGGAACGGCGGTGGAGCCGCGGACCATCAGCTGCGGGTCGATCGGCGGAGACGCCTCGGGGCGCTCGCCCTCGATCAGGCTCAGCAGCGTGGCCACGCAGCGTCGGCCGAGCTCGGCGAAGTCCTGCCGCACGCTCGTCAGCGGCGGCCAGTAGTAGGCGGCCTCGGGGATGTCGTCGAAGCCGATGACGCTGACGTCCTCGGGGACGCGGATCCCGCGCTCGTGGAACGCGCTCATCACGCCGAGCGCCATCTGGTCGTTGGCGGCGAAGACCGCGGTGACGTCGAGGAGGCGGCTGAGCTCGAGGCCGACGTGGTGGCCGCGCTCGGCGCTCCAGTCGCCGAGGATCGGCGGGCGCAGCGGCAGGTTCCGGTCGCCGAGCTCCACCAGGTAGCCGCGCATCCTGGCCTCGGCCTCGATCCAGTCCTGCGGACCGGAGAGGTGCACGATCTCGGTGTGGCCGAGCTCGATCAGGTGCGCGGTCGCCATCCGCGCGCCGGCCATCTGGTCGACGTAGAGCGCGTCGCCGCGCTCGGCGTCGGTGGTCTGCAGGGTGACGTTCGGGATCCGCAGAGCGACGCCGGAGAGGATGTCGAAGACGCGGATCTGCGGGGCGATGACCACGAGACCCTCGACCGCCTGGTTCAGCAGGTGCCGGATCCCGGCCTGGATGGAGTCGCCGTCGGTGCCGTCGACGTTGGCCGTGACGACGAGGTAGCCGGCGTCGCGGGCGGCGACCTCGATGGCCTGGATGCTCGACGCGGGGCCGAACTGCAGGCTCTGCGAGGAGAGCACCCCGATGGTGCGGGTGCGGCTGGTGACCAGGGCGCGGGCGGCGAGATTGGGCCGGTAGTCGAGCTCGGCCATCACGCCGAGCACGCGCTTCTTGGTCTCGGCGCGCAGGCTCGGGTGGTCGTTGAGCACCCGGGAGACGGTCTGGTGCGACACTCCGGCGGCCCGGGCGACGTCGTAGATGCTCGGGGCCCGCGGCGCGGGCTTGTCTTCCGGCATCGGGCACCGTGGCTTCCTGTGATCGGGCGGCGCTTCGTCGCAGGGACGCGGGTGCCGCTGCGATGCGGGGCCCGCCCGTCCGCGGGCGCGTGTGAGCACACCTTACGTCTCCCGCGGGGCGGAACCCCTCTCAGGGGGGACGCGGGGGTGCGCGGAGGTCCGGCTCGCGGGACGGGGCCGGGCTCGCGTACGTGCACGGCTTCCGCGTGCCGAAGGCGGTTTCGCGTGCCCGAGGTGGGGCGGGCGGAGGTTCGGCTCGCGGAACGGAGTCGGGCTCGTCGGATCGCGGGGTACCCGCGTGCCGGGGGTGGTTCCGCGTGCCGGAGGTGGCGCGGACGGAGGCTCAGGCGGGCGGGGTCGGCGCGTCGTCGGGGCCCGTGCCGGGGGCGGCGTGGCGGCCGCGGGTGGCGAGCGCGCCCTCGCTGATGCGGAGGACGCGGTCGGCCGAGGCCTGGACGGAGGCGTCGTGGGTGGCGATCAGGGCGGTCGCCGACTCGGCGTGCACGACCGCGCGGATGAGGTCCATGATCGCCGCGCCCGTCGCCGCGTCGAGCTGGCCGGTCGGCTCGTCCGCGATCAGGAGCCGCGGCGAGGCGGCGAGGGCGCGGGCGATCGCGACGCGCTGCTGCTGGCCGCCGGAGAGCTCACCCGGGCGGGAGCGGCCGCGGCCGGCGAGCCCGACCAGGTCGAGGAGGTGGGCGACGCGCTCGTCCCGGCGGGCCGGCTCCTCGCGGCGCAGGCGCAGCGGGAGGCCGACGTTCTCGGCGATCGTCAGGTGCGGCAGGAGCCCGAAGGTCTGGAAGACGAAGGCCAGGGAGTCGCGGCGCAGGCGGGTGCGGGCCGCTTCGTCGAGGCCGGTGACCGGCTCGCCGTCGAGCAGGACGGTGCCGGAGGTGGGCACGTCGAGGCCGCTGATGCAGTTCAGCAGCGTCGTCTTGCCGGAGCCGGAGCGGCCGGAGAGGGCGACGATCTGGCCGCGCGGGATGCGGAACGAGACGTCGTGCAGGGCGGTCACGTCGCCGGCCGGGGTGCGGAAGGTGCGGGTGAGGGACTCGACCACGAGCACGTCGGTCATCGCGGGGGCTCCTCGGGGGCGGAGTCGGCGGCCGGGTGGATCTCGCGGCGCTCGGGCCAGACGCCGACGTGGTCGCCCTCGAGCGTCAGCCGCACCCGGTCCTCGAGCTTCAGCGCGTCGCGGTACTCGGCGGGCAGTTGCAGCCGGCCGACCCGGTCGAGGACGGCGAACTCCTCCTCGGAGGTGGTGGTGCCGCCGCTCGCGTCGAGCTCGTCGCGGCGGAGGGTCTCGGAGGAGATCCGGCCGTCGCGGATCGCGACCGCGCGCTGCACCTGGCCGGCGACCGTCGGGTCGTGGGTGACGATCAGGATCGTGCAGCCGAGCGACTCGTTCACCGCGCGGAGGGCGGCGAAGACCTCGTCGCCGGTGCGGGCGTCGAGCTGGCCGGTGGGCTCGTCGGCGAGCAGGACGCGCGGCGAGCCGGCCAGGGCGACGGCGATGGAGACGCGCTGCTGCTCGCCGCCCGAGAGCGCGGCGGGCCGGCGGTCGGCCTTCTCGGCCAGGCCGAGCATCCCGAGCAGCTCGTGCGCCCTCGCCGCCCGCTCGCGCCGGCCGCGCCCCGCCAGGGCGAGCGGCAGGGCGACGTTCTCGGCGGCGGTGAGCGCGGGCAGCAGGTTCCTCGCGGACTGCTGACGGACGAAGCCGACGCTCGAGCGGCGGTAGCGGACCAGCTCGGCGCCGCGGAGGGCGGAGAGGTCGTGGCCGTCGAGGCGGGCGCGGCCGGCGGTGGGGGCGTCGAGTCCGGAGAGGATGCCGAGCAGGGTCGACTTGCCGGAGCCGGACGCGCCCACGATCGCCAGGACCTCGCCCGCGCCGACGAGCAGGTCGAGGCCCTGCAGCGCCTGCACCTCGACGCCGCCGGCGCGGAAGACCCGGACGAGGGCGTCGCAGACGATCAGCGCCTCGGCGCCGAACTCGCCGGTGCGCGTCTGCAGCAGAGTGCTGGTGGGGCCGGGCGCGCCGGCAGCTGCTGATCCGGGTGCGCCACCGGGGAGGTCCGCTCTCGGCGTCCTCGCTGCGCTGCTGGGGCTCATGATTCCTCTCCGGATCTCAGGATGTCGGCTGTGCGCACGCGGCGCGAGAGCGGGGCGTCGACCGCGAGGGCGAGCGCGAGGGCGGCGACGGCCGCGCCGAGCAGGCCGACGGGCAGCGGCCACGGGATCGAGAGGGCCGCGTCGCCGCCGACGAGGGTCTCCACGCCGAACGCCGGCCAGGCTGCGGCGAGGACGACGGCCGCGGCGACCGCTCCGCCGACCACTCCGCTCAGCACCGCCGGGACCAGCTCGCCGGCCGCCAGGACGAGCCGCGCGCGACCGGGGACGCCGAGCGCGCTGAGCAGGGCGAGGGTCCCACCGCGCCGTCGTGCGCCGAGGACCGTGGTGACCAGGAGGGCGAGGACGGCGAGCGCGGCGGTGGCCAGGAGGGAGAGTCCGGTCGCATCCGCGACGCCGGCGACGAGGGCGGAATCGCGCTGCCGTTCCAGCACGTCGGAGCGGAGGATCGTGCCGTCCGGGAGGGCCGCGCGGTCGACTGCGCCGACGGCGAGGACCGTGCCGGGCGGTGCGGGGGAGTCGCCGCCCGCGGCGGTGACGGCGGCGGTCAGGGCGTCGCGGTCGACCACGACGACGGAGGTGTCGATCCGGTCCGGGCCCGCCACCGGCTCCCCGGTGACCACCGCCTGCAGCAGTGCGCCGTCCACCTCGAGCCCGAACGGCGCGGTGCCGAGGGAGGCGGCGAGTCGCGCGTCGACCAGGACGGGCACCGGTTCGGCGGGGCCGGTGGCGACGAGGGAGCGGACGGCCTCGGCGGAGGCGTGCTGCGGCTGGTCGTCGGGCAGCGCGGCGAGCAGGTCGGCGTAGTCGTCGTCGACGCTGAGCACGGTCGCGGTGAGGGAGGCGGTGGGGCTGCGGACCTCCACGGCGTCGAGGGCGCCGATCGCGGCGGCGACCGCGCCGCCGTCGGCGAGGCTCGCGGCGAGCGCGGGACCGTCGGCGGCGTCGTCGACCCGGACGTCCGCGCCGACGGTACGCCAGGACAGCGACTCCTGACCCGCCGCGACGGTCTGCAGCAGCACCAGCGAGGTGAGGGCGGTGCTCGCCGCGAGCACCAGGGTCGCGAGGGTGAGCAGCGAGCGGCCCTCCTGCGCGCCGGCGCCGGCGAGCAGCGGACCGGGGCCGCGCGTGCCGGCGGCCGCCCGGCGCAGCGGGGCGAGCAGCGCGGCGGGCAGGGGCGCCAGCGCCAGCGCGATCACCGCCGCGCAGAGCACAGGGGCGACCAGGGCGAGCGGGTCGACGCCGCCGCCGCTCGAGCGCGCCCCGCCGCGCAGGGCGGCGACCGCGGTGACGGCCAGTGCCAGGAGGAGGCCGGCCCCGGCGAGGCGGAGGACGCGGATCCGGCGCGGCGGGCGGAGCAGCGGGCGCAGCACTGCGACGACGGGCGCGACCACGAGGACGGCGGCGACGGCGATCAGCAGGCCGGGCGACTCCGGCGGGGCACCGAGCGCGGCGGCGGTCGCGAGCCCGAGCGCGATGCCGAGGGCGGTGACGATCAGCGCCTCGAGGCCCGCGTGGCTCCCGAGCAGGCCGAGGGAGGCGCCGTGCGAGCGCAGCAGCGCGATCTCGGGGCGCCGCCGCCGGGCGAGCGCGGTACCGGCGAGACCGGTGACCAGCACCGCGACGCCGAGCAGCCCGGCGGCGAGGGTGGACAGCTGCCTGGTGGCGGCCGCGGCGGCCGGTGGGAGCGCGGCGAGGGCCTCCTCGTAGCCGGACTCCGCGGCGACGCTGAGAGGCGCGCCCTCGGTGATCGTCGAGGTCGACGTCTCGAGCGCGTCGATCTCGCGGCGCACGGTCTCGGTCCGCGCCAGGTCGAAGCGCGCGGGATCGACGCTGAAGCGGATCGTGCCCACGGCCGGTTCTTGAAGCAGCAGGCCGATCCGGTCGAAGACGACGGGACTCGTGAGGGCGACGACGACGGGCTGCGGCTCGCCGCCGCTGCTGCCGGAGGTGCCGGGCTGCCAGAGGCCGGGCAGGTCGGTCCAGGCAGCGGCGGACGGGTCGACGGGCTCGATGACGCCGGTGATGCGGAGCGAGGGGCCGCCGCCGCGGGAGGCGCCGTCGATCGCGTCGCCCACCGAGAGCCCGGCGGCGGCGGCGCTCGCCGAGGAGACGACGACCGGGGCGGGGTCGCCCGGGTCCTCCTCAGCGGGCAGCTCGCCGGCGACCAGCCGGACGCCGTCGGCCGCGGCCGGATCGAGGACGCCGACGCGGACGACGGCGTCGCCGGCGGGGATCCGCACGGGCTCCTCCGGACCGAGGATGGCGGTGTCGATGCTCCGGACGACGTCGAGCAGCGGCGCGGGCAGGCGCTCGGGGAGCTCGTCGGCGAGGGTGAGCAGGCGCTCGGAGGTGGTGGTGTCGTAGCCGGAGACGTCGGCGACGGTGCTGAGGAGGCGGAGGTCGGCGTCGCTCCCGGCAGCACCGACCGCCTCGACCGCGGCGGAGTCGAGGGTGCTGCGCAGCTGGTGGGGGACGGCGGCGGCGAGGGCGGCGGTCAGGGCGGTGAGCACGAGGATCCCGAGCAGGGCGACGAGGTCGCGGCGGGCGCGGCGGGCGATGAGGAAGGCGGCGGTGCCGACGGCGCGCAGGCCGTCGCCGCGGCGGACGGGGGCGGCGGTCGCCTGCGCCGGACGGGCGGCGGCGCTCGGGCGCCCGGACGCGGTCATCCGTCGGCCCCCTGCCGGAGCAGCTCGGACAGCGGCAGCCGCCGCTGGACGAGGGCGAGGGCCGCCGAGACGGCGGCGAGCGCGAGCAGCAGGGCCAGCGGCAGGAGCGAGACGGCCTGCCACGGCACCACCAGCTCGACCGGGCGGCCGCTCGCGCCCGCGGCGAGGCGGCTGCCGGTGAGCGCCAGCACGGCCCAGCCGCCCGCGAGTCCGACGAGCACGCCGGCCAGCGCGGTCGCGGCGGTGTCGGCCGAGAGGACGGCGAGCATCCCGCGCCGGGAGAGACCGATCGCTCGCAGCTGCGCCGCCTCGAGGCGCCGCGCGCGGGCGACGGCGGCGGCCCGGGCCGAGAAGCCGGCGAGCGCGAGCAGCAGGCTCGCCCAGACGACGACCGCGGAGGCGGCGGGGATCTCGGCGCGCAGCGGCGCCTCCTGCATCCGGCGGGCGAGGGATGCTGCGGTGACGGTCTCGGGCTCGTCCGCGGTGGTCGCGCCCGCCGTGTCAGGAGCCTCCGCCGACCAGTACTCGTCCACCAGGCTGCCGAAGGCGTCGGCCTGCACCAGCCGGTGCGCGAGCGCGCGGCCGTCGACCACGATCGTGGAGTCGGACCGCGGGCTGGACGGCAGCCCGGCGGCGAGCGACGCCAGGTCGTCGGAGGTCGCGGCCCCGGGCACCTCCGGAGTGTCGCCGACCATGCGCAGCGAAACGGGGGTGCCCGCGACGAAGGCGGTGACCGCGGCCCCCGCCAGGACGTCGAGGTCGTCGGCGAGCGCCTCGGGCAGGACCGCGCCGACCGGCTCCTCCGGGTCCCAGCCGACGGCGCCGTAGGTGGTCGGCGCGGAGGAGAGCTGGGTCAGGATCGAGAGCCGCACCCCGGTCGCGGTGACCGCGACCTCGGGCGGTCGGCGGCCGGTGTCCTGGCGCGAGCCGGCCCACTCGGCGGCGTCGGTCAGCGCGAGCGGAACCGGCGTGTCGGAGCCCGCGGACAGCGTGGCGAGCGACTCGAGCGAGACGTCGATGGTGACGAAGGTGTCCGTCTCGACGTCGCGCAGGGTCGCGGTCAGGGCGACGAGGCGGAGCGACGCGGCCGGATCGATCGCTCCCTCCGCGGTGGCCAGCGTCACCGGCTCGGTCGGCGAGGTCAGCGCGCCGAGCGGCAGGATGTCGATCCGCCCGCGCTCGTCCTCCACGGCGGCCGAGACCTCGACCGCGAGGCCCTCCGGCGCGTCGAGGGCGGCGAGCAGCTGCAGGCCCGTGGTCCCGCCGGGGAGCGCGGGGCCGGTGTCGACGCGGTCCTCGGCGCGCAGCTCCCGGGCGATGTCGGCGCCGCCCGCGCGCGGGACCGGACCCGCTCCGGTGCCGAGCAGCTGCCGGGCGCGGGCGTCGAGGGCGAGGATCTGCGCCGCCGCGCCGGGTCCCTCGCTCGCGAGACCGGGCGGGGCCTCCTTCGCCACCAGGCTCTGCCGGCGGAGCACGGGCGCGCCGTCGGCCGAGACCGACGACCGGGCGGGAGCGCCGAGGGCGACCGCGGCCTCGTCGCGGACGCCCTGCTGCCAGGTCGCGCTCGCACCGAGTGCCACGACCGAGGCGCCGACGGTGAGCGCGACGAGCACGATGCCGGTCGAGCGGCCGCTTCCGCGTGCGGCGAACCAGCCGGCGAGCGGAGCGACGGCGCCGCGGGAGCGGACGGCGACGGCCGCGACCGGCAGCGCGGCCAGCTCCGCCAGACGCGCGCCGACCACGGCGATCGCGCCGAGCAGCAGTGCGGGGGTGAGGGTGAGCAGGAGGTCGCCGCGCTCGATGCCGCCGGTCGCGGCACGCCAGACCAGCACGGCCGCGACGACGACGAGGACCGTCTGCCCGGCCGCGGCGAGTGGGCCCCTGCCTGCGGCCGGCGCAGGCGGCAGGGCGACGAGGACGCCGACGACGAGCGCCACCGCGGCGGCGCAGAGCAGCGCGGCGGCGTCCGGCGGCACCCAACGGGGGAGGCCCGCGGCGTCGAGCGGCGGTGCGGAGACGACCAGCGCGTGCAGCAGGACCCCGCCCCACGGGCTGAGGGCGGCGATCACCGCGGCGACCGCGAGGCCGTCGACGGCCACCGCGCCCACCCGCTGCAGGGGAGTCGCGCCGCGCTCGCGCAGCCGCTCGATCTCCTCCCGGCGCGCCTCGGCGAGCAGACCGGTGACGGCCCGCGCGCAGACCACGAGCACGACGACCAGCAGCAGCGCGACGACGAGGGCGGCGGCGCGGGAGCCGGCGAGGCCGTCCGCCACGTCGTCGAGGGCGGCGGGCAGCTCGGTGTCGACGAACAGCGAGCCGTTCGGATGCGGGACGGCGCGGGCGATCTCGAGGTCCGCGTCCCCGGCCGCGGCGCGCAGCTCGGCGAGGCCCTCGACTCCGGTGCTCGGGAACTCCGGGCTCTCGACGGCCTCGAGTTGCGCAGGGACGAGGCCGGAGGCGTCCAGTCCGCCCGGCGCGGTGATCAGTGGACCGACGGCGTGGACGGGGTTGTAGAAGGAGCGGTTCGGCTCGGCGAAGTCCTGCACGTCGCCCTGCGCGAGGAGCGGGTCGTTCTCCCAGTAGGCGGTGGAGTCGCGGGAGGCGGAGTAGAGGCCGTCGATCCGGAGGGGGGCTTCGTCGCCGAGGGTGATCGAGTCGCCGACGGCGAGACCCAGGGAGCGGGCGGCGATCTCGGGGAGGGCGACGCCGGGCGCGGCCGTCGGCCAGGCGCCCGCGGTGAGGACGGCGTCGGCGGCCGGGTCGTCGAGCTCGACGAGGTAGGAGTAGACGCCCTCCGCGGTCGTCGCCCACTCGGAGCTCGCCCAGCCGCTGCTCGTCCAGGCGGCTCCGCCTCCGTAGGCCTCGCGGGTCGCGGTGTCGGCCGCCTCGCGCGCCGCCGTGACGGGGCTGCCGGGGCCGAGGACGCGCACGGTGACGTCGACGCGCTCCGAGCCGAGGGAGGTCAGCGCTCCGCTGACGCCGGCCTGCTCGGACGAGCGGACGAGCAGGAGCGCCCCGCAGAGCACGGAGCCGGCGAGGACCGCGACGGCGACGACGAGCGCGAAGAGCCGGGAGTGGCTGCGCCAGCGGCGCACCGCCAGCGACCCGGCCCAGGCGGGCAGCGAGCCGGACGCGGTGACGACCGTGCACCTCCATCGGTGAAGCAGGACCAGCGGACGGGACCGCCAGCCGAGTCTAGGGCGGCGGTGCGGTCGCGGGGGAGCACGGAATGGTAGGCCCTCGGAGGCGGGTTGGCCAGCACCTCGCCCGCGGAGCAGAGGTGGACCGACGATGAGGAGGCGGGCGGGACGCGGATCCTCCAGCACGACCGGAGTCGCGGCCCGCCGATCCGCACCGCTCCGCATCACCGCGGGCACCGACGAGAGGACGACCGATGGGCTTCTGGGGACAGGACGACGACGACTCGCACGGCAGGCCGCGACCGGTCGACGAGCCGCTGGGCGAGCTGGAGCTCGTGCACGAGTTCCCCGACGGGCCGATGCCGACGGGTGTGAGCGTGTCGCACACGGGCCGGATCTTCGTGAACTTCCCGAAGTGGGGCGACGAGGTGCCGGCGACGGTCGTGGAGCTGCGGGACGGCGTCGCGGTGCCGTTCCCGGACGAGGCGTGGAACTCGCCCGACGGGGACGACGACGCGGGGGCGCTGGTCTCGGTGCAGAGCATCGTGGTCGATCCGGCCGACCGGCTGTGGATCCTGGACACGGGCAGCCCGCTGTTCCAGCCGACGAAGCGCGGCGGGCCGAAGCTCGTCTGCGTCGACCTGGCGACGGACACGGTCGAGAAGGTGATCGTCCTCGAGCCGGACGTCGCGCTGCCGACGACCTACCTGAACGACATCCGCTTCGATCTGCGGCGCGGGATCGCCTACATCACCGACTCGGCCGACTCCGGGCCGAACGGGATCATCGTCGTGGACCTCGAGTCCGGCACTGCTTGGCGCCGCCTGCACGAGCACCCCAGCACCAAGGCGCTGACGCCGCCCGAGCTCGTGCCGATGGCCGAGGGGCGGGTGCTGATGAAGCGGCCGGCCGACGGCGACCCCGAGCCCGTGACGATGGGCGCGGACGGCATCGCGATCTCGGCCGACGGCGAGCGGCTCTGGTACTGCCCGCTCGCCTCGCGGCGCTGGTACAGCGTGGCGACCGACGCTCTGGTCGACCGCGGCGTCTCCGACGAGGACGTCGCCGCGACGGTCGTCGACGAGGGCGACAAGGGCGGCGGCGCGGACGGACTCGAGACGGACGACCGGGGCCGCTTCTACGCGACGAGCTACGAGAACAACGCGATCGTGCGCCGCCGCACCGACGGCACCATCGAGACCATCGTGCACGACGAGCGCCTGCTCTGGCCCGACACGATGTCGCTCGCGACCGACGGGCACCTCTACGTCACCGCCAACCAGCTGCACCGGCAGGCCGACTACCAGGGCGGGACGGACCTGCGGACCTACCCGTACTCGCTGTTCCGCCTCGCGGTCGACGCAGGGCCGGTCTTGCTGCGCTGAGCGGCGATGCGTGCCGGTCGCGGACAGGACCACGCCGGTCGTGCGCCAAGACATGCTCGTCGCGCGCCGAAACATGCTGGTCGTGCGCCGAAACATGCTGGTCGAGTAGCCGTCCGCGGGACGGCGTATCGAGACCCCGCGTCTGCAGAACGGCGGATCCACTCAATGGAGGCGCCCGCAGACATGCTGGTCGAGTAGCCCCCAAGGGGCGTATCGAGACCCTGCGTCCCCCGAAGGGTGGATCTCGATACGCCCGCTGCGCGGGCTACTCGATCAGCATGAGCCGTCAGGCGACGCCGGCCGCGCGGCGCACGAGCTCGGCGACGGCGGCGCGGGTCGCGTCGTCGGCCGCGGTGAGCGCGTAGGCCGTCGGCCAGATCGTGCCGTCGTCGAGCTGCGCGCCGTCCTGGAAGCCGAGGGTCGAGTAGCGGGTGCCGAACTTCGCGCCCGGCTGGAAGAAGACGATCGCCTTGCCGTCGGCGCGCGCGTAGGCGGGGAAGCCGTACCAGGTCTTCGGCAGCAGCTCGGGCGCCTCAGCGGCCACGACCTCGTGCAGCATCTGCGCGATCGGGCGCTCGACGTCCGTCATCGCGGCGATCGCCGCCTCCGCGTCGGCCTTCTCCGCGGCGGTCTTGTCGGCGCTCTTCTGCCGCTTCGCCTCCTCGCGCAGCTCGGCGGCGCGCTGCTTCATCGCGGCGCGCTCCTCTTTCGTGAAGCCGTCAGCCATGGGAGTCTCCTTCGCGCGGGCCCGGGCGGTCCGTCGGGGCTCATCGTGGCAGTCGGGGGCGGTCGCGGCAACGGCGGAGACGGCCGTCCGCTCGGCAGCCGTGTCGGCGGCCGCCGGTAGCGTGGACGGATGCGCCTCCTCCTGATCCGCCACGGCCAGACCCCCTCCAACGTCGACGGCATCCTCGACACCCGCATCCCCGGACCCGGGCTCACCGAGCTCGGCCGCAGCCAGGCGGCGGCCCTGCCGACGACGCTCGCCGACGAGCCGATCGGCGCGCTCTTCGTCTCGACGATGAAGCGCACCCACGAGACGGCCGCGCCCCTGGCCGCCGCGCTCGGGCTCGAACCGGTCGAGCGCGCGGGCATCCGCGAGATCGCGGCCGCGGGCCTGGAGATGCGCGGCGACGAGGCCGCGGTCGAGGAGTACATGGGCACGGTCTTCCGCTGGGCGGGTGGCGAGACCTCGCTGCGGCTGGCCGGCGGTGAGACGGGCGACGAGTTCGCCGCCCGCTACGACGCGGTGGTGGCGGAGGCGGAGGCGACCGGCCACGACGTCGTCGCGCTGGTCAGCCACGGCGCCGCCATCCGCTGCTGGGCCGGGCTCCGCTCGCTCGACCTCGACGCGGACTTCATCGCCGACCACCTGCTCGACAACACCGGCATCGTTGTCCTCGAAGGCTCGGGCTCGGAGTGGTCGCTCGTCTCCTGGGAGGGCGAGCCGGTCAGCGGCGTCGGCGTCGCGGCCCCGTCCGGGCCGGCGGGCGAGACGACGGACTGACGGCGGGGGATCTCGATACGCCCGCTGCGCGGGCTACTCGATCAGCATGAGCGGTCCGCTTCGCGGGCTGCTCGATCAGCATGAGAGGTCCGCTGCGCGGGCCGCTCGACCGACCGGGCGCAAGCGGGCAACCGCGGGTAACGATCGGGCAACGGCACGGAAATCGGCCCTGACCAGCACCGACGCCGCCGCATAGCCCGGCTCTGCATCGTTGCAGAGCCCCTGATGCGGGGCTCTCCGTTTGTCCGGACGGGCACCCGCGGCTACCGTGGACGGCGGTCCTCGAGACCCCGATGAATCGGTCCGCGCTCGTGCGGCGTCCTCCCCGACGTGCCGCGAGCGTACGGTCAACGGGTGCGCGAGGCGGCCCCGTGGCCGCCTCCCGGACGAACCGGAATCGCCTCCGCGCCCCCTCCGCTCACCGCGGCGGGACGCCCGCTGTGGCTGGAGAGACGGCGTCCCCCGCACCCGACCCGGCACCACGAGATGAGAGTGCAGGGATGCGTCCCTGCGCGCCGACGGAGTGCACGTGCAGCAGAATCAGCAGGACATCAGCGAGCCCGGGAACGGAGCCGGAGCCGCCACAGCGACCCTCGAGCGGGAGGGTCCGGCCCTCGAGGCGAGGAACCTCTTCAAGGTCTTCGGGCGCCGGCCCGAGGAGGTCGTGCGGCGGCTGCGCGAGGGCGCCGACCGCGCCGACCTCGCGGGCCAGGGCACCGCGGCGGTGATCGACTCCTCCTTCGAGGTGCGCCGCGGCGAGATCTTCGTCGTGATGGGGCTGTCCGGCTCCGGCAAGTCGACGCTCATCCGCATGCTCAACGGCCTGCAGGAGCCGACCGCGGGCGAGGTGCTGATCGAGGGCACCACGATCACCGGCGTCTCCGACAAGGAGCTCCGCCGCGTGCGCCGCTCCTCGATCTCGATGGTCTTCCAGCACTTCGCGCTGCTCCCGCACCGCACCGTGCTCGACAACGTGGCCTACCCGCTCGAGATCCAGGGCGTGCCGGCGGCCGAGCGCCGCGAGCGCGCGCTGCTCGCGGTCGAGCGGGCCGGCCTCGCCGGCTGGCACGAGAAGATACCGGACGAGCTGTCCGGCGGCATGCGCCAGCGGGTCGGACTGGCCCGGGCGCTCGCCGCCGACACCGACATCGTGCTGATGGACGAGGCGTTCTCGGCGCTCGACCCGCTCATCCGCCGCGAGATGCAGGAGCAGCTGATCGAGCTGCAGCACGAGCTCGGCAAGACCATCGTCTTCATCACCCACGACCTCAACGAGGCCATGCTCCTCGGCGACCGGATCGCGGTCATGCGCGACGGCCGGATCGTCCAGATCGGCACCCCGGAGGAGATCCTCACCGACCCGGCGAACGACTACGTCGCGCAGTTCGTGCAGGACGTCGACCGCGCCCGCGTGCTCACCGCGTCCGCCGTGATGGAGCCCGCGCGCTCCGTCGTGACGCTCGCCGCCGGCCCCCGCGCCGCCCTGCGCACCATGCGCGACCAGCAGACCGCGGCGGCCTTCGTCGTGGGTGCCGGGCGGCGCCTCCTCGGCACCGTCCGCGACCGCGACGTGATCGAGCAGGTCCGCGCGGGCACCACCGACCTCTCGCTCGTCGTCACCGAGGCCGTCGTCAGCGTCGGCCCGGACACCGCGCTCAGCGAGATCATCGAGCCGGCGGTCGAGTCCGCGCTGCCGGTCGCCGTCGTCGACGAGGCGGGGCGGCTCCTCGGCGCGATCCCGCGCGTGACGCTGCTCGCGGCCCTCGGCAATCTCGGACCGCAGACCGGCGGCGTGCCGCTCGTCGAGCCGCCCGCGACCCTCCCCACCGAGATGGTCACCGCGACCCTGCACGCGACCGGCGGCCCCGTCGACGACGCCGTGCTCGCGAGCGAGGGGGGCGTGCGATGAACCCGGACCTCCGCCTCCCGCTCGGCGCTGCCGCCGAGGGCGTCGTCGACGTGCTGACGCAGACCTTCCAGCCCGTCTTCGACCTGCTCCGCACGGTCTTCGGCGCCGCCTACACCGGCGTCGACTTCGTGCTGGCGACCCCGCCGTTCTGGGTCGTCATCGCCCTGATCGCGGTGCTCGCCTACGCGGCGCGCGGCTGGGTCTTCGGGCTCGGCTCCGCGGTCGGGCTCCTGCTGATCGCGAGCGTGGACCAGTGGGACAACGCGATGGACTCGCTCGCCCTGGTGCTCGTCGCCTCCGCCGTGGCGATCGCGCTGAGCGTGCCGCTCGGGATCCTCGCGGCCCGCAACCGGACCGCCTCGGCGATCCTGCGCCCGGTCCTCGACTTCATGCAGACGATGCCGGCGTTCGTGTATCTGATTCCGGCGCTGATCCTCTTCCGCGTCGGCGTCGTGCCCGGCATCGTCGCGACGATCGTCTTCGCGATGGCGCCCGGCGTCCGGCTGACCGAGCTGGGCGTCCGCGGTGTCGACTCCGAGCTGGTGGAGGCGGGCGAGTCGTTCGGCTCGTCGAAGTGGCGCATCCTCCGCCAGATCCAGCTGCCGCTCGCGCTGCCGTCGATCCTGGCCGGCCTCAACCAGGTCATCATGCTGTCGCTCTCGATGGTCGTCATCGCGGGCATGGTCGGCGCGGGCGGTCTCGGCGGGGACGTCGTGGCCAGCATCGGCCGGATCGACGTGGCGCTCGGCTTCGAAGCCGGCATCGCGGTGGTGATCCTGGCGATCATCCTCGACCGGATGACGAGCGCCCTCGGCGCCCCGTCGCCGGCCCGCGTCGCCCGGGCGAGCAGCCGCAAGGCCGTCGTCGCGACCCGCACGGCGATCGCCGCCGTCTCGGTCGGCGTCGTCGCCTCGCTCGGCGCGTCGGCTGTCGCCGGCCCGGCGACCACTGCGTCCGTCGACAACGGCGACCGCACCGACGTCACCCTCGCCGTCTTTCAGGGCTGGGACGAGGGCATCGCCGCGTCGCGGCTCTGGGGCGCGGTGCTCGAGGAGGAGGGCTACGACGTGACGCTGCAGAGCATCGACGTGGCGCCCGGCTTCTCGGGCCTCGCCAGCGGCGACTACGACCTGGCGCTGGACACCTGGCTGCCGATCACCCACGGCGACTACCTCGACGAGTACGGCGACCGCATCGTCGACCTCGGCGCCTGGAACGACGACGCGAAGCTCACCATCGCGGTGAACGAGGACGCGCCGATCGACACCCTCGAGGAGCTCGCGGCGAACCCCGAGGTCGTCGGGAACCGGCTCGTCGGCATCGAGCCCGGCTCGGGGCTGAACGGGATCACGACCGACGCGGTCATCCCCGGCTACGGCCTGGAGGGGATGGAGTACCTGACCTCGTCGACGCCCGCGATGCTGCAGGAGCTCTCCAGTGCGACGGCGGCAGGCGAGAACATCGCCGTGACGCTGTGGCGGCCGCACTGGGCCTACGACGCGTTCCCGGTGAAGGACCTCGAGGACCCGAAGGGACTGCTCGGCGAGGCCGAGGGGATCCACGCCTTCGGCTCCGCGTCGTTCGACAGCGAGTTCCCGACGCTGAGCAGCTGGCTGCGCGACTTCCGGATGGACTCGGACACGCTGTACTCGCTCGAGAACGCGCTGTTCAACGAGGGCGCCGACGACCAGGACGCGGCCCTCGAGTCGTGGCTGGCGGAGAACCGGGAGTACGTCGACGGCCTGACGAGCTGACGGCGGGATCTCGATACGGGCGCTGCGCGCCCTACTCGATCAGCATGAAACGGAGGACGCCCGATGGGCGGCAGCTCTCTCCTCATGCTGGTCGAGGAGCGCGCAGCGCGTATCGAGACCCACGTCCTGCAGAGGGGTGGATCTCGATACGCCCGCTCCGCGGGCTACTCGATCAGCATGGAGGACGCCCGTCGGGCGGCTGCCTCCTCATGCTGGTCGAGTAGCGCGCAGCGCGTATCGAGACCCGCCCTCTGCACGCGGGTCAGGCGCGGGCCGCCGCGTACTGCTCGCGGATGACCGGGCGGTGGTCCGGCGCCGGCTCGGCGAGGGAGGTGACCTCCCAGGTCGGGCGCGCGCCGGTCAGCGCCCAGGCGGCCTGCACCGCGGCGCCGTCGGCGACGTACTCGCCCGGCGTCGGCACGACCACGGGCACGTCGAAGACCTGCGAGGCCGCGAGCTGCACCGCGCCGTTCTGCGCCGCCCCGCCGATCAGCAGGATGCGCCGGGCCTCGACGCCCTGCGCCCGCACGGCGTCCAGGCCGTCGGCGAGGCCGCAGAGCATGCCCTCGATCGCCGCGCGCGCCAGGTTCGGCCGCGTGGTCGACGCGATCGTCATCCCGTGCAGGCTCGCCGTCGCGTCGGGCAGGTTCGGCGTCCGCTCGCCCTCGAAGTAGGGCACGAGCACGAGGCCGCCGGAGCCCGGCTCCGCCTCGAGCGCGAGCGCCGAGAAGGCGTCGAAGTCGCTCCCCAGCAGCCCGGCCGTCGAGGCCAGCACCCGCGCCGCGTTCAGCGTCGCGACCAGCGGCAGGAACCGCCCGCTCGCGTCCGCGAACCCCGCGACCGTGCCCGAGGCGTCGCGCACCGGGTCGTCGGTCACCGCGAAGACCGTGCCGCTGGTGCCGATGCTCACCACGACGTCGCCGGGGCCGGCGCCGAGGCCGAGCGCCGCGCCGGCGTTGTCACCCGCGCCGGGACCGACGACGAGACCGCTCTCGGTCGTGCCCGCCTGCTCCGAGGGTCCGAGCACGCGGGGGAGGAGCGCCCGGTGCCCGAGCGCGCGCTCGAGCAGGTCGAGGTCGTAGCCGTCGGCGCCCCAGTAGGACGTGCCGGAGGCGTCGGAGCGGTCGGTCGTCAGCGCGTCCAGCTGCGGTCCGCGCGCGGAGTCGGGGCCGTAGCCGAGCAGGCGCCAGGTCAGCCAGTCGTGCGGGAGCGCCACGGCCGCGACGCGCGCGGCGTTCTCCGGCTCGGCGTCGCGCAGCCAGCGCAGCTTGGTGGCGGTGAAGGAGGCGACCGGGACGCTGCCGGTGCGCTGGGCCCACGCCTCCGCGCCGAGCTCCTCGATCAGCTCGCGCGCCGCGCCGGCGCTGCGGGTGTCGTTCCAGAGCAGCGCGGGCCGGATCACCTGCCCGTCCGCGTCGAGGACGACCATGCCGTGCTGCTGCCCGCCGACCGAGATCGCGGCGACGTCGTCGAGTCCGCCTGCGTCCGCGAGCGCGACCTGCAGCGCGTCCCACCAGGCGGCCGGGTCGACCTCGGTCCCGTCCGGGTGCGAGGCGCGGCCGGTGCGGACCACGGCTCCGGTGTCGAGGTCGCGGACGACCACCTTGCAGCTCTGGGTGGACGAGTCGATCCCTGCGACGAGCGTCATCGCCGTCTCCGTTCGTTGTGGCGGGTGCGGAGGCGCGGCCTCCGCTGAAGTCGGGGTGCGGAGGCGGCGCCTCCGTCGAGTGGAAGGGCGGGGGCCATGCCTCCGCGGAGGAGAGGCGGGGGAGGGCCGGAGCCGTCACCCCGGCATGCGAGAACGGACGAGACCCCCTGCCGAGGCAGAGGATCCCGTCCGTCTCAGGACGACCCGCGGCGCACCGCGGGAGCGGCCGGGTGGGTCAGCCGCGCGCGCCGAGCAGGTGCTCGGTCGCGAGCTGCTGCAGGCGGACGAAGCCGAAGCCCTTGCCGCCGAGGTACGCGTCGGTGTCGAACGACTCGTAGGACGCGGTGTCCGCGAGCAGGTCGTCGTAGGACTCGCCCTCGTTCAGCGTCGGGGTCGACAGCTCGCCGACCTTCGACGCCGCGAGCGCCTCCTGGACCTCGGGGTCGGCGCGGAAGGCCGCCGCGCGCTCCTTGAGCAGCAGGTAGGTGCGCATGTTGGCCGCGGCCGAGTCCCAGACGCCGGTCTCGTCCTCGGTGCGCGAGGGCTTGTAGTCGAAGTGGCGCGGGCCGTCGTAGGCCGGGACGCCGCCGGGGCCGCCGTTCTCCAGCAGGTCGACGAGCGAGAACGCGTTGTGCAGGTCGCCGTGACCGAAGACGAGGTCCTGGTCGTACTTGATGCCGCGCTGGCCGTTGAGGTCGATGTGGAAGAGCTTGCCGTGGTACAGCGCCTGGGCGATGCCGGCCGTGAAGTTCAGGCCCGCCATCTGCTCGTGACCGACCTCGGGGTTCACGCCGACGAGCTCGGGGCGCTCGAGCGAGTCGATGAACGCGATCGCGTGGCCGAGGGTCGGCAGCAGGATGTCGCCGCGGGGCTCGTTGGGCTTGGGCTCGATCGCGAAGCGGATGTCGTAGCCCTTGTCGGTGACGTAGTCGCCGAGCAGGTTGACGGCCTCGCGGTAGCGCTCGAGGGCCGCGCGGATGTCCTTGGCGGAGTCGTACTCGGCGCCCTCGCGGCCGCCCCACATCACGAAGGTCTGCGCGCCGAGCTCGGCGGCGAGGTCGATGTTGCGGAGGACCTTGCGCAGCGCGAAGCGGCGCACGTCGCGGTCGTTCGAGGTGAAGCCGCCGTCCTTGAAGACCGGGGCGCTGAAGAGGTTGGTGGTCACCATCGGGACGATCAGGCCGGTGGACTCGAGCGCGCCCTTGAGGCGGTCGATCTCGGTCTGGCGCTCGGCGTCGGTCGAGCCGAACGCGAAGAGGTCGTCGTCGTGGAAGGTGAGGCCGTAGGCGCCGAGCTCGCTCAGCTTCTCGACCGCGTGCACGGTGTCGAGGGGCTTGCGGGTCGGGCCGCCGAACGGGTCCGTCCCGTTGTAGCCGATGGTCCAGAGGCCGAACGAGAACTTGTCGGCGCGGGTGGGGGTCAGGGACATTGATCCGAATCCTTTCCGGCGGCGTCGCCGAATTGTTGTTGCGCCCAACATATCGATCGGGGGCGTGCGGCGCAACGGTCGTCGCGACGTGGCGCGCGGTGGTGCTCCTCGATCGACGCGATGTCTCGCGTCGATATGTGGAGTCGCCCGACGAATTCCTTGCGGAAGCGTTTCGACTGTGCGTACAGTGCTCAGCAGCAACCCGGTCGAAGCGTTTCGAAGCACTGCTCTCCCGAGCAGGGCGGAGCGGCCGGGCACCGACGACGAGGTCCGGCAGGAGGAACGATGGCGAGCATCCACGACGTCGCCCGCGTGGCCGGGGTCTCGATCAGCACCGTCTCCTACGCCCTCTCCGGCAAGCGATCGATCGCCGCCTCCACCCGCCAGCGGGTCGACGAGGCCGTCCGGCAGCTGGGCTACCGGCCGCACGCCGGCGCCCGCATGCTCGCCGGAGCGCGGACCCACATCCTCGCCCTCTCGGCGCCGATGCGCGGCGAGCTGCACCTGCCCACCCACATGCGCTTCGTCACCGAGGTGCTCGAGCGGGCCCGCGAGTCCGACTACGACGTCCTCCTCCTCGTCACGGACGAGGCCTCCAGCGGCATCGCCCGCGTCTCCTCCTCCTCGCTCGTCGACGGCGTCGTCCTGATGGGCGTCGACGACGAGGACGACCGCGCGGCCCTCATCCGCGCGGCCGGCGTCCCGGCGACCTTCATCGGCGTCCCGGCCGACGCGCACGAGCTCGCCTGCGTCGACCTCGACTTCGCCGAGGCCGCCCGCCGCAGCGTCCGCCTGCTCGCCGAGCAGGGCCACCGCTCGATCGGCCTGATCGAGCACCCGCAGTCGTACACCGACCGCAACGCCGGCTTCGTCCGCCGCTTCGACGACGCCTTCGAGGCGGAGTGCACGGCCCTCGGCCTCGCCCTCAGCGTCGAGCGCCCGCACATCGGCCGCGCGAGCGCGTCGGCGGCGGTCGACGCGCTGCTCACCGCCCCGGTCTCCGCCCTCGTGCTGCACTGCAACGAGCCGGTGGCGGAGGCGGCGATCGAGCGCCTCGTCGAGCGCGGCCTCTCGATCCCCGGCGACCTCTCGGTCCTCGCGGCCTGCGCGAGCTACGACGGCGCGGCGCTCCCGGTGCCGGTCAGCAGCATCCCTCTCCCGTTCGACGCGATGTGCCGCGCGGCCGTCGCCCGTACCCTCCAGCAGATCGACTCCGGCCGCACCACCGGCGTCGACCTCCTCCCGCCCCACTACGTCGACCGCGGCTCCGTCGCGCTCGCCGCGACCGGCGCCCCGGTGCCGGCCGCTCCCTGACCCCTCCCCAGTCCTCATCGCCTCAGCGCTCTCCGCGCCGATCGTCGAAACGCTTCGACAGCTCGGCCGGTCTCAGAGAGCGCTCTTCGACTCGCACGATCCACCACTCACAGCCCTCGTCCACAGCCCCGCGGCACCGTTTGAAGGAGAACTCCCGCTATGTCGCTTCGTCCCCGCACCGCCTTCCACCGCCCTTCCGCCGCCACCGTCGGCTCGCTGAGCCGCCGCGGCCTGATCGCCGGCGGTGTCGGCATCGGCGCGATGTTCGCGCTCGCCGCCTGCTCCGGAGGCGGTTCCGACGCCGGCTCCGACGCCCTCGCCACCGATGTCGACGGCGCCGGCCGCACCCTCACCATGTGGGACTTCGAGACCCCCGACAGCGACCGCGGCATCGCCTGGCTCGCCGCCCGCGACATCTTCACCGAGGAGACCGGCGCCGAGATCGCCTACGAGTTCAAGGCCTTCGAGCAGCTGCGCACCGGTGCCAGCCAGATCTTCAACTCCAACTCCGCGCCCGACGTCGTCGAGTACAACAAGGGCAACGCGACCAGCGGTCTGCTCTCCAGCCAGGGGCTGCTGACCAACCTCGACGAGGCCGTCGAGTTCTACGGTTGGGACAAGCTCATCCCGGGCGCTCTGCAGACCACGGCCAAGTACGACGACAAGGGCATCATGGGCTCCGGCTCCTGGTACGGCATCCCCAACTACGGCGAGTTCACCTTCGTCTACTACGACAAGGACGTCTTCGCGGCGAACGGCCTCGAGGTCCCGACGACCTACGACGAGTTCACCGCCGTGCTCGACGCCTTCGTCGCGAAGGGGATCACCCCGCTCGCCGAGGCCGGCGCGGAGTACCCGCTCCAGCAGCTCTTCTACCAGCTCGCGCTGCTGAAGGCCGATCGCCAGTGGATCACCGACTACCAGACCTACACCGGCGAGGTCGACTTCGAGGACGCGGCCTGGAGCTACGCGGCCGATCAGCTGCAGACCTACGTCGACAAGGGCTACTTCTCGGCCGACGCCTCCGGGCTCAAGGCCGAGGACGCGGGCACCGCGTTCATCTCCGGCGAGTACCCGATCTTCTTCTCGGGCTCGTGGTGGTTCGGCCGCTTCAAGACCGAGATCACCGGCTTCGAGTGGGACACGTTCCTCTTCCCGGGCGCCGAGTTCACGATGGGCTCCGCGGGCAACCACTGGGTCATCCCCGAGACGGCGAAGAACAAGGACCTCGCCTACAAGTGGATCGACATCACGATGCGCCCCGAGATCCAGAACCTCATCGGCAACAACGGCGGCATCCCGCTGGTCGTCGACGAGACCGCCATCACGGATGAGAAGAGCAAGGCGCTGCTGTCGCAGTGGAAGACGGTCGTCGACGAGGACCAGCTCTCCTTCTACCCCGACTGGCCCACCGCCACCTTCTACGACGACCTCGTCGCCGCCTCGCAGGAGCTCATCAACGGCTCGACCGACCCCAGCGGCATGCTGACGGAGCTGCAGGGCAAGTACGACGACGGCGTGGCCGACATCAAGTAACTGCAAGGTCGCCCCCTCCCGCGAGATGCCACTTGTGCGCGCGACACGCCGTGAAAGCCGTGCACAAGTGGCATCTCGCGGCCACCCCGGGCCCCGCCGCCCCCACACGACAGCACACGTTCAAGGAGTACCCATGACGACGACCGTTCCGCGTCGCGCGGAGAGCGCCCCGCCGCCTCCCACGGCGGAGAAGCCGCCCCGCGAGAAGCGCTCCGGCGGCTACTGGCTGTACCTGATCCCGGGCTTCGTGCTCTTCGTGTTCATCGTGCTGATCCCGCTGATCTGGAACATCTACATCAGCTTCACGTCGTGGCGCGGCATCAAGCCGCCGATCTTCATCGGCCTCGACAACTGGATCGAGCTGATGGGCGACGACCAGTTCTGGACGTCGTTCCTCAACTCCGTCTACATGATCATCGCGATGGTGATCGTGCCGACGATCCTCGGCCTCCTCCTCGCCGCGATCCTCTTCGATCTGGTCGGCAAGAAGTTCGGCGGGAGGATCGCCTCCTTCCTCCGCGCGACCTACTACCTCCCGCAGATCCTGCCGACGGTCATCGCCGCGATCGTGATCGGCTGGATCCTCCGCCCGGACAACGGCGCCCTGAACTCGATCCTCGAGGCGGTCGGCCTCGGCTCGCTCGCGCACGACTGGCTCGGCAAGCCCGACACCGCGATGCTCTCGATCATGGTCGTGATGATCTGGGTGCAGCTCGGCTACCCGGTCGTCATCTTCATGGCGGCGCTGCAGCGCGTGGACCCCGAGCTCTACGAGGCCGCCGAGCTCGACGGCGCGAACTGGTTCCAGCGCTTCCGCTGGATCACCATCTCGATCATCCGGCCCGAGGTCTTCGTCGTCACCCTCACCTGCACCATCGCCGCGCTGAAGGTCTTCGGCCCGATCTACGCGCTGACCCGCGGCGGCCCGGGCGACTCGACCATCGTGCCGAGCTACTACTCCTACACCGAGTTCTTCCAGAAGCAGCAGGTGGGCTACGGCGCCACCATCGCGACCGCGCTGACCATCGTCATCGTGATCCTGGCCGTCCTCTTCATCCGCGCCCAGGAGCGCGTCGAGCGCAGCGAAGGAGCCCGCTGATGTCGGCCATCGAAGCCCTGCCGTTCACCCAGGCCGGAACCGACGACACCGATCTGACCACGCCGAAGAAGACGCCCAAGGCCTCGAAGGGCGCGACCAAGCGCACCTTCGGCGACTGGGCGATCCTGATCGTGGCCGTCGTGATCGGACTCGTCATCATCAGCCCGGTGCTGCTGATCCTGCTCAACTCGTTCAAGACCCCGGCCGAGTACTCCGTGGGCGGCCCGCTCGCCTTCCCGACCGGCCTCTCCTTCGACGGCCTATCGACCTTCTGGGAGCGGGTGAACTTCCCGGAGAAGCTCGGCAACTCGATCCTGATCTCGGGCTCGGTCGCGATCCTCGCGGTCGCCCTCTCGGTGCTCAACGCCTATGCGATCGGCATCGGCCGGGTGAAGGGCCGGAGCTGGATCATCATCCTGTTCCTGCTGGCGAACATGCTGCCGCAGGAGGCCCTGCTCTATCCGCTGTACTACATGTTCAAGGCCGTCGGGATCTACGACAGCCAGCTCTCGGTGATCATCATCTTCACCGTCATCCAGTCGGCGTTCGGCACCTATCTGCTCTCCAGCGTCTACGGCACCTTCCCGAAGGAGATCCTCGAGGCCGCGGCACTCGACGGCGCCTCCAAGTGGCAGGTGCTCACCCGGGTGATCGTGCCGATCTCGCGGCCGACGCTCTCGGTGCTGATGATCTTCTTCTTCATCTGGACCTGGAACGAGTTCCTCATCCCGCTGGTCTTCCTGGTGAGCGACGCGACGCAGACCGTCCCGATCGCCATCTCCAGCCTCCAGGGCGACAAGATCATGGACGTCACGACGACCAGCGCGAGCGCCCTGCTGGGCCTGCTGCCGACGCTGATCTTCTTCCTGATCTTCCAGCGCACCCTGACCCGCGGCATCACCGCCGGCGCGGTCAAGTAGCCCCTTCTCACCGCGGCGCGGGTCCTTCCACCGGGGCCCGCGCCGCTGATCCCCCCGGCGCGCCCGGTAGGGAATCGAAGCGCTTCGACCTCGCTCCCGGCATCGGCCTCCCCATCAGAAAGGCACCACCCCATGAAGTTCACCGACGGGTTCTGGCAGACGAGGGCCGGATTCACGCCCCTCTTCGCGCAGGAGGCGTACGACATCCGCTCCCACGGCACCTCGCTCGAGGTGATCGCCCCGACGAAGGTGATCCAGGGCCGCGGCGACGTGCTGAACCGGCCGACGCTGACCGTCACCGTGTCCTCGCCCGCCGAGGGCGTCGCGAAGATCCGGATCGAGCACTGGCGCGGCACTGCGACCCGCCGCGGCTTCGACCTGGTCGACGACGCGGTCGGCGAGGCGAGCCTGACGGAGTCCGGCGGCGTGCTGCGCACCGGCGACCTCGAGGTGCGCGTCGCGCAGGGCGCGCCCTGGTCGCTCGAGTTCTGGGACACCGCGACGGACACGCGCCTCACCGGCTCCGGGCACAAGGCCGAGGGCTACCTCACCGGCCCCGACGGGAAGGCCTACCTGCACGAGCAGCTCGACCTCGGCGTCGGCGAGCTCGTCTACGGCCTGGGGGAGCGCTTCGGCCCGTTCGTCAAGAACGGCCAGACCGTCGACGTCTGGAACGCCGACGGCGGCACCTCCTCCGAGCAGGCCTACAAGAACGTCCCCTTCTACCTCTCCAGCCGCGGCTACGGCGTCCTCGTCAACGACCCCGGCCTGGTCTCCTTCGAGATCGGCTCCGAGACCGTCGAGCGCGTGCAGTTCTCGGTCGGCGGCGAGGCGCTGGAGTACCTGGTGATCCAGGGTCCGACCAAGAAGGACGTGCTCCGCCGCTACACCGGGCTGGCCGGCCGCCCGGCGATCGTCCCCGCGTGGAGCTACGGCCTCTGGCTCACCACGAGCTTCACCACCAGCTACGACGAGGAGACGGTGAACTCCTTCATCGACGGCTTCGCCGAGCGCGAGCTGCCGCTGTCGGCCTTCCACTTCGACTGCTTCTGGATGCGCGAGTTCCAGTGGACCGACCTCGAGTGGGACCCGCGCACCTTCCCGGACCCGGAGGGGATCCTCGCCCGCCTGCACGAGCGCGGCCTGCACACCTGCGTCTGGATCAACCCCTACATCGGCCAGGCCTCGGCGCTGTTCGAGGAGGGCCGCGAGAAGGGCTACCTGCTGCGCACCACCGCGGGCGACGTCTGGCAGTGGGACCTGTGGGTGGCCGGCATGGCGCTGATCGACTTCACGAACCCGGAGGCGACCCGCTGGTTCCAGGACAAGCTGCGGGTCCTCGTCCGCCAGGGCGTCGACTCCTTCAAGACCGACTTCGGCGAGCGCATCCCGTCCGAGGGCGTGGCCTGGTCCGACGGCTCCGACCCCGAGGGCATGCACAACTGGTACACCCAGCTCTACAACCGCGCGGTGTTCGAGGTGCTGGAGGAGGAGCTCGGCGAGGGACGCGCGGCGCTCTTCGCCCGCAGCGCCACGGTCGGCGGCCAGGCGCTGCCGGTGCACTGGGGCGGCGACAACACCTCCTCCTACGTCTCGATGGCCGAGACCCTGCGCGGCGGGCTCTCGCTCGCGCTCGGCGGCTTCGGCTTCTGGGCGCACGACATCGGCGGCTTCGAGGGCACGCCCGACCCGGGCGTCTTCAAGCGCTGGCTCGCCTTCGGGCTGCTCTCCTCGCACTCGCGGCTGCACGGGTCGTCCTCGGTGCGGGTGCCATGGGCGTTCGACGAGGAGGCGGTCGACGTCACCCGGCTCTTCACCCGGCTGAAGCTCTCGCTGATGCCCTACCTCTACGCGGCGGGGGCGGAGGCGGCGCGCACCGGCACCCCGGTGATGCGGCCGATGACGCTCGAGTTCGAGGACGACCGCAACGCGGCGCACCTCGACACGCAGTACATGCTCGGCCACGACCTGCTGGTCGCGCCGGTGTTCACTCCCGACGGCTCGGTCGAGTTCTACCTGCCGCGCGGGCGCTGGACGAACTGGTGGACCGGCGAGAGCACCGACTCGGCGGGGGAGTGGCGCCGCGAGGTGCACGGCTTCGACTCGCTGCCGCTCTACGTCCGCGAGGGCGCGGTGATCCCGGTCGGTGCGCGCAGCGACGTCGCCGAGTACGACTACGTCGACGGGCTGGAGCTGCGGGTGTTCCCGGGCGCGGACGGCGAGACGGTCGTGCGGGTGCCGGCGCACGACTCCGGTGCGGAGACGGTGTTCACGGTGACCCGCTCGGGCGGCGACGTGAGCGTCGACGCGCCCGCCGGCAGCTGGACCTGGACCCGCGCGGGGTCCTGACCGGCGAGGCCCGCGCACAACATCAGCTGAGAGAGGGGTCCCTCCTCTGTGGGGCGAGGGACTCCCTTCTCAGCTGATGTTGTGCGGCCGGAAGCGCCCGCACCCGCGGATAGGCTGGCCCCGGAGAGCAGAGGAGACCGCGGAATGGCCGAGAACGCGACGCGCGGCAACAACCTCGACCGGGTCCGCCGGCACAATCTGTCCGCGCTCCTCCGACTCGTGCACCGCGGCGGCCCGCGGTCCCGCTCGCAGCTCACCCGCCTCACCGGACTCAACCGCTCCACCATCGCAGCCCTCGTCGGCGAACTGGTCGAGCTGGGCGTCGTGCGCGAGCTGCAGCCCGAGACCCTCAACCAGGTCGGACGGCCCAGCCCGATCGTCGAGACCGATCCGCGGGTCGTCGCGATCGCGGTGAACCCGGAGATCGACGCGGTCACGGTCGCGATCGTCGGCCTGGACGCCGAGGTGCGCCGCCGCATCCGCCGCACCGCCACCGTGCCGAGCGCCGAGGCCGCTGCCCGGCTCGCGGCGGAGGCCATTGCCGAGCTGGTCGCCGACCTGCCGAGGGACGCCCGTACCGTCGGCATCGGCGTCGCCGTCCCCGGTCTCGTCCGGGACGCCGACGGCCTGGTCCGGGTCGGCCCGCACCTCGGCTGGACCGACGAGCCGTTCTCCCGGATGCTCGCCGAGGCGACCGGGCTCCCGGTGCTCTCGGCCAACGACGCGAATCTCGGCGCGCTCGCCGAGAGCGTCCTCGGCGCCGGGCGTGACGTGTCCCACCTCGTCTACCTCAACGGCGGCGCGAGCGGCGTCGGCGCCGGCGTGATCGTCGGCGGCACCCCGCTGCACGGGATCGACGGCTACGCGGGCGAGATCGGCCACACCCTCGTGAACAGCGCCGGCGTCGACTGCCACTGCGGCGCGGTCGGCTGCCTCGAGACCGAGGTCGGCCGGGCGGAGCTGCTGCGGGTGCTCGGCCTCGACGAGAGCGCCGACGTGAGCGAGCGGCTCGAGGAGGCGCTCGCCGCCTCGAGCGATCCCGCGGTGCGTGCGGAGGTGGAGCGGCAGCTCGGGCACCTCGCCGTGGCGCTGCGCAACGTCGTCAACATCTTCAACCCGCAGCTGGTGGTGCTCGGCGGGTTCCTCGGCGCGCTCGTCGGCGTCGCACCGGGCTTCCTCGAGGAGCGCCTGGGCCGCGGCGGGCCGTTCCGGGTGGCGCTCGACTCCGTGCGCATCGCCCGCACCGAGCTCGGCGCCGACCTGCTGATGCTCGGCGCGGCCGAGCTGGCCTTCGAGCGCCTGCTCGCCGATCCGCTGACCGCCGAGCTGCACCCGGCCGGCGGCGCGCGGCCGGCGGCCTGAGCAGCGCTCCCCGCATCCCGAAGGCGCACTCCGGTCCACGGGCTCGGCTCAGACCCTTGCGCGACACCCGGTCGAATTGATTCGATAGTCAGGGAATGAATCCGGTCTCCCGTCGCTTGGCGGTAGAGGCGGTGCCCTTCCGCGCTCCCCTCTCCCTTCTCCGCTCTGCGCTCCGCAGGAAGGCTCCGTGACCTCTCTCGCCCCGACCCCCACCGGTTCGATCCCCGTGCACCGGCACGCCGGCGACGCCCTGACCAACCGTCAGCGCCTCGTCTACGTGATCGTGCTCGGCGCGCTCACCGCGCTCGGCCCGTTCACGATCGACCTCTACCTCCCCGCCTTCCCCGCGCTGCAGAGCGAGCTGAACGTGTCGGAGGCGGCGGTGCAGCTGACCCTCACCGGCACGACGCTCGGCTTCGCGCTCGGGCAGCTGGTCGTCGGGCCGTGGAGCGACGTGGTCGGGCGGCGGCTGCCGATCCTGCTCGCGACCTCGCTGCACGTGCTGGCCTGTGTCGGCGCGGCGTTCGCCCCCGAGATCGTCTCGCTCGGCGTCTTCCGCTTCCTGATGGGGGCCGGCGCCGCCGCGGGCGGTGTCGTCGCGATGGCGATGGTCCGCGACCTGTTCGGCGGGCGTCCGCTGGTGAAGATGCTGTCGCGGCTCGCGCTCGTCTCCGGCCTCGCGCCCGTGCTCGCGCCGGTCATCGGCTCGCAGCTGCTGCTGGTGATGGACTGGCGCGGCATCTTCGTCTTCCTGGCCGCCTACGGCCTGCTGGTGATGCTGGCGGTCGCGCTGCTGATCGTCGAGACGCGCCCCCGGGTGGCGCGCGCCGACCGCGACTCCCGCTCGCTCGTGCAGCGCTACCGCGCGGTGCTCTCCGACCGGGTGTTCGTCGGCGTCGCGATCATCGGCGGCATGACCTTCGGCGGTCTGTTCACCTACCTCTCCAGCTCGTCGTTCCTCTTCCAGGGGCTCTACGGCCTGGACGCGCAGCAGTACGGCCTTCTCTTCGCGGTGAACTCGCTCGGCGTGGTCTCGGGCGTCCAGGCGTCCTCGTACCTCAGCCGCCGCGGCGTCGGCCCGCAGTGGATCCTCGCCGTCACCACGGTCACGCTCTTCGTCACCGCCGGGCTGATCGCGCTCTTCGACGGCCTGGGCTTCGGCATCTGGGGCACCCTCGTGCCGCTCTGGTTCTTCATCGCGGCCTGCGGCTTCAGCTTCCCCTGCGTGCAGGTGCTCGGCCTGGTCAACCACGGCCGCGAGGCGGGCACCGCCGCGTCGCTGCTCGGCGCCGTGAACTTCGGCACCGCCGGCATCCTCTCGCCGATCTCCGGCCTCTTCGGCGCCGAGTCGGCCGTGCCGATGGCCGGCGTCATGATGGCCACCGCCGCCGTGTCGATCCTGGCGCTCTGGCTCGTCGTCCGCCCCCGCACGGTCCCGGCCCTGCAGGACTGATCCGCCGGGCCGGAGGGGCCCGACCCGCGCGACCCGCCCGCAACCCCCAGCGCGCGAACGTCCGGTGGCGCCATCATGTCCGGATGGATCCTCGCCACGACCCCCTGAAGACCGAGCCCGGCGTCGCCCAGCCCGACGCCGTGCAGCGCGAGCGCCTCCACCGGCGCGCCCCCTCGGACGACGTCGTCTCGAAGGTCCTCACC
Source organism: Rathayibacter sp. VKM Ac-2929 (assembly GCF_022815495.1). Classification (NCBI taxonomy): domain Bacteria; kingdom Bacillati; phylum Actinomycetota; class Actinomycetes; order Micrococcales; family Microbacteriaceae; genus Rathayibacter; species Rathayibacter sp. VKM Ac-2929. The sequence goes on from NZ_JALGRV010000001.1 coordinate 595,608, forward strand.
ACGGAGGCCGCCCGGCACGTCTCGCGCCGCTGGCCGCTGATCTCCGCCTCGATCGCGCTGGCCGTGACGATCATCCTCGCCGTGATCATCGCCTTCCGGCCCACCAGCGCGTTCTCGTTCGACGTCGAGTGGATGGACGAGATCGTCGAGCACCGCTCGAGCGTCTGGGACGTCCCGGCGCTCATCATGAACACCGTCGGCGCCGGGATCGTCGGCACGGCGATCATCCCGGTCGCGATCATCATCGTGCTGCTGGTCTTCCGCCGGCGCTGGGCCGCCCTCTACTACGCGCTCGCCGCCCTCGTCAGCGTCGGCGCCACCCAGCTCGTGAAGGAGCTGGTCGGCCGCGCCCGCCCCGAGGACATGCTGGTCACCAGCGACTACGGCTCCTTCCCCTCCGGCCACACCGCGAACGCCTCGACCACCGCGATGGTGCTCGCCCTGGTCTTCCCGCTGCTCTGGGTCTGGATCGCCGGCTTCCTCTACAGCGTCGCGATGATGGCCAGCCGCACCTACCTCGGCGCGCACTGGCTCACCGACACCATCGGCGGCCTGCTGCTCGGCCTCGCCGTCGCCCTGATCGTCTGGGCCCCCCTGGCCGGCCGCCTCCGCACCGAGTCCGAGCTCCCCCACCCGCCCATCTGGGTCCGCACCTCGCGCTGATCCCCACCGCGAGATGCCACTTATGAGCGCGACACGCCGCAAAAACCGCTCACAAGTGGCATCTCGCGGAGGGGGTCAGAAGTCGCGCAGGCCGTCCAGCTCGTTGAAGGTGTAGACGTGCAGGCCGGCGAGGCGGTCGCCCACGGCGGCTTCCAGCCGGCCGACGAAGGCGGACGGGTCGAAGCGGCGGCCGCGCAGCAGCCCGCCCGCCACCGACGAGCTCCGCTTGAGGAAGCCGAGCGACGACCCGACGCCGATCCGCGCGCCGAGCGAGAGCAGCCGCGCCCGCTCGACCGGCCCCGGCACTCCGGCCCACAGCTCCGCGTCGATCCCGTCCGCCCGCAGCCGGTCGGCGTAGCGGTCGACCGCGTCCACGTCGAAGCACATCTGCGTGACGATCCCGCGGAGGTACGGCGCCCGCTCGCGCAGGTGCTTCGCGATGCTCTCGTCCGAGAGGTGCGGGTGCCCCTCCGGGTAGCCGGCGATGTCGACAGCCAGCTCGGGCCGCAGCTCGCGGGCGTCGCGGATGAGCTCGAGCGAGGTGGAGTAGCCGCCGGCGGCGCTCCTCGCGTCGCCCGAGATCACGAACGCCTCGTCGATCCCCGCGTCCCGCATCCGCCCGAGTGCGCGCTCCAGCGCCTCGCGACCCTCGACGTTCCGCGCCGCGAGGTGCGGCACGACCCGGAAGCCGCGGCCGGCCAGCTCCACCGCGGAGTCGATCGTCCGCTCCGTCCCGTGCTTCGGCAGGCTCGTCACGGTCAGCGTCACCGCGGCCGGATCGGGGAACGCCCGCTCCGCCTTCTCGCCGATGCCGTCCGACGGGATGATCTCGAAGCGCGCCCTGGTCATCCGCCCAGCCTCGCACGCGCCGGTGTCGGAGGGTCGCCCTACCCTGGAGGCGGTCGTCGCCCGGCGGCCCGGGAGGGAGTCGCGTGTATCTCGAGGACGACCGCAGCGGGGGAGTCCGCCTCGTCACGAGCCCGACCGATCTCTCCTCCTGGACGTCCTGCGAGTGGGCGGTGCTCCGCCGGCTCGACGCGACCCTCGGTCGGGCGCCCCGCGTCGTCGTCGAGGAGGACGCGATGCTCCAGCGCACCGCCGTCCTCGGCGACGAGCACGAGGTCGCCTTCCTCGCCGAGCTGAAGCGCACGCACGAGGTCCTCGAGTTCGCCCGCCCCGAGCGCGCGGACTACGCGCGGGCCGCCGACGAGGCCGTCGAGGCGATGCGCGCGGGTGTCGACGTGCTCTACCAGGCCACCTTCTACGACGGCACCTTCATCGGCTTCTCCGACTTCCTGCTCCGCACCGAGGACGGGGCCTACGAGGTCTACGACACCAAGCTCGCCCGGCACGCGAAGATCCCGGCGCTGCTGCAGCTCGCCGCGTACGCGGAGCAGATGGCGGCGCGGGGGATCCGTGTCGGCGAGAAGGTCCACCTGGTCCTCGGCGACGGCACGACCACCAGCCACGACCTCGCGATGATCGCCCCCGTGCAGCGGGTCCAGCGGGCGCGCCTGCGCGCGGTTCTGGAGGAGCATCTCGCCGCGACCGAGCCGGTGGCGTGGGGCGATCCGCGCTTCACCGCCTGCGGCCGCTGCGGGCTCTGCGCGCCCGAGGTGCAGGCCCACCGGGACCCGATCCTGGTCGCCGGCATGCGCCTCGACCAGCGCGCGAAGCTCGCCGCCGCCGGCATCACCACCCTCGACGCGCTCGCGGTCAGCGAGGGGCCGGTCCCCGGGATGAGCGCCGGCGCCGCCGAGACGCTGCGCGCCCAGGCCCGCCTGCAGCTCGCCACCGAGGCCTCGGCCGACCACGTCCCCGTCGTCGAGGTCGTCGACGCCTCCGTGCTGACCGCCCTGCCCGCCCCCGACCCGGGCGACCTCTTCTTCGACTTCGAGGGCGATCCGCTGCACGCGGAGGACGGCCAGTGGGGCCTCGACTACCTCTTCGGCATGGTCGACCAGGACGAGTCCTTCACCGCGTTCTGGGCGCACGACCTCGCGGCCGAGCGCCGCGCCCTCGTCGACTTCCTCGCCCTCCTGCGCGAGCGGCGGGCGCGCTTCCCGCGGATGCACGTCTACCACTACGCCTCCTACGAGCGCAGCCACCTGCTCTCGCTCGCGCAGCGGCACGGCACGGGGGAGGAGGAGGTCGACGCGCTGCTGCGCGACGGCGTCCTCGTCGACCTCTACCCGGTCGTCCGCCGGGCGCTGCGCGTCGGCTCGCGCAGCTACTCGATCAAGAAGCTCGAGCCGCTCTACATGGGCGCGGAGGCGCGCGACACCGAGGGAGTGACGAACGCGGCCGACAGCATCACCGAGTACGTCGAGGCGCGGGCGCTGCTGCAGTCGGCCGATCGGAACGCTGCGTCGGCCGACAGGGACCCCGAGAGGGCCGAGCTCGACCGCCGCGAGGGCGAGCGCCGCCTCGCCGAGATCGGCGAGTACAACGCCTACGACTGCCGCTCCACCCTGCGCCTGCGCGACTGGCTGCGCTCGCTCGCCCCCGCCCGCGAGGAGGAGCCGCTCCCGCTCGTCGACGTCGACCTGCCCGTGCCGCGCGAGCCGGACCCGGTCGCCGTCGCCCTCCTCGCCGAGGTCGAGGGCATCGAACCCCGCGAGCGCAGCCCCGACCAGACCGCCCTCGCCCTCGCCGGCGCGGCGATCGACTACCACCGCCGCGAGGCGAAGACCTTCTGGCAGGAGCACTTCGACCGGCTGCGCCAGCCGCTCGACGACTGGGCCGACGCCCGCGACGTGGTCGTCGTCGAGCGGGTCGAGGTCGTCCGCGACTGGTCGACACCGGCGCGGGCGCGCACCCTCTCCCGCGAGCTGCGGATCCTCGGCCGCCTCGCCCCGGGCAGCCGGCTCGGCATCGGCGCGAAGCCGTTCCTCGTCTACGACTCCCCGGCGCCGCCCGGGGCGCCCTCGCCCGGCCCGGGGATGCGCGGAGCCTCCGACCGCTCCGAGATCCTCGCCGCGTCCGACGACGGCGAGCGGGTCGTGCTGCTGCTCAAGGAGGGCCTGCGCGCGGGGGAGGACCCGCACGACGACGTCCCGATCGCCCTGGCGCCCGCGCCGCCGCCCCGGGCCGCCCCGCAGCCCGAGGCGATCGCGGAGTGGGGCGGTCAGGTGCTCGACGCCCTGCCCGCGCTCCTGGCAGACCCCGCCCTCGACGTGCTCCGGCGCGTGCCCCCGGCCGTCGTCGCGCCGGTCGAGGGCGACGACGTCATCGCCGCGGTCGTCGAGACCCTGCTCGGCCTCGAGCGCGCGACGCTCGCCGTCCAGGGCCCGCCCGGCACCGGCAAGACCTACGTCGGCTCGCACGTCATCGCCCGGCTCGTCACCGAGCACGGCTGGCGGGTCGGCGTCGTCGGGCAGTCGCACTCCGTCGTCGAGAACGTGCTGACCGCGGTCGTCGCGAAGGGCGTCGACCCCGCCCGGGTCGCGAAGGTGCCCAAGGCCGGCAGCTCCGCGGAGGCCCTCGCCGCCGTCGCCTGGACGCCGGTGAAGAACGGCGCCGCCCTCGCGGCGCTCGCCGAGGGCGGCGGCTGCGTCGTCGGCGGCACCGCCTGGACCTTCGCCAACGCGGGCAGCGTCCCGCGCCGCTCCCTCGACCTGCTGGTGATCGACGAGGCCGGCCAGTTCTCGCTCGCGCCGACCATCGCCTCCGCGATCGCCGCCGAGCGGGTGCTCCTCCTCGGCGACCCGCAGCAGCTCCCGCAGGTCAGCCAGGGCTCGCACCCCGAGCCGGTCGACGAGTCGGCGCTCGGCTGGCTCGCCGACGGCCACGACGTCCTGCCGCCCGCCTTCGGCTACTTCCTCGCGCAGACCTACCGGATGCACCCCGCGCTCGCCGCCGCCGTCTCCGAGCTCTCCTACGAGGGCGCCCTCTCCTCCCGCGCCCCGGAGCAGCGCCGGCTCGACGGCGTCGCGCCCGGACTGCACGCGGTGCCGGTCGTGCACGCCGGCGACACCACGTCCTCCCCGGACGAGGCGCGCCGGGTCGTCGAGATCGCGCTGACCATGGTCGGTCGCTCCTGGACCGACGAGCACGGCGAGCGCGCGCTCACCGCCGCGGACGTCATCGTCGTCGCCCCCTACAACGCGCAGGGCGCGCTGCTCCGCGACGCCCTCGACGCCGCCGGGCTCGAGGAGACGCTGGTCGGCACGGTCGACCTCTTCCAGGGCCGGGAGGCGGTCGTCGCGATCGTCTCGCTCGCCGCGTCCTCCGGCGCCGACGTCCCGCGCGGCCTCGAGTTCCTGCTGCTGCCCAACCGGCTGAACGTCGCGATCTCTCGGGCCAAGTGGGCCGCCTACCTCGTGCACTCGCCCGCGCTCGCGGCGTCGCCGCCCACCTCGATGGCGGCGCTCGAGCGGCTCTCGCGCTTCATCCGCCTCCTCGAGATCGCGGAGGAGACGGCGCAGGAGTGACGGAATCCGTCGTGCGGATCCGATCCGCCTCACGATTCCCGCGGTCCGGGCCTTGAACCACGAGTGATTCCGTCGCTACGGTGGCTGCATGAGAATCCTCCTGGTCGGCGCCGGCGGCGTCGGCGACGCCTTCGCGAAGATCGCCGCCCGCCGCTCCTTCTTCGAGCAGATCATCGTCTGCGACTACGAGCTCGCCCGGGCCGAGCGCACCGTCGCCTGGATCCTCGAGCGGCACGGCGCCGACGGCGTCGAGAACCGCTTCGTCGCCGCGCGCATCGACGCCTCCGACGCCGAGAACGTCGAGACCGTCGCCCGCGCGCACGGCGCCACCCACGTGATGAACGCGGTCGAGCCGTCCTTCGTGCCGACGATCTTCGCGGGCGCCCTCGCCGCCGGCGCCGACTACGTCGACATGGCGATGAGCCTCTCCCGGCCGCACCCCGAGGAGCCGCACGCGAAGACCGGCCTGAAGCTCGGCGACGAGCAGTTCGCCGCCGCGCCCACGTGGGAATCCGCCGGCCGCCTCGCCCTGGTCGGCATGGGCGTCGAGCCCGGGCTCTCCGACGTCTTCGCCCGCTACGCCGCCGACCACCTCTTCGACGAGATCGACGAGCTGGGCGTCCGCGACGGCGCGAACCTCGTCGTCCGCGACGACTCCGGCGCCGAGATCTTCGCGCCCTCCTTCTCGATCTGGACGACCATCGAGGAGTGCCTGAACCCGCCGGTGATCTTCGAGAAGGACCGCGGCTGGTTCACGACGCCGCCGTTCTCCGAGCCGGAGGTCTTCGAGTTCCCCGAGGGGATCGGCCCCGTCGAGTGCGTCAACGTCGAGCACGAGGAGGTGCTGCTGATGCCGCGCTGGCTCGACGCGAAGCGGGTCACCTTCAAGTACGGCCTCGGCGCCGAGTTCATCGGCGTCCTCCGCACGCTCAACCTGCTCGGACTCGACCGCACCGAGCCGGTCCGGGTCCGCTCCGCCGACGGACCGGTGCTGGTCTCGCCGCGCGACGTGGTCGCCGCGGGCTTGCCCGACCCGGCGAGCATCGGCCCGCGGATGACCGGCAAGACCTGCGCGGGCCTCTGGGTCTCCGGCGCCAAGGACGGCGAGCACCGCGAGGTGTACCTGTACCACGTCAGCGACAACGAGTGGACGATGGCCGAGTACGGCACCCAGTGCGTCGTCTGGCAGACCGCACTCAACCCGGTGATCGCCCTCGAACTGCTCGCGACCGGCGCCTGGTCGGGCTCCGGGGTGCTCGGGCCGGAGGCGTTCGACGCCGAGCCGTTCCTCGAGCTGATGGCCCGCCCGCTCGACGAGGGCGGCTACGGCCAGCCGTGGCACGTCCGCGAGGACTGAGCGGGAGCGCGGTCGGCGGGGGCCGGGCGGGACGCCGGTCGATGCGGGGTGCGCGCGGATCGGGCCGGGGCGAGCCGGGCTCGGCCGGCGCCGCGACCCTAGGCTGACCCCATGAGCAACGACGACGGGCTCGCCTCGGCGAGGGACGACGCACGCACGGCCCTCGAGGCCGCCCGACGACTGCAGGCCGAGGCCGCCGAGGCGCTGGCCCGCGCGGAGGCTGCCGCCGCGGCCCTCGAGGCGGTCGCCGGTCCGGAGGAGGCGGCCGCGGTCGTCGACGACGTGCGGCTGGTCGACGGCGGTCCGGGGGAGGGGTCCGCGCCCGCCGCTGCACCCGCACCGGTCGAGGCGCCCGCACCGTCCGCCGCCCCCGCGCCCGGACCGCTCGCCGAGTCCGCCGTCGACGCCGTCCGAGCCGGCTACGCCTTCACCGGCCCCGCCCTCGAGATCGGCGCCCTCGTCAACGGCGACGCCCGCGCCGACGTCCCCGTCCGCATCCCGCTCGGGATGCTCAACCGCCACGGCCTCGTCGTCGGCGCGACCGGCACCGGCAAGACCAAGACGCTCCAGGTCCTCGCCGAGCAGCTCTCCGCGCACGGCGTCCCCGTCTTCGCCGCCGACATCAAGGGCGACCTCTCCGGCCTCGCGACCGCCGGCATCGCCGACGAGAAGCTGCTCGCCCGCACCCGCACCATCGGCCAGGACTGGACCCCCGAGGCCGCCCCCGCCGAGTACTTCGCGCTCGGCGGCGTCGGCACCGGCGTCCCGGTCCGCGCGACCGTCACCGGCTTCGGCGCCCTGCTGCTGGCGAAGGTCCTCGGCCTCAACCACACCCAGGAGTCGAGCCTCGGCCTGGTCTTCCACTACGCCGAGAGCGCCGGGCTGCCGCTCGTCGACCTCTCCGACCTCCGCGCCGTGCTCACCTACCTCGTCGGCGACGAGGGCAAGGCCGAGCTGGCCGAGCTCGGCGGGCTCTCCAAGGCCACCGCCGGCGTCATCCTGCGCGAGCTGATCGCCTTCGCCGACCAGGGCGCCGACGTCTTCTTCGGCGAGCCCGAGATCGACACGGCCGAGTTCCTCCGCCTCGCGCCCGACGGCCGCGGCGTGGTCAGCCTGCTGGAGGTCCCCGGAGTCGCGGACAAGCCCGCGCTGTTCTCGACGTTCCTGATGTGGCTGCTCGCCGACCTCTTCAATGACCTGCCCGAGGTCGGCGACCTCGACCGGCCCAAGCTGGTCTTCTTCTTCGACGAGGCGCACCTGCTCTTCCGCGACGCCTCGAAGGACTTCCTCGCGGCCATCACGCAGACCGTGCGGCTGATCCGCTCGAAGGGCGTCGGCATCGTCTTCGTGACGCAGACCCCGAAGGACGTGCCGAGCGACGTCCTCGCCCAGCTCGGCTCGCGGATCCAGCACCAGCTGCGCGCGCACACCCCCGACGACGCGAAGGCCCTGCGCGCCACGGTCTCGACCTACCCCGAGAGCGACTACGACCTCGGCGAGGTGCTGCAGGCGCTCCCCATCGGCGAGGCGATCGTCACGGTGATGAACGAGCGCGGCGCGCCGACCCCGGTCGCCTGGACCCGGCTCCGGGCACCGCGCGGCTCGATGGCGCCGACCCCCGAGGCCGAGCGGGAGGCGAGCGTCCAGCGCTCCCCGCTGCTCGCCCGCTACGGCACCCCGCTCGACCGCGACTCCGCCCGCGAGATCCTCACCCGCCGCCTCGACGCGGCCGCCGACGCCGAGGAGGCCCGCGCCGCCGCCGAGGAGCAGGCGGAGGAGGAGGCCCGCCGCGCGAAGGAGCAGGCCGCCGAGGCCGCCCGCAGCGCCAAGGAGCAGGCCGCCGAGGACGCCCGCCGCGCCAAGGAGGACGCCCGCGCCGCCGCTCAGCGGGCCAAGGACCGCGCCGCCGCCGAGCGCCGCGCCGACCAGGCGGCCGAGCGCTCCCGCCGCCGCACCGCGCCCACCACCCGCTCCCGCTCCCCCCGCCGCGACAAGACCGTCGTCGAGGAGGTCCTCGGGTCCTCGGTGGGGAAGACCTTGTTGCGCGAAGTCGTCCGAGGCATCTTCGGCACGGCCCGCCGCGGGCGCTGACGGGGCGATCTGCGGCGTTGTCGTCGGGCGCGATACCGCCGGTATCGCTTCCTCCTCCGCCTTGCAGCTCACCCCGTCAGCGCCCGCGGCCCCTGCTGATAGCTGGGGCGCGCGCCCCCTCCATGCTGATCGAGTAGCCCGCTCCGCGGGCGTATCGAGATCCACTCTGCTGGGGACGGCGGGTCTCGATACGCCGCCCTGCGGGCGCCTACTCGACCAGCATGTGGCGGCACCCCTCGTGCTGGTGCTGAAGCTGGCCCCGCCGCCCTCCATGCTGGTCGAGTAGCCCGCGGAGCGGGCGTATCGAGATCCACCCTGCTGAAGATGGCGGGTCTCGATACGCCGCCCTGCGGGCGCCTACTCGACCAGCATGTGGCGGCGCCCCTCGTGCTGGTGCTGAAGCCTGCCCCGCCGCCCTCCATGCTGATCGAGTAGCCCGCGCAGCGGGCGTATCGAGATCCACGGCACCAGCACTCCCGGTGCATGTCCGCTAACGCCGCCGTGTTAGCGTCGATACTCGTGACCGAGAGCCCGACGACCCGCGACCGCATCCTCAGCGCGACGGCGGCGCTGCTCGCGGAGGGCGGCCGCGACGCCGTCTCCACCCGGGCGATCAGCTCGGCGGCCGGCGTCCAGGCGCCCACCATCTACCGAACCTTCGGCGACCTCCGCGGGCTGCTCGATTCCGTCGCCGCCGCGGGCTTCGCCTCCGCCCAGGCCGAGTTCGACGCCGTCGACGCACCGGCCGACGCCGTCGACGCCCTCCGCGCCGCCTGGGACCACCACATCGCCTTCGGCCTCGCCGAGCCGCACCTCTACGCCCTGATGTTCACCGGGCGACCGGGGGAGGAGTCGGAGGCGGCCCGTCTCGCTCGCGCCGTCCTCGCCGCCCACGTCCGCGCCGTCGCGGAGGCCGGCCGCCTGACCGTCGAGGTCGAGCACGCCGCCCGCCTCCTGCAGTCCGCCGCCCTCGGCTGCACCCTCACTCTCGCGTCCGCGCCGGACGACGAGCTCTCCGCCCGCTCCCGCGAGGCCGTCCTGGCCGCGATCACCACGACGGAGGCGGGCCCGACCGACCCCGCGGCGCGCGCCTTCGCCGCCCACGCGGTCGCGCTGCGCACCGCGCTGCCCGGCGTCGACGGCCTCACCGCGGCCGAGTCCGCCCTCCTCGACGAGTGGCTCCTGCGCCTCACCCGCTGACGAGCGCGCTGACTCGCCCGAGAAGGCGCGTTCTCCGCACCGGGAACGAGCCTTCTCGGGCGACTCGGCGAGGGAGGCGCCGTGCGCCGGGAAACACCACGCGCCGGGAAACACCTGCGCCGGGAAGCAGAGAACGGCGCCGCAGCTGGCGAGAGCGTGCGGCGCCGTTCGGCGGAGGATGGGGGATTCGAACCCCCGAGGGCTTGCACCCAACACGCTTTCCAAGCGTGCGCCATAGGCCACTAGGCGAATCCTCCTGGCGCGACCGTGGCCGCGACTCATCGATACTAGCCGGTGCCGGCGCCCTCCGCTGACCACGGCAGTGCGACGGCCGTGCCCGCACCCCGCCGACGTCGGTTAGACTGTCTCCCGGCTCCCCGCGTGGCGCCATCCAGGCCAACTCCCCCAGGGCGGAAACGCAGCAAGGGTAACCGGGCTCTGGCGGGTGCGCGGGGGGTCTTTCCTTTTAACGGATCGCGCACCCGGCCCACCTCTCCTCCCCAGCCCGCCGCTCCTGCACGCTCTCCCATCCGGGGCACGCGCCCAGCCTCCGGAGGGCGCCCGTCGCTAGGCTTGCGCCGATGGTTCAGAGCATCTACATCTCGTCCGCCGAAGGTCATTCGGGCAAGTCCACGGTCGCCCTCGGCGTCCTCGACCTGCTCAGCAGTCAGGTGCAGCGGGTCGGCGTCTTCCGCCCGATCGCCCGCTCCACCTCCGAGCGCGACTACGTGCTCGAGATGCTGCTCGGGCACTCCGACTCGGGTCTCGCCTACGACGACTGCATCGGCGTCACCTACGAGGACGTGCACGCCGACGGCGAGGCAGCCCTCTCCCGCATCGTCGAGCGCTACAAGGCCGTCGAGTCGCAGTGCGACACCGTCGTGATCCTCGGCTCCGACTACACCGACGTCGGCAGCCCGACGGAGCTCGGCTACAACGCCCGCATCGCGGCGAACCTCGGCGCTCCCGTCCTCCTCGTCCTCACCGGTCGCGACCCGTCGCGGAGCGAGCAGCTCGGCCAGGCCCCCGCCCGCACGCCCGACGAGATGCGGCAGATCACCGAGCTCGCCGCGGTCGAGCTGCGCACCGCGCACGCGAGCCTCATCGGCGTCGTCGCCAACCGCGCCGACCCTGGCACCTCGGAGCAGGCCGTCGCCGCGATCCGCGAGGCCCTGCCCTCCGGCGCCCCGGTCTGGGCGATCCACGAGGACCCGTCCCTCGTCGCCCCGAGTGTCTCGCGCATCATCGACGCCGTCGACGGCGTCTTCGTCGCGGGCGATCCGGAGCTGCTCGGCCGCGAGGCGCTGGGCGTCGTCGTCGCCGGCATGTCGATGGTCAACGTGCTGCCGCGCCTGATGGAGGGCGGTGTCGTCATCGTCCCCGGCGACCGCCCCGAGGTCGTGCTCGCCGTGATCATGGCGCACGCCTCCGGCAACTTCCCGACGGTCTCCGCGATCATCCTCAACGGCGGCTTCGAGCTGCAGGAGCCGATCGTCCGCCTGATCGAGGGCGTCGACAACCGCCTGCCGATCGTGATGACCGAGCTCGGCACCTACGACACCGCCGTGCGCGTCACCGCCGCACGCGGTCGCCTCGCCGCCGACTCGCCGCGCAAGCGCGACACCTCCCTCGCCCTGTTCGCCGAGGCGATCGACCCCGTCGAGCTGCTCACCCTCCTCGACGTCGGCCGCTCCGAGGTCGTCACCCCGCTGATGTTCGAGTACGGCCTGATCGAGCGCGCCCGCATCGCAGACCGGCACATCGTGCTGCCCGAGGGCGGCGACGACCGCATCCTCCGCGCCGCCGCGACCGTGCTCAAGCGCGGCATCGCCCGCCTGACGATCCTCGGCGAGGAGGTCGAGGTGCGCTCCCGTGCCGCGAGCCTCGGCCTGGACATCGACGGCGCCCGCGTCCTCAGCGTCCTCGACCCGGAGCACCGCAACCGCTTCGCCGAGGAGTACGCCCGCATCCGCGCGCACAAGGGCATCACCTTCGACCACGCCTACGACACCGTCACCGATGTCTCCTACTTCGGCACGATGATGGTCCAGCTCGGCCTCGCCGACGGCATGGTCTCGGGAGCCGCGCACACCACCGCGCACACCATCCGCCCCGGCTTCGAGATCATCAAGACCAGCCCCGGCGTCTCCGTCGTCTCGAGCGTGTTCCTGATGGCGCTCGCCGACCGCGTCCTCGTCTACGGCGACTGCGCCGTGAACCCCGACCCGACCGAGGCGCAGCTGGCCGACATCGCGATCTCCTCCGCCGAGACGGCGCAGCAGTTCGGCATCGACCCGCGGATCGCGATGCTCTCCTACTCCACCGGTGAGAGCGGAGCGGGCGCCGACGTCGAGAAGGTCCGGGCCGCGACCGCGCTGGTCCGCGAGCGCCGCCCCGACCTGCTCGTGGAGGGCCCGATCCAGTACGACGCCGCAGCGGACGCGGCCGTCGCCGCCTCGAAGATGCCCGGCTCGCAGGTCGCCGGCCGCGCGACGGTGTTCATCTTCCCCGACCTCAACACGGGCAACAACACCTACAAGGCCGTGCAGCGCTCGGCCGGCGCCGTCGCGATCGGGCCGGTCCTGCAGGGCCTGCGGAAGCCGGTCAACGACCTCTCCCGCGGCGCCCTCGTGCAGGACATCGTCAACACCGTCGCGATCACCGCGATCCAGGCGGCGACCCAGGCCATCGTCCCGCCGACCTCCGCCATCCCCGTCGTGCGCTGAGGGCCACCCGCCCGAGCGCCCCGTCCGACCCCGAACCCCCAGGAGTCCCACCGTGTCCGTCGTCCTCGTCGTCAACAGCGGCTCGTCGTCCTTCAAGTACCAGCTCATCGAGATGACGACGGAGGAGACGCTCGCCAGCGGCCTCGTCGAGCGGATCGGCGAGGAGACCGGCCGCACCAAGCACAGCCACGACGGCGACACGGTCGAGTTCGAGACGCCGATCCCGGACCACACGGCCGGCTTCGACGCGATGATCCGCGCCTTCGCCGAGCACGGCCCGAGCCTCGACGAGTTCCCGCCGATCGCCGTCGGCCACCGCGTCGTGCACGGCGGCAAGCGCTTCTACGAGCCGACCGTCGTCACCGACCTCGTCAAGATCAACATCGAGGACCTCAGCGACCTCGCCCCGCTGCACAACCCCGCCAACCTCGAGGGCATCGAGGCCGCGCAGAAGGCCTTCCCGAGCGTCCCGCACGTCGCCGTCTTCGACACCGCGTTCCACCACACCATCCCCGCCGCGGCCTCCACCTACGCGATCCCCGCCGAGCTCGCCGACAAGCACCGCATCCGCCGCTACGGCTTCCACGGCACCTCGCACAAGTTCGTCTCCGAGGCCGCCGCCGCGTTCCTCGGGCGCCGCCGCTCCGACCTCAAGACGATCGTCCTGCACCTCGGCAACGGCGCCTCCGCCTGCGCGATCGACGGCGGCGCCTCCGTCGAGACCTCGATGGGCATGACGCCGCTCGAGGGTCTCGTGATGGGCACCCGCTCCGGCGACCTCGACCCGGCCGTCGTCTTCCACCTCGCCCGCAAGGCCGGCCTCTCCACCGACGAGCTCGACACCGTGCTCAACCGCCGCAGCGGACTCCTCGGCCTCTCCGGCCGCGGCGACATGCGCGACGTGCAGGACGCGGCCGAAGCCGGCGACGAGACCGCCCTCGCCGCCCTCGAGGTCTACTACCACCGGCTCCGCCACTACGTCGGCGCCTACTACGCCCAGCTCGGCCGCGTCGACGCGATCGTCTTCACCGCCGGAGTCGGCGAGAACGTCCCCGCCGTCCGCGCCGGCGCCCTCCGCGGCCTCGAGGGCCTCGGCATCGAGCTCGACCCCGAGCGCAACACCGCCCGCGACCGCGGGCCCCGCCGCATCTCCACCGACGACTCCCGCGTCGCCGTCCTCGTCATCCCCACCAACGAGGAGCTGGAGATCGCTCGGCAGTGCTTGTCGGTCGTGTAGCGGCGGAGCCGCTACACGACTCGCGGTCGGCTTGCACGGGTGGGAGCGGTCTGTGGAGCGGGTCGCGTCGGGCTGCCCTGAATCGCTGGCACGCGATTCCGGGTCGTGCCCTCTGCCTCGTCCGTGCAAGCACGGTGCGGCCGACGCCCTCGGTGGTCGCCTGAGCAGCGGTGGGGCCGCGCTGCCGCGCGAGCTGCTTCCGGCGACGGCGCCGGTGAACGTGCGAGCAGCGGAAGGGCCGCGCTGACGCGCGAGCTGCTGCCTTCCACGTCGCCGATGAACGTGCAAGCAGTGGGAGGGCCGCGCACGCGCGCGGGCTGCTGCCATCCGCGGTCGCCGTCCTGTGCATGCTGGTCGAGTAGCCGCGGTACGCGGCGTATCGAGACCCACCCTGCCCGAGCTTGCGGATCGAGACCCGCCCGCGTCAGCCGGCGAGGCGGGCGTCGCCCGCGTAGACGTTGAAGCCCGCGCCGCGGCTGAAGCCGATGAGGGTGAGACCCGCGTCGCGGGCGAGGTCGACGGCGAGCGAGGACGGGGCGCCGACCGCCGCGAGGAGGGGGACGCCCGCCATCACGGCCTTCTGGACGAGCTCGAACGAGGCGCGGCCCGACACCTGCAGCAGCGTGCCGCGCAGCGGCAGCCGGCCCTCGCGCAGGCCCCAGCCGACGACCTTGTCGACCGCGTTGTGCCGCCCCACGTCCTCCCGCAGCGCCAGAAGCGAGCCGTCCGAGTCGAAGAGGCCGGCCGCGTGCAGGCCGCCGGTCCGCTCGAACACCGCCTGCGCCTCCCGCAGCCGGTCCGGCAGCGACACGAGCAGCTCGGTCGACACCCGCAGCGGATCCTCCGCCACGCTCCACGCCGACTCCGTCGCGACGGCCTCGAGCGACGCCAGCCCGCACACCCCGCACGAGCTCGACGTGTACACCGAGCGCTCGCGGTCGAGCAGGATCTCCGCGCGGCCCCCGCGCACCGTCGCGTCGATCACGTTGTAGGTGTTCTCGCTCGGCCCCGCGCCGCTCGCGCAGTAGCGCATCGCGGCGAGCTGCTCCGTCGAGGTGAGCACCCCCTCCGACACCAGGAACCCGGCGACCAGGTCGAAGTCCTCCCCGGGAGTGCGCATGGTGACGCTGAAGCGCCGCCCGCCCACGCGGATCTCGAGCGGCTCCTCGACGGCCAGCACGTCCTCGCGGCGGCGGGTCGGCTCCCCGGCGCGGACGGCGATCAGGCGGGTCCGGGCGACGGCACGGCTCATGGGGTCCTCCTCGACGCGGCTGGCGCACCGCCCCGCGACCTGAGAGCCCGGACGGCCGGCGCTCATCCTCCCACCCGCTCCCCGACGTAGCATGCAGGAATGGTCGATGACGCCGAAGCCCGCGAGAACCCGATCGACGAGAGCGCCGTCACGGTCGGCGCCCCGAAGAGGCGGGCCGTCGGCATCCCCGGCGTCGCGCACGCGCTGCAGATCTCGCTCAAGCAGATGGGCCCGCTGCGCAGCGCCGAGACCCTCCTCCGCGTCAACCAGAAGACCGGCTTCGACTGCCCCGGCTGCGCCTGGCCCGAGGCCGACAAGCGGCACGTCGCCGAGTTCTGCGAGAACGGCGCGAAGGCGGTCGCCGAGGAGGCGACGCTGCGCACCGTCACGTCCGCCTTCTTCGCCGCGCACTCGCTGATCGAGCTCGCGGGCTGGGACGACTACCAGCTCGGCCAGCAGGGCCGCCTCACCGAGCCGATGCTCCTGGACGAGGGCGCGACGCACTACCGCCCGGTCGGCTGGGACGAGGCGCTCGACGTCGTCGCGGACGAGCTGCGCGCCTGCGCCGACCCCGACCAGGCGATCTTCTACACCTCCGGCCGCACCTCCAACGAGGCCGCGTTCGTCTACCAGCTGCTGGTGCGCGGCTTCGGCACCAACAACCTGCCCGACTGCTCCAACATGTGCCACGAGTCCAGCGGCTCGGCCCTGACCGAGACGATCGGCATCGGCAAGGGCACGGTCAGCCTCCGCGACGTCGAGCGGGCGCCGCTGCTGATCGTCGCCGGCCAGAACCCGGGCACCAACCACCCGCGGATGCTCACCGCGCTCGAGCGGGCGAAGCGCGCGGGCAGCACCATCGTCGCCATCAACCCGCTGCCCGAGGCGGGCCTGCTGCGCTTCGAGAACCCGCAGACCGTCCGCGGCATGATCGGCGGCGGCACGGCCCTCGCCGACCACTTCCTCCAGGTGCGGCTGGGCGGCGACCAGGCGCTCTTCCAGGGCTTCGGCAAGGCGCTCCTCGACGCGGAGGAGGCGAGGGGCGGCGTCTTCGACCGCGCCTTCATCGCCGAGAGCACCGACGGGCTCGAGGGCTACCTCGACGAGATCCGCGGCACCGAGTGGTCCGAGATCGAGCGGGCGAGCGGGATCGACGAGGCCCGGATCCGCGCGATCGCCGAGCTGATCGCCGCGAGCGAGGGCACCATCGTCTGCTGGGCGATGGGGCTCACCCAGCACGCGCACTCCGTCGCGACGCTCAAGGACGTCGTCAACGTCCTGCTGCTGACCGGCAGCATCGGCAAGCCCGGCGCGGGCGTGTGCCCGGTCCGCGGCCACTCGAACGTGCAGGGCGACCGCACGGTGGGCATCTTCGAGCGGATGCCCGACTCCTTCCACGACGCCCTCGACCGCGAGTTCTCCTTCGCCTCGCCGCGCGAGCACGGCACCGACACGGTCGCCGCGATCCGCGCCATGCGCGACGGCAAGGCGCGCGTCTTCATGGGCCTCGGCGGCAACTTCGCCCGCGCGACGCCCGACACCGGCGTCACCGAGGCCGCGATGCGCTCGCTCGCGCTCACGGTGCACGTCTCGACCAAGCTCAACCGCTCGCACGTCGTCACCGGCCGCCGCGCGCTGATCCTGCCGACCCTCGGCCGCACCGACTCCGACAAGCGCGCGACGGGGGAGCAGCGGGTCACCGTCGAGGACTCGATGAGCGCCGTGCACGCCTCGCGCGGGCGGCTCGCGCCGCCGAGTCCGGTCCTGCAGTCCGAGGTCGCCATCCTCACCGGCATCGCGGAGCGCCTGCTCGCCGACCGCCCGAACGCGCCGGTCGTCGACTGGGCGGCGCTGCGGGAGGACTACCGCCTGATCCGCCGCCACATCGCCGCCGTCGTCCCCGGCTTCGAGGACTTCGAGCGCCGCGTGAACGAGCCGGGCGGCTTCGTCCTGCCGAACCCGCCGCGCGACGAGAGGCGCTTCGCCACCGCGACCGGCCTCGCCCGCTTCACCGCGAACCCGCTGCAGTACCCGAAGGTCCCGGGGGGGCGCCTGCTGCTGCAGACGCTGCGCTCGCACGACCAGTTCAACACCACGATCTACGGCAAGGACGACCGCTACCGCGGCATCCACGGCGGCCGTCGCGTCGTCTTCGTGCACGCTGCCGACATCGCCGAGCAGGGCCTCGCCGACGGCGCGATGGTCGACCTGGTCTCGGAGTGGGAGGACGGCCTCGAGCGCCGAGCCCCGTCCTTCCGCGTCGTCGCGTACGACACCCCGCGCGGCTGCATCGCGGCCTACTACCCCGAGACGAACGTGCTCGTCCCGCTCGACTCCACCGCGGCCGTCAGCGGCACCCCCACCTCGAAGTCCGTCGTCGTCCGCCTGGAGCCGGCCGCCTGATCCGCCCGGCCGCCCAGCGGCCGGCTCGCCCTCATGCTGGTCGAGTAGCCGCGGAGCGGCGTATCGAGACCCACCCTTCCTGACGCCGGTCGATCTCGATACGCCCGCTGCGCGGGCTACTCGATCAGCATGAAGGCGGGCCACTCGCTACGGCCGCTGCGGAACATGCTGGTCGAGTAGCCGCGCAGCGGCGTATCGAGACCCGCCCCGCCAGCAGCCCGGTCCCGCTCACCACGGCAGCCGCAGCAGACGCACCCTCTCCCCGGCCGCGGCACCGCCCGCCGGAACGACGGCGACAGCCTCCGCCACCGTGAGCCCCGAGAGCATGTGCGAGCGGATCCCGTGCACCGCCCGCCAGACGCCGTCCGCCTCGACGACCGGCACGAGCACGGTCGACCCGGCGCGGCCGAGCGGCTCTCCCAGCACGCCCTGACGCAGCACCGGCGCGGCGGCCCCGCTCGCCGCGTCCAGCGCCGGCGGCAGGAACGACAGCGCCGCGAGGAACGCGGCGAGCGGATTCCCGGGCAGCGCGAGCACGACCGCCCCGCCGGGCAGCGACGCGATCACCGTCGGATGCCCCGGCCGCATCGCGACCCCGTCGACCAGGACGGTCGCTCCCGCGATCCGGAGCGCCCGCCGCACCGCGTCCACCCGGGACCGCCCGGTCCCGCCCGTCGTGATCTGCAGCGGAGCCGTGCTCGCGAGCAGCGCGCGGGCGATCGCCTCGTCGTCGTCGCCGAGCCGCCGCACCGATCCCGCCGCACCCCCGCCGCGCGCGACGAGCGGCGGCAGCAGCGGCGTGAACGCGTCCCGGACGCGGCCGGCCCCGGGCATCCCCGCGGTGTCGACCTCGTCACCGGTGAAGAGCAGATCGACCGTCGCCGGCCGCCGCACGACGAGCTCGTCGAAGCCCGAGATCGCGAGCAGCGCCAGGTGCGCCGGCCGCAGCCGCACGCCGGAGTCGACGAGCGCGGTTCCGGCCGGGGCCTCGTCGCCCGCGCTGCGGATGTGCCGTCCGAGCGGCACCGGGTGCTCCGAGGAGAGCACGTCCCCGGTCACCCGGCCGCGCTCGCTCGGGAGGACGCCCTCGCACCACTCCGGCACGACCCCGCCGGTGACGATCGGCTCGGCGCTGCCCGGTCCGAGCCGCCAGGGCGACGCCCCGCGGACGGCCCAGCCGTCCATCGCCGAGGAGTCGTAGTGGGGGAGCGGTCGCGGAGCGAGCACGGCGGTCGCCGTGACAGAGCCCTCCGCCTCGAGCAGCGCGACCGTCGCGAGCGGCCCGGGAGCGGTCGCCGTGCTGATCCGCGCGCGAGCGCCGTCCCAGTCGATGTCGCTCATCCGTCCATTCTGGTCGCGCCCAGGGCGGGCCGGCGACGGCGCCGGATCCGAGGACCCGGCGCCGTCGACGGGCTCAGCCGAGGTACCCGTTCGGGTTGAGCACGAACTTCTTCGCGGCGCCCTTGTCGAAGTCGGCGTAGCCCTGCGGCGCCTCGTCCAGCGTGATGGCCGTGGCCTGCACCGCCTTCGCGATCTGCACCTTGTCGTGCAGGATCGCCATCATCAGCGAGCGGTTGTACTTCATCACCGGGCACTGGCCGGTCGTGAAGGACAGCGACTTCGCCCAGCCCAGCCCGAGGCGGATCGAGAGCGAGCCCTCCTGCGCGGCCTCGTCCACTCCGCCCGGGTCACCGGTGACGTAGAGCCCCGGGATGCCGAGCGCGCCGCCCGCCGCGGTGATCGACATCAGGGAGTTCAGCACGGTGGCCGGCGCCTCGGTGCCCGAGTCGGCGCCGTTGCCGTGCGCCTCGAAGCCCACGGCGTCCACGCCGCAGTCGACCTCCGGCACGCCGAGGATCTGCTCGATCTGCCCGGCCGGGTCGCCCTTCGAGACGTCCACGGTCTCGCAGCCGAACGAGCGCGCCTGCGCGAGCCGCTCCTCGTTGAGGTCCGCGACGATCACGACGGCCGCGCCGAGCAGCTGCGCGCCGACGGCAGCGGCCAGTCCGACCGGGCCCGCTCCGGCGACGTAGACCGTCGAGCCGACGCCGACGCCCGCGGTGACCGCGCCGTGGAAGCCGGTCGGGAAGATGTCCGAGAGCATCGTGAGGTCGAGGATCTTCTCCAGCGCCTGGTCGCGGTCGGGGAAGACGAGCAGGTTCCAGTCGGCGTAGGGGACCATCACGTACTCGGCCTGCCCGCCGACCCAGCCGCCCATGTCGACGTAGCCGTAGGCGCTGCCCGGGCGGTCCGGATTCACGTTCAGGCAGATGCCGGTCTTGCGCTCCTTGCAGTTGCGACAGCGGCCGCAGGCGATGTTGAACGGCACCGAGACGATGTCGCCGACCTTGACGAACTCGACGTCCGGCCCGACCTCGACGACCTCGCCGGTGATCTCGTGCCCGAGGACGAGATCGGCGGGAGCGGTGGTGCGCCCGCGGACCATGTGCTGGTCCGAGCCGCAGATGTTGGTCGAGACGGTGCGGAGGATCGCGCCGTGCGGCAGCTTCCTGCCGATGTTCGCCGGGTTCACGCCCGGCCCGTCCTTCAGCTCGAAGGTCGGGTAGTCGATGTCGATGACCTCGACGACGCCGGGGCTCTTGTAGGCGACTGCTCTGTTGCCTGACATGCGGTTCTCCTTCACGGGATGCGACCGCGGTGCGTGAGCGCCCGCGGGAGCCGCGCCGCGATCGTCCGGAGGAGGGCCGCGGCGTCGAGGCTCGAGCGAAACGTACGCCCGAAGCCTGGTGCCGGATCGAGGGGGAGGGAGTAGCGTCTCAGGATTCGTGCGTTCGCATGCGAATGGCCTCCAGAGACGTCCGCACCGCCGCGTCGAGCGCCGCCCGGTCGCCGCCCTGCAGGCCCGCGGCGTAGCCGGCGAGGAACGTCGTCAGCGGAGCGGCCGGCCGCACCACGCCGTGCGCCGCGTCGCCGGCCAGGGAGAGCAGGGCGTCGCGCTCGACCGGAACGTCGGCGAGCCCGAGGGCGGCGCTCAGCTCGTCCCACCAGGCGGCGAGCAGTGCGGCGGTGTCCTCGCGGGCGTCCGGGGCGGAGGAAGGGGTCGCGTTCGTGTCGTGGGTCACGCGTTCAGTCTGCGCCCGGTTCGGATTCTGCGCCCCGCGCGCTCTCCGCGCCCGGCACGGCGATGCCGTGGCGGCGGGCGTCGGCGCGGTCGTCGACGTCCGCGGTCGATCCGGCCGGCACCTCGACGAGCCGCACGGCCAGCCCCGCCAGGAGTGCGCGGACGGAGGCGCCGTCGACCTCGGGGAGCCGGGCCACAGCGGCCGTCAGAGCAGCTCGGCGGTGCAGGCCGAGGAGGAGCTGCGCGCGGCCGTCCCCGTCGAC
Organism: Rathayibacter sp. VKM Ac-2929; assembly: GCF_022815495.1. NCBI lineage: Bacteria > Bacillati > Actinomycetota > Actinomycetes > Micrococcales > Microbacteriaceae > Rathayibacter > Rathayibacter sp. VKM Ac-2929. Next base: position 616,315 of record NZ_JALGRV010000001.1, read on the forward strand.
GGCGAGCAGGGCGTCGGCCTCCGGACCCGCGGCGGCGGCCAGCAGCCGATCGAGTGCCGGAGCGGGATCGACGAGGTCGGCCGCGAGCACGGCGATCCAGCCGGCCGCGTCCTCCCGCGCGAGCAGGGGCAGCGCCGCCGCGAGACCGGCGACCGGTCCGCCGAACGCGGGCCGCTCCTGGACGAGGAGCGCCGCTCCGACTCCGCCGCGGAGCTCCGGCGGTCCCGCGACCACGACGCGCCGGGAGCCGGCGACAGCGGCCAGGGCGTGCGCGAGCAGCGTCGAGCCGCCGTGCTCGAGCAGCGGCTTGGCCGCGCCGCCGAGGCGCTCGCCGCGTCCGCCGGCGAGGACGACGGCGTCGAACGGGGGAGTGCGGGGGCGGCCGGTCACGGCCTCGAGGCTACGGGAGGCGGCGGCTCCGGCGACCCGCGTCCGGTGTCGGAGGTCGCGGCTACTCTTGTCGGGTGGTAGCAGCCCTGTATCGCCGGTACCGGCCGGAGACGTTCGCCGAGATGATCGGCCAGTCCCAGGTGACCGATCCGCTCATGACGGCGCTGCGCACCAACCGCGTCAATCACGCCTACCTCTTCAGCGGCCCGCGCGGCTGCGGCAAGACGACGTCGGCGCGCATCCTCGCCCGCTGCCTCAACTGCGCCCAGGGCCCGACGGACACCCCGTGCGGCGTCTGCGACAGCTGTGTCGAGCTCAGCCGCGACGGTCAGGGCTCGCTCGACGTCGTCGAGATCGACGCCGCGAGCCACAACGGCGTCGACGACGCGCGCGACCTGCGCGAGCGGGCGATCTTCGCCCCGGCCCGCGACCGCTTCAAGATCTTCATCCTCGACGAGGCGCACATGGTGACGCCGCAGGGCTTCAACGCACTGCTCAAGATCGTCGAGGAGCCGCCGGAGCACGTGAAGTTCATCTTCGCGACGACCGAGCCCGACAAGGTCATCGGCACGATCCGCTCGCGCACGCACCACTACCCGTTCCGGCTCGTCCCGCCGGCGCAGATGCTCGACTACACGCAGGAGCTCTGCGAGCGCGAGAAGGTGAGCGTCGCCGCGGGCGTGCTCCCGCTGGTCGTCCGGGCCGGCGGCGGCTCGGTCCGCGACACCCTCTCGCTCCTCGACCAGCTGATGGCCGGCTCCGAGGACGAGACGGTCGAGTACGAGCGCGCGGTCGCGCTGCTCGGCTACACCCACGGCGCGCTGCTCGACGAGGTCGTCGACGCGCTCGCCGAGCACGACTCCGCCGAGGCGTTCGGCGCCGTCGACCGGGTCATCCAGACCGGCCAGGACCCGCGCCGCTTCGTCGAGGACCTGCTCGAGAAGCTCCGCGACCTCATCGTCGTCGCCGCCACAGGCGGCGCGGCCTCCGCAGTCCTGCGCGGCGTCTCCCAGGACGAGCTCGACAGGATGGCCGGCCAGTCGCGCGCCCTCGGGCTCGGCGAGCTCTCCCGCATCGCCGACATCGTCAACGATGCGCTCACCGAGATGACGGGCGCGACCTCGCCGCGGCTGCACCTCGAGCTGATGATCGCGCGCACGCTGGTGCACGGCGCCGGCGCGGCGGCCGCTCCGGCGTCCGTCGTGGTACCGGCGCCGTCGCAGGCCGCCCCGGCGTCGACGCGGCCTTCCGCCGACTCGCGTGCTCCGGAGCCGCGCGCGCCCGAGTCCCGTGCCGCCGCCTCCCGCGCACCCGGGACCCGCGCGCCCGAGTCGCGCATGCCGGAGCCGCACCTCCCGTCGCACGCCGCGACGCCGGAGTCGGTGCCGGACTCGATCGCGGCGGCCCCGCGCGTCGAGGCCCCGGTCGTCTCCGCGGCGTCGGTCGAGGCCGGCTCCGGCACGGCCGCGGCGCCCGACGCCGTCCCGAGCGCCGCCGCCGACTCGACTCCGGCCGATTCGACTCCCGCCGACGCGACTCCGGCCGGCACCGCGGCTCCGCGCCCGGCCGCGCCCGCCGCAGCGCCCCACCCCTCCGCGGCGGACGAGCCCGGCGGTGTCACCCTGCAGCGGATGAAGGACAGCTGGCCCGAGATCCTCGAGGTCGTGCAGAAGGCCCGGATGACGGCCTGGCTCGTCGCCTACACCGCGCAGGTGCGGGCGCTGAAGGACGACGTCCTCACGCTCTCCTTCCCGAGCCAGAACGACGTCGACTCGTTCAAGATGGCCGGCAGCGCCGGTCAGCCCGGCGTCAGCGAGCACCTGCGCCAGGCGATCCAGCAGGTCCTCGGCCTCCGGGTGAAGTACATCGCCCGCGTCGAGCCCCGCGCGACCGCGCCCGAGGCCGAGCGCGCCGCCGTCGAGGCGACCCCGCCGCCCGCCGCCGAGCAGTCCGCCGCGCAGCAGCCCGCGGCGGCGACCGCCCCCAGCGACCCCGACGAATGGGCGACGGTCGCCATCCCGGCCGACCCGGCCCCCGCCGAGGTCGCCGCCGAGCCCGCGATCGAGACGGTCGTCGCTCCCGAGCCGTCCGACGTGCCGGTCCTCGCCCCATCGCCGCGCTCAGCCCCGGTCGTCCCGGCGGAGGAGCCCCCGGTCCGCCCGGCAGCCGCGTCGGCCGGCCCCTCGGACGACGAGCCGCCGTTCGACGAGGAGCCGCCCGAGGAGGACATGCCGCCGGTCGAGCCGCCGATGCCCGACTCCTGGGCGACCGTCGCGCCCCCCGGCGAGCCGTCCGCACCACCGGCGCCCGTCGCTCCCGCGCCCGTCCGTGCCCGCGAGCGGCCGGAGCCGGCGCCCCGCCCGGTGACCCGCACCACCCGCTCGGCCACGGCCGACGGCCGCCAGCGCTACGGCGAGGCCGTGGTGCGCGAGATCCTCGGCGCCCAGTTCATCGAGGAGCAGCCGCACGTCCCCCGCGGTCCGCGGGTGACCGGCGCATGACCGTCGCCCCGCTCCTCACTCCCGCACTCCTCACCACTGAATCCGCATCCCGAGAGGAGGCGACCGCATGTACGAAGGCATCGTCCAGGAGCTGATCGACGAGCTCGGCCGGCTCCCCGGCATCGGCCCGAAGTCGGCTCAGCGCATCGCGTTCCACATCCTGCAGACCGAGACGTTCGACGTGACGCGTCTCGCCGAGATCCTGCTGGAGCTGCGCAACCGCGTGCACTTCTGCGACATCTGCGGCAACGTCGCGGAGGAGGCGACCTGCGGCATCTGCCGCGACCCGCGCCGCAGCCGCGCCGTCATCTGCGTGGTCGAGGAGGCGAAGGACGTCCCCGCCATCGAGCGCACCCGCGAGTTCCGCGGCCTCTACCACGTGCTCGGCGGCGCGATCAGCCCGATCGACGGCATCGGCCCCGACCAGCTCCGGATCCGCCAGCTGCTGCAGCGCCTGGCCGACGGCGAGGTCCAGGAGGTCATCATCGCGACCGACCCCAACCTCGAGGGCGAGGCCACCGCGACCTACCTCTCCCGCATGCTCAGCACCCTCGGCATCCGCATCACCCGCCTCGCCTCCGGCCTCCCCGTCGGCGGCGACCTCGAGTACGCCGACGAGATCACCCTCGGCCGCGCCTTCGAGGGCCGCCGCCTCGTCGAGAACTGACGCGGACCCGCCGGTCGGGCCCGCGGCCGCAACATGACCCCTCGCGCATGCGCCCGCCGGTAGACTCCTGCGTCGGGTCGCCACGGCCCGAGCCACTGACCCGGGAGTAGCGCGTGAGCCTGATCGTCCAGAAGTTCGGCGGGTCCTCCGTCGCCGACGCGGAGAGCATCAAGCGGGTCGCGAAGCGCATCGTCGCGACGAAGCAGGCGGGCAACGACGTGGTCGTCGCCGTCTCCGCGATGGGCGACACCACCGACGACCTGCTCGAGCTGGCCCACCAGGTCACGCCGATCCCCGCGCCCCGCGAGCTCGACATGCTGCTCTCCTCCGGCGAGCGGATCTCGATGGCGCTGCTCGCCATGGCGATCAAGAGCATGGGCTACGACGCCCGCTCCTTCACCGGCAGCCAGGCCGGCATGATCACCGACGCCCAGCACGGCGCCGCCCGCATCGTCGACATCACCCCGGTCCGCCTGCGCGCCGCGCTGGACGAGAACGCGGTCGTCATCGTCGCCGGCTTCCAGGGCTTCAACCGCGACACCAAGGACATCACCACCCTCGGCCGCGGCGGCTCGGACACGACCGCGGTCGCGCTCGCCGCCGGCCTCGGCGCCGACACCTGCGAGATCTACACCGACGTCGACGGCGTCTTCACCGCCGACCCGCGGGTGGTCAAGAAGGCCCGCAAGCTAGACCGCATCTCCAGCGAGGAGATGCTCGAGCTCGCCGCCGCCGGCGCGAAGGTCCTGCACATCCGCGCCGTCGAGTTCGCCCGCCGCCACGGCGTCACCCTGCACGTGCGCTCGTCGTTCAGCCCCAACGAGGGCACCATCGTCTACAACGCCGTGCCCGGCGAGGACGCCCCCGGAAGCACCGAGAAGAATGGACAGCCCGTGGAAGAGCCGATCATCGCCGGCGTCGCCGCCGATCTCAACGAGGCCAAGATCACCGTCGTCGGCGTGCCCGACATCCCGGGCAAGGCCGCGCAGATCTTCACGATCGTCGCGAAGACCGGGTCGAACATCGACATGATCGTGCAGAACGTCTCCGCTGCCGCGACCGGCCGCACCGACATCTCCTTCACGCTGCCCAAGGCCGACGGCCAGACCGTCCTCACGGCGCTCAACGCCGAGAAGGAGGAGGTCGGCTTCGAGTCGCTGCAGTACGACGACCAGATCGCCAAGCTCGCGCTCGTCGGCGCCGGCATGCGCACCAACGCGGGCGTCTCGGCCAAGCTCTTCCGCTCGCTCTACGAGGCGGGGATCAACATCGAGATGATCTCCACGAGCGAGATCCGCATCTCGGTCGTGACCCGCGCCGACACGGTGAACGACGCCCTCCGCGTCGTGCACACCGCCTTCGGCCTCGACGCCGAGGACGAGGCCGTCGTCTACGCCGGCACCGGGCGCTGACCGCCGAACGCCCTCGCGATCCCGCCGATCGCACCCTCCGGCCCCGTCGACTCCGCCGTCGTTCGGTACCGTCTCCCGGGAGCCCGCCCCGGCCCTCCCGCCAGCACCCCTTCGTGCCGCTCCTCCCTCGAGCGGCCCACGGACGAAAGAGCCCAGCATGAGCAGCACCCCCCTCCACGTCGGAGTCGTCGGCGCCACCGGCCAGGTCGGCACCGTCATGCGCCGCCTCCTGGAGGAGCGCGACTTCCCGATCGCGTCGATCCGCTTCTTCGCGACCGCCCGCTCGGCCGGCACGACCCTGCCGTTCCGCGGCGAGGACGTCGTGGTCGAGGACACCGAGACCGCCGACCCCTCGGGGCTCGACATCGCGCTCTTCTCGGCCGGAGCGACGGGGTCGCGTGCGCAGGCACCGCGCTTCGCCGCCGCGGGCGCCGTCGTCATCGACAACTCCAGCGCCTGGCGGATGGACCCCGAGGTGCCGCTGGTCGTCAGCGAGGTGAACCCGCACGCGATCGAGCAGGCCGTGAAGGGCATCATCGCGAACCCGAACTGCACCACGATGGCCGCGATGCCGATCCTCAAGGTCCTCGACCAGGAGGCCGGGCTCACCCGCCTCATCGTCAGCACCTACCAGGCCGTCTCCGGCAGCGGCCTCGCCGGCGCGAACGAGCTGGCCGGCCAGGTCCGCGCCGCCGTCGCCGACGAGCACCTGCTCGACCTCGTGCACGACGGCTCGGCGGTCGCCTTCCCGGCGCCGGACAAGTACGTCGCGCCGATCGCCTTCGACGTCATCCCGTTCGCCGGCAGCCTCGTCGAGGACGGCCTGAACGAGACCGACGAGGAGAAGAAGCTCCGCAACGAGAGCCGCAAGATCCTCGAGCTCCCCGGCCTGCTGGTCTCGGGGACCTGCGTGCGCGTGCCGGTCTTCACCGGCCACTCGCTCTCGGTGAACGTCGAGTTCTCGGCGCCGCTCAGCCCCGAGCGCGCCCGCGAGCTGCTCTCCGACGCCCCCGGAGTCGCGCTGCGCGAGGTCCCGACCCCGCTCGAGGCCGCCGGCAGCGACCCGAGCTACGTCGGCCGCATCCGCGCCGACGAGGGCGCCCCCGAGGGCCGCGGCCTCGCCCTCTTCATCAGCAACGACAACCTCCGCAAGGGCGCGGCGCTCAACGCCGTCCAGATCGCCGAGCTGATCGCGGCGAAGCAGCCCGTCGCCTGACCCGGCGCGGATCTCGATACGCCCTCTGCGAGGGCTGCTCGATCAGCATGGAGCGCCGCCTGCGCGCCGCGGCGCCCGCCTGCTGGTCGAGTAGCCGCGGAGCGGCGTATCGAGACCCACCCGCCCGAGCAGCGGCCGCCGCCGCCGCCCGCCGACGGGAAAAGCCGTCAATTTGATGGGGGAGCGGCCCCCCTGCCCGCCTCCCGCCCGGCGCCCGACGGTAAACTCGACTCTCGTGAACTCCTCGGAACCGGTCGACGTCGCCCTCATCGGTGGGGGCATCATGAGTGCCACCCTCGGTGCACTCCTCACCAAGCTCCAGCCCGACTGGACCATCGCCGCCTACGAGCGCCTCGGCGACGTGGCGCAGGAGTCGTCGAACCCCTGGAACAACGCGGGCACGGGCCACGCCGCCCTCTGCGAGCTGAACTACATGCCCGAGGCGGCCGACGGCTCCGTCGACCCCGCCAAGGCGATCCAGATCAACGAGCAGTTCCAGATCTCGCGCCAGTTCTGGTCGAGCCTGGTCGAGGCCGGTGACATCCGCGAGCCCTCGAGCTTCATCAACTCCGCTCCGCACATGACCTTCGTGCACGGCGAGGCCAACGTCGAGTACCTCCGCAAGCGCTACGAGGCGCTGAAGGACCAGCCGCTCTTCGCCGGCATGGAGTTCACCGAGAGCACGAAGACCATCCACGAGTGGGCGCCTCTGCTGATGGAGCAGCGCCCCGCGGGCGGCGGACCGTACGCCGCGACGCGCATCCCGGCCGGTACCGACGTCGACTTCGGCGCGCTCACCCACCAGCTCTTCGACCACGTCGTCGCGCACGGCGGCACGCTCGACACCGGCCACGAGGTCACCGGCATCACCCGGCAGAAGGACGGCACCTGGCGGCTGGACCTCAAGCAGAAGGTCGGCGGCACGCCCAAGAAGGTCGTCGCCCGCTTCGTCTTCGTCGGCGCCGGCGGCGGGGCCCTGCACCTGCTGCAGAAGTCCGGCATCCCCGAGATCAAGGGCTTCGGCGGCTTCCCCATCTCGGGGCAGTTCCTCCGGACCGACAACCCGGCGATCGTCGCCCGGCACCAGGCGAAGGTCTACGGCAAGGCCGCCGTCGGCGCCCCGCCGATGTCGGTCCCGCACCTCGACACCCGCGTCGTCGACGGCCAGGCCTCGCTGCTGTTCGGCCCGTACGCCGGCTTCACCCCCAAGTTCCTCAAGCGCGGTTCCTGGCTCGACCTGCCGCTGTCGATCCGCCCGCACAACATCGGCCCGATGCTCGCCGTCGCCCGCGACAACCTCGACCTGATGAAGTACCTGCTCGGCGAGGTGCTGGCCGGTCGCGACAAGAAGATGAAGGCGCTGCGCGAGTTCCTGCCCACCGCCCGCTCCGAGGACTGGTACCTGATCACCGCCGGCCAGCGCGTCCAGGTGATGAAGAAGGACGAGAAGAAGGGCGGCGTGCTGCAGTTCGGCACCGAGGTCATCACCGGGGCGGACGGCACGATCGCCGGTCTGCTGGGCGCCTCGCCCGGCGCCTCGACGGCGGTGCCGATCATGCTGGACATCGTCAAGCGCTGCTTCCCCGACCGGATGAAGGCCTGGGAGCCGCGGATCCGCTCGCTCGTCCCCAGCTACGGCTCGACGCTCAACGACGCCCCGGAGACGGCCGAGCGCACCGTCGCCGCCACCTCGGAGGCGCTCGCGCTCCGCGCCTCCGTCTGAGCACCGAGGGCGCGAAGCCGCATGTTGATCGAGTAGCCCGCGCAGCGGGCGGATCGAGATCCGCCATCGTCAGAAGAAGGGTCTGCAGACCGGCGTTGCTGATGACGGCAGGTCTCGATACGCCGCTTCGCGGCTACTCGACCAGCATGGAGGCGGGCGTCTCGACCAGCATGAACCCACCGAAACCTTCGAACACATGTTCTAATGGACGCATGAGGTGGAGCGGACAGGCGATCGGCGCGGCGGACGAGGCCGCGCTCCCGGGCCTGGTGAAGCTCACTGAGCTGGTCCGCACCGTCCGCACCCCCGAGTTCGACGGCATCACCTTCTACGAGGTGCTCGCCAAGTCGGCGCTGAACCGGGTGCACTCCTCGTCGAAGATGCCGTTCGGCTGGACGATCAACCCGATGCGCGGCTGCACTCACGCCTGCACCTACTGCTTCGCCCGGCCCACCCACGAGTACCTCGAGTTCGACGGCGGGCGCGACTTCGACTCGCAGATCGTCGTCAAGGTGAACGTCGCCGAGGTGCTCACCCGGGAGCTCGCCCGGCCGAGCTGGGAGCGGCACCCCGTCGCGCTCGGCACCAACACCGACCCGTACCAGCGGGCGGAGGGCCGCTACCGGCTGATGCCCGGCATCATCGCCGCGCTGGCCGCCTCCGGCACCCCGATCTCGATCCTGACCAAGGGCTCGCTGCTCCGGCGCGACCTGCCGCTGCTGCGCGAGGCCGCCGAGCACGTGCCCGTCGACCTCGGCGTCTCGATCGCGGTCTTCGACGAGGATCTGCAGCGCTCGATCGAGCCCGGCGCTCCGTCCGCCGCGGCCCGGCTGGCGACTGTCACGGCCGCCCGCGAGGCGGGCTTCGAGTGCTCAGTCTTCCTGATGCCGATCCTGCCGTTCCTCACCGACACCCGCGCCCACCTCGACGCCTCGCTCCGCGCGTGCCGAGAGGCCGGGGCGAGCACGATCATGTACTCGACCCTCTACCTCAAGCCCGGGGTCAAGGAGTGGTTCCTGCAGTGGCTCGCGCAGGAGCACCCCGAGCTGCTCGACCGCTACCGCTCCCTGTATCCCGGGCGTACCGCCTACGCGCCTGCGGAGTACCGCCGCTGGCTGTCCGCCCGGATCCGCCCGCTGATGCGCGACCACCGGCTGGAGGAGGGGGAGGCCGACCCGGCGACCGGATCGATGCGCTCCTCCGCGCTCGGACCGACCGCGCGCGGCGCCTCGGCGCTGCCCTCGCTCGGTGTGCTGCGGACCCTCGGCGGCGAGCACGGCCGCCCGCAGGACGGCGACGAGCCGGCCCGGCACGCCGGCCTCCGCGGCGGCGGACTGATCCTCCGCGAACTGGGCGAGGACGGCGCCTCTCTGCTGCCCGGGGTGGGCCAGCCGACGCTGTTCTGAGAGGGCCGCGGAGGCGATCCGGCCCGCGGCTAGGATCGTCGCATGCTCCCTCGCCCCGGTGAGCCGACGTCCGGCTCCTCCGCCCGGGCCGCAGAGTCCCGGTCCGTCGAGACCCGGTCCGCTGAGTCCCGGTCCGCCGAGACCTCCTCCGCCGACGGCGGCGCGCGACCGGTCCGGCTCGGCATCCTCGACGACCACGAGCTGCTCCTGGACAGCATGAGCAGCTGGATCGCCGCCAACGCCCCGGACTTCGAGCTCGTCGTGAGCGCCGGCACCTGGATGGAGCTGGTCACCAGCACGGTGTTCCCGACGCAGGTCGTCCTGATGGACTTCGAGCTGAGCGAGCCGATCTCGATCGAGGCGCGGATCCGCACCTGCCGTGCCGCGGGCGCGACCGTGATCGTCCTCGCCGAGCGCGAGGACGACGAGATCCGCGAGCGCTCGCTGCGGGCCGGCGCCGCCCGGCACCTCACGAAGGCGCAGTCGATGCAGGACGTCATGGAGGCGGCGCGCTCGGCGATGGCGATGCGCTCCACCGCGGGGTCCGCCGCGCAGTGGCGCCCGCTGCCGATCGGGGTGGCCGCGCAGCAGCGTCCGCGCCTGAGCGCGGGGGAACTGGAGGCGCTGCGCCACTACGTCGCCGGCGCCAGCACTCCCGAGGTCGCCGCGAGGATGAACGTCCAGTTCGAGACGGCGAAGACCTATCTGCGCCGCGTCCGGCAGAAGTACGCCAAGATCGGCCGCCCGGCCAGCCGGCGCGCCGACCTGATCCGGCGGGCGGCGGAGGACGGCCTCCTCGAGTGACCGGCACGACCGCCGACGGCACGACGACGACCACCACGACGACCACGACCACGACCACGACCACGAGGACCGCGCCGGGCGCGGCCCGCGGGCACCGCCCGCCCACGAGCAGAGACAGGACCTGATGGCGAAGCTCTACTTCCGCTACGGCGCGATGAACAGCGGCAAGAGCACCTCGCTCCTGCAGGCCGCGCACAACTACGAGGAGCGCGGGCACCGGGTGCTGCTCGCGAAACCGGCCGTCGACACCAAGGGCGACGAGCTCATCGTGTCCCGCCTCGGCGTGACCCGTCCGGTGGACATCCTGTTCGAGCCCGACGGCGATCCGGTCGCCGTCTTCTCCGCCGCGCGCGCCCGCGTGCTCGCCGAGACGAGCCGCGACGTCAGCGCACTGCTCGTCGACGAGGCGCAGTTCCTGCCGGAGTCGCACGTCGACGATCTGCTCCGGATCGCGATCCTGGAGAACGTCCCCGTCCTCGCCTACGGCATCCGGACCGACTTCCGGACCGCCGCGTTCCCCGGAAGCAGGCGGCTCCTCGAGATCGCGCACAGCCTCGAGGAGCTGAAGACGATCTGCCGCTGCGGGCGGAAGGCGATCTTCAACGGTCGGGTGGTCGACGGCCGATTCGTCTTCGACGGCGACCAGGTCGCCATCGACGGGGCCGAGGTCACCTACGAGTCGCTCTGCGGCTCGTGCTATCTGCAGGAGAGCCGCGGACGCCTGCGCGGCTAGCAGTGTCGAGCAGTGCTCATCGGGCGTGACCCGAATGAAACAGGGAAGTGGGTAGCCTTGCGGGCGTGACATCACCGGAAACGCACGCAGGCCTTCCGACGCAGCACGCGAGACCGGGGGGTTCGATGGCTTCGCAGGAGACTCCGCCGAAGCGCCGCCCGTCCTGGGAGCAGGACTACCGCCGGCGCCTCCTCGCCACCGACGTCGTCGCGATCCTCGTCTCGGTCTTCGGCACGCAGCTGTTCTGGTTCGATCTCGACCTGAACTCCGACGTGGGCTTCAACAATCCCGTCGACATCGCCGTCAGCTACACCTGGGTGTCCGTCGTGCTCTCGATCGGCTGGCTCCTCGCCCTGCAGGTCTTCGACACCCGCGACCGCCGCATCGTCGGCACCGGCTACGTCGAGTACCGGCGGATCGTCGACGCCTCCATCTGGCTGTTCGGCATCGTCGCGATCATCGCCTACCTCCTGCAGATCCTGCTGGCGCGCGGCTACATCATCACGGCGTTCCCCGCCGGGATCCTGCTGATCTGCGTCGGCCGTCTGGTCTGGCGCTCCTGGCTGACCCGCCAGCGCAAGGTCGGCCGCTTCTCCAGCCAGGTCGTCCTGCTCGGCTCCCGCGCGAGCGTGCTGCACACCGCACGCGAGCTCCGGCGCGGCACCGAGGCCGGCTACAAGCTGGTCGGCGCGGTCTCCACCTCCGTCGGCGGCGCCGAGGCGCTCACGAGCGAGGCCGAGCTGGCGGGCCTCTCGCTGCACGGCTTCTCCGGGATCGACGGCGTGCGCGCCGTGATGGACGCGACCGGTGCCGACACCGTCGTCGTCACGAGCTCCGACGAGCTGGCCCCGCAGCGCATCCGCGAGCTCAGCTGGACGCTCGAGCCCGGCCGCGAGCACCTCGTCGTGGCGCCGAGCCTCACCGACATCGGCGGCCCGCGCATCCACACCCGGCCGGTCGCCGGCCTGCCGCTGATCCACGTCGAGACCCCGCGCTTCGACGGCCGCCAGCGCTTCGCGAAGCGGCTCTTCGACATCGCCGCGTCGACGATGCTGATCATCCTCAGCGCTCCCGTGCTGATCGTCGTCGCGGTGCTGGTGAAGACGACCAGCCCGGGCCCGATCCTGTTCCGCCAGGAGCGCATCGGGCTGAACGGCTCGACCTTCGAGATGCTCAAGTTCCGCTCGATGGTGGTCGACGCCGAGGCGCGCCTCGCCGAGCTCGCCGCCCAGCAGCGCGACGAGGGCAACAGCATCCTCTTCAAGATGGCCAAGGACCCCCGGGTCACCAAGGTCGGCACCGTCCTCCGCCGCTTCAGCCTCGACGAGCTGCCGCAGTTCCTCAACGTCTTCCGCGGCGACATGTCGCTGATCGGCCCCCGCCCGCCGCTGGCGCGCGAGGTGGAGCAGTACGAGGAGCACGTGCACCGCCGCTTCCTGATGAAGCCCGGCATCACCGGCCTCTGGCAGGTGAGCGGCCGCTCCAACCTGTCGTGGGAGGACACCGTCCGCCTCGACCTCTACTACGTGGAGAACTGGTCGATGACCGGCGACATCGTCATCCTCTTCAAGACTGCTCGCGCGGTCCTGGCGCGGGACGGGGCGTATTGAGCTCCTCCGTGCAGACGGGTGCCGACCAGCCCGGTGACGAGCGATCCGGACCGCGCAGCATGTCGCTGGCGATCCTCGAGGTCCCGTTCCGCGTCGAGTTCGGGCCCGGACTGTCCGACGAGGACGTCGCGCGGATCCGGAGCAGCTGGCGCTCCTGCGCCGCCGCCGACAGCGCCGACGCGCGCGTGATCTCCGCCGAGGTGTCGCTCCCCGGCTCGGTCCCGCCGGGCGGCGTCCGGGTCGTCTCGCACTCCGTCGCGCAGCTCGAGGAGTCGCTCACGTCGACGCTCACGCTCGAGGCCATCGGTGAGCGCCGCGGCGACCTCCTGATGCTGCACGCCTGCGGCGTCGCCGCCGACGACGGCCGCGTGCTCGCGTTCGTGGCCGCCTCCGGCACCGGCAAGACGACCGCCTCGCGGGTGCTGGGGGAGCGCTTCGGCTACGTGACCGACGAGACGGTCGCCGTCACTCCCGACGGCACTGTGCTGCCCTATCCGAAGCCGCTGTCGGTGAAGCCCGCGACCGGCAGCGCGCCGAAGGCCCAGCTCTCGCCGGTCGACCTCGGTCTGCGCCCCGTTCCGCAGGCGCCGCTCGTGCTGGCCGGGATCGTCCTGCTCGAGCGCCGTGACGGCGTCGACGTGCCCCGCCTCGAGCAGGTCGAGCCGACCGTGGCGATCGACGCCCTGGTGCCCCAGACCTCTTACCTCGCCGCCCGGCCCAGGGCACTCTCGGCGCTGGTCCGCACGATCGCCTCGGTCGGTGGCGCGAATCGACTGGTCTACTCCGAGGCGGCGGACGTGCTCGATCTCGTCGACGGTCTGCTCGCCGCTCCGGCCGAGCCGGCGCCGGCGGTCTGGCACGACGTCGTCGCGCTTCCGCTGGAGGCGGAGGACGCGGCCGCCGGCGGCTCCCTGCGCCGCGCGGAGGTCGACGACGCGCTGGCGCTGCCCAGCGGCGAGCTTCTCGTCTTCCGCCAGAACACGGTGATCCGGCTCGCCGGGATCGGGCCGGTCCTCTGGCGCTCCGCGGCCGGCTGCGCCGATCTGCCCGACCTCGTCGCCGCGGTGCTGGCCGAGCTCGGCGGACCGCCGGAGGGGATCGACGCCTCGGCCGCGGTGTCCGCCGCCGTCGACGAGCTGCTCGGGCTCGGCGTGATCGCGAGAGCGACTCCGCTCCAGCCCACCCCGGAAGGGGTGCACGTCTGACGGTCCCCGAAACGGGGCCGATACACCGGCGTGCAATGATTCTGAAGCCCGTCTCCGGCAGTCGCCGATCGGTCCGGACCAGTGAAGGAACTTGACACTGTGGAACTTAGAGACGTCCTCCGACTTCTCCGCGATCACTGGATCGCCCTCGTCGCAGCCGTGCTCCTGGGCACCCTCGTCGCCTACGGCTGGTCGCTGACCCAGAAGCCGCGCTACGCCGCGGAGTCGCAGGGCCTCGTCTCGGCGGCGGTCGCCGATGCCGGGGGAGACCCGAGCCAGGCGATCTACCTCCGCCAGATCGCGGACTCCGTCGCGAAGTCGAGCACCCTCACCTACGTCCCGATCGCGAAGTCGCGGAACGTCGCCGAGATCGTCATCGGCAACCTCGGGCTCGACGTGACCGCGGAGTCGCTGATCACCGCCGTCCAGGTCACTCCCGATCCGGAGTCGCCGATCCTCAACGTCCGCGCGACGGCGTCCACCCCGGAGGGCGCCCGCACCCTCGCCGACGCCTGGATCGACGCGATCGCCGTCCGCATCCAGCAGGTGAACCAGGAGTCGGGAGCGGGCGACACCGTCAGCCTCTCCGGCGTCCAGTCCGCTGCTCTGCCGTCCTCCCCGGAGTTCCCGAACGTGCGCCTGGTGCTCGGCGTCGGCGCGCTGGCCGGCCTCGTGCTGGGCCTCGTCTACGCCTTCGTCCGCAACACCCTCGACCGCCGCATCCGCACCGCCGAGGTGGTGGAGCGGTTGTTCGACCTCCCGGTCGTCGGCACGCTCCCCGTCGACAAGCGCCTGAACGAGACCAACCGCATCGTGCCCGAGGCGGACACGACCGACTACGTGAAGTCCGACGGCAAGCACGCGCTCGCCGAGGCGCTGCGCGAGCTGCGCACGAACCTGCAGTTCATGAACGTCGACAGCCCGCCGCGGATCATCGTCGTGACCAGCCCGCTGCCCTCCGACGGCAAGTCGACCGTGACCGCGAACCTCGCGGTGACGCTCGCCGCCTCCGGTCAGCGCACGGTCGTCGTCGACGGCGACCTCCGCAAGCCCACCGTCGCGAAGTCCTTCGGCCTCGTCCCCGGGGTCGGCCTCACCGACCTGCTGATCGGCAAGGCCGAGCTGCAGGACGTGCTCCAGCCCTGGGGTCCCTCCGGCAACCTCTGGATCCTCGGCGCGGGCTCGATCCCGCCGAACCCGAGCGAGCTGCTCGGCTCGAACGGCATGGACATGCTCCTGCACGAGATCGCCCGCGAGGCCATCGTGCTCGTGGACGCCCCGCCGCTGCTGCCCGTGACCGACGGCGCGATCCTCACCGCCCGCACCGACGGCGCCCTCGTGGTCATCTCGGCCGGCCGGACGACGACCGACGAGCTCGGCAAGGCGATCCAGAACCTCGAGCGCGTCAGCGGCCACACCCTCGGCGTCATCCTCAACCGCGTTCCCCCGCGGGGCCAGGTCGGCCGCGGCTACGGCTACTACTACACGAGCTACTACGGCTCGCAGAAGTCGGGCGCGCGTCCGGACGCGGCAGCCGCTCCGGCTCCTGCCCCGGCCCCCAGCGCGGTCTGAGCGGCCGCGGATGACGTTCCCGGGGGACGACGGCCTGCGGCGCGCCCGGCGCGGGTGGCGCCCCAGTGAGGCGGCCTCGGCGCCCGCCGCTCCGGTCTTCACCGTCCTCTCGGTCTGCACCGGCAACATCTGCCGCTCGCCGATGGCGGAGCAGCTCCTGCGGGCGCAGCTGGGCGACCTCACCGCACCGAGCGGAGCGGCGCTCCTCGCCTTCCGCAGCGCGGGCGTGCAGACGCGGGACGGCTACCCGATGGAGCCGACCTCCGCGCGCCTGTCCGCGGAGCTCGGCGGCGACCCCTCCGGCCACGTCAGCGCGAAGCTCTCCGACGCCCTCGCGGGCGAGGCGGACCTGATGCTCGCGATGACCCGCGACCACCTCGTCGACGCGTCGCGGAGCCACCCGCCGCTCCTGCTGCGCGGCTTCACCCTGCGCGAGTTCGCCCGCGTGCTCCCGTTCGTCCTCGCCGAGGTGCCGATCCCCGCGGTCGAGGACCCCGCCGCTCGACTGCGCTCGGTGGTGCGGCTCGCCGCGGCGAACCGGGGCCGGGCGCCCCGCGGCGAGGGCGACGACATCGACGATCCGATCGGCCGCAGCGAGAGCACGCACGTCCGCGTCGCTCAGGAGATCGCCGCGGCCGTCCACGACATCTCCCGGGATCTGAGAGCATTGGCGCGGAGCTGACCTCGCGCGTGCCGCGCGGGCTCCCTCCGCTCCACCCGTTCCTCCCTCCTGCAGTCGCCGACGCGACATCGACCCGCCTACGATTCGGAGAAATCCCGTGAAGCTTTCTGTCATTGGTTGCGGCTACCTCGGAGCCGTCCACGCCGCCGCGATGGCCGAGCTCGGCCACGACGTCATCGGCATCGACGTGGACCCCGCGAAGATCGAGGCGCTCTCCGCCGGCACCGCTCCGTTCTTCGAGCCCGGTCTGCCCGAGCTGCTCTCCTCGGGCGTGGCCTCCGGTCGTCTCCGGTTCTCGACGAACACGGCCGACGCCGCCGACGCCGCGGTGCACTTCATCGCGGTCGGCACGCCGCAGAAGAAGGGCGAGAACGCGGCCGACATGACCTACGTCGACGCCGCGATCGACGGCATCCTGCCGCTGCTGACGGCGGACTCGCTCGTCGTGGGCAAGTCGACCGTCCCGGTCGGCACCGCCGCGCGACTCGCCGAGCGGATCGCCGCCAGCGGCGCGACGCTCGCCTGGAACCCCGAGTTCCTCCGCGAGGGCTTCGCCGTCGAGGACACGATCAGCCCCGACCGCCTGGTCTACGGCGTGCCCGCGGGCGCGGCCGGCGAGGCCGCCAAGGCGACCCTCGACGAGGTCTACGCGACGGCGCTGGCCGCCGAGACGCCGCTCGTGGTCACCGACTACGCGACCGCGGAGCTGGTCAAGGTCTCGGCGAACGCCTTCCTCGCCACCAAGATCTCGTTCATCAACGCCATCGCCGAGATCGCGGAGGTCACCGGCGCCGACGTCACGCAGCTCGCCGACGCCATCGGCTACGACGTCCGCATCGGCCGCCGCTTCCTGAACGCCGGCATCGGCTTCGGCGGCGGCTGCCTGCCCAAGGACATCCGCGCCTTCTCGGCCCGCGCGGACGAGCTCGGCGTGGGCGACTCGGTCGCCTTCCTCAAGGAGGTCGACGCGATCAACCTGCGCCGCCGCCAGCGCGTGGTCGACCTCGTCACCGAGGGCCTCGGCGGCTCGGTCGAGGGCAGGAAGATCGCCGTTCTCGGCCTCGCGTTCAAGCCGGAGTCGGACGACGTCCGCGACTCGCCGTCGCTCGACGTCGCGACCCGCTTCCACGACCTCGGCGCCGACGTGGTCGCGACCGACCCCGAGGCGATCGAGAACGCGCGCCGCCGCTACCCCGACATCACCTACACGACCGACATCGACGAGGCCCTGCGCGGTGCCGACGCCGTCGTGGTCGTCACCGAGTGGAAGCAGTTCCGCGCGATCGACCCCGTCGCCGCGGGCGAGAAGGTGGCCGGGAAGCTCGTGGTCGACGGCCGCAACTGCCTCGACCAGGACGCCTGGCGCGCCGCCGGCTGGGAGTACCGCGGCCTCGGCCGCTGATCCACGGCGATCGACGGCCGCCCGCTGACCGGCGGCCGCTCCGTTCCACCCGGGGGATCGACCCCTGTCACGCCGGAGGGCGGCGGAGCGGGACACGTGCGCGAGCGCGGTTCCGCTCCGCCGCCCTCCGGCGTCGTCGTGCCGGGAGTCGTCGGCGCAGGACGACGCCGAGGACCGCGCCGATCGCGGCGCCCGCGGTGTTCGCCAGCACGTCGTGCACGTCCGCGTGGCGCTGGGGCAGCAGCAGGAGCTGCACGGTCTCCACGGCGGCGCTGGTCGCCGCGCCGAGCAGGACGGCGAGCCACGCCCGGTGCCGGCGGAGGTGCAGCGCCGCGAGCAGTCCGAGCGGGACGAAGAGCAGCACGTTCGCCGTCGCCTCGATCCCGCCGTAGCCGAGGAGCCCGAGGCTCTGGGCGCGGGGCTGCGCGAGGACCTGCTTCAGCTCGCCGGCGTGCCCGCCGTCGACCGGTGTCGGCCAGAAGACCACGGCGGCCAGGACCAGCGCGTAGGCGAGGGCGACGACGACGGTGAGCCGGGTCGGGGGTCGAGGCACGGATCTCGTCTCGGCGAGGGTCGCTGCGGCGACGGGAGGGAGCGCGTCGTCAGCGACGGCGAGAGCGCCCCAGTCTTCCCGGCTGCGTCGGGCTCCGGGGGCCCTGGCGCGGGAACATCGGCTCCCTGGCGCCGTCCGTCCGTCCGCACCGCGGCGTCGCCCTGTCCGTCCGCACCGCGACATCGCTCTGTCCGTCCGCACCGCGGAACGACGAAGCCCGGCCGGATCATCGATCCTGGCCGGGCTTCTCACCGGTCGGGGTAGCGGGATTCGAACCCACGACCTCCTCGTCCCGAACGAGGCGCGCTACCAAGCTGCGCCACACCCCGGTGGACTCTTCGCGGTGAACCGCTCACGAGCCTCGTCAATAGTAGCCGATTTCCGCGGCGGTGTCGGACACCGGTCGCGGCGCCTCGCGCGGGACTCCTCGAGCGGGACCGCTCAGGCCACCGGCTCGAGCGTCAGCAGGCTGACCTCGGGGCGGCAGGCGAAGCGCACCGGCGCGTAGATCGAGGTGCCCACTCCGGCGGAGACGTTGAGGAAGGAGCTGTGCAGGCCGTTGTCCCAGGTGGAGAAGCCGGACACCTTGTCGCGGGGGATGTCGCAGTTGGTCACCAGTGCGCCGAAGCCGGGCACGCAGACCTGACCGCCGTGGGTGTGGCCCGCGAGGATCACCTCCGCCCCCCGCGCGACGAAGTCGTCCAGGACGCGCTGGTAGGGCGCGTGCGCGACGCCGATGCTCACGCCGGCCGGCTCCTCGGCAGAGGCCCGCAGCTCGTCCACGGCGCCCGCCACGAGGTCGATGCGGTCCAGGCCGATGTGCGGGTCGTCGACGCCGAAGAGCTCGACGCGGGTGCCGCGGACGGTGAGGGCGTGCGCCGTGTTGTTGAGGTCCTGCCAGCCGAGCTCCTCCGTGAAGAATCCGGTCAGCGCTGCGGTGTCGAGGTCGCTGGCGTTGCGCGCGGGGTTCTTCGACGGGCCGCGGAAGTAGCGCAGCGGGTTCTTCACCCGGGGTCCGAAGTAGTCGTTCGAGCCGTGGACGAAGACGCCGGGCACGCCGGCGAAGGGCTCGAGTGCGCGGCGGATGCCGAGGACGCCGTCGCGGTGCCCGAGGTTGTCGCCGGTGCCCACGACGAGGTCGGGGGCCAGGGCGGTGAGCGAGCGCAGCCAGTCCTGCTTCTTCGTCTGCCACGGCGCCATGTGCAGGTCGGAGAAGTGCAGGATCCGGAGCGGTGCGGAGCCCGCGGGCAGGACGGGCACCGACTCGTGGCGGACCGTGAACATCGTCCGCTCGACGGCGATGCCCCAGACGGCGGCGGCGCTCCCGACGGCGGCGACGGCCGCGAGGGCCGTGGTGAGGGGGCGAGCGCTGCTGCGTCCGGTCATGGATCCTTCTCTCGTCGGGGCGGGGCTGCGGGAGCGGCCGCGTACAGTCTGCCCGACCCGGCCCGGGGGACGACCCGGCGTCAGCCGCGCGGCGGCGGGGTGGACGGACCGGCGCTGATCTGCAGTGCGATCGGGGTCCCGCGGGAGAGGCGGGAGCCGGCCGGCGGGTTCGTCTGCGCGACCGAGCCCGCGGGTCGATCGGACGGCACGCGGTTCGGGTCGACCGTCACGACGAAGCCGAGCTCGCGCAGGCGCGCGGTGGCGGCGGCGGGGTTCTGGCCGGTCACCTCGGGCACCGCCTGCTGGGGCGCGTCGACGAGCGACTGCTGGGGCGAGGGGAAGGCCGAGCCGCCGTACTTCTGGTCGGCGACGCGCATGATCCGCGGCCAGATCTGGTGGCGCACCTGACCGGCGTTGACCCGGTTGAGGCTGAAGCCGCGCATCGAGGTGAAGCCGCTGACGTTGCCGACCCAGGTCGCCGTGGCCACCTCGGTGCTGGCGCCGACCATCCAGGTGTGCACCGCGTTGTCGGTGGTGCCGGTCTTGCCGATGTGCGGGACGCCGGTGCCGGTCGCGGAGGCGCGGCCGGTGCCGCCCGTCATCACCTGCTGCAGGGCGAAGTCGGCGGTCGCGGCGACCTCCTCGGACATCCCCTGCGTGCAGGTGCTCGCCGGCGGGGCGACATCGGCGCCGCCGCGGTCGACGATCCGGTCGATCGCGATCGGCGTGCAGACGGTGCCCTTGTTCGCGAAGCCGGCGAACGCGGTCGCCATGGTCAGCGGCGCGATCTCGTTGGTGCCGAGGATGGTCGGCGCGAACTTCTGCAGCTCGGTGCCGTCGGCGCGGTGCACGCCCATCGCGAGCGCGGTGTTGCGGATGCCGCAGAGGTCGAGCTGCTCCGCCATCGCGGCGAAGCCGGTGTTGATCGAGCCCTTGGTGGCGTCGAGCGCGGAGTAGACGCCGCCGTTGCCGCCCTCGTCGTTCTTGGGGTCCCAGGGCTCGCCGTAGTAGGTGCCGTCGGGCTCGCAGCTGTCGCGGAAGGTCGTGTACGCGCGACGGGTGCCGTCGACGGTCTCGTTCAGGGCCCGGCCCTCCTGCAGCCACTCGGCGAGGGTGAAGACCTTGTAGGTCGAGCCGACCTGGAAGCCGCTCGAGCCGCCGTAGCCGAAGTCGGTGCTGTAGTTGACGCTGGTGTAGTTGGCGCCGCTGACATCGGGGTCGTTCGAGTAGTCCTTGTTCTGCGTCATCGCGAGGATGCGCCCGGTGCCGACCTCGACCGAGACGCTCGCGCTGCCGATGTTCACCCGGGCCATCGACTTCGGCACCCAGTCCTCGGTGGCGGCGACCGCGGCCTCCTGCAGATCGGAGTCGAGGGTCGTGTAGATCTGGTAGCCGCCGCGCTTGAAGGTCGCGTCGCGCTCGTCCTGGCTGGCGCCGAAGGCGTCGTCGTTCTTGATCACCCAGGTCACGTAGTCGCAGAAGTAGGCCGCGATTCCGGCGGTCTGGCAGCCGGTGCTCGGCTCCGTGATCACGGGGACGACCGGCGTCGAGGCGGCCTCGCCGATCTGCTCGGGGGTGACCTTCGACTCGATCCCCATCCGCGTGAGGATGTAGTTGCGGCGGTTGAGCGTCTCGGGGTAGCCCTCCACCGCGAGGTTGGCCGGGTCGTCCGGGCGATCGAAGCGGAACTTCTCGGGGTTGTTCACGATGGCGATCAGGGCGGCGGACTGCGCGAGGGTGAGGTCGCGGGCACTGGTGTCGAAGTAGTACCGCGCCGCCGCCTCGATGCCGTAGACGGTGCCGCCGAAGAGCGCGATGTTGAGGTAGCCGAGCAGGATGTCGTTCTTCGGGTACTCCTTCTCGAGCCCGATCGAGAGCCGCATCTCGGCGACCTTGCGCTCGGCCGTGGTCTCGGTGGCCTCGCGGTAGGCGGCGTCCCGCTCGATCGGATCCGAGAGCGCCTCCGCCTTCTGCACGAGCACGTTCTTGACGTACTGCTGCGTGATCGACGAGCCGCCCTGCACGTTGCCGCCGGAGGCGACCGTGGCCGCGGCGCGGATCGTGCCGAGCAGGTCGATGCCGCCGTGCTCGTAGAAGCGCGGGTCCTCCGAGGCGACGACCGCGTCCTTGACGAAGGGGGAGATGTCGTCCCAGCCGACCTCCACGCGGTTCTGCGCGTAGAACGAGGCGAGGAGCACGTCCTGGCCGTCCGCGCCCTTCGCGTAGACGTCGCTCTTCTCGGCGAGCGTGCCGATCTCGAGGTAGCCCGGGAGGTTGTCGAACATGGTGACCGTGTTGTTCGCGGCCATCCCGCCGAGCGCGATCGCCGGAGTGACCGACGCCGCGACGAGGACTCCGGCGACGACGCTCATGGCGACGATCCCGACCAGTCCTCCGACCGCGGCGCCGATGGACGTGACGACCCTGTTCCCGACTGCCCCCGACATAGAATCAGCGTAACCGCCGCTCCTGACACCGGACGCGGCGCTCGACCCGCCGGCACCGACTCCTCCGGGTGCGGTGCGCCCGGCATCCGCACCCCTGCCTCACGAGGAGAGCCATGTCCGTCCCCCGCTGGGAATACATCACGACGCCGCTGATGATCCACAACACCACCGCGATCCTGAACACCTGGGGCTCCGAGGGCTGGGAACTGGTCCAGATCGTCACCGGTCCCGAGGGCGGGCTCGTGGCCTACCTCAAGCGCCCGGTCGCCGAGGTCGGCGCGTGATCGCCGATCGCCTGGCCGAGCTGGGCATCGAGCTCCCCGCGGTCGCGGTGCCGGCCGGCGCCTACATCCCGGCCGTCGTCGAGGGGAACCTGGTCTTCACGGCCGGGCAGATCCCCTTCGTCGACGGCGCGCTGCCCGCGACCGGCAAGGTCGGCGCGGGCGTCGATCCCGAGGTCGCCAAGGACCTGGCGCGCGTCTGCGCTCTGAACGCGCTGGCCGCGATCGCCGACGTGATCGGCTCGCTCGACCGCGTGACCCGGATCGTCAAGGTGACCGGCTTCGTCGCCTCCGCTCCCGGCTTCAACGGCCAGCCCGGCGTCATCAACGGCGCCTCCGAGGTGCTCGGCGAGATCTTCGGCGAGGCGGGCAGGCACGCCCGCTCGGCGGTCGGCGTGGCGGAGCTCCCGCTCGACGCACCGGTCGAGGTCGAGCTGATCGTCGCCTTCGCCTGAACCGGGTCCCGGCTCGACGCCGAAGGGCGCCGCTCTCCCCTCTCGGGAGGCGGCGCCTTTCGGCGTTCCGGGCGGCTCGGCCCTCGGCGGCTCAGTCGTCGGCGGCGACCGCGGAGGAGATGACGGCCATCACCTGCGTGTCGGCCAGCGTGGTCGTGTCGCCGACGGCCCGGCCCTCGGCCACGTCGCGCAGGAGCCGGCGCATGATCTTGCCGGAGCGGGTCTTCGGCAGCTCCTGCACGATGAAGATGCGCTTCGGCCGGGCGATCGCGCCGATGTGCTCGGCGACGTGCGCCTTGAGCGTCGCCTCGAGCTCGTCGTGGCCGCTGGCGAGCGCCTCCGCCTGGCTCGCCTTGGCGATGACGAAGGCGACGACGGCCTGGCCGGTGGTCTCGTCCGCCGCGCCCACCACGGCCGCCTCCGCGACCACCGGGTGCGAGACGAGGGCCGACTCGATCTCGGCCGTCGACAGGCGGTGGCCGGAGATGTTCATCACGTCGTCGACGCGGCCGAGCAGCCACAGGTCGCCGTCCTCGTCGAGCCGCGCGCCGTCGCCGGCGAAGTAGCGGTCGCCGAACTTCGACCAGTAGGTCTCGACGTAGCGGTCCGGGTCTCCCCAGATGCCGCGCAGCATCGACGGCCAGGGCTCGGTGATGACCAGCAGCCCGCCGGAGCCCGCGCCGACCGGGGCGCCGGAGTCGTCGACGACGTCGATCGAGATCCCGGGGACGGGGACCTGCGCCGAGCCCGGCTTCAGGGTCGTGACGCCGGGCAGGGGCGAGACCATGATCGCGCCGGTCTCGGTCTGCCACCAGGTGTCGACGATCGGGGTGCGGCCGCCGCCGATGACGTCGCGGTACCAGATCCAGGCCTCGGGGTTGATCGGCTCGCCGACGGAGCCGAGCAGGCGGAGGCTCGAGAGGTCGAAGCGCTGCGGGATCTGCCGGCCGAGCTTCATGAAGGTGCGGATCGCCGTGGGGGCGGCGTAGAGGATCGTGACGCCGTGCTTCTCGATGATCTCCCACCAGCGTCCGGGGTGCGGGGTGTCGGGCGTGCCCTCGTACATCACCTGGGTGGCGCCGTTCGCGAGCGGGCCGTAGACCACGTAGCTGTGCCCGGTGATCCAGCCGACGTCGGCGGTGCACCAGTAGACATCGGTCTCGGGCTTGAGATCGAAGACCGTGCGGTGGGTGTACGCGACCTGGGTGAGGTAGCCGCCGCTGGTGTGCAGGATGCCCTTCGGCTTCCCGGTGGTGCCGCTCGTGTAAAGGATGAACAGCGGCTGCTCGGCGGGGAACGGCCGTGCGACGTGGTCGGCGTCCACCGCGACGATCTCCTCGTGCCACCACAGGTCGCGGCCCGCACTCCACTCGACGGTGTTGCCGCCGCGGCGGACGACGAGGACGTGCTCGACGCTCGACGCGCCGCCGTCCAGCGCCAGCGCCGCGTCGACCGCGGGCTTGAGCGGGAAGACCGAGCCCTTCCGCCAGCCGCCGTCGGCGGTGACGACGAGCTTCGCCTCGGCGTCGTCGATCCGCGCGCGCAGGCTCTCGGCGCTGAAGCCGCCGAAGACGACCGAGTGCACGGCACCGAGCCGGGCGACCGCGAGCATCGCGATGACGGCCTCGGGGATCATCGGCAGGTAGATCGCGACGCGGTCGCCGGCCTGCACGCCCAGGCTCGTGAAGAGGTTGGCCGCGCGTTTCACCTCGGCGGTGAGCTCGGCGTAGGTCAGGTCGCGGCTGTCGCCGGGCTCGCCCTCCCAGTGGATCGCGACGCGGTCGCCGTGACCGGCCAGCACGTGCCGGTCGAGGCAGTTGTAGGCGACGTTGAGCTCGCCGTCGTCGAACCAGCGCGCGAAGGGCGGCTCGCTCCAGTCGAGGGTGCGCGTGAACGGCCGGTGCCAGTGCAGCAGCTCGCGGCTGCGGTCGGCCCAGAAGGCGAGGCGGTCGGCGGCGGCCTGCTCGGCCTGCCCGGCGGTCGCGGCGGCGTCTGCGGCGAACTCGGCGGGCGGCGGGAAGCGGCGCGTCTCCTGCTGGAGGCTGTCGATGGCGCTCGAGCCTGCGGCCCCGGACGCGTCGAGGGGTGTGGACATCTGCGATTCGCTCCTTCGCGAGTGCGACGTGCGCCGGCCGGCGTGGTCGGTTCCGGACCACCGTAGCGTCCGGCTCACGGGTGGGGAGGGGACGACGCGAAGCTGACCGCCAGGCGGGGTTTCGTGAAGAGTCGGCTCAGAACGCGGATCCGACTTGGCGAAATCGCCTCCGTGCCCTAACGTTGCATACGGCCGAATGAACTTCGGCTCAGCGGCGCGAGTGATTCCCCCCAATCCAGCGCCGCCGAGGCGGCACCTGTTCCCCCCAATGGGTGCCGCCCCCTTCTCTTCCCTCCGCTGATCGGGCGTCCCGCTCCCCGGAGGATCCGCACGGCCGGGCCGCCTCGGCCGGTTGCACCTTCGGCTCGCCGGAACACGCTGGGCACGCTGGATCGGCCGATTTCGGCGTGCCGGAGCACGGATCGCGTGCCCGAGTGTCGACTGCTGGAGCTCCGGCTTGCGGAAACACGTCCGGCACGCCCGATCGGCTGGTTCCGGCGTGCCTGGGTTCGGATCGCGTGCCCGAGCTTCGACCGGTGGACCTCCGGCTCGCGGAAACACCTCGGGCACGCTGGATCGGCCGGTTCCGGCGTGCCTGGGCGCGGACCGCGTGCCGGCGCTCGGAGCGGTGCGTCGTCGGCTCGCGAGAACGACTTCGGGCCGGAGCTCGTCGCTCCTCCCCAGGGGCGTCCTCGGCCCTGCCGTCCACCGACGCGGTTCTCCGCGCGCCACCGGTGGGCGCGCGCTCCTAGCGTTCCCGGATGACCACCGGTTTCGTCCCGCTCGTTCCCGCCGCCTACCGCCCGGACGCACCTCGCCCGCCGGGGGAGGACGCCGGCGAGGCACCGCGGCCCGCGCCGGTCCGTCCGGCGGCGGCGGCGCTCGGCCTGCTCGCGCCGTTCGCCGCCGACCCGGCGGTGACCGACCTCTTCGTCAACGGGGATTCGGGCCTCTGGGTCGACCGCGGCGGGGGCGCAGTGCGAGAGCCGACGTGGACGCTCGACGCGGCAGGAGCGCGACGGCTCGCGGTGTCGCTGGTCGCGGCCGGCGGACGCCACGTCGACGAGGCGAGCCCGTGCGTGGACGTGCGGCTGAAGCACGGGGTCCGCGTGCACGTGGTGCTGCCGCCGGTCGCGACCGCGGGGACGCTGATCTCGGTGCGCGTCCCGCGGGCCGACGCCTGGAGTCTCGACGAGCTGCACGCGGCGGGGATGCTCGACGACGCGGGCCGAAGCCTGCTGCGGCGGGCCGTCGCCGCGCGCTGGAACCTCCTCGTCACCGGTGCCGGCGGATCGGGCAAGACCACGCTCCTCGGCGCGCTCCTGGGCTGCGCGCCGCCGCACGAGCGGCTGGTCGTGATCGAGGACGTCGGCGAGCTGCGGCCCGGGCACCCGCACGTCGTCTCGCTCGAAGCGCGGCAGCCGAACCTCGAGGGGGCCGGCGGCGTCGGTCTCGACCGCCTCGTCCGCGAGGCCCTGCGGATGCGGCCGGACCGGCTCGTCCTCGGCGAGTGCCGCGGAGTGGAGCTGCGCGATCTGCTCTCGGCGCTGAACACCGGGCACGACGGCGGCGCGGGGACGCTGCACGCGAACTCGCTCGCCGACGTGCCCGCGAGGCTGGAGGCGCTCGGCTCGCTCGCGGGCATGGGCCCGGAGGCGGTCGCGCGGCAGACGGTCAGCGCGATCGACCTGGTGCTGCATCTCGAGCGGCGGGGCGGTCGGCGCCGGCTCGCGGCCTCGGGCTGCTTCCGGCTCGACGGCGCCGGGCGGCTCCGGATCGAGGAGGGCGCCGTGCCGCAGCGGGGCTCGCCGTGAAGCGCGGGGAGGGGGTCGACGAGGTGGCGGCCGTGGTGCACCGCCTCTCGGTGCTGCTCGCGGCGGGCGTCGCGCCGGCGTCGGCGCTGGCGCACCTCGCGGCGTCGGACGACTCGGAGGCGGCGGGTGCCGCGCGTCGTCGTCGGCTGCTGCGCGCGGTGGCGGTCGAGGCGGCGCGCGGCGGGGACGTGACGGCGGCGCTCCTGCGGGGTGTGCCCGCCTCCCGCCGAGAAGAGGGGCGGCAGGAGCGGGAGCGGGTCCCTCGCCTCAGGGGAGGCGCCGTGCGGCCTTCGCGTGATCGCGGCGAGGAGACGGCCTGGGCGGCCCTGGCCGCCTGCTGGCGGGTGGCCGCGGACTCCGGAGCGCCGATCGCCGCGGCCCTCGCCGAGCTGGCCGATTCCCTCCGGGAGCTCGGCCGGGCGCGGCGGGACATCGAGGTCGCCCTGGCGGGCCCGCTCGCGACGAGCCGGGTGGTCGGCGGGCTGCCGCTGGTGGCGCTCGGCTTCGGCACGCTGCTGGGCTTCGATGTGCTGGGGGTGCTGATCGGGACGGTGCCGGGACTCGCCTGCCTGGTGGGCGGGCTCGGGCTGATGCTCGGTGCCGCGGCGTGGACGCGCCGACTCGTCCACGGCGCCGGCCCGGGGGACCCGGCACCGGGGCTGGCGCTCGATCTGCTCGCGGTCGCGCTCGCGGGTGGGGGATCGATCGGTGGCGGGCGGGAGCGGGTGCTGGCGGCGCTCGCCGAGTGCGGGCTCGCGTCGGGGCCGCCCGCGCTGGCTGCGGCGGAGCCCGTGCTCGCGCTCTCGAGCGCGGCGGGGGTCCCCGCGGGCCGGCTGCTGCGCAGCGAGGCGGCACTGGCGCGGGTGCGGGCCGCGACCGAGGCGCGGGAGCGGGCGGCGAGGCTCGGCGTGACGCTGCTCCTGCCGCTCGGAGTCTGCGTGCTGCCGGCGTTCCTCCTGCTGGGCGTGGCTCCGATGATGATCTCGGTGCTGCTCTCGACCTTCGCGGGGCAGCGGTGAGCGGTCCCACGGGAGCTCTCCACAGGCCGCTCCTCTCTCCTCTTGTCCACCGTTCGCGAGCTCCCCACCCCGACCCGCTCCGGGCTCGGTGATCCTCGAGTGGGGGCAGTGACGACGAACGGAGCGAGCGGATGAACGGCAGTCGGAGCAGTGGTGCGGGGACGATCGGACGAGGGACGGGCGGTGCCGGGCGGGAGCGCTTCCCGCAGCCAGCGTGGGAGGCGGGGCCGCTGAGCGGATGGCGCGACGAGGAGGGCTCGGCCACGGCCGAGTACGCGATCGCGACGATGGCCGCGGTCGGCTTCGCGGGTCTGCTGGTGGTGATCCTCAAGGGCGACGAGGTGCGCGGGATCCTCACGGACCTGGTCACCCGGGCGCTCACCTCGGGGGGATGAGCGGTGCGGTACCCAGGTGGTGCGCGTGCGGCGACGAGAGTGGACCTGGTCGCCGATGGGCGACGAGGCGAGGACGGCTCCGCGACGGCCGAGCTGGCGGTCGTGCTGCCGGCGGTGGTGGTCGTGCTGGCGCTCTGCTTGGGCTCGGTGGCGGCCTCGGCGCAGTACGTCCGGCTGGTCGACGCCGCGGCGGACGGCGCCCGGTCGCTGGCGCGGGGGGACGATCCGGGTCGGCCCGTCGCGCGGGTCGAGGCGGGAGCGAGCGTCGCGACCTCCGCGGACGGCGGGCTCGTCTGCGTGGACGTCGCCGCGCGGCTCCGGCCGCTGCCGGCGCTGGAGCTGCCGGTCTCGGTCCGGTCCTGCGCGCTGGGCGGAGGGCGGTGATCCCCCGGCCGGAGCCGGACCGCGCAGGGGAGGACGGCTCGGCGGCGGTCGTCGCGGTCGGCGTCGTCGCGGGGACGATCCTCGTGACCGCGGCCGTGCTCGCCGGATGCGGGGGAGTCGCGGGGCACCAGCGGGCCGTGGCCGCGGCGGATGCGGCGGCGCTCGCCGCGGCGGACGTGGCCTCCGGGCTGCTGCCGGGCGAGCCGTGCGGGGTGGCCGAGCGTGTCGCGGGGGCGATGTCGGCGACCGTCGCGGGCTGCGCGGTGGAAGGAGGAGTGGCGACCGTCGAGGTCGTCCTGTCCGTCGGGCCGCTCGTGCTCCCCGCCCGGTCGCGCGCCGGGCCGCCGCCGTGACGCTCCTCCCGCGACGGGGACGGCGGCCACGGCTCCCGCCGCGCCCGGGGCGCAGCAGCAGCGCGCTCCCGTGCTCGGTCGGGTCGCCGGTGTCCGACCCGCCCGGTGGGACCGGGGCTCAGTCGGCGCTGACCCGCAGGTAGCGGTAGGCCGCCGCGGTGGGCAGCGCGCCCGCTCCCTCGTCGTGCTCGAGAGCGCCGGCGAGGAGATAGAGGTAGCGGGTGCCCTCGCGGGCGGCCGGGATCTCGAGGCGGCCCGCCGGGGCCGTCGCCTCGCCGTAGGAGCGGCGGAGCGTCTTGCCCTCGAGCGGCCCGTCGAGGAACTTCGCGGTGTAGGCGGAGGTGGTCGGAGCGGAGGTGGTGTGCGTCGTTGCCATGCCCCTCATCATGCGCCGATCGCCGCGATCCGTCACCGGGTGCGGTCCTCCCGATTCGGCGGATTCCCGGGCGGCGGCCGGAGTGCTCCCAGCGCGCGGCGAGCGGACGACGGCGAGGGACGCCCGGAGTCAGTGTGTATGGTGTGCCTGTCGGGCGCCCCGAAGCCGACGCGAACGGATCGTCGTTCCTCCTGCGGACGCCGCGCACCGCCTCCCCGCCGAAGGGGACCCGTCGGACTCGCTGAGCGTCCGATCCGACAGCATCAATCGAGGAGAACTGTGTCCGGCACGAAGAAGCTGGTGATCGTCGAGTCGCCGGCGAAGGCCAAGACCATCGCCCAGTACCTGGGCGAGGGCTACGAGGTGCTCGCCTCCGTCGGGCACATCCGCGACCTCATCGAGCCGAAGAACCTGCCGCCCGAGCTCAAGAAGGGCGGGCTGGGCAAGTTCTCCGTCGACGTCGACAACGGCTTCGAGCCCTACTACGTCGTCTCCGATCAGAAGAAGAAGACGGTCGCCGACCTCAAGCGCGCGCTGAAGAACGCCGACGAGCTCTTCCTCGCGACGGATGAGGACCGCGAGGGCGAGGCCATCGCGTGGCACCTCCTCGAGGAGCTCAAGCCCAAGGTCCCCGTCAAGCGGATGGTCTTCCACGAGATCACCAAGGACGCGATCCAGACGGCCCGCGACAACACCCGCGACATCGACACCTCCCTCGTCGACGCGCAGGAGACCCGCCGCATCCTCGACCGCCTCTACGGCTACGAGATCTCCCCGGTCCTCTGGCGCAAGGTTGGGCCCGGCCTCTCCGCCGGCCGCGTGCAGTCCGCCGCCACGCGCCTCGTCGTGGACCGCGAGCGCGAGCGCCTCGCCTTCGTCTCCGCCTCCTACTGGGACCTCGCCACGGTCCTCGCCCCCGAGGCCGACGCCTCGGCGGCGTTCGACGCCCGCCTGGCGCGCCTGGACGGCAAGCGGATCGGAAGCGGCCGCGACTTCGACGACCGCGGTCAGCTGAAGGGGGACGTCACCGTCCTCGACGAGGCCTCCGCCGGTGCCCTCGCCGAGGCGCTGCGCGACCCGAAGACGCTCGTCCGCGTCTCGAACCTCGAGTCCAAGCCCTACTCGCGGCGCCCCGCCGCCCCGTTCACCACCTCGACGCTCCAGCAGGAGGCGGCGCGCAAGCTCCGCTTCTCGGCGCGCCAGACGATGAGCGTCGCGCAGTCGCTCTACGAGAACGGCTTCATCACCTACATGAGGACCGACTCGCCGAACCTCTCGCAGCAGGCGCTGAACGCCGCCCGCTCGCAGGCGGCCTCGCTCTACGGAGCCGAGACGGTCCCCGAGAAGCCGCGCCTCTACTCCGGCAAGAACAAGAGCGCGCAGGAGGCGCACGAGGCGATCCGCCCCGCGGGCGAGACCTTCCGCACCCCGGACCAGCTCGCAGGCACCCTCCGCGGGAACGACCACCGCCTCTACGACCTGATCTGGAAGCGCACCGTCGCCTCGCAGATGGCCGACGCCAAGGGCTCGACCGCGACGGTCACCCTGCTCGCCAACCCGGCCGGCGACACCGAGCGCACCGCCGAGTTCACCGCCTCGGGAACGGTCATCACCTTCCGCGGCTTCCTGCTCGCCTACGAGGAGGGCCGCGACGAGGAGCGCCACGGCGCCCGCGACGAGAAGGACGCCAAGCTGCCCGTGCTCGAGGTCGGCCAGAGCCTCGTCGTCGCCGAGGTCGAGGCCAAGGGCCACGAGACCTCGCCGCCCCCGCGCTACACGGAGGCGAGCCTCGTCAAGTCGCTCGAAGAGCTGGGGATCGGGCGCCCCTCGACCTACGCCTCGATCATCACGACGATCGTCGACCGCGGCTACGTCACTCCGCGCGGCACGGCGCTCGTTCCGAACTGGATCGCCTTCTCGGTGGTGCGCCTGCTCGAGGAGTTCTTCTCCGACCTCGTCGAGTACGACTTCACCGCCGCGATGGAGGGCGACCTCGACCGCATCGCCGGCGGCGAGGAGGACCGGGTCGACTGGCTGAACCGCTTCTACTTCGGCGGCGGCGACCAGCCGGGCCTGCGCCACGTCGTCGACAACCTCGGCGAGATCGATGCGAAGAGCATCAACTCGGTCCGGATCACCGACGACATCACCCTGCGCATCGGCAAGTACGGGCCCTACCTCGAGGTCGCCCAGGAGGAGGGGCAGGAGACGCCGCGCCGCGTCAACCTGCCGCTCGAGCTGGCTCCGGACGAGCTCACGCCCGCC
The DNA here is from genome assembly GCF_022815495.1 of Rathayibacter sp. VKM Ac-2929. Taxonomy (NCBI): domain Bacteria; kingdom Bacillati; phylum Actinomycetota; class Actinomycetes; order Micrococcales; family Microbacteriaceae; genus Rathayibacter; species Rathayibacter sp. VKM Ac-2929. Next base: position 647,461 of record NZ_JALGRV010000001.1, read on the forward strand.
AAGGCGCAGGAGCTCGTCGACGCCCCCGTGCAGACCGACCGCGTGCTCGGCAGCAACCCTGACTCGGGCAAGACCGTCGTCGTCAAGGACGGCCGCTTCGGCCCGTATGTGACCGAGGTCGACCCCGAGCCCGAGACCACCGCCGACCCCGCCACCGGTGAGGTCGTCGAGCCTACGCCGGCGAAGCGCGGCGCGAAGAAGGCGGCCGCGGTCAAGCCGCGCACCTCCTCCCTCTTCAAGTCGATGGACGTCGCGACCGTCGACCTCGCCACCGCTCTGCGCCTGCTCGACCTGCCGCGCACCGTCGGCGAGGACCCGGAGTCGGGTGAGCCGATCACCGCGCAGAACGGCCGCTACGGCCCGTACCTGAAGAAGGGGACGGACAGCCGCTCGCTCACCAGCGAGGACCAGATCTTCGAGGTCGACCTGCCGACCGCGCTCGAGGTGTTCGCCCAGCCCAAGTACGGCGCCAAGCGCGCCACGAGCGCCCTCGCGGAGTTCGAGGCCGACCCGGTCAGCGGCAAGCCGATCCGGATCCGCGACGGGCGCTTCGGCGCCTACGTGACCGACGGCGAGACCAACGTCACGATCCCCAAGGGCCAGCCGATCGAGGAGATCGACTTCGAGCAGGCGGTGCAGATGCTCGCCGACAAGCGGGCGAAGGGTCCGGCGCCCAAGAAGGCCCCGGCCAAGCGCGCCCCGGCCAAGAAGCCGGCGGCGAAGACCACGGCGGCGAAGACCACGGCGGCGAAGACCACGGCGGCCAAGACGACGGCGACGAAGACCACCGCCGCGAAGACCACGGCGGCGAAGGCGACGACGGCCAAGACCACGGCGGCGAAGACCACGGCCGCCAAGACGACGGCGGCGAAGACCACCGCCGCGAAGAAGCCGGCCACCACCCGCGCCCGCAGCACTGCGGCGAAGGCGACGGGCTCGACGGAGTCGTGACCGGGCTGTTCGTCACCCTCGAGGGCGGGGACGGCGCGGGCAAGACCACGCAGGCCCGGCTGCTCGAGGAGTGGCTGGGCTCGCGCGGTGAGACCGTGCGGCGCACCCGCGAGCCGGGCGGCACCGAGGTGGGCGTGCAGATCCGCGAGATCGTGCTGCACCACCGCGGCGAGATCGATCCGCGGGCCGAGGCGCTCCTCTACGCCGCCGACCGCGCGCAGCACATCGGGACCTTCGTCCGGCCCGCGCTCGAGCGGGGCGAGGTCGTCGTCCAGGACCGCTACATCGACTCCTCCGTCGCCTACCAGGGCGCCGGCCGGGTGCTGGACGCCGCGGAGGTCCGCTCCCTCTCGGAGTGGGCGACCCGCGACCTCCGCCCCGACCTCACCGTCCTGCTCGACCTCGATCCCGCCGTCGCCCGCACCCGGCTGGACGCCGCGCGCACCCGCTACGACCGGCTCGAGGCGGAGAAGGCCGAGTTCCACGGCCGCGTCCGGCAGGCGTTCCTCGACCTCGCCTCGGACGACCCGGAGCGCTTCCTCGTCCTGGACGCGACCCGTCCCGTCGAGGAGCTCGCCGCGGCCGTCCGCGCCCGCGTCGAGCCGATGCTCAGCGCCGGTCCCCAGGGCGCGCGGCCCGCTGTCGGACCTCGCGGTTAGCCTGGATCCGTGACCGTCTGGAGCCAGCTCGTCGGCCAGGAGCACGCCATCGGCGCCCTGCGCGACGCCTCGACCCCCCGCGACGAGAGGGGGCACGAGTCGACCTCGATGACCCACTCCTGGCTGATCACCGGGCCGCCCGGCTCCGGCCGGTCGAACCTCGCCTACGCCTTCGCCTCCGCACTGCTCTGCCGCCGCGGTGGCTGCGGCGAGTGCCCGGACTGCGCGCAGGTCGCCGCCCGCTCGCACCCCGACCTCGCGGTCCTCGCCACCGAGCGCGTCATCATCTCGATCGAGGAGGTGCGCCGTCTCGTCTCGTCCTCGCAGTATTCGCCGTCGGTCTCGCGCTACCGGGTGATGGTCATCGAGGACGCCGACCGGATGAGCGAGCGCACCTCGAACGTCCTGCTGAAGGCGCTCGAGGAGCCGCCCGAGCGCACCGTCTGGATCCTCTGCGCGCCCAGCGAGGCCGACCTCCTGCCGACGATCCGCTCGCGGGTGCGCTCGGTGCGCCTGCGCGTCCCCAGCGTCGAGGACGTCGCCGGCCTGCTCGAGCGCCGCGACGGCGTCGACGCGGAGACGGCGGAGCGCGCCGCCCGCCAGGCCCAGAGCCACATCGGCATGGCGCACCGGCTCGCGACCGATGCGAACGCCCGCGAGCGGCGCGAGGAGACCCTCCGGATCGCCCTGAGGCTGCGTGGGGTGTCCGACGCGGTGCTCGGTGCCGCGCGGATGATCGAGGTCGCCACCGAGGACGCGAAGGCCTACACGCTCGAGCGCGACGAGGTCGAGCGCCAGCAGGCGCTGCGCTCGCTCGGCGTCGAGCCCGGCGGCACGATCCCCGCCCAGCTCCGCTCGCAGCTGCGCACCCTCGAGGAGGACCAGAAGCGCCGGGCGACGCGCAGCCTCCGCGACGGCCTCGACCGCATCCTCGTCGACCTGCTCTCGCTCTACCGCGACGTCGTGCGCCTCCAGCTCGGCGCCCCCGGCGGCGTGATCAACGAGGAGGTGCGGAGCGAGATGACGGCGCTCGCCTCGGCCACCGCCCCCGACCGCACCCTCGCGGTGCTCGACGCCGTGGCGGAGGCCCGGCAGCGCATCGACGCGAACGTCTCGCCCGTCCTCGCCCTCGAGGCGATGCTCGTGGTCGCCGCGCGGCGCCCGGTGGCCGCGTGAGGCGCCCGGGCCGCTGGACGGCGCTCGCCGCGGTCGGCGCAGCGGTCGCGCTGCTCTCCGGCTGCTTCGCTCCCGGACCCTCGCCCGAGCGCACCTCGACGCCCGCCCCGCAGGCGGTCGACGCCGATCTCGAGCAGTACTACGGCCAGGTCCTGGTCTGGGACGACTGCGGCGAGGGCATGCAGTGCACCGACGCGACGGTGCCGCTCGACTGGGACGCCCCGGCCGGCGAGACCGCCTCGATCGCCCTGGTCCGCCACCCGGCGACGGGCGGGGACGCGATCGGCTCCCTCCTGGTCAACCCGGGCGGGCCCGGCGGGTCCGGGGTCGACCTCATCCGGGACAGCCTGGACTTCGCCGTGGACGACGAGCTCGCCGCCCGCTTCGACGTGGTCGGCTTCGACCCGCGCGGCGTCGGCGCCTCGACCGCGGTGTCCTGCCTCGACGCCGCCGGACTCGACTCCTACCTCTACGACATCGTCCCGGGCGAGCGCGGCAGCGACGAGTGGATCGCCGCCCAGCGCACCGCGTCCGCCGCCTTCGCCGCCGCCTGCGAGGAGCGCAGCGGCGCCCTGCTGCCCGAGGTCGGCACCACCAGCGCGGCCCGCGATCTCGACGTGCTGCGGGCAGCGCTCGGCGACCAGGCGCTGCACTACCTCGGCTACTCCTACGGCACCTTCCTCGGCGCCACCTATGCCGGGCTGTTCCCCGATCGCGTCGGCCGGCTCGTGCTCGACGGCGCGATCGATCCGGCCGCGACCTCGCTCGACGTCGTCCGCGAGCAGGCGATCGGCTTCGAGAGCGCCCTGCGCGCGTATCTCCTCGCCTGCCTCGGCGGCGAGGGCTGCCCCTTCACCGGCACGGTCGACGAGGCGATGGCGCAGGTCGCCGCGATGCTGGAGCGGGTCGACGCCTCGCCGATCCGCGCCCAGGACGGCCGGCAGCTCGGCTCGAGCACGCTGCTCACCGCGATCGTCTACCCGCTCTACTCCGCCTCCTCCTGGGGCGGGCTGAGCGAGATGCTCACGGACGTGCGTCAGGGCGGCGCGGAGATCGCCTTCCAGTACGCGGACGCCTACAACGGCCGGACGGCCGACGGCGACTACAGCGACAACGCGACCGAGGCCTTCCTCGCGATCAACTGCGTCGACTACGCCTACGACGCCGAGACGGAGTCGATGCGGGCGGACGCCGCGGAGCTCGAGGCGGCGGCGCCGACGCTCGGCCGCTACCTCGCCTACGGCGACATCCTCTGCGGCGAGTGGCCGGCCGCCTTCGAGGGCTCGCGGGCGCCGATCACGGCGGAGGGCTCGGGCCCGATCCTCGTGGTGGGCACCACCAACGACCCGGCGACCCCCTACGTCTGGGCGCAGGCGCTGGCGGAGGAGCTGTCCGACGGGCACCTCGTGACCTTCGACGGCGAGGGCCACACGGCCTACAACAAGTCGAACTCGTGCGTGAACGACGCGGTCGACGCGTACCTGCTCGAGGGCGTCGTCCCCGAGGAGGACCCGCAGTGCTGACCGAGCAGGAGCGCCGCGGCGCGCCGGAGCAGCCGGGCCTCCGGGAGCGCAAGCGCCTCGCGACCCGGCGCGCGATCGAGACCGCGGTGCTGCGGCTCGCGAGCGAGCGCGGCCCGGACCGCGTCACGATCGAGGACGTCTCGCGGGCGGCCGACGTCTCCACGCGCACCTTCTTCAACTACTTCGCCTCGAAGGAGGACGCGCTGGTCGGTGGCCTCCCGGTGATCTCCGACGAGACCGCGGCCGCGTTCCTGGCGGGCGAGGCGCCGCTCCTCGTCGACCTGCAGGCCGTCTTCGTCGCGGCCGCGGAGGTCCCGGGGGAGGAGGACCGCGAGCTGCACCTGCTGCGGCGCAGCCTCTTCCGCGAGCACCCGCAGCTCGTCGGCCTCAAGATCGCCGGCATGCGGGAGTTCGAGCTCGCGATCGAGGACCTGGTCGCCGAGCGCCTCACCCGCAGCGGGACGGACGCCGAGGCGGTGCGCAGCCGGGCCCGGATGCTCACCCTGCTCGGCCTCGCCGCCATGCGGCACGCCTGGGCCGGCTGGGTCGACCACGACGGTCGCGACGCGCTCCCCGGACTCATCGTCCACTCCTTCGAGGAGCTGCGCGGAGCGCTCGCCGAGTAGCCCGCGGGCTGCGCGCCCCGATTCACGCCCCGGCCCGCGAGCAGGCTATGCTGTGTAATCGTGTCCGGGGCGAGCGCCTCGCGAGCACGCCGCCTTAGCTCAGTCGGTAGAGCGTCTCACTCGTAATGAGAAGGTCGTCGGTTCGATTCCGACAGGCGGCTCCGCATTTCTCACGTGGTGAAGCAGCGAGTGTCGCCATCGCCCCGTATCTCCGGCCCCCAGGCCCCGTCGATCCCCGCCCGTTACCCTGGTTCGGATGACCGACACCCCGCCCCGCCGCCGACCGCGCGCCCTCGTCGTCGCAGCGGCCGCCGTCGCCGTGCTGCTGGGCGTCGGAGCCTTCAGCGCCGGGACGGCGATCGGCCGCACGGCGACTCCCGCCGCGGCGCCCACCGCCTCGGCACCCGCCACCGCGACGACGACGGCCACGCCGACGCCGACGCCGACCGCCCGCCCCGCCGGCACCGAGACCGCCGAGGCGCTGCGCACCTGCTCCGTCGCCGGGCTCGCGGCGGATCCGCGCCTCGGCGCGATGCAGGCGCGGGTCGTCGACGCGGCGACCGGCGAGGTGCTCTTCGACCGCGGCGGCACGACCGCCTCGCGCACCGCATCCGCGCTCAAGATCCTCACCGCCGCCGCCGCGCTCGCCGTCCTCGGCCCGGACACCCGGATCGCCACGACCGTCGTCGCGGGCGACGCGGCCGGCAGCGTCGTGCTGGTCGGCGGGGGAGACCTCACGCTCAGCCGACTGCCGAGCGGTCAGGAGTCGGTCTACGCCGGCGCCGCGCACCTCGACGACCTCGCCGCGCAGCTCAAGGCCGCCTGGGACGCCGACCCGGCGACCGCGGGCACCACGATCTCCTCGGTCGTGCTCGACGCCTCGCTCTACTCCGGCGACACCTGGCAGCCGAGCTGGAACCGCAAGGAGCAGACCGACGGCTACATGCCCGAGATCACCGCCCTGCAGGTCGACGGCGACCGCGCGGATCCGACCGCCGCCACCTCCCGCCGCGGCGAGGACCCGATCGGCCGGGCGGGCGACGCCTTCGCGGCTGAGCTGTCCGGCTCGTCGACGGTGAGCACCGGCACCGCCCCGGCCGGAGCGCGGGTGCTCGGCACCGTCGAGTCGGCCCCGGTCAGCACCCTCGTGCAGCAGATGCTGCTCGTCTCGGACAACGCGATCGCCGAGATGCTCGCGCGGCTGGTCGCGATCCGCACGGGCTCGGGCAACGACTTCGGCGCCGAGCAGGCGGGCGTCCTCCAGGGCCTCGCCGGCTACGGAGTGGACACGGCCGGCATCACGATCGTCGACGGCTCGGGGCTCAGCGACGACAACGCGGTGGCTCCGGCGTACTTCACGAGCCTGCTGCGGAAGATCCAGGCCAGGGAGGGGCAGCTCGGCGTCCTCCTCGACGGCCTCCCGGTCTCGGGGCGCACCGGCTCGCTCTCCTACGCCGACCGCTTCGCCGGCGACAACGCGGTGGCCGACGGCGCCGTCCGCGCGAAGACCGGCTGGATCGACACCGGCTACACGCTCGCCGGCGTCGTCGACGCCCAGGACGGCACGGCGCTCACCTTCGCGGTCTACGCGCTCGGCGACGTCTCCGACTCGGCGAAGTCCGCCATCGACACGCTCGTCACCGGCGTCTACCGCTGCGGCGGCGCGCTCTCCGACTCCTGACCGACCCGCCCCCACCGCCCCCGCACCGCCCCCGCACCGCCCCCGCACCGCTCCCGCTCCCGCTCCCGCTCCGAGAGGACCACCATGACCACGGCACTCCTGATCGTCGACGTGCAGAACGACTTCACCGAGGAGGGCGCCCTCGCCGTCGCCGGCGGCACCCGTGTCGCCGAGGGGATCACCGCCCACCTCGCCGCGAGCGCCGGCCGCTACACGACGGTGCTCGCCTCGCGCGACTGGCACGACGGGGACTCCGACAACGGCGGGCACTTCGCCCCAGAGCCCGACTTCGTCGACACCTGGCCGGTGCACTGCGTCGCGGGGACGGCCGGTGCGGAGTACCACCCGGCGCTCGCTGTCGACGCGGTCGACGTGCACATCCGCAAGGGCCAGGGCCGCCCGTCCTACTCGGCCTTCGAGGGGACCGCGGACGACGGCGCGCCGGTGCCGGCGCTGCTCGAGCGCCTGGGCGTGACCGAGCTCGACGTCGTCGGGCTCGCCACCGACTACTGCGTGCGGGCCTCGGCCCTCGATGCGCGCGCGGCCGGCTTGGAGGTGCGCGTGCTCTCCGACCTCGTCGCCGGGGTCTCGCCCGAGGCGAGCGCCGCGGCGCTGCGCGAGCTGGCCGAGGCGGGTGTGCGCGTCGAGGTCTCCTCCACCGTGCTTCCCTCCTCCACAGAGGCCGGTCCGTCCACAGGGGCGACCGGCTCCTGAGGTGCGTCCGGGGGCGGTCGTAGACTGAGAAGCGTCGTCGTGCGGGGTCCGCGCGACTCGATCCGCACAGGAAGAGTGTTCTCGTGAGTGATTCCGTCGTTCGAAACGCCGCCGAGGCGGCCCTGCTCGCCCGCGTCCCGTCGCAGCTGCTCATCGGCGGCGCCTGGGTCGAGGGCTCGGGCGGCGGCACGATCGACGTCGAGGATCCGGCCACCGGCGAGGTGATCCGCACCATCGCCGACGCGACTCCGGAGGACGGCCTGCGGGCGCTCGACGCCGCCGTCGAGGCCGGGCCGGCCTGGGCCGCGACCGCGCCCCGGAAGCGCGCGGAGATCCTCCGCCGCGCCTTCGACCTGCTGCAGGAGCGCAAGGACGACTTCGCCCTGCTGATGACGCTGGAGATGGGCAAGCCGTTCGCCGAGGCGCTCGGCGAGGTCGCCTACGGGGGCGAGTTCCTCCGCTGGTTCAGCGAGGAGGCGGTGCGCATCTCGGGCCGCTACGGCGTGAACCCGGAGGGCACGGGGCGGATGATCGTCTCGCAGCACCCGATCGGTCCGTGCTACCTGATCACCCCGTGGAACTTCCCGCTCGCGATGGCGACCCGGAAGATCGCCCCGGCCCTCGCCGCCGGCTGCACCGTCGTGGTGAAGCCCGCCGAGCTCACGCCGCTGACGACGCTCGCCTTCGCGGCCCTGCTCGCCGAGGCGGGGGTGCCGGACGGCGTCGTCAACGTGGTCACCACCTCCTCGGCCGGAGCGGTGTCGGAGCCGATCCTGTCGGACCCGCGGCTGCGCAAGCTCTCCTTCACCGGCTCGACGCCGGTCGGGCGGACGCTGCTGCAGCAGGCGGCCGAGGGCGTGCTGCGCACCTCGATGGAGCTCGGCGGCAACGCGCCGTTCGTCGTCTTCGAGGACGCCGATCTCGACCGCGCGGTCGAGGGCGCGATGCTCGCGAAGTTCCGCAACATCGGCCAGGCCTGCACCGCCGCCAACCGCTTCTTCGTGCACGAGTCGATCGCCGAGGAGTTCGCGGCCCGCGTCACGGAGCGCGTCCGCGCGCTGACCGTCGGCCGCGGGACCGAGTCGGGCGTCACGATCGGTCCGCTGATCGACGATCGCGCCGTCGAGAAGGCCTCCTCGCTGGTCCGGGACGCCGTCGAGCGCGGCGCCGAGGTCCGCGTCGGCGGGCACGGCATCGACGGAGCGGGGCACTTCTACGAGCCGACGGTGCTCGCGGGGGTCGCGGTCGGCAGCGAGATCCTGCACACCGAGATCTTCGGCCCGGTCCTCGCGATCGTGCCGTTCCGTGACGAGGACGAGGCGGTCGCCCTCGCGAACGACACCGAGTTCGGGCTGGTCTCGTACGTCTTCACCCGCGACCTCGCCCGCGGGCAGCGGATGATCGAGCGGCTCGCCACCGGGATGATGGGCCTGAACGTCGGTGTGGTCTCGAACGCCGCAGCACCCTTCGGCGGCGTCAAGCAGTCGGGGCTCGGCCGCGAGGGCGGGCTCGAGGGCATCCACGAGTACCTCAGCACCAAGTACACGCTCACCCCCGACCCCTTCGCCTGATCCGTGGAGCTGATCGAGGTCCGCTCGCTCGAGGACCCGCGGCTGCGCGACTACGCGCACGCCACGGACGTCGCGCTGAAGAACGCCCGCGGCCCGCACGGGCTCTACCTCGCGGAGTCGGCGCTGGTGCTCGAGCGCGCGCTCGCCGCCGGGCACCGGCCGCGCTCGGTGCTCTCGCTCGGCGGCTCGGTCGAGGAGGCCGAGCGGCTGCTCGGCGACCGCGACGTGCCGGTGTTCACCGGGCCCGGCGAGCTGCTGGCCGAGCTGACCGGCTACACGCTGCACCGCGGCCTGATCGCCGCGCTGGACCGGCCGGTGCTGGCCGACCCCGCGGAGCTGCTCGCCGGCGCGCGCCGCGTGGTCGTGCTCGAGAACGTGGTCGACCCGACCAACGTCGGCGCGATCTTCCGCTCGGTCGGCGCGATCGGCGCCGACGCCGTGCTGGTGACGCCGCGCTGCTCCGACCCCTTCTACCGCCGGGCGATCCGCGTCAGCATGGGCACGGTGCTGCAGGTGCCCTGGACGCGGGTCGGCGACTGGCCGAGCACGCGCGCGCTGCTGCACGGGGCCGGCTTCACGATCGCCGCGATGGCGCTGACCCCGGAGGCGGTGCCGCTGCGCGACTTCGCGGCGGCCGCCCCGGAGCGGGTCGCGCTCGTGCTCGGCACCGAGGGGGAGGGGCTCACCGCGGAGGCGCTGGCCGCCGCGGACGTCGCGGTGCAGATCCCGATGCGGCACGGAATCGACTCGCTGAACGTCGCGGCGGCGAGTGCGGTCGCGATGTGGGCGCTCGCGGCGCCCTGACCCCCCGTCAGGGCCGCGGCCCGTCGTTCCGCGCACCCCGGACGCCCCGGTCCGAGCGCCTGCGCTACGCTCGCCACGAACCCGGCCGGCACCGCTCCTCCGGCGCCGTGCCGCCCTCCGCCGTCATCCACTCCCGAGGTCGTCCATGTCCGAGCGCTCCCGGCTCCGCGCCGCCCGCCTGCCGTCGGCTGTCGCGGCCGTGCTGCTGCTGGCCCCGCTCGCGGGCTGCGCGCTGGACCCGGCCGAGGTGCCCGACTCCGGTGCCACGCCCGCGCGGACGATCCGCGCGACCGAGCCGACGCCCGTCGCGACCGGAGCGGTGACCGAGGGTGATGAGGTCTCCCAGCTGATCACCCGGTGCCTCGCGCGCTACGGCCTCAACGAGCGGCCTCCGGCGCCGGACGGCTCGCTCAGCGAGACGGAGTGGCTGGCCGCGCAGGAGGCGATCGCCGACTACGACCGCACCCTCACCGACTGCTCCGCCGAGGCGCTCTCCACCGACGCGCCCGCGCCGACGATCGCCCCCTGATGCGTGTCGAGGGCTGCGCGGCGCTGGTCTCCGGGGGAGCCTCGGGTCTCGGAGCAGCGACGGCGCGGGCCCTCGCCGAGGCAGGAGCGCGAGTCGTCGTCCTCGATCTGCCGGCGGCGCTCGACAGCGCCGACCTGCCGGAGTCGGTCCTCCGGATCGCGGGCGACGTCCTCGACGGCGACGCCGTCCAGCGGGCCGTGACGGCCGCCGAGGGGCTGCGGATCGCGGTGACCTGCGCCGGCGTCGCCACCCCGGGCCGGCTCCTCGGCCGTGACGGGCCGCTGTCGCTCGACGCCTTCGAGCGGGTCCTGCGGATCAACACCGTCGGCACGCTGAACGTCCTGCGGCTCGCGGCGGCCGCGATCGCCGAGGGCGAGCCGGTCGAGGGGGAGCGCGGGGTCCTGGTCACCACCTCGTCGATCGCCGCCTTCGAGGGGCAGATCGGGCAGGCGGCCTACGCCGCCTCGAAGGGCGCCGTGGCCGCGCTGACCCTGCCGCTGGCGCGCGAACTGGCGGCCGCGCTGATCCGGGTCGTCTCGATCGCGCCCGGCACCTTCGACACCCCGCTGCTCGCCGGGCTGCGGGAGGCGGCGCGCACCGCCCTCGGCGAGGCGGTGCCGCACCCCGCCCGGCTCGGGAGGCCGTCGGAGTTCGCCGCGCTCGTGCGCCACGTGATCGAGAACCCGATGCTCAACGGCGAGGTGATCCGCCTCGACGGCGCGCTGCGGATGCCGCCGCGCTGACCGGGCGGGGGCCGCGCTCAGACCAGCAGCTGGTGCTTGGCCAGGTCGCGGTAGAGCGGCGTCGACTCGACGAGCTCGGAGTGCGTGCCGATCCCGACGACCTCGCCCTTCTGCAGCACCACGATCTGGTCGGAGTCGACGACCGTCGACAGGCGGTGCGCGATGACGAGCAGCGTCCGGTTCTCGGCCACGGCGTCGATCGCGAGCCGCAGGCGCTGCTCGTTGAGCCCGTCCAGGCTCGAGGTGGACTCGTCGAGCAGCAGGATCGGCGGGGCCGCGAGGAGCGCGCGCCCGATGGCGAGGCGCTGGCGCTCACCGCCCGAGAGCATGACGCCGCTCTCGCCGACGGGCGCGTTCAGTCCGAGCGGGTTGCGCTCGAGCACGTCGGTGAGGTTCACGGCCTCGAGCACCCGCAGGCAGTCCTCGTCGGAGGCGTCCGGTCGGCCGAGCACGAGGTTCTCGCGGAGGGTGCCGGCCAGCACCGGCGCGTCCTGCTCGACGTAGCCGATCTGGGCGCGGAGGGCGTCGCGGTCGATGGCGGTGATGTCGACTCCGCCGAGCCGGACCACGCCGGCCTCGGGGTCGTAGAAGCGCTCGATCAGCGCGAGGATCGTGCTCTTGCCGGCGCCGGACGGGCCGACCAGGGCGGTGCGCTTGCCGCGCGGGACCGTGAAGGAGACGCCGCGCAGGACGGTGCGGTCGCGGGCGTCCTCGTCGACGTCGAGGGCCTTCTCGTCGTAGGAGAAGACGACGTCGTCGAAGGCGATCGCGGAGTCGGCGACGCCCGGGCCGAGGCCGCCGCCGTCGCGCTCGCCGTCGCCCTCGATCGGCAGGTCGATGATCTCCTGGATCCGCCCGAGCGCGCCGAGCGCCGAGTTGACCGAGGTGATCGCGCCGATGAAGTTGCCGAGCGGCATCACCATCATGAAGAGGAAGAGGATGAACGACACCAGCTGCGCGATGTCGATCGCGCCCGAGGCGACGCGGTAGCCGCCGACGCCGAGCACGGCGAGGAAGGCGACCTGCATCGCGATCCCGGCCACCGGGACGACGAGCGCCGAGATGTGCGCGACGCGGATGCCGAGCCGGTAGGCCTCGGTCGCGTGGGTGTCGACGACGGCGATCTCGCGGTCGGTGGCGCCGGCGGCGCGGATGGTGCGGACGGCGCTGATCGCGCGCTCGACGGCGGCGGCGAGATCACCGACCTTCTCCTGCGCCTTCCGGCTGGCGACGCGGATGCCGCGGCCGAGGGTGAGGGCCGCGCCGAGGGCCACGGCGACGACCACGACGATGATCAGCAGCAGCACCCAGTCGATGATCGCCATGGCGACGATCGCGCCGACGAAGAGCAGCGAGCCCGCGATCGAGTCGACGAGGCCCTGGGTGAGCACGGCACGCAGGAGCGTGGAGTCGGAGCCGACGCGCGAGACGAGGTCGCCGGTGCGGCGGGCGTCGAACTCGCGGATCGGCAGGCGGAGCAGCCGCGCGACGAGCCGGCGGCGGCTGGAGAGCACGATCCCCTCACCGGTGCGCTGGAGCAGGTAGTGCGCGAAGCCGGAGATGAGGCCGGAGGCGACGACGAGCACGAGGAGCGCCCAGACCAGCGGGCCGAGGTCGAGGCCGTCCTGCACGCGGGTGATGACCTGGCCGACGACGAGCGGCTGGGCGAGGCTGGCGGCGGCGCCGAACAGGCTGAGCACCACCACGACCGAGAGGATGCCGCGGTGCTCCAGCAGGTAGGGGACGAGCTGCGAGAAGGAGGCGCGGGGTCCGTCGTCCTTGCCGCGGCGGGGCCGCCGTCCGCCGCGCGTGCTCTCCGTGGTGCTGCTCATCGCTCGTTCGTCCTCGCTCACGCCTTGCCGTACTTCTTGTGGACCGCCGTCCATCTTGCCCCTTCGTGGCTGCGAACCGGCCCTCGATCGGGACGGGACGCCATGCTGATCGAGTAGCCGGCGGAGCGGGCGTCTCGAGATCCGCCGGCGTCAGAACGCGAGTCTGCGGACCGGCCCTGCTGACCACGGTGGGTCTTGATACGCCCCTGCGGGGCTACTCGACCAGCATGAGAAGGGTCGACCAGCATGAAGGGTCGACCCGCATGGAGGGTCGACCGGCATGAAGGGTCGACCAGCATGAAGGGTCGGCGCCGCGTCCTCTCGCACGGGCCCGGAGACGGGTCCGGCCCGCCGGGGGAACCGACGGGCCGGACAGGCGGTGAGCAGGAGCGTCCTACGACACGTTGTCGTGGTACGCCGTGTGCTGCGTCTCCTTCGAGAGCAGCAGCGCGATGAGCGTGAGCACCGCCGCGCCGCTGAGGTAGAGGCCCACCAGCAGCGTGCTGCCGCCGGCCGACTGCCAGAGCGCCACCGCGATGATCGGCGCGAGCGCCGCTCCGAGGATCGACGCCAGGTTGTACGACATCGCCGAGCCGGTGTAGCGGACGTTGGTCGGGAACAGCTCGGGCAGGACGGCGCCCATCGGGCCGAAGGTGAGTCCCATCAGCGTGAAGCCGAGGATCAGCACCGCCATCACGCCGGCGAAGCCGCCGCTGAACAGCGGGACGAAGAGCAGGCCGAAGACGAGGATCGCCGAGGTGACGACGAGCAGCGTGCGGCGGCGGCCGAACTTCTCGGCCAGCGGGCCGGAGACGAGCGTGAAGATCCCGAAGAAGACGACGCCGACGATCAGCATGATCAGGAAGTCGTTGCGGCTGTAGCCGAGGCCCGGGGTCGCCGCGTCGGAGGGCGTGGTGCCGTAGGTCAGCGTGAACGTGGTCATCAGGTAGAAGAGCACATAGGTCGCCAGCATGATGAACGTGCCGAGGATGAGCGGGCGCCAGCTGGTCTTGAAGACGCGGGCGAGCGGCAGCTTGGCCACCTCGCCGTTGTCGACGACCTTCTGGAAGGCGGGGGTCTCGACGAGCTTGAGGCGCACGTAGAGGCCGACGATCACCAGCACGGCGCTCGCGAGGAACGGCACGCGCCAGCCCCAGGCCGCGAAGGTCTCGTCGCTCATGGTGCTCGCCAGCACGAGGAAGAGCACATTCGCGACGATGAAGCCGATCGGGGCGCCGAGCTGAGGGAACGTGCCGTAGATGGCGCGCTTGTTCGCGGGAGCGTTCTCGGTCGCGAGGAGCGCGGCGCCGGACCACTCGCCGCCGAGGCCGAGGCCCTGGCAGAAGCGCATCACGACGAGCAGGAACGGAGCGAGGAACTCCCAGCCCGGCGTGAGGGCGGTCGGCAGGCAGCCGATCAGGAAGGTCGCGATGCCCATCGTGAGCAGCGAGGCGACGAGGGTCCCCTTGCGGCCGACGCGGTCGCCGAAGTGGCCGAAGATGATCGACCCGATCGGGCGGGCGATGAAGGCGACGCCGAAGACCGCGAAGGAGGCGAGGAGGGCGACCGCCGGGTCCTCATTGACGAAGAAGAGCGACGGGAAGACCAGGACGGCGGCCGTCGCGTAGGCGTAGAAGTCGTAGAACTCGATCGAGGTGCCGATGAGGCTCGCCAGGATGACCCGGCCCCGGGAGTTCTGCGGGGCGGCGGCGGGAGCGTCGGCTGCGGTACGGGAAGAAGACATGGAAGAGGGCTGCTCCGGTGGAGGGGTCTCCCGGTGCCGGCGGGGGCGGCGTCGATCGGGCGCTGCGGGCCGCGGGGGCCGAGGGGGAGGGAGGGTAGGGCCGCTCGTGACGACCCGTCCACTTTACTCCGGGTCTTCTCAGCAAGAGCGCCTCTCCGCGAAGTGCGCCGACGCCCCCGACAAGGGGGGCGTCGGCGCGCGGGGTCGCGGCTAGCCGCGCAGCTCGCGGAGGACGAGCGCGGTCGCGATCGCCGCCTCCGCCGCCTCGCGGCCCTTGTCCTCCTTCGAACCGGGCAGGCCGGCGCGGTCGATGCCCTGCTGCTCGGTGTCGAGGGTGAGCACGCCGAAGCCGACCGGCTTGCCGGTCTGGATCGAGACGTTCGTCAGCCCCGAGGTCGCCGCGTCCGAGACGTACTCGAAGTGCGGGGTGCCGCCGCGGATGATGACGCCGAGGGCGACCACCGCGTCGGCGCCGGCCTCGAGGGCGGCCTTCGCGGCCACCGGCAGCTCGAACGAGCCCGGGACGCGCACGAGCGACCAGGAGGCGCCGGACTCGTCGAGCGCGGCCTTCGCGCCGGCGATCAGCCCGTCGCTGATCTGCTGGTGCCAGGTCCCCGCGACGACGACGACGCGGAGGCCGCTCCCGTCGACGGGGGAGGTGGTGGGGGCGCCGCTACCGGCCATGGCTTACTCCTTCGGTGTCGCGCCGGCGGGTCCGGCGTCGAGGGGGTCGAGTCCGACGAGGGGGTCGAGATCGCTGAAGTGGCCCATCCGGTCGCGCTTGGTCGCGAGGTAGCCCTGGTTGAAGGCGCCGACGCCGGCGATCAGCGGCACGCGCTCGGACACGGTGATGCCGCGGTCGGTGAGCTGGCGCACCTTCTCCGGGTTGTTGGTGAGCAGGCGGACGTCGGTGACGCCGAGGTCCTCGAGGATGCCGACGGCGGCGCCGTAGTCGCGGGCGTCGGCGGGCAGGCCGAGGGCGAGGTTGGCGTCGAGGGTGTCGAGCCCGTCCTCCTGGAGGCGGTAGGCGCGGAGCTTGTTGATCAGGCCGATGCCGCGGCCCTCGTGCCCGCGGAGGTAGATCACGACGCCGCCGTCGCGCTGGATCGTGTCGAGCGCGGCGTCGAGCTGCGGTCCGCACTCGCACTTCAGCGAGCCGAATGCCTCGCCGGTGAGGCACTCGGAGTGCACCCGCACGAGCGTGCCGTGGCCGTCGCCGATGCCGCCCGCCACGACGGCGACGTGGTCGGCGCCGGTCTGGCGGTCGCGGTAGGCGCGCAGCTGGAACGGCCCGTGCGTGGTCGGCACGGTCGTCTCGACCTCGAAGATCACCCGCGGGGTGTCCCGGGCGGGTTCCACGCTCGAGGCGTCCAGCTCGGCGTGGTGCTCCTCGAGGTAGGCGATCAGGGCGGCCACCGTGGTCACCGGCACGCCCTCGCGCTCGCCGAGGGCGATCAGGCCGGGGAGGCGCATCATCTCGCCGTCCTCGGCCACGATCTCCGAGATGGCGCCGACGGGCTCGAGCCCGGCGAGCTTCATCAGGTCGACGGCGGCCTCCGTGTGGCCGTCGCGCTCGCGCACGCCGCCCTCGACGGCGCGCAGCGGCAGGATGTGGCCGGGCCGGTGCAGTCGCGCCGGGGTCGCCTCCGGGTCGGCCAGCACGCGGAGCGTGTGCGCGCGGTCGGACGCGCTGATGCCGGTGGAGAGGCGGTCGGCGGCGTCGACCGAGATCGTGTAGGCGGTGCCGCGCGGGTCCTCGTTGTCGACGACCATCAGCGGAAGCTCCAGGCGGTCGGCGATCTCGTTCGTCATCGGCGCGCAGATGAAGCCGGAGGAGTGGCGCACCATCCAGGCGATCGTCTCCTGGCTGGCGAGCTGGGCCGAGACGATGACGTCGCCCTCGTTCTCGCGGCCCTCGTCGTCGGCGACGATGATCGGCCGGCCGGCGCGCAGGGCCGCGACGGCCTCGGGGATCGTGGCGAGGCTCATGCCCGGCCTCCTTCGTCGGCGGCGGACCGCAGCGCGAGCATCCGCTCGACGTGGCGGGCGAGGATGTCGGTCTCGATGTTGACGCGGTCGCCGACGGCGCGGGCGCCGAGGGTGGTGGCGGCGAGCGTCTCGGGGATGAGCGAGACCTCGAACCACTGCTCCGGCTCGGTGGCGGGGCTGATCGCCGAGACCGTCAGCGAGACGCCGTCGACCGCGATCGAGCCCTTGTCGGTGACCAGGGGAGCGGCCGCGGGCGGGAGGGAGAAGCGCAGCACGCGCCAGGCGTCGCCGGGCGTGACCGCGAGCAGCGTCGCGGTGCCGTCGATGTGGCCCTGGACGATGTGGCCGCCGAGGCGGTCGCCGACCAGCGCCGCGCGCTCGAGGTTGACGGGGTCGCCGACCGCGACGCCGTCGAGCGTGGACATCCGCAGGGTCTGCGCCATCACGTCGGCGGTGAAGCCGTCCGCCGACTGGTCGACGACGGTGAGGCAGACGCCCGAGACCGCGATGGAGTCGCCGTGCCGGGCGCCCTCGACGGCCAGCGGGCCGCGCACCGTCAGGCGGATCGCGTCGGTCCCTGCCGAGACGGCCGTGACGACGCCGACCTCCTCGATGATTCCGGTGAACATCAGGACTCCTTCTGCGGGGCGGGCTGCCGGCGGGCGGGGGAGCCCGGCCGGGCGGTGACGAGGAGGTCGCCGCCGAGGACCTCCACGGAGCGGAGATCGAGGCGGTGCGCGCCGGCGATGCTCTCGACGCCGAGGTCGTCGAGGGCGAGCCGCGGGCCGCCGAGCAGCGCCGGGGCGAGGTAGACGAGGAACTCGTCGACGAGTCCGCCGGCGACGAGGGCGGAGGCCAGCGTCGGGCCGCCCTCGACGTAGACGTGGCGGATCTCGGCGTCGTAGAGGCGGTCGAGGACCGCGGCGAGGTCGTGGGTGCGCTCGAGGACCGGGGGGCGCGGGTGCTCGAGGACGCGGGCGCCGGCGGGAACGGCGCGGGTGCCGACGACGACGGGGAGCGGCTGCTCGGCGAGGAGCTCGCCGGCGTCGCCGCGGGCGGTCAGGCTCGGGTCGTCGGCGAGGACCGTGCCGGTGCCGACGAGGATCGCGTCCGCTGCGGCGCGCTGCTCGTGCACGCGCTGCCGGGCCGCGGCGCCGGTGATCCAGCGGCTGCTGCCGTCGGCGGCGGCGGTGCGGCCGTCGAGCGTGGACGCCCACTTGAGGGTCACCCAGGGGCGGCGGCGGCGGGTCGCGGCGAGCCAGACGTGCAGGAACTCCTCCGCCTCCTCGGCGAGGACGCCCTCGATCACCTCGACGCCGGCCGCGCGCAGGGTGTCGCCGCCGCCGGCCGAGCGGTCGCCGGGGTCGCCGACGGCGTAGACCACGCGGGCGACGCCGGCGTCGATCAGGGCACGGCTGCAGGGGCCGGTGCGGCCGGTGTGGTTGCAGGGCTCGAGGGAGACGACGGCGGTGGCGCCGGTCGCGGCGCCGGGGGCGAGGGCGGAGAGGGCGTCGACCTCGGCGTGCGCGGTGCCGGCGCCGTGGTGCCAGCCCTCGGCGAGCACGGTGCCGTCGGGCCCGAGGAGCACGCAGCCGACGCGCGGGTTCACGCCGCGGGCGGGGCCGCGCTCGGCGAGGGCCAGCGCCCTGCGCATCGCGTGCTCGAAGTCGATCGTCATTCCCGGTTCCGTTCGTCGCCGAACTCCGGGGTGCGAGCGGCGGTGCGCGGGCACCGTCGTTCAGCGCCGCGCTCGCGCGCGACGCTCGTGCTGCCTCCCATCCGGACTTTCACCGTCGGTCCCGGAATTCCACCAGGTCAACCGCCTCCCACCGAAGTGGTCAGCGGCTCGCGGACTGTCACCGCCGGTTCGGACTCTCACCGACCCCGGAGCACGTTGTATCCCCGCCAGCCTACTCACCGCGGCTGGGAGCGGGGTCTCGCGGCGTCATGCTCGCCGGCGGCGGGGTCTCGATACGCCGCTGCGCGGCTACTCGACCAGCATGGGCCGCTCATGCTGATCGAGTAGCCCCCGGAGGGGGCGTATCGAGATCCGCCCGACGGGTCAGGACTGGTCGGCGGCGGCGACGTGCTCGGCGTGGGCGCCGTGCTCGTCGTAGTGGTCGCCGTGCAGGGCGTGGCGGTGGGTGCCGTGCGCGTAGTCGACGTGGTCGTCGTGCTGGACGGTGGTGTGGCCGCAGCCGTCGCCGTGCTGGTGCTCGGTGAGGTCGTGCTCGGCGTGGAGGTCGGTGCTGCTCATGGTGCTGCCTTTCGAGGAACGCGGCCACCGGTCGGCGGCCAGGACCAGTGGACCAGATCCATAAACGCATCGCAATACATTCGGGCAATCGAGAGTGATGATCATCCGCAGCAGCGGGCTACCCTCGAGGCGATGGACGAGGACAGGTACGGGCAGGACGTGCTCGCCGGGAACTGGCGGGCGAAGAACACGGTCGAGGTCGCGGTGGTCGAGGCCGAGCGCGATCTCGTGGTCGAGGAGATCGCCTCCGGATTCGTCGGCGCCGTCGTCGGCGTGGAGCTGCGGATGGTGAAGCTCGAGGACCGCTTCGGCAAGGTCCGCGTCTTCCCGATCGGCCCCGGCTTCCTGATCGACGGCAAGCCGGTGTCGCTCAAGGCGCCCGGCCTCAAGCGCGACGCGAACCTCGGCCGGGCGCGCTCCGCCTCCGGCTCCTTCCACGTCGCGGACGCGAAGGCGCGCGTCGCGCTGCCGAGCCGCATCTACGTCGAGGGCCGCCACGACGCCGAGCTGGTGGAGAAGGTCTGGGGGCACGACCTGCGGATCGAGGGCGTGGTCGTCGAGTACATCGAGGGGGTGGACAACCTCGACGAGCTGGTCCGCGCCTTCGCCCCCGGGCCCGGACGGCGGATCGGCGTGCTCGTCGACCACCTCGTCCGCGGGTCGAAGGAGTCGCGGATCGCCGACGCGGTCGCCGCCGGCCCGCACGGCGCGCACGTCCTCGTGGTCGGGCACCCCTTCGTCGACGTCTGGCAGGCGGTCAAGCCGGCCCGCGTCGGCCTCGAGCGCTGGCCCGACGTCCCGCGCTCGATCGAGTGGAAGAAGGGCATCTGCCAGGCGCTCGGCTGGCCGCACGACGAGCAGGCCGACATCGCGCGCGCCTGGCAGCGCATCCTCGGGCAGGTCCGGACCTTCAAGGACCTGGAGCCCGCGCTGCTCGGCCGGGTCGAGCAGCTGATCGACTTCGTGACGGAGCCGGCGTGACCCGCCGCGCCGGGCTCGGCCTGGCGGCGGACGTCCTCCTCGTCGCGGTCTTCGTGCTGATCGGGCGGCGGACGCACGACGGCGACTCGGTGCTCGAGGGCTTCCTCGTGACGCTCTGGCCCTTCCTCGCGGCGCTGCTGCTGGGCTGGGTGATCGCGCGCGCCTGGCGGACGCCGGATCGCATCCTCGTCTCCGGCCTCGTGGTCTGGGTCGTGACCGTGGCCGGCGGGATGCTGCTGCGGGTGCTCTCCGGGCAGGGCGTGCAGCTGAGCTTCGTGGTCGTCACGTCGATCGTGCTCGGAGTGTTCCTGCTCGGGCGCCGCGCGCTCAGCCGGCGGATCGGGTGACGGCGCGCATAGGACCGGCGGTGCGCCTCAGCCGAGGATCCGCACGCCGAAGTGCTCGGCGAACAGCGGCAGCATCAGGCTGAGCTGCAGCTCCGTGAGCGCGACGCCGCGGAGTCCGTCGAGACCGCCGAGCACGTGCAGCTCGGCGCCGCGCAGGTCGAGGTCCTGGATCTTCGCGCCGGGCAGTTCGAGGGAGCGGACGTCGCAGTCGGTGAAGGCCACTCGCGAACCGGTGGCCCCGCCGAGGTCGAGCTCGTCGATCGTGCAGCGCTCGAAGAGGACGTCGCGCAGGGTCGCTCCGCGCAGGTTGACGTAGCCGAGCTTGCAGTCCGTGATGCGGACCTGCTCGAAGGTGCTCTCGTAGAGCTCGGCCGAGCCCAGCCGGGAGGACGCGAGCTCGATCGAGCGCCAGCGGCTGCGGGGCGCGGACAGCCCCGGCACGTCCAGCCGCTCGAGCCGCGATTCCACGAGGGAGGCGGCCCGCAGCTGCGCCCGCTCGAGGACCACGCCGTCGAGCACGCACTCGCTGAGCGAGGCGGCCGTCAGGTCGGCGCCGGTGAGGTCGACGCCGTCGAAGCGGAGGCCCTCCGCGTGCTCCCGGGCGCCGGTGTCGCCGGCGTAGCCCTCCGCGAGGCCGTCGAGGACGAGCGGATCGAAACGGGGAGCGGGGAGGGCGGCGCGCACCCGGCGAGCCTACGCGGCGAGCACCTGCGCATCGCCCACCGGCGAGCCTCGGCACGCGAGCAGGGCCGTGCGGTGAGAGCATGACCGCATGCCCCGACTCCTCGCCGTCTGCCGCGTCGACCGCCTGCTCCCGGACCCGGGCCTGGTCGGCGTGACCGCCATCGACAAGCGCCCCGTCGAGGGGCCGGTCGTCATCCGCGATCTCGGCGTCTACGCCGACGTGCAGGCCGACCGCGCGCACCACGGCGGCGAGGCGAAGGCCCTCTACGCCTACGCCCGTGAAGACGCCGAGTGGTGGGCGGAGCGGCTCGGCTACGAGATGCCCCCCGGACGGTTCGGCGAGAACCTGCGCGTCGAGGGGCTGGATCTCATCGGCGCCGTGATCGGGGAGCGCTGGCGGATCGGCGAGAAGGTCGAGGTCGAGGTGACGATGCCGCGGACGCCGTGCGCGACCTTCCAGCGCGTGCTCGGCGAGCCGCACTGGGTCAAGCGCTTCGCCGACGAGGGGCGCACCGGCGCCTACCTGCGGGTCCTGCACCGGGGGAGCATCGAGGCCGGCGACGCGATCGAGCTGCTCTCGCGCCCTGAGCGCGCCGTGCCGCTGCGCCGCTGGTTCGTCGAGCGCCGCGCGGACGACGCGCGGACCCTCCTCGACGCCGAGGCCGCCGGCGAGCTGCGCCTCGCCGCCGACCTGCGCCCGTACGTCGAGCGCGCGCTCGCCTGACCCGCGGGCCGTCTCGTTACGCCGCTCCGCGGCTGAGCGGCTGGAAACAGCATGCTGATCGAGTAGCCCTCGGAGAGGGCGTATCGAGATCCGCCGTCGTCCGGTGGGTGGGTCTCGATACGCCGCTGCGCGGCTACTCGACCAGCATGGAGGGGCCGCTGCGCGGCTGCTCATCCGGCAGGGACGGCCGCTCCGCGTCCGCTCAGCGGCATCAGCATGCTGATCGAGTAGCCCTCGGAGAGGGCGTATCGAGATCCACCGTCGTCCGGTGGGTGGGTCTCGATACGCCGCTGCGCGGCTGCTCGGCCGGCATGGAAGGGTCGCTGCGCGGCTACTCGGCCGGCGTGGAGGGGGCGCTGCGCGACTACTCGAGCCGCGGCGGGCCTGCGCAGGAAACTCGGGGAGGATGGGGGGATGACTGCGACCCTGCTCGAACGGATGCCGACGCCCGACGCCGACGGGCGCGTCGACGACGACGCGGTGTACCTGGCGTTCACGGAGTGGGCCGAGGCGCGCGGGCTCCCGCTGTACCCGGCGCAGGACGAGTCGATGATCGAGATCTCGTCGGGGGCGAACCTGATCCTGTCGACGCCGACCGGCACCGGGAAGTCGCTGGTCGCGATCGGGGCGCACGCCGCCGCGCTGGCGAACGGGCGGCGCAGCTACTACACCGCGCCGATCAAGGCCCTCGTCTCGGAGAAGTTCTTCGCGCTGGTCGACGTCTTCGGCGCCGCGAACGTCGGCATGGTGACCGGCGACTCCTCGGTGAACCCGGACGCGCCGATCATCTGCTGCACCGCCGAGATCCTCGCGAACCTGGCGCTGCGGCACGGCGCCGAGACCGACGTCGACCAGGTCGTGATGGACGAGTTCCACTTCTACGCCGACCCGGCCCGCGGCTGGGCCTGGCAGGTGCCGCTGCTGACGCTGCCGCACGTGCAGTTCGTGCTGATGTCGGCGACGCTGGGCGACGTGACGGCGCTCGCCGCGGATCTCACCCGGCGGACGGGGCGCGAGACCGCGACGGTCACCGGGGTCGAGCGGCCGGTGCCGCTGCACTTCTTCTACGAGATCGCGCCGATCCACGACTCGATCGAGGAGCTGCTCTCGACGAACCAGGCGCCGGTCTACATCGTGCACTTCTCCCAGGCCGCCGCGCTCGAGCGCGCGCAGGCGCTGACCAGCGCGAACATCGCCACCCGCGAGCACCGCGACCGCATCGCCGAGGTGATCGGCGGCTTCCGCTTCACGACCGCGTTCGGCAAGACCCTCTCGCGCCTGCTCCGGCTCGGGATCGGCGTGCACCACGCGGGCATGCTGCCGAAGTACCGCCGCCTGGTCGAGCAGCTGGCCCAGCAGGGCATGCTGCGCGTGATCTGCGGCACGGACACCCTCGGTGTCGGCATCAACGTGCCGATCCGGACGGTGCTGCTCAGCGCACTGACCAAGTACGACGGCGTGAAGAGCCGCCAGCTCTCGGCCCGCGAGTTCCACCAGATCGCCGGGCGGGCCGGCCGCGCGGGCTACGACACCGCGGGCACCGTGGTGGTGCAGGCGCCGGAGCACGAGTCGGAGAACCGCAAGGCGCTCGACAAGATGGGGGACGACCCGAAGAAGCGGCGCAAGTGGGTCGGCAAGCGCGCGCCGCAGGGCTTCGTCAGCTGGGGGGAGCCGAGCTTCCGCAAGCTCGTCGACGCCGAGCCCGAGACGCTCACCTCGCACATGACGATCACCTCGGCGATGCTGCTCAACGTGATCGCGCGCGGAGGCGACGTCTTCGCGAACGTGCACGCGCTGATCTTCGACAACCACGAGCCGTGGAAGCGGCAGCTGCAGCTGGCCCGACGGGCGCTGGGCATCTACCGCACGCTCCGCACCGCGGAGGTGGTCGAGCAGATCGTCGACGCCGACGGCGTGGTCCGCATCCGGCTGACCGTCGATCTGCAGCCGAACTTCGCGCTCAACCAGCCGCTCTCGCCGTTCGCGCTCGCCGTGTTCGACGTGCTCGACCCGGAGTCGCCGACCTTCGCGCTGGACGTGATCTCGGTGCTCGAGGCGACGCTCGACGACCCGCGGCAGATCCTCGGCGCCCAGCAGTTCCAGGCCAGGGGCGATGCGGTCGCCGCGATGAAGGCGGACGGCATCGAGTACGAGGAGCGGATGGAGCTGCTCGAGAGCGTCACGCACCCGAAGCCGCTCCAGGAGCTGCTCGAGGCGACCTTCGAGACCTACACCGCCGTGCAGCCCTGGGTGCGCGACTTCGAGCTCTCGCCCAAGTCGGTGGTGCGCGACATGTACGAGCGCGCGATGTCGTTCGGCGAGTACTGCGCGTTCTACAAGCTCTCCCGCTCGGAGGGCCTGGTGCTGCGCTACCTCTCCGACGCGTTCCGGGCCGCCCGGCAGACCATCCCGGACGAGATCAAGAACGAGGAGCTGCACGATCTGATCGAGTGGCTCGGCGAGCTGGTGCGCCAGGTCGACTCCTCGCTGGTCGACGAGTGGGAGGAGCTGGTCAACCCGGCCCTCCACGCCGCCGACCAGGCGATCGTGCCGCCCGCTCCGCGCCGGCTGACCGCGAACCAGCGCGCCTTCCGGGTGCTGGTGCGCAACGAGCTGTTCCGGCGGGTCACGCTCGCGGCGCTGGACGACCACGAGGCGCTCGGCGAGCTGGACGCGGCGGCCGGCTTCGACGCCGACGCCTGGGGAGAGGCGCTCGACGACTACTACGACGAGCACGACTCGATCGGGATCGGGCCGGACGCCCGCGGACCGAAGATGCTGCTCGTCACCGAGACGCCGACCGAGTGGCGGGTGCGGCAGATCCTCGACGATCCGGCCGGCGATCACGACTGGGGGATCTCCGCCACGGTCGATCTCGCGGAGTCGGACGAGGCGGGCGCCGCGGTCGTGCGGGTCACCGCGGTCGGGCGGCTCGACGGCGCGAGCTGACGGCGCGAACCGACGTCCGGCGCGCGGCCGAACGCCGCGAGCCGCCACCGCGAACCGACGCCGCGCGCCGCACGTCGCGTTTTCCGCGACACATCGAGCCCTCATACTGGGTCGCGTGGCAACGGGATCAGGGGACGCGCTCGTCGCGCGCGAGCGGCTCGCCTGGATCGACACGACCCGCGGCCTCGGCGTCCTGGCGGTCGTCCTCTTCCACGTCCTGATCTGGAGCTTCGCCACCGTCGCCGATCCGGGATCCTCGGTCGCCGCGCTCTGGGACCAGGTCGGCGGCTCGCTCGGGCGCATCCGGATGCCGATCCTCTTCGCGCTGGCGGGGCTCCTGGCGCAGTCCGGTCTGCTGCGCGGCTGGCGTCGCGGCTCCGCGCGGGTGCGGCTCGTCTCGAACTACTACCTCTACGCGGTGTGGGTCGTGCTCTACGCCGTGTTCTTCGCCCTGCTCGCGCGCCCCGACTTCCCGCACTCGATCGACTCGCTCGACCGCGTCCTCCTGCAGTCCGTCTTCCCGACGACCACGCTCTGGTTCCTCTTCGCGCTCGCGCTCTACCCGCTCGTGCTGGTGCTGCTGCGGGCGCTGCGGGTGCCGTGGTGGGCAATCCTGCTCCTCGGCACCGCCGCCTGGTTCCTCGCGACGAACCTGCGGGTGATCCTCTTCGGCGACGCGCTGCTGGCCAACTTCGTCTTCTTCGCGCTCGGCGTCCTCGGGGCGGAGCAACTGCGCCGCTTCTCGCGGCCGGGCGTGCTGGTGCTCCTCGTGCCGCTCGGGGTGTTCCTGGTGGCGGTCGTGGGCGGGCGCGTCGTCGACGGGGCGGCCGGGCAGATCGCGGGCTTCGTGGTGAGCGCGAGCGCGATCCCGCTCGCCGTGGCCTGCGCGGCTCTGCTCTGCCGCTGGGCGCCGGCGGCGCGGGTCGGCTCGGCGATCGGGCGGCGGACGCTGCCGATCTACCTGCTGCAGGTGCCGCTGCTCGGGCTGTGGTCGCTCGTCGCGAACCCGGACGCCGCCTGGCTGACGGGGCTGCTCGAGAAGCCGGTGGCGGCGCTGCTCTACCCGCTGGTGCTCACGGCGGCGATCGTCGCGCTCTCGCTCGGGATCCGCCGGGTGCTGGCGCTGATCCCGGGGGATCCGCTCTTCACGGTGCCGGCGCCGCTCGTCGCGCTGACGCGTCCGGCGCGGGCCGGGCGGCACGCGGGCTGAGCGCCGGCAGCCGCGCGCTCACGTGCCCGGCCGGTCAGGTGGTCGGACGGTCGGTGCTCGGCCGATCAGGCCCAGATCTGGGCCAGGTACTCGCTCGTCACCTGCGGGCTGCGCTCGTGCACGTCGTCGGCGCTCCACTCGAGGATCGACTCGTCGATGATCCACTCGCCCTCCTTCGGTGCCGCGCCGCTGGTCTCGTAGCCGGCGGTCGAGTTCGTCACCGACGCCCAGGTCGCGGCGCCCATCGGCCCGATGAAGGTGCTGTCGAGCGCCGAGCAGCCGAACTCGACGCCGGGGCCGTTGGAGGCGCCGAAGCTGCCGTCCTGGTCGGCCTCGTCCGGCACCGGGAAGACCCGCTTCACGACGTCCGCTCCCACGACCAGGCAGTGCTGGTAGCGCACGTTCTCGGCCGAGCCGATCTGGAACGCGGTGTTCGTCGAGGCGAAGTCGATGCAGTCGATGCTCGTGATGTCGCCGTAGTAGTTGCCGCCCTGGCCGGAGAACTGCACCGTGTCCGTGTGGGCGCCGGAGCCCTTCTCCTTGTACGCCGGGGCGGTGTAGCAGCCGATGCGGAAGATGTGGCGGAGGCCGCCCGCGCCGTCGGTGGGGGTGCGCATGCTCGAGACGTCCTCGTCGCGGAGCTGGGCGTCCGGGACGACCACCTCGACGAGCTCGACGTTCTCGGTGAAGTCGGTGCCGTCGACGCCGTAGACGTTGTAGGCGTTGGTGGTGATCCGCGCGAAGGCCGAGCTGCTGCAGCCGGAGGCGAGGAAGGCGCCGTTGGTGACGATCCCGACGAGCGCGACGTTGTAGACGCGGAGCAGGCGCCAGGAGTTGGCGGTGGTGACCGTGCCCCAGCCGTCGCGCGGGTAGACGAGGACGCGGGTGTCGCGATCGAGCGTGCCGATGTCCTGCATCATCGGGGACGAGCTCGAGCCGGCGCCGCCGCCGGGCAGCTCGCCCGGTGCGACGAGGATGCGGACGGTGTCGGCGGGGCCCGCGGTGTCGAGTGCCGTGGTGATGGCCTCGCTGATCGCCGACCAGGAGCACTCCACCTCGACCTCGAGGTCGACGTCACCGGTGAACCACGGGGTCCGCGAGGGCCAGTGGGTGCCGTTCGGGCCGAAGGAGGGCGTCGGAGTCGGGACGCCGGCCAGCAGGTCGAGCTCGGCGGCCGGGGTGCCCGGCTCGCCGGAGACCCCGGGCTGGTCGGGCTGCAGGGCGCGATAGGCGGCGTAGCCGCCGCCGCCGAGGGCGACGAGGCCGAGGCCGGCGCCGACCGCGCCGAGCACGACGGCTCGACGGGAGGGCCGCTTCGGCGGGAGCTCGTGGAACTGCGACGCGTCGAAGGGAGGCTGCGCGGAGGAGGGCGAGGAGGAGTCGGCCAAGGGTGTCCAAACCGTCAGTGGGCGGTGCCGGAGGCGGCACGCCTCGGGTCCGGCGCGCCACGCTGTGCCGTGAGCGCAGCCGTCGGGACGTCGGCACGCTCGACACGCACCCTAGCAGCCGGGGTCGACGGGACTCCTGGGAGGGCGGTGCCGGGCGGGGCGGGTGCTGTCGGGGGGGGTGGGTCTCGATACGCCGCTGCGCGGCTGCTCGACCAGCATGGAGCGGCGGCGCGGCCGGTATGAGGTGCGAGTCTGCGAGGGGATGTCACCTGGGGCGCGGGAGGAAGATCATGCTGATCGAGTAGCCCCGGAGGGGCGTATCGAGATCCACCCCTCCGTCGTGTCGGGGGTCAGCGGCCGCGGAGCTCGCGCTTGCGCATCTGGGCGGCGATGTCCGCCTCGGTGATCTCCTTCTTCGCCGGGCCCCAGAGGGCGGCCGCCTGGCTGGCCACGCCGATGCCGATGCCGAGCATCGGCCAGATCGGCCAGAAGTAGCCGTCGGCGCCGGTCGCGAACCAGACGCCGGTGCTGATCGCGGAGACGGTCATCCAGCCGCCGACCGAGCCGGCGAAGTCGCGGCGGCGCTTGAGGTCCTTGACGGCCTGCGCCCGCTCGATGTCCTCGGGGCGGGCGAGCTCGACCTCCGCCGGCTTCTCGGCGGCGTTCTCGGCGGGCGGCTGCGCTGCGGAGCTCCGCTCGACCCCGGTCGCCGACGGCTGATCGCGCCGGGCCGACGGGTCCGGGGACCCCCAGACGTTGTCGCTCATGACACCCCTCCGCTCGTTGCGCCCAGCCTACGCAGGCGGGCGGTCGAGGGCACGGCCCGCCTCAGGGGAGCTCGGGCTGGCAGTGCGGGCACCACCAGGTGCGCCGCTGCTCCGGGTCGTCGCGGACCTCGGCGCGGACGAGGACCGTGGTGCCGCAGCGCAGGCACGGCCGGCCGGCGCGGCCCGCGACCCAGTGCCGCTCGCCGCGGCGGGTGTCGCCGGTGGTGGTCTGGAACATCCCGGGCACCGTGACGGACGCGCGCAGGCCCCGGGCGGCGGTGGCGACCAGGGCGCGGACGTCGACAGTGCCGACGGGCCGCCAGGGGAAGAGCCCGCGGAGGAAGCAGATCTCGTTGGCCCAGAGGTTGCCGAGGCCCGCCATCAGGCGCTGATCGAGCAGGGCGGCGACGACCGGCCGCTCCGGTGTGCGGGAGAGGCGAGCGACGGCCTCCTCCGCGCTCCAGTCGGTGCGGAGCGGATCCGGCCCGAGGTGGCCGACCGCGCGCGCCTCGTCGCGGGTCGGCAGCAGCTCGACGACGGGGAGGTCGACGCCCCAGAGGGTGACCCCGTCGTCGAGCCGGAGCCGGACGCGGACGTCCTTCTGCACGGCCCGCGGGACCGCTCGGCCGGGCGAGGTGACCGTCCACGAGCCCTGCATCCGCAGGTGCGTGTGCAGGGTCAGGTCACCGGAGAAGCGGGTGAGCAGGTGCTTGCCGTGGGTGTCGTGCTCGAGGATCCGCAGGCCCTCGAGCGAGCTGCCGGCGGCGTCGCCCGAGCGCAGCTCGCCGTCCGCCACGGTCCGGCCGTCCGCCGCCCGCCTCAGACGGGCGGCGAGACGGTGGACGCTGTCTCCCTCGGGCATGCTCCGCACTCTAGGAGCCGGGACCGCGGGGCGTCAGGGGTGGCGCGACGAGGGCGGGCCCGCTTCTCAGCGGGCCCGCCCCGGCGGTCGGTCGTGCGCGGTGCTCTAGCGGGCGCGGTACGCCTGCTGGTACGTCCGCTCCGTGCCGTCCTTCGCGGTGACCTCGATCGTCGCGGTGCCGGCCTTGATCGGGCGGAGCACCGTGAGGTAGGAGGTCGTGAACGACTGGCCGGGCTTCACCGAGCTCTTCGTCCGCGTGCCGTAGGGCGTCGAGATCTCGATCGCGACCGCCTCCGGGCCGTTGTTGACGGCCGTGACCGTCAGCGTGCGGAGCACGGCGAGGCGCGTGGTCTTCGCGCTGGTCGCGACGTCGATCACGGTCGCCGGCGCGGTCTCGGGCAGGTCCAGGCCGACGACGACCGGGTCGTGGTCGCTCGAGCGGTAGGCCGAGGTGTCGTAGAAGATCGTCGCGTTGTAGTCGTAGCGGCTGTACTCCAGCGCCACCGACTCCCCGCTGTTGATGTTCCAGGTGTCGACACCGGTCACGGTCGCGTCGGCCGCCGGGGAGGCGAAGACGTGGTCGAGCGAGCCGACCGCGCCGTCGAAGGAGTAGGAGTACTTCCCGTCCTTCGCGCCCTGGTCGATGTAGCCCGCGTCGCGCAGGACCTGGATCGGGTCCTCCTGCGAGTAGGCGTTGAAGTCGCCGAGCAGGTAGACGAGGTCCGTCGCCTTCTCGGTCTTCAGGCGGTCGGCGAACGCGACGAGCGCGGTGGCCTGGTTGACGCGGGAGGCGTTCGAGGCGCCCTGGCCGTCGCCCTGGTCCGCGTCGACTCCGGAGCCGGAGCCCTTCGACTTGAAGTGGTTCACGATCGCGACGAACTCGCTGGCGCTGTCGCCGATCAGGCGGAACTCCTGGGCGAGGGGCTTGCGGGCGTTGGAGAAGGCGGCGCCGTCGTTCAGGATGACGGACTCGCCTACCGGCTCGATGACGGCCTTCTTGTAGATGAACGCGGTGCGGATGACGTCCTCGTCCGCGAGCGCGGGGAGGGCGGCGGGCGAGGGCACGTACGCCCACAGCTCCGAGCCGGCGGCGGTGTTCAGCGCGGCGGTCAGCGTGGCGAGGGCCTCGTCGCGCGGCTTGCCGAACTTGGCCGAGTTCTCGATCTCCTCGAGGGAGACGACGCCGGCGCCGAGGCTGTTGATCGCGGTGACGATCTTGGCCTGCTGGCGCTCGAGGTCGTCCGCGTTCGCGGCGCCGCGGGCGTCGCAGCCGCTGTTGACCGTGACGGGGTCGCCGTCGCGGTCGGTGTAGAAGGTGCAGCCGGTGATCGAGTCACCCGTGGTGGAGAAGTAGTTCAGCACGTTGAAGGACGCGATCGAGAGGTCGCCGCCGACGGCCTCGGGGGCCGCCTCGCGGGTGTTCGCGAAGGTCGCGGGCTGGACGGTCGCGGCGTTCTCGACGGTCAGCTGCGTCGTCGGCTGGAAGGACCAGCCGCCGTTGCGGTAGTCGAGCACGACCGGGGTCGTGAAGGTCGCCGGGGCTCCCACGCGGATCGGCTCGGTCGGGGTGAGGTAGGGCAGCGGGATCGCCTTGTTCGCGGCGGCGCCGAGGAAGTTGATCGAGGCGCCGTCGTCGAGGACGATCGCGCGCGCGGCGTTGTCGGCGACGACCGCGGCCAGCTCGGGCGTTCCGGGACGGGCGACCTCGGTCGGGGTCAGCAGCGGCGAGTCGCCGGCGGCGAGGCCGACGGAGCCGAAGCTGTTGAGGTCGAAGGTGTCGGTCACGGTGAACGCGCCCTGCGGGGCGATCAGCATGCTCTCGAGCGTCTCGCGCTCCTCGACGGTGCGGGGGAGGCCGACGGCGGCCGGGATCGGCGCGACGGCCGGGGTGCCGAGCTTCTCGACGGTCGCGGCCGAGGTCGGGGTGAGCTCGGTGAGGCCGTTGAACTCGCTGACGGCGCCGGTGATGCGCAGGTTGTCGCCGATCGCGACCGCGCCGACCGAGGCGGAGGAGTAGACGAAGACGGCGTCGGAGGCGGTGCGGCCGGTGGTCTGCGCGCCGGTGCCGGCGGTCTGGATCACGTAGCCGCTGTAGCCGCCGGTGGGGTAGCGCGCGGTGACGACGCCGGTGGTGGTGACGGTCTGCCCGACGAGCGGGGACGCGGCTCCGGTGCCCTGGATCTCGGCGATCGAGACGGTCGGCGCGGTGGTGGGCGGAGTGGTCGGCGGGGCGGTCGGGGTCGCGGTGGGGGTCGGCGTCCCGGTCGGCGCGGGCGTCGGCTCCGGGGTGCTGCCGCCGGCGGCCTCGGGGGTCATCGCGCCGACGGTGAAGTCGGCGGCGTTGGAGTCGGTGTCGCCGGTCGCGGAGTCGGCGCGGGCGATCGACTCGGTCAGCGTCGGCGCCGTGGCGGCCGCCGACTCGAAGGTGTTGGAGGTGCCGTAGCCGAGGAGGTCGAGGACCGCCTCGGGCTGCTCGGCGGTGCCGGTCGGCGGGGCGACGAGGGTCGCGGTGCCCTCGACCAGGAAGAGCGTGCCGCCCGCGGCCGCGATGTTGAGGCCGTTCGCGGTCTGGTCGGCGGCGGGGAGCGGCGCGCCGTTGGTGCCGTTGCTCGCGCCGGCGATCAGGAAGTGGCCCTCGGCGGGGACGGTGCCGGTGAGCGCGACGGTCGTCGTCGGGTTCGCCGTGCCGGTGGCCGAGCGGTACTGCAGCGAGAGGCCCGAGAGCGCGACGTCGGCGCCGGTCGGGTTGTAGAGCTCGACGAAGCGGTTGCTGTAGGTCGCGCCGGCCGAGCCGCCGCGGGCGAAGACCTCGCTGATGACCAGCTCGTCCCCGCTCGGAGCGGCGGTGGCGGGCGCAGCGACCAGCGGCGAGGCGACGAGGGCCAGGCCGGCGAGGGCCGCGAGTGCGAGGCCTCTCCGGGGAGCGCGGGCGCGGGGCCTCTGCGCGGGGAGTTCGGGGGAGTCGGGCATGGTGGTCCTCTCGATCGCCGCTCCGGGGAGCGGTGGTGCGTCACCGCACGTCGACGGCGACCCTCGCCCCTGAAAGGGGCACAGTGAGCCACGCTATGCAGTGCGGGTGCCCGGCCTGTGAACCGGACGTTTCATGAACGTAAACTCACCCACCGACATCGGGGCCGCGGTCCCGTCTTCGCGGCCTCCGTCCGGGAACGCGCGCCATGATCGGGGGATGATCTCCTTCGAACTGGCCAGGGCGCTGCGCACCGCGGGACTGCGCTGGGCACCGGTCACCGGCGACCGCTTCCGCATCGAGCGCGAGGGGTTCGACGGCGACGTCTTCACCGTGAGCGACATGACCATCGAGCCGCACGAGTACGAGACGGGCACCGTCCTCGGCTTCAACGGCACGACCGAGTGGGCGCTCGACTCCGTCGCGCTCGACGACTCGCTCTGGCTGCCGCGCGAGGACCAGCTGCGCGAGCTGCTGCGCGGCACGTTCCGCTCGCTGCGCCGCGTCGCGGACGGCGGGCCGGTGCGCTTCGCCGTGACCGTCGAGCTCGCCGGCGAGCAGCGCGACTTCGAGGACGAGATCGCCGAGAACGCCTATGCGGAGGCGCTGCTCGCGCTGGTCAGCTCGGTCGCGGTCGACCTCGACGACGTGGACGAGCTCGCCTGAGCCGATCCTCCGGGCCGCTCGGGCTCAGGACGCCGCCTTCTCCTCCTCAGCTTCGGCCGTCGAAGCCGCCTTCTTCGCGGCGGGCTTCTTCTTCGGGGTGATCTTCTTCGGAGCGGCCTTCTCGTCGTCGGTCTTCGCGGCGCTCTTCTTCGCCGGCGCCTTCTTGGCGGCGGTCTTCTTCGGCGCCGAGCCCTCGTCGGCGGAGGCGTCCTCGTCCGCCTTCTTCCTCGTCGCCCGCTTCTTCGCCGGCGCCTTCTCCTCGGAGTCCGCGGACGCCCCCGCCTTCGCGCCGCGGCTGCGCTCCACCGAGCGCTTCAGCGCCTCCATCAGGTCGAGCACCTCGCCGCCGCCCTCCTCCTCGGGCTTCTCGCCGAAGGTGGCGGAGGTGTCGAGGGCGTCGCCCTGCTCGATCTTCGCGTCGATGAGGGTGCGCAGCTCGGCCTGGTAGGAGTCCTGGAACTTCGACGCGTCGAAGTCCTCCGAGTAGGAGTCGACCAGGTGCGAGGACATCTCCAGCTCGCGGGCGGCGATCCGGGTGGTGCCCTCGAGCGACGGGAACTCGACCTCGCGCACCTCGTCGGCCCAGAGCAGCGTCTGCAGCATCAGCAGCTTGCCGCGCACGCGCAGCGCCGCCAGCCGGGTCTTCTGCCGCAGGGCGAACTCGACGATCGCGGTGCGGTCGGTCTCCTCGAGGGTGCGGCGCAGCAGCACGTAGGCCTTGGGGGAGGAGGAGTCCGGCTCGAGGATGTAGGCGCGGTCGAACATGATCGGGTCGACCTGCTCGCTCGGCACGAACTGCACGACGTCGATCTCGCGGTCGCGCTCCTCCGGCAGCGCCTTCAGCTCGTCCTTGGTGAGCACGACCGTGCGCTCGCCGTCGTCGTAGGCCTTGTCGATGTGGTCGAAGGTGACGACCTCGCCGCAGATCTCGCACTTGCGGGCGTAGCGGATCCGGCCGCCGTCCTTGTCGTGCACCTGGTGCAGGGGGACGTCGTGGTCCTCGGTCGCGCTGTAGATCTTCACCGGCACGTTGACCAGGCCGAAGGTGATCGCGCCCTTCCAGATGGCTCGCATGGCCCCAGTGAACACCGTGCGCCACCGCGGCGGGAAGCCCCGCCCCTCCCGCGAGATGCCACTTGTGCACGCGACACGCCGAGGAATCGGGTCACAAGTGGCATCTCGCGGCAGGGGACGGAGGGCGGCACTCGACGTCCTTTCGGGCGGCGGGTGTCGAATGGATGGCGATGACTGACGAGAACCGGCCCGCCGACAGGCTCCGCGCCGCCCTGACTGCCCCCGACGCGTCGTCCCGGCTGCAGGCGGCGATGACGGCCGGCACGCGGCCCGCCGAGGAGTACGC
Organism: Rathayibacter sp. VKM Ac-2929; assembly: GCF_022815495.1. Lineage (NCBI taxonomy): Bacteria > Bacillati > Actinomycetota > Actinomycetes > Micrococcales > Microbacteriaceae > Rathayibacter > Rathayibacter sp. VKM Ac-2929. The sequence goes on from NZ_JALGRV010000001.1 coordinate 681,166, forward strand.
CGCGGTGCTGGTGGAGCGCTGCGCCGTCGAGCCCGACTTCGGTGTGCGCGAGATGCTGACCTGGGCGCTCACCCGCCACGATCCGGCGGTCACCGTCGACCTGCTGCTGCCCGAGCTCGAGTCCAAGACGCCGCAGGCCCGCAGCCAGGCGCTGCACACGCTGTCGAAGGTCGGCGATCCGCGCGCGTTCCCGGCGATCACGCCCGCGCTGCTGCACGACGAGCATCCCGCGGTCGCGCACGCGGCCTGGCGCACCGCCGCCCGGCTCGCCTCGGACTCCGAGAGGCCCGCGCTGGCCCGGCAGCTCGCGGAGCACCTCGGCGAGCGCGACCGCCCGGACCAGCGCGCCCTCACCCGCGCGCTGCTGATGCTCGGCGACGCCGCGGCCCCCGTCCTCGAGGCCGCCGCGCGCTCGGAGGAGGACCCCCGCCGCTTCCACGCCCTCGCGACCCTCCGCCTCCTCGCCGACCCGGACGAGGACGTCGAGGAGGCCTTCGCCCGCGCCCGCCGTCCCTGACGCGGGCCCGATCGCTCGGAAGCGGACGCAGGGAACGCGTGAGGCGTCCCGTTCCCGTCGAGGCGTCCAGCAGCAGCGGGACTCCTCGACGGGGACGGGACGCCTCGGGCGTCCGGGTCGGCTCAGCCGATCGGGGTCGGGTTCACGGGGTCCGGCGGAACGGGCAGCGAGCCGTTGATGCGGTTCTGCGCCTGGCACTGGCTCGTGCAGTTGGTCGCTCCCTGCGAGAGCTCGACGGCGTCCTCGCCGAGCACCCCGCCGAGGCGGCCACCCGAGGCGACGGTCCACTTCGTGACCGTGCCGCTCTGGAAGGTCTTCGTGGCGACCTGCGGGCTGTCCTTGCCGAGCAGCATCGAGTGGTAGCCCGTCGCGCTCTGGGCCGGGGTCACTGCGTCGACTCCGCTGCCGAAGTTGATCTTGCCGGTGAAGCTGTTGACGAAGTAGAACAGCCCGGGGCCGAGTGTGTGCACGAGCTCGACGTTCCCGGCGAACTCGGGCTCCATCTGGAAGATGCCGCCCTGCGCGCCGTCCTTCGCCTGCACCTTGAGCTTGCCGGCCGCGGTCCGGAGGATCACCACCAGGGTGTCGTCCTTCACCTCCAGCGAGTCGAGCCGCGCGCCCGCGAGCTGCGCCGCGGTGAGCGTCGGCACCTTGGACGCGAAGACCACCGTCGGCGAGGTGACCATCCGCTGCGTGTCGGGGGCGCCGGTGAGCGTGTAGTCGTAGACGCCCAGCGTCGACACGCGGAGGTCGAAGCGGTTGTTGACGCCGCGCACGGCGATGGTCCCGGAGACGGCGACGTCCTTGAGCTTCACGTCCTTGCCGGCGGCCGGGTCGTAGGTGGTGCCGTTCACGGTGACGGAGTAGTCGCCTCCGACGGACGAGGTCTTGGCCTGCGCGGGCGAGGCCGCGAGGCCGGTGAGGAGCAGTGCGATCGCGGCGATCGCCGCAGTGCGGGCGGTTCTGCTGAGCGGGGACATCGTGGCCTTCCTGTCGACCGGCGCTGGGCCGGTGCGGGTAGGAGGCAACCCTCGCCCGCGCCGCGCCGCGCGGCAATCGGACCTTGGTACTAGTACCCGGGCAGGTGGTCGCGCACCCACAGCGCGGCGCTCGTGCGATCGCGCACGCCGATGCGCGTGAAGGCGTGCCCGACGTGCACCTTGACCGTCCGCTCCGCGATCCCGAGCTCTCGCGCGATCTCCTTGTTCGCTCGGCCGGAGGCGATCAGCCGCAGCACCTGCTCCTCGCGAGTGCTGAGCGCGGGCAGGGCGGCACCGGCGCCGCCCGGCAGCAGAGCCCGGGCCGCCCGAGGATCCAGCGGGGCGTGCCCCGCCGACGCCGAGCGGACCGCGTCGAGCACCACGGCGGGGTCGGCGTCCTTGAGCTGGTACCCCTGGGCACCCGCCCGCAGCGCGGCGAGGACGCGGCCCCGGTCGTCGAACGAGGTCAGGACCACGACGCGGATCGCCGGGTGCAGGGCGAGCATCCGCGCGGTCGCCTCGATGCCGTCCATGCCCGGCATCGACAGGTCCATCAGGACGACGTCGGGCGCGGACTCCGCCGCCGATCCGAGCGCCTCCTCGCCGCTGCCCGCCTGCCCGACGAGCAGCAGGTCCGGCGCGCTCGAGATCAGCGCGGCGAGGCCCGCGCGGACGAGCGGATGATCGTCGACGATCAGGACGCGGATCACGGCGCCGGCTCCAGTCGCCAGTGCGTCCCCCGGCCTGGAGCGGTCAGGAGGCGCAGCTCGGCGCCGCGCTCGCGGGCGAGATCGCGCAGAATGCTCAGCCCGAGGTGTCCCGCTTCCGGATGCGCGAGCGCCGTCGCCGCGTCGAAGCCGCACCCGTCGTCGACGACGTCGAGCGCGACCGAGCGGCCCGTGCGATCGCCTGCGCGCCGCAGCCGGACGAGGACGCTCCGCGCGCCGGAGTGCTTGACCGCGTTCGTCAGCGCCTCGTGCGCGACCCGGTAGAGGAGCCGCTCGTCGTCCGCGGTCAGGCCGGTGCGCGGCGGCGCCTCGACCACCACGTCCAGTCCGCGCGCGCGGGTCGTGACGGCGAGATCCTCCAGAGCTGCCGCGAGCCCCGCGTCGGCGAGGCTCGGCGGGTAGATGTCGACGAGCAGCGACCGCAGACCGCCGAGGCCGGTGCGGACGGTCGCGGCGACCTCGCGGAGATCCGCGGCGAGGGCGGGATCGCCGTCCGCCTCGGCCCGCTCCGCCCGCCCGTGCACGGCGAAGGAGGCGGCGACGAGGTCCTGCACGGCACCGTCGTGGACGGTCGCCGCGATCCGCCGGCGCTCGTCCGCCGAGGCGTCGAGGGCGCGCTGCAGCAGTGCCTCGCGACTCCGCCGCGACCGCCCGATCAGCGCGAGCAGGCGCGCGAGCACCGGCAGCAGCACGAGCACCAGCAGCACGGTGCTCGCGATCGAGATGACGGCGAAGCTGCGCCAGAGCTCGCCGCTGCGCTCGACGACCTCGTCGTAGCGGAAGTAGCTCTCGAACAGGAGCGGAGTCCCCGACGGCGTCCGCACGGTCCGGTAGGCCTCGAGGAGGCGTCCGCTGTCGCGCTCGTACACGTTCTCCGGGGCCTGCAGGTCGGAGACCTCGGCGTGCACCGCGACGTCGGCGAAGGCCTCGAGATCGTCCTCGTCCAGGGTGAAGGTCCGCCCCTCCAGGCGCCGGTCGTCGGAGTAGAGGATGCGGCCCGAGCGGTCCCAGAGCTTCACGCGCACGAGGGAGTCGTCGAGCACGTGCGCCCGGACCTCGCGGTCGACGAGCTCCAGCGCCGCCGCGTCGCCGGTGAGCACGGCGTCCGCGAGAGCCGGCTCGACGATCACCTCCGCGAGGAGATCGGCGGTGTCGGAGGCGTCGGCGACGGCCTCGGACTCCGCGAGCGTCCGCGCAGCCTGGACGTCGAGGGCGCTGATGCCGAGGATCAGGAGCAGGGCGACGGCGATCACGCCGGCGAACACGCGCCGCGGCCGGACGGCGGGCTCGCCGGTCCGCTCGCCCGCGGCCACGACGACGATCCAGGAAGGCTCCATCGCTCGCGAGGGTATCAACGACATCCGTCGTTCAGTGCGAGCGGTCCGGGTCGGCGGCGGCCCGCCGAGAACGGGTGAGGCGTCCCGCCCCCGTCGAGGCGTCCTGCCGGAGCGGGACGCGTCGACCGGAACGGGACGCCTCGGGTGGTGCGGTGGCTACGCGCCGATGAGCACGCCGCGGTCGGCGAGGTACTCGCGGATCAGGCGCTCAGCGCTCGCCCGGTCGGTGATGCCGTAGCGGTCGATGATCTGCTGCACGTAGGGACGCGCGATCGCCTCGGTGATGCCGAGCTCGGCCGCGATCTCGCGCGGCGAGAGGCCGGCGGCGATCAGCCCGAGGACCTGCTCCTTGGTGGGGAGCACGAACGGCGGGGTGGTGGGCTCCGGCTCCGGCGTGGTCGGGTCCTTCTCGGCGTCGATCGCGGAGGTGTCCTCGGCGAACGAGGCGGTCACGAAGGCGATCGCCTTCGAGGTGATGCCCAGCGCCTCCTGGTTGATGTTCGCCAGGTCGTCGCCGGCCGAGTGGTAGTTCGGGTCGTGCGCGATGCCGACGGTGCCGCCGAAGAGCGCGGCCTCCTCCTCGGTCTTGATGTCGTCCGCTCCGGTGAACAGGCCCGAGGCCGGGATGCCGGCGGAGATGAAGCCGTCGTAGTCGCTGCGGCCGTCGAACGCGGTGTCGATCCACGGCTGGTCGATCGAGTCGAAGTAGTCCGTGAACGCCTTCTCGGTGGCGATGGAGCCCGCGGGCACCTCGACCGGGGCCTCGTAGGTGGACTCGTTCGCGTCGTAGACCGAGACGACGTAGTTCGGCGAGGCGACCATGTCGAAGTTCAGGTAGGTCGCGATGTCGCCGGCCTCCTCCTCCGAGAGCGAGTCGACGTAGGTGTACGAGCCGACGAGCCCGACCTCCTCGGCGCCCCACCAGGCGAAGCGCACGGCGTTGGTGGTCTCGCCCGCGTCCGCGAGCTGGACGGCGGTCTCGAGGAGCGTGGCCGATCCCGAGCCGTTGTCGTTGATGCCGGGGCCCTCGGGCACGCCGTCGAGGTGCGCGCCGAGCATGACCACGTTGTCGTGGTCGCCGCCGGGCGTCTCGGTGATGATGTTGAAGGTGTCGGTGTCGGTGGTCGTCTGCTCGATCACCAGCGTCGCCGTGCTGGGCAGCGCCGCGATCAGCGACTGGCCCTCCTCGAGCGTCACACCGACCGACGGGATGTAGCTGTCGTCGGGCGCGCCGAGCGTGCCGTTGAGCGCCTCACCGGGAGCGTTGTTGTAGATGATCACGGCCGACGCCCCGGCGGCGCCGGCGGCGGCCGACTTCTCCGAGAAGCTGCAGGTGCCGCGGCTGACCAGGGCGACCTTGCCGGTCGCGTCGAGCCCGGCCCAGGCGTCCGCGTCGCAGCCCAGCGGGTCGACCGGCTGGATCAGCTCGCCCGTGACGCCGCCCTCGGGGGTGGAGGGGGTGAACGACATCGGGATGCCCTCGACCGCGGGGGTCGTGGTCAGCGAGAACTCGTCGATCGTCTGGGTGGTGGTGGTGAAGTCCTGGCGCTCGGTGGTGTAGCCGGCGGCCTTCAGCACGGCCTCGACGTACTGGCCGCTCTGCTCGTAGCCCTCGGTGCCGATCGCGCGGTTGCCGTCGTTGGCGTCCGCGATCGCCTGGAAGGCCTCGAGGTGGTTCATGATGCCGTCGACGGTCACCGCATCGGCGAAGTCGACGGGCTCGACGGCGTTCGCCGCTGGAGCGAAGGCGAAGCCGGCGACCAGCGCGCCGGCGCCGATCATCGCGGCCGAGCCGAGGAGCGGACGCCGACGTCGTGCGCCGGAGGTGTCTTCAGTGGTGGTAGCCACAGGTGGTCCCTTTCGTCGAGGGCGGCGGCCGTCGGACCGACGGCCTCCGTCGCCCTCGCTGTGCTGAGAAGCGGCGGTGCCCTCTGCGAGCGTATTCACAGGTCGCGCGCGAATGACACCCCTTCGCGGCACTTGTCACCCGGTGGAAACACGGACGGCCGGCCGCGGCCGGAGCGCGTCTCAGGCCGTCGCGTCGCTCTCGGCCCACTCGCGGAGCATCGCGATCGTCTCCGCAGGCTGGTCGCGGTGCGGGCTGTGGCCGGCTCCGGCGACCACCGCGTAGCGGATGCGCGGGTTCGCGCGGAGGACCTGTGCGGCGAGGGACGGCGGGAAGAACGTGAACACCTGCGGGTCGCCCGCGAGCACGAACGCCGGCGCCCGCAGGGTCGGGACGTCCGCGAGCAGGTCCCAGGGGTCGTTGTCGTCGACGGTCGCTGCGACGGCGGCCGGATCGGCGGCGTGCGCGGCGCGGAGCTTCTCCGCGCGGTCGCGCTCGTCCCAGTGCGGCTCGGCGGCGGCGAGCTCGTCTGCGGTGACGGTGAGGGCGGCGAGCTCCTCCGCGCGCACCTCCGCCCGCGACTCGGCCGGCAGCTGCAGCACCGGGTCGAGCAGCACCAGCCGGGCGGCCCAGCCGGTGTCGCGCGCCGCCGCCCGCACCGCCACCGCTCCGCCGAGGGAGTGGCCGACCACCAGGTCCCAGGTGCCGGACGGAGCTCGCAGGGCGAGCACGTCGTCGGTGTAGTCGTCGTGCCGGGACGACCCGCCGCGGGCGCCCGCACCGTGCCCGCGCAGATCCGGTGCCGTCACGCTCCAGCCGGCACCGGTCAGCGCCTCGGCGACCCGCCACCAGGTGCCGGAGGCGCCGCCGAGTCCGTGCAGGAAGAGGGCGGTTCTCGTCTCCGGGGCTCGCGTCGTCATGCCGCCAGGCTAGGGCGCGTCAGTCGAGGCTCGGGTCGCGGCCGGTACGCTCGCCGGTCGCGAGGGCACTGATTCCTGCCAGATCCTCCGCGTCGAGGGCGAACCCGAACACGTCGAGGTTCTCCCGGATCCGCGCGGGCGTCACCGACTTCGGGATCACGACGACTCCGAGCTGCACGTGCCAGCGCAGCACGACCTGCGCGGGCGAGACGCCGTGCTTCGCGGCGATCGAGGCGAGCACGGGCTCGTCGAGCAGGCGGCCGCGGGCCAGCGGCGACCAGGCCTGGGTCACGATGCCGTGCGCGGCGTCGAAGGCGCGCAGCTCGTCCTGGGGGAGCCGCGGGTGCAGCTCGACCTGGTTGATCGCGGGCACGACCTCGGTCTCGCCGAGCAGCCGCTCGAGGTGCTCGATCGCGAAGTTGGACACGCCGATCGAGCGCGCCCTGCCCTCCTGGCGGATCCGCTCCAGCGCGCGGTAGGTGTCGACGTAGCGGTCGCGCGAGGGGATCGGCCAGTGCACGAGGTAGAGGTCGACGTAGTCGGTGCCCAGGAGCTCGAGGCTGCGGTCGAAGGCCTCGAGCGTCTCGTCGAAGCCGTGGTCGTCGTTCCAGACCTTGGTGGTGACGAAGACCTGCTCCCGGGGGAGGCCGCTGGCGCGGATCCCCTCGCCGACGCCGCGCTCGTTGCCGTAGAGGGTCGCCGTGTCGATGTGCCGGTAGCCGGCCTCCAGCGCCGTGGCGACCGTGCGGGCCGCCTCGTCGTCGCCGATCTTGTAGACGCCGAGCCCGACCTGCGGGATCGCCCGCCCGTCGTTGAGGGGGAGAAGGGGAACGCTCATCCCCCCATTCTTCCCCCTCCGCGAGATGCCACTTGTGCGCACGACACGCCGCGAAAGCCGGTCACAAGTGGCATCTCGCGGGAGGGGTCAGAGGTGCCAGTGCAGCTCGCCGTGCGGGCCGACGCGGACGGTGTCCTCGATCAGGGCGGCGAGGCCGGCGACGCCGAAGAGGAGGCGTCGGTCGTCGCGCGCGGCCTGGCTGGTGTGCACGAAGCGGCGGACGGCGAAGTAGTCGTCGTGTCCGGGCTGGAGGCCGTCGACGAGGCCCTGCTCGCCGAGGGCGCGCAGTCCGCGGCCCGGTCGGCGAGCGGGCCCGAGACCGAGCCAGAGCGTGCCGGTCTCGAGCAGGACGACGGTGCTCGGCACGATCGCGCCGGCCCGCAGGCGCCGGGCCGTGATCTGCCAGCCGAAGCCGAGGTGGTGCACCCGGATCGGATGCGGTCCGCGCCAGGCGTGCGAGGGGTCCTCCGCGCGGTAGTAGACGGGGCTGGGGCGGAACGAGCCCTGCCAGAGCGCCGCGGCGAGCTCGCCCGCCCATTCGGGCGTCTCGGGGTCGGCCCAGGGGTCGAGGACGTGCGCCTCCTCCGCCTCGCGCTGATGCTGGCGGACGAGTTCCTCCGCGTCGTCGCGCAGTGCCATCGGCAGCCCCTCCGTCCCGTGCGAGCCCCACCCTAGGGGGGCGCGCCTGGGAGCCTCAAGGGAGCGGGGTCCGAGCCGAGTGGGAGACGCCTCCGCGAGAGCGACGTCGGGGAAGCCGACTCAGGTCGGCAGCTCCACCGGCTCGGTGTCCGGCAGCGGGCTCGCGTCGCGGCCGCGGAGGTCCGGGTGGAAGCGGCGGCCGAGCGCCGGGACGACGAAGCCGACGAAGGCGAACACCGCGGCGACCACGATCGCGGCCGTCGGGCCGGATCGGTCGATCTGCACGCCCGCGATCGCCGAGCCGAGCGCCGCGCCGATCAGCTGCCCGGTGCCGACCCAGCCGTAGGCCTCGGCCGTGTCCGAGAACTTCACGCTCGCGGCCGTGATCGTGAAGAGCGCGGCCAGGGCCGGTGCGATGCCGACGCCGGCCAGGAACAGCGTGATCGAGAGCCACCAGAAATCGGTCGAGAACGCCGCGAGGCCCATGCCGACGGTGACGATCAGCATCCGCCGCGCGGTCGCCCAGCGGCTGATCGGGATGTGGCCGAGGGTGAGGCCGCCGACGAGCGAGCCCGCCGCGAAGACCGCCAGGACGACGCCCGACTCCACGCCGCCCTCGCCGAAGACCGCCACGACGCCGGCCTCGACCGCGGCGCAGGCGCCGACCAGCAGGAAGCCGACGACGGTCGCGAGCAGCACCGGCGGCTTGGTCAGCACGACGCCGAGCTTCCGACGCGAGCGCGGGATGCGCACCCTGCCGACCTCGGGTGAGGCGATGAACCAGATGCCGCCGCCGACGAGGAAGAACGCGGCGGTCAGGATGCCCGCGACGGTCGAGATCTGGATCGAGACGAACGTCGTCAGCACCGGGCCGAGCACCCAGATGATCTCCTGCGCCGAGGCGTCGAGGGAGAACAGCGGGGTCAGCTGCGAGCTGGGCACCATCTTCGGGTAGATCGTCCGGACCGCCGGCTGCACGGGCGGCATGCTGAGGCCCGCGACGAAGCCGATGACGACGAACTGCCAGATCTCCAGCGGCAGCAGCGCCATCGCGATGATCGCGGCCGCGCAGACGACGAGGGTGGCGGTGAGCACCCGCCGCATCCCGAGCCGGCCCATCAGGCGGCTGGTCAGCGGGCCGGCGATCGCCTGGCCGATCGACATCGAGCCGAGCACCAGGCCGGCCGCGGCGTAGGAGTCGTGCACGCGCTCGACGTGCAGGAGGAACGCGAGCGAGAGCATCCCGAACGGGAAGCGCGCGGTGAGCTGGGCCGCGATGATGCGACCCACGCCGGGAGTTCTCAGGAGTTCGGTGTAGCTGCCCACCGGACGACACTAGCGGCCCGCGGCGGCCCGCCGGCGTCGTCCGCCGAACCGGCCGCCGGCGGCCCCGGTCAGCCCGCGAGGACCTTCCGGATCCGCTGCAGGGAGACGCTCTCGACGGTGCCCAGGCTCTGCGCGAAGAAGCTGATCCGCAGCTCCTCGATCAGCCAGCGGGCGCGCACGAGACGCTCCGGAGCGTGCGGCGGCAGCGGGATCGTGCCGCCCGCGGAGCGGTAGAGCTCCTGCGCCGCCTGCACCTCGTTCAGCCAGACCCGGTCGCGGCCGACGTTCTCGCCGATCTTGCCGAAGCGCTCGGTGATGCCGGCGAGGTAGCGCGGCAGGTGCCGGAGCCGCTCGAGTCCCGTCGCGGAGACGAAGCCGGGGTGCACGAGCCCGGTCAGCTGCTCGCGGGCGTCGGTCAGCGCCGGGAGCAGCGCCATGCTCGTGGACGCCTTGAGCGCCTTCTCGACGCCGCGCGCCGTCGTGAGGATCGTGGTGACGGTCTTCACGGTCTCGAACATCGAGTCCATCACGCTGCCCGAGACCCGGTCGCGCACCGCGTCGAACTCGGCGCGGAGGAAGAGCATGCCGTCCGGCTTCATCCGCCAGAGCACCGCGTCGACGCAGGCGAGCAGGCAGTCGCCGAACAGCGCCGTCGTGTTCTGGTACGGGCTCTGCGCGAGCACGAGCTTCTCGTTGGCGGTCAGGTACTGCTGCACGTAGGCGACCGGGCTGGGCGTCGCGAGCAGCAGCAGGCGGCGGACGCCGCGCGGGTGCTCGCGCGCCTGGTCCTCCGCGGTCGCGAGCAGGCGGATCGAGACGGAGTCGCCGTCGTCGATCAGCGCCGGGTAGGCGCGGATCGTGTTGCCGCCCTGGCGGGTGTCGGTGACACGGGGGAGCTCCGCCATGTCCCACGTCCTGATGCCGCGGCGCTCGAGGGCGTCGGGCACGCGCGCCTCGACCACCCGGGCGACCTCGTCGCGGACCCGGCCGCGCAGGCGCTCGGCCAGCGGCGCGAGCTCCTTGCCGGCGGCGACGGTGCGGCCGCGCTCGTCGGCGATCGCGAAGGTGACCCGGAGGTGCGCGGGGATGCGCTCGAGGTCGAAGTCGGAGGCGTCTATCACGACGCCGGCCTCGCGGCGGATCGCCCCGGCGAGGGTCGCGGCGAACGACTCCGTCGGCGGGTTCGGCACGTCCTGGGGGAGCGCGGCGGTGAGCTTGCGCGCCCAGTCGTTCGCCGGGACGACGTTCCGGCGCAGGTGCTTGGGCAGCGCCTTGATCATCGCGGTGACGAGCTCGGCGCGGAGCCCCGGCACCAGCCAGTCGAAGCCGAGCGGCGTGACGCGCGGCAGCAGCGCGAGCGGCACGTGCACGGTGACGCCGTCCTCCTCGGTGCCCGGCTCGAACCGGTAGGAGAGCCGGAAGCGCTGGTCGGCCTGGCGCCACTGGGTCGGGAACGCGGTCTCGTCGATCTGCTCCGCGTCCTCGGGCAGGAGGGTCTCCTGCGTCATGGTCAGCAGGTCGGGCTCGTCGTGCTGCGCGGTGCGCCACCAGGAGTCGAAGGAGCGCACCGAGGTGATGTCGCGCGGGACGCGGCGGTCGTAGAAGTCGAAGACGGCCTCGTCGTCGACGAGCAGGTCGCGGCGGCGGGTGCGCTCCTCGAGGCGCTCGAGCTCGGCGCGCAGGGCCCGGTTCTTCCTGTCGAAGGCGTGCCGCGCGTCCCACTCGCCCTCCACGAGGGCATGGCGGATGAACAGCTCGCGGGCGTACCCGGCGTCGATCCGGGAGAACTGCACCCGGCGCCGGGCGATGATCGGCACGCCGTAGAGCGTGACCTTCTCGTAGGCGACGGCCGCGCCCTGCGCCTTCTCCCAGTGCGGCTCGCTGAACTGCCGCTTCACCAGGTCGCCGGCGATCGCCTCGGCCCAGGCCGGATCGATCGCGGCGTTGGAGCGGGCGAACAGCTTGCTGGTCTCGACCAGCTCCGCGCTCATCAGGGCGTCGGGCTGCTTCTTCGCCAGCGCGCTGCCGGGGAAGATCGAGAACTTCGCGTTGCGGGCACCGACGTACTGGACGCTCTGGCGCTCGCGGTTCTTCGCCGCGCGCTGCGCCTGCTGCGAGGTGGTGTCCTTGATGCCGAGGTGCGAGAGCAGACCGGCGAGCAGGCTCCGGTGGATCCCGTCGGGGTCGACCTTCGGCTCGCCGAGCTCGAGCTTCAGCGGCCGGGCCAGCTGGCGCAGCTGGCGGAAGACGTCCTGCCACTCGCGCACGCGGAGGTAGTTGAGGTACTCGGCCTTGCAGAGCCGGCGGAAGGCGCTGGAGGAGAGCTCGGCCTGCTTCTCCTCCACGTAGTTCCAGAGGTTGAGCAGGGTCAGGAAGTCGCTGGTGGGGTCGACGAAGCGGGCGTGCTGCTGGTCGGCCTGCGCGCGGCGCTCGAGCGGGCGCTCCCGGACGTCCTGGATCGTCAGCCCGGCGACGATCGCCATCACCTCGCGGCTGACGTCGTGCTTGCGCGACTCGATCACCATCCGCCCGAACCGCGGGTCGATCGGCAGCCGCGCGAGATCCCGCCCGATCCTCGTCAGCTGAGGCGCCGTGTCGGCCCCCCGCGAGATGCCACTTGTGACGGGTTTCTTCGGCGTGTCGCCCTCATAAGTGGCATCTCGCGAGGGGGAGTCGGCGGGGGTGGCGGAGGAGCGGAGGGCGCCGAGCTCGGTGAGGAGGTCGAGGCCGTCCTTGATGCCGCGGGAGTCGGGCGGGGTGAGGAACGGGAAGCCGGCGATGTCGCCGAGGCCGAGCGAGATCATCTGCAGGATGACGGCGGCGAGGCCGGTGCGCAGGATCTCCGGATCGGTGAACTCGGGGCGGCGCTCGAAGTCCTCCTCCGAGTAGAGCCGGATCGCGATGCCCGCACTGGTGCGGCCGGAGCGGCCGGAGCGCTGGTTCGCCGACGCCTGCGAGATCGCCTCGATCGGCAGGCGCTGCACCTTCGAGCGGGCGCTGTAGCGCGAGATGCGGGCGGTGCCGCCGTCGATGACGTAGCGGATGCCGGGCACGGTGAGGCTGGTCTCGGCGACGTTGGTCGCGAGCACCACCCGGCGCCGGACGCCCGGGGTGCGCCCGCGCTCGAAGACGCGGTGCTGATCGGCGGCCGACAGCCGGCCGTAGAGGGGGAGGACCTCGGTGCCGGGGAGGTTCCGGCCGCGGATGGCGTCCTCGGCGTCGCGGATCTCGTTCTCGCCGGAGAGGAAGACGAGGACGTCGCCCTGGTCCTCGCGGGCCAGCTCGGCCAGCGCGTCGGCGATGCCGGTCATCAGATCGCGGCTGCCGCTCGTGGCGTCGGGGACGTCGGTGTCGTCCTCCTCCTCGGGCTCCTCGGCGACGAGCGGGCGGTAGCGGATCTCGACGGGGTAGGTGCGGCCGGAGACCTCGATGATCGGCGCGGGCTCGCCGGCGGCGTCGCGGAAGTGCTCGGCGAAGCTCTGCGGGTCGATCGTGGCGGAGGTGATGATCAGCTTGAGGTCCGGGCGGCGGGGCAGCAGCCGGTGCAGGTAGCCGAGCAGGAAGTCGATGTTGAGGCTGCGCTCGTGCGCCTCGTCGATGATGATCGTGTCGTACCGGCTGAGCATCCGGTCGTGGTTCATCTCGTTGAGCAGGATGCCGTCGGTCATCAGCTTGATCCGGGTCGACGCGCTCGCCTTGTCGGTGAAGCGGACCTGGTAGCCGACGATCCCGCCGACCTCGTCGTCGAGCTCCTCCGCGATGCGCTCGGCGATGGTGCGGGCGGCGATGCGGCGGGGCTGGGTGTGCGCGATGCTCTCGCGGCCGAGCTCGAGGCAGATCTTGGGCAGCTGCGTCGTCTTGCCGGAGCCGGTGGCGCCGGCGACGATGACGACCTGGTGGTCGCGGATGGCGGCGGCGATGTCGTCCCTGCGCGCCGAGACGGGGAGTTCGGGAGGATACCGGATGCTGAGGACGTCTGACATGAGCCCTCCATCCTACGGCGCCGTGACATGATGCCCAGGTCTCCCGGCGGAATCCCGCGGGCGGCCACCCGCGCCGAGCGGGCCGAGCAGAGAGCCGAGTGTGAACACGCAGTCCCTCCTCGTGATCCTCAACATCGTCCTGCTGATCCTCGCGATCCGGGGCGTGCTGGCGAACGGGCGGCTGTCGAAGGTCGCGAAGGTCGGCTGGGTGGCGCTGATCGTGATCCTCCCGTTCGCGGGGAGCATCGCGTACCTGGTCTTCGGCCGGCGGGCGAGCGGCGGCGGGTCGTCGTCGGGGCCGCAGCGGCCGACCGGCTGGTTCTTCGAGCGCTGACGTCCGCCCTGCTGACGGGTGGGGTGGACGCGGTGCCTCGTTGCGGGGTGGGGCGGACGCGGTGCCTCGCCGCGGCTCCTTCCCGCGCGCCTGCGGCGCGCCCGCCAGACCCGAGCCAGGAGCCGCGACGAGGCACCGCGTCCACCCCGCCGGGGGCGAGGGTGGGGCCGAGGGGAGGCGTCCGTTCCTTCGGGGTGAGACGGGGTCGAGGGGGAGGATCGGCGCGGTCAGTGCGTGCCGGCGCCGACATCGGGGGCGGTCAGGGGGCGCTCCGCCAGGGCGATCGCCTGGTCGCGGGTGAGGTGCGCCGGGAAGTTCACCGCGGCGAAGCGGCCCGTCGGGTCGTCGCGGGAGGTGGGCGTCTCGATGCTGCTGCCGCGCAGGAGCTCGAGCACGGCCTCCTGCGTCCGGCCGGTCGTCAGGCGTCCTAGGCTGTCGCGCAGCTGCAGGAGGATCGTCTGGCCGGGGCGTGGAGCTCGATCGCGACGCGTTTCGAGCGGCCAACGGTCGGCCGTCGCTGTGCCGAGGTGAAGGCGGCGAACGGGGTCGTCCGGGAGCGGACGCGGACGGTCCGCGCGGTCAGGTCGGCGTACGGGGTCGGGTGCCGGACGGCCATCAGCGTGCCCATCACGCCGAACAGGACGACGGTCAGTGCGGCGAGGACGGCGATCCGAACGCCGAGCTGGACGCCGTCGACGAACACCCCGACGAGGTTCCAGGCGGGGATCGCGAGCACCAGCATGCCGATCACGATGCTCTCACTCGGTGTCTTCGCCCGCGTGAACCAGTTCCACTGCGTGAGGGGGACCTCCTTCGATGACTGCTCCGTGCGCATCCGCCCGCCTCTCCTGCTCGGGCCACCCTACGATTCCGGGCGGGTCGGCGTCACTCGGTGCGGGTTGGGGCGGAGGCGGTGCCTCGTCGCGGGGTGGGGTGGACGCGGTGCCTCGTCGCGGCTCCTTCCCGCGCGCCTGCGGCGGGCCCGCCAGACCCGAGCCAGGAGCCGCGACGAGGCACCGCGTCCACCCCTTCGGCGTGAGACAGCGGCGAGGGGCGGCGTCCATCCCTTCGGGATGAGACTCGATGTCGTCAGCGGGGCGGCTGCAGTCATGCTGGTCGAGTAGCCCCAGAGGGGCGTATCGAGACCTGCCGGCGTCAGCAGGTGGGTCTGCAGACTCGGCTTCTGACGATGGTGGATCTCGATACGCCCGCTGCGCGGGCTACTCGATCAGCATGGGGGCACCCGCGGAGCGGGTGTCCACCGGGGGAGGGGCGAGCGTGGGGGCGGCTGTCAACGCCCCGGACGGCGGCGGGCGGCGCGTCTAGCGTGGAGGGCATGGCCGAACGACTCCGCTCCAGTGTCAGTCCGTACCTCCGCTCGCACGCCGACAACCCGGTGGACTGGTGGCCGTGGGGGGAGGAGGCGTTCGCCGAGGCGGTGCGCCGGGACGTGCCGGTGCTGGTGTCGATCGGGTACGCGACCTGCCACTGGTGCCACGTGATGGCGCGGGAGTCGTTCTCGGATCCGGTGCTCGCGGCGCGGCTGAACGACGGGTTCGTGGCGGTCAAGGTGGACCGCGAGGAGCATCCGGACGTCGACACCGCCTATCTGACGGCGGCGAGTGCGTTCACGCGGAATCTGGGCTGGCCGCTGACGGTGTTCACGACTCCGGCCGGGGAGACGTTCTACGCGGGGACGTACTTCCCGCCGCGGGCCGTCGGCGGGGTGCCGGCGTTCTCGGACGTGCTCGACGCGGTGTCGGAGGCGTGGCGGCTGCGGCGCGACGAGGTGCAGGCGACGGCGGGGTCGCTCAGCACCGCGCTGCGGGAGGCGACGTCGGTGGTGCCCACGGGAGACGCGCTCCCGGACGACGCGGCGCTCGCGGCGGCCGTCGGGGCGCTCGCCGCGGAGGAGGACCGGGTGCACGGCGGTTTCGGCGGGGCGCCGAAGTTCCCGGTGGCGCCGGTGCTCGGGTTCCTGGCGTCACGGGACGACGGCGCGGAGCTGGCCGAGCGGACACTGCTGACGCTGGCGGGCTCGCCGCTGCGGGATCGCGACGGCGGCTTCTTCCGCTACGCCACCCGCCAGGACTGGAGCGATCCGCACTACGAGCGGATGCTCTACGACAACGCCCAGCTGCTCGACGTGGCGGCGGTGCTGCTCGGGCGCGAGGGCACCGACCGGGAGGCGCTCGCCGGGGTGGCGGAGGGCGTCGCGTCGTTCCTGCTCGCGACGCTGCGCCGGCCGAGCGGCGGCTTCGCGAGCGCGCAGGACTCGGAGAGCATCGTCGACGGGCAGCGCTCGGAGGGCGGCTACTACCTCGCCGAGGACCGCTCCGACCTGACCCCGCCCGCCCTCGACGAGAAGGTCGTCACCGGCTGGAACGGGCTGGCGATCGGAGCGCTCGCGCGAGCCGGGCGGGCCCTGGGCCGGGAGGACTGGATCGCTGCCGCGCGCGACGCCGCCGATCTCCTCCTGGAGCGGCACCTCGTCGACGGGCGCGTCGGCGTCCGCGCCTCGCTCGGCGACTCCGTCTCCGCCGCGCGCCCGGCGCTGGAGGATCTCGGCATGCTCGCCGGCGGGCTGCTGCAGCTGGCGCTCGCCGAGGGGACGCCCCGCTCCGCGGTCGTCGCCCGGACGCTGATCGACGGGGCGCTGGACGCGGCCGCGTCCTGGCCGCCGTTCGCGCTGCCCGGCGGTGGGGACCCGGCGCTCACCGCGCGCGGGCTGCTGCTGGCGGCGGATCCGTCCGAGGGCGCCTACCCCTCGGGCCTCTCGGCGGCGGCCGACGCGGCCCACGTGCTGTACCTCCTGACGGGGGAGCGGCGCTACCGGGAGGCGGCGGAGGCCGTGGTCGCGGGCATCGGTCCGGGGGCACTCGGGCAGCCGATGGGGTTCGGCGGGATCCTCGCGCTCGCCGGGCGCCTCGCGCAGCCGGTCACGCAGCTGGTCGTCGTCGTGCCGGACGACGGCTCCCGGGCGCAGCTGCAGCGCGGCGCCCGGGAGACCGGGCTGGGCGTGCTCGCGGTGGTGAGCGACGACGCGGCGGCCGAGTGGGCCCGCGTGGGCTTCGAGCTCTTCGAGGGCCGGACGTCGCGCGACGGTCTGCCGACGGCCTACTCCTGCGAGGCCTTCGTCTGCGCGCTGCCGACGACCGAGCTCCCGGAGGAGCTGCTCACGCGGCCGTGACGACGAGCGGGGCGTCGGGATCGGCGGCCCACTCGTGGAGCGAGCCGTCGTAGACGACCGCGGTGTCGACACCGAGGACGGCGAGCGCGAGCGCGTCGGCCGTCGCGGCGATCCCGCCCGCGCAGTAGAGGACGATGCGCTCGGCCCGGAGCGTCTCGCCGAAGAGCGCCCGCAGCCGCTCCGGCGGGAGGAGCGTGTTGTCCTCGCGGTCGACCAGCCGCACGGCCGGGACGCTGACCGAGCCGGGGAGGTGGCCGAGGCGCGGCCGGCGCCCCTGCTCGCCGGTGAACTCCCTCGGCGGCACGGCGCAGACCAGGGCGCCCGGCTCCTCGCCGCGGACGACGCGCTCGACGCCGGCCTTGTCGATCCAGAGCGGGCGCTCGGGGCGCACGGTGATGCCCGCGGCGGTCCGCGGCTCGACGTGACCGGTCTCGATCGGGCGCTCCTCCCGCCGCCAGGCGCTGAGTCCGCCGTCGAGCACCGCGACCGCGTCGTGCCCGGCGGCGCGCAGGAGCCACCACAGGCGCGACGCCCACTGGCCGACCGCGGAGTCGTAGACGACGACCACCGAGTCGTCGTCGATACCGAGGGCGGCCGTCGCCGCGGCGAAGCGCTCGGGGTCGAGCCGGGTGAAGGGGAGGGCCGCCTCCGGATCCGAGAGCTGCGCGAGCAGGTCGCCGAACACCGCACCGGGCACGTGGCCCTCGAGGAGGTACTGCTCGTCGCCGCCGAGGTAGCCGGGCCGGCCGTCGAAGCCGGTCACCAGCAGCACGCTCGCGTCGACCACGACGAGGTGCTCGCGGCCGAGCTGGTCGGCCAGCCACTGGGTCGAGACGATCGGCCGGGCGAGGTAGGGGGCTGCAGTGCTGCTCACCCGCACCACGCTAGGCGCGACCCCCGACGCTCCGCAGGCCGGTGCGTCATCGTGGTTCATCCGGCGTCACAGTCCGCTCGGCGCGGCCGTCCCTCCTGCGGTACCGACCGCCGCCCTCAGCACTCGATGACGTTGACCGCGAGACCGCCCTCGCTGGTCTCCTTGTACTTCGAGGACATGTCGATGCCCGTCTGGCGCATCGTCTCGATCACGGTGTCGAGCGAGACCCGGTGCGTCCCGTCGCCGTGCAGCGCCAGCCGCGCCGCGCTGACCGCCGTCGAGGCCGCGATCGCGTTGCGCTCGATGCACGGGATCTGCACCAGCCCGCCGACGGGGTCGCAGGTCAGCCCGAGGTGGTGCTCCATCGCGATCTCGGCCGCGTTCTCCACCTGCCGCGGGGTCCCGCCGAGCACCGCGCACAGCGCGCCCGCCGCCATCGCGCAGGCCGAGCCGACCTCGCCCTGGCAGCCGGCTTCCGCGCCGGAGATCGACGCGTTGGTCTTGCAGAGCGAGCCGATCGCCGTCGCGGTGAGCAGGAACCGCCGGATGCCCGCGCGGTCCGCCCCGGGCACGAAGCGGAGGTAGTGGTGCGCGACGGCCGGGATGATGCCCGCCGCCCCGTTCGTCGGCGCCGTGACGACGCGCCCGCCCGCCGCGTTCTCCTCGTTGACCGCGAGGGCGAACGCGTGCAGCCACTCCACCGAGGTCGCCCGCGCGCGGTCCAGCGGGTCGTCCTCGAAGGCCTCGAGCCGGCCGCGCAGGACGGAGGCGCGGCGCTGCACGCCCAGACCGCCGGGCAGGACGCCCTCGGTCGCCAGGCCGTGCTCGACGCAGGCCGCCATCGCGTCCCAGATCGCGTCCAGCCGCGCGTCGACGTCGAGGCCGGGGTGCAGCGCCCGCTCGTTCGCGGCGGCGATCTCGTCGATGCTCGAGCGGGTCCGGTCGCAGGTCGCGAGCAGGTCGAGCGCGGAGACGAAGGGGTAGGGGTGCGGAGCGAGCGAGGCCAGCTCGGCGCGCTCGCCGGCCCGGCGGATGAATCCGCCGCCGATCGAGTAGTAGGTCTCCTCCCACTCGGGCAGCGCCGCGTCGCCGAGCCAGACGCTGAACGTCAGGGCGTTGGGGTGCTCGGGGAGCCGGGTGCGCGGCTCGAAGGCGATGTCCTCGCGCGTCATCGGCAGGCGCGTCTCGCCCGCGAGCGCGATCGCGCCGTCCTCGTCGAGCCGCCGCCACGCTCCGCGGACCTCCTCCGGGTCGCAGGTCTCCGGGTGCAGCCCGGACAGCCCGGCCACGATCGCGTCCGGCGTCCCGTGGCCGATGCCCGTGGAGCCGAGCGAGCCGTAGAGCGTGCAGACCACGCGGCTCACCCGGTCGAGCAGCCCGGCGTCCCGCAGCCGCTCGGCGAGGGCCAGGGCCGCCCGCATCGGGCCGACCGTGTGCGAGCTGGAGGGGCCGATCCCCACGCTGAACAGGTCGAAGGCGGAGACGTATGCACTCATCTCCCGAGACTACGCCTCACGCACGGAAGGGGGCGGGCGCCCGATCGAGCGCCCGCCCCCTGTGGCTCCGAGTACCGGGACCGAGGTCCCGGGGGTCAGAACTCGCAGTGCACGTGGTCCGAGTGGCCCGCGTCGCCGGGGCCGAGCGTGAGCGTCGCGCCCATCTCGGCGCAGGCGTTCTGGATCGCCTGGTGGTCGGCGCCCTCGTAGACCCGCACGCCGTCGATCAGGTCGATGTCGACCGCGTCGCCGGTGTAGTGGCCGGAGCCGGTGGAGTGGTCCTCACCCGCGATGGAGGTGACCCGCAGGGTGTGGCCGTACTGCGTGTTCAGCTTCAGCAGCGCATCGAGCATCGCCGGGTTCAGCGCGACCGAGGTCACCCCGGCGTCGCCCTCGGGGCTCGTCTTCGCGGGCTGGCCGGAGGCCGTGTCGCGGATGTTCGCGAGCGAGGTGGAGGCGGCGTCCGAGCCCAGCTCGTAGAGCTCGATCCCGGGGTTGTCGAGGATCGCCTGCGCGGTCGCGGCGGCGTCGCCCGACGGGGGAGGCGTGGTGCCGCCGCCGGTCCCGGCGATCAGGGCCTTCCAGGTGGCCGGCCCGACGATGCCGTCGGCGGTCAGTCCCGCAGTGCCCTGGAAGCTCTGGACCGCGGCGGTGGTCGCCGGGCCGAACGCGCCGTCGACCGCGACGGACGCGCCGTTCGCGTTCAGCTGCGTCTGGACGGCGCTGACCGCGTCTCCGGAGGCGCCGCTCTGCAAGGTCACCGTCAGCGCGCCCCAGGTGGCCGCGCCGATCACGCCGTCGGCCGCGAGGCCCGCGCCGGACTGGAAGGAGGTGACCGCCGACTGCGTGCCGGCGCCGAACGCGCCGTCGACAGCGAGCGACTGACCCGACGAGCGGAGCAGGTACTGCGCGGTGGTCACGTCCTCCCCGGTCGAGCCGGAGGAGAGGACGGGCCAGTCGGCCGCCTGAGCGCTGGTCGCGGTCCCGACGCTGACGCCGAGGGCGAGCAGCAGGGCGGTGACGACGGCGAGGACGCGGGCGCCGATGCTCCGCCGGTGCCGGGCCTCGGGGGCCGCCGTGCTGGTGATCGTGCTGATCTCCGTCGTGCTGATCTCCGTCGTGCTCATGATCCTCATCCCTCGCTCTCGACGGCCTCGCGCGCCAGGGTCTCCCACTGCGCGTAGGCGTCCGGGTAGGCGGAGACCTGCACGGCCTGCGCCGCCTCGGTCACCGACATCGACTCCCAGCCGGCGATGTCCGTCAGGCCGGTGTTGGTGGTGGGGCTGTTCGCCGCCCCGTAGAACGCCCTCGAGGCGTAGACCGGGTCGACGAGGTCGGCCGCGTCGCCCCAGCCCGCCGACGGGCGCTGCTGGAACAGGCCGACCGAGTCGCGGTCGCCACCGGAGAGGTTCCGCAGTCGCGACTCCTGCATCGCCGTGGCGATGGCGACGACCCAGCCGTACTCGGGGACGCCGGCGGTCTTGCCCTCCGCGATGATCGTGCGGACGTTCGCGAGCTGCTCGTCGCTGAGGGTCGCGAACGTCTCGCCCGGCTGGCCCGGGTCGGGCGTGGTGCCCGAGCCGGCGCCGACCAGCGACTGCCAGGTCTGCGGTCCGACGACGCCGTCGACCGCGAGCCCGGCCGCCGACTGGACGCTCTTCACGGCGGCGAGGGTCGCGGCGCCGAACGCGCCGTCGACCGTGAGGCTCCCGCCGACCTTGTTCAGCTGCACCTGGAGCGCGCTGACCGCCTCGCCGGAGTCGCCGGAGGACACCGTCGTGATCAGGGCGGCCCAGGTCTGCGCGCCGACGATGCCGTCGGCGGAGAGGCCGCGCGCGCTCTGGAAGGAGGTCACCGCGGCGGCGGTGGCGGGGCCGAAGACGCCGTCGGCGTCCACGGAGGCGCCGGCGGCGTTCAGCAGGTGCTGCACGGTCCGGGCGTTGGCGCTGTTCTCGCCCTCGGCGACGACGGGCCAGGCGGCGGCCGAGGCGGCAGCGGCGCTGACCGGTGCCTCGGCGGCGAAGACCGCAGGCGCCGTGGCGACCGACCCGAAGGCGAGGGCGCCGCAGGCGAGCCCTGCGATCAGGAGGCGCCTCGGGCGCTGGGCGACTGGAGTGGGACGGGTGGTTCTCATCGTTTCGTACACCTCTTCGTGGCCGCCGGGCGGCCGGATTCGTTGTCACGATCGGCGGAGTTCGCTTCTCCCTTGCCCGTCCTGCCTACTCCTGTCGCTGTCACGGATCCGGGGACACGGAGGGGTCGCCCAGAGAGCGCCCACGCGATGCGGAGGAGACTCCGACTCGAGGGGGAGGTGCTCACTGGACGGCAGGAGGATCCTTCGCCGATGGGTTCCGACGTCCCGCGCCGCGCGACACGCCCGGGTTGCACGGCACCAGCGGCACTGCTGGCTTCGGCGGGCGCGCCACCGGAGTGCGCACCCCCGACGCCCGGAAGGAGCAGCCCGTGACCGCGTATCGATCGACCCGTGACGAGATGCTCGTCGCCGATCGCCCCCGCGCCCTCGTCGGCGCGGTCGAGCTCGAACGCTCGAAGCGCGATCTCGCGAACCTCCAGCCCGGCGTCGTCCGGCACCCCTAGGCATCCGCCGCGGGCTCCCGGACGACGTCGTCTCGGGGCCCTCGTGCGTCGGCACTCCTCTGCAGGGGAGGGGCCTCGCGGTCGGCTCGCGGCATCCCGCCGCCCCGAGCGCGTCCCACCCCGATCCCGGCGACCGCCGGGCCTTCACGAGAGGAAGGACCATGCAGAGAATCACGGAGCGGCTCGTCTCCTGGGCGAGCATCCTGGACGACAACGCGCGGCAGCAGGCGCTCACCGCGTCCGAGATGCCGTTCATCCACCCCCACCTGGCGCTGATGCCCGACGCCCACCTCGGACTCGGAGCGACGGTCGGCTCGGTCATCCCGACCCTCGGCGCGCTCATCCCGGCGGCCGTGGGCGTCGACATCGGCTGCGGCATGATCGCCGTCCGCACGCAGTTCTCCCGGAGCGACCTCGCCGGCCGCGACCTGGGCGAGCTGCGGCGGCAGATCGAGCGGGCGGTGCCGCTGTCGGCCGGCGCGGCGAATCGCAAGGTCGCCGCGACCGCCGAGCCGCGGGTGGCCGAGCTGGAGGCGCTCGCCGTCGAGGCGGGCTTCGACCCGGCGCGCTCGGCGAAGCACTGGCGGCTGCAGGTCGGCTCGCTCGGCAGCGGCAACCACTTCATCGAGGTGAGCGTCGACGAGACCGACGCGGTCTGGCTGTTCCTGCACTCCGGCTCGCGAGGCGTGGGCAACCGGATCGCGACGGCGCACATCCGGGTCGCCCGCGAGTACTGCGACCGGCACTGGATCGCGCTGCCGCACCCCGACCTCGCCTACCTGGTCGAGGGGACGGAGCAGTTCGACCGCTACGTCGCCGAGCTGCGCTGGGCGCAGCGGTTCGCGCTGCTCAACCGCGAGGAGATGATGGACCGGGTGATCCGCCAGCTCGCCGAGTGGAGCGGCGTCGCGGTCCAGGAGCGGGAGCGGATCAACTGCCACCACAACTTCACCGAGAAGGAGCGCCACTTCGGCCGCGACGTCTGGGTGAGCCGGAAGGGCGCGATCCAGGCCGACGCCGGACGGCCGGGGCTCATCCCCGGCTCGATGGGGACCGCCTCGTACGTGGTGGTGGGGCGCGGTGACGCGATGTCGCTGAACTCGTCGCCGCACGGCGCCGGTCGCGAGTACTCGCGGTCGGCGGCGCGGAAGGCCTTCACCCGCGAGCAGCTGCGCGAGGCGATGGCCAGCATCGAGTACCGCGACACCGACGCCTTCCTCGACGAGATCCCGGCGGCCTACAAGCCGATCGACCGGGTGATGGCCGATGCTGCCGACCTCGTCGAGATCCGGCACACCCTCCGCCAGCTCGTCAACGTGAAGGGCGACTGACCCCCTCCGCGAGATGCCACTTGTGCACGCGACACGCCGTGGAAAGCGTGCACAAGTGGCAT
>NZ_JALGRV010000001.1:704174-858959 GCF_022815495.1 Rathayibacter sp. VKM Ac-2929
CCCCCCCCCCCCCCCCCCCCCCGGGGGGGAGGAGGGGCGCGTCAGCGCAGGGTCTTGCGGGAGGTGATCTGGCCGGTGTCGAAGCCGAGGAGGTGCAGGCCGCCGTGGAAGCGGGCGTGCTCGACCTTGAGGCAGCGGTCCATCACCACGGTGAGGCCCTTCGACTCGCCGTACTCGGCGGCCTCCTGGTTCCAGATGCCGAGCTGCACCCACACCGTCGGCGCGCCGATGGCGACGACGTCGTCGATGACCGAGGGGATGTCGCTCGCCTTGCGGAAGACGTCGACGATGTCCGGAACCACCGGGAGGTCCGCGAGGCTCTTGTAGACCGGCTGCCCCAGGATCTCCTCCGCGTTCGGGTTCACAAAGTACAGCTCGTAGTCGCTCGACTGCTGCAGATAGGTCGACACGAAGTAGGAGGAGCGCGCCGGGTTCGGCGAGGCGCCGACGATCGCGACGGTCTTCGCGCGGCGGAGGATGTCCAGCCGCTTCTTCGCGTCCGGCCCGACCCAGGTGCGCTGCGACTTGAGCAGCTTCGCCAGGGGCGAATTCGTCGGCACGGAGCAGCTGAGCCCGTTCGACAGGTGCGCGACGACGGTGTCGTCGGCCTCGGTGGTCGCGGCGGTGTCGGCAGCGATGGCGGTGTCGCTCATGGTCAGACCTCCACGGTCGGGGAGTCGATGGTCACCGAGACGTCGTCGGGCAGCTCGGTCGGTGCGTCCGGCGTGCCGTGCTCCTCGACCGCGCGGGTGAGCGCCTGATCGAGGTCGTAGATGATGTCGTCCGCGTCCTCGATGCCGACCGAGAGCCGGACGAGGCCCGGCAGCACCCCGGCGTGCAGCAGCTGCTGCTCCGTGAGCTGCGCGTGCGTCGTCGAGGCGGGGTGGATCACCAGCGTCTTCGCGTCGCCGATGTTGGCGAGGTGGCTGGCGAGGTCGACCGACTCGATGAAGGTCTGGCCGACGGCGCGACCGCCCTTGACCACGAAGCTGAAGACCGAGCCGGGGCCCTGGGGCAGGTACTTCTGCGCGCGCTCGTGGTGGGGGTGCGCGGGCAGGCCGGCCCAGTAGACCTCCTCGATCCGCGGGTCGGCGTCGAGCCACTCCGCGACGCGGCGGGCGTTGTCGACGTGCGCCTGGATCCGGTAGGGCAGCGTCTCGACGCCCTGCGCGAGCAGGAAGGCCGAGTGCGGGGCGAGGACCGGGCCGATGTCGCGCAGCTGCTCGGCGCGGAGGCGCGTGAGGAAGCCGTACTCGCCGAAGTTGCCGTCCCAGGAGAGACCGCCGTAGGACGCGACGGCGTCGTGCAGCAGCGGGAACTTCTCCTGCGAGTAGTGGAAGCGCCCCGACTCGACGACGACGCCGCCGAGCGTGGTGCCGTGCCCGCCGAGGAACTTGGTGGCCGAGTGGATGACGATGTCGGCGCCCCACTCGATCGGGCGGACGAGGTACGGCGTGGCGACGGTCGAGTCGATGATCAGCGGGATGCCGGCGGCGTGCGCGACGGCGGCCAGGCCCTCGATGTCGGCGATCTCGCCGGAGGGGTTCGCGATCGTCTCGGCGT
The DNA here is from genome assembly GCF_022815495.1 of Rathayibacter sp. VKM Ac-2929. Classification (NCBI taxonomy): domain Bacteria; kingdom Bacillati; phylum Actinomycetota; class Actinomycetes; order Micrococcales; family Microbacteriaceae; genus Rathayibacter; species Rathayibacter sp. VKM Ac-2929. Next base: position 705,738 of record NZ_JALGRV010000001.1, read on the forward strand.
AGAGGACCTTGGTCTTCTCGGTGATCGCGGCGGCGTAGTCCGCCGGGTCGCTCGACTGGACGAAGGTGGTCTCGACTCCGAAGCGCCGCAGCGTGACGTCGAGCTGGGTGATCGAGCCGCCGTAGAGGTTGGCGGAGGAGACGACGTGGTCGCCCGCGCCGACCAGCGCCGCGAAGGTGATGAACTGCGCCGACAGGCCGGAGGCGGTCGCGACGGCGCCGAGGCCGCCCTCGAGGCTCGCGACCCGCTCCTCGAACGAGGCGACGGTGGGGTTGGAGAGCCGGGAGTAGATGTTCCCGTACTTCTGCAGCGCGAACCGGGCCGCCGCGTCGGAGGTGTCGTCGAAGACGAACGCGCTCGTCTGGTAGATCGGCAGCGCTCGCGCGCCCGTCACCGGGTCGGGGATGTTGCCGGCGTGGATTGCCCGCGTTTTGAAGCCGTACTCGCGATCTGCCATGCGATCGACGCTAGCGGGCGCCGCCGACACCGGGCCGCCGGAGCGACGCATCCCGTAACAGTCCCAGGCTCCGAGCACTCGAAGCGTCGCGCCTCGACGAGCGTCACAGCGTCGCGTGCACCGCCGCCAGCGACATCACCGCGATCGCGAACCACGAGGCGAGCGCGACGACCAGCGCCCGCCAACCCGTGGTGAGCAGCGCCCGCAGCCGCACTCCGCTCCCGAGCGCGAACAGCGCCGCCGCCAGCAGGCAGGTCTGCGCCGTGTCCGCCGCGACCAGCACGCCCTCCGGCAGCGGCAGGAGCGTCCGCAGCAGCACGGCCGCGAGGAAGCCGACCACGAACAGCGGCACGATCGCGGGGCGCGGTCCACCCTCGTCTCCGCCGCGTCGCGTCACGGCAGCGGCGACCGCCACCATCGGCGCGAGCATCACCACGCGGGTCAGCTTCACGACCACTGCGATCGCGAGGGCCGACGCCCCTGCGACCTGCGCCGTCGCCACCACCTGGCCGACGTCGTGCACCGACGCGCCGACCCAGTGCCCGAACTGCACGTCCGTGAGGCCGAGCGGGTAGCGCAGTGCCGGCAGCACCGCGATCGCGAGGGTGCCGCAGAGGGTGACCAGCGCGACCGGCACCGCCTGCTCCTCCTCCTTCGCCCGGGTGGCGCCCGCCATCGCACCGATGGCCGAGGCCCCGCAGATCGAGAAGCCGGCGGCGAGCAGCAGCGGCTCGCGGCCTGGCAGGCGCAGTGCGCGCCCGAGGCCGTAGGTCAGCCCGAACGTCGCGAGCACGATCGCGACGACGATCAGGATCGCTCCCCACCCGAGCGCGGCGATGTCGACGAGCGAGAGCTTGAGCCCCAGCAGGACGATGCCCGTGCGCATCAGCGTGCGCGAGGAGAACTTCAGGCCCGGGGCCAGCCGACCGCTGAGCAGCGGGCGGGCGGCCGGCAGCTGCGCGACCAGGATCCCGAGCGCCACGGCGGCCGTCAGCATCGGCACGGCGGGGACCGCCAGGTGCACCGCGAAGGCCAGGACCGCGGCGGCCGCGCAGGCCGCGAGTCCGGGCCCGATCCGGGCGATCAGACCCATGAGGGCAGCCACATGTGCGCCTGCCAGAACGAGAAGGACGTCTGCTGCCCGGTCCACAGCGGGTAGAAGTAGGCGGTCAGGGCCGCCGCGAGCACCACGAAGATCAGCACGATCACGATGCCGCGCGTGCGTCTGCCGCGCTCGTCACCGCGCTTCCCGATCACCACCCCGGCCGTCAGGGCGAGCGCCAGCATCATGTAGGGCTCGAAGACGACGCAGTAGAACTGGAAGACGGTGCGGTCCAGGTACAGCATCCAGGGCAGGTACCCGGCGACGATGCCCATCAGCACGAAGCCGGCGCGCCACTCCCGGTAGCGCGCGAGCCGGTAGAGCAGGTAGACCAGCGCGAGCACGCCGGCGTACCAGATCAGTGGATTCGCGACCGAGGTGATCGCCTCGTCGCAGCGCACCGCCGCGCAGCCGTCGACCCCGGTCGCCTGGTCGACGAAGTACATGCTCGTCGGCCGCAGCATCAGCAGCCAGGTCAGCGGGTTCGCCTCGTAGGGGTGCGTGGCGCGCAGATTGATCGAGTAGTCGTACATCTGCACGTGGTAGTGCCAGAGGCTCTGCGCCCAGTCCGGCACCCAGGCGAGCGCGCCGGTCCAGGCGTTGCCCGGCGCCTCCGTCGCCCACTGCCGCGCCCAGCCGCCCGAGGTGCGCAGCCAGCCGAGCCAGGTGCCGAGGTAGGCGATCAGCGCGATCGGCACGACCAGGAGGAAGGTGACCGGCCCCTGCTTGAGGATCGCGCCGCTGACCCAGAACGGCACGCCCGCGCGCCGGCGCAGCAGCGCGTCGACGACGACCGCGTAGACGCCGTAGGCGGCGAGGAAGTAGATGCCCGTCCACTTCACGCCCGCCGCGAGGCCGAAGATCAGACCGGCGGTCAGCAGCCAGGGCCGCCACCAGAGCACCGGTCCCCAGCTCGGCAGGTCGCCCGCGGCGACCTTCACGGCCATCCGCTCCTCGGCCCAGCGCCGGTCGAGCAGGATCGCGGCGACACCGCAGAGGGCGACGAACATCAGGATGCCGTCGAGCAGCGAGACCCGCGACATCACGATCGCGTGGCCGTCGATCGCGAGCAGCAGGCCGGCGAGCGAGGCGAGGAAGGTGGAGCGGAAGAGCAGCTTCCCGATCACGATCACGAGGGCGACCGCGAGGATGCCGACGATCGCGGTGGCGAGGCGCCAGCCGACGCTGTCGTCCGCGCCGAGCAGGCCCATCCCGAGCCCGATGATCCACTTGCCCAGCGGCGGGTGCACCACGAAGGACGGCGCTCCGGTGAAGACGTCGACGGCGCCGGTGGCGAAGCCCGGGTCGGGGTTCTCCGGCCAGGCGCCCTCGAAGCCGAGGTTCCAGAGGGTCCAGGCGTCCTTGACGTAGAAGGTCTCGTCGAAGACCAGCGAGCGCGGGTGCCCGAGGTTCCAGAGGCGGAGCACGGCGGCGACCACGACGACGAGGATCGGCAGCCCCAGCTCCCAGAGCCGGCGGCGCGCGGTGGTCGCGACGAGGCGGTCGTGCACGTCGTCGAACCAGGAGCCGCGGGGCAGATCCGGCGCGCTCTCGCGCACGCGCGTCGTCGGGGCGCTCTCGGCGGTGCTCGCGGCAGTGACGCCGGCGGTGCTCCCGTCCGCGGGCCCGACCGGCACGGCGCGCGAGGCCCCCGCGGAGTCGAGGAGCAGGTCGTCGAAGTCGCGCTGCGGTCGGTCCGTCACCCGGCCATGCTAACGGCGCGCGGATCCGCCGCCGGGCCGTGTTCGGCCGCCGACGCGCGCCGACTGGGAGGATGGACGGATGATCATCCTGGCCGGCACGCCCATCGGCAATCTCGGCGACGCGACGCGGAGGCTCGTCGAGGCGCTCGAGAGCACCCGGCACATCGCCGCCGAGGACACCCGCGTCACCATCCAGCTGCTCCGCGCCCTCGGGATCGAGAACCGCCCGCAGCTCTACGCCCTGCACGACCACAACGAGCGCGAGCGCTCCGCCGAGCTGGTCGAGCTCGCCCGCGAGGAGGACCTCCTCGTCCTCAGCGACGCCGGCATGCCGACCGTCTCGGACCCGGGCTACCACCTCGTCGAGACCGCCGTCGCCGCCGGTGTCCGCGTGACCGCTCTGCCCGGCCCGTCGGCCGTGCTGATGGCGCTCGCCGTCTCCGGTCTGCCGACCGACCGCTTCAGCTTCGAGGGCTTCCTGCCGCGCAAGCACGGCGAGCGGGTCACGCTGTTCCGCTCGCTCGTCGACGAGCGCCGGACGATGGTCTTCTTCGAGTCGCCGCACCGCATCGGCGACTCCCTCGCCGATCTCGTCGAGGCGATGGGGCCCGAGCGACGGGTCGTGGTCTGCCGCGAGCTGACGAAGATGTTCGAGGAGGTCCGCCGCGGTACGGCGGCCGAGCTCGCCGAGTGGGCGGCCGACGGCCTCCGCGGCGAGATCTGCCTGGTGGTCGAGGGCGCTCCCGAGCGCGAGTCCTCCCTCGAGGACGGGCTCGCCGACGTGCTCGAGCGGGTCGCGGCGGGCGCGCGGCTCAAGGAGGCGTCGGCCGAGGTCGCGGAGATCACCGGCCTGTCCAAGCGCGCGCTCTACGAGGCGGCCCTCGCGTCCCGTCGCGGCTGAGCCCGAGCCCTGGTCGCGTCCGGCACCGCTCCGTCACACAGCGGGAGGCCCCGGCGGCGAACCCTAGGATGGTCGCCATGTCCGACGGCGCCTCCTTCTATCTCACGACCCCGATCTTCTACGTGAACGACGTCCCCCACATCGGGCACGCGTACACCGAGGTCGCCGCCGACGTCCTCACCCGCTGGCACCGCCAGGCGGGCGACGACACGTGGCTGCTGACCGGGACCGACGAGCACGGCCAGAAGATCCTGCGCACCGCCACCGCGAACGGGACGACCCCGCAGGAGTGGGCCGACCGGCTCGTGCAGAACTCGTGGAAGCCGCTGCTGTCGACGATCGACATCGCCAACGACGACTTCATCCGGACCACGGAGCAGCGCCACGAGGTCAACGTGCAGAAGTTCCTGCAGAAGCTCTACGACGAGGACGCGATCTACACCGGCGAGTACGAGGGCTACTACTGCGTGGGCTGCGAGGAGTACAAGCAGCTCTCCGACCTCGACGAGGGCACCGGCGAGTACGAGGGCCAGTACGTCTGCAAGATCCACTCGAAGCCGGTCGAGCTGCTCAAGGAGAAGAACTACTTCTTCAAGATGAGCGAGTACACCGAGCGCCTGCTCGCGCTCTACGAGGAGCGCCCCGACTTCGTGCAGCCCGAGTCGGCGCGCAACGAGGTCGTCAGCTTCGTGCGCCAGGGCCTCGCCGACCTCTCGATCTCGCGCTCGAGCTTCGACTGGGGCGTCAAGGTGCCCTGGGACGACTCGCACGTCGTCTACGTCTGGTTCGACGCGCTGCTGAACTACATCACCGCCGTGGGCTACGGCCAGGACGAGGCGGAGTTCGAGCGCCGCTGGCCGGCGACCCACATCGTCGGCAAGGACATCCTCCGCTTCCACGCGGTGATCTGGCCCGCGATGCTGATGGCCGCCGGGCTCGACGTCCCCAAGCAGGTCTTCGGCCACGGCTGGCTGCTGGTCGGCGGCGAGAAGATGTCGAAGTCGAAGCTCACCGGCATCGCACCGGAGCAGATCACCGACACCTTCGGCTCGGACGCGTTCCGCTACTACTTCATGAGGGCGATCACCTTCGGCCAGGACGGCTCCTTCTCCTGGGAGGACCTCGCGGCGCGGTACCAGGCCGAGCTCGCCAACGGCTTCGGCAACCTCGCCTCGCGGGTCATCGCGATGCTGCACCGCTACTACGACGGCGTCGTGCCCGAGCCCTCGGCACTGACCGAGGCGGAGGAGCGCGTGCAGGCGACGGTCGCGGAGGCGGCGGCCGCGGCTGACCGCTCGATCGAGACCCTCGCGATCCACGACGCGATCACCGCCGTCTGGACGATCGTCGACGAGCTCAACGGCTACATCACCGAGCAGGAGCCGTGGGCCCTGGCCAAGAAGGACGCGCGCGAGCGCCTCGGCACCGTGCTCTACACGGCGTCGGAGGGGCTGCGCGCCCTGGCCGTGCTGCTCTCGCCGGTCGTGCCCCGCGCGACCACGGCGCTCTGGGAGGCGCTCGGCGTGCAGGACGCGCTCGGCGCACTCACCGCCCAGCCGCTGCGCGCGGCGGGGGAGTGGGGGCAGCTGCCCGTCGGCACCACCGCCGGCACCCTCGCCCCGCTCTTCCCCCGCATCGAGGTCCCGGAGTCCTGACCCGTCCGGGCCGTTGATCGCGGAGCCCGCTCCGCGGGCGCCTTCATGCTGGAGGAGCCCGCTGCGCGGGCGCCGATATGTTGATCGAGTAGCCCGCGCCGCGGGCGTATCGAGATCCACCGTGTGCAGGCGCGGGTTCTCCATCCGCCCGCCGAGGCTCCGCCGCCCCGCCCCGGTAGCCTGGACGCATGACCGACAGCCAGCACGTCCGCGCCCGTGAGAACACGTCCGGCCGTGACCTGACGTACCCGCCGCTGCCCGAGGCGCTCGTCGTCCCCGTCTACGACAACCACACGCACCTCGAGATCAGCGACGGCCTCGAGCCCCTGGACTACCGGGAGCAGCTCGACCGGGCCTCCACGGTCGGCGTCCGCGGCGTCGTGCAGGTCGGCACCGACGTCGAGACCAGCCGCTGGTCGGCCGAGCGCGCCGCGTCCGAGCCGCGCATGCTCGCCGCCGTCGCGATCCACCCCAACGAGGCGCCCGCGCTCGAGGAGCGCGGCGAGCTCGACGACGCCCTCGCCGTCATCGCCGAGCTGGCCACCCAGCCGCGCGTCCGCGCCGTGGGCGAGACCGGCCTCGACTTCTTCCGCACCGGCGAGAGCGGCCGCGCCGCCCAGTTCCGCTCGTTCGAGGAGCACATCCGCATCGCGAAGGAGACCGGGATCGCGCTGCAGATCCACGACCGCGACGCGCACCGCGAGGTGATGGAGACCCTCCGCCGCGTCGGCGCCCCCGAGCGCACCGTCTTCCACTGCTTCTCCGGCGACGCCGAGATGGCGCGGATGTGCGCGGAGGAGGGCTGGTACCTCTCCTTCGCGGGCACCGTCTCGTTCAAGAACGCCGAGTCGCTGCGCGAGGCGCTGGTCGCCACTCCGCGGCACCTGATCCTCGTCGAGACCGACGCGCCGTACCTCACTCCGGAGCCGTTCCGCGGCCGCCCGAACGCGCCCTACCTGATCCCGCACACCCTCCGCTCGATGGCCGCGACGCTGGAGACCGACGTCGGTCACCTGGCCGCCACGATCGCGTCGAACACGGAGCAGGTCTACGGCGAGTGGGGCGGCGAGGTCGGCTCGGAGCCGTCGGAGCCGGTCGGACAGCTGGCATGACCGGCCGGCACGCGGCGGAGGCGGCGGCCGAGGAGGTCGCCGTCCCGAAGCTGCTCGGACCCGCCGAGATCCGCGATCTCGCTCAGCTGCTCGACGTCACGCCGACGAAGAAGCTCGGCCAGAACTTCGTGCACGACGCGAACACCGTCCGCCGCATCGTCAAGCTCGCCCGCGTGGAGCGGGGCGAGAGCGTCGTCGAGATCGGCCCGGGGCTCGGCTCGCTCACCCTCGGCCTCCTCGAGGCCGGCGCCGGGGTCGTCGCCGTCGAGATCGACGGCCGGCTCGCGGAGCAGCTGCCCCGCACGGTCCAGCTGATGGCGCCCGCCGCCGACCTCACCGTGATCCGCGCGGACGCGATGAAGGTGCTCGAGCTGCCGGGCGAGCCCGTGCGGCTCGTCGCGAACCTCCCGTACAACATCTCGGTGCCGGTGCTGCTGCACTTCCTCGAGCACTTCCCGAGCATCCGCTCCGGCGTGGTGATGGTGCAGTCCGAGGTCGGCCTCCGCCTCGCGGCCGGCCCGGGCTCGAAGATCTACGGCGGCCCGAGCGTCAAGGCGTCCTGGTTCGGCTCGTTCACGACCGGCGGCACCGTGTCCCGGCAGATCTTCTGGCCGGTGCCCAACGTCGACAGCGTCCTCGTGTCGTTCGAGCGCGGCGAGGAGCCGGGCGACGAGACCCTGCGTCGCGCCGTCTTCGCGGTGGTCGACGCGGCGTTCGCGCAGCGGCGGAAGATGCTCCGCCAGTCGCTCGCCGCGCTCTTCGGCGACAGCACCGCCGCGATCGCCGCCCTCGAATCGGCCGGCGTGCCGCAGACGGCCCGCGGCGAGGAGCTCGACGTCGCGGCGTTCACCGCCCTCGGCCGGGCGCTCGACCCGGCGCGGGCGCCGGTGCGCGGCGGCGCGGTGCCAGCCGCGACGGGGGCCGAGGACGACGGCGAGAGCGCCGACGAGGATGCCGACGAGGCCGTCGACGAGAGCGCTCCCGCCGCGGACGAGCGCGGCTCCGCCACCCTGTAGCGTGGTCGCATGGCCCATCGCGCGACGACGTCGAACCGGGTCCACGCGCGAGCGCCAGGCAAGATCAACGTCTACCTGAAGGTCGGCGCCGTCCGCGAGGACGGCTACCACGAGCTCGCGACGGCCTTCCAGTCGCTGTCGCTCTACGAGGACGTCCGCGCGAGCGACGCCCCCGACTTCTCGGTCGAGTTCTCCGGCTCGATCGACACCCGCGGCCTCGCCGTCGACGGGTCGAACCTCGCGATCAAGGCGGCGCGGGCCCTCGCCCGGGCGACCGGCTACCGCGGCGGCGTGCACCTCGAGATCGAGAAGAACGTGCCGATCGCGGGCGGCATGGGCGGCGGCTCGGCCGACGCCGCCGCGACGCTGCTGGCCTGCGACGCGCTCTGGGGCACCGCCTGCACCCGCGAGCAGCTGCTCGGGATCGCCGCCGGGCTCGGCGCGGACGTGCCGTTCTCCTTCACCGGCGGCACCGCGATCGGCGTCGGCCGCGGCGACGAGCTGAGCCCCGCGCTCGCGAAGGGCCGCTTCGAGTGGGTGCTCGTGCTCTCGGAGCAGGGCCTGTCGACCCCCGAGGTCTACCGCGAGCTGGATCGCCACCGCGAGCGCCACCTGCACGACTTCCGGCCGATCTCCGCGACGCCGAGCATCGAGCCGAACGTGCTGCAGGCTCTCCGGGCGGGCGATGCCGCGATGCTCGCCGATGCGATGCACAACGACCTCCAGGCGCCCGCCCTGCACCTGCAGCCCGGCCTCGCGCGGATCCTCGAGCGCGGCGAGGAGAGCGGCGCCCTCGGCGGCCTCGTCTCCGGCTCCGGCCCGACGGTCGCCTTCCTCCTGCCCGACGCCGACGCCGCGCTCGACCTGCAGCTCGAGCTGACGTCCGCCCGCCTGCGCGCCGTCCGCGTCTCCGGCCCGGTCCACGGCGCCCGCCTCCTCTCCACCTGAGGCATGCCGTCGGGGCATGCTGGTCGAGTAGCGGCGCAGCGGCCCACCCATGCTGGTCGAGTAGCCGCGGAGCGGCGTATCGAGACCCGCCCTGCTGGACACGGTGGATCTCGATACGCCCTCTGCGAGGGCTACTCGATCAGCATGAGTGGGGAACCGGCCTTCACCATGCTGGTCGAGTAGCCGCGCAGCGGCGTATCGAGACCCACCCGGCGTCCGCAGAGAACGCTCGATCTCGTGGCCTAGAGTGCCGCTCATGGCCCCCAGACGAGTAGCACTGTTCGCGATCCTCACCGGGCTCGTCTCGGCCGCCGTCACCCTCGCCACCGCCGAGCTCGTCGCCGTCTTCACGGGCGCCGGCGGCAGCCCTCTCGTCGCGGTCGGCGGCTTCGTGATCGACATCGTCCCGCCCGGCGTCAAGGACACGGTCATCGCCCTGTTCGGCACCGGTGACAAGCTCGTCCTCCTCGTCTCCCTCGGTATCGCGGTCGCCCTGCTCGCCATCGCCGCCGGACTGCTCGAGTACCGCAAGACGCCGCTCGGCGTCCTGGTCCTCGCCGCCGTCGCCGGCCTCGGAGCCCTCGCGGCCGTCAGTCGGGAGGGCGCCTCCGGCATCGACGCCGCGCCGAGCGTGGTCGGCATGGTCGCCGGCGCGATGGTGCTGCGCGCCGCCTCCGCCCGCTTGCGCGCCTGGGACGAGGAGCCCGCTCAGGGCTCGACCGACCGCCGCTCCTTCCTCCGCCTGGTCGGCATCGCCGGTGCCGCCGCCGTCGTCGCGGGCGTGGGCGCGCGCGTCGTCACCGCCGCCGCCTCCGCCGTCACCGCGGTCCGCGAGGCCGTCGTGCTGCCGACCCCCGCCGCCACCGCCGCGCCGATCCCCGCGACCGGCGTCCTCGACAGCATCGAGGGCATCAGCTCCTACGTCACCTCCAACGACGACTTCTACCGGATCGACACCGCGCTCTCCGTGCCCAGCGTCGACCCGGCGGACTGGTCGCTGAAGATCACCGGCATGGTCGAGGAGGAGATCACCCTCACCTGGGACGAGCTCCTCGCCCTCCCGCTCGAGGAGCACCTCGTCACCCTCTCCTGCGTCTCGAACGAGGTCGGCGGCGACCTGATCGGCACCGCGCTCTGGCTCGGCTACCCGATCCGCGAGCTGCTCGCCCGTGCTCGCCCGACCGCCGGCGCCGACATGGTGCTCTCCCGCAGCATCGACGGCTTCACCGCCTCCAGCCCGCTCGAGGTGCTGACCGACGAGGGTCGCGCCAGCCTCCTGGCGGTCGGCATGAACGGCCAGCCGCTCCCGGTCGAGCACGGCTTCCCGGTGCGGATGGTCGTCCCGGGCCTCTACGGCTACGTCTCGGCGACGAAGTGGGTCACCGAGCTCAAGGTCACCACCTTCGAGGACGACGTCGCTTACTGGTCGACCCGCGGCTGGACCGAGCGGGGCCCGATCAAGGTCGAGTCCCGGATCGACGTCCCCCGCCAGGGCCAGGCCGTTCCGGCCGGCACGGTCGCGGTCGCGGGCGTCGCCTGGGCGCCGCACACCGGCATCTCGAAGGTCGAGGTCCAGATCGACGGCGGCGCCTGGCAGTCCGCGCGCCTGGCCGAGGCCGTCACCGCCGACACCTGGATCCAGTGGGTCTACGAGTGGGACGCGATCGCCGGCGACCACGTCGTCCTGGTCCGCGCCACCGACTCCGAGGGCCTGGTGCAGACGCAGGACGAGGCGCCGCCCGCCCCCGACGGCGCGACCGGCTGGCACATGCGCACCGTGACGGTCGCCTGAGCGCACCGCGTCCGCCCGTGGGGATCCGCGGAGGCGGCCCCCGGTAAACTCGGCCCCTATGGCACATCTCCTGGGCGCTGAGTCGCTCCGCCTCGAGTACCCCACGCGGGTCATCTTCGACGACGTCTCCCTCGGTATCGAGGAGGGCGACCGCATCGGCATCGTCGGCCGGAACGGCGACGGCAAGTCCACCCTCCTCCGCCTGCTCGCCCAGCGCATCGAGCCGGACGGCGGCCGGGTCACCCACCGCCGCGGCGTCACGCTCGGCATGCTCGACCAGGCCGACACCGTCGACGAGGAGCTCACCGTCGCCCAGGCCGTCGTCGGCGGCCTCGAGGAGCACGAGTGGGCCGGGGACGCGCGAACCCGCGACGTCATCGCCGGGCTGCTGCGCGACGTCCCCTGGGACGGCGTCGTCGGCGCGCTCTCGGGCGGCCAGCGCCGCCGCGTCGCGCTGGCCAAGCTGCTCGTCGGCGACTGGGACGTCGTCTTCCTCGACGAGCCCACCAACCACCTCGATGTCGAGGGAATCGCCTGGCTCGCCGAGCACCTCAAGCGCCGCTGGGCCGCGACCTCGGGCGGCCTCGCGGTCGTCACCCACGACCGGTGGTTCCTCGACGAGATCTGCACCGCGACCTGGGAGGTGCACGACCGCCTGGTCGAGCCCTTCGAGGGCGGCTACGCGGCGTACATCCTGCAGCGCGTCGAGCGTGACCGGATGGCCTCCACCATGGAGTCGAAGCGGCAGAACCTGATGAAGAAGGAGCTGGCCTGGCTCCGCCGCGGCGCTCCGGCCCGCACGGCCAAGCCCAAGTTCCGCATCGACGCGGCGAACCAGCTGATCGAGAACGAGCCGCCCGTGCGCGACTCCGTCTCGCTGTCGCAGCTCGCCGTCTCGCGGCTCGGCAAGGATGTCGTCGACCTGCTCGACGTCACCGTCCGCTACGGCGAGCGGACCGTGCTCAACCGGATCGAGTGGCGGATCGCTCCCGGCGAGCGCACCGGCGTCCTCGGCGTGAACGGCGCCGGCAAGTCGACGCTCCTGGGTCTCGTGGCCGGCAGCGTGCAGCCGACCAGCGGCAAGGTCAAGCGCGGCACCACGGTCCGCGTCGCGATCCTGGACCAGCAGCTGCGCGAGCTGACCGAGGTGCAGCACCAGCCGGTCCGCGAGATCATCGCCGAGCAGCGCACCAGCTACTCGATCGGCGGCAAGGAGATGACGCCCGGGCAGCTGCTCGAGCGCCTCGGCTTCTCCAGCGCGCAGCTCTCGACGCCGGTGAAGGACCTCTCCGGTGGCCAGCGCCGCCGGCTGCAGCTGCTGCTGATCCTGCTCAGCGAGCCCAACGTGCTGATCCTCGACGAGCCCACCAACGACCTCGACACCGACATGCTCGCCGCGATCGAGGACCTGCTCGACTCCTGGCCCGGCACGCTCCTCGTCGTCTCGCACGACCGCTACCTGCTCGAGCGCGTCACCGACCAGCAGTACGCCGTGATGGACGGCGCGTTCCGCCACCTGCCCGGCGGGGTGGAGCAGTACCTCGACCTGCGCCGCGCGCTGGAGAAGGGCGCGCCCGCGGGTGGCTCGACGGGGGCCTCCGCTCCGGCTCCGTCCGGCCTCGGCGGCGCCGAGCGGCGCACCGCCGAGAAGGAGGTGTCGGCGATCGACCGGCGCCTGCACAAGCTCACGCAGCTCTCCGCCGCGGTGCACGAGAAGATGGCCACCCACGACCCGGACGACTACGACGGCATCCTGGGCCTGAACGCGAAGCTGCGCGAGCACCAGGACGAGGCGGCCGGGCTCGAGCTGCGCTGGCTGGAGCTGTCGGAGCTGCTCGAGGGCTGAGAGCGGCGCAGAACATCAGCTGAGAAGGGTGTGCCTCCGCTGTGGGGGGAGGGACCCCTGTCTCAGCTGATGTTCTGCAGCGGCGTCAGCCGAAGTCGAGCGAGAGCTTGCGGAGCAGCTGCGCCAGCCGCTCCTGCTGCGCGTGCGTGAGGGCTCCGAGCAGCTCCTGCTCGGCGTCGACGAGCCGGGTGATCGCCGCATCCACCCGGGACAGGCCCGACGGCGTCATCTGCACCAGCACGCCGCGGCCGTCGTTCGGATCGTCGAGGCGCTCGACCAGGTCGCGCTCGACCAGCCGGTCGATGCGGTTGGTCATCGTGCCGCTGGTGACCATCGTCGCCTGGAGCAGCTGCTTAGGGCTCATCCGGTAGGGCGCCCCCGCGCGGCGGAGGGCGGAGAGGACGTCGAACTCCCAGGTCTCGAGCTCCGAGCGGCCGAACGCACTGCCGCGAGCCCGCTCGAGCTGCTTGGCGAGCCGGCGCATCCGGGAGAAGACCTGCAGGGGAGTGAAGTCGAGGTCGGGCCGCTCGCGCACCCAGGCGTCGACGATGCCGTCCACCTCGTCATTCGCGCTCACCCGTCCATTCTGGCGGGTGCGCGCCCCGGGAGTCGCCGGGAGCCGCCCGGCGGGGACGCCACGGCGACGGCGGGTGCGGGCGGATGGCAGGATGGACGGCGCGCGAGAGCGCGGTCCGCCATGGTGTAACGGCAGCACGGCAGCCTTTGGAGCTGTCCGGTCCAGGTTCGAATCCTGGTGGCGGAGCTCGAGCACCGAGCACCGGTGCCGGACGGAGGAGCACGCGCACCATGGTCGACAGCACGCTCGCGGTGGTGATCCTGGCCGCCGGTCAGGGCACCCGGATGAAGTCCCGCACCCCCAAGGTCCTGCACCGTCTCGCCGGGCGCCCGCTGCTGGGGCACGTCCTCGACACGGCCGCCTCGCTCGACGCCGGCCACGTCGTCACCGTCGTCCGGCACGAGCGCGAGCGGGTCGCCGCCGCGGTCCTGGACCACACGCCCGCGGCCCTCGTCGTCGATCAGGACGAGGTGCCCGGCACCGGCCGCGCCGTGGAGCTCGGCCTCGCCGCGCTGCCGGACGACTTCGACGGGACCGTCGTGGTGCTCAGCGCCGACGTCCCCCTCCTCGACGCGCCGACCCTGCGCCGCCTGGTCGACGAGCACCTCGGCGCGGCGAACGCCCTGACGATGCTGTCCTGCGTGCTCGAGGACCCGACCGGCTTCGGCCGCATCGTCCGCGGCGTCGACGGCGGCTTCGCCTCGATCGTGGAGCAGAAGGACGCGAGTGACGCCGAGCTCGCGCTCACCGAGACCAATGCCGGCGTCTACGCCTTCGAGGCCGCCGCCCTGCGCGCGGTGATCGGCGCGATCGGCACCGACAACGCGCAGCAGGAGAAGTACCTCACCGACGCCGCCGCCGCGCTCAAGGCCGCCGGCCGCGCCATCGAGGCCGTCCCCGTGCAGGACCGCTGGCTCGTCGCCGGCATCAACGACCGCGCCCAGCTCGCCGACGCGGCCCTCGAGCTCAACGCCCGCATCGTCCGCCGCTGGCAGCTGGAGGGCGTCACGATCCAGGACCCGGCCACCACCTGGATCGACGTCGACGCGGTGCTCTCGCCCGACGTCGAGATCCTCCCCGGCACGCAGATCAAGGGGCCGACGGTCATCGCCTCCGGGGCGATCATCGGGCCGGACACGACCCTCGACTCCTGCGAGGTCGGCGAGGACGCGGTGATCAAGCGCTCGGACGCGACACTCGCGGTGATCGGCGCGCAGGCGCAGGTCGGCCCGTTCTCGTTCCTGCGCCCGGGCACCGTGCTCGGCGAGCGCGGCAAGATCGGCACCTACGTCGAGACCAAGAACGCGACAATCGGCGCCGGCTCGAAGGTGCCGCACCTCTCCTACGTCGGCGACGCGACGATCGGCGAGGAGTCGAACATCGGCGCCGGCTCGATCTTCGCCAACTACGACGGGGTGAACAAGGCGTCCTCCGTCGTGGGGTCGCACGTGCGCGCCGGGTCGCACAACGTCTTCGTCGCCCCCGTTAGAATCGGTGACGGAGCGTACACGGGCGCCGGCACGGTCATCCGCAAGGACATCCCCGCCGGAGCCCTCGGCATCACCGTCGCTCCGCAGCGCAACATGGCCGGATGGGTGCAGACCCATCGTCCGGGAACCGCGTCGGCCGCCGCCGCCGAGGCCGCCCAGGCGTCGGAGCCCGAGGGCACCGACCGCGCGACCGGAGGAAGCGGAGCACAGTGACGGGCATCACCGCCAGCAACAAGAAGAGCCTGGTCCTGGTCTCGGGGAGGGCGCATCCGGCACTGGCGGAAGCGGTCGCCGACGAGCTGGGCACCGAGCTGGTCACCACCGAGGGGCGCACCTTCGCGAACGGCGAGCTCTACGTCCGCTACGGCGAGTCGGTCCGCGGCGGGGACGTCTTCGTCCTGCAGTCGCACACCTCGCCGATCAACGAGTGGCTCATGGAGCAGCTGATCATGGTCGATGCGCTCAAGCGCGCCTCGGCCAAGCGGATCACCGTGGTCGCCCCGTTCTACCCCTACGCGCGCCAGGACAAGAAGGGCCGCGGCCGCGAGCCGATCTCGGCCCGCCTGGTCGCCGACCTGTTCAAGGCCGCCGGCGCCGACCGCATCATGTCGGTCGACCTGCACGCCGCGCAGATCCAGGGCTTCTTCGACGGCCCCGTCGACCACCTTTTCGCGATGCCGGTGCTGCTCGAGCACTTCCGCGAGAAGCTCGACCCCTCGACCCTCACCGTCGTCTCGCCGGACATGGGCCGCGTCCGCGTCGCCGACATCTGGAGCGACAAGCTCGGCGTGCCGCTCGCGATCATCCACAAGCGCCGCGACCCCAAGGTCGCGAACCAGGTCTCGGTGCACGAGATCGTCGGAGAGGTCAGCGGCCGCGTCTGCCTCCTCGTCGACGACCTGATCGACACCGGCCGCACCATCGCCAAGGCCGCCGAGGCCCTCAAGGCCGCCGGCGCCATCGGCGTCGTCGTCGCCGCGACCCACGCCGTCTTCTCCGACCCGGCCCGCGAGCTGCTCAGCTCCGAGTTCATCGACTCGGTCGTCGTCACCGACACCCTGCCGCTGCCGGAGGAGAAGAAGTGGGACCGCCTGACGATCCTGCCGATCGCCCCGCTGCTCGCCCGCGCGATCCACGAGGTCTTCGACGACGGCTCCGTCACCTCCATGTTCGACGGCGACGCGTAGGCCGAGACCGGAGACGTCCGCGCTCCGCGCGCCACATGCTGGTCGAGTAGCCGCGGAGCGGCGTATCGAGACCCGCCGTCGCCCGCGGGGTGGTCTGCAGACCCGCGTCTGACGGTGGTGGATCTCGAGACGCCCGCTGCGCGGGCTGCTCGATCAGCACGAGCGTCCGCGGTCGGCGGCCTTCGGCTCGCTCGGGGGAGCGTCCGACGCCCTAGCATGAGTGAATGCGCATGCATGGTGATCAGACCCGGACGGGGGGTCTGCTGCGCGCCTCCGAGCTGTCGCGGGCGTCGATCGCCGTAGCCGCGCTCTTCCTGGTCTGGTCGCCCGCCGCGCACGAGTCCGGCTGGTGGCTGCTGCTCGGTCTCGGGCTCGCGGCGGCGATGGCCGTCGTCGGCGCAGTCGCCGACTCCGGCCGCGAGGTGCACGACGGACCGACGGGGGAGTGGCTCGGGCTCGCCGGCCGCGCCCTCGCGGCGTCCGCCCTCGCACTGACCGCCGCCGACTCGATCGTCGGCGCGAGCGCGCGCCCGGTCGCCGTGCTCCTGATCGTCGGCACCACCCTCTTCGTGCTCCGCGGCGGTGCCGTCCCGCCCGGGCTCGCGCGCCTGCTCCTGGGGCTCGTGCTGCTCCTCCTGCTGGCGTCCGCCGTGATCGTCGCCCTCGCGGACCCGGTCGCGGCGCCGTCGGAGACGGTGATCGGCGGTGCGGAGGGTGCCGGAACGGCGGCCGCCCTGCTGCTCGTCCTCTTCGCTCCCGCCTCGCCCGGCGAGACGCCGACGCTCGGCCGCTCGCTGCTCGGGACTGGCATCACGACCGTCGTGGCGGCCGTGATCGGCGTCGGGCTGCTGCTGCTCGTCGGTCCGCAGGAGCTCGCCGATGTCCCGGCCTCGCTCTCCGCGGTCGCAGCAGGGACCCCCGCCGCCGCCCTCGTCGGCATCGCCGCCGTGCTCGCCGCCCTTCTCGCGCTCGTCGCCCTGACGCGGCGCGACGCCTCGGCGCTCGTCCGGCTCGCGGACGCGGGCGAGATCCCCGGCCCCTTCGCCCACCGCAACCGCCGCACGGGCGTGCCCGCGGCCGGTCAGCTCGCCGTCTGCCTCGTGTCGGTGCTCGCGGTGGTCGTCCTCGACGCCGACGCCCTGCTCGCCTTCGCGGTCGCGGCCTCGCTGATCGCGCTGATCCTGCGCCGGCTGGACCGCGGAGTCGCCGGCGCGCGCTGGCCCGCGATCGTCTCCGCGGCGGGCGCGCTCGTCCTCCTGCTCGCGCTGCCCTCGGCGACGGCCGCCGCGGTCGCCGTCCTGCTCGCGCTGCTGCTCATCGTCCGCGCCTTCCGGCGCTAGCGGCCCCTAGGCGAGCGCGGCGGTCTCGACCGGCCGGCTCGGCAGCTGCAGCGCGAGCGGATCCGCCCGCACCCGCCCGAGCCCCGAGCGGACCGCGCCGAGCGCGACCGCCTGATCGCCGAGCGTCGACGGCAGGATCCGCGGCGCCGGGGCGTGCACCTCGCCCACCAGGCGCTCGGAGACCGCTGCGAGCAGCGGGCCGGCCGAGGCGGCCAGCGCCCCGCCGACGACGATCAGGGAGACGTCGAGCAGGTTGGCGACGGTCGCGGTGATGGCGGTGAGGCGGTCGATCAGCCGTGCGACGACGGCGGAGGCCAGCGGATCGCCCGCGTCGGCCGCGGCCAGCACCTCGGCGGCCCCGGGCTGCGCCACGGCGTCGAGGAGCGACGCCGGCCGGCCCGCCACGGCCAGCGCCTCGCGGGCCCAGGTCCGTGCGAGGGCGGCGATGCCCTCCGCCGAGCCGACGCCCTCGACCAGGTCGAGGTAGCGCATCTCGCCGGTGAGCCCGCGGGCGCCGCGCAGCAGCGAGCCGCCGAGCACGATCCCGCCGCCGAGCCGCTCGCCGGAGAGCAGCGCCAGGTAGTCGTCGCAGCCGATCGCCGCGCCGCGCCAGCCCTCGGCCAGCGCGGCGAGGTTCGCGTCGTTGTCGACCACCGGCGACCAGCCGCGGCCGGAGTAGTGGTCCACGAGCCCGGGGTTCATCGCACCCCAGAAGCCGTTGTCGCCCGCGGGGGAGTGGCCGAGCGCGTCGACGGGAGCCGGGACGCCGAGGGTGAGCGCGAGGACCTCGTCGTCGGTCACGCCGGCGAGGAGGAGGGCGCGGTCGAGGACCCGGTCGATGTCGGCGACGCGGCGCTCGTGCGGAAGGTCCTCGACTCGCTCGTGATCGACGGGCTCGACGTGCCGCACGAGGGTCTCGCCGAGCAGGTCGGCGACGAAGACGCCGACGCTGTGCTGCCCGGCGTCGACGCCCACGACGACGCCCGCGCGGCGGCGGAGTGCGTACCGGCGCGCAGGCCGGCCCTTGACGTAGTCGCCGGCGGCGCGCTGATTCTCCAGCTCCTCCAGCCAGCCGAGCTCGATCAGGTCATCGCAGACGGCGATGACGGTGGAGCGGGTGAGGCCGGTGCGCTCGATCAGAGCGGAGGCGGTCACCGCCTCGCCGGTCCAGGCGCACTCGAGCACGTCGAGCGCGCTGCGCCGGCGCTGGAACGAGCCGGTGCTCACGGAGAGCCTGCTCTCGGACATCGAGTCCCCCTTCCCCTTGACCTCGGCCGGATCGGCTGCAACAGTACATCGCGTACTAGATCTACTACCTAGATTTAGTCACCGAAGCAACTTATCCGCAACCCGGGAGACGACGAAGTGCCCCTCACCACCACCGCCCTCAGCCGGCGCACTCTGCTCACCGCGGCGGGTGCCGGCGCCGCCGCGCTCGGCCTCGCCGCCTGCGCCTCCCCTTCCGGTTCGGGCGGGGTCACCGAGATCACCTTCTTCCAGTCCAAGCCCGAGGTGATCGGCTACTTCGACGAGGTCATCGACCGCTTCCACGCCGCGCAGTCGCGGGTGCGGGTCGTGCACGACTTCTCCTCGAACCTCTCGGCCGGCTTCGTCCGCACCAACCCGCCGGACCTCGGCTGCCTGAACTACAACTTCGAGGTCGCGCGGTTCGTCGAGCGAGGCGCCCTGAGCGACCTGTCCGACATGGCCGAGGCGAAGCGGATCAATCCCGACCTGCAGCCGCTGATCGAGCAGACCGCGTCCTACCCGGGCCGCACCAGCGTGCTGCCCTACTCGCTGATGATGTCGGCGGTGCTCTACAACCGCGAGATCTTCGCCGCGCAGAACCTCGAGGTGCCGACCACCTGGACCGAGTTCCTCGCGGTCTGCGACGCACTGACCGCGGCGGGAATCACCCCGATCTACGGCACCTACAAGGACCCGTGGACCGTCGCGCAGGGGCTGTTCGACTACTCCGTCGGCGGCACCGTCGACCTCGAGTCCTTCTTCTCGCAGCTGAAGGAGCAGGGCGCCGACGTCGGCCCCTCCTCGCCGGTCTCGTTCGAGAAGGACTTCGCCGCTCCCGTCGAGCAGATGGTGCAGCTCGCCGGCTACGCGCAGCCGAACGCCGCCAGCCGCGCGTACGGCGACGGCAACCTCGCCTTCTCGAACGGCGAGGCGGCGATGTACTTCCAGGGCCCGTGGGCGCTGAGCGAGATCGCGAAGACCGCCCCGGACCTCTCGATCGGCGCCTTCCCGCTGCCGATGACGGACGACCCCGACGAGCGCCGCGTGCGGGTGAACGTCGACCTCGCGCTGTGGATCCCGGAGGCCTCGACCAAGAAGGCGGCGGCGCGCGAGTTCCTCTCCTTCCTGATGCAGCCCGAGATCATCGACGCCTACAACGCCGACAACAACGCCTTCGGCGTCACCACCGACGCCCCCGCCGTCACCCAGCCCACCCTCGTCGAGCTCCAGGAGTTCTACGACCGGGCGGCGTTCAGCCTCGGCGCCTCGCAGCTCGTGCCGCAGAACATCCCGCTGCAGAACTACGTCCAGGGCGTCGCCCTCGGCTCCGACCCCGCCGCGACGCTCCGCACGATCGACGCCGACTGGGCGCGCATCGCGTTCCGCTCCTAGACCTCCCCGACCACCTCTCAGAGACGAGACACCATGGCCCTCTCCGCCCCCGCCCGCCCGGAGGAGCGCACCGTCGCGACTCCCCGCGCCGCCGTCGCCCCGCGACGGAAGCCGCGCACCGACCGCACCTTCCTGCTCTACCTGCTCCCCGCGCTCGTGCTCTTCACGCTCGCGATCACCCTGCCCGCGCTGATGGGGATCTTCTTCAGCTTCACCGACTCGATCGGCTTCGGCGAGTGGAGCTTCATCGGTCTCACGAACTACGTCGCGCTGTTCTCCGACCCGGCGATCCTCGCCTCCTACGGCTTCACCGTGGGGCTCGCGCTGGTCACGGTGCTCGCGGTCAACGTGATCGCGTTCCTCCTGGCGATCGCGCTCACCTCGCAGATCCGCGGCAAGGTCGCGCTGCGGGCCGTGTTCGTGCTGCCGATGGTCGTCTCGGGCATCATCATCGCGTTCGTCTTCAACTTCCTCTTCTCCAACTCGCTGCCCGCCTTCGCGCAGTCGGTCGGAGCGACGCCGCTGGCCAGCAGCATCCTCGCGGACCCGAATCTCGCCTGGCTCGCGATCGTGATCGTGACCGCCTGGCAGGCCGTGCCCTCCGCACTGCTGATCTACATCGCCGGCGTGCTCTCGATCCCCGGCGACGTCTACGAGGCCGCCTCGCTCGACGGCGCGTCCAGCTGGGGGCAGCTGCGCTCGATCACGCTGCCGCTGGTCGCGGGCTACGTCGTGATCAACCTCGTGATCGGCTTCAAGAACTTCCTCAACTCCTACGACATCATCGTCGGCCTGACCGACGGCGGCCCCGGGACCTCGACCCGCAGCGTCGCGATGACGATCTTCTCCGGCTTCACCAGCGGCGACTACGCCTACCAGATGGCCAACGCCACGATCTTCTTCCTCATCGCGCTCGTGATCGCGCTCGTACAGCTGCGCGTCTCGCGCGGAAAGGCGGCCTTCTGATGACCAGCCAGGTCCCCCTCGCCCCGTCCCTCCCCGGCACCCGCGCCGCCGTCGACGCCGACGCCCGTCGCGGGGGGAAGCGGCGGCGCTCGAGCCTCCTGCTCACCCTCGTCCTCGTGGTCTGCGCCCTCTCGGTGATCGGCCCCCTGTGGGTGACGCTGACCATGGCCTTCAAGACCGGCGCCCAGGCGGTGGACGGCAACGCCTTCTCGATCCCGCTGCCGTTCTCGGTCGACGGCTTCGTCCAGGCCTGGAACCTCACCGACTTCCCGCGCGGCTTCGCCGTCTCGGTCTTCGTCTCGGCGATCACGGTCGGCGGCACCATCGTCCTCTCGGCCCTCGCCGCGTTCGCGATCTCGCGCAACTGGAGCAAGCGCTTCTACCGCTGGTCGTTCTTCTACCTGCTCGCGGCGATGTTCCTGCCGTTCCCGGTGCTCGCGCTGTCGCAGGTCTCGCTCACCGGACTCGTCGGACTCGACAACCCGCTCGGCGTCGCGATCCTGCACGTGATGTTCCAGCTCAGCTTCAGCGTGATGCTCTTCACCGCGTTCCTGCGCTCGCTGCCCGAGGAGCTCGAGGAGAGCGCCCGGCTCGACGGCGCGACCACCAATCAGGTCTTCTGGCGGCTCGTCTTCCCGCTGCTCGCCCCGATGAGCGCGACGGTCGGCATCTTCGCCTTCCTCGCCTCCTGGAACGACTTCATGATGCCGTCGCTGATCACTTCGGACCCGTCGCTGCAGACGCTCCCGGTGCTGCAGAAGATCTTCCAGACCCAGTTCAGCAACGACTACAACGTCGCCTTCGCCTCCTACCTGATGGCGATGGCCCCGGCGATCATCGTCTACCTGTTCACCCAGCGCTGGGTCATGTCCGGAGTGACTCAAGGCGCCATCAAATGACGCGCTGACGCGCTGCCGCTCCCTCTTCTTGCTGGTCGAGTAGCCCCGGAGGGGCGTATCGAGACCCACGTCATCGAGAGGCCGGCCTCGAAGCAGCAGCCCTGGCGAGGCGGATCTCGATACGCCCGCTGCGCGGGCTGCTCGATCAGCGAAGGCTGCGCGCAGCTCGGTGAGCGGAGATGCCGGCCGCGGCCGACGACAGACCAGACCACACACCACGACGAACGGAAGGACACCCGTGACGGACACGGTACTCAGCAGGAGCGGAACGACCGAGGACGCCCAGTGGTGGCGGCAGGCGGCCGTCTACCAGATCTACCCGCGGAGCTTCGCGGACGCGAACGGCGACGGGATCGGCGACCTCGCCGGCATCCTCGAGCGGATCCCGTACCTGCGGGAGCTCGGGATCGACGCCGTCTGGCTCAGCCCGTTCTACCCGTCGGCGCTGGCCGACGGCGGCTACGACGTGGCCGACTACCGCGACGTCGACCCGCGGATCGGCACCCTGGCCGAGTTCGACGAGCTGACCGCCCGCCTGCACGAGAGCGGCATCCGCGTGATCGTCGACATCGTGCCCAACCACTCCTCCGACCTGCATCCGTGGTTCCAGGAGGCGCTAGCCGCCCCGAAGGGCTCGCCCGCCCGGGAGCGCTACGTCTTCCGCGACGGCCGCGGTGAGGACGGCGCCCTGCGGCCGAGCGACTGGGAGTCCGTCTTCGGCGGCCCCGCCTGGGAGCCGGTCGGCGACGGCCAGTGGTACCTGCACCTCTTCGCGAAGGAGCAGCCCGACTGGAACTGGGCGAACCGCGAGATCCGCGACGACTTCCTCGAGACCCTCCGCTTCTGGTCCGACCGCGGCGTCGACGGCTTCCGGATCGACGTGGCGCACTCGCTGGTCAAGGACCTCACCGAGCCGCTCCCCGCGGCCGCCGAGATCGACGGCCAGCGGATCGACGGCAGCCACCCGTTCTGGGACCGCGACGAGGTGCACGAGGTCTACGCCGAGTGGCGCGCCCTCTTCGACTCCTACGACCCGCCGCGCACCGCCGTCGCGGAGGCCTGGGTCGACGCCTCCCGCCGCGCCCGCTACGCGAGCCCCGAGGGGCTCGGCCAGGCCTTCAACTTCGACCTGCTCGAGGCCGACCTCGACGCGGAGGAGTTCCGCCGGCTGATCACCTTCAACCTCGAGCTGGCCGCGGAGTCGGGTTCGTCGACGACCTGGGTGCTCTCCAACCACGACGTCGTCCGGCACGCGACCCGCTACGGGCTCCCGCAGAAGGGCGCGGCCGAGACCGCCCCCGCGAAGCAGTGGCTGCTCAGCGGGGGAGCGGAGCCGGTGCTCGACCGCGCTCTGGGGCTCCGCCGCGCCCGCGCCGCCACTCTCCTGCTGCTGGCCCTGCCGGGCTCGGCCTACCTGTACCAGGGCGAGGAGCTCGGCCTGCACGAGGTGGCCTGCATCCCGGACGCCGACCGTCAGGACCCGACGTTCTTCCGCAGCGGCGGCACCGACGTCGGCCGCGACGGCTGCCGCGTCCCACTGCCCTGGGAGGCGACCGGCGACTCCTTCGGCTTCGGCCCCGGTGGCGCGCACCTGCCCCAGCCCGCCTGGTTCGCCGACTCCTCCGTCGAGGCGGAGGAGCTCGCCGAGGACTCGACGCTCGCGCTCTACCGCAGCGCCCTCGCGCTCCGGCACGAGCTGCAGACCGACGAGAGCCTGGAGTGGCGGGACGCGCAGCCCGGCGTGCTGCACTTCGCGCGCCCGAACGGCTGGCACTCGGTGACCAACCTCGGCGAGGAGCCGGTCGCGCTCCCCGAGGGCGAGGTGCTGCTCGCGAGCGCCCCGCTCGAGGGGCGCCTGCTGCCGCCGGCCACGACGGTCTGGCTGCGCTGACCGGCGACCCGGCGACCCGTCGCTCCGCACGACGAAGGCGCCCCCGCCCGCGGGATCCGAGGATCCGACGGGCGGGGGCGCCTTCTGCAGGCCTGCTGCCAGGCGGTGCTGCCGCGGGTCAGTGCGTGGACGGGTCCTGCTCGACCTCGGAGCGGTCGCCCGACCACAGCGTGTGGAAGGTGCCCTCCTTGTCGACGCGCTGGTAGGTGTGCGCGCCGAAGAAGTCGCGCTGGCCCTGCACGAGGGCGGCGGGCAGTCGCTCGGAGGCGAGCGAGTCGTAGTACGACAGCGCGGCGCCGAAGCCGGGGATCGGCACGCCCGAGAGCGCGGCGGTGGAGACGATGCGGCGCCAGGCGGCCTCGCCGTTGGCGACGGCCTCGGCGAAGTACGGGTCCTCGAGCAGCGTCGTGATCTCCGCGTTCTCGGCGTAGGCGTCGACGATGCGGTTGAGGAACTGGGCGCGGATGATGCATCCCGCGCGCCAGATCTTCGCGACGGCGCCCTTGTCGATCTCCCAGCCGTACTTCTCGGCGCCGGCGATGATCGCGTCGAAGCCCTGCGAGTAGGCGACGACCTTGGAGGCGTAGAGGGCGGCGCGGACGTCGTCCTCGAAGCCGTCGTAGAGGGCGACGGGCGTGGGGCGCGAGGTGACGCGCTTCTGCACGGCGGCGCGCTGCGCGGGCTTCGAGGAGACGGCGCGGGCGAAGACCGCCTCGGCGATGCCGCCGACGGGCACGCCCAGGTCGAGCGCGTTCTGCACGGTCCAGACTCCGGTGCCCTTGGAGCCGGCCTGGTCGAGCACGATGTCGAGGAAGGGCTTGCCGGTGTCGGCGTCGACCTGGCGGAGCACCTCGGCGGTGATCTCGATGAGGTACGACTCGAGGTCGCCCTTGTTCCAGGCGTCGAAGACGTCGGCGATCGCGGCGGGCTCGTGGCCGCCGACCGTGCGGAGCAGGTCGTAGGCCTCGGCGATGAGCTGCATGTCGGCGTACTCGATGCCGTTGTGGATCATCTTGACGAAGTGGCCGGCGCCGTCGGTGCCGATGTGGGTGACGCAGGGCTCGCCCTCGGCGACCGCCGCGATCGAGGCGAGGATCGGGCCGAGGGTCTTGTACGACTCGACCGAGCCGCCGGGCATGATCGACGGTCCCTTGAGCGCGCCCTCCTCGCCGCCGGAGATGCCGGTGCCGACGAAGTGGATGCCGGTCTCGCGGACGGTCTTCTCGCGGCGGATGGTGTCGGTGAACAGCGCGTTGCCGCCGTCGACGATGATGTCGCCGGGCTCGAACGCGGCGGTCAGCTGCTCGATCACGGCGTCGGTGCCGCGGCCGGCCTGGACCATGATGATCGCCGTGCGCGGGGTCTTCAGTGAGGCGGCGAAGGCCTCGATGGTCTCCGAGGCGACGAAGCCGGCCTCGGGGTGCTCGGTGATCAGCGTCTCGGTGCGCCCGGAGGAGCGGTTGTAGACGGCGACGGTGTTGCCCTCGCGGCTGGCGAGATTGCGGGCCAGGTTCGAGCCCATCACCGCCAGACCGACGACTCCGATGTTGGCTGTGGCGGTGGGCTGGTCAGACACGGTTCTCCTCGACGTACACGTTCAGGGTTGACGGATCCAGGCTAGCGCCGGGGTCGGACGCGCAGCCGGGAGCGGCCGTGCACGGAGGTCCTCCCTCCGCCGCACGGCCGTTCAGACCTCAGGCGCCGTGGCCCTCGGGGACGACCTCGGCGGGGATCGGCGGGCCGGGCGGAGTGCCGTCGCCGAACGGGCGGCCGCCGAGCTCCTCGCGGTGCGAGGGGACGAGCCAGCCGGACAGGTCCGGGCCCTTCGGCACGACGCCGGTCGGGTTGATGTCGCGCTGCACCTCGTAGTAGTGCGACTTGATGTGCGTGAAGTCGATCGTGTCGCCGAACCCCGGGGTCGCGAACAGGTCGCGGGCGTAGCCCCAGAGGGCCGGCATCGCCGAGAGCAGGTTCCGGTTGGCCTTGAAGTGGCTGTAGTAGACGGCGTCGAAGCGGGCGAGCGTCGTGAAGAGACGGACGTCGGCCTCGGTGATCGTGTCGCCGACGAGGTAGCGCTGCGTGCTGAGCCGCTCCTCCAGCCAGTCGAGTCGCGCCCAGAGTGCGTCGTAGGCCCGCTCGTACGACTTCTGCGAGCCCGCGAAGCCGCACTTGTAGACGCCGTTGTTGACGTCCTGGAAGACCAGCTCCGCGACCTCGTCGATCTCGTCGCGGTGCTCCTCCGGGTACAGGTCCGGGGCTCCGTCGCGGTGGAACTGCGTCCACTCCCGCGAGAAGTCGAGCGTCATCACCGGGTAGTCGTTGGTGACGACCTGGCCGGTGGGGATGTCGACGATCGCCGGCACGGTGATGCCGCGCGGGTAGTCGGGGAAGCGGGCGAGGAACGCGTCCTGCAGGCGCGGGATGCCGAGCACCGGGTCGACGCCGCCCGGGTCGAGGTCGAAGGTCCAGCTGCGCTTGTCGTGCGTCGGGCCGCAGATGCCCATCGACAGCGCGTCCTCGAGGCCGAGCAGGCGGCGGACGATCACGGCGCGGTTCGCCCACGGGCAGGCGCGCGAGACGACGAGCCGGTAGCGGCCCGCCTCGACGGGGTAGCCGTCGCGGCCGTCCGCGGTGATGCGGGTCGGGATGTAGTTGGTGTCGCGGTGGAAGCCGTTCTTCTCGACGTAGGAGCCGAAGTCGTCAGAAGTCATGCCCGCACGCTAGCCAGCCCGGCTGGGGGCGCGGTAGGGGCGCCCGCGGGTGGCGGCTCGGCCGCGCGGCCGGTAGGGTGGGCAGCTGAACTTCGGCGAGGGATGCCCCGTGCATCCGTGATCGACGCGGTGGAACCAGGTGGAGCTCCGGAAGGAGCGCCGCGGACCTTTCCTCACGCAGACACGCGTTCGAGTCGAAACCCCGTCCGCGGCCCCAGGCCGGGACCCGAGCAGGCGGCGCACGGCGCCGTCCAGGAGAACACCATGGCAGAACTCACCAACAAGGTCGTCGCCGAGGTCCGCACCTCGTTCGGCAAGGGAGCGGCCCGCAAGATCCGCGCCCAGAACAAGATCCCCGCGGTCCTCTACGGCCACGGCACCGAGCCCGTGCACGTCACGCTGCCCGGCCACCAGATCCTCCTGCTGACCCGCAAGGCGAACGCGATCCTCGAGCTCGACATCGAGGGCGTCGCCCAGACGTCGCTGGTCAAGGACATCCAGCGCGACCCGGTCCGCCAGATCATCGAGCACATCGACCTCGCGGTCATCCGTCTCGGCGAGAAGGTCTCGGTCGACATCCCCGTGCACGTCGAGGGCGAGGCCGCTCCCGGCACGCTCGTCTCCACCGAGGCGAACACGCTCTCGCTCGAGGTCGACGCCACGAAGATCCCGCAGAACGTCGTCGTCTCGGTCGAGGGACTCGAGGCCGGCACGCAGATCACCGCCGCCGACGTCACCCTCCCCGAGGGCGCCACGCTGCTCACCGACCCCGAGGCGCTCATCGTGAACGTCACCGAGGAGGTCGAGCAGGACCTGGGCGAGGAGGGCGAGCCCACCACGCCGGCCGAGCCCACCGAGGCCGCCGAGTAGTCGGAGCACCACCCGCACGAACGGGCCCGCCGCGATCGCGAGCGGGCCCGTTCCGCGTCCGGGGGCTGCGCCCCGCGGAAGACGTCGCTGCTGAGCGCATCGAGAAGAGGGAACGAGATGGGCGAGACCTGGCTGGTCGTCGGACTGGGCAACCCGGGCGCGCAGTACGCGCGCAACCGGCACAACGTGGGGCAGATGGTGCTCGACGAGCTCGCGACCCGGATCGGCGGCTCGTTCCGCCGGCACAACCGCGCGAACGCCGTGGTCGCCGAGGGCTTCCTCCGCCCCGGCGGACCGAAGCTGATCCTCGGCAAGCCGAACAGCTTCATGAACCTCTCGGGCGGCCCGACCGCGCAGCTGCTCGACTTCTACTCCCTCGCGCCCGAGCGCCTGATCGTCGTGCACGACGAGCTCGACATCCCCTTCGACACCCTGCGCCTCAAGAACGGCGGCGGCCACGGCGGCCACAACGGCATCCGCGACATCCTCGCCGCGACCGACGGCGCCGACTTCCTCCGCGTGCGCGTCGGCATCGGCCGCCCGCCCGGCCGCCAGCCCGCCGCCGACTTCGTCCTCAAGGACTTCGCGGGCCCCGAGCGCGAGAACCTGCCGATCCTGATCGCCGACGCCGCCGACGCCGTCGAGCTCATCGCCGACGCCGGCCTCCAGGCCGCCCAGCTGAAGGTCCACACGACCCCGTAGCGCCGGATCCCGCTACGGGCCGCTGCGCGGATCATGCTGGTCGAGTAGCCCCGCAGGGGCGTATCGAGACCCGGCGTCCTCAGCCCGGAGGATCTCGATACGGCCGCTGCGCGCCCTACTCGATCAGCATGCAGTGGGCGCCCGGCAGACGGCGACGCGCCCTCCGAGCGTCGCCCCTGTCCTGAACGCGGACCCATCCGTCAAGAACGGTCGCCTCAGCCGCTCCCGGACAACCACCCCTGACGGATCAAGATGCAGCACCCGGCAGACCAGCCGATCGCCGCGAAGGCGATTTCGAAATCGCGTGCCAAGCGATTTCGAAGAGCCGATCGCAGGACGCTCTGCGGAACGCACCCCGCGCCCGACCCGACCGCGCCGCGCCGGGCAGGGACCGGCGTGGACCGACGTCCGACACCGGCCGAGGCCGGTGTCGGAGGTCGGCAGTAAACTCCTCCGGTGCCTCTCAACCGGATCATCTCGGCGCTCGCGCGCGCCTCCACGTTCGACGACGCTCTCGCGTTCGCGATCCGCGACGCCGATTTCTCCGTGGCCGACGGCCTCCGCGTCCCCCTGCTGGCGGGCCTGCTGGAGCGCCGCGCCGAGGCCGACCGTCCGCAGGCCGCGCTCGTCGTCACCGCGACCGGCCGCGACTCCGAGAACGTCCGCGCCTCTCTCAGCTGCGTCCTGCCGGACGCCGAGGTCGTCGAGTTCCCGGCGTGGGAGACGCTGCCGCACGAGCGCCTCAGCCCGAGCGCCGAGATCGTCGGCCGCCGCCTCGACGCCCTGCGCCGGATGAAGACCTGGTCCGGTGAGAAGCCGCTCGTCGTCGTCGCCTCGGTGCGCGCCGCGCTGCAGCCGGTCGCCGACAACCTCGCCGACATCGCGCCGATCCGCCTGGTCAAGGGCGGCCGCGGCTACGACCTCGGCCGGATCTCGTCCGAGCTGGTCGACCTCGCCTACTCGCGGGTCGACATGGTCACCCGGCGCGGAGAGTTCGCGGTCCGCGGCGGCATCCTCGACGTCTTCCCGGCTGTGGCCGAGCACCCGAGCCGCATCGACTTCTTCGGCGACGAGGTCGACTCGATCCGCGGCTTCTCCGTCGCCGACCAGCGCTCGCTGCCGGGGGAGGCCGACTCCGTCGTGCTGCCGCCGAGCCGCGAGCTGCTGCTCGTGCCGGCCGTCCGGCAGCGCGCCCGGGAGATGCTGCACGAGTTCCCGAGCCTCTCCGCGATGCTCGCGAAGATCGCCGAGGGCATCCCGGTGGAGGGGATGGAGTCGCTCGCCCCCGCGCTGCTGGAGCGCCTCGTCCCGATCTCGCACTACCTCCCGGCCGGCGCCGCGGTGGCCGTGCTCGCCCCCGAGCGGGTCGCCACGCGCGCGATCAGCCTCGCCGAGACGAACCGCGAGTTCCTCCAGGCCGCGTGGAGCGCCGCGACCGCCGGCGCCGAGGCCCCGATCGACCTGGCGTCCGGCGAGTTCATCTCGCTCGGCGCCCTCCGCGACGCCGTGAAGTTCAGCGCCCCCGGCGCCGAGACCCCCGACCACCCGTGGTGGACGATGAGCACCTTCCGCCAGGGTCCCGCCGCCGGCGAGGCCGCGGTGCTGCCGGAGGACCTCGGGATCGACGAGATCCTCGCTGTCCGCGTCGACGGCGAGCCCGTGCCCGGCTTCGGCGGCGCGGTCGAGGGCGCCCTCGCGCACGTGCGCGCCCGCCTGGCGGACGGCTGGAGCGTGGTGCTGACCGCCCCCGGCACAGGCACCGTCGAGCGCACCGACCAGGTGCTCGCCGAGCACGAGGTCGCCGCGCGCATCGTCCCCGACCTGCCGGCCGAGCTCGAGCCCGGCCTCGCCTACGTGCTCCAGGCCAACGTCGACCACGGCTTCGAGGTCGACGGCGCCAAGGTCGCGCTGCTCACCGACACGGAGTTCTACGGCCGCACCGTCGGCTACGACTCCCGCGCCGTGAAGAAGCTCGCCTCGCGCCGGAAGAACGTCGTCGACCCGCTGCAGCTCAGCCCCGGCGACTTCGTCGTGCACGCCACGCACGGCATCGGCCGCTTCGTCGAGCTCTCGCAGCGCGAGGTCTCCAGCGGCGGGCGCAACGCCGTGAAGACCCGGCGCGAGTACCTCGTCCTCGAGTACGCGCCCAGCAAGCGCGGCTTCCCGGGCGACAAGCTGCTGGTCCCGACCGACCAGCTCGACCTCCTCTCCCGGTACGTCGGCGGCGAGGCCCCCGCGCTGAGCAAGATGGGCGGCAGCGACTGGGCGCAGGCGAAGAGCAAGGCGCGCCGCGCGGTCCGCGACATCGCGGTCGAGCTGGTGAAGCTCTACTCCGCCCGGATGGCCTCGCGTGGGCACTCGTTCCCGCCGGACACCCCGTGGCAGCGCGAGCTGGAGGAGGCGTTCCCGTTCGCGGAGACGCCCGACCAGCTGACCGTGATCGACGAGGTCAAGGCAGACATGGAGCGGCCGATCCCGATGGACCGCCTGCTCTCCGGTGACGTGGGCTTCGGCAAGACCGAGGTCGCCGTGCGCGCCGCGTTCAAGGCGATCCAGGACGGCAAGCAGGTCGCGATGCTCGTGCCGACCACCCTGCTCGTGCGCCAGCACCTCGAGACGTTCCAGGAGCGCTTCGCCGGCTTCCCGGTGCACCTGCGCGCCCTCAGCCGCTTCCAGAGCGCGAAGGAGTCGAAGGAGACGATCGAGGGCCTCGCCGACGGCACCGTCGACATGGTCATCGCGACGCACCGCCTCCTCAGCGACAACATCATCTTCAAGGACCTCGGCCTCCTCGTGATCGACGAGGAGCAGCGCTTCGGCGTCGAGCACAAGGAGAAGCTGAAGGCGCTGAAGAAGAACGTCGACATCCTCTCGATGAGCGCGACGCCCATCCCGCGCACGCTCGAGATGGCGGTCACCGGCATCCGCGAGATGTCGACGCTGGCGACGCCGCCGGAGGAGCGCCACCCGATCCTCACCTTCGTCGGCCCGTACTCGGAGAAGCAGGTCTCGGCCGCGATCCGGCGAGAGCTGCTGCGCGAGGGCCAGGTGTTCTTCGTGCACAACCGCGTCTCGACGATCAACCGGGTCGCTGCGCAGCTCGCCGAGCTGGTGCCGGAGGCGCGCATCGCCGTCGCGCACGGCAAGCTCAGCGAGTCGCAGCTCGAACGGATCATCGTCGACTTCTGGGAGCGCAAGTTCGACGTGCTCGTCTCGACGACCATCGTCGAGACCGGCCTCGACATCCCGAACGCGAACACGCTGATCGTCGACCGCGCCGACAAGTACGGCCTCTCGCAGCTGCACCAGCTGCGCGGGCGGGTCGGCCGCGGCCGCGAGCGGGCCTACGCCTACCTCCTCTACGACGAGATGAAGCCGCTGTCGGAGACCGCGCACGACCGCCTGCAGACGCTCGCCGCCAACTCCGACCTCGGCGGCGGCATGCAGATCGCGCTGAAGGACCTCGAGATCCGCGGCGCGGGCAACCTGCTCGGTGGCGAGCAGTCCGGCCACATCCAGGGCGTCGGCTTCGACCTCTACCTGCGGATGATCGGCGAGGCCGTCGACGGCTTCCGGGGCGAGGTGGCGGAGGGCCAGACCGAGCTGCGGCTCGAGCTGCCGGTCGACGCGCGGATCCCGGAGGAGTACGTCGACAGCGAACGGCTGCGCCTGGAGGCGTACCAGAAGCTGTCCGCGGCGACCTCGCCGACCGCGAAGGAGGGCAGCGTCGACCTCGTGGTCGAGGAGCTGACCGACCGCTACGGCGAGCTGCCCGAGGCGGTGGAGAACCTCGTCCTGGTCTCGCGGCTGCGGATGCGGGCGCAGCGCGCCGGCCTCAGCGACGTGGTCGCGATGGGCTCGAACGTCCGCGTCGCGCCGGCGCACCTCGCCGACTCGATCCAGGTGCGACTGCGCCGGATGTACCCGACCGCGAAGTACCTGCAGCAGGCGAACGCCGTGGTCGTGCCGATGCCGGTGCACGACGGCGTCCCGCTCGGCGACCGCGCGCTGATCGACTGGGTCGCGAACCTGCTCGACGCGCTCTTCCCCGAGCCCGCCGCCGTCGCGAGCTGACCGCCGGAACCCTCTCGGTCGGGCGGCGCCACCGTTCCGGACGCCGCCCGACGACATCGATCCCGACGACACCGACCCCCGACGACACCGAACCCCGAACGAAGGACGATCATGACCGCCTCCGACGAGCACTCCGTCCCGCCGCGCATCCCCGGCCCCGACGAGCCGAGCATCCCCGAGCTCGAGGAGGACGAGACGATCGCCCCGCGCCCCGAGGAGGAGGCCGCCGACCTCGACCGCGCGACCCCCGACCTCGCCCCGCACCCCGAGGGCTAGCCCTCCCCGCGAGATGCCACTTGTGCACGCCTTTCACGGCGTGTCGCGTGCACAAGTGGCATCTCGCGGCGGGGATCAGGACGCGAAGTGGGCGCGGACCTCGGCCTGCCAGCGGGTGCGGTCCTCGTCGGAGATGAAGGCCGCGTCGAAGGAGTTGAGGGCGAGGCGCTCCAGTTGCGCGTCGTCCATCCCGAGCTCCTCGACCAGCGCGCGGTAGTTCGCGTCGACGTAGCCGCCGAAGTAGGGCGGGTCGTCGCTGGAGACCGTGACGATCAGCCCCGCGTCGAGCATCGCCGGCAGCGGGTGGTCCTTCATCGTGTCGACGGCGCGGAGCGCCACGTTCGAGAGCGGGCAGACCGTGATCGGCACGCCCTGCACGCGGAGCATCGCGACGACCGCCGGGTCCTCCATCGCGCGGATGCCGTGGTCGATCCGCTCCACCTTCAGCAGCTCGAGCGTCTCGGCGACCGTCTCCGGGCCGCCCTCCTCGCCCGCGTGCGCGACGAGGTGCAGGCCCTCCGCCGCGGCCCGCGCATAGACGTCGATGAAGAGCTCCGGCCCGAAGCCGACCTCGTTCGAGTCGAGCCCGACCCCGATGATGTGCTCGCGGTAGGGGAGGATCGCGGTCAGCATCTCGTCCGCCGCGTCGGCGCCGAGGTCGCGCAGGAAGCACATGATCAGGTCGGTCGAGATGCCGTGCGTCTCCTCGCTCCGCCCCAGCGCGCTGGTGAGCCCGGCCATCACGACGTCGAGCGGCACGCCGTTGCCCAAGTGCGTCTGCGGATCGAAGAAGATCTCCGCGCGGCGGACGTTCGCGAGCTTCGCGCGATCGAGATAGCCGGTGGCCAGCTCGAAGAAGTCGCGCTCCGTCTTCAGGACCGTGAGGTTCGAGTAGTGCAGCTCGAGGAACGAGGCGAGGTCCTCGAAGGCGTAGCGCGCGCGCAGGGCGTCCAGATCCTCGGTCGGCAGTGCGATGCCGTTGCGGCGCGCCATCTCGACGATAAGCTCGGGCTCGATCGTGCCCTCGATGTGGATGTGCAGCTCGGCGCTCGGCGGCGCTCCGCGATCGAGGGCGGTGCCGGTGGCGGGAGACGTGAGGGTCACGGTGGCGTTCCTGTTCCGGGCCGCGGTCGCGCCCCGCGGTCACCGTAGTCGGCGCGTGTTACGCGCCGATGACCGGCGGATGTGCGGCCCGCGACGGCGCCCGCCCGCCCGGCCGAGACCGCGCGCCGCCGACCGTCGCCCGCGCACCCGCGCACCCGCGCACCCGCTGGGAG
Source organism: Rathayibacter sp. VKM Ac-2929 (assembly GCF_022815495.1). Classification (NCBI taxonomy): domain Bacteria; kingdom Bacillati; phylum Actinomycetota; class Actinomycetes; order Micrococcales; family Microbacteriaceae; genus Rathayibacter; species Rathayibacter sp. VKM Ac-2929. Next base: position 739,170 of record NZ_JALGRV010000001.1, read on the forward strand.
GATGAGGGCATGCCGTTGCTCGCTCCCCGCCGCCGTCCCGCATCCGAGCCGGGCCCTGCGCCGCTGGTCCGACTGCGTGAGGCGGCCGTCCGGGCGGGGGAGACACAGCTGCTCGCCCCGATCTCGCTCGAGGTCGAGCCCGGCGAGATCGTGGCGGTCACCGGTCCGAACGGCAGCGGCAAGACGACGCTGCTGCGCCTGGTCGCCGGCCTGACGCCGCCGAGCTCCGGCACCGTCGAGATCGCCGGCCGCTCGGTCTCGGAGCGAGACCGCCTGCATCGGCGCCGGGTCGCCGCCCTCGTCGGCACCCCGCCCTTCGAGCGCGACCTCACGCTCGCGGAGCACCTCGCGATGGTCGCCCTGTCCTGGGGAGCGCCGCTCGCCGAGGCACGCCGCACGGCCGTCGCAAGTCTGGACGCGCTCGGCCTCGGCGCCCTCGCGAGCCGGTTCCCGCACGAGCTGTCCTCCGGGCAGACCCAGCTCCTCTCCCTCGCGCTCGTGCTCGCCCGGCCCGGCGAGGTGCTGCTGCTCGACGAGCCGGAGCAGCGGCTCGACGTCGACCGCGTGCCACTCGTCATCGAGGTCCTCCGCGAGGCCGCCCGCGGTCGAGCGGTGCTGATCGCGACCCACAACCCGCTGCTGACGAGCGCACTGGCCACCCGCGTCCTCGAGCTGAGCGGCCGATGAGGGCCGGCCGCGTCGGTGTCAGGCGCCTCCGGGTCGGCGGCCCGAGCGAGCGGGTCCAGCCGTCCGCGCTCTGCACCGGTCCCGCGCTGCGGCCGAGCAGCGCGGTGGCGCCTACGCCGGCTACCTCGCGGCGATGACCCTCCTGGTGGTCGTCCTGCCCGTGCTCCGGGCCGTCGTCCTGCTCGCCGCGGAGCCCGACCCCACCCTCGCCGCCCTCGACCCGACGACCGTCGTCGGCCTCGCCGCCGGGCTGCTCCTGCCCGCCGCCGTGCTGCTCGGCCGCGTCCGCGGTCCGGCGGTCGGCGAACCGCACACCACCGCCGTGCTGCTCGCCACTGACCTGCCTCGCCGCCTCGTGCTGCGCCGGCCCGTGACGGTCGCGGGGACGGCCGCTGTGCTCGCGAGCGTCGCGGCCGCCCTGCTCATCGCCGTCGCCGTGGGCGGCGCACCGCTCGTCGCCGTCGGTGCCGGAGCCGCCTTCGCAGTCCTCCTCGCCGTCGCCTGGCTCGCCGGCCAGTGCCTCCCCGGCCGAGGAGCGGCCCTGCTCACCGGGGTGCTGGTCGCCGCAGCAGCGCTCCCGGCCGGTCCGGGTGCCCTCCTCGGCCGCGCGCTGGCGACGGCCGACCCATCGGCCCTGCCCGGCACCGCGGTGCTGACCGCCCTGGCCGCACTCGCGCTCGCCGTCGTCCCGCGCCTGCTCGACACGGTCCGCGGCGTCGTCGTGGTCGCGCAGTCGCGGCAGTGGCGGTCGGCCCGGAGCAGGGGAGCGATCGGCGAGGTCGCCGACGCGCTCGAGGGCTACCGCGCCCGGCCCGGCCGCTTCCGCCGCGTCGACGCCGTCCGCGTCGCCCCGTTCGCCCTCGCCGTGCCGCTCCGCGACGCGATCGGCGCGCTGCGCACGCCCGGCCGCTCCGTCGCCGGAGTCGCCGCGCTGGCCTCCGCGGGGCTGGCCCTCGCCGTCGCGGCCGTCGCGCCGCCCTCGCTCCTCGCTCTCCCCGCCGCGCTGGCCGGCGTCCTCGCCTACTGCGGCGCCGGGGTCTGGAGCGACGGCCTCCGCCACGCCGCCGCGACCGCGGGCCAGCCGGCGCTGCTCGTGCCTGCGCCGTTCGAGCTGCTGCTGCTGCACGGGATCCTGCCGCTGCTGCTCGCCGTGGGGATCGTCGTCGCGGCCTGCGCTGTCGCCGCCGGGCCCGCGTGGCCCGCCGTCGCGGTCGCGGTGGTCGCGGTGGCCGCCCGGGCGATGGACGCGGCCCGCGGCCCGCTCCCGCCCTCGCTGCTCGGGCCGATCCCGCTGCCGATCGGGGACGGCGCCGGCGCCGCGGTGCTGCTGTGGAACCTCGCCGGCGTGCTGGTGACGGGTGCCGCGGCGGTGGGAGTCGCGTCGGCTCCGGGCCTGCTCGCGGCGGTCCCGGTCGTCGCGGCCGGCTGCCTCCTGATCGCCCGCCGGCGTCTCGCTCGCGCCTGAGCCTCCCGGCCTCCGCCCGCCGAGCGGATGAGAGGATGGCCGGGTGACCGCGCATCCCCGGCTCGACGAGCTCATCCGCACCGTCCACGTCCTCCGCGCCCCGGGCGGCTGTCCGTGGGACGCCGAGCAGACCCACGAGTCGCTCGTGCGCTACCTGATCGAGGAGTCGCACGAGCTGGTCGACGCGATCGAGGCCGGTGACCGGGCCGACCTGATCGAGGAGCTCGGCGACGTGCTCTACCAGGTGCTCTTCCACTCCGATCTGGCCGCCGACGGCCCGGAGCCGTTCACGATCGAGGACGTCGCGGCGCACATGAACGCGAAGATGATCGGCCGCCACCCGCACGTCTTCGGCGACGCGACCGCGGAGACCGCCGACGACGTCATCGCCGTCTGGGACGAGCTGAAGAAGACCGAGAAGCCGCACCGGACGAGCGTGCTCGACGGGATCCCGCAGGGCATGCCGGCTCTCGCGCTGGCCGACAAGGTGATCGGCAAGGCCACCACGCTCGGCATCGTCGACGCGGGGGAGGGGCCGCTGCCGATCGAGTCGGAGGAGGACCTCGGCCCGCTGCTGCTCGCGATCGTCGCGTCGGCCCGGGCGCAGGGGCTCGACGCCGAGCGCGCGCTGCGGACGGCGACGCGCGACCTGCAGGACGAGATCCGTGCGGCGGAGCGGGAGCGCCAGGAGGGGTAGCTGTCGCCTCGAGTGCTGATCACGGGGATCTCGATAGGCCCGCTCCGCGGGCTACTCGATCAGCATGAGGCGAGGGCCGCTCGATCAGCAGGGAGCGCGTGCGGCTCGACGCGCGTGCGCCCTTTCATGTTGGTCGAGTAGCCGCGGAGCGGCGTATCGAGACCCCACGTCCCCAGAGCGGTGGATCTCGATACGCCCGCTGCGCGGGCTACTCGATCAGCATGGCTGGCCCGCTGCGCGGGCCGCCCGATCAGCAGGAAGGCCGTCGGTCAGGCGACGCGGCGCCCGCGGGGCAGGCGCGCCGCCGGCGTCGCCGTCCGGCGGATCGCGCCGAGCAGCAGGCCGACCGCGAGCACCAGCTGCAGCGTCAGACCGACGAACCAGGACGGGACGGTCGCGTCGAAGACCTCCTCCGGAGTGCTCGGCCGCGTCGAGCCGGTGTAGCCGGAGCAGGAGAGCTCGACGACCGGCTCCGGAGCGATCTGCGCCTGCCGAACCAGCAGCGAGAGCCCGGTGAACAGGTCCTCCGGCGAGCCGTACTCGTCGAGGTGCGGCGGAACGGCGTCGGCCAGCACCACGAACGGGTTCAGCGCGAGCAGCCCCCAGTAGTAGTCGGCCCGCGCCACCTGCGTCTCGTAGTCCGGTCCGCAGATCCCCTCCTCGTCGTCGACGAAGACGGTCTGCTGCTCCGTGGTCGTGACCGCCGTCAGCAGCCCGAACGCGATCAGCGACCCGACGCTCATCGCCGCGACCACCAGGTAGGTGGTGACGACCGACATCAGCGGCCGGTCGAGGATCCCGCTGAGACCCACTCCGATCGCCGCGACGACGCCCAGCTGCACCGCGAGCACGAGCACCGAGACCGACGCGGAGGCGAGCGACACCCCGCCGACCCCGACGGCGACGAGCAGGAACGGCACGGTGCTCGCGAGGAACGCCAGCGCGACCAGCCAGGCCGAGACGAACTTGCCGAGCACGAGCTGCGCCGTGGTCACGAGGGTGACCTGCGTCGTCGCGAGGGTCCCCGCGTCGCGGTCGCCGTTCACGGCCGTGCCGGAGAGCGCGGGCGTCACCAGGCTGCCCAGCAGCAGCACGAAGTAGACGAGGGTCGAGTAGAGGAAGCCGCCCACGACGGCGCCGCTGCCCGAGAAGACGCCGGTCGCGACCACCAGCAGCCCGGTGACCGCGCCGACCAGCAGGAAGAACAGCCCGAGCAGGACGAAGGACGAGGTCCCGCGCACCCGCTGGGCGAGCTCGAGGCGGAGGACGATGCCGACGCCCTGCAGGAAGGGCAGCGGCCGGGCGGTGGTCTCGGTGCTCATCGGGCGTCCTCCTCGTTCTCGGTGCTCGGTTCCGCGGGCCGGCCAGGCCCCGCGGCACTCCCCGGCTCCCCGGCCGAGCGGGTCAGATCCGAGAAGGTGTGCTCCAGCTCGCCCACCGCCGGCGCGAAGCGGCTGACCGCGACCCCGGCCGACACCAGCCGCGAGAGCAGCTCGGCCGCCGCCGCATCGTCGACGACCGGCACGAGGGCCGCGTCGCGCTCCACTCGGACCGGCACGCCCGTCAGCCGCTCGACGACCTCGGCGAGCTCCGCCCCGCGCGGCCGCACCGCGTCGATCCGCCAGGCCCGCAGTGCCCGCGACGCGCGCGCGACCGCCTCCTGCGAGGCCGTCACCCCGCCGTCGAGGTAGACCGCCGCGGTCGCCATCTCGTCGAGCTCGGAGAGCACGTGACTCGAGACCAGCACCGTGCGCCCCTCGCCGGCGAGCCGCAGCACGAGGTCGCGCAGCGCGATCCGCGCCCCGGGATCGAGCCCCGAGGCCGGCTCGTCGAGCACCAGCACCGACGGGTCGTGCACGAGCGCCCGGGCGAGGCTCAGCCGCTGCTTCTGCCCGCGCGAGAGCACCCGGGTGGGCCGGTCGCCGAACTCGACCAGATCCACGAGCCCGAGCAGCTCATCCGCCCGGGCCTCGGCGTCCGGGCGCGGCAGCCCGTACAGCTGCCCCGTCGTCAGGAGGGTCTCCCGGCAGGTCAGGCTCGCCCAGGAGCCGAGGACGTCGGGCATCCAGCCGAGCGCGGCCCGCACCGCGGCGGGCTCCTCGACCGGGTCGTGCCCGGCGACGCGGAGCCGCCCCGCGTCGGGGCGCAGCAGCGTCGCGAGCAGCAGCATCAGCGTCGTCTTGCCCGCGCCGTTGGGACCGATCAGCGCGGTGACCTCCCCGGGCCGGGCCTCGAAGCTGGCGTCGCGCACGGCGTGCACCGGCCCGAACGCTCGCGACACCCCCTCCGCGACGATGCCGGCATCAGCGTGCGTGTCCATCGAGTCCCCCTCGTCGGTCCGCGGCGATCCCCCTGACCGCGCGAGCGCCGCGAGCCTAGCCGACACCCCCGACCGGCCGGACGCCGGCGGCGCGGAGGGCCGGAGAACACCGGTCGACGGTCTGGGAGAATCGCCGCATGGCTTCTGCGATCACCCCGCCCCGCGGCATGCGCGACTTCCTCCCGGCCGACAAGGCGAAGCGCGAGCACGCGCTCGGAGTGATCCGCCGGGTCTACGCGGCGCACGGCTTCGACGAGATCGAGACCCCGGTGGTCGAGGACTTCGAGCGCCTGCACTCCGGCCTCGGCGGCGACAACGAGAAGCTCGCCTTCAGCGTGCTGCGCCGCGGGCTCTCGCACGACGACCTCGCCGCGGCGGCCGCGGCGGACGACGCCTCGGGCCTCGCCGACCTCGGCCTCCGCTTCGACCTCACCGTCCCGCTCGCCCGCTTCTACGCCAGCCACCGCGCCGAGCTGCCGACCGTCTTCCGCTCGGTCCAGATCGCGCCGGTCTGGCGCGCGGAGCGCCCGCAGAAGGGCCGCTACCGCCAGTTCGTCCAATGCGACATCGACATCATCGGCGAGCAGGGGCAGCTCGCCGAGGTCGAGCTGATCACCGCGACGGCCGCCGCCCTCGACACCCTGGGCCTGCGCGAGTGCACGATCCGGATCAACGACCGCCGCATCCTCACCGGCATCCTCGAGCACTGCGGCTTCGCTCCCGAGCGCTTCGGCCCGGCCCTGATCTCGATCGACAAGCTCGACAAGATCGGGGCGAGCGGAGTCGTCGCCGAGCTCGAGGCCGACGGACCGGACGCCGCGGCCGTGCTCGGCGGCTACCTCGCCCGCATCGAGGCGGCCGTCGCCGCCGGGGGAGTGGCGCTCGAGCAGTCCGCGATCCTCGGCGTGCTGCCCGAGGGCATCGACCCGGAGGCGGTCCTCGCGCTCGAGACGCTCGCCCGGTCGCTGCGCTCACTGCCGACCGGCGTCTCGCTCCGCTTCGACCCCACGCTCGTGCGCGGGATGGGCTACTACACCGGCACCATCTTCGAGATCGCGCACCCCTCCTCCGGCTCGTCCGTCGGCGGCGGCGGACGCTACGACGGCATGATCGGGCGCTTCCTCGGCCAGGACGTGCCGGCCTGCGGCTTCTCCATCGGCTTCGAGCGGATCGTCGAGCTGATCGACGTGCCGCTGGACGAGCGGCCGGACGCGGTCGTCCTCGTGCACGAGCGCGACGCGGCCCCGGAGGTGCTGCTCGCGCTCAAGCAGGAGCTGATCGCCGGCGGCTCCCGCGTGCGCTTGGAGCGCCGCGCGAAGAACCTCACGCCGCTGCTCGACCGGGCCGCCGCCGCCGGATTCACGCGCTTCGCACTCGTGCCACGCGACGCCGCAGCGGCCGCGGATCTCGCCTTCAAGCCGCTCGGCTGAGCTGAGAGGGGCCTCAGCCGATCCGCCGGGAGGGACGGGCGGAGCGGTCGGATCGTTGTCGGATCCGTGAGACCCTTAATACCCGCGAAATCTGCGGACACACCGGAGAAATCTCCCGAGGATAGCGTCGAGGCACCCCGATCGGCGCGGCTTGGCGCGCCCCGTGGGGCACCCGTCGCCAACCGCGCACCACAGCAGCTTCCACCGCCTTACCCGAGGAGTCCCCCTTGCCCCTGTCGCCCTTCCGCACCTCGCAGACCTTCGACCGCCGCAGCGTCCTGCGCATGGCCGGCGTCGCCGGTCTCGCCCTCGGCGGCGTCTCCGTCCTCGCCTCCTGCGCCTCCGACTCCTCCGGCGCCTCGGCCGAGGACGGCGGCGACCTCGGCACCCTGAAGGTCCAGCTCTCCTGGATCAAGAACGAGGAGTTCGCGGGCGAGTTCTTCGCCGACTCCAAGGGCTACTACACCGAGGCCGGCCTCTCCGGCGTCACGCTGACCGCGGGCCCCTCGACCGGCACCGCCGAGCTGCTGTCCGGCTCGGCCGACGTCGCGCTCAGCGACGCCGTCTCGGTCGGCACCGTCGTCGCCAACGAGAAGGCGCCGCTCAAGATCATCGGCGCGACCTACCAGAAGAACCCGTTCACGGTCCTCTCGATCGCGACCGCCGGCAACATCGCCACCCCCGCCGACCTCGCTGGCAAGAAGATCGGCGTCCAGGCGTCGAACACCTCGCTCTTCCAGGCGCTGCTGAAGGCGAACGGCCTCGCCGAGTCCGACGTCACCGTCGTCCCGGTCGAGTACGACCCCTCGGTCCTGATCAACGGCACCGTCGACGGCTTCATCGCCTACCTGACCAACGAGGCGATCACCGTCGCCGCCGAGGGCTACGAGGTCGTCAACCTGCCCTTCGCCGACAACGGCCTCCCGTTCGTCGCCGAGACCTTCACCGTCACCGACCAGGCCATCTCCGAGAAGCGCGAAGCGCTCAAGGCGTTCCTCGTCGCCGAGATCAAGGGCTGGACCGACGCGGTCAACGACCCGGAGGCCGGCGCGATGCTCGCCCTCGAGACCTACGGCAAGGACCTCGGCCTCGACGAGGAGTCCTCCAAGAAGGGCTCCACCATCCAGTCCGAGGAGCTCGTCGTCTCGGACGAGACCGTCGCGAACGGCCTCTTCACGATCTCGGACAGCCTCCAGGAGGAGACGCTCGCGTCGCTCTCGGGCGCCGGCATCGAGGTCGACGCCGCCGACCTCTTCGACATGAGCCTCCTCGCCGAGGTCTACGAGGAGAACCCCGACCTCGTCAAGTACGCCGCCTGACCGCGGCGACCGGAACAGCTCCACCACACATGCAGCACCACGGAGGGCACCACTCGTGACCGACACGACCGACGCCGGCACTCTGCGCGAGCAGGGTGCCGGCGGCACCGGCATCCAGATCCACGGCCTGTCGAAGACGTTCCGGATGGGCTCTCGCAGCGTCACCGCGCTGCAGGACACCGATCTGCACACCGACCAGGGCAGCTTCCTCGCGCTCCTCGGCCCCTCGGGCTGCGGCAAGTCCACCATCCTGCGGATCCTCGCGGGGCTGGAGGAGCCCACCTCGGGCTCCATCCGGGTGGACGGCCGCACGCCCAAGGAGCTGCGCCGCGACAACAAGCTCGGCATCGCCTTCCAGGACCACGCGCTCCTGCCCTGGCGCAGCGTGATGTCGAACATCCGCCTCCCGTTCGAGATCGCGGGCAAGTCGGTGGACCAGTCCTACATCGACGAGCTGATCGACCTCGTGGGCCTGCGCGGCTTCGAGAAGGCCAAGCCGGCGCAGCTCTCCGGCGGCATGCGCCAGCGCGTCTCGATCGCCCGCTGCCTCATCCTCAAGCCCGAGGTGCTGCTGCTGGACGAGCCGTTCGGTGCGCTCGACGACATGACGCGGCAGAAGCTCAACCTCGAGCTGCTGCGGATCTGGACCGAGAAGCCGGCCACGACCCTCCTCGTCACCCACGGCATCTCGGAGGCGATCTTCCTCTCGGACCAGGTCGCCGTGATGAGCCCGCGGCCCGGCCGGGTCAAGGAGATCATCGAGATCGACCTGCCCCGCCCGCGCACGCCGGAGATGCAGCGCACCCCCGAGTTCCACGCCTACGTCGACCAGGCGTCCGAGCTGCTGTTCGGCGACGGCGGCGCGGCCGCCGACGACCACTGAGGCGCCCCGTGGCCACCCTGCTCCCCGCTCCCGTCCCGCCGACCGAGCGCCGCTCGCGCTCCCTCCCGCCCTGGGCCTCCGGGCTGATCGGCATCGTCGGCATCATCGCCGTCTGGTGGCTGATCGCCCTGGTCACCGCCCCCACCGGCGGCACGACCTACGCCCCAGTCCCCACGCCGATCCAGGTCGCGCAGACGATCGCCGAGGACGGGCCTGCGTTCTACTGGGCCAACTTCTCGGTGACGATCGGCGAGGCCGCGGTCGGCTACTTCTGGGGCAACCTCATCGCCCTGGTGCTCTCCGCGCTCGTCCTGATCGTGCCGTGGCTGGAGGGGATCGTCTCCCAGCTCGCGGTCGTCACCTACTGCGTGCCGATCGTCGCGATCGGGACGCTCGTGCTCCTCATCCTCGGCGGCTCCGACGCGCCGGGGCGGCCGAGCGACACCGCGATCTTCCTCGCCGGGCTCTCGGTCTTCTTCACCACCGTCGTCGGCAGCCTGCTCGGCCTCAAGGCGGCCGACAAGGCCTCGCTCGACGTCGTCACCGTCTACGGCGGCACGAAGTTCACCCAGCTCCGGAAGGTCCGCGCCATCGCGGCGCTGCCGAACATCCTCTCCGCACTGCAGATCGCCGTTCCCGCGGCGTTCCTGGGCGCGATCCTGGGGGAGTACTTCGGCAAGATCGAGACCGGGGTCGGGCCGATCCTGGTCGCGGCGCAGGTCTCGCTGAACTCGCCGCGCGTCTGGGCGCTCTTCCTCCTCTGCGCGGCCGTGGCGCTGATCGGCTACGGCCTCGTCGGCCTGATCGGGCGCCTCGTCGCCCCGTGGTCCTCCGGAAAGCGGGCATGACATGACCTCCACGATCCCCGACCGCACCGAGCAGTCGAGCCCGACGCAGATCATCGCGGTCGACGAGCTCCGCCGTCAGCTGCGCAGCGCCGCCCTCGGCGCCACGCTGAAGAGCCTGCGCAAGAGCCTCCTGATCGCGCTGTCGACCGTCGCGATCGTCCTCGCGATCTGGATCGGCGTGATCCTCTTCAGCGGCGTCTCGCCGTACGTGATCAAGGGGCCGTGGGACGTCTGGGCGCACCTGGTCACCGACGAGTCGGCGGCCGAGAACCGCGCCGAGCTGGGCGGGCTCTTCGCCGTCACCATGGTCGACTCGTTCATCGGCTTCGCGGCCGGCCTGATCGTCGCGATCCTGGTCGCGATCCTCTTCCGGTTGTCCAAGGGCGTCGAGCACGCACTGATGCCGTTCGCGCTGCTGCTGCGCTCGGTCCCGCTGATCGCGATGACGCCGCTGATCATCCTGGTCTTCGGCCAGGGGACGGTCGCCTCGGTCGCCGTGGTCGGCGGCATCGTCGTGCTCTTCCCGGCGCTGGTCACGATCGCGTTCGGCCTGAACAACGCCTCGCCGCAGATGCTCGACGTCGTCTCGGTCTACGGCGGCTCCACGCTCACGGCGATCCGCAAGGTCGCCATCCCCGGCGCGCTGCCCTCGCTCTTCGCGGCGATCCGCGTCTCCGTCCCCGGAGCGATCACCGGCGCGCTGCTGGCCGAGTGGCTCTCCACCGGCGACGGCATCGGCGGCGGCATCGCCGGCTGGACCGCGCAGGCCCGCTTCGACGACATCTGGTCGGCCGTCGTCCTCGTGACCGGCGTCTCGCTGATCCTCTACATGGTCGTCCAGGTCATCGAGACCTTCGTCCTGTCCCGGATGTCCCTCTCCCTCTCCTGACGCACGTCTGCTCCCCTCCGCGAGATGCCACTTGTGCACGCCCGACACGGCGTGTCGCGTGCACAAGTGGCATCTCGCGGGATGGGGGAGGGACGGGTCAGACGGTCACGATCGCGTCGATGCGGCGCGGGGACAGCAGGTCGCGGCCGCCGAGGCCGTCGAGCTCCATCACCACGGCGATGCCCTCGAGGGACCAGCCGGCGCGCTCGATCAGGCGGCAGCTCGCGTCGAGGGTGCCGCCGGTGGCGAGCACGTCGTCGACGAGCAGCAGGCGCGCGCCCTTCGGCACCGCGTCCTCGTGCACTTCGAGCTGAGTGCTGCCGTACTCGAGCGTGGCCTGCTCGCTCAGCACGGTCCGCGGCAGCTTGCCGGGCTTGCGGATCGTCACGACTCCCAGGCCCGCGGAGTAGGCGGCGGCCGCGGCGAGGAGGAAGCCGCGCGCCTCGACCCCGGCGATCGCGTCGATCCGGCCGCGGTACGGCTCGATCAGCGCGTCGGCGACCGCGCGCAGCGCCTCGCCGTCGCCGAAGACCGGCGTGAGGTCGCGGAAGAGGATGCCGGGCTTCGGGAAGTCGGGGACGACCTCGGTGAGGCGCTCGACGAGGGCGGCGGCGGTGCTGGTCACGGGGTCCTCCGGTGGGGCGGGAGCGGATCGGCGGCCGTGCGGCGCGGCTGCCGTCAGGGCCCTGGGAGTCTACCGACGCCTCGCGGACGCCTCCCGTTCCGAGGCGGTCAGTAGACTCCTTCCCGACCGCTCCCGCCCTCCGGGAGCCCACCCGTCAAGAGGAGATAGTTGTGGCCCTTATCGAGGCAGTCGTCGCCCGAGAAATTCTGGACTCCCGTGGCAACCCCACGGTCGAGGTCGAGGTCCTGCTCGAGGACGGCGCGTCCTCGCGAGCGGCCGTCCCCTCCGGTGCCTCCACCGGCGCCTTCGAGGCCTACGAGCTGCGCGACGGCGACGCCGAGCGCTACCTCGGCAAGGGCGTGCAGAAGGCCGTCGACGCCGTCATCGACGAGATCGGCCCGGCCATCGAGGGCTTCGACGCCACCGACCAGCGCCTCGTCGACGCCGAGCTGATCGAGCTCGACGGCACCGAGAACAAGTCGCGCCTGGGCGCGAACGCGATCCTCGGCGTCAGCCTCGCGGTCGCCAAGGCCGCCGCGCAGTCGGCCGACCTCGACCTCTTCCGCTACGTCGGCGGCCCCAACGCGCACACCCTGCCCGTCCCGCTGATGAACATCATCAACGGCGGCGCGCACGCCGACACCGGCGTCGACATCCAGGAGTTCATGGCCGTCCCGCTGGGCGCCGAGTCCTTCTCCGAGGGCCTGCGCTGGGGCGTCGAGATCTACCACGCGCTCAAGGCGCAGCTGAAGAAGGCCGGCTTCGCCACTGGCCTGGGCGACGAGGGCGGCTTCGCCCCCGACCTGCCCACCAACCGCGAGGCGCTCGACTTCATCCTCAAGGCCGTCGAGGCCGCCGGCTTCACCCCCGGCAAGGACATCGGCCTCGCGCTCGACGTCGCCTCCTCCGAGTTCTACGAGGACGGCAAGTACACCTTCGAGGGCAAGAAGCTCTCGGCCGAGGAGCTCTCCGCCTACTACGCCGACCTCGTCGCCAACTACCCGCTGGTCTCCATCGAGGACCCGCTGGACGAGGACGACTGGGCCGGCTGGACCCACCTCACCGCCGAGATCGGCGACAAGGTGCAGCTCGTCGGCGACGACCTCTACGTCACCAACCCGGTGCGCCTGGCCCGCGGCATCGCCGAGAAGGCCGGCAACTCGATCCTGGTCAAGGTGAACCAGATCGGCACGCTCACCGAGACGCTCGACGCGGTGGCCCTCGCCCAGCGCAGCGGCATGACCGCGATCCTCTCGCACCGCTCCGGCGAGACCGAGGACACCACCATCGCCGACCTGGCGGTCGCGGTGGACGGCGGCCAGATCAAGACCGGTGCCCCGGCGCGCTCGGACCGCGTCGCGAAGTACAACCAGCTGCTGCGCATCGAGGAGATCCTGGGAGGCGCCGCGACGTACGCGGGTCGCTCCGCCTTCCCGCGCTTCACCGCGTAGTCTCTCCCCGCCGGAGCGGCCCCGGAGCCCAGCACCTCGGTGCGGGCACCGGGGCCGCTCCTGTTCCGCCCTCATCCGTTCCACCGCTCGAGGAGGCACCCGCCCATGGCCCGACCGCCCCGCCGGCCCTCCGCACCCGGGAGCGCGCCCCGCCGCCCGGCCGCTGCCGAGACTCCGGACTCGCCCGCCTCGAAGCCCGCCGCCTCGAAGCCCGCCGCCGCGAAGCCCGCCGCGTCGAAGCCCGCCGCCGCGACGCCGAGCGCCTCGAAGCGGGGCGCCTCGAAGCCGTCCGCCTCGAAGAAGCCGGCGTCCAAGCCCGCCGGCGCGACGTCCGCCGCGTCGAAGCGCCCCGGCGTGAAGCCCGCCGCGTCGGCCCCGAAGGCCTCGCGCACCCCGCGCGCGAAGCAACCCCCCGTCACGCCGTCCTCCGCCTGGGTCGCGGGCGTCCGCGGCTCCGGCTTCACGCTGCTCGTGATGGGCATCATGATCCTGGCCGTCGTCGTCCTCGCGCCCAGCGTGAAGAACTTCGTCGAGCAGCGCGCCGAGATCGCCGAGCTGCAGCGCTCCGTCGATGCGGCGAAGACCCAGTCGCAGAACCTCGACGAGCAGCGCGTGCGCTGGTCCGACCCCGCCTTCATCCGCGCCCAGGCCCGTGAGCGCCTGTACTTCGTGATGCCGGGCGAGGTCAGCTACCTCGTCCTCGACGACATCGCCGTCGCGCAGCAGGCCGCGCAGCCGGCCTCGAACTCGGTGCAGAAGACCCCGAGCGACTGGGCGGGCTCGCTGCTCTCCTCGATCGCGGTCTCCGGCCTCGGCGACCCGACGACGGCGGAGCTCACCCCCACTCCCTGACCCCGGCCCCTACCCCGGCCGCCGCCTACACTGGAGAGTTCCCTCCGGTCCCTCCGGTCCCTGCGCCCCCTGGAGTCCTCCGTGACCACGCCCCCGTTCGACCCGCCCACCGAGCACGACATCGCCGTCGTCTCCGCCCAGCTGGGCCGCCCCGCCCGCGACGTGGTCGGCATCAGCGCGCGCTGCGTCTGCGGCAACCCGACGGTGGTCTCCACCAGCCCGCGGCTGAGCGACGGTACGCCGTTCCCCACCTTCTACTACCTGACCCACCCCGCCGCGACCGCCGCGATCTCGCAGCTCGAGGCGACCCAGGTCATGGTCGAGTTCAACGCGCTCCTGGCCGAGGACGAGGCGCTGCGCGACGCGCACGCGGCGGCCCACCGCGCCTTCCTCGCCGACCGCGAGAGCATCGCCGTCGTGCCCGAGATCGCCGGCATCTCCTCCGGCGGAATGCCGACCCGCGTGAAGTGCCTGCACGCCCTCGCCGGCCACGCGCTCGCCGCGGGTCCCGGAGTGAACCCGATCGGCGACCTCGCGCTCGCCCGCGCCGACTGGTCGCCCGAGCGCTGCGAGTGCCGGCCGCTCGAGGTCTGACAGACTCCGCGGACCGGCGGGTCGACGCGATTCGACGCGCGGTTCGCTAGGCTGATTCCCAGTCGGGGTCAGTGCTGCCACCCGCATCGAGAGCGGGCACTTCGCGAGTAGCAGGGTGTTCGCATTGTCCATCCCTCTGGAGTGTTCACCGTGCCCAAAATCCTGATCGTCGGAGGCGGCTACGCCGGCTTCTACACCGCGTGGAAGCTGGAGAAGTACCTTCGCGCCAACGAGGCCGAGGTCACGATCGTCGACCCGCTGCCCTACATGGCGTACCTGCCCTTCCTCCCCGAGGTCGCCGCGGGCTCCATCGAGCCGCGCCACGCGATCGTCTCGCTGCGCCGCCACCTCAAGAAGACCGCGATCCTCGCCGCGAAGGTCACCAAGATCGACCACGCGTCCAAGACCGCGACGATCACCCCCACGGTCGGCGAGCCCTACGAGTTCGTCTACGACCAGATCGTCGTCACCGCGGGCTCCGTCTCGCGCACCTTCCCGATCCCGGGCGTCGCCGACAACGCGATCGGCCTCAAGACGATCGAGGAGGCGACCGCGATCCGCGACCGCATCCTCACCAACTTCGACAAGGCCGCGACCCTGCCGGCCGGCCCCGAGCGCTCGCGCCTGCTGACGGTCACGGTCGTCGGCGGCGGCTTCGCCGGCATCGAGGTCTTCGCCGAGCTGCGCTCGTTCGCGAGCGCGCTGCTCAAGCGCTACCCCGAGATCGACTTCGAGGAGACCAAGTTCCACCTCGTCGAGGCGATGGGGCGGATCATGCCCGAGGTCGCGCTCGAGACGAGCCACTGGGTCCTCAAGAACCTCGACCAGCGCGGCGCCACCGTGCACCTCGACACGCAGCTGAAGTCCGCCGAGGGCGGCGTCATCGAGCTGTCGACGGGCGAGACCTTCGAGTCCGACCTGATCATCTGGACCGCGGGCGTCATGGCGAACCCGTCGATCAAGAACTCTGACCTCCCGATCGAGGAGCGCGGCCGTCTGCGCGTGCGCGCCGACCTCCGCGTGGGCCACGACGACGTCATCGTCGAGGGCGCCTGGGGCGCCGGCGACGTGTCGGCCGTCCCCGACGTCACCGGCGGCGGCGTCGGCGGCTTCTGCGTGCCGAACGCCCAGCACGCCGTCCGCCAGGGCAAGCTCATGGCGACCAACATCATCGCGGTCCTCCGCGGCGAGGCGCCCAAGGACTACTTCCACAAGAACGCGGGAGCGGTCGCCGGTCTCGGCATCGGCATTGGCGTCTTCCAGTCCGGCAGGATCGCGATCAAGGGCTTCCCGGCCTGGGTCATGCACCGCGGCTACCACGGGCTCGCCATGCCCTCGTGGGAGCGCAAGTTCCGCGTGGTCTGGGGCTGGTGGAACAACCTCTGGCTCGGCCGCGACATCGCCTCGATCGAGGCCCGCGAGTACCCGCGCGGCTCCTTCGAGACCTACGCGTCGCGCCCCCGTCCGGCCGCTCCGGCCGCCGAGTCGGCTCCGGCCGGCACCCCCGGCCCGGCCGGCGCGCCGGTGACCGTGGGCGGCGAGCCCGCCAAGGCCTGACAGCACCGTCGGGTGGTGCGCGAGAGCGCGCCGCCCGGTGGTCGCCCCCATAGCCCAATCGGCAGAGGCAGACGACTTAAAATCGTCTCAGTCTGGGTTCGAGTCCCAGTGGGGGCACTCTCTCGGCGGCTGCTACGCGGCGCGCGCGTGCGCAGCCTTCTCGAGCGCCGCAGCAGGCAGCGCCCCTTCGCGTCCTGCCCCGTCGAACAGGGCCGCCTCGAGGGCGGCGGTGATCTCGCCGGGGGCGCACTCGGCGCAGAGGACGACGAGCTCCTCGGAGCTCACACCCTCGGAGTCCTCGCCGCCGGAGCGGTCCAGGACGACGGCATCGGTTCCGCAGCTTCCGCATTCGATCATGCGGGTACCGTACGTCCGACCTCCGACATCGCCGTGACGCGCGGACGGTGAGTCGCGCGGGAGTGCGAGAGTTCCGATCCGGGCCATCCGGCCGTGTCCGTTCCTGTCAATCGCTACGCCGGCGCCCGCCCTCGCATAGAGTCGTCGCCGGGCGGTCCTCGCCCGGACGGAGCGCTCGCGCCGCCGTCCCGGGGGGCGGGCGGCCCGGTGGCGCCTCGTGGCGTCTCCTTCTTCTCGTGCCCTCGGGCACTGTCATGCATCACCCGGCGACGGGTGGTCGGGAGGCCTCCATGGGGAAGCTGCTCTACGGAGCCTCGGGTGTCGAGATCGAGTTCGACGACCGCACGCTCACGCACGTCCAGATCGTCATCGCCAACAAGCTGCGCCGCCGCGAGAGCTTCTTCTTCTCCTGGCGCGACGACCCGGCGGTCGGCGACGGCCGCTCCAGCATCTGGCTCGACCCGTCGGTCCCGCTCTACTTCAAGTACTTCGGCGGCCGGGTGCCGTCGATCAACCGCACCTGGATCGACCTGCTGACGGTCTCCGCGAACTCCTCCGGCGGGCTGCAGCTCGTGCAGGAGCCGGACGCCGCTCCCACCCCGCCGCCGAAGGGCGAGCAGGGCGCGTGAAGCGCGACGTCTCCGCCCGGCTGACCCTCGACGTCGCGCGACCCGCGACGCTCGTCTTCTCGATCGCGGTCGCGGGGGCCTACGGGGCTCCGGAGCGGCTGTCCCTCGAGCTGGACGGGCGCGAGGTCGCCGCCCGCGAGGTGCTCGACCAGCACGGCACCCGCCTGCACGTCCTCGAGGCGGGCGTCGGACGCCTCGTCGTCGACTACACCGCGAGCGTCGACGGCGTGCTGGAGCCGCTGCCCGGCGAGGAGGTCGACCGCCTGCGCTACCTGCGGCCGAGCCGCTACGCCGAGTCGGACATCCTCTGGGCGACCGCGCGCGCCGAGTTCGCGGGCCTCGAGGGCGCGGCGCTGCTCGCGTCGGTCAGCTCCTGGGTCGGCACCCGGCTCGCCTACGTGACCGGCTCGAGCCTCCCCACCGACGGTGCGGAGCGGACGCTGCTCGCCCGTCGCGGGGTCTGCCGCGACTTCGCCCACCTCGTGGTGGCGCTGCTGCGTGCGCTCGACGTGCCGGCCCGGCTGGTCGCGGTCTACGCGCCGGGACTCGCGCCGATGGACTTCCACGCGGTCGCCGAGGCCTGGATCGAGGGCTCCTGGCGGGTGGTCGACGCGACCACGCTGGCGCCGCGCTCGAGCCTGGTGCGGATCGCCACCGGCCGCGACGCGGCGGACACGGCGTTCCTCAGCGTCTACGACGGCATCGCGACGCTGACCGACATGACCGTCGGCGCCGTGGTCGACGTGCTGCCGGACGACGACGTGCGCGAGCTCGCCGCGATCGGCTGAGCTCGCACCCGGGCCGCCGGGCTTGGTACCGCCCCGGCGCTACTCGCCGACGTCGACGAAGCGCCGCCAGGCCCAGATCGACGTGCAGACGGCCGTGAAGGCGATCACGGCGAAGAGCGCCGGCCCGCCGCCGCCGTCGGTCGCCCAGGCGGCGATCGTCGGCGTGAGGAGCAGGAAGAGCACGGTGCTCGCCAGCAGCGACAGCCCGAGCCAGAGCACGGGCGACCAGCGCAGGATGCTCTGCCCCGCGGGCCGGCCGACCGGGAAGAGCAGCACGACGCTCGAGCCGACCGAGATCAGCGTCGTCGCGCTGAGGATCTCGGCGGTCAGGACGGCGGCGAAGGAGCCGTCGGCGGGGACGGCTGCGGAGGCTCCCCAGGCGACGGCGGCGAGGCCGAGCAGGGAGACGACCCGCACGGTCGCGAGCTTGGCGCGCGCCACGGCCGAGGCGCCCTCGGGCAGGACGAGCCCGATCACCACTCCGAAGAGGAAGGCCGGGTCGAGGCCCGCGAACCGCGAGAGCAGTGCGGCGCCGGCCACCAGCAGCAGTGCGCGGGGCGAGGCGACGATGCGGATGCCCGGCAGGCCGATCCGGCGCCCGACCAGGGCGGGGACCCCTGCGGCGACGGCGTTCACCACGGCGACCGCGACGATCACCGCGATCAGCAGACGGAGGTACGCGGGCTGCCCGTCGACCCGGCCGGAGAGCAGCACGAGGCCGGCTGCGCAGCCGATCATGCCGACCACCATCGTCCGCGCGGAGACGGGCGCGGGGTCGGGCCGGTCGTCGTACTCCACGCTCGCGCGGTTGCGGCCGGTCAGGCGCCAGGTGCGCGGCTCGCGCGGCACCCGGCCAGCGACGGCGAGGCGGGCGGGGACGACGAGCAGGGCGAGGGAGGCGACCGCCAGCGCGAGCGAGCGCATCCAGTCGGCCATCGTGCCGATCGGAGCGCCGGAGGAGAGCGCCGTGGTCATCCCGGTGGCCGCGCTCCAGCCACCGGGCGCGGAGCCGCCGTCGGCGGGCGCGGGAGCGGGAGCGGTGGGGGGCGGGTCGCTCGGAGCGGCTCCCGGCGCCGGTGCAGCGGTGGCGCCGTCGGACGGGGCCGCCTCGGGCACGGGCGCCGTCTGGCCCGGGCGCGCCGGGGAGGGCGTCGCGGTGCTTCCCGGCGTCGTCGGCCGCGCGGTCGGCGAGCCGGGCGCGGTGGTCGGCGTGCCGCCGCCGGGGGTCGCCGTGCTCGTGCCGGGAGCTGTCGCCGAGGGAGTGGCGGAGGGCGTCGTGGTCGCCGCCGAGAAGGTGGCGTCGATCCACGGGCTGCGCGAGCTGTAGTTGCCGGCCGCGTCGCCGGCGATCGCCGACACGCGGTGCGCTCCGGCCGTCACCGTGCCGCCGGTGCAGCTCCAGGCGCCGCCGGTGATCGGCGCGTCGCAGGTGTTGACGAGGTCGACGTAGACGTAGACCCGCGTGCCCTCGGTGGCCGTGCCGGAGTAGACGGCTCCGGAGAGCGGCAGCGCGGCACCCGGGCCGGGGGAGGCGAGGACGGGCGCGACCGGCGCGGCGGTGTCCACGACCAGCGAGACGGCCGCGCTGGCGGGCGAGACGGTGCTCCCGGCGAAGGAGGCGGACTGGGTGGCGGTGACGCGGTAGCTGCCGGGGGCGGGGGTGGGCGCGAGCTGGCAGAACCAGCGGCCCGCGCCGTCGGCGGTGGCGAGGCAGGAGGCGCCGCCGTCGGAGGTGACCGCGACGCTCGCTCCCGGGTAGGCGGTGCCGCTCACCGATCCGGCCGACGTCGCCGAGCCATCGACCGACTCGATGACGGGAGCGCTGAGCACGGCGACCTCGGTGCGGGCCGAGGTGGTGCCGCCGGCGGCGAGGAGCTCGACGGCGGTCAGGCGGATCCGGCCGTCGTCGAGGTCGAGCAGGCAGCTCCAGGTGTCGTCGGCCTCGACGGTGGTGATGCAGAGCGGCTCGCTGCTGCCGGTGAGGCCGATCTGGATCTGATCGCCGGCCGTGCCGGTGCCGGTCGCGGTGACCGCGCCGCTCGGCAGCACGGTGCCGGAGGCCGGGGAGGTGATCGTGAGGGGTGCGGCGGCCAGCGCGCTCGGCGCGGTCAGGCCGGCGGCGGCGCCCAGCGCGACGAGCAGCACGAGCAGGAGGGCGGCCGGACGGCGGCGCGACGAACGGGGGGAGCGGCGGAGGCGACCCGTCGGCACGGCCGACGGACCCCTCGTCGCGGAACCCCCCGGAACAGACGCGGCGACACTCGGAATCACGGTGCGTCCATTGCACGGGGGCGCACGGGTGGTGTCAAGCGCGGCGCGCCCCCGTTGCCGGATGTACACCGAAGGGCGGATCGGCCTCCTCCGCCCGGGGGAGCGGCTGGTCGGAGCGGGAGAGCGCTTCCGCGACAATATACCCATCGACGAGTCGGAGGAAAGATGAGCGAGGACGCAGCACGCGGACGCGATCGGCAGCAGGTGCGCGCCGAGACCGCGCGCTTCGACGACCCGCGGGAGCTCGGGCGGCTGCTGCCTCCGGGACTGCGGATCGGACTCGCGCAGAGCGCCTTCCAGACGGAGGGCTCGCTCGAGGCCGGCGGTCGCGGCCGCTCCGTCTGGGACGACTTCGCCCTGCGGCGCGGCACGATCGCCGAGGAGGCGACGCCCGAGTTCGCCACCGACTTCGTCCTGCGCTGGCGCGAGGACCTCGCCCTGCTCGTCGACCTCGGCGTCGAAGAGCTGCGGCTCTCGATCTCCTGGACCCGGCTGCAGCCGGACGGGCGCGGACCGATCGACCGCGGCGGCCTCGGCTTCTACGACCGCCTCCTCGACGAGCTCGCCGGGGCCGGGCTGCGGATCGCGCTCACCCTGCAGCACCGAGACACCCCTTCCGCGCTCAGCGGGGGCTGGATGAATCGCGACACGGCCTTCCGCTTCGGCGACGTCGCCTTCGAGATCGGCTCGCGGCTCGGCGACCGGGTGGCGGACTGGATCACCCTGGATCAGCCGTCGACCGTGTTCCTCGAGGGCTACGCGCTGAAGAACCAGGCGCCGGCGGCCGGGCGGCTGTTCAGCGCGCTGCCCGCGCTGCACCACCAGCTGCTCGGGCACGCGATCGCGGTCGAGGCGCTCCGCTCCGCCGACCTCGCCGGGCGCATCGGGCTCGTCGACGCGCAGGCCGTGGTCGAGCCGGCGAGCGAGTCGGAGCGGGACGGCGCGTGGGCGGCGCTCGCCGACGTCCTGCAGAACCGGCTCGTCGCCGAGGCCGTGCTCACCGGCGTCTATCCGTCGGGGCCGGAGGAGCTGCCGCCGTTCCTCGCGCCGCTCGCGGGGGTCGATCCGGTGGATCTCGCCCGCATCAGTGCCCCGCTCGACTTCTACGGGGTCGCGCCGCTGGCCCCGCAGCGGATCGCCGCCGGACGCGACCCGGCGCTGCCGACCGGGCCGGGTGCTCCGCCCGCTCTGCCGTTCCACGCCCGCCCGTGGCCGGAGCTCGACCGGACCGGTGACGGCTCGCCGTTCGCGCCGTGGGCGCCGGTGGCGGTGCTGCGGAGCCTCGTCGAGCGCTACGGGGATGCGCTGCCGCCGCTGGTGCTGACGGAGCTCGGCGCGAGCTATCCGGATCTGCCGGACCGGCAGGGCGCGATCGTCGACACGGAGCGGATCCGCTGGCTGGGCGCGCACCTCGGGGCGCTCGCCGAGGCCGTGCACGAGGGCCTGCCGCTGGAGGCCGTCCAGCTGTGGACGCTGGTGGACGCCTTCGAGTGGCAGCACGGCTACACCCGGCCGCACGGGCTGGTGGCGCTGGACTCCCGCAGCCGCGACCGCGTGCCGAAGGCCTCGTTCGACTGGCTGCGGCGCGTGCTCGACGAGCGCTCCTGACGGCGACCGCCTGCGGGTCTCGATACGCCCCTGCGGGGCTGCTCGACCGGCATGGGCCGCATGCTGATCGAGTAGCCCGCGGAGCGGGCGTATCGAGATCCACCACCGTCCGAACCTGAGTCTGCAGACCCGCCCTGCTGGGGACGGTGGGTCTCGATACGCCCCTTCGGGGCTACTCGACCAGCATGAGTCGGGGCTGCTCGACGAGCATGGAGTGGCCCTGCAGGGGTGCTCGGCCAGCATGAGGCGGGACTGCGAGGCCGCTCGAGCAGCAGGGGGGCCGGTCCGGCGTGGGAGACTGCCGCGATGCGCAGCCTTCTCGCCCTCGCCTCGATCCTGCACGCGGAGCCCGCCGTGGTGCTCGCCGCGCTCGCCGACGTTCTCGCCGCCGACGACGGGCCGGCGTTCGAGCGCTCGGCGGACGGGCTCGAGCGGCGGCTGCCGGTCGTCGGCCTCGAGCAGTGGCGGGTGCTGGCGGACGAGGAGGGATCGCGGGTCGAGTGCGAGCTGGTCGCGTCGGGAGCCTCGTCCGCACTCGCGGGGGTGCTGGCCCGACGCCGGATCCGGGACGCGCCGGAGCGGTTCCGCACCGTGGTCACCGCCGTCGCGGACGTCGTCGAGCCCCGAGCCTGAGTGCCCCCCGCACGGGGAATGCACGACCCCCGCGCGCTGTTGTCCTCGATAGCGGGGTGGGGCCCGAGTGCCTCGCCCATCGGATCGCTCGGAGGAGCTCGAGGCAGATGGCAGGAACAGGAATGAGCAAGGGACGGGGAGTGCGCGGCGCCGACGAGGAGATCGTCTACCGCCGTCACGCGAACGGACGCGGCATGGTCGCTCCGGGATCGCGCGTCTCCGCGTCGGCGTACGTCGAGACCGGCGCCTACGTCGAACCCGGCGCCACCGTCGGGGAGCGGGCGTGGATCGGCGCCGGCAGCTGGGTCGACCGCGACGCGATGATCGGGCACAGCGCCTTCATCGGCGCGAACGTCCACGTCGGCCCGGAGGCCATCATCGGCCCCGGTGCCCGCATCGGCAGCTACTCGCGGATCGGCGGCTCGGCCGTCGTCGCGACCGGCGCGCGGGTCGACCGCGACACGGTCATCACCCCGGGCAGCCGGTTCGGCACCGACGACGGCGTCCGCGAGATCGGCCGCCGCGCCGCGTAGGCCCGCACGACCCCACGACCCTGTTCCGCCCGACCTCGGCGCTCCCAGAGCAGCACCGAGGCGGCGGAATAGGGTCGTTCCATGTTCGAACTCCATCACCTCAGCGCTCAGGAGCAGTGGGACTGGCTGCAGCGCGGCGAGATCACCCCGCTCGAGCTGACCGAGCACTACCTCGCCCGGATCGAGCGCTGGAACGGGGAGCTCGGCGCCTTCACCACCGTGACCGCGGACGCGGCGCGGGCCCGGGCGGCCGCGATCGACTCGGTGCCGCGCACCGCGCTGCTCTGGGGGCTGCCGAGCGGCGACAAGGACCTCTGGCGCCGGGCCGGCGTCCGGACCACCTTCGGCTCGCGGCTGCGCGAGTCGTTCGTCCCCGACGCCTCCGACGAGATCGTCCAGGTGCTCGACGCGGCGGGAGCGATCAGCCTCGGCAAGACGGCTGCGCCCGAGTTCGGCATGCCCTCCTACACCGAGAACCTCGTCGGACCGCCGACGGTCACGCCCTGGGACACCTCGCGCGGCGCGGGCGGGTCCAGCGGCGGCGCGGCGAGCGCGGTCGCGGCGGGACTGCTCCCGTTCGCACCCGGCTCCGACGGCGGCGGCTCGATCCGCATCCCCGCCGCCGCCTGCGGTCTGGTCGGTCTCAAGCCCTCCCGCGGCCGGGTGCCGGCGCTGTCCGGAGTGGGGGGAGTGGGCGGCCTCGTCGTCGCCGGTCCGCTGACGCGCTCGGTGGCGGACGCCGGGATGCTGCTGGAGGGGATGCTCGAGCGTCGCAACGGCGTCGTCCCGCAACGCACGGCGCTGTCCGCGCCGGGGGACGGCGACGGCTCCTTCCTCGGTGCCGCTGTGCGCGGCGAGGGCCGGTTCCAGATCGGCGTGCTGACGGCCTCGCCCTGGGACGAGGAGTACGACATCGGGCTCGCTCCGGAGGCGCGCGCCGCGCTCGAGGAGGGCATCGCCGCGCTCTCGGCGCTCGGCCACGGGCTCGACGACGCGGTCCTGCCGCCGTCCGCCGCCTATCCCGACGCCTTCCGGCTGCTCTGGCAGGGCGGGGCGTCGACGCTCCCGATCGAGGGCGACGAGCTCGAGCTGCTCGAGCCGCTCACGCAGTGGCTGATCCGCGAGGGGCGGAAGCGCTCGGCGCGCGAGATCGTCGAGGCCGCGGGGGTGCTGTCCGCCTACGAGCGCGCGGTGATCGCCGCCTTCTCGCCGTTCGACGCGATCCTCACCCCGTCGATGACGATGACGCCGCGGCCGGTCGGCTGGTACGACGCCGAGGATCCGGAGCGCAACTTCGAGCAGCAGGTGCGCTACACGCCGTACACCTCGTTCGTGAACGTGAGCGGCCTGCCCGCGATCGCGCTGCCGCTGAGCGTCACGGCGGACGGCCTGCCGATGGGGATCCAGCTGATCGGGCGCCCCGGCGGCGAGGCGGTGCTGCTGTCGATCGGCGCGCAGCTGGAGCGCCGGGCGCGCTGGCAGCGGCGGCACCCGCCGCAGTGGTGAGGCCCGAGGAGCCGGGCGCCGCCGACACCCGGCGAACGGGCAGCTCCGCACCCTTGGCCGGTCAGGTTAGGCATGCCTATACTTACTTCCGATGTGCATGTTCGAGGGACGAGACGGCTCGGAGCCGGTCGACGTCAAGCAGTTCCTGATCGCGGGTGACGAGACCGTCGTGCCCTGGATTCAGAGCATGCTCGACGCGCTCCCCGCGAACGCCCGGGGCCAGGTCTTCGTCGAGGTCGACGACGCCCGCGGCCTGCCGCCGCTCTCGGCGCCCGGCCGCGTCTGCGTCACCTGGCTCGGCCGCGCGCAGCGGTCCGGCGCTCCCGGCACCGGTCTCGCCTGTGCGCGCGGCGTCGCGCTCGACCGCGCGGTGCGCGCCTGGATGGGCGAGATGTCCGTCGTCGACGGCGACTACCCGTGGGCGGACGACCGGCACGACTTCTGCGCCTGGATCGGCGGAGAGGGCGCCGTCGTCGCGGAGCTCGCCGCCGATGTCGAAGCCCGCCTGCGGGTGTCCGCCGAGCACGCGGCTCGCTGAGAGCCACTCAGGATTAGGTAAGGCTTACCTTCTCTGCGAGACTGGACAGGTGCCTCCGTTGACCGAAGCCCCCGCCCGCCCGGCCTACCGGCCGTATCTCGCGACCGTTGCTCGTGCGACCCGGATCGCGCCGCACTTCATCCGGATCACGCTGACCGGTGACGATCTCGGCTCGGTCGGCTGCACCGGCCCGGACCAGCGGATCAAGCTGGTCGTGCCGACGCCGACCTCGAGCGCGCACGACTTCATGGGCTCGGTCGCGGACGAGAGCGGACCGGACGGCCTCGCTCCCGACTGGTACACCCGCTGGCGGGAGCTGCCGGACGCGCTGCGGAACCCGCTGCGCACCTACACGATCCGTGCGACCCGCCCCGAGCTGGCCGAGGTCGACGTCGACTTCGTCGCGCACGGCGACACCGGCCCCGCCTCCGCGTGGGTCGAGTCGGCCCGCGTCGGCGCGCAGGTCGTCATCATCGCGCCCGATACCCGCTCGGAGCTGGCCGGCGGCGGCGTCGAGTGGCACCCGGGTGCGGCGACGACGCTCCTGATGGCGGGCGACGAGACCGCGGTCCCCGCTATCAGCGCGATCCTCGAGAGCCTCCCCGCCTCGGCGACGGGGGCCGCCTTCCTCGAGGTGCCGAGCGCGGCGGACGTCCTGCCGCTCCAGCACCCCGCCGGAGTCCGCGTGCACTGGCTCGTGCGCACCGGGACGACGCCGGGAGCGCAGCTCGGCGACTCCGTCCGCGGCTGGGCGACCCGCTTCCTCACGGCGCATCACCGCGGGGTCGAGGTGTCCGATGTCGACGTCGACAGCGAGATCCTCTGGGAGGTGCCCGCGGAGCGCACCGACCCCGGCCTCTACGCCTGGATCGCCGGCGAGGCGGGCGCGATCAAGCTCATCCGCCGCTGCCTCGTCACCGAGCTCGGCGTCGACCGGACGCGCGTCGCCTTCATGGGCTACTGGCGGACGGGCCGCTCCGAGGCCAACTAGCCTCGCGCCGCGTCCCCTCCGCCCTCAGAGTGCGGCGGGGACGCCGACCAGGCGGCTGGAGAGCGTCCAGAGATCGCGGCCGAGCTGACGGTCGCGGGCCTGCGCCGCCACGGAGCCGCCGGGGCGGAGTCCGTCGAAGTAGCTGCCGCTCGCCGCGCCGACGTCGGGCTCGGACGCCAGCGTGATCAGCGGGACGGCGCCCGCCTCGGCGGAGATGCCCGGCGACCCGCTCAGCGACAGCAGCGACATCAGCCGCGAATCGGCGCCGAAGCCGGTCGCGACGACGCCCGGGTGGAACGAGTAGGCGTCGACGGCGGTCGGCAGCAGGCGCTCGGCCAGCTCGCGGACGAAGAGGATCGTGGCGAGCTTCGAGGTGCCGTAGGCGCGCCAGCCGCCCAGCCACGGGCCCCGCCGGCGGTCGAGGTCGTCGAGGGAGAGCCGGCCGATCCGGTTGGCGGCGCTCGCGGTGGAGACCACGCGGGCACCGGGGCGCTCGCGCCCGGTCTCGATCAGGCGGGGGAGCAGGAGCCGCGTCAGCAGGAACGGGGCCAGGTGGTTGCTCTGGATCGTCCGCTCGTGCCCGTCGGCCGTCTCGCCGCGGTGCGAGACGAGCCCGCCGGCGTTGTTCGCGAGCACGTCGATGCCGTCGTAGCGGGCGAGCAGCGCCGCGGCGAGGTCGCGGACGTCGTCGAGACGGTCGAAGTCGGCGAGGAACGGATCGCCGCCGATCTCCGCCGCGACCGCGCGGGTCCGCTCCGGGTTCCTGCCGACGACGGCCACCCGGGCGCCGGCCGAGGCCAGCGCGCCGGCGGCGACCCGTCCGATGCCGGAGCTCGCCCCGGTGAGGACGACGACGCGCCCCGTCTGATCAGCGACCACGGACGTAGCCGCCCTTCTCGAGGCCGGCCTCGATCTCGAAGCGGTTCCGCAGCGGGTCACGGCCGGCGACGAAGTACATCAGCGGGAACCACATGCCGAAGGTGCGCCACTGCTCCTTGTGCACGGCCTCGTGCTCGAGCACGCGGTCGGAGACGTTGCTGTCCGTCAGGTAGCTCGTGCCGACGCAGGAGCCGCCGCGGCCGAAAGCCCAGGAGGGCAGGCCGGTGAAGACGACGAGCCCGTTGCGGCGCTCGATCGGGCCCGTGCTCCAGAGCGCGCCCCAGGCCAGCCCGACCGCGCAGGCGAAGAGGTAGCCGGGCCGGGTGATCGCCGGGTCGAGGGCGACGACCGCGACCGCGCGCCGCAGGGCGCTCACGCGCTGTCGCGCCCGTAGGTCTCGAGCAGGCGCAGCCAGACCTCGCTGATCGTCGGGTAGGAGGGAACCGCGTGCCAGAGGCGGGACAGCGGGACCTCGCCGACGACGGCGATCGTCGCGGAGTGCACGAGCTCGCCGACCTCCTTGCCGACGAACGTGACGCCGAGCAGCACCTTGCGGTCCTCGTCGACGACCATCCGGGCTGTTCCCTTGTAGCCCACGGCGGCGAGCGAGGCGCCGGCGACGGAGCCGATCTCGTAGTCGACGACCCGGGTGCGGTAGCCGGCCTTCTCGGCCGCGGCGGCGGTGAGGCCGACGGAGGCGACCTCCGGATCGGTGAAGACGACCTGCGGCACGGCCTCGTGGTCCGCCGTGGCGACGTGGGCGCCCCAGGGCGCGTCCTTCACCTCGACGCCGGTGCTGCGGGCGACGATCACGTCGCCGGCGGCGCGGGCTTGGTACTTGCCCTGGTGGGTGAGCAGCGCGCGGTGGTTGACGTCGCCGACGCCGTACAGCCAGGGCGTGCCGGAGCCGACCGGGGAGCCGTCCTCGCCGAGCACGAGCATCGTGTCGTCGACCTTCAGAGAGTCGCCCGGCTCGAGGCCGACGACCTCGAGGCCGATGTCGCGGGTCTGCGGGGCGCGGCCGGTGGCGGCCAGGATCTCGTCGGCCTCGACGACGTCGCCGCCCTCCAGGGTCACGGCGACGGTGCCGTCGGCGCGGCGCTCGACGGACGCAGGGGAGCCGCCGATCCGCACGTCGACGCCCAGCTCGCGGAGGGCGTCGCCGACCAGCTCGCCGGCGAACGGCTCGAACGGGGCGAGCAGCCCGCTCCGGGCGAGCAGCGTCACGGTGGCGCCCATGCCGGCGTAGGCCGTCGCCATCTCGCAGGCGACGACGCCGCCGCCGATGACGACGAGGCGGTCGGGGACGATCTCGGCGCTGGTCGCCTCGCGGCTGGTCCACGGCGAGGCGGCGCGCAGCCCCGGGATGTCGGGGACGACGGCGCTGGTGCCGGTCGCCACGGCGACGGCGCTCCGGGCGTGCAGGACGCGGACGGAGCCGTCGGGGGCGGTGACGCTGACCTCGCGCACACCGCTGAGCCGGCCGTGGCCGCGGACGAGCTCGATGCCGGCGCCCTCGAGCCACTGGACCTGGCCGTGGTCGTCGAAGCCGCTGGTGACGGAGTCGCGGTGCGCAAGGAGCGCGGCGATGTCGACGCCGCCCGTGACGGCCTGCGCCGCTCCCGGGAGGTCGCGGGCGGCTCGCAGCGCCATCGGCGCGCGCAGCAGCGCCTTGGACGGCATGCAGGCCCAGTAGGAGCACTCGCCGCCCACCAGCTCGCTCTCGACGATGGCGGCGGTGAGCCCGCCCTGCACGGCGCGGTCGGCGATGTTCTCGCCGACCGGCCCTGCGCCGATGACGATCAGATCGAAGGTGTCGGTCGCTGCGGTCTCGGTCGCGGCGTCGGTGCTCGGCGTGGTCATGGTCTCTCCGGATCGTTCTCGAGGGCGGTTCGCCCGTTCTGTCCTGGACTCCGGCGCCGTGCGGCCCGGAGGACGTTCTCAGTGCGCGGGCACGATCTCGGCCCGCCAGCCGTCGTAGCGCCCGCCTTCGCGCTCGACGACCTCGATCACCTGGCGGAGGAAGGCGGTCGTCGCCTCCTCGTCCACTGCGGCGTGGTGGCTCGCGACCAGCACGAGGCGCAGCCGCAGGCGCGAGATCGCGATCTCGAAGCCGGAGGCGACGAGCGCCCGCCCGGCCCGGCGCGCCCTCGAGCGTCGGGAGAAGACGGCGAAGTGGTCGACCTCGCGCAGCTCCCAGACCTGGTCGCCGTAGCGCAGGCGGACCTCGAGCTGCTGGGCCGCGCGCTCGCGCTGGGCCTCGAGGACGGACAGCTGCCGGGCCGCGGGATCGGCGGTGGCGGTGGTGGTGGGGACGGACGTGGTCACGGGTGCCTGCTCGCTCATCGGCCGGTGAACTCCGCTCGGGTGCGGGAGAGGAAGGCCTGCATGCCGATCCGCGCGTCGTCGGAGGCGGCGAGGCGCGCCAGCTCGGCGGGCAGCGCGGCGGCGGCCTCGGCGTCGGAGGAGGCGACGGCGAGCCGGGCGCTCGCGAGCGCCGCCTGGACGGCCAGCGGGGCCTGTGCGGCGATCCGCTCGGCGAGCGTCCGCGCCGCCTCGGCGACGGTGCCGTCGGGCACCACCTCCTGGACCAGGCCGATCCGGTGCGCCTCGCGGGCGTCGAACTCGTCGCCGGTGAGGATCCAGCGCATCGCGTCGCCCCAGCCGGCCGCGCGCGGGAAGCGCAGCGTGGCACCGCCGAAGGGGAGGATGCCGCGCGCGACCTCGATCTGGCCGAAGCGGGCCGACTCCTCGGCGAGGACGACGTCGCTCGCGAGCGCCAGCTCGATGCCGAGGGTGAGGCAGGTGCCCTGCAGGCCGATCACGACGGGCTTGGCCACCGCTCGGGTGCGGATCGCCCACGGGTCGAGGCCGCCCTCGGGCACGAAGTCGAGGCCGCCGCCGCCCAGCCGCGGCCCGATGTCGGCCAGGTCGAGGCCGGCGGTGAAGTGCACGCCCTCGGCGAGGACGACGCCCGCGCGCAGCTCCGGATCGCGGTCGAGCTCGCCGTAGGCGGCGGCCAGCTCGCTCAGCAGCCGGAAGTCGGCGGCGTTCCGCTTCTCGGGCCGGTCGAGGACGATCTCGAGCACGTGCCCGCGCCGTTCGGTGCGCACACGTCGCCGGTCGTCGCTCATCGGTCCTCCGCTCGGGTCGCGTCCGTCCATCTTGCCCGGTGCCGCCGACACCGGGTCGCGGCGGGGCGCCGATTCGGAGTCGCCGCTCAGGCCCGCGCGGGCCCGGGCCGCGGAGTGCTCAGACGCCGCGGGTCGTGGCGCCGACCAGGCGGAGGATCGTCGGCAGGTCGTCGACCGCGGCGGTCGGCGAGGAGGGCGCGAAGGAGGTGAGGCCCGCGCCCGCGAGCGGGAACCGGGCCCGCAGCGCGGCGAGGCACTCGACCAGCCGCGAGGCGGGGACGCCGAACGGCACGGGGTCGAAGAGACCGGCGACCTCGGCCGGGTCGAGGACGTCGAGGTCGATGTGCACGTAGATCGAGCCGGCACCGGTCGCCTCGACGGCGGCGACGAGCGCCTCCGGATCGAGCGCATCGACGCCGAGGTGGGTGGCGCCGCGCTCGAGCAGTCCCTCGAGCTCGCCCGGGTCCGAGGCGCGGACGCCGGCGAGCACGACGTGCTCGTCCGCGATCCGGTCCGCGACGGACGCGCTGAGCAGTCCGACGCCGCGGCCGAGGACGGCCGACAGCACCATGCCGCAGAACGCGCCGCTCGGCGAGGTCTCCGGCGTGTTCGCATCGGGGTGCGCGTCGAGCCAGACCAGGGCGACCGGACCGGGGGAGGAGCGGACCGCGTGCCCGATCGCCGCGAACTCCACGCCGCAGTCGCCGCCGATCGTCACGATCGGCCCGGGACGGCCGGCCAGCGCCTCGCGGACCCGCTCGGCGGTCACGGCGACGGACGCGTAGCGACGGACTCCGGTGTCCTGCGCGTCGCCCGCCTCCGGAGGGACGTCGACGACGACCGTGGCGGAGGAGGGCAGATCGCCGCGGATCGCCTCGGCTCCGTCGACGAGGCGCATGGCCCGCGTCGAGGCGGACCCCTGCCACTGGGGGACGACGAGGAAGGAGGCCATGGCTCTCACTATGGCACGCGGCTCGCGGGGCCCGAGGCTCCGCCCGATCAGGCCGCGGGGAGCTCGCCTGGCGCGCCCGCGAGCGGATCCGCGGACGGCGCCTCGGGGCCGTCGAGGTCGAGCAGCGCCTCGTCCAGCGCGGAGCGGGCGCGGTCGTCGGCCGCCCTCGCCTGCTCGAGCGCTGCGGCGGGATCGGCCGCCGTGAGGTGCAGGGCGGCGTCCAGTTGGGAGCGGGTCTCCTCGGCGAGGATCCGCGGTGCGGCGGTGATCCGCTCGCCGTGCACGGCCGCCAGCAGGGCGACCGCGTCGGCCCCGAGCAGGGCGACCGTGCGCGCGCCCTCGACCAGGAGCAGCTGCCGCTCGGCCTGCGCCCGCGGCTCGCGGTAGCCCGCCACCACGGCGTCCAGCGCGGCGTCGGCCTCCAGCAGCAGGGCGAGCACGGAGGAGGGGTCGTGGCGGACGTCCGAGGCGCGCGCGTCGTCGGCGCTGAGCAGCAGGCCGGTCGCGGCGGCGCAGGCGGTCGCGACGTCGGCGGCGGAGGCGAGCTGCGCGGTGGTCCGGACGCCGGTCAGGGTGGCTGCGCGGTCGAGGTCGTCCCGCACCGAGCGCTCCAGCGCGCTCAGCTGGGTCTCGGCGCGCTCGAGCAGCGCCGTCTGCGCCTCGACGGCGTCGAGCATCGCAGCCGCGGCGGCGTCGTCGCGCTCTCCGGCCGCCTCGATCGCCTCGCGGAGGGGGCGCACCTGGCGCTCGGAGGTGGTGCCCGCGAGGACGGAGACATCGGCGCGGGATCGGTGCAGCCGCTCGGGGAGGGACGGGGGCGGCGAGGTCACTCCGTGATCGTACGGGGCCTGTGTTACCGACCGTGTCGTCGCGGCTCGACCCGCCGCGCGAGCCCGCCCAGGATGGAGGCATGCCAGGAACGCTCGCCATCGTCGAAGTCGCCTCGGCGCGCCCCGGACGCGACGAGTACCACGCCTACGTGCAGATGCTCAACGGCCGCATCCTGGGCCTCGCCCGCGAGCTCGGCTGGGAGGCGGAGCGCTTCGCCGCGGAGGACCTCGGCACCGCGCGGCTGCTCGAGCGGACCCTCGGCGCCGACGCGATCGTGCTGGCCGGCGGCGAGGACATCGCCCCCGAGCGCTACGGCGTCGCGCGCGGCTACACCGGCGAGGGCCCGCACGCGGAGCAGGCCGACGCCGCCCAGATCGCTCTGGTGCGCCGGGCGCTGACCCGCCGCACCCCGCTGCTCGGCATCTGCCGCGGACTCCAGATCGTCAACGTCGCCCTCGGCGGCACGCTCGTCCCGGACCTCGGCCCGGAGGCCGCGCACCTCAACGCCGATGCACCGGTGCACGAGCGCATGCACCGCCACGACGTGGTGCTCGCCGCGGACTCGACCCTCGGCGGCCTCTTCGGCGCGGAGGCGCTCGCCGTGCAGAGCGCGCACCACCAGGCGGTCGACGCGCTCGCTCCCGGCCTCCGGGTCGTCGCCCGGGCGGAGGACGGCGTCGTCGAGGCGC
Source organism: Rathayibacter sp. VKM Ac-2929 (assembly GCF_022815495.1). Taxonomy (NCBI): domain Bacteria; kingdom Bacillati; phylum Actinomycetota; class Actinomycetes; order Micrococcales; family Microbacteriaceae; genus Rathayibacter; species Rathayibacter sp. VKM Ac-2929. The sequence continues at coordinate 771,126 of NZ_JALGRV010000001.1, forward strand.
TGGAGCACCGGGACGCGCCGATCGTCGGCGTGCAGTGGCACCCCGAGGATCCGGCGGCCCCCGCCGGGCAGCTCGCCGTCCTGCTCGAGGGGCTCGCGCGCGCCGTTGCCCGGCAGAACCCGGTCGAGGCCGTCGCCGCCTGAGCGACGCCGACGCCGACCCGGATCCGTCCGGGTAGGGCCTCAGCCGGCCAGCCGCGCCATCCAGGCCTCGATCTCGTCGGCCGAGCGGGGGATGCCGGCCGAGAGGTTCTCGGCGCCGTCCGCGGTCACGAGGACGTCGTCCTCGATCCGGACGCCGATGCCGCGCAGCTCGGCGGGCACGGTGAGGTCGTCGGGCTGGAAGTAGAGCCCCGGCTCGATCGTGAAGACCATGCCGGCCTCGACGATCCCGTCCAGGTACATCTCGCGGCGGGCCTTCGCGCAGTCGTGCACGTCGAGGCCGAGGTGGTGGCTGGTGCCGTGCACCATGTAGCGGCGGTGCTGCTGGTTGTCGGCCTCGAGCGCCTCCTCGGCGCTCACCGGCAGCAGTCCCCACTCGGCGGTGCGCCTGGCGATGACGGCCATCGCGGCGGCGTGCATCTCGCGGAAGCGGATGCCGGGCCGGACGATCGCGAACGCGGCGTCGGCCGCCTCCCGCACCGTCTCGTGCACGCGGCGCTGCGCCTCCGTGTAGCGGCCGTCGACGGGGAAGGTGCGGGTGATGTCGGCTGTGTAGTAGCTCTCCTGCTCCACGCCGGCGTCGAGGAGCACCAGGTCGCCGGGGCGCACCGGCCCGTCGTTGCGGGTCCAGTGCAGGATGCAGGCGTGCGCGCCGGCGGCGGCGATGGTGTCGTAGCCGACCGCGTTGCCGTCGGCGCGGGCGCGGCCGTTGAAGACGCCCTCGATGAGGCGCTCGCCGCGCTCGTGCCGGACGATGCGGGGCAGGTCGGCGAGGACGTCCTCGAAGCCGCGGGCGGTGGCGTCGACGGCCGCGCGCAGCTCGGCGATCTCGTACTCGTCCTTGACCAGGCGCAGCTCGGAGAGGTCGCGCTCGAGGGCGTCGCCGTCGGTCTCCGCATCGGGTGACTGCGCGGTCACGCGCGCGGTGACCACGGGGTCCGCCTCGCGGAGGACCGCGACCGGCGCATCGCCGGCGTCCAGGACGGCGTCGAGCTCCGCGATGCCCCGGGTCTCGAGTCCGAGGTCGGCCGCGACCTGCGCGAGCGAGGGGCGCGGGCCGATCCAGAACTCGCCGATCTCGGAGTTGGCGTAGAACTCGTCGGAGTCGCGGCCGGCGCGCTCGCGGAAGTAGAGCGTCGCGGTGTGGCCCTCGCCCGCGGGCTCGAGCACGAGCACGGCGCCGGGCTCCGAGTCCGAGCCCCAGCCGGTCAGCCAGGTGAAGGCGGAGTGCGCGCGGAAGGGGTAGTCGGTGTCGTTGGCGCGCTGTTTCAGCCGCCCGGCCGGCACGATCAGCCGGACGCCGGTGTGCAGGGCCGAGAGGCGCTCGCGGCGGCGCGCGGCGAAGGCGGCCTGCTCGCGCGGCTCGGGGAGGGTCTCCTCGCGCTCGGCCCAGCCGGACGCGATGAAGTCGCGGAACCGGTCGGAGCCGGGGGTCGTGGAGCGGTTCGTGGTCGCGCGCGGCGCGGGGGCGGCGGCGACGGTCTCCGGTGCGGCGGTGGTGGTCTGCTCGTCCGTGTTCGTCATGCCGCCATTCTCCTCCCTGCGCCTGACACGGCGACCGGGGGCGGGGTCAGCCGACCGGGGCAGCGGTCAGGACGACTCCTTGACCATCCCGCGGACCGAGAGCTGCGCGATCACCGGGCGGTGGTCGCTGCCGGCGTCGTCCTGGTCGTTGAGCACGTCGAAGCCGGAGACGTCCCAGCGACCGGAGAACAGCACGTGGTCGATCGGGGCGGCGAGGGCCGGCGGCAGGCTCGTCGGCCAGCTGCCGACCGCCGCGGCGTTCGCGAGCCGGCCGGCGTCCGCGCAGCCGCCGAGGTCGGAGTCGCCGGGGAGAGCGGACCAGTGGTCGAGCGTGGAGTTGAGGTCGCCCAGGACGACGAGGTCCTCCTCGGCGGTGCAGAGGTCGGCGAGCCTGGCCAGGTCGCTGCGCCACTCGGTCGCCTGCGCGGGCAGGGGAGCGGTGGTGTGCACGGCGGCGATCACCGGGCGGTCCGGGGTGTCGGGGCGGGCCACGAGGGACGCGCTGGTCGCGGTCGGCGTGCTCGCGGCGTCGACCGAGTAGCCGCCGAGGGTGGGCGAGAGGAGGAGGGCGGTGCCGTCGCTCGGACCGGAGCCCGCGACGAGGTGGAGGGTCATCGGCCGGCCGGCGGCGGCGAGCACGTCGACGACCTGCTGGGCGCGCTCCTGGGACACCTCGAGCAGCGCGACCGCGTCGGCGGCGTTCGCGTTCGCGAGCGCGGCGACCGTCTCCGCGGGGACGCCGTCGTGCAGGAGGTTCCAGCTCAGGACGCGCAGATCGCCGAGGCGGTGCGCGCGGGGCGGGGCGGAGTCGTTGCCGCGGACCGCCTGCAGGCCGCCGAGCACGAGCGCGAGGGCGACCCCGAGGGCGCCGAGGACGAGGGCGAGCCGGCGCACGGGCTCGACGAGCACCGCGACGACGACGAGGACGACGGCTCCGGCGACCGCGGCCAGGGCGGTGGCGGCGCGGAACGAGACCAGCTGCGCGAAGGGCGTCTGACCGGCGAGGCCGAAGAAGCCGGGTGCCGCGACCACCAGCAGCACGATCGCCACTGCGAGCGCCACCGCGAACTTGACCAGTCGTGTCCCCATCCCGGCCCAGGCTAGGGCATCGGTCCCGGGGAGTCCGCAGGACGCGCGTCTACGATGGCCGGATGCATGTCCCCGGAGGCGGGTACGACCTCCACACCCATTCGCTCGTCTCCGACGGCACCGAGCCGCCCGAGGTGCTCGTCCGCGCGGCCGCCTCGGCAGGTCTCGGCGGCGTCGCGCTGACCGACCACGACACCACCCGCGGCTGGGCGGCGGCGATCACCGCGGCCGAGGAGGCGGGCATCGATCTGCTCCCCGGGATGGAGCTCTCCTCGAGGGTCGGCTGGGCGAGCGTGCACGTGCTCGCGTACCTCCCCGATCCGGAGGACCCCGGCCTCGTGGCCGAGACCTCGCGGATCCGCTCGCAGCGCTCGCATCGCGCGCAGGCCATCGTCGCGGCGATCGCGGCCGACTACGACCTCACCTGGGACGACGTGCTGGCGCAGACCAGCCCCGGCACCACGATCGGACGCCCGCACATCGCCGACGCCCTGGTCGCCCGCGGGCTCGCGACCGACCGCTCGGCGGCGTTCGCGGGGATCCTCGACTGGCGTGGGGGCTACTTCCAGCCGCACTACGCCCCGGATCCGGTCGAGGCGGTGCGGCTCGTGCGGGCCGCGGGCGGCGTGCCCGTGATCGCGCACCCCGCGACGAGCACCCGCGGCATCGCGATCGAGTCGATGCTGCCGGAGCTGGTCGACGCGGGGCTCTTCGGCCTCGAGGTCGAGCACCGGGAGAACACCGCCGCGGGCAAGCGGCGGCTGCGCGAGCTGGCCGCGCGGTACTCCCTCGTCACCACCGGGTCGAGCGACTACCACGGCACCGGCAAGCCGAACCGGCTCGGCGAGAACACGACGGAGCGCGCGACCGTCGACGCGATCCGCCGGGCGGCGCGGGCGGGCTGAGCCGAGACGACGGCGCGGCGGGGCGGGTCTCGATACGCCGCTGCGCGGCTACTCGACCAGCATGCTTCTCACGCCGGTCTATCAGCCCGCGGAGCGGTCCTCCATGCTGATCGAGTAGCCCGCGGAGCGGGCGTATCGAGATCCACCGGCGTCAGAAGCTTGCGCTGCTCGAGGCCGGGTCTCGATACGCTCCTGCGGAGCTACTCGACCACCATGAAGCGGCTGCTACGCCGAGCCGTCCGGGCGGGGGCTGCGGCGGCGCTGGCGGGTGCGGCGGCGGGGCTCGCTGTTGCCGTCGTGGTGCTCCTTGCTCTCGCTCGAGGGGGCCTGGCCGGTCTGCACCGGCTCGCCCTCGGTCGCGGCGGGAGCGGTCTCGGCGGCATCACCGCGGCTGCGGCGGCGCGGCTCGCGGCCGCCCTCGCGCGGCTCCCGCGGCTCGCGCTGACGGGGAGCACGGTCGGGGCGGGCGTCCGCCTTCGCCTCGGCGGGGATCGGGGTCGGCTTCAGCCGGCCCTTCGTCCCGACGGGGATCGCGAGGTCCTCGTAGAGGTGCGGCGACGAGGAGTAGGTCTCGACCGGGTCGGGCTGGCCGAACTCGAGCGCGCGGTTGATGAGGGCCCACTTGTGCAGGTCCTCCCAGTCGACGAAGGTGACGGCGATGCCGGTCTTGCCGGCGCGGCCGGTGCGGCCGACGCGGTGCAGGTAGGTCTGGTCGTCGTCCGGGATCGTGTGGTTGATCACGTGGGTGACATCGTTGACGTCGATGCCGCGGGCGGCGACGTCGGTCGCGATCAGGATGTCCTTCTTGCCGGCCTTGAACGCGGCCATCGCGCGCTCGCGCTGCTCCTGGTTGAGGTCGCCGTGCACGGCGGCGGCGTTGAAGCCCCGGTCGTTGAGCTCCTCGACGATGCGGGCGGCCGCGCGCTTGGTGCGGGTGAAGATGACGGTCTTGCCGCGGCCCTCGGCCTGCAGGATGCGGGCGATGACCTCGTCCTTGTCGAGCGAGTGCGCCCGGTAGACGATGTGCTTGATGTTCGCCTGCGTGATGCCCTCGTCGGGGTCCGTCGCGCGGATGTGGATCGGCTTGTTCATGAAGCGGCGGGCGAGGGCGACGATCGCGCCGGGCATCGTCGCCGAGAAGAGCATCGTGTGGCGGGTGGCCGGGGTCTGCGCGAAGAGCTTCTCGATGTCGGAGAGGAAGCCGAGGTCGAGCATCTTGTCGGCCTCGTCGAGGACCATCGTCTGCACGCTCGCGAGCGAGAGCAGACGCTGACCGGCGAGGTCGAGCAGGCGGCCCGGGGTGCCGACGACGATCTGCGCGCCGGCCTTGAGCTGCTCGATCTGACCCTCGTAGGCCTTGCCGCCGTAGATCGAGACGATCTTGGTCGGCCGGTTCGAGGCGGCGAGCTCGATGTCCTCGGTGACCTGCACGGCCAGCTCACGGGTCGGCACCACGATCAGTGCCTTGACGCCGGGCTCGGGGTCGTTGCCGAGGGCCTGGATGAGGGGGAGGCCGAAGCCGAAGGTCTTGCCGGTGCCGGTCTTGGCCTGCCCGATGATGTCCTGCTTCTGCAGGGCCAGCGGGATGGTCTGCTCCTGGATGGGGAACGGCTCGAGGATGCCCTTGGCGGCGAGTGCGGCGACGATGTCGTCGTCGATGTTGAGGTCGGAGAAAGTCACGGAGTGAAGCGCCTGTCGTGTCGAACGGTCCACGCCCCTGTACGACTCGGGCGCAGGGTCACCGATCCAGCGCCGGTGACATCCCGGCGAGTCTACCGCCACAGGGGTCCTCGGGCCCGGAACCGCGGGCGGCGCGCGCTCTACACTGATCGGATGGCAGCCTGGTTCCGACGTCGACGTCCGCTCGGCGAAGCCCCCCGACTGACCCCGCGCGGAGAGTCGACGAGCAAGCGCGATCGCGTCGATCTGGCCGACCTGAGCCCCCAGCTGCTGCCCTACCTCGGGCAGGTGGCCTACCTCCAGCTCGCCGTCTTCGAGGCGCTGGCCCGCGGGGTGGCGGGCACGGACGACCTCGCCGACAAGGAGGCGATCTCGGCCGCCGCCGGCACCGCGCTGGCGAAGCACCACGCGGTCGTCGCCGAGCTGCGCCGGCGCGACGTCGAGCCGAGCGAGGCCATGGCACCGTTCCGGCCGGCCATCGACACCTTCGAGCACCTCACCCGCGGCGCCGATCTGCACGAGACGCTGCTGTCGGCCTACATCACCGCCGGACTGCTTGACGACTTCTTCATCCGGCTCACCGGCGGGCTGCCGAACGACGTCGGCCCGCGGATGGCGCAGACGCTCGGTGCCGACACCGGCGTCGACGGCCTGGTCGCGATCCTCCGCCGCGAGATCGCCGCAGACGAGCGCCTCGGCTCCCGCCTCGCGGTCTGGGGCCGCCGCCTGGTCGGCGACACGCTGCTCGTCGCGCGCTCGGCGCTGATGGGCTCGGGCAACCCCGACTCCGACGAGTCCCGGATCGAGCCGGTCTTCACCGAGCTCATCGCCTCGCACACCCGGCGGATGGACGCGCTCGGCCTGACGGCCTGAGGCCCCGGCGCGGCTAAGGAGTCGTCCTGCTGACGGTGGTGGATCTCGATACGCCCGCTTCGCGGGCTACTCGATCGGCATGGTCTGCCCGCTGCGTCAGTCGTCGATGAAGCCCGGGACGTGGGCCAGGGTGGCGACGGTTCGGGCGCGGCCCCACTCGACGTGGGCGTGCGCGACGGAGACGGCGAGCGGGGCGTCGCCGGCGGCGATCGCCTCCGCGAGCCGCACGTGCTCGTCGTGCCGGACGCCCGGCTCGGCCTGGATGTTGGCGATGTTGAGACGGTTGCTGCGCTCGTCGAGCGGCTGCATCGTGGTGATCAGGAGCCGGTTGCCCGCGATCGCCTCGATCGCGCCGTGGATGCGGCCGCTCTCGGAGTGGAAGCGCGCGAGGTCGCCGTCGGCGAGGGCGGCGCTCGCGTCGGCGACGACGGCGGTCAGGGCCGAGGCGTCGGCGCCGCGGGCCACCGCCTCCGCGGCCTTGCGGGCCACGAGCGGCTCGAGCGCCGAGCGGATGTCGTAGAGCTCCTCGACGTCGCGCCGCCGGACGATCGAGACGACGGCGGTGCTGCGCGGGCGCACCGTGACCAGGCCGGCCAGCTCGAGCCAGGGCAGCGCCTCGCGGATCGGGACGCGCGAGACGGCGAGCTCGGTGGCGAGATCCCGTTCGCGGATCGGCTCGCCCGCCGGCAGCCGGCCGTCGAGGATGCGCGCGCGCAGCTCCTCGTACACCCGCTGCGACATCGTCTGCGCGGGACTCTTCGTCGGCATCGGTGCTCCTGTCGGTCTACCCGTTCTCCGTCCTCGAAGGGTAGCGGGCGGTGCAGGAGAGACCCGTCGGCCCTTGTAACGCCGTCTTCATCTGCCCGAAACACCCGCGCACCGGATCGGATCTACCGTGATCGACGTGCCTCGGTATACCGAGCGCCTCCCTCGCCACTCCGCCGGAAGGACCCGCCCATGAGCACCGTCACGAATCCGCCCCCCGCCACGACGATGGGCGACCGCATCGAGGCCGCCTACTCGCGCATCGGAGTCACGAGCGCCCACCTGGGCATCGTCGCGATGATCCTCTTCGGCGTCTTCTTCGACGCGATCGAGCAGAACACGGTCGGCGTCGCCGGCCCGATCCTCGCCGCCGACTGGGGACTCGCCGGCGCGCAGATCGGCCTGCTCAACACGGCGACCTTCACGGCGGTCGCGCTCGGCCGGGTCCTCGCCGGAGTGGTGATGGACCGGATCGGGCGGCGCACCCTCCTCGGCGCGAACCTGATGATCTTCGCCGTCGGCTCGCTGCTCTGCGCCTTCGCGCCCAGCTACGAGATCCTGGTCGCGGCGCGCTTCCTGGTCGGCCTCGGCCTCGGCGGCGAGATCGCGACGGCGGTCATCATGCTCGCCGAGTTCTTCTCCGCCAAGCACCGCGGCACCGCCGTCGGCTTGATCAACGTCGCCGCGGCCGGACTCGGCAACATGCTCGCCCCGCTCTTCGGCGTCATCGTCTTCTCGGTCTTCACCGGCGACGACCGCTGGCGCTGGCTCTTCGGGATCCTGGTGATCCCCGCCCTCGCGGTCGTGGTCTACCGGCGCGCGCTGCCGGAGACTCCCCGCTACCTCGCCGCCCGCGGCCGCGTCGCCGAGGCGAACACCGTCATCAACCGGCTCGCGCAGGGCCGGCTGCACCGGCCCGTGACCGACGAGGTCGACTACCTGGGCGGTGCCGCCGACCGGCCCGTGGCCGCCGCGAGCACCCCGCGCTGGACCGAGCTCTTCGGCCGCCGCCACCGCCGCACCACGATCGCCCTGGGCGTCGCGGTCTGCATGTCCTACGCCGCGCAGATCTCGATGCTCACCCTGATCCCGCTGATCCTCACCTCCCGCGGCTTCGACATCACCAGTGCGCTCTGGTATACCCTCGTCATGCAGTCGGGCTCCCTGGTCGGAGCGCTGGTCGCGGCCCTCGCCGCCCGCCGGCTGCCGCGCAAGCTCACGCTCACGGTCGCGGCCCTGCTCGGGATCGGCGCCGGTCTCGGCTTCGGCTTCCTCGGCACCACCGTGGCGCTGGTGCTCGTCTTCGGCTTCCTCTTCAACTTCTCGGTGATCGTGCTCAACACCACCATCTGGCTGTTCGCTCCGGAGCAGTACCCCACGCGGATCCGCGGCCTCGGCACCTCGGTGATCCTCGCCCTCGGCTCGCTCTCCGGCGGGCTGTTCCCGCTCCTCGCCGGCGCCGTGCTCGACGCCTCGGGGGTCGGCGGGATGTTCGCCCTCCTCGCCGGGCTGTTCGCGGTCTGCGCGATCGCCGTGCAGTTCCCGCGCGAGACCGTCGGCCGTCCGATGGCGGAGGACTGAGCGTGCAGCGCACGGTCGTCGTCGTGAATCCGAACACCTCGGTCGCGACCACCCGGCTCCTCGTCGCGGTCGCCCGCGATGCGGTGCGCGGGGAGGACGTCCGGATCGTGGGGGAGACGGTGGCGCGGGGGCCCTCGATCATCACGACGCCGTCCGCTCTCTCCGCCGCGGCGGCGCATGTGGTGACCGCGGCTCGACGCGCGGTGCTGCTGCACGCGCCCGACGCGATCGTGGTCGCCGCGTTCGGCGATCCGGGTGCCGCCGAGGCGGCGGAGGCCACGGGGCTGCCGGTCGTGGGCATCGGAGCCGCGGCCGTGCGCGCGGCGAGCGCGGGCGGCCGGCGGTTCGCGATCGCGACGACGACCGGTCGGCTCGAGCCGGTGCTCCGGGCGCTCGTCGCGGATGCGGGGGGCCTCGGCGCCTACGCGGGCTGCTTCCTCACGGCGTCGCCGGCGGAGGAGCTCGAGGACCCGGACCGGCTGCACGGCGAGCTGCACGCCGCGGTGCGGCGGGCGCAGGCGGCCGGGGCGGAGGCGGTGATCATCGGCGGCGGGCCGCTCAGCGCGGCGGCCGAGCGGCTGGCCGCGGAGTTCGCCGGGGTGCTGCCGATCGTGGAGCCGATCCGCGCGGCGGTGGCGGAGGCGCTCGCCGCGACGACCCCGGTCGGGGCGCTGCCCGCCTGAGGAGGCGGCCCCGGGAACGACGAAGGCGCGGGAGTCCGGGACTCCCGCGCCTTCGCGTGGTGGTGAGCGGCGCTCAGGGAGCGACGCGGTCCGGGGCGACCCGGCCGGCGAGCATCGCTTCGAGGGCGGCGTCGTCGCGGCGGGTGCGCGTCCGGCCCAGCGCGACGTCGGTCGCGAGGACCGCGACGGCCGCGAGGCCGAGCGCGAGGATCCAGATCAGTCCGCCGTCCCAGGGCAGACCGGCCCAGGTCAGCGCGACCCAGACGACGGCGGCGACGACGCCGCCGAGCGCCGGGACCAGGACCGATCCGTGCAGGTGCCGGTGCGGCAGTCCGTAGCGGGCGGCGAGGCCCAGGAGGATCCCGCCGAGCGTGACGAAGAGGAGCTCCACGACGTGACCGTGCGGGAGGGGCTAGGCGACGAATCCGACGCGGCGCGACTCCTCGGAGCCGACCTCGACGAAGGCGATGGTCTCGGTGGGGACGATGTAGATCTTGCCCTTCTCGTCGCGCAGGCGGAGGACCTTGGCGCCCGCCTCGAGCGCGGTGGTCACCGTCTTCTCGACCTCGGCCACGGACAGCGAGGACTCGAAGTTGAGCTCGCGCGGGGTGTTGACGATTCCGATACGGATTTCCACCAGCAGTGCCTTTCGGGAGGGGACGTGGCTGTCAGGATACGGGACCGGGCGGCGCGGCCGACGCCGGTTTCGCGCTGAGCGGACCCGGCTCGGGAGGGGCCGCCCGAGGGCGCGCGGCAGTGTCGGCGGTCTTCGTTAGCGTGGTCGCGTGAGCGCTCCTCGAACCCCGGCACCCGCCTCCGACGAGGCTCCCGCTCGCGACGGCTCGGCCGGCGAGGGGCTCGTCCTCGATGCGTCGCAGCGCGCCGTCCTCGCCCTGCCGGACGGCCGCAGCGCCGCGGTGCTCGGCGCCCCCGGCTCGGGCAAGACCCGCACGATCGTCGAGCTCGTCGCCGAGCGCGTGCTCGAGCGCGGCTACGAGCCGGAGTCGATCGCCGTGCTCGCCGCCAGCCGCACGGCCGCGACGGCACTGCGCGACGTGCTCGCCCTGCGGCTCGGCGTCCCGACGCGGGGGCCGCTGGCGCGGACCGCCACCTCGCTGGCCTTCGAGGCCGTGACCGCCGCCGCCAAGGAGCTCGGGATCGACCGGCCGACCCTCCTCACCGGCGGCGAGCAGGACGTCATCCTCTCCGAGCTGCTCGAGGGGCACCTCGAGGAGGGCACCGGGCCGCGCTGGCCCGACGAGTTCAGCCCCGAGGTGCTGCGGCTGCGCACCTTCCGCACCGAGCTGCGCGAGTTCGGGATGCGGGCCACCGAGCACGGCCTCGACACCGCCGCGATCCGCCGGCTCGCCGTGGACGCGGACCGCGGCGAGTGGTCGGCCGCCGCCGCCGTGCTCGAGGAGTTCCGCGACGTCGTCGACTGGATGGCCCCGCAGGCGGGGACGAAGCTCGACGCCGCCGAGTTCGCGGCCTTCGCGGCCGAGACGATCCGCGACGGCGGCGGGGGCGAGCGGATCCGGGCGCTCCGCCTCGTCGTCGTCGACGACATGCAGGAGGCGAGCGAGTCGACGGTCGTGCTGCTGCGAGCCCTCGCCGCGCGCGGCGTCACCGTGCTCGCGTTCGGCGACCCGGACGTCGCGACGAGCGCCTACCGCGGCGCCGCCTCCGACACCCTGGGCCGCTTCGGCCCGGCGATCGGCGTGCGCGACGCCGAGACGCTGGTCCTCGGCCGCGTGCACCGGCACGGTACGGCCCTGCGGGCCCTCGTCTCCGCGGCCACCCAGCGGATCGGGACCGCGGCGGCCGGGCGCCAGCGCGCGGCCGGGGCTCCCGCCGACGAGGAGGGGGCGCCCGCCCCGCTGCTGGTGCTGCACGCCCCGACGGCGGCGCGTGAGGCGGCGACGGTGGCGCGACTGCTGCGCGAGCGGCGGCTCCGCGACGACGTGCCGTGGCGCCGGATGGCCGTCGTCGTCCGCTCCGGCGCGGCCGTGCAGCCGCTGCTGAAGGCGCTCGCCGTCGCCGAGGTGCCCACGCGCTCCGTGCTGGCCGGCCGTGCCCTGCGCGACGACCACGCCGCCCGGGCGCTGCTCGTGCTGATCGGCGTCGCAGTGGGCGAGCGCCCGCTGGACGCGGAGCTGGCGGCCGAGCTGCTGCTGGGCCCGTTCGGCGGGGTCGACCGGCTCGGCCTGCGACGGCTGCGGCTCGCTCTGCGCGCGGAGGAGCTCGCGGGCGGGGGCATCCGCGCGAGCGATCCGCTGCTGGTGGAGGCTCTGGAGGCACCAGGACGGTTCGCCACGATCGACTCCGGCCCGGCGCGCCAGGCCGAGCGCCTCGCCGTCACGATCGACCGGGTCCGCCGGCTGCACGCCGAGCAGGGCTCGATCGAGGAGCTGCTCTGGTCGGCCTGGGAGTTGAGCCGCGTCGCGTCCTCCTGGCGCGAGCTGGCGCTCGGCACCGGTCTCACCGCGGCCGAGGCGAACCGCAACCTCGACGGCGTCGTCGCGCTCTTCAGCGCGGCGCGGCGCTTCGTCGAGCGGGCGCCCGGTCACTCGGCGATCGGCTTCGTCACCGAGATCCTCGAGGCGGAGGTGCCGGAGGACACGCTCGCGCCGCGCTCGGTCGAGGACGCGGTGCTGATAGGCACGCCCTCCTCCGTCGTCGGCCTCGAGTTCGACGTGGTCGTGGTCGCGAGGCTGCAGGACGGCGTCTGGCCGAACCTGCGCCAGCGCGGCTCGCTGCTCGACCCCGACGGGCTGATCCGGCACGCGCGCGGCGAGGGCGACCTGCCGCTCGACAGCCGGAAGGCCACCCTCGACGACGAGCTGCGGATGTTCGCGCTCGCCGCCTCCCGGGCCCGCCGCCAGCTCGTGCTCAGCGCCGTCGCGGGCGAGGACGAGACGCCGTCCCTCTTCTTCCGGCTCACGCCGCCCGACGCACCCCGGCTCGACGCGGCCTCGGCCGTGCCGCTGACCCTGCGCGGGGCGGTCGCGGGGCTCCGCCGGACCGCGACGACGCCGAACTCGGCCGAGGCGCCCGGCGCGATCCGCGGGCTGCGCGCACTCACGCTGGCCGAGGTGCCGGGTGCCGACCCGGCCTCCTGGTACGGCGTCCTCGAGCCCTCCACCACCGAGCCGCTCTTCGACCTCGACGACCCGGAGCGGCCCGTCTCGGTCTCGCCCAGCCGGCTCGAGGCGTTCGAGCGGTCGCCGCTCGACTGGTTCGTCGACGCCGTGTCGGGCTCGACCACTAGCACCGCGATGGGGGTCGGCACGCTCGTGCACTGGGTGCTCGAGAACGCGGCGAGCACCGAGCCGGAGGCGCTCTGGGCCGAGCTGGAGTCGCGCTGGCCCGAGCTGGTCTTCGAGTCGCCCTGGCTCGGCGAGCGGCAGCTGCGGGTGACCCGGCGCCTGGTCGAGGGCCTCGCGGCGTACCTCGCCGACTTCGAGCGGGGCGGGGGAGCGGTGCTCGGCCGCGAGCAGCAGTTCGAGATCGACGTGCCGCCCGCCCGGATCCGCGGCTCGATCGACCGGGTCGAGCGCGCGCCGGACGGCTCGGTCGTCATCGTCGACCTCAAGACCGGCCGGAGCACTCCGCGCCAGGCCGACATCGCCGAGCACGCGCAGCTCGGCAGCTACCAGCTCGCCGTCGCGAGCGGCGCGATCGAGGCGGCCGGCGCGGACGAGGGCGGCGGCGCGAAGCTGCTCTTCGTCGCGAAGGGCGTCCGCGGGTCGCTCTACCGCGAGGTGGTCCAGCCCCGCTTCGGCGAGGAGGAGCTCGAGGCGCTGCGCGAGCGGGTCCGCGCCGCCGCGCGGGGGATGGCCTCGGCCGGCTTCTCGGGGCTGCTCGACGCTGTCCCCTTCTCCCCGGGCGACGCCCTGCGGTACCGGATCCATGCTGTGCCGGAGGTCTCGGGGGACGGCCGGCTGGCGCTCGACGAGGTCGAGACGGACGAGGAGGAGACTGCGGTGCCCGAGGACTCGTCCCTGGACGCCGCCGACCCGGATCCCGCCGCCGACTCCGATCCCGCTGCCGACCCCGCTCGGGCCGCCGACCCCGCTCCCGACTCCGCCGCGACCCCCGAGGAAGGGCCCCGCCCGTGATCGACGCCCTGACCATCGCCGAGGCCCTCGACCTCCGCCCGCCCACCGTCGAGCAGCGCGCCGTCATCGAGGCGCCGCTCGCCCCGGCCCTCGTCGTCGCGGGCGCCGGTAGCGGCAAGACCGAGACGATGGCGAACCGCGTGCTCTGGCTGCTCGCCAACGGGCTCGCCGCTCCCTCCGAGGTCCTCGGCCTCACCTTCACCCGCAAGGCCGCCGCCGAGCTCGGCGAGCGGATCGGCCGCCGCATCGACCAGCTGGGAGCCGCGGGCCTGCTGCCGCTGCGCGAGGGCCAGACCGAGCCCGACCCGTTCGAGGCCGCCACCGTCTCCACCTACAACGCCTTCGCGAACACGATCTTCCGCGACAACGCCGCGCTGATCGGGCGCGAGGGCGACGCGACCGTGCTCTCGGAGGCCTCCGCCTGGCACCTGGCGCGTGGGGTCGTCGCCGACACCGCCGACCCGCGCATCCTCGAGGTCGAGGCGAGCATCGACCGCCTGACCGACCTCACCGTCGCGCTCGCGCACGACCTCGCCGACAACCTCGCCGACCCGGCCGAGGTGGCCGGCTTCGCGGAGGACTTCCTCCGCCTCGGCGAGCTGCCCCGCGGCTCCAGCGGCTCCGGTCTCTACCGCGAGCTCGAGAAGGCGCTGCAGGCCGTCGGCGCGCTGCCGGTGCTGACGGCGCTCGCCGAGCGGTTCCAGGAGGCGAAGGCCGAGCGCGGCTTCGTCGAGTTCTCGGACCAGGTGGCGCTGGCGCTGCGGATCATCGAGCGCGTGCCGCGCGTCGTCGACGAGCACCGCGCCCGCTACCGGGTCGTGCTGCTCGACGAGTACCAGGACACCTCCGTGCTGCAGACCCGCCTGCTCGCCCGGCTCTTCGCCGAGCAGGGCGTGATGGCCGTGGGCGACCCGCACCAGTCGATCTACGGCTGGCGCGGCGCGAGCGCGGAGGGCCTCGGCCGCTTCGCCCTCGACTTCGGCTCCGCGGCCCGGTTCTCGCTGTCGACCAGCTGGCGGAACGGCCACGGCGTGCTGGCCGCGGCGAACGCCGTCGTCGCGCCGCTGACCGCGGGCAGCGCCGTCCCGGTCGACCGCCTCGCCGCCGGGCCGGGCGCGTCCGACCACGCCGTCGAGCTCACCTTCCCCGAGACGATCGAGGACGAGGCCGACGACGTCGCGCGCTGGTTCGCCGGCCGCCTCGCCGAGAACGCCGAGCGCGGGGAGGCGCCGCCGTCGGCCGCGGCGCTCTTCCGCGTCCGCGCGCACATGGACCGCTTCGCCGCCGCGCTCTCCCGGCACGGCGTCCGGTACCACATCCTCGGCATCGGCGGCCTGCTGCGGCAGCCCGAGATCGCCGACCTCGTCGCCGCGCTGACCGTGGTGGAGGACCCGGCGGCGGGCAGCGAGCTGGTCCGCCTCCTGGCCGGCGCGCGCTGGCGCCTCGGCGTCCGCGACCTGCGCGCGCTCCGCGATCTCGCCTCCTGGCTCGCCTCGCGCGACCACGCGCACCGGCTGCTGCCCGAGGAGGTGCGCGAGCGGATGCGCGCCTCGGTCACCGAGGGCGAGGGCGGCTCGATCATCGAGGCCCTCGACTTCATCGCCTCGCGACGCCCCGGCGAGGACGGCCGGCTCGACCACTCCGCGCTGTCCTCGTTCAGCGAGGAGGGCCTGCGCCGCCTGCACGACGCCGGCACGCTCTTCGCGCGCCTCCGAGCCCGGGCCGGCCTGGACCTCCTCGACTTCGTCACGCTGGTCGAGCAGGAGCTCGGCCTCGACATCGAGGTGGAGGCCAACGAGTCGCGCAGCGACGGCCGCGCCAACCTCGAGGCGTTCCGCGAGGCGGTGTCCGGCTACCTGCAGACCGACGACCGCGGCGCGGGCACCGGCTCGTCGCTCCGCGGCTTCCTCCGCTGGCTCGTGCTGGCGGACAAGCGCGACGGCCTCGCGCCTCGGCCCGAGGACCCGGAGCCCGGCACCGTCCAGCTGCTGACGATCCACGGCTCGAAGGGCCTGGAGTGGGACCTGGTCGCCGTGCCGCGGATGGTCGACGGCGAGCTGCCCGGCACTCCGGTCGAGGGCTTCCGCGGCTGGGTGCGCCTCGGCGCGATGCCCTACGCCTTCCGCGGCGACGCCGCCGAGCTGCCGGACCTCGCCTGGCGCGGCTGCGCGACGCAGAAGGAGGTCGTCGACGCGATCGCCGACTTCGGCGACACCCTGCGCGAGCGCAACGAGTCCGAGGAGCGCCGGCTCGCCTACGTCGCGGTGACCCGGGCCCGGCACCACCTGCTGCTCAGCGGCTCGTGGTGGGCGGGGCAGGCGAAGCCGCGCGGACCCGGCGTCTTCCTCCGCGACCTCGCCGAGGCACGCACCCTCCCGGAGCTGCCGGTCGAGCCGTCGAACCTCGAGAACCCGCTCGAGCAGGCGCCGCGCACCTTCCACTGGCCGCACGACCCGCTCGGCGCCCGCGGCGACCGGGTGCGCGCGGCGGCCGAGCGCGTGCGCGTCGCCGAGCCGGCGCTGCTCGGCGCCCGCGGAGCGGACATCCGGCTGCTGCTCGCCGAGCGCGCCGTGCGCCTCGCGGGCGGCGAGCGCGTCGGCCTGCCGACCCGCATCCCGGCCTCGCGGTTCAAGGACATCGTCAGCACGCCCGCCGAGGTCGTCGCGCAGCTGCGCCGGCCGATGCCCGAGCGGCCGTACCGGCAGACCCGGCTCGGCACCACGTTCCACTCCTGGGTGGAGAACCGCTTCGGCATCCAGGGCGAGGCGGAGTCGGTGGACACCTTCCCGGACGAGCTCGACGACGGCGGGGCGACCGCGGCCGGAGCGGAGGGCGAGCAGCTCGCCCGTCTGATCGAGACGTTCGAGCGCTCGGAGTGGGCCGACCGCCGCCCCGAGGCGGTCGAGATCGAGATCCACCTCCAGCTGGCCGGGCACGTCGTCGTCTGCAAGCTCGACGCGGTCTACCGGACGGAGGACGGCTTCCAGATCGTGGACTGGAAGACCGGCCGCGCCCCGAAGGACGCGGCCGACCTCGAGCTCAAGCAGTTCCAGCTCGCGCTGTACCGCCTCGCCTACTCGCGCTGGAAGGGCGTGCCGCTCGAGAGCGTCGACGCGGTGTTCTACTTCGTCGCCGACGACCTCGTGCTGCGGCCCGAGCGCTTCTACTCGGAGCGCGAGCTCTCGGAGTCGCTCTCCTCGGCGACGGGGGCGAGCCCGCGGCCGTGAGCGGAGGAGCCGGTCCGCGCGCCGGGCGTGCGGTTCAGCAGCTCCTCGACCTCGGAGACCTCGAGCACCGGTCCGGTGTCGGTGGACAGCGGCGCGGACAGATCGCCGAGGACGCTGTCGACCAGGAGGTCGAGCATCCCGACCGCGTCGTCGATGATCGCCGAGTCCTCGGTCTCGGTACCGTGCAGCAGCCAGCGGGCCAGCTCGAGCTCGGCGTAGAGCTGAGCGCGCTGGCGGAGGGTGCGGTCGACCGCGCCGGCGCGCATCCGCGAGTACGCGGCGAACGCCGTGCCGGCCCCCGGGGCGCTGAGCAGCCAGTGCAGATCGCGGGCCGGGTCGCCCACCCGCAGCGCCGCCCAGCCGAGCACGGCGCTGACGGAGTCGCCCGAGCGGAGGAAGGAGTCGGAGGTCATCGAGCCGTTCACGACCGTGGGGTCGAACTGCCAGAGCGCCTCGTCGGAGGAGGCCGACTCCCAGCGCGCGACGAGCGCGGCGGGCACGTGGCCGGTGTCGGCGGCGCGCTCGATGACGGCGACCGTCTCGTTGACGCTGTCGCGGGCCGAGGCGACGGGCAGCCCCGCCTCCTGCACGAACGACGCCGGCAGCGAGTGGATCGCGCCGATCGCGCGCCCGACCGAGTCCGCGAGACCGCTGGAGGCCTCGACGTCGTCGATCAGCACGCGGTCGCCCTCGAGGTACTCGTAGACGACGCCGCGGGTGCCGTCGAACGGCGTCTGCCCGATGCTCTCCTGCAGATCGAACGGCAGGCGGCTGCGGATGCCGGCGGTGAGCGCGCGCAGGGCGACGAGGTCGCCGAGCTGCTCCTGCTCGGCCAGCGGCGAGGTCGGCACGCGCACCACCAGGCGGGCGCCGTCGCGCGTGGTCAGCAGAGCGGAGTCGAAGTCCCCGTGCGTCGAGTGCGTGAATTCGCGCGCGGTCCGGACGTCGAGGCCCTCGACGGCCGAAGTGGCCAGCGCGGCTAGAGTGAGATGGGATCTGGCCATGCTCACCAGGGTAGGTCGCCGGGCGCCCGACCGGCCGGTCGCCACGCGCTGACCAGCCGATGCCGTCGAGGAGCCGCGCTCCTCCCGGCCGCCGCCCGGCCCGCCACCTCCTCGGCCCCGCACCGGCCGTCCCCCCGGCACCGCTTCGAAATGAGCCCGCATGATCCCGTCCTTCTCCGACCGCCTCCCGCTCGCCCGTCAGGCGGTCGACCGGGACTACCTCGCCCGCGCGCGTCCCGAGCTCTTCGACGAGCTCGACGCCGACGCGGCCACCCGGGTCGTGCTGCTCCGCGGCGACCGCGCCCTGGTCGACGGCGAGCGCCTCGCCCTGCGCCCCGCGGCCGATGTGCCGGCCGGCGCCCTCCGCCTCTACCTCGGTCGCACCACCGTCGACGCCGAGGGCGAGCCCGCCGGCACTCCCGTCGTCGCCGCCGTGCTCACGGACGAGCAGGCGAGCGCCCTCGAGCCCGACGACGCCGCCTGGGGCGCCCTGCGCACCTTGGCCGAGCACCTCAGCGACCGCGACGCCGGCCTGTTCACCGAGGCGCTCGCGATGGTCAACTGGCACGCTTCGCACGGCTTCTCGCCGCGCAACGGCGAGGCCACCGTGATCGAGCAGGGCGGCTGGGTCCGCCGCTCGCCCGCCGACGGCAGCCAGGTCTTCCCGCGCACCGACCCGGCGATCATCGTCTGCGTCCTCGACGCCGACGACCGCCTGCTGCTCGGCTCGAACGCGATGTGGGGCACCGGCCGCTTCTCGCTGCTGGCCGGCTTCGTCGAGCCGGGGGAGTCGCTCGAGGCGGCGGTCGTCCGCGAGATCTTCGAGGAGTCCGGGATGCGCGTCGTCGACCCGCAGTACCTCGGCTCGCAGCCCTGGCCGTTCCCCGCCTCGCTGATGATCGGCTTCACCGCCCGCCTCGCCGAGGACCAGGCCCCCGCCGATCTGCTCCCGGACGGCGAGGAGATCGTCGCGCTGCGCTGGTTCACCCGCCAGCAGCTGCACGACTCGCTCGAGTCGGTGCTGCTGCCCGGCCGCTCGTCGATCGCCCGCGCGATGATCGAGGACTGGTACGGGGGAGCGCTCGAGAACGGCCCCATCGTCGCGTGACCCTGCTCGACGGACTCGACGAGGGGCAGCGCGAGGCGGCGGAGGCGCTGCTCGGCCCGGTCTGCGTCCTGGCCGGCGCGGGCACCGGCAAGACGCGGACCATCACCCATCGGATCGCGCACGGCGTCGCGACCGGCGTCTACACGCCGGCCCGCGTGATGGCGCTGACCTTCACCAGCCGCTCCGCCGCCGAGCTGCGCTCCCGGCTCCGCGTCCTGGGGGCGGGCGGCGTCATGGCCCGGACGTTCCACGCCGCCGCGCTCTCGCAGCTCGGCTTCTTCTGGCCGCAGCTGGTAGGCGGCACGATGCCGCAGCTGCTCGACGGCAAGGCGCGGCTGCTCGGCCACGCGGCGGAGCGGCTCCGGCTGAAGCTGGACACCGCGACCCTGCGCGACCTCTCCGCCGAGATCGAGTGGCGGAAGGTGTCCGCCCTCTCGCTCGAGCAGTACGCGGTGGCCGCGCGGACCCGTGCGCTGCCCGGACGGCTCACCCTCGAGCAGACCGTCGCGATGGTCGACGAGTACGAGGGGCTGAAGGACCAGCGCCGGCAGATCGACTTCGAGGACGTCCTCCTGGTCACCGCGGGGATGCTCGAGTCCGAGCCGGCGATGGCGATGCAGGTCCGGGAGCAGTACCGCTTCTTCGTCGTCGACGAGTACCAGGACGTGAACCCGCTCCAGCAGCGGCTGCTCGAGCTCTGGCTCGGTGACCGCAGCGACCTCTGCGTGGTCGGCGACGCGAGCCAGACCATCTACTCCTTCGCCGGCGCCCGCGCCGACTACCTGCTCGACTTCGGCTCGCGCTGGCCGGCCGCGACGGTCGTCCGCCTCGAGGAGAACTACCGCTCGGCACCGCCGATCGTGCAGACCGCGAACCGGCTGATGCGCGGCCGGCCCGGCGCCCTCGTGCTGCACTCCGTCGCGAGTGCCCCCGCCGCCGCCGAGAGCCCGGAGCCGGCGATCGACGCCTACCCCGACGACGTCGCGGAGGCCAGGGGAGTGGCGGCCCGCGTCGCCGCCGACATCGAGGCGGGCGTGCGCCCCTCCGCCATCGCGATCCTCTTCCGCACCAACTCGCAGTCGGCGATCCTCGAGCGCGCGCTGCACGAGCGCGGCGTCGCGGCGCACCTGCGCGGCGGCAAGCGCTTCTTCGACCTGCCGGAGGTGAAGCAGGCGGTGATGCAGCTGCGCGCGGCCTCGGTCTCCATCTCGGGCGAGCCGCTGTTCAAGTCGGTCAGCGACGTCCTCCGCTCGCTCGGGTGGAGCGCCGAGCCGCCGTCGGCACCGGGCGCCGTGCGCGAGCGCTGGGAGTCGCTGGACACCCTCGCCCGGCTGGTCGACGAGGCGCCCGCCGGCTGGACGTTCAAGCAGTTCACCGACGACCTCCTCGCCCGCCAGCAGGTGCATCACGAGCCGGACCGCGCGGCCGTCACGCTCGCGACCTTCCACTCTGCCAAGGGACTCGAGTGGGAGTCGGTGCACCTGATGGGCCTGACCGAGGGCCTGCTGCCGATCTCCTACGCGAGCGGCCTCGAGGCGATCGACGAGGAGCGCCGGCTGCTCTACGTCGGCATCACCCGCGCGCGTCAGCGGCTGCGGCTCTCCTGGTCCCAGTCCACCGTGGGCCGGGTCACGCGGCGGGAGCCGTCGCGCTTCCTTGCAGAGATCGGCACGCGCACCCGCGGTGCGGCTCCAGCCGCCGCTCGCTGAATGCACCGGAGGCGTCGGAGTAGGTGCGCTCGACACTGCGCAGCCCGGTCCAGCCGGCGTGCAGCCGCCGGAGCGCCGCGTCGGCCGCCGCGACCGCGATCGCGGCACTGGAGAGGGCGGTGCGCGTCGATGCGGTGGTGCCGAGGACCTGGATCACCAGCCGCGGCCACTCCGGGTCGAGGTCGATCCGGTCGCGGTAGGCGCAGTGCAGGCAGGGCCCGCCGCCCGGCTCGACGAGGGGGCCGATGCGGACCGCCTCGTCGCCGAAGACCACGGCCAGATGCGGCACGTCGCTCGAGAGCCAGTGCGCGGCGCGCGCCGGAGCGACGGCGTAGTCGGCGACGAGCACCGCGAGAGCGGGCACCGCATCCTCGCCGACCAGCTCGCAGCCCTCGCCGCGGAGCAGGCTGCGCAGGGCGTCGGCCGCCGAGCCGACGCCCTCGACGACCACCCGCGGCGGCGCGGGCGGATCCGGGTCGATGCTCCGCAGCAGCACCGGGCGCAGCGTGGCGAGCAGCTCGTCGACGCGCGCGTCCGAGGCGCCGGCGCGCGTCGCGATCAGCCGCGCCGTGCCCGCGCTGGTGCCCACCCGCAGCGCGTGCACCAGCAGCTCCTCGGCGTAGCCGACGCCCTCCAGCACGACCCGCGGGTGGTCGAGTCCGACCTGCATCGCGGTCGCGGAGCGCCAGACGAGGGGGAAGCGGGGATCGAGCCGGAGGACCATCGGGAGATCATGGCCGAGAGCGGCCGGGCGGCGCGGGAGTTGTCCACAGGTCGTGGACCCCTCCCGCGCGAGGATCAGACCGGTCGGTCGCCGGTGGGAGCGGTGCCGTCGTCGTCCGGACGGCCGCCGTCGGTGCCGGCCTCGGGCTGCTCGCCCGCCGGCGCCGCGGGCGTCGACCCGTTCAGCAGCTCCTCGAGCGCGCGGTCCATCTCGTCGGGCTCCGGGGTCTCGCCGCGGGCCTCGGCGCTCAGTCGCGCGACGAGGGCTGTCGGGTCGTCGAGGTCGTCCGAGCCGGGCAGCACGTCGGGGTGCGACCAGAGCGCGTCGCGCGCCTCGGGACCGACCGCGTCGGTGACGGCCTGCCACATCGCGGCGGCCTCGCGGAGGCGGCGCGGCCGCAACTCCAGGCCGACGAGCGTGGCGAAGGCCGACTCGGCGGGCCCGCCGGACGCGCGACGGCGGCGGACGGTCTCGGCGATCGCACCGGCGCTGGGCAGGCGGGTGGTCGCCGCGGCGGTGACCACGTCCACCCAGCCCTCGATCAGGGCGAGCATCGTCTCGAGGCGGCCGTGCGCCGCGAGCTGCTCCTCGGTCTTCGGCGGGATCAGCGCGCCGGAGGTCATCGCGTCGCGCAGCTCCTCGGGGTTGGACGGGTCGAAGTTCTCGGCCAGCTCCTCGAGGCGGGTGGTGTCGATCGTGATGCCCCGGGCGAAGTCGGTGATCTGCGAGATCAGGGCGAGCCGGACCCACTTGCCGTGCCGGAAGAGCCGCGCGTGGGCGAGCTCGCGCACCGCGAGGTAGATCTGCACCTGGTCGATCGGTATGTCGAGGCCCTCGCCGAACGTGGCGACGTTCTGCGGCAGGATCGCCGCGTCGTTCTCCTCGAGCAGCGGGATGCCGATGTCGCCGCCGGAGACGACCTCGGCGGCCAGCTGGCCGACCACCTGGCCGAGCTGGAGGGCGAAGAGAGTGCCGCCGATGCCGCGCATCATGTCCTCGGCGCCGGCGATCATCGCCTTCATCTCCTCGGGCGCCTGGTCGCGCATGACGCCGGTGAGCGCGTCGGAGATGCTGAGGGCGACCGGCTCGGCGAGCTGCGTCCAGACCGGCATCGTGAGCGAGATCCACTCGAGCCGGCTGATGGTGCGCGGCGGACGGCTCAGTTCGGAGACGTACGCGACCTCGTCGAGCCAGAGCGCCGCGACGCCGAAGGCGCCGTCGAGCGGGGCACGCACGGCGTCGGTCACCGGGACCGACTCGGCGCGCGCCAGCTGCTTCGCCTGCTCGAGCGCGAGCGACCAGTTGATCCCGCCGCCCGACTGCTGCATCGCGCTCTGCAGCTGCGAGAGCAGGTTCTGCAGCGCGACCGGATCGTTCGGCAGACCCGCGGCGCCCGCGAGCTGGCTCGGGTCGATCGGGCCGTTCCCCGAGAGGAACTGCCGGAGCATGTCGCGGAACTCGTCCTCCGAGCCGCCGCCCGGTCGGTCCGCGTTGTCGCCTTCGGCCATTCGGGGAGCCCTCTCTCATCGCACGGAGCCGGCCTCTGCACACCCGGTTCGGGCGACGGATCGTGACACGACTCCCAGTCGTGCAAGCTACGTTAGCCCGAGCGTCCGGAGCCACGACGTGAAGTCGACCGCCCGGCCCCGACCCGCTTCCGCCCGCCGCGAACACGCCGGCGCCGCCGCCCCGCACGTCCCCAGAGAGGCCCCCGTTTGCTGTTCTCCGTCGACCCGCGCCCCTCCTCCTCGCGCGGCCGGCGCGCCTGGGTCGGGCCCGCGGTCCTCTTCTCCGGCGTCGCGCTCGTCGTCGGGCTCGGCGTCACCCCCGCCCCCTACGTGATCGAGCAGCCGGGCCCCGTCTTCGACACCCTCGGCACGAGCGGTGAGGACGTGCCGCTGATCTCCATCCCGGACGAGACGACCTATCCCACCGAGGGCACTCTCGACATGCTGACCGTCTCGGTCGTCGGCAACCCGCAGAGCCTGCCGACCTGGATCGAGGTCGCGAGCGCCTGGTTCGACCGCACCAAGGCCGTCGTGCCCGTCGCGCAGATCTTCCCGCCGTCCTCCACGGTCGAGGAGCGGGACCAGGCGAACCAGGCCGAGATGACCGACTCGCAGCAGGAGGCGATCGCCGCGGCGCTGACCGAGCTCGGCTACCCGATCGGGCAGCGCGTCTCGGTCGTGCAGATCCCGGACGACTCTCCCGCCGCCGGCGCGCTCGAGACCGGCGACGAGATCGTCGCCGTCGCGGGGGAGCCGGTCGCCGATGTGACCGCGCTCCGCGCCGCCGTCCAGGCCTCGGGCACCCAGCAGCCGGTCACCCTCACCGTCGAGCGGGACGGGGCCGAGCAGGACGTGCAGGTCACCCCGGTCGACAACGACGGAGCGGCCGTGATCGGCATCGTCGCCGGAGCGGCATTCGACTTCCCGTTCGAGGTCGACATCCAGCTGGACGACGTCGGCGGGCCGAGCGCCGGGATGATGTTCGCGCTCGGGATCATCGACAAGCTCACCGAGGGCGCGCTGAACGGCGGCGCCTCCGTCGCCGGAACCGGCACCATCGACGCCGCGGGCGAGGTCGGCGCGATCGGCGGCATCCGGCAGAAGATGTTCGGCGCGGTCGACGCGGGCGCGCAGTACTTCCTCGCGCCCGCCGACAACTGCAACGAGGTCGTCGGCCACGTGCCCGACGGCCTCCAGGTCTTCAGCGTCGCCACCCTCGACGACTCCCTCGCCGCCCTGAAGGGCGTCGCCGCGGGCGACACCGACGCCCTGCCGACCTGCGACGGCGCGACCCCCATCAACTGACGGCGGCGGGTCTCGATACGCCCCTGCGGGGCTACTCGACCAGCAAGTGCGGCCACCGAGTCGCCGAACGACCGCGGCATGCTGATCGAGTAGCCCGCGCAGCGGGCCATCGAGATCCACCGCCGGCCCGAGCCGCCCTGTCCGCTCAGGGCGGAGCGGCGGGGCCGCTCCCTGAGGGCGACGCTCAGGTCCCCTCGCTGGTCGTCGCCTACCATGGGGAGCCTCCCGTCACATCTCCACATCAAGAGGCTTATCCGTGAGTTCTGCAGCAACCGAAGCCCCGCCACGCAAGAGACGGAGCGTTCTCGCCGTCACGGTCGTGGTGGTCGCCGTGCTGGTGGTGGCGTTCTTCGTCTTCGCCGGTCTCTACACCGACATCCTCTGGTACGACCAGCTCGGGTTCCTCTCGGTGCTCACGACGCAGTGGTTCGCCGCGGGCGGGCTCTTCGTCATCGGCTTCGTCGCGATGGCCGTCCCCGTGTTCGTGAGCCTGACGCTCGCCTACCGGCTGCGCCCGGTCTACGCGAAGCTCAACTCGCAGATCGACCGCTACCAGCAGGTCGTCGAGCCGCTCCGGCGCCTGGCCACCTTCGGCATCCCGGCGGTCCTCGGCCTCTTCGCCGGCGTCTCCTCCTCCACCCGGTGGCAGACGAGCCTGACCTTCTGGAACCGCACGCCCTCGGGCGACGTCGATCCGCTGTTCGGCCTCGACACGTCGTTCTACCTCTTCGAGCTGCCCTTCTACCAGAGCATCGTCGGCTTCGCCTCGGCCGTGCTCATCATCTCGGCGCTCGCCACTCTCGCCACCGGCTACCTCTACGGCGCGATCCGGATCAACGGCCGCGAGATCCGCATCTCGAAGTCCTCGCGCATCCAGCTCGCGATCATCGCGGCGCTCTACCTGCTCGTGCAGGCGGTCAGCCTCTGGCTCGACCAGTACGCGACCCTCAGCCGCCAGGGCACCCGGATCACCGGCGCGACCTACGCCTCCGTGAACGCGACGATCCCCGGCCTGCAGATCCTCGCCGCCATCTCCGCGCTGATCGCCGTCCTCTTCATCATCACGGCCTTCATCGGCCGCTGGCGCCTGCCCGTCATCGGCACCGCGCTCCTCATCGTCGCGAGCCTGCTCGTCGGGTCGCTCTACCCGTGGGTCGTCCAGAAGTTCCAGGTCGAGCCGAACGAGCGCACGCTCGAGTCGACGTACATCCAGGACAACATCGACATGACGCGGCAGGCCTACGGCGTCTCCGACGTCGAGGTCATCCCGTACGACGCGACCACCGACGCCGAGCCGGGCGCCCTGCGCTCCGACGCGGAGACCACGGCGAACATCCGCATCCTCGACCCCGCCGTCGTGACCGACGCGTTCTCGCAGCTGCAGCAGTTCCGCCAGTACTACTCCTTCGGCGACCAGCAGAACGCGCTCGACGTCGACCGCTACTCGATCGACGGCTCGACGCAGGACGCCGTCGTCGGCGTCCGCGAGCTGAACCTCAACGGCCTCGGCACCAACCAGACCTGGTACAACCAGACCCTCGTCTACACCCACGGCTACGGCCTGGTCGCCGCGTACGGCAACCAGCGCTCGTCCGACGGCGAGCCGGTCTTCATCGAGTCCGGCGTCCCGACGACCGGTGACCTCGGCGACTACGAGCCGCGGATCTACTTCGGCGAGAACTCGCCCGGCTACTCGATCGTCGGCGGCGACGGCGACCGCAACATCGAGCTCGACTACCCCTCGGGCACCGAGGGCGAGCAGCAGACTTACACGACCTTCGACGGCAACGGCGGCCCCTCGCTCGACAACGTCTTCAAGAAGCTCGTCTACGCGATCAAGTTCCAGTCCGAGCAGATCTTCCTGTCGGACGGCGTCAACGACCAGTCGCAGATCCTCTACGACCGCGACCCGGTGCAGCGCGTCCAGAAGGTCGCCCCGTACCTGACGCTCGACTCGGACGCCTACCCGACCGTCGTCGACGGCCGCGTCGTCTGGGTGGTCGACGGCTACACCACCTCCGCGGACTACCCGTACTCGGAGGTGCAGAGCCTGTCGCAGGCCATCGCCGACACCAACACGCAGCAGCAGTTCCCGACCGACGACGTCAACTACATCCGCAACTCGGTCAAGGCCACGGTCGACGCCTACGACGGCAGCGTGACGCTCTACGCCTGGGACACCGAAGACCCGATCTTGCAGACCTGGCAGAAGATCTTCCCGAGCACCGTCGAGCCGATCAGCGAGATGTCGGCCGGCCTGCTCAGCCACGTCCGCTACCCGGAGGACCTCTTCAAGGTGCAGCGCGCCGTGCTCGGCACCTACCACGTGACCGACGCCGGCTCGTTCTACTCGCGCGAGGCCGCCTGGTCCACGCCGAACGACCCGACCTCGGGTGGAGCGAGCACGGCCGCCGTCGGCGGCGGGGACACGCTGCAGCCGCCGTACTACCTGACGCTCCAGACGCCCGACGTCGAGACGCCGTCGTACTCGCTGTACTCCACGTACATCCCGGCGAGCACACCCGGCAGCGCGGCGAGCCGCAACGTGCTCACCGGCTACCTCGTCGCCGACTCGGATGCGGGCTCCACGGAGGGCGCGGTGGCCGACGGCTACGGCACGCTCCGGCTGCTCGAGCTGCCGAGCGACGACACGGTGCCCGGCCCGGGTCAGGTCCAGAACGCGTTCAACACCGACCCGACGGTCGCGAACCAGCTGGCACTGCTCCAGCGCGGCGACACGACAGTGACCCGGGGTAACCTGCTCACCCTGCCCGTCGGCGGCGGTCTGCTCTACGTGCAGCCGATCTACGTCAGCTCGAACGGCGACACGAGCTTCCCGCTCCTGCAGAAGGTGCTCGTCGCCTTCGGTGACGACATCGCCTTCGAGGACACCCTCGACGCCGCCCTCGACAGCCTCTTCGGCGGCGACTCGGGAGCGGACGCCGGTGACACCGGCACGGTGGTCACTCCGACCCCGACGCCGACCGACACGGCGGATCCGGGCACGGGCGACACCGGGACCGGCGACGCGGGCACCGGCGGGACGGCTCCGACGGGCGACCAGACCGAGCTCCAGGCCGCTCTGAGCGACGCGAGCACGGCTCTCGCCGCCCGCGAGACCGCCCTGAAGGCCGGCGACCTGACCGCCTTCGCGGCGGCGGACGAGCAGCTCACCGAGGCGCTCCAGCGGGCGCTGGCGGCCGAGGGGCAGCAGTAGGCCGATGGTCCAGGTCGATCGTGGCGAGCACCTGCGCGCAGGGGAGTGGCTCGATCCGAACCGGGAGTACTGGGAGGGGCGTGCCGGTGACGGCGCGCCCCTCCGGGCGTTCGGGGCGGCGGTGCCGGCCGGGGCGCGGGTCCTGCACCTGCAGTGCGGCGCCGGGGGCGACGCGCTCCCGCTCGCCGAGCGGGGCGAGGACGTCATCGGCGTCGACTTCTCGATGCCGGCGATCCGGCTGGCACGCGAGGCCGCCCGCGAGCGCGGTCTCGCCGAGCGGACCCGCTTCGTCTGCGCCAACGTCTACGAGCTGCGGCACATGCTGCCCGAGCCCGACGCCTTCGACGCCGTCGTGACGACCCTGGACGCGGTCGCCTGGCTCCCCGACCTCGAGGAGTGGGCGCGTGTCGTCGAGTGGTTCGTCGCACCGGGTGGGACCGCGGTGATCGGCGCGCAGGCGCGACCGCGCGTCGACGACCCGGCGGTGCGCACCTGGGAGCGCTCGGGCGAGGACGTCGCGGAGGCCCTCCGGGCGACCGGTCTCGAGGTCGCCGCGAGCGCCCTCGACGGTGTCGCCTGGACGGCGACGAAGCCCGTCTGAGCCGCCGAGCACGGCACTGCCTGCTCCGGGTGCCCACTCGATTTGCATCGCTCCTGATCCCCGTGTAGTGTCTCTTCTTGTGCCGCGGGGTGGAGCAGTTCGGTAGCTCGCTGGGCTCATAACCCAGAGGTCGTAGGTTCAAATCCTGCCCCCGCAACAAGAAGAGGAAAGCCGGTCGCGGAAGCGGCCGGCTTTCGTCGTTAACGCGGGCTGTGCACGGGTCAGGACGCCGCGTCGATGACGCTGAGCACGTTGCCGGACGGGTCGCGGAACCAGGCGATCGTCGGCCCCCGCCCGCGCATCACGCCGTTCTCATCCGTCGGCATCTCGCTGTCCGAGTAGATCTTGGTGACGACGCCGGAGTCGTTGAGCGCCGCGACCGCCGCGTCGACGTCCTCGACGGCGAAGTTGAGGATCGTGAACTCCGCCGGCACGTGGCTCGGCTTCGGATAGGCGATGGCGCTCCCGCCGCCGGGCAGGGCGATGTCGAGGATCCCCATCGCGTTGACCGACACCTCCAGCCCGAGAACGTCGCCGTAGAACGCCCTCGCCGCCTCGACGTCCTGCACGCTGAACCCGCTGAAGGCCCGCTCGCTCCTGATCATGACCGCACTCCCGTCCGCGCAGCGCCGTCGCCGCGTCCTGCGCGCGACGCTACTCCGCCGTCAGCATGCTGGTCGAGCAGCCCCGCAGGGGCGTATCGAGACCCACCGTCCCCAGCAGGGCGGGTCTGCAGACTCTCGTTCTGACGCCGGTGGATCTCGACACGCCCGCTGCGCGGCCTACTCGATCAGCATGGTGGGCCCGCTCCGCGGGCTACTCGATTTGAGAGCGCCGGAGTCCCGTCCCCACTGCGTGCTGGTCGAGTAGCCCGCAGGGAGTATCGAGACCCACCATCGCTGAAGGTGCGGTCGCCCTCTCCTCCACAGACCCTGATTCGCACCCGACGTCTCCAAGAGAAGCCTCGGCCCCGGCTCGATGGTCGTCCTGCCTGGTTCAGTGCTCGTATGACAGAGCACCAGACAGCAGAAGAACTCCGAGCCTCCATGCGCGCCCATCTCGAGAGCGCCGCCGCCCACGGCCGTGCCGCCGCTGCGCTGCGGCTCGCCTCGGTCGAGGTGCTCCACACCGGGCACCGCAGGGCCCTCGCCTCACCCGCACTGGCCCACGGCACGACCCGCGACCTCCTCGAGCGCTCGATACGTGCAGAGCTCGCAGCGCGGACGGGCCTCTCGGAGCGGGACGTGGCGCGTCGCCTCGAGCAGGGGGAGCTGCTGGTGGAGCACCTCCCGCTCACCCGCACCCTGCTTGCGGAGGCACGGATCGTCTGGGAGGCGGCAGAAGCGATCTGCGCCACCGCGAGCAAGCTCCCCGCCGCCTCCCGCGGCGTTCTCGACGAGCGCGCCGCCGAGGCGGTGCTCACGATGACGTTCGAGCAGCTGAGCCGCGCCCTGCGCCGCTGGCAGAAGGAGCTGCGCTAGTAGGCCCGTCGACGTCGCGCGGTCGATGTCGCCCCGTGACGGGTGGATCTCGATACGCCTGCTCTGCGGGCTACTCGATCAGCATGAGGGGCCCACTCCGCGGGCTGCTCGACACGGAGCGCCGCTCCACTGACCGTTTGTCCGCGGCCAGGCCCTGCGTGCTGGTCGAGCAGCCCCGCAGGGGCGTATCGAGACCCACCGTCACCAGCAGGGCGGGTCTGCAGACTCGTCGCTCTGACGCCGGTGGATCTCGATACGCCCGCTCCGCGGGCTACTCGATCAGCGGGAGGGGCCCGCTCCGCGGGAGCCCCGAGTCGCTCGGTGTGTCGGGCCGGGGCGCACGCTATCCTCGTCCGGGATGCGAAGGGTGCTGGTGTGAGCGACGAACAGGTGGACGAGACCGCAGGAGCGACCCGGGACGGGTCCCCGAGCGAGGGGATCCACCTCACCCGCCGGAGCCGGCGGGACGCCGAATCCGCCGCACAGGCTCAGCGTCCGACTCCCCGCACCCGCCCGGTGCCCGTCGCCCCCGTCGCGGTGCGCACACCCGTCCTCGCGACGGTGGCGCCCGTCCGCCGCCGCCGCGGTCGCGTCCTCCGCACGACGGTCAGCACGGTCGCGGCCGCCGCGATCGCCGGCATGGTCGCCGTGATGGCGCTGCCCGCCTACTCCTTCGACCCCGCGCCCGACTCGCAGGCCGCGATCGAGGCCGCCGCCCGCATCCAGGCGCTCGGCAACCAGAAGCTCACGGTCGCGTCGACCGCCGTGCAGGAGCAGGTCATCCGCGACTCCTTCACCGCCCCGACGCAGGCGCAGCTCGACGAGGCCGCCGCGCAGGCGCGCGCCCTGGCCGCCGCCGCGGAGAAGGCCGCCGCCGATGCCGCGGCTGCCGCCGCCGCCGCAGCAGCCGAGGAGGCCTCCGGCACGTCCTCGGCCGCCGCCTCCCCGAGCCGCTCGGGCGGCACCAGCAGCTCCGTCACCCCCCGCGAGGAGGGCGACGACTACCCCTGGCGCGACGCGCTGACCGACGACCAGGGCGGCGGGCTCTCGCCGCTGCGCTACTACTACCGCGAGTGCGTCGACTTCGTCGCCTGGCGCCTGAACCGCGACCAGGGCTCCACCGGCGCCCCGTTCAAGTGGACCTGGGGCAACCTGACCCCGGGCGGCGGCAGCGCCTACGCCTGGGCCGGCCAGTGGGCCTCGCACGGCTGGGAGACCAGCACGACGCCCGTCCCCGGCGCGGTCGCCTGGTTCAACGGCAACCACGTCGCCTACGTGCAGTCCGTGAACGGCGATGGCACCGTCTCGCTCGAGGAGTACAACTGGGGCAACGACCACGCGTACCACGCGCGGACGATCCCGGCCTCGAGCGTCCCGCTCTTCCTCTACCCGCCGAGCTGATGGCGGCGCAGCGCAGAGCCTCCACGCGCAAGGCCGCCCGGCCCGCGAGCGCGGCGGCCGTCGGCTTCGCCGTCGCGCAGTTCGCTCCGACCGACGACCGCGCGGCGAACCTGGCGGTGATCCGCCGCCTCGCCGGCGTCGCCGCTCAGCGCGGCGCGAGCGTCGTGGTCCTGCCCGAGTACAGCTCCTTCTTCGTCGATCCGCTCGGCCCCGAGCTCGTCGCGGCCGGCGAGGCGCTCGACGGCCCGTTCGTCCAGGGGCTCGGCGAGATCGCCCGCGAGCTCGGCGTCCACCTCGTCGCGGGCATGGTCGAGTCGGTCGACGACGGGAAGCGGATCGCCAACACCCTCGTCGCGGTCGAGCCCGGGGGAGCGGTCGTCGCCACCTACCGCAAGCTGCACCTCTACGACGCCTTCGGCCAGACCGAGTCCGACTGGGTCGCGCCCGGCGAGATCGGCGTGCCGCAGACCTTCGAGGTGGGCGGCCTCGTCGTCGGCCTGCAGACCTGCTACGACCTGCGCTTCCCGGAGGTGACCCGCTGGCTCGTCGACGCGGGCGCCGACGTGGTCGCCGCCCCCGCCGAGTGGGTCCGCGGCCCGCTCAAGGAGGCGCACTGGCGCACCCTGGTCACCGCCCGCGCGCTGGAGAACACGATCTACCTCGTCGCCGCCGACCAGACCCCGCCGATCGGCGTCGGGACGAGCATGATCGTCGACCCGATGGGTGTCGAGATCGCCACGCTCGGCGAGGTCGAGGACGTCGCGGTCGCCTGGCTCTCGCAGGAGCGCATCGCCGCGGCCCGGGAGAAGAACCCCGCGCTCGCGCTGCGGCGCTTCGAGGTCCGCCCCGTCCGGGCCGGCCGCCGGTCAGCCGCGGCGCGCGAGTCCCGCTAGCCGCTCCGCCGCGCTGTCCAGCACCTCGAAGCGCTTGCAGAACGCGAATCGCACCAGCGAGCGGTAGGCGTCCGCGTCCTCGGCGCTGCAGAACGCCGAGACCGGCACCGCCACCACTCCGGCGAGCCCGGGCAGCGCCCGGCAGAAGGCGACCCCGTCGTCCCAGCCGAGCGGAGCCGCGTCCGCGACGACGAAGTACGACCCCGCCGACGGCGACACCGTGAAGCCGGCCGCCGCGAGTCCTGCGGAGAGCACGTCGCGCTTGCGCTCCAGGGTCGCCGCGATGCCGGTGAAGAACGCGTCGGGCAGCCCGAGGCCGACGGCGACCGCGCCCTGGAACGGCGACCCGCTGACGTAGGTGAGGAACTGCTTCACCGCGAGCACCGCGGTGATCAGCGCGCGCGGCCCGGTGATCCAGCCGATCTTCCAGCCGGTGGTGCTGAAGGTCTTGCCCGCGGAGGAGACGGTGAGCGTGCGCTCCCGGGCGCCGGGCAGCGTCGCGATCGGCACGTGGCCGCCGTCGAAGCGCAGGTGCTCGTAGACCTCGTCGGTGACGATCAGCGCGTCGTGCCGGTGCGCGAGCCGCACGATCAGCTCCCGGGTCTCAGCGGGCAGCACGGAGCCGGTCGGGTTGTGCGGGTCGTTGACGAGGATGACCCGGGTCCGGTCGGTGACGGCGGCCGCCAGCTCCTCGTGATCGACGTGGAAGTCGGTTCCCCGCAGCGGGACCGTGCGGTGCACGCCGCCGGCCAGGGCGATCAGCGCGCCGTAGGCGTCGTAGTGCGGAGTGAAGGTGACGACCTCGTCGCCGGGCTCCAGGAGCGCGAGCAGTGTCGCCGCCAGCGCCTCAGTGGCGCCGGTGGTGACCAGCACTTCGCCGTCCGGGTCGACGGCGAGGCCGTAGAACCGCCGCTGGTGCGCCGAGACGGCCTCGCGGAGCACCGGGAAGCCCGGCCCCGGCGGGTACTGGTTGAGGCCCGCGGAGATCGCCGTGCGCGCCGCCTCGAGCACCTCCTGCGGGCCGTCCTCGTCCGGGAAGCCCTGGCCGAGGTTGATCGCCCCGGTCCGCGCGGCGAGGGCGCTCATCTCGCTGAAGACGGTGGCGGCGACCTCGCCGCTCGGGCCGAGAAGGCCGGCGCCGGCGGCGGCGCGGGTCCAGGATCCGGGGATGCTCACCCCGCCAGTCTGGCGGCTGAGGGCGCGCCCCCGCAGGCTCACGCGCTTTGGCGTGCCGCTCGCAGGCGCGTCATAAGGAACGCACAGGTTCCCTGGTCAAGCTATCCCCGCTTGGAAGGAGCACCACCCATGACCGAGAGTCACGACGGTCCTCGTCAGCCGGAGGATCCCCGCACGCCGGAGGATCGCCGCCACGAGGCGAACCAGCCCATCTCCGGCGAGCACACCCCCGGACAGCCCACCACCCCCCTGGGCACCGGAGCGCCGTCGTCGTCCACCGGGCCCACCGAGCCCCTCCCGTCCTACACGTCGAACTCGGCGGAGGGGAACCAGGCAGAGCCGGTCCCGCCGACCCCGCGCTACGGCCAGTTCGCCCCTCCCGCCGCGCACACCGTGCAGAGCACCGAGCAGCCGCCCGTCGGCGAGCAGGGCTCGTTCGGCGGCGGCCAGCCCCCGGTCGGGCCCACCGCGACCAAGCGCCGCGCCGGTGTCGGCGTCGTCGCGGCCCTCGCCATCGGCGCGGTCGTCGGCGGAGTCGCCGGGGCCGGCGTCTTCGGCCTCTGGTCCGCCTCCAACGGAGCCGGCACGCGCGTCGTCTCCTCGAGCGGCTCGCAGACGATCACGGTGAACAACGCCGAGGACGCGACCACCGCGACCGCCGTCGCCGCGAAGGCCACCCCGAGCGTCGTGACGATCGCCGTCGCCGGCAGCTCCTCGTCCGGCACCGGCTCGGGCATCGTGCTCTCGAAGGACGGCTACGTCCTCACCAACACCCACGTCGTCACCCTCGACGGCCAGATCTCGGACGGCGCGGTCACCGTGACCACGCAGGACGGCCGCATCTTCACCGCGACCATCGTCGGCACCGACCCCACGCTCGATCTCGCCGTGATCAAGCTGGCCGACGCGACCGACCTGGTCCCGATGACCTTCGCCGACTCGACCGAGGTCAACGTCGGCGACACCGCCGTCGCGATCGGCGCGCCGCTGGGCCTCTCCGGCACCGTCACCGACGGCATCGTGAGCGCGCTCAACCGGAGCATCCAGGTCGCCTCCTCCGCCGCCCCGGACGACTCGGGCGACAGCTCGAGCGGCAGCACCGAGAGCCCGTTCAACTTCGACATCCCCGGCCAGACCCAGCAGACGCCGGCCACGAGCACCATCTCGCTGCCCGTCATCCAGACGGACGCGGCGATCAACCCCGGCAACTCGGGCGGCGCGCTGCTCGACAGCGACGGCGAGCTGATCGGCGTCAACGTGGCGATCGCGAGCGCGGGGCAGTCCTCGAGCTCGAGCGGGCAGTCCGGCAACATCGGCGTCGGCTTCGCGATCCCGAGTGCCATCGCCGAGCGCGTCGCGAAGGAGATCATCGCGAACGGCTCCGCCACGCACGGCCTGCTCGGCGCGAGCGTCTCGGACTCCACCCAGGACGTCCTCGGCGCGAAGATCCAGGAGGTGACCAGCGGCGGTGCTGCGCAGGCCGCCGGCCTGGCCGCGGGCGACATCGTCACCGGAGTGGCCGGGACGCCGATCACGAGCGCCTCGGACCTCACCGCCCAGGTGCGCGCGCAGGCCGCGAACGCCGATGTGAAGCTGACCTACGTGCGCAGCGGCAAGACCTTCGAGGTCGACGTCACGCTCGGCACCATGGCCACCAGCTGACTCCTTCCGCAGTGAGCGGCAGCCCCCGAGGATCCGTCCCCGGGGGCTGCTCCGCGTCCGCGGGGCGGTGCGCGACCCGCTGGTAGTGTGGGGCGCCCGCGTCCGGCCAGGACGCCCGGCCCCGCCTCACGAACTGGACCCATGCAGCCCGAGACCCCGACGGACGACCTCCCCGATCTGCCCGGCGTCTCCTACGTGATGCCCGTGCTCAACGAGGTCTCCCACGTGCGGGCGGCGGTCGACTCCCTGCTGGCTCAGGACTACACCGGGCCCTTCGACGTCGTCCTCGCGCTCGCGCCCAGCATCGACGGCACCGAGCGGCTCGTCGCCGAGCTCAGCGCGGCCGACGAGCGGATCCGCGTCGTGGCCAATGCCGTCGGCTCGACTCCCGCCGGGCTGAACGCCGCGATCCGCGCCTCGCGGCACCCCGTCGTCGTCCGCGTCGACGCGCACTCCGTCCTCCCGCCGGACTACGCGCGGATCGCCGTCGAGGCGCTGCAGCGCTCGGGCGCCGCGAACGTCGGCGGAGTGATGGCGGCCGAGGGGCTGACGCCGTTCCAGCGCGCCGTCGCCCGGGCGTACGGCTCGCGGATCGGCCTCGGCGGCACCCCGCACCACGTCGGCGGCGAGGAGGGCCCGGCCGACACCGTGTACCTCGGCGTCTTCCGCCGCTCCGCCCTCGAGCGCGCCGGGCTCTTCGACGAGCGGTTCAAGCGCGGCCAGGACTGGGAGCTCAACCGCCGGCTGCGCGAGGCGGGCGGCCTCGTCTGGTTCACCCCGCGGCTCACCGTCACCTACCGGCCCCGGCCGTCGATGCGGGCGCTGCTGCGGCAGTTCCTCTCCACCGGGATGTGGCGGGGCGAGCTGACCCGGCTGTTCCCGGCCTCGCGGTCCCTCCGCTACTTCGCACCCCCCGTCCTCGTGGCGCTGCTCGCCCTCGGCCTGCTCGCCGGGGTCGCCGGAGTGCTGCAGGCGCTGCTCGGCGCCGCGCCCTGGCTGCTGATCGCCCTCGTCGTCCCGGTCGGCTACCTCGCCCTCGTGGCGGCGGCCACGATCGCCGTCGCCCGCGTCGACGGACCGCGCGCCATGCTGTGGTTCCTCCTCGTGATCCCCGCCATCCACGTGGCCTGGGGCACCGGATTCGTGCTCGGCTTCGCGGGCCTCACCAGCAACATCGCGGCGCACCGCCACCACCCCGCGGCCGACTCCGCCGCCGACTCCGCGAGGGACGCATGACCAGCACCGCCAGACCGCGATCGATCGCCGAGCTCCGCGCGGTCGCCCAGCCGCCCGAGGTCCGCGGGCGGCGCAACGCCGAGCACTGGACGGCGTCGCTCTACCTGCGCCGCTTCTCGCCGTACCTGACCATGCAGCTGCTGCGCACCTCGATCTCGGCCAACGGCGTGACCGGGCTGATGATCCTCGTGGGCTGGAGCGCTGCCGCGGCGCTGCTGATCCCCGGGATCGCCGGCGCCGCCCTCGCGCTGATCCTCGGCCAGCTGCAGATGCTCGTCGACTGCTGCGACGGCGAGGTCGCGCGCTGGCGCCGCACCTCGTCGCCCGCCGGCGTCTTCCTCGACAAGGTCGGCCACTACACGACCGAGTCGCTGATCCCGATCGCGCTCGGACTGCGCGCCGCCGGGATCCCCTTCGACGCTCCGGAGGACTTCCTCTGGACCTCGATCGGCCTCGCGCTCGCGCTGGTGATCGTGCTGAACAAGGCGCTCAACGACATGGTGCACGTCGCCCGGGCGAACGCCGGGCTGACGAAGCTCGCGGACACGAAGGGGGAGGCGACGCCGTCCTCCTCCGCTCTCGCCCGCCTGCGCCGTGCCGCGCGGTTCCTGCCGTTCCACCGGCTGTACCACTCGGTCGAGCTGACCATGCTGGCCTTCGCCGCGAGCCTGGTCGGGCTGGTCGTCGGCGCCGGGACCGCCGACCGGGTGCTGGTGTCGGCGCTGCTGCCGCTCGCGCTCCTCGCGCTCGTCGGCCACTTCGTCGCGATCATGGCGTCCAAGCGTGTCCGGTCCTGAGCCGGGCGGGCTGCCGCGCGTCGGCGTCGTCGTCCTGACCCAGGGCACGCGTCCCGACGACCTCGCGGCCGGGCTCGCGAGCGTCCTCGCTCAGGAGGGCGTCGAGCTCGACGTCGTCTGCGTCGGCAACGGCTGGACGCCCGAGGGACTGCCCGAGGGCGTCCGCGCGCTCGCCCTCCCGGAGAACCTCGGCATCCCGGCCGGCCGCAACGCCGGCGTGCCGGCCGTCGCGGGCGAGTACCTGTTCTTCCTCGACGACGACGCGCGCGTGCCCTCGCCGAGCTTCCTCCGCGACGCGATCGCGCTGCTCGCCTCGCCGCGGCGGATCGGCATGGTGCAGCCGCGGGTCGACAGCGTCGACGGCGCACCCGCGCCCCGGCGCTGGACCCCGCGCATCCTCAAGGGCGACCCGCGCCGCTCCGGACCCGTCTTCTCGGTCTGGGAGGGCGCGGTGGTGCTGCGCCGCGACGTCTTCGAGCAGACCGGCGGCTGGGCCGCTCCCTTCTTCTACGCGCACGAGGGCATCGAGCTGGCCTGGCGGGTCTGGGACACCGGGCGCAGCACCTGGTACGCGGGCGAGCTCGTCGCGCAGCACCCGGTGATCCAGCCGACCCGGCACGCCGACTACTACCGGCTGAACGCCCGCAACCGGGTGTGGCTCGCCCGCCGCTCGCTGCCGGCTCCGCTGGCGCTCGCCTACGTCGGCTCGTGGACCGCGATCCAGTGCCTGCGCTGGCGGAACGACCGTCCGGCGCTCCGGGCCTGGTTCGCCGGCTGGCGCGAGGGCTGGACCGCCGACCCCGGGGAGCGCCGCATTCTGGCAGGCCGGACGCTGCTGCGCATGACGGTCGCCGGGCGTCCCCCGATCGTCTAGCATCGGGGAATCCGCCCCCCGCCGGGCGGACGCCCCTCGGAAGGACGACGGTGTTCGATTCGACGCAGCCCCCCTCGACAGCTCTGCCCGGTGCAGTGCTGGACGAGCCGGTGCCCACCCCCGACGACCTGATCGCGGACGTGCGCTCCCGCGTGGACGCCCTCGGCGGACCGGTCGCCGATCCCGAGTTCCAGTCGCGCCTGGACGCCCGCCTCCCGCGGCTGGTCGACCTGCTCGCCGCGGTCTACGCGGGTCGCGACGACCTCGTCGAGCAGATCGTCGCCCTGGTCGAGCTCGCCGCGGCCTCCTGGCAGGAGCGTCCGGAGGACCTGCGCGCGCTCGATCGTGCCCGCGGGCAGCACCCGGACTGGTTCCTCTCGAACAAGGCCCTCGGCGGCGTCTGCTACGTCGACCGCTTCGCCGGCGACCTCGCGGGGCTGCGCGCCGAGATCCCGTACTTCCGCCAGATCGGGCTCAACTACCTGCACCTGATGCCGGTCTTCGACGCTCCGGAGGGGGAGTCCGACGGCGGCTACGCGGTGTCCAGCTACCGCCGCGTGCGCCCGGACCTCGGCGACATGGACGACCTCCGCCTGCTCGCGGCCGAGCTGCGCGAGCACGGCATCGCGCTCGTCGTCGACTTCGTCTTCAACCACACCTCGAACGAGCACGAGTGGGCGCAGAAGGCGCTCGCCGGCGAGCAGCGCTACGAGGACTACTACTGGATCTACCCCGACCGCGAGCAGCCGGACGCCTTCGAGCGCACCACTCGCGAGATCTTCCCCGACGACCACCCCGGCTCCTTCGTGCAGCTCGAGGACGGCCGCTGGGTGTGGGCGACCTTCCACCGCTACCAGTGGGACCTCAACTACTCGAACCCCGAGGTCTTCCGCGCGATGGCCGGCGAGATGCTCTTCCTCGCCAACCAGGGCGTCGATGCGCTGCGGATGGACGCGGTCGCCTTCATCTGGAAGGAGCTCGGCACCACCTGCGAGTCGCAGCCCGAGGCGCACCTGCTGCTGCGCGCGTTCAACGAGGTCTGCCGGCTCGCGGCGCCGTCGCTGCTGTTCAAGTCCGAGGCGATCGTGCACCCGGACGAGGTGATCGAGTACATCGACCTCGAGGAGTGCCAGCTCTCCTACAACCCGCTGCAGATGGCGCTGACTTGGGAGGCGCTCGCGACCCGCGACGTCCTGCTGCTCGCCCAGGCGCTCGAGCGGCGGCACGCGCTGCCGGCCGGCACGGCGTGGGTCAACTACGTCCGCGGGCACGACGACATCGGCTGGACCTTCGCCGACGAGGACGCCGCCGAGCTCGGCATCGACGCGGCCGGGCACCGGCGCTTCCTCAACGACTTCTACACCGACCGCTTCGAGGGGACCTTCGCCCGGGGCGTGCCGTTCCAGGAGAACCCGCGCACCGGCGACCGCCGGGTGTCCGGCACGACCGCCTCGCTCGCGGGCGTCGAGGCCGGCGATCCGTACGGGATCGACCGGGTGCTGCTCGCGCACTCCATCGCCCTCAGCACCGGCGGTCTCCCGCTGCTCTACCTCGGTGACGAGGTGGGACAGCTGAACGACCACGGCTACCTGGACGACCCGAGCACCGCGGGCGACTCCCGCTGGGTGAACCGCCCGCGGCGGCCCGCGGAGCGCTACGCCGAGCGCGAGACCCCCGGGGCCGACGCGGCCGAGATCTTCGGCGGGCTCCTGCACCTGATCGCGATCCGCAAGCGGACGGACCTCTTCGCGGGCAACGCGCTCACGGTCTTCGACGCGGTCAACGACCACGTGCTCGGCTACCAGCGCCCCGGCGACGGGGAGGCCGTGCTCGTCCTGGCCAACGTCTCCGACGAGGCGCAGGAGGTCGCGCCGGAGCGCTTCGGCGGCTTCGCCCCCGAGGCGGTCGACCTGGTGACCGAGATCGCCGTCGACCTCCGCGAGGGCTTCCGCCTCGCCCCCCTGCAGTTCGTCTGGCTGCGCGTGACCCCGGCCCCTCACCTGCTGGTCGAGTAGCCCCGAAGATCATGCTGGTCGAGTAGCCCCGGAGGGGCGTATCGAGACCCACCGTCCGTCAGCACGCGGTGCCATCCATGCTGGTCGAGTGGCCCTGGAGGGGCGTATCGAGACCCACCGTCCCACGGACGCCGGTGTGCAGAGCCGACCTTCAGGCCACGGTGGATCTCGATACGCCCGCTGCGCGGGCTACTCGATCAGCATGCTCAACCCCGGCTTGTAGCCTGGTCCGATGACACCCGCACCCCGCGCCGTCCTCTCCCGCCTGCTCCGGGACGCGACGCTGGCGCGCGGAGTGGCCGGCGACCTGCTGACCGCGCGGCGGGCCCGCCGCGACGTCGCCCGCGAGCTCGCGGCCCGCGCGCCGCTGACACCCGGTGTCTTCGAGATCGGCGTCTACTTCGCCGACGGCGACATCAACCTCTACCAGCTGCGCCAGTGGTACGCGCCGCTGCAGGAGCTCGCGAAGACCCATCCGGTCGTCCTCCTCTCCCGGAACGCCACCGCCACCCGGGCGCTGCTGCGCGAGAGCCCGATCCCGGTCGCGCACGTGCGCTCCGTCGCCGACCTCGAGACCGCCATCGACGAGCAGCCGCTGCGGATCGTCCTCTACGTCAACCAGAACGCGCGCAACTTCCAGATGATGCGCTACGGGCGCCGCTGGCACGTCTTCGTCAACCACGGCGAGAGCGACAAGATGTACATGACGACCAACCAGTTCAAGGCCTACGACTACAGCTTCATCGCCGGCGACGCCGCGCTCGCGCGCCTGCGCCGCGTCCTCTGGGACTTCGACTTCGACAAGCGCGCCCTCGCCATCGGCCGCCCGCAGGCGGACCACGTCTCGGGCCGCACCCCGTACCCCGAGGACGGGCGTCGGGTGGTCCTCTACGCCCCCACCTGGGAGGGCGACCGCCCCGCCGCCGGCTACGGCTCGATCCGCACCCACGGCGTCGCGCTCACCCGCGCCCTGCTGGCCGACTCCCGCTACCGCCTCGTCTACCGGCCGCACCCGCGCAGCGGCGCCGTCGATCCGGCGTACGGGGCCGCCGACCGCGAGATCGTCGCGCTGATCGCGGCGGCGAACGCGGCGGACCCGGCGGCCCGGCACGTGCACGACACCTCCGCCGAGCTCGGCTGGCAGCTCGCCGCCGACATCGCGGTGCTGGACGTCTCGGCCATGGTCTACGACCGGCTCGCGACCGGCCGACCGCTGCTGGTCACCCGGCCGATCAGCCCGGCGGCCGAGGTCGACGAGTCCGGCTACCTCGGCGATGCGGAGTGGCTGCGCGCCGAGGACGCGGCCGCGATCGTCGCCCGGCTCGAGAGCGTCGAGCACGACGAGGCGGCGGTCGAGCGCCTCGAGCGCTGGGTCGCCCACTACTTCGGCGACACCAGCCCCGGAGCCGCGACCGCCCGCTTCCACGCGGCGATCGAGCAGCTGCTCGCCGAGTGGGACCGGCACGCCGAGCTGCACCGCGACGACGCCGCCGTCGACGAGCACGATCCCGAGCACTGAGCGGGCCGCCGGCCACACGGCCGGCCACCCCT
The DNA here is from genome assembly GCF_022815495.1 of Rathayibacter sp. VKM Ac-2929. Lineage (NCBI taxonomy): Bacteria > Bacillati > Actinomycetota > Actinomycetes > Micrococcales > Microbacteriaceae > Rathayibacter > Rathayibacter sp. VKM Ac-2929. The sequence goes on from NZ_JALGRV010000001.1 coordinate 811,994, forward strand.
CCGGCGCCCGTCCGTCAAGCCTTCTCCCGCGGCGCGGGCGGCCGTCCGCGCCCCGCTACGCTCGACGCATGATCACCCCGCGCGCCTTCGCCCGCTCCCGCCGGCGTGCCGCCGCGCCGGCCCAGCCCGTCGTCGAACCCGACATCGTGGTGTCGAGCGACCCGGAGCGACCGCAGTTCACCATCCGCTCGTTCCGGATCGGCCTCTTCGGCGGTCTCGGCGTGCTCGTCGCCCTCGTGGTCGGCGGGCTCGTCGTCTCGCTGAGCACGGTGCTCACCTACGTCTTCGTCGCCCTGTTCTTCGCCCTCGGCCTCGACCCGCTCGTCTCCTGGCTGGAGAGCAAGAGGATTCCGCGCGCGCTGGCGATCACGATCGTGCTGGCCTCGGTGCTGCTGATCTTCGCCGGGCTGCTCCTCTACATCATCCCCATCCTGATCGAGCAGCTCACCATCTTCGTGACGAGCGCTCCCCGGATCGTCTCCGACATCGCCTCGCAGCCGTGGGTGCTCGACCTGGAGCGGCAGCTCAGCGGTGTCGTCGACGTCGACTCGCTCATCGGCAACGTGCAGAGCTTCATCGGCAACCCGAACAACCTGCTCTCGCTCGGCGGCGGCATCCTCGCGGTCGGCAGCGGCATCGCGAGCGGCGTGACCGGCGCGATCATCGTGCTGATCCTCACCCTCTACTTCCTCGCCTCGCTGCGCTCGATGAAGTCGGTCGCGTACCGCTTCGCGCCCGCCTCCCACCGCCCGAAGGCGCGCGAGGTCGGCGAGGAGATCACCGGCGCGGTGGGCCGCTACGTCGTGGGCCAGGTCTCGCTCGCGGCGGTCAACGGCGTGCTGACCTTCATCCTGCTGCTGATCATCGGCGGCCCGGTGCCGGCGCTGCTGGCCTGCGTGGCCTTCCTCGGCTCGCTGATCCCGCTCGTCGGGACGATCTCGGGCGCCGTCATCATCTCGCTCGCCTGCCTGCTCGCCTCGCCGGTGACGGCGCTCGTCGCGGCGATCTACTACCTCGTCTACATGCAGGTCGAGGCGTACGTCCTCAGCCCGAGGATCATGAACCGCGCCGTGTCCGTGCCCGGCGCCGTCGTCGTCATCGCGGCGGTCGCGGGCGGCACGCTCGCGGGCGTGCTGGGGGCCCTCGTGGCGATCCCCGTGGCGGCGTCGGTGATCATCGTGGTGCAGAAGGTCGTGTTCCCGAGGCAGGACACGAAGTAGGGTCCACTTCGGCGCGTCGCTTCGCGACGGCGCGGGGGCGGCTCGGGGCGCGTCACTGCGTGACGGCGCGGGTGCGGTACCTCGCCGCGGCTCCTTCCCGCGCGCCTGCGGCGCGCCCGCCAGACCCGAGCCAGGAGCCGCGACGAGGCACCGCACCCGCGCCTCGTGCTCGGCGGAGGGCCCCAGCATGCTGGTCGAGCAGCCCTGGAAGGGCGCAACCATGATGGTCGAGTAGCCCCGGAGGGGCGTATCGAGACCCGCGTCGTCAGCGGGGCGGGTCTGCAGACTCGTCCTCCCAGGACGGTGCGGGATCAGCGGAAGGGCGGCACCGTGCTGTCGACCGTGCTGGTGAAGGCGTTCACGGACGCGGGCGGCTCGGGAGCGGAGCCGGGGGCCGGCGCCGCGGGGAGGGTGCGGGTGACCAGGGGGACGGTGCCCGCCCAGACGCCGGGGGTCTGGGCGTCGTCGTCGGAGGGGCCGGCGGCGCGGATCTTGAGGCTCGCCTCGGCGAGGGGCAGGCGGAGGACGAGGGTGGCGGCGATCTCGCGGGCGGTGCTCGGGCGGGTCTCGGCGGGGCGGCCGGGCAGGAAGCGCTCGGTGAGCAGATCGAGGGCACGGGCCTTGCCGGGGCCCTCGACGGGCTCGGCTCGACCGAGGATCATCGCGGAGCGGTAGTTCATCGAGCTGTCGAAGGCGGAGCGGGCGACGACGAGGCCGTCCACGAGGGTCACGGCGACGGTGAGCAGCGAGCCGCGCGCCGCCTCGCGCAGGAGGCCGCCGCCGCTCGAGCCGTGCAGGAGGAGGTCGTCGCCGTCGCGGGCGAAGAGGATCGGCAGCACGATCGCGGCTCCGTCGCGGACGACGGCGACGTGCGCGATCAGCGCTTCGTCGAGCAGGGCGTCCAGGGCGCCGCGGTCGAGGACCTGGCGGTCGCGGAGCCGGGTGACGCGGGTGCGGTCGGTGGTGTCGAGGGTGTCCATGGTCCGAGGATCGCGTCCGCACTGGATCTGCGAGAATACCAGGGAGCCACGGATCGAGTGGTCCAGAACGGGGGAGTCGATGGCGTCCGGTGATCTCGAGGTGCCGCTGCTGCTGCGGGTGCCGGAGCGCGGAGAGGTCCGCTCGGGGCTGGCCGAGGCGCTGCGGGCGGCGGTGCTGGACGGCCGCTACGGGGCGGGGGACGCCATCCCCTCCAGCCGGGTGCTCGCGCAGCAGCTCGGCGTCTCGCGCGGGTCGGTCGTCGCGGCGGTCGATCAGCTGGTCGGCGAGGGCTACCTCGTGGCGCATCCGCGCGCGGCGGTGACGGTGGCGGCGGACGGGGTGGTCGTGCCGATCCGGTCCCGGGTCGCGCGGGCGGAGCCGGCGGTGATGCCGGCGACGGCCCGCTTGGATCTGCGGCCGGGGCGCCCGGACACGCGTGATCTGGACGGGCCGGAGTGGCGGGCCGCCTGGCGGCCGGCGCTCTCGGCGCCGCCCTCGGAGCTGCCGTCGGCGGCGGGGCACGCGGGTCTGCGGACGCGGATCGCCGAGCAGCTGCGGCGCTCGCGCGGGATCGACGTCGAGGCGGAGGACGTCCTCGTGACGAGCGGGACCGCGGACGCCGTCGCACTGCTGGTGCGGGCGGCCGCCGCTGCGCTCGGCCGGCCGGTGCGGGTCGCGGTGGAGGACCCGGGCTACCCGGCGGTGCGGCGGCGGCTGCGCGCGGAGGGCCACGAGGTCGTCGGGGTGCCGGTCGACGCGGACGGCATCGACCTGGACGCGCTCGCGACGAGCGGCGCGGACGTCGTGGTCGTCACGCCCTCGCACCAGTACCCGACCGGAGGGCGCCTGGCGCTCGCCGCCCGGCTCGAGCTGGTGCGCCGCGCGGCGACGGAGCGGCTGCTGGTGATCGAGGACGACTACGACAGCGAGTTCCGCTACGTCGGCGCACCGCTGCCGGCGCTCGCGTCGCTCGACGGCGGCGGGGGAGTGGCGCACGTCGGCTCGTTCTCGAAGACGGTGTCGCCTTGGCTGCGGGTGGCCTACCTGGCGCTGCCGCCCTCGTCGTGGCTGCACGGGGCGGTGCGGGAGATCGACGCCGAGCGCGACGCCTCCGTCTCGGGCCCGACGCAGGAGGCGCTCGCCGCGTTCATGGCGGGCGGCGGCTTCCGGCGGCACCTCACCCGCTCGCGGCGCCGCTACGCTCACCGTCGCGGGCTGGTCCGCGACTTCTCCGAGGCGATCGACTGGGGCTCGGCGCGTGGACTCGACGGCGGGCTGCACGTCGTGCTCGGGCTGCCCGCGCCGCTCACGGCGAGGGCGGTCGTCGCGGCACTCGCGGCGGAGGGGCTCCTCGTCGCTCCGCTCGACGACTACGCCCTGGCCGACCGCGCGGAGGAGGAGGCGCTGGTCCTCGGCTACGGCAGCGCGAGCGATCTCGAGCTGACCGCCGCGCTGAGCACGATCGACCGGACGGTCCGCGCTCTGCTCGGCAGCGACGCCGGTGTCCGTGGTATCCCTGGAGGATGACCGCCGACTCCGCCCTGCACATCACCGACGACGCCGACGCCGACGCGCTGCTCACCCGCGACCCGCTCGCCCTGCTGATCGGGATGCTGCTGGATCAGCAGGTCGCGATGGAGACGGCGTTCTCGGGGCCGCTGAAGCTCGAGCAGCGCCTGGCCGAGGAGGGGTCGTCCTTCGACGCGGCCGCGATCGCGGACTTCGACGAGGACCGCTTCTCGGAGCTGTCCCGGACGCCTCCGGCGATCCACCGCTACCCGGCGAACATGGCCGGCCGGGTGCAGACTCTCTGCCGTGCGATCGTCGACGACTGGGACGGCGACGCCTCGGCCATCTGGACCCGCGACGACCCCGACGGCCGCGAGGTGCTCGCCCGCCTCACGGCACTGCCCGGCTTCGGCGACCAGAAGGCTCGTATCTTCGTCGCCCTGCTCGGCAAGCGCCGCGGTTTCGAGGGCGACGGCTGGCGCGAGGCCGCCGGCGCCTACGGCGAGGAGGACTCGTTCCGCTCGGTCGCCGACATCGTCTCCCCCGAGTCCCTGGCCAAGGTCCGCGCCACGAAGCAGGCCGCCAAGGCCGCCGCCAAGGCCAAGAAGTAGGACGCGCGCGCGGCTCGCGCCTCACGCTGATCGAGCAGCCGCAGCAGCGAAGCCGCTTCGCGTCTCTGTGGTGAGGGAGAGGACGCGGCTGCGCCCCGTCATGCTGGTCGAGCAGCCCCGCAGGGGCGTATCGAGACCCGCCGTCACCAGCAGGACGGGTCTGCAGACTCGTCTTCTGACCACGGTGGATCTACTGGGAAGAGTCGCCCGCAGACATGCTGGTCGAGTAGCCCCGCAGGGGCGTATCGAGACCCTCCCACCCAAGGACGTCGGTCTCTTCCCCGCTCTGCGCTGGCGTCGGAGGCGCCCCCTCCGCTCGATACGCCCGCTCCGCGGGCTACTCGATCAACAGGGAAGCAACGGCTCCGCGCTCTGCTCCCGGACTCGACCGGCGAGATCGAGGACCGACGTGATGCAGCTGCTCTCCGTGCCGATCCCCGCGCCCCCTGGTCCGAACCGCTCGGCGATGGTTACCGTGTCGTGTCTCCTTCCAAATCTCGCGATCCGGTCGGATGACTTCACCGGGCCGGGTGGACACGACTGAACGGACGTCGGACAGTGTCCTTCCAGGTCGCGTCCCCCACCCGGTCCGGCCCTCCGATCCCTCTGGACGCAGAGCGGAGCAGCCGCAGGCGGCGGCGTATCGAGACCTGCGGGAGCGTGCCGTACCGGTAGCGTGGCGCCGATGCTGCCGTTCGACACCGCGCGCCTGCGCTTCCGCGAGATGACCGAGGTGGACCTGGATCTCCTGGCCGAGCTGCTCGGGGATCCCGAGGTGATGCGCTACTACCCGGCCCCGAAGACGCGCGCTGACGCCGCCGATTGGATCGCCTGGAACCGGCGCAACTACGAGCGCGACGGCTTCGGGCTGTGGGTCATCGAGACCATGGACCGCGAGTTCGTGGGGGACTGCGGCCTGACCTGGCAGAGCGTCAACGGCATCCCCGAGCTGGAGGTCGGCTACCACGTCCGCTCCTCCCTGCAGGGGCGGGGGTACGCCACGGAGGCCGCGACCGCCTGTCTCGAGTCGGCTCGACGGCGCGGCCTCGCGGACCGCCTCGTGGCGATCGTCCATCCCGAGAACAGCGCCTCTCAGCGCGTCGCCGAGAAGATCGGGCTCCGCGTCGCCGGTGAGGACCGCGACGGAGGTCCGCTGGTGCGGATCGTCCTCGCGACGCCGCTCGACGGGCCCCGGTCCTGTCCCGAGGAGGGTTGAGAGGCCGGAGAACGATTCGGCCCGAGCTGCGCGGCCGAGGTCGTCCGGTGGGTGGATCTCGATACGCGCCCGGCGGGCGCTATTCGATCAGCATGGCGCGGCTCGGCCGGTGGGGAAGCGGACGCTCATCCCCGGCATGTTGGTCGAGCAGCCGCAGAGCGGCGTATCGAGACCCGGAATCCGGATCGACTCGTCGATTCCGTTCCACAGGTGGCCGGTGTCCTCATGACGAAGGCTGAGTGCGTCGAACACGAGCGGGTCCGCTGGTTCGGGACGCTCAGCCTCCGTCCTGCGGGCGCCGAAGGCTAGAGGCGGTCGGCGAGCGCCGCGATGAGGGCCGCGCGGTCCTCGCGGAGGATCGAGGCGCCCGCGCCGGGGATCGTGCGGACCTCCGCGCCGTGGTCGGCGAGCACATCACCGAGCGAGGAGTGGCCCAGCGGGTCCTCCGGCAGCACAGCGAGCGTCGGCACCGGGAAGGCGTCCGGCGCTTCGGCGGCGCCGCGCGCCGTCAGGCCGGAGGCGGACTCCGGGTCCCAGAGCGCGTGGGCCGAGACGTCGAGCTCGATCTGCTCGTCGGTCCAGATCGGGTGGCGGTGGCGCAGCTCGTCGGCGTCGCCCTTCTCGACGTGCGCGATCGAGCCGCCGCGGCGCAGGGCACTGGTCAGCCCCTTCGCGTCGGAGAAGGCGGGGTCGAGCAGGATCAGCCGCTCGGCGCGGTACTCCGGGGCGAGCCGCGCGGCGACGACGGCGCCGAGGCCGTGCCCGATCACCAGGTCGGGCGACTGCAGGACCGAGGCGCGCACGTCCTCCGCCCAGTGCTCGACGGAGTAGGCCGGCGACTTCGGCGAGCCGCCGTGCCCGGCGAGGTCGGGCGCGACGACGCGGTAGCCGTGCTCGTGCAGCGTCGGCACCAGGGCGTACCAGATGCGGGAGTCGGTGCCGAGACCGTGCAGCAGCAGCGCGATCTTCTCGCCGGTCCCGCCGTAGTCGCGGACGTGCAGCTCAAGCGGCTCGGCACCGGCCGCGAGCGCCTTCCGCTCCGCCTTCGTCGGCGGGAGCACGAAGGTGTTGCCGAACTCGCGCGGGGCCGGACCGAACGCGTCCCGCGCGCTCTGCACGACCTTGCGGCCGAGCATCGCGTTGCCGACGCCGCCCAGCGCGGCGCCGATCCCGAACGGCATCGCCCGCCCGACCAGCCCGGCGCCCTGCTGCGCGAGGAAGTGCTTGGCGAAGGACTTCTTGGCCCGGTCGGCCAGCTCGCCCACGAGGAACGACGGCAGCCCCTTGGTCACCACCGATCCCCAGTACTGGTTCATCCCGGTGCTGGTGCCGGTCGCGTGCCCGGCGACCTGGCGCACCAGCTCGCTGCCGGAGGAGCCCATCATCAGCGTGAGCACGAGGGCGCGGGCGCGGTCCGGGTCCTCGAGGCGGATGCCGTGCACCTCGGTGACCGACTGCGCGAAGAGGGCGCTCGCCTCGAGGAAGCCGATCGCACCGGCGCCGGAGAGCGCGACAGACGCGGCGGTGCCGATCCCGGGGACGACCGCGGTCGCTCCGATGGCTGCGCCGCCGGCGGCGACGCTGGAGAGGTACTGGCGCTCGAGGGAGGTGATCAGCTGCTCCGGAGTCGCGTTCGGCCGGCGACGCCGCAGCGCCCGGATGTTCGCGAGGACCGCGGGCCGCTGGACGGCGAGGACGCGGTCCAGGATCCGGGCCAGCTGCGCGTTCTCGACGTCGGCGGCGCCGGCCTGCTCGAGCTCGTCGCGGTCCTTGCGGTCCTTCTTCGAGGACATGTCTGCACTCCTGCGTCGTGAGGACCCGCGCGTCGCGCTGTCACGACGAGCTCCGGGCCGTGCGGCTCGGACTGCCGGTCACTCCGCGGCGGGCTGCGCTTTCGGCGCGTAGTCCTCAGAATACCGGGCGAGAACCTGATCGATCGGTGCGTCGAGCACCAGCGCGCCCTTGTCCAGGTAGAGCCCGCGGGTGCAGAAGCGGCGGAGGTCGCGCTCGTTGTGCGAGACGAAGAAGAGCGTCCGGCCGGCCGCGAGCAGCTCCTCGATCCGGGCGTAGCACTTCTCGCGGAAGGCCTTGTCGCCCACCGCGAGGACCTCGTCGACCAGGATGATCGGCTCCTCGAGCCGCGACACCACCGAGAACGCGATCCGGACCTTCATCCCGCTGGAGAGGTGCTTGTACGGGGTGTCCAGGAAGTCGCCGATCTCGGCGAACTCGATGATCGAGTCGAACCGGTCGTCGACCTCGCGCTTGGACATGCCGTGCAGCCCCGCGGTCAGGTAGACGTTCTCCCGGACGCTGAGGTCGGCGACGAAGCCGCCGGTGATCTCGATCAGCGGAGCGACCCCGCCGCGGACCTCGACCACGCCCTCGTCCGGCAGCACGACCCCGGCGACGAGCTTCAGCAGCGTCGACTTGCCCTGGCCATTGCGGCCGACGACGCCGATCGCCTCGCCCGCGTGCACCCGGACGTCGAGGCCGCGCAGGGCCCAGAACTCGCCGGGCCGCGAGCGCCGGGTCCCGCGCGAGAAGAGGTCCTTGAAGGAGCGACGGCCGCGGCGGTTCCGCCGGAACCGGATCCCGAGACCCCGGCACTCGATCACGACAGGGGAGTCCCCGGCGGGAGCGCGGCCGGCGAGGGAGTCGCCGCCGGAAGCGCGGTCGGGGGCGTCCACGCTCACAGCTCCTTCAGCACCGCGCGCTCGGAGCGGCGGAAGACGATCAGGCCGAGACCGAGCACGAGGAACGAGATCAGCACCGAGGTGAGGATGAGCGGCAGGTCGAGCTCGCTCGCGAAGAAGGTGGAGCGGTAGAGCGCGAAGATCCCGCTGAGAGGGTTCAGCGCGGCCCACGGCCGGATCGCGTCGGGCAGGTTCGCCGTCGAGTAGATGATCGGCGAGGCGTAGAAGAGGAAGCGCAGCACCAGCTTGATCGCGCGCTCGAGGTCGCGGAAGAACACGACGAGCGGGGCGACCAGCAGGCCCACGCCGAGCGTGAGCACGCCCTGGAGCAGGATCGCGAGCGGGAAGAGCAGGATCGCCGGCGTCACGCCCGCTCCCGCGACGACCGCGAAGAGCACGAGCACCGGCAGGCTCGCCACGAACTCGATGCCCTTGGACAGCACGATCCGGCCGACCCAGATGGTGCGCGGGATCGATGTGGAGCGCACGAGCTTCGCCTCGTGGAGGAAGGCCCGCGTCGCGTCGGAGGTCGCCTGGTTGAACCACATCCACGGCAGCAGGCCCGCGAGCAGGAAGACGATGTACGGGTCCTCGCCGACGGTGCGCTTGAAGACGACGGTGAAGACGAAGTAGTAGATGCCCGACATCACCAGCGGGTCGAGCACCGACCACACGTAGCCGAGCGCGCTGGTGGCGTACCGGACCGTGAGGTCGCGCTTGGTCAGCAGCCAGAGCGAGTGCCGATAGCGCCAGGCCCGCGAGCGGTGCGGACGCAGGGCGGTCGCACCGGCGTCGACGCGTGCGGGGCTGCTCACGGCAGGCGACTCCTCTCGACCGGCTCGGATCGAGCCGGACGAGACGCGAGCCTCAGACGAAGAGGTTCGCCCGCTCGAGATCCTCGGCGAAGTCCACCTCGACGGCGTAGAGGTCGGAGATGTCCATCGGCTCGACGAGCAGTCTGTCCTGCTCGATCGCCAACTCTATTCCACGCTCGAAGTAGTCCTGGGCGTCGACCCGGGCCAGCTGGCGGATGAGCGCCGGCTTGTCCGCGGCCGAGACGTAGTTGATCCCGACGGCCTCGCCGAGACCGCGCTTGACGGTCTTGGACAGCTCGTCGATGTAGCCCTCGGCGCTGGTCGTGTACTTGACCTCCTCGTCGGACACCTTCGCGGTGTTGACGGTGACGAAGGAGACGTCCTTCGCGATGAGGTCCGCGGTGCGGTCGAGGATCCGCGGGTCGAAGACGACGTCGCCGTTCATCCAGAGCACGCCGCCCTGGCCCGAGGCCTGCAGTGCGCGGAGGAGGCTCTTCGAGGTGTTGGTCTGGTCGTACTGCTCGTTGTAGACGAACGTCGCCGAGGGGAACGCCTCGATGATGTGCTCGAGCTTGTAGCCGACGACGATGCTCACCGGCACCTTCGTGCCGAAGGCGTGGTGGATGTTGTCGAACTGCTGCTGCATGATCGTGCGGCCGTCGCTCAGCGGCGTCAGCGGCTTCGGCAGGGAGCGGCCGAGCCGGCTGCCCATGCCTGCGGCGAGGATGACGACGGAGGCGGGCGCACCGGTGGAGCCGCCGGCGGGGGCGGTCGGGAAGGGCTTGCTCGTCATGGGTTCTCCTCGCGTCGATCGCGGCGGAACGATGTGTTCACCGCCGCGTAGCGATCCTTAACCGGCGTGCAGCGACCTGATCGCTTCCTGGGTCACCACTTAGTGTACTGTGCACGCCTTCGAAGGCCAGGGGTTGCCAGGAGCCGTGTCGGCGCGATGGATCGGAGGCTCCTCTCCACAGGGCCCGGCGCGCCCCGTCCCCGTCCGGAGCGACTTGGTACCGTAGCCGGATGACGTCCGCGACGAACGCCGAGGAATCCGAGCGCGACGGCGCTCCGCCCGCCGAGTCGCCGACTCCCGCAGAATCCGTCGCGACGGAGGCGGCGGCCCCGGCCGCTCCCGCGCGGACGGCCGACCCCTCGCAGCAGCCCGAGACCGCCCAGCCCGCCGACCCCGAGCACCCCGTCGTCTTCGAGCTGCACGCCCTCACCCGCACCTTCGGGCGCACGGTCGCGGTCGACCGCATCGACCTCGCCGTCCGCGCCGGCACCTTCTACGGGATCATCGGCCCGAACGGCGCGGGCAAGACCACGACGCTGTCGATGATGACCGGCCTCCTCCGCCCCGACACCGGCCGCGTGCTCGTGCACGGCGTCGACGTCTGGAAGGACCCGCGCGCCGCGAAGCCGCTGATCGGCGTCCTGCCCGACCGTCTGCGCCTGTTCGACCGGCTGACCGGCGCGCAGTTCCTCTACTACTCCGCCGCGCTGCGCGGGATCGACCGGAAGACCGCCAAGCAGCGCACGGTCGAGCTCGCCGAGGCGCTCGGCCTGACCGACGCGCTCGAGCGCCTAATCTCGGACTACTCCGCGGGCATGGCCAAGAAGGTCGCGCTGGCCGGCGCGATGATCCACGCGCCCCGCGTCCTGGTGCTCGACGAGCCGTTCGAGTCGGTCGACCCGGTCTCCTCCGCGGCCGTGATCACCGTGCTGCGCCGCTTCGTCGCGGGCGGCGGCACCGTCGTCCTCTCCAGCCACGGCCTCGACTTCATCGAGCGCGTCTGCGACGACGTCGCCGTGATCGTGGGCGGCAAGGTTCTCGCCGCCGGGTCCGTCGAGGAGGTCGCCGGCACCGCGACGCTCGAGGAGCGCTTCCTCGAGCTCGCGGGCGGCAAGCAGATCGCCGAGGGGCTGCAGTGGCTGCACGACTTCTCCGGCTGAGGCTCGACGTCCTGCTCGGCGCCTTCCGCTCGGGCGCGCGACACGCGGGCGGCGCCCTGCTCGGAGTGCTCGTCGTCGTCGTGGCGACCGCGGCGCTCCTGGCCGGCCTCGGCACGCTCGAGCCCGGCTCCTGGCTCGCGGACGACGCCGTCGTCGCCGGGGGAGCGGTCGTCACGCTCGGCTTCCTGGTGCTCCCGTTCCTGCTCGGACCGAAGGATCCGATGGACCCGCGGGCGTTCCGGCTCTTCGGCATCCCGAGCGGCCGGCTCGCGGCCGCTCTCGCGCTGGCCGGGCTCGCCTCGCTCCCCGTGCTCGCGCTCGTCGTCCTGGGTGCGGCGTCGATCCGGCTCTTCCCGGGCGCCGGACTGCTGGCGGTGCTCGGCCCGCTGCTCGGCGTGCTGACCGCGGCGCTGCTGGCCAGGATCGGCCTCGCCGCCTCGTCGGCGCTGGTGCCCTCCCGCACTGCGCGGGAGCTGCTCGCGGTGCTCGGCCTCGTCCTCCTGCTCACCGCGCCGGTCGCGCTCGTGCTCACCACCGGACTCGACTGGGGCGGCGAGGGCTCCGAGGCGCTGGAGCGGCTTGCCGCCGTCCTCGCGCCCACCCCGTTCGGCGCCGCCTGGGCGATCTCGCCGAGCGCGGCCTCCGGGGCGGTCGCCGGCCCGCTGCTGACCGCGCTGCTCACCCTCGTCGTCGCCGGGGCGCTCTGGTGGCTGGTCGTCCGCGCGCTGACCGTTCGCCCCGAGCGCACCTCCCGGCCGCCGCGGGGGCTCCGCCTGGGCTGGTTCGACGTCCTCGGCGGCAGCCGCACCGGGGCCATCGCCGCGCGCAGCACGACCTACTGGCTCCGGGACCCCCGCTACCAGGCGTCGCTCGTCGCGGTCCCGCTGCTCCCGGTGCTCGCCGTGGTGCTGCTGGCCCTGGTGGGAGTGCCGTTCCCGCTGCTCTCGCTGCTGCCCGTCCCGCTCGTCGCGCTGTTCCTCGGCTGGTTCCTGCACAACGACGTCGCCTACGACGGCTCGGCCTTCTGGCTGCACGCCGCCGCCGGGGTGCGCGGCTGGTCGGACCGGCTCGGCCGCGCCTTCCCGACGCTGCTGCTCGGCCTGCCGGTCGTCGTGCTCGGCTCGCTCGTCAGCAGTGCCACGTCCGGCCTCGACGATGCGCTGCCGGTCCTGCTCGCGGTGAACGCCGCGCTGCTCCTGGTGCCCGCGGGGGTCGCGAGCGCTCTCTCCGCGCGGCTCGCCTACCCGGCGCCGCGTCCCGGCGACAGCGCCTTCGTCCAGCCGCAGGCGCCGGGAGCGAGCGGGGCCGGCTCGCAGGCGCTCGCGTTCGGCCTCGGGCTGCTGCTCTCGGCGCCGGCCGTCGTGCTGGCGGTGCAGACCCTGTTCTTCGAGGGCGACCGGGACCAGGCGATCCTCGCGGGCCTCGGCAGCGCGGTCGGCGTCTTCGCCCTCGGCGTGCTGCTCGGCGGCTTCCTCTTCGACCGCCGCGCGGCCGAGCTGGTCTCGTTCACGAGCCGCTACTGAGCCTCACCGGGCCCCGCCCGCTCCCGCGCTCCGAGCGTAGGATCGGAGCCATGACGTCCCGATTCGAGAACAGCAGCACCGACCCCCTCGAGGGAGGCGGAGGAACCGCCACCCTCGACCGCGAACTCGAGGAGCTCCTCAACCAGGAGACGATCGAGCCGGGCGACCACGAGCGCTTCTCCCACTACGTGCCGAAGGACAAGATCCTCGAGAGCGCGATGACCGGCAAGCCCGTCCGCGCCCTCTGCGGCAAGAAGTGGCTGCCGGGCCGCGACCCGGAGAAGTTCCCGGTCTGCCCCTCCTGCAAGGAGATCTACGCCCGGATGAAGTAGGGCGCGCGGCCCGGCCCCCTCGGGAGCCGGGCCCGTCCCGCTCCGGGCCCGCCCGCTCCGGGCCCGCCCCGCTCGGGGACCGGTCCGCTCAGGCGTAGCGGGTCGGGATCACCGGGTCGCCGCGGCCGAGACGCAGCGCGTCCTGCGGCAGCTCGATCACGGCGTTCGCGCGGTGCTCGCGTGCGGCGCCGACACCCGCCGCACCGAGGTGCTCCTCGCGGATCCGGCCGTCCTCGATCAGCGGCACCAGCAGCGCGCGCTCGTCCTCGCCGACCGCGCCCTCGGGCCCGGCGCCGACGTGTACGACCTCCTCGACGGCGATGCCGTCCTCGGTCAGGCGCCGCCCCGCGGACTTGCGCCCGCCGATGGAGGCCTTCGCCGCCGACTTCTTGGCGACCGAGACCCACTCGCCCGCGTCGTCCTCGTGCGCGACCAGCTTGTAGACCATGCCCGCGGTGGGGTGGCCGGAGCCGGTCGCGACCGAGGTGCCCACGCCGTAGGAGTCGACGGGGGAGGCGGCCAGCGCCGCGATGCCGTACTCGTCCAGGTCGTTGGTGACGGTGATCCTCGTGCCGGTGGCGCCGAGCCCGTCCAGCTGCGCGCGGACGGCGGCGACCTGCTGGGGGAGATCGCCCGAGTCGATCCGCACGGCGCCGAGCGAGGTGCCCGCGACGCGGACGGCGAGGTCCACCGCGGCGGTGACGTCGTAGGTGTCGACGAGGAGCGTCGTGCCCGGCCCGAGCGCGGCGACCTGCGCGCGGAAGGCGTCCTCCTCGGAGTCGTGCAGCAGGGTGAACGCGTGCGCGGAGGTGCCCATCGTCGGCACGCCCCAGCTGCGGCCCGCCTCGAGGTTCGAGGTCGCGCCGAAGCCGGCGATGTGCGCGGCGCGCGCGGCGGCGACCGCCGAGCGCTCGCCGGCCCGGCGGGAGCCCATCTCCGCCAGCGGGCGGCCGTCGGCCGCGGAGACCATCCGGGCCGCGGCGCTCGCCACCGCGCTGTCGTGATTGAGCACGCTCAGCACCAGCGTCTCCAGCAGCACGCCCTCGGCGAAGGGCGCCTCGACGATCAGCACGGGGGAGCCGGGGAGGTACACCTCGCCCTCGCGGTAGCCCCACATGTCGCCCTGGAAGCGGTAGTCGGCCAGCCAGTCCAGCGTGCGGGTGTCGACGACGCGGTTCTCCCGCAGCCAGTCGAGCTCGGCGTCGCCGAAGCGGAAGCGGGAGATCAGCTCGAGCAGGCGGCCGGTGCCGGCGAGGATCCCGTAGCGGCGGCCCGGCGGGAGGCTGCGGGCGAAGACCTCGAACATGCAGCGCCGGTCGGCGGTGCCGCTGCCGAGAGCGCCCTCGACCATCGTCAGCTCGTAGCGGTCGGTGAGGAAGGCCGTCGCGTCCATCCGACCAGTGTTCCATGCACCGTTCCCCGCACGGGGCTCCCTCCCCGGGCGCGGGTAGGCTCTTCCTCCGTGACGGACGCACCCCTCGGCATCTTCGACTCCGGCGTCGGCGGACTCACCGTCGCCCGCGCCGTGATCGACCAGCTGCAGAACGAGTCGATCGTCTACCTCGGCGACACCGCGCACTCGCCCTACGGGCCCAAGCCCCTCGCCGACGTCCGGGCCTACGCCCTGGACACCCTCGACACGCTGGTCGACCAGGGCGCGAAGCTGCTGGTGATCGCCTGCAACACCGCCTCGGCCGCGATGATGCGGGACGCGCGCGAGCGCTACACGATCGGCCGCGGCATCCCGGTGATCGAGGTCATCCAGCCCGCCGTCCGCAGCGCCGTCCGCGACACCCGCAACCGCCGCGTCGGCGTGATCGGCACCGTCGGCACGATCCGCTCGCGCGCCTACGACGACGCCTTCGTCGCCGCACCGGACCTCGAGCTGGTCACCGCCGCCTGCCCGCGCTTCGTCGAGTTCGTCGAGGCCGGCGTCACCTGGAGCGACGAGCTGCTGGCGCTCGCCGAGGAGTACCTCGCGCCGCTGAAGCAGGCGGGCGTCGACACCCTCGTGCTCGGCTGCACGCACTACCCGCTGCTGCGCGGCGCCATCGCCTACGTGATGGGGCCCGACGTCCGGCTGGTCTCGAGCGCCGAGGAGACCGCGCTCGACGTCTACCGCACGCTGGTGGCGCACGGGCTGCAGCGCACCGCCGCCGCCCCGCCGACCTACCGCTGGGAGGAGACCGGCTCGAGCGACTTCGTCCGCCTCGCCCGGCGCTTCCTCGGCCCCGAGGTCTCGAGCGTCGACCTCGTCGAGACCGGCACGATCAACCTGCGCGAGCTCGACCGGGCCGCGCGCCGCACGACTCCAGGGAGACCCGAGTGACCGACAGCACCGCCGCCCAGCCGACCGTCAAGCGCAAGGACGGCCGTGCGCCCGACGAGCTGCGCGCGATCACCATCGAGCGCGGCTGGAGCACCCAGGCCGAGGGCTCCGCGCTGATCTCCTACGGGAACACCAGGGTGCTCTGCACCGCGTCCTTCACCAACGGCGTCCCGCGCTGGCTGCAGGGCAAGGGCAAGGGCTGGGTCACCGCGGAGTACGCGATGCTGCCCCGCGCCACCAACTCCCGGATGGACCGCGAGGCCGTCAAGGGCAAGGTCGGCGGGCGCACCCACGAGATCTCCCGGCTGATCGGCCGCAGCCTGCGCGCTGTCGTCGACACCAAGGCGCTCGGCGAGAACACGATCGTGATCGACTGCGACGTCCTCCAGGCCGACGGCGGCACCCGCACCGCGGCGATCACCGGCGCGTACGTGGCGATGGTCGACGCGATCGAGTGGGCCCGCGGCAAGAAGTACGTCGGCCAGAAGGCGCAGCCGCTGATCGACAGCCTGTCGGCGGTCTCCGTCGGCATCATCGACGGCGTCCCGATGCTCGACCTCGCGTACGTCGAGGACGTGCGCGCGGAGACCGACATGAACGTCGTCGTCACCGGCCGCGGCCTCTTCGTCGAGGTGCAGGGCACCGCCGAGGGCGCCCCCTTCGACCGCCGCGAGCTCGACGCGCTGCTCGACCTCGCCGTCGGCGGCGCGGCCGACCTGGCCCGCTTCCAGACCGAGGCGCTCGCCGCGGGGCAGGACGCGTGAGCCTCGACCTCGTCCTGGCCACCCACAACGCGGGCAAGGTCGAGGAGTTCCGGGCGATGCTGGCCGGAGCGCTGCCGGGCGTAGGCGTCCGCGCCTACGACGGGCCGGAGCCGGTCGAGGACGGCGTCACCTTCACCGAGAACGCGCTGATCAAGGCGCGGGCCGCGGCGGCGCACACCGGCCTCGTCGCGCTCGCCGACGACTCCGGCCTCTGCGTCGACGTGCTCGGCGGCTCGCCGGGCATCCTCTCGGCCCGCTGGTCGGGCCGCCCGCACGACGCGGTCGCGAACCACGAGCTGCTGCTCGCGCAGCTGGCCGACGTGAAGCCGGAGCACCGCGGCGCGCACTTCGTCTGCACGATCGCGCTGGTCGTCCCCGAGTCGGTCCTGCCCGGTGGCCGCGAGATCGTGGTCGAGGGCCGCTGGGACGGCGCCATCGCCGCCGGTCCGCGCGGCACGAACGGCCACGGCTACGACCCGGTCTTCGTCCCCGCCGACTCGGCCCTCTCGGCCGCCGAGATCGCCCCCGCCGAGAAGAACGCCCGCAGCCACCGCGCCCGGGCCTTCACCGCCCTCCGAGCCGAGCTGGCGGCCCTGGCGACCACCCTCTCCTGATCGGGGGCGCAGCCTCCCGACCGCGAGATGCCACTTGTGCACGCTCGACACGGCGTGTCGCGTGCACAAGTGGCATCTCGCGGGAGGGGCCGTGCTCGCTGTCGGTCAGTGCTTGCGGCGCTCGTCGTCGACGGCGGTGGGGTCGAGGACGAGGGCGCTCGCCTCCGACGCGTCGGTGTCCTTGTCGGCGGCGAGCCTGGCCTTGCGGCGCTGCTGGAAGAAGTGGAACGCGGTCGGAATGATCGCGAGGGCCACGGCGCCGATCAGGATCACGTCGATGTAGTGCGAGACGAAGTCGGCGACGGGCGGGATGAAGGCGAGCAGCCAGCCGATCAGCGTCACGCCGCTGCCCCAGATCAGGGCGCCGATGGCGTTGTACAGGCTGTACTTGCGGTAGTTCATGTGGGCGACGCCGGCGGCGATCGGCGCGAAGGTGCGGACGATCGGCACGAATCGCGCGAGGATCACGGCGAGGCCGCCGAAGCGCTCGAAGAAGGCGTTGGTGCGCTTGACGTTCTCGACGCTGAAGAGGCCCGACTCCTTGCGCTCGAAGATGCGCGGGCCGGCCTTGTGCCCGATCAGGTAGCCGACCTCGCCGCCGAGGAACGCCGAGAAGCCGACCGCGAGGCAGATCAGCCAGATCGGGACGCCCAGCCCGCCGTTGGAGGCGTTCTCGTGCGCGAGCAGGCCCGTGATGATCAGCAGGGTGTCGCCGGGGAAGAGGAAGCCGATCAGCAGGCCGGTCTCGGCGAAGACGATCAGGCAGACGACCAGCACGCCCCACGGACCGAAGGAGGTGAGGATCGTCTCCGGGTCCAGCCAGGGGATCAGGGCGGCGTGGTTCAACGGTTCTCCAGTCGATCAGTGCCGTGCGGCCGGCCGACGCCGCAGCCGATCCTCGGTCTGCGGCGGCTCGACCGCGCTCACTGTACCGGCGAAACCGGGAAGACGGCCGGGGCGGCCCCCGAAGGTGGCGTGCCACGCCGGTCGCTCCGAGCGCCCCTGGTGCGGAAGGTGGGACTCGAACCCACATGCCTCTCGGCACAGGAACCTAAATCCTGCGTGTCTGCCATTCCACCACTCCCGCGTGCGCGCTCCAGTGTAGGAGGGGAGCGCGAGCAGGGGCCCGCGCGGCGACCGCCTGGCCGCCAGGTGCGCTGCGGGTCAGGTGCGCGGGCGCCGGTGCGGCAGGTACCGCGGGATCCAGCGCGAGAGCGCGGCGGCACCGGCCAGCCCGAGCACGCCCATCGCTCCCGCCGCGAACGGCAGCGAGACCGCCGCGGTCAGAGCGGACACCGCGATCGGCGCCGCGGCGTTGCCCGCGTCGCCGGTGAAGCGGAACGCCCCGAGGAAGGGCGCCGGATCCTTCGGCGGTGCGAGATCCGCCGCGATCGTCATCAGGATGCCCGAGCCGATCCCGTTCGCCACCGCGAGGACGCAGGCCACCGCGATGAACCAGGGCACCGGGTCGGCGGCGAGGAGCGTCGCCACGAGCAGCAGGTGCCCGACCCCCAGGCCGATCATCGACGGGATCGCCGTGGCCCCGCGGCCGAAGCGGTCCATCACCTGCCCGCCCGCGTAGAAGAGGGCGAAGTCGAGGGCGCCGGCGATGCCGATGATGATCGCGGTGTCGGTCTCGGCGAGGCCGAGGCTGACCGCCCAGAGCGGGAGGATCAGTGTCCGGCTCGCGCGCAGGGCGCCGATCACGGCGGCGCCGGAGCCCATCCGCGCGAGCACGCCGCGGTGCGCGCGGAGGGTGCGGACCAGGCCGGGGGAGGACTCCGGCACGGCCGCGGCCGCGGCGGCGGCGTCGAGCGCGGGGTCGGCGGCGGCGGAGGCGGCCGCCGCGCGGCGCAGCACCGTCGCAGGGTCCGGCACCAGCAGCAGCACGACGACCGCGGCCACGCAGCAGGCGATGTGCACCCAGAAGATCGACTCGACCGAGCCGCTGAGGTGCACGACCCCCGCGGCGAGGAACGGGCCGATCAGCCAGCCCGCGCGGAAGACCCCCGCGAGCGAGGACAGCGCCCGCGCCCGGTGGCTGATCGGCACGAACGAGGTCATGAAGGCGTGCCGGGCGAGTGCGAAGACCGCCGTCGCGAGGCCGATCAGGAAGACGCCCACGGTCAGCGTCATCCAGGAGGTGGAGACGAGGCAGATCACCAGGCCGAGGATCGAGGCGGCCGAGGCGCCGAGCATCGCACCGCGCTCGCCGATCCGCGAGACGATCCAGCCGCTCGGGATGTCGCCCGCCAGCTCGCCGATCATGATCATTCCCGCGACGAGGCCGGCGATCGCCAGCGTCGCACCGAGGTCACCGGCGACGGCGGGGAGGAGCGGGATGATCGCGCCCTCGCCGACCGAGAAGAGCAGCGTCGGCAGGAAGGTCGAGAGCAGGAGGGGCCCGACGGGGAAGGGGCGCTCGGCGGTGCTGCTCACCAGCCCCATCCTAAGCGCCGCCCGGGCGGCCGCCCGCGGTGACCCCCGGCGCCCCCGGTAGTCTGGAGCCACCATGCTGGACAACGACTTCACCGAGCAGATCACTGCTCTCCGCTCCACCTTCTCCGACATCCTCGCCGTCATCGACGTCGCCGAGCTCCGCTCGAAGATCGAGGAGCTGAACGAGCAGGCGGGCGTCCCCGACCTCTGGGACGACACCGACAACGCGCAGAAGGTGACCAGTGCGCTGAGCCACCGCCAGTCCGAGCTGGCCCGGATCACCGCGATCGAACGGCGCCTGGACGACCTCGAGGTCCTGGTCGAGATGGCCAACGAGGCCGATGACGCCGAGTCCGAGCAGGAGGCGATCGCCGAGCTCGACGCCCTGCAGAAGACCATGGGCGAGCTCGAGGTGCAGACCCTCCTCGACGGCGAGTACGACGACCGCCCCGCCGTCATCACCATCCGCGCGGGCGCCGGCGGTGTCGACGCCTCCGACTTCGCCGAGATGCTGATGCGGATGTACCTCCGCTGGGCCGAGAAGCACAAGTATCCCGCGACCGTGATGGACGCGAGCTACGCGGAGGAGGCCGGCATCAAGTCCGCCACCTTCCAGATCGATGCGCCCTACGCCTTCGGCACCCTCTCCGTCGAGGCCGGCACCCACCGTCTCGTGCGGATGAGCCCGTTCGGCGCCGCGGGCAAGCGCCAGACGTCCTTCGCCGCGGTCGAGGTCATCCCGCTGATGGAGGAGGCCGGCGCGATCGAGATCCCGGACAACGACATCCGCGTCGACGTCTTCCGCTCCTCCGGCCCCGGCGGCCAGTCGGTCAACACGACCGACTCCGCGGTGCGCCTCACCCACCTCCCCACCGGCCTCGTCGTCTCGATGCAGAACGAGAAGAGCCAGATCCAGAACCGCGCGGCCGCCATGCGCGTGCTGCAGTCGCGCCTGCTGCTGCTGCAGAAGGAGCAGGAGGCCGCGACCAAGAAGGAGCTGGCCGGCAACATCACGGCGAGCTGGGGCGACCAGATGCGCAGCTACGTCCTCGCGCCGTACCAGATGGTCAAGGACCTCCGCACCGACCACGAGGTCGGCAACCCCTCGCACGTCTTCGACGGCGACCTCGACGGCTTCATCGCCGCGGGCATCCGCTGGCGCAAGTCCGCCTGACCGGCGGCGGCACGGCGGGAGCCGGGCGAGCCCGCTCCGCCCGGGAGCCCCGCTGGAGCACGGGCGCGAGGCGGAGCCGACGTTCAGCGAACCCGGACGGGCCTGAGCGACGGCCGGTTCTACCCTGAGAACGTCTCGATCCGAGACTCTCTCACGAAAGGTGGAACCATGTCGAAGACTTCTCTCCTGATCGCTGCCGGAGCCGGCGCCGTGCTCGCCCTCGCGGCAGCCGCTCCGGCGCACGCGGACGAGCCGATCGCCGGCCTCCCGCTGTCCACCGAGACGTCGCTCTCCGACGTCCTCGGCGACGCCGTCGCGCTGCGACTTGGAGAGACCCCCGCGAACCTGCTCGCTCCCGCCCGCGCAGCGGACGTCGTCGAGGGTGCCTCTGCGGGAGCGGTCACCGGCGCCGGGCCCCGAGTCGACGGAGCCGCGCTGTTCGACGGCATCGAGCGGTTCACGCTGGTCCTCGAGGACGAGTGGGCGTCCGTCCCTGTTGAGGGCGACCTCGTGCTGCCCGCCGAGGAGACGAGCCCCGTCGTCGCCGGCGGCGCCGTCGCGGAGGCCGCCCCCGTCGTCGACGTCGCCGCCCGTGTCGTTCCGACCGGGGCGGTCGACGGCGATCCGGGAGACGCCCCCTCCGCCGACCGCCGGTGAGCACGTCTCCCCGCCGGTCCGCCGCGGAGCAGACCGGCGGGGAGACCCCTGGGAGCACCTCGGCCGAGCGCCCGGTGGGGCGCGGCCTCCTCGGGCTCGCTGCGCTCGGTGCGGCAGCGGCAGCGGCGGCGTTCGTCGTCGCCTCCGTCATCGGCAACCGGACCGGTGCGTTCGACGCCGTGCCGGACGAGGGGTGGCGGGTCGGCTTCGCAGTGGCGTTGGCGCTCGCCGGTCTGCTGCTGCTCGGAGCCGCCGCTCTCCTCGGGCGCGCGTGGGGTGCCGAGCGAGGGGGGAGCACAGCCCCCGTGATCGCGACGACGGCGGCCGCGGCGGCGGTCTGCCTCCTCGTCGGGCTGTCGCTCGTCAGCGTCGGGACGGCGCCGGCGACGTCGATGCCGGCTCCCGAGGCGCAGAGGGCGTCGTCCGCTCTCGCGATCGCTCTCCTCGCCTGCGCGACCGTCTCCGCCTGCTCCTTCGTCGTCGCCCTGGCGCGGCGACCCGGCGAGTCGCGAGGCGTCTGACTCCCAGGTCGTGACCGCCGAAGGGCCGGCCGCTCGGCGCGCCGGGCGGCCGGACGGGTCACTCTCCGGGATCGTCGCTTACCCTCGTACCGACATGATTCGCTTCGACAACGTCTCCAAGCAGTATCGGGGTGGCACGAGACCCGCCCTCAACGCCATCGATCTCGAGATCCTCCGGGGCGAGTTCGTCTTCCTCGTCGGCGCCTCCGGGTCCGGCAAGTCCAGCTGCCTCCGCCTGATCCTCAAGGAGGAGCGGCCCTCCTCCGGCTCGATCCACGTGCTCGGGCAGAACCTGGGCAAGATCTCGAGCCGCAAGGTCCCCTACTTCCGCCGCAACATGGGCGTGGTGTTCCAGGACTTCCGGCTCCTCCCGAACAAGTCGGTCTTCGACAACGTCGCCTTCAGCCTGCAGGTGATCGGCAAGTCGAAGGGCTACATCCAGGAGGCGGTCCCCGACACGCTCAAGATGGTGGGCCTCGCCGGCAAGGCCGCGCGCCTGCCGCACGAGCTCTCCGGCGGCGAGCAGCAGCGCGTGGCCATCGCCCGCGCCGTGGTCAACAAGCCCGCAGTCCTCCTCGCCGACGAGCCGACCGGAAACCTCGACCCGACGACCAGCGCCGGCATCATGGCGCTGCTCGAGCGGATCAACGCCGGCGGCACGACCGTGATCATGGCCACCCACGAGGCCGGCATCGTCGACCAGATGAAGCGCCGCGTCATCGAGCTCTCGGCAGGCAGCATCGTCCGCGACGAGAGCCGGGGCGGCTACGGCCAGACCGAGAGCATCACCGTCGTGCACGACGGCGTCGTGGTCGTCGCGGCCGACGACCACCCGACCACCACGTCCTCGATCGCCGTCCCCGTGATCACCGAGAGCGCCCTCGCGCCCGCCGAGGTCCCGGAGGTCGACCTGCGCCGCGCCCCGGCGCCCGCCGCCGCCGCGCCGGAGCTCCCCGAGCACGGCGCCGCGTTCGCGCGCCCGCGCCTGCAGCAGACCGCGCCGCAGCCCCGCGTCCCGGAGGGCCGCCGCTCGGCCGCCGCACCCGAGACCCACGTCGCTCCCACGCGCCCCACCACCCAGTCGAACCCGGTCGTCCCGCCGCCGCCGCCCGCCCCGACCGAGGCGCCCGCCTCGCCGCGCGTGGTCGAGCTGCAGAGCCAGACCGGCCCGATCTACCTCCCCGCCGACACCGGGGCCCTCCCCGAGGAGTCGCTCGCGGCCCGCCTGGGGCTGCGCGCCCACGCCGGCGAGGGCGACGAGTCCGGGGACGACCAGCAGGATGTAGGACCCGTCAAGTGAGATACGCACTGATCTGGTCGGAGGTCTCGAGCGGCCTCCGGCGCAACGTCTCCATGGTCGTCTCGGTGATCCTGGTGACCTTCATCTCGCTCACCTTCGTCGGCACCGCGATCCTGCTGCAGATGCAGATCGGCCAGATGAAGAACTTCTGGTACGACAAGGCCCAGGTCGCGGTGTACATGTGCACCGCCACCTCCGGCGGCTCGAACTGCAGCGGCTCCGACGCGACGCAGGAGCAGATCGACACCGTCGAGTCGCAGCTCGCGGGCGCGACGCTCGCCCCCTACATCGACCGCTCCTACTTCGAGGATCACGACCAGGCCTACGCGAACTTCCAGGAGCAGTTCGCCGGGAACCCGGTCGCCGAGTACGTCACGCCCGACCTGCTCAACCAGACCTTCTGGATCAACCTGAAGGACCCGACGCAGTCGGACGTGCTCGTGGAGAGCCTGTCCAGCGTCTCGGGGGTCGAGAGCGTCACGGATCAGAAGCAGTACCTCGACCAGATCTTCTCGATCCTCAACGCGGCCAGCTACACGGCCATCGGCATCGCGGTGCTGATGCTCGTGGCGGCGGTGCTGCTGATCGCGACGACGATCCGATTGTCGGCGTTCTCGAGGAGACGGGAGCTGGGCATCATGCGGCTCGTGGGCGCCTCGAACCGGTTCATCCAGACCCCCTTCATCCTCGAGGGCGTGTTCGCGGCGCTGCTCGGCTCGATCCTCGCGGGGGTCGCGGTCGTGGCGATCGTGGTCTTCTTCGTGCAGGGGTTCCTCGCGTACCGGATCCCGCTGACGTCGTTCGTGGGCGTCGACGACGCGCTGATCGTGGTGCCGATCCTGATCGTGGTGGGGATCGTCCTCGCGGCGATCTCGGCCAACGTGGCGATCGCGCGGTACCTGCGGGTCTAGACCGCCCGGCGTTCTCGGCCGCGTGCGGCCGTATACTGGTGGGCTGCCCCGATCGGGGCGGCCCACCATCGCTCTCGGACCGAAGGAGCAGCCGTGCCCAGGGAACAGGGACAGAAGGTCGTCGCGACCAACCGCAAGGCGCGCCACGACTACCTCATCGAGGACACCTACGAGGCGGGACTCGTGCTCTCCGGCACGGAGGTCAAGTCGCTCCGCAACGGCCGCGCGTCACTGGTCGACGGCTACGCCTTCGTCGACGGCGGTGAGGCGTGGCTCGACGCCGTGCACATCAACGAGTGGGCCCAGGGCACCTGGACCAACCACCCGCCGCGGCGCAAGCGCAAGCTGCTGCTGCACAAGGCGCAGATCCTCAAGATCCACAACAAGGTGAAGGAGGGCGGGTACACGCTGATCCCGCTCTCGCTCTACTTCAGCGACGGCAAGGCCAAGGTCGAGCTCGCGGTCGCGAAGGGCAAGAAGGACTACGACAAGCGCCAGGTGCTCCGCGAGCGCCAGGACCGCCGCGAGGCCGACCGCGCGATGTCCACCCGCCGCCGCATGGGCGAGTAGGCCGCCCGCGCCGATGTCCCGCAAGCGGGGGAGGCGCGCGCTCCGGTCCTGAGAGACTGGAGGACGTGACCTCTCCCGACAACGCTCCCGACGCGCCGCCCACTGCCGCGGAGGAGAGGACGCGCTGGCGGGCCTTCGCGGTCGCGGTGTCGGTCGCCGCCTTCACGATCCTCGACCTGTCGAAGGTCAACGTCGGGCTGCCCTCGATCGAGAAGTCGCTCTCGGCCGATCCGAGCCAGCTGCAGCTGATCGTCGCCGGCTACGCGCTCGCCTTCGGTCTCTCGCTCGTGCCGTCCGGACGGCTCGGCGACATCAAGTCGCGGCGCCTGCTCTTCCTCGTCGGTCTCACCGCGTTCACCCTCGCCAGCCTGCTCTGCGCCGTCGCGCCGACGATCGAGCTGCTCGTCGTCGCCCGCTTCATCCAGGGCATCGCCGCAGGCATCCAGATGCCGCAGGTGCTCGGCCTGGTGCAGCAGCTGTTCACCGGGGCCGCACGGGCCCGCGCCTTCGGCGTCTTCGGCGCCGTGATCGGCCTCTCCACGGCGTTCGGGCCGACCCTGGGCGGACTGCTGATCGCGCTCGGCGGCGAGCAGGACGGCTGGCGGCTGCTGTTCTGGATGAACATCCCGCTCGGCATCGCTGCGCTGGTCTTCGCCTGGAAGCTGCTGCCGAAGGTGCAGCGCACACCGCAGGGCGACACCTCGCTCGACCCGGTCGGCCTGCTGCTGCTGGGCGTGACGATCTTCGCCTTCATGCTGCCGTTCCTGCTGACCACCGGCGCCTCGACGGACTCGCCGTTCCGCTGGCTCTGGCTGCTGCTGGCGGCTGTCGCCGCGTACGCCTTCGTGAAGTGGGAGGCGCACTACGCCGCGAAGGACCGCACCCCGGTCATCGACTTCCGGATCTTCCGCACCAGCTCGTACCGCAACGGGATCCTGGTCGCGACGTCCTACTTCGCGGCGATCCCGGCGACCTTCCTGCTGACGACGCTCTTCCTCCAGCAGGGCCTCGGCCTCGCGCCGGTGTTCGCGGGCATGGTCAGCATCCCGTTCGCGCTGACCTCGGCGGTGACCGCGTGGTACGGCGGCAAGCTCGTCCAGCGCTACGGTCGCGCCCTCGTCGTGCTGGGCATCGTGCTCGTCGTCATCGGCTTCACGCTGGTGCTGCTGGCGGCCGAGCTGCTGCCGGCCGAGACGGCCGCCTACGGGATGGGCGCGGCGATGCTCGTCGCCGGCGCGGGCGGCGGCTTCGTCGTCTCGCCGAACCAGACGCTGACGCTCGCCGAGATCTCGCCCGAGCAGGGCGGCGTCGCGGGCTCGGTCGGCCAGCTCGGGCAGCGCGTCGGCACCGCGGTCGGCACGGCCTGCGCCTCGGCCATCTTCTTCGCCACGCTCGCCAGTGAGGCGGGAATGGCCGAGGGGCTCGACCGGTACCACGACGCCTTCCGCAACGGCTACTTCGTCACCCTCGGGCTGATCGCACTCGCCCTCGTGCTCGGACTGCTCGATCTGCGCCGTCGTCGGGTCACCGCCCGCGCGACGAGGTAGACTTGCTCCTTGTAACTCCACAGTGTGCGACGACGACCCACTCCACCGGCTCAGTGTCGGCGAGTGCTCGCGGGGATGATCGGTTTCGACATTGCCTGCGAAACTGCGAGAAGCGGGTCGAGGATTCAGGGTTATCTCGTTAACGATCTCTGAAAAACACAGGTGCCGAACAGAAGCGCACCGACTTCGCTCTCGCTGCCTAAGCCAGAGTAGATAGTCCGTCAGCCCGTGGGTGCGTCCTCGCCCCGGATCCTGGCGTCATCTAGAGGACTTGCTGCGTCGTTACGCCTGAGGGCGACGCGGGACTTGCACTCGGGCTGGGCCCGTCGACCGATGCGCCAGTGGTAACGGTCGGGGCCGAGTAGAACGCTCTCACTGGCTACACCCGTAGAAGGCGCAGAATCACAGCGATGGACGGGGGTTCGATTCCCCCCATCTCCACCACCGGTCGTCGTCGCACACGTGGAGCTGCCGCTCGGAGCCGCTGCTGCTTCTCGGAGCCGCTGCTGCTCCGGGCCGTCACTCCGGACGCACGTCCAGCTGGCGGACGCGGCCGTAGAGGGTCAGCAGCGCGAGGCGCTCGTCGTCGTCGCGCTCCGCGCCGTTCTCCGGCCCCTGGAGCGTCTCGGGAGGCGTCCACGCGCGGTAGAGGTTCTCGGGCGTGACGACCGTCGCCATCGCGCCGTCCGGGTAGTTCGGGTGGGCATCGAGGGGCAGCTCGGCGAACCCGCTCGGGAGCATCCGCGCGAGTGCCTGCGTGAGCGGTGCGAGGCGCTCGGCGCGCTCGTCGTCGACGGTCAGCGTCACCGCGTTCATCGCCGCGAGAGCGGCAGCCAGGTGCTCGACGGCATGGTCGTCCGCGCACTCCTCCGTGACCAGGAGGGCGACGACGCCGCGGGGCTTCAGCCAGCCCAGCACGGCATCCTCCGCGCCGCCGTGCACCGAAACGACCCGGTCCGAGGTCAGCGCGTAGTCGTGGAGGAGCCGGGACCAGCGCCGGACGGAGTCCTCGGTCGAGTCGGCCAGCGTCTCCGCTGCGGAGAGCAGCGCGCACTGCCGCTGCAGCCGGGTGAAGAGGCTGTCCGCCGGCCGGAACTCGTGCTCCGCCGTCGCCGAGCGCTCCGGCTCCGCGCTCTCCGGAACGTCTCCTGCGTGCTCGTGCATCTTCGACTCCTGCAGCGCTTCGCGGCACCCCCGAGCCGTTCGCCGATCGTGTGTGATCGTCCTCCCACAGTGCGCGTGCGCCGCGAACCTGTCAATCGAGGCGCAGAGGGGATTGACCCGGACGGCGGGCGTCCGGGCTGAGCGTCAGCGCGCGGCGCCGAAGAGGCTGCCCGTGGTCTCGCCGGTCGCCGGGTCGAAGACGGCGCAGAGCACGGCGCGGTCGCCGTGGCGCCAGCTGACCTCGGACGGGACGAAGCTGCGGTACTCGAGGGCGGAGTCGCCGTAGGCGATGCTCATCACCGCGCCGAACTCGGGCTCGCAGCCGGCGTCCGCCTGGGCCAGCAGGGTGTTGCGGCTGGTGTAGTCGTCGCCGGGCTGCGCGAAGACGTGGAAGACCTCGAGGTCGTGGCTGTCCGTGCAGGGGACGGCCTCGAAGTCGGCGACGCGGTCGTCGTCCGGCTCCCGGAGGCAGTCGCCCTTCGCCACCGAGAAGGCGTCGACGACGCCCGCGGTGGTGATCGTGCCGCTCTCGTCACGGAGTGCCGCCGGATCGTCGGAGCCGACGACGGACGAGCACGCCGCGAGCGGGAGCACGGCGGTGAGGAGTGCCGCCGCGAGGAGCGCCGAGCGCCGGCTCATCGGCGGGCGGCGATCGTGAGCACCTCGTCGTGCAGGAGGCCGTTGGTCGCGACGGCGCTGCCGTGCCAGGGGCCGTCCTCGCCGTCGGCGGAGGTGAAGCGGCCGCCCGCCTCCTGGACGATCGGGATCAGGGCGGCGAGGTCGTAGGGCTTCACGTCGAACTCGCCCGCGCCGTCGATGAGGCCCTCGGCGACCAGCATGTAGGGCCAGGCGTCGCCGTAGGCCCGGTCGCGCCAGACCGTGCGCGCGAGCTCCAGCAGCTGCTCGAGCCGGCCGGCGCCGTCCCACTGCTGGATGCTGTTGTAGCTGAAGGTGGCGTCGGCGAGGGACGCGACGCCGGAGACCTGGAGCCGGCGCGGCTCCTCGGCGGCGGGGGCGACCAGGACGCCGCGCAGGTCGTCCGGCAGGTCGAGGCTGCCCAGGGGAGCGCGGCTCTCGTCCACCCAGGCGCCGGCGCCCCTGGACGCCCACCAGCGCTTGCCGAGGGCGGGGGCGGAGACGACGCCGACCACCGGGACGCCGTCGATCGCCAGCGCGATCAGGGTCGCCCAGATCGGGACGCCGCGGACGAAGTGCGCCGTGCCGTCGATCGGGTCGAGGATCCACTGGCGCGAGGCCTCGCCGGAGGTGCCGAACTCCTCGCCGAGGATCGCGTCGTCGGGGCGCTCGGCGGCGAGGAGCGCGCGGATCGCCTCCTCGACGGCGCGGTCCGCGTCCGAGACGGGCGTGCTGTCGGGCTTGGTGTCCACGACGAGGTCGAGGGCGAGGAAGCGCTCGCGCGAGATCGCGTCGGCGGCGTCGGCGAGGCGGAGGGCGAGGCGGAGGTCGTCGTCGAGGGTCACGCGTCCACGATACTGAGCGCCCCCGCCGGAGGGGCGCACTGCATGCTGGTCGAGTAGCGCGCAGCGCGTATCGAGACCCGACCTCTGCAGGACGGTGGATCTCGATACGCCCGCTGCGCGGGCTGCTCGATCAGCATGACCGGGCGCCGCTGACCGCGGTGATGCGCGAGAGCCCAACCCGCTCCGCCGTGTCGATTTGACGAAACGGGGGTGGGCGCTGGTAATGTGATCCCTCGGTTCGGCACGCACGATTCGCCGGTCGCCACGCACCTCTAGCTCAATCGGCAGAGCAACTGACTCTTAATCAGTGGGTTCTCGGTTCAAGTCCGAGGGGGTGCACCACATCGAGACGCCCGCCACTCCGGCGGGCGTTTCGTCGTTTCCGGAGCGTCCGACGTCGTCGCGCTCCGCCTGGGCATCCCCGCAACGTGCGGCGTCGCCCCGTGCGCTTCCCGCCGTGTCCGTGGGAGGCTGCCCTCTTCGTCCGATCCGCTCGATGGTGCGCGCCCCTTCCCCCACCCGAAAGGACCGCCGTGCCAGAAGACGCTCTGCAAGAAGTCGGCTCCATCGCCCTCGCCGTGCTGATCGCGGTCGTGATCGCCGTCGTCGTGACCGCGGTCGTGGCGCTGATCATCCGCTCGATCGGCAAGCGCAAGACGTGGGCCCGGCTGCTGATCCGCCGGGTGCGCATCCCGTTCCGCGTGCTGCTGCTCACGATCGCCGTGTGGGCCGCGCTCGCCGCCACCGTCTCCGGTGACACCTGGCCGGGGCTCGTCGACCGGATCTTCCAGATCGCCACGATCGGCGCCGCCGCCTGGCTGGTCGGCGCGACCTTCGTCTTCCTCGAGGACCTCGGCGCCGAGCGCTACCGCACCGACACCGCCGACAACAGGCGGGCCCGCCGCCTGCGCACCCAGATGACGATCATCCGGCGGGTGGCCGTCGCGGCCGTCGTCGTGATCGCGATCGGCGCCTCGCTGCTGACCTTCCCCGAGGCGCGGACCGCCGGGGCGTCCCTGCTGGCCTCGGCCGGTGTGCTCTCGATCGTCGCCGGTCTCGCCGCGCAGTCGAGCCTGACCAACATCTTCGCGGGGATGCAGCTCGCCTTCAGCGACGCGATCCGCCTGGACGACGTGGTCATCGTCGAGAACGAGTGGGGCCGGATCGAGGAGATCACCCTGACCTACGTGGTCGTCCACCTCTGGGACGACCGCCGCCTGGTGCTGCCGACCAACTACTTCACCACCCAGCCGTTCCAGAACTGGACCCGCACCGGCTCCGAGCTGCTCGGCGCCGTCGAGCTCGACCTGGACTGGCGCGTGCGCCCCGACGAGATGCGCACCGAGCTGCACCGGATCCTCGAGGAGACCGATCTCTGGGACCAGCGGGTCAGCGTCCTGCAGGTCACCGACGCGGTCGGCGGCTACGTCCGCATCCGCGTGCTCGTCACCGCGAAGGACGCTCCGACGCTCTTCGACCTGCGCTGCTACGTCCGCGAGGGGCTGGTGACCTGGCTGCATGAGAGCGACCCGATCGCCCTGCCGCGCCAGCGCGTCGAGATGCAGCACGAGGAGGCGGGCACCGCCCCCGCACCGCGCACCCGAGCGAAGTCGGCGCCGGACAACCTGTTCTCGGGCGACCAGCAGTCCAACGAGCGCGGCGCGCTCTTCACCGGGCTGATCGACCTGCGCGAGACGCCGGACCGGGACGGCCGCCGGCACGACTGACCGCCACGGCGGGCGGGACCGGGCCTAGCCGCGCTCGTCCGCGAAGGCGAGCAGCGCCTCGGCGATCTGCACGTCGGCCTCCTCGTGGCTGATCGTGGCGGTGCCGTCGCCCGGCTGCGGGCCGTACCAGCCGAAGTCGGCGTGGTTCGACCCGTCGATCTCGACGAAGCGCGCGTCGGCGGGCAGCTGGTCGCTCGCCGCGGCGACCTTCGCCGGGGTGCTCAGGCCGTCCTCCGAGCCGCTCACGCTCAGCACCGGCAGTCCCGACGCGGAGAGGTCGTTCGCGCAGTAGCTGCCGAAGAGCACGAGGCCCGCGACCTCGGGGTCCTCGCCCCACTGGCAGGCCTTCACGCCGCCCAGGGAGTGGCCGCCGACCAGCCACTCGTCGACGCCGTCGGCCTGCGCCGTGAAGCTCTCGAGCGAGCGCAGGTCGAAGAAGGCCAGGTTGAGGATCGGCCGGGTGATCACCACGCTCGCACCCTCCTCGACGAGCGGCGCGAGGGTCGCCTCGTAGGAGGCCGCGTCGACCTTGGCGCCGGGGACGAAGACGAGGCCGACGCCGTCGAGGTCGGTGCCCGCGTCGTCCGTCGGGGTGAGCACGATCGCGGTGTCGGTGCGCTCGACGGAGACCGCGGGGTCCGCGTCGACGCGGGCGAGCGCCTCCGGATCGGGGCCCATCACGATCGAGGACCAGGTCAGGAAGCCGAGGACGGCGACGGCGACGAGGGCGCCGATGCTCACGAGGACGATCCGCAGCGGGCGGCGCCGGCGCGGCGCCGCTCTGCGCGCGCTCATCGGTGCCGCGCGATCGCGTCGGCGGCCTGGACGAGCGCGAGGTGCGAGAGCGCCTGCGGAGTGTTGCCCGCGTGGCGCCGGTTCTCGACGTCGTACTCCTCCGAGAGCAGGCCGACGTCGTTGCAGAGCCCGACCAGGCGCTCCATCAGGGCGCGGGCGTCGTCGAGGCGGCCGGAGTCGGCGTACTGCCGCACCAGCCAGAACGAGCAGGCCAGGAACGGGTGCTCCCCGCCCGCCAGGCCGTCGACCGAGGACTCCGTGCGGTAGCGGTGCAGCAGGCCGTCGTGCATCAGCGCCCGCTCGAGCTCGGCGACCGTGCCGAGCATCCGCGGGTCGTCGGCGGCGACGAAGCCGACCATCGGCAGCACGAGCAGCGAGGCGTCCACCTCGGTGGAGCCGTAGGACTGCACGTAGTGGCCGCGCTCGGAGTCGAAGCCCTGCTCCTCGATCTCGGCGCGGACGGTGTCGCGCAGCCGCTCCCAGGTCTCGACCGGGCCGTCGAGCCCGTGCTCGCGGACGGCGCGGACGCCGCGGTCCAGCGCCGCCCAGACCATCACCCGGGAGTGGGTGAAGTGCCTCGGCTCGCCGCGGATCTCCCAGATGCCGTTGTCGGGCCGCTGCCAGTTGCTCTCGACGAAGCCGAGCAGCGCGCGCTGCAGCGGCCAGGAGAACTCGTTCTCGTCCACTCCGGCCACTCGCGCCTCGTGCAGCGCCACCATCACCTCGCCGATCACGTCGGCCTGGTACTGGTCGACCGCCGCATTGCCGATCCGCACGGGGGAGGCGCCGTCGTAGCCGGGCAGGCTCGGCATCTCCCGCTCGGTCAGGTCGCGCTCGCCGGCCAGGCCGTACATGATCTGCACGTCCTCCGGCGCGCCGGCGACCGCCCGGAGCAGCCAGGCGCGCCACTTCTGCGCCTCCTTCTCGAAGCCGTGCGCGAGCAGGGCCTCGAGGGTGAGGGACGCGTCGCGGAGCCAGACGTAGCGGTAGTCCCAGTTGCGGCTGCCGCCGAACTCCTCGGGGAGGGAGGTGGTCGCGGCGGCGACGATGCCGCCGGTCTGGTCGTCGGTGAGGGCGCGCAGCGTGAGCAGCGAGCGGACCACGGCCTCGCGGTGCGGGCCGTCGTAGCGGATCGCGCCGGCCCAGTCCGTCCACCAGCGGACCGTGCGCTCGATCGCCTTGTCGACGTCGAGCACCTTCGGGGCGCGCTGGTGCGAGGGGAACCAGGCCATCGAGAGGTCGACCGTCTCGCCGGGCGCGACGTCGAACTCGGCGGAGTGCACGTGGTCGGTCGCCGAGAGGCGCACGCCGCGGACGACGACCGCGTCGGGGCCGGCGACGGCGACCAGCAGCGGATCCTCGTCCGTCCCCTCCTGGCGCACCCACGGCATCGTGCGGGCGTAGTCGAACCGGATCCGCAGCTCCTGGCGCATCCGCACCGAGCCGGAGACGCCCTTCACGCGGCGGACCAGCTCGGCGCGGTCGTCGCGCAGCGGCATCACGTCGGTGACCTCGACGACGCCGGTCGCGGTGGTCCAGGTGGTGACGAGGGCGAGGGTGTCGCCGAGGTAGTGCCGCTCGACGGTCGCCTCCGCGTCCACCGGCCGGAGCGACCAGCGGCCCTGGTCGTCACCGCCGAGGAGCGCGCCGAAGATCGAGGCGGAGTCGAAGCGGGGGAGGCAGAGCCAGTCGATTCCTCCGTCGCGGGAGACGAGAGCGGCGGTGCGGCAGTCGGAGAGGACGGCGTAGTCCTCGATCGGGGAGACCATGGGCTGATCCTGGCAGCAGAACACTGGGCGCTCCTGCGAGCGGGCGGGTCCGGCCGGCCGGGGCGCACCGCCGTCAAGGCCGGGAAACGGTCGGCGGGGGCGCCGTAGGGTGTGGCGCATGCCTCAGTCGGTCCACACGCTGCTCATCCTCGGTGCGACGGGCGACCTGTCCGCCCGCCTCCTCCTCCCCGCTGTCGGTCAGCTCCTGACCCGCGAGCCCGATCGCCGCCTGCACCTCGTCGGCGCCGGTCAGGAGGACTGGACGCAGGAGCACTGGCACGAGGTCGTGTCCACGTCGTTCGCCACGGAGACCGCCTCGGGTGCCGGCATCGACGCCCTCGTCTCGGGCACCCGCTACCAGCAGGTGGACGTGACGGATCCGGAGGCGCTCGCCGCGCTGCTCGCGAGCTGCGAGGGACCCGTCGCGATCTACTTCGCCCTGCCGCCGGCGATCGCCGCGAAGGCCTGCGACGCGCTCGCCGCGCACGAGCTGCCGGAGGGGACGGTGCTCGCGCTCGAGAAGCCGTTCGGCACCGACGAGAAGAGCGCCCGGGACCTGAACGTGCGCGTCGCCGCGCTCGTCCCCGAGGACCGGGTGCACCGCGTCGACCACTTCCTCGGCCGCGCGACCGTCATGAACCTGCTCGGGCTGCGCTTCGCGAACCGGATCCTCGAGCCGCTGTGGTCCGCGGAGCACATCGAGAGCGTCGCCATCGTCTACGACGAGCAGCTGGGCCTCGAGGGGCGCGCGGGCTACTACGACGGCGCGGGTGCGCTGATCGACATGATCCAGAGCCACCTGCTGCAGGTGCTGGCGGTCGTCGCGATGGAGCCGCCGTCGACCCTCGGCGCGGCGGACCTGCGCGACGCCAAGGGCATCGTGCTGCGGGCGACGCGGCTGCACGGTGAGGATCTGAGCGCGAACTCGCGCCGGGCCCGCTACACCGCCGGCTCGGTCGACGGGCGCGAGCTCCCCGCCTACACGGACGAGAAGGGCGTCGACCCGTCGCGCAAGACCGAGACGCTGGCCGAGCTGACCGTCGAGATCGACACGTGGCGCTGGGCGGGCGTGCCGTTCACGCTGCGCTCGGGCAAGGCGCTGGGCGAGCGGCGGCGCGAGATCGTGATCCGCTTCAAGCCGGTGCCGCACCTGCCGGCCGGCTTCCACGGGACGGCCGAGGCGTCGGTGCTGCGGCTGTTCCTCGCGCCGGACCAGATGGCGCTGGAGCTGAACATCAACGGCCCGGGCGACCCGTACACGCTCGAGCGCGCGTCGCTCGAGGCGACCTTCGGTGCGGGGGAGCTGCTGGCGTACGGCGAGGTCATCTCGGGGATCCTCGACGACGACCCGTCGCTCTCGGTCCGCGGCGACGCGGCCGAGGAGTGCTGGCGCATCGTCCAGCCCGCGATCGACGCCTGGCGCGCCGACGACGTGCCGCTGGACGAGTACCCGGCCGGCAGCGAGGGCCCGGAGAGCTGGCCGGCGGTCTGAGCGCGCGGGATCTCGATACGCCCGCTGCGCGGGCTACTCGATCAGCGGGGAAGGCGCCGTCTGCGAGGGCTGCTGCATCAGAAGCGGCGCTGCCTGCTCGGCGGCCGTGTCGTTTCATGCTGGTCGAGTAGCCGCGGAGCGGCGTATCGAGACCCGGCGGCAGGCGCGCAGGGCGTTTCGCGCCACAGCACGGCCGGGCTCCGCCCCGACCTACTGTGATCGGCGACCGGTGGTGAGTACGCGCCGGTCTCCGGTTCGAGGGAGTCCCCGTGGTCGTCGTCCTGTCCCCACTCGCCGGGCGCGCCGTGCCTCTCTCGGCCGTCCCCGATCAGCTCTTCGCGGCCGGCGTGATGGGAGCGGGGACGGCGATCGAGCCTCCCGCGGAGCGCGTCGAGGTCCTCTCGCCGGTCCGCGGGGTCCTGCTCCAGGTCCTGCCGCACGCCTTCGTGGTCGTCGCGGACAGCGGACGAGCGGTGCTCGTCCACCTCGGGATCGACACGGTGGGGCTGAAGGGCGCCGGCTTCACGGTCCTCGCCGCCAAGGGCGACCGCGTCGAGGCCGGGACGCCGGTCCTGGAGTACGACGTCCCGGCGATCCTCGCCGCGGGACTCCCGACGGTGGTGCCCGTGGTGGTGCTGGAGCGGACCGCGGACCACGTCGACGCCCTCGTGGAGGACGGCGCGTCCGTCCTCGCCGGTGATCCTCTGCTGTCCGCATGACCGCCCGTACTCGGAGCGCGCCCGCCTCGCGTCGACGACTCGTCGTCCCCGGCTTCGCGGGTCTGCAGCGCCTCGGCAAGAGCCTCATGCTCCCGATCGCGGTGCTCCCCGCCGCCGGACTCCTCCTCCGGATCGGACAACCCGACCTGCTCGGGCGGATCGATCTGCCCGTGATCGGCCCGTTCTTCCAGGCGATGAGCGCGGCGGGCGGTGCCCTCTTCGAGAACCTGGCCTTGCTGTTCGCCGTCGGCGTCGCCATCGGGTTCACCAGGAAGCCGGACGGGTCGACCGCGCTCGCGGCCGTCGTCGGCCACCTCGTGCTCGCGAAGGTCTTCACCGTCCTGTCGCCGATCGTCCTGGCGGGGCGGACGACGGCCGCCGGCGACCAGGTGCAGATCGACTACAGCGTCTTCGGCGGGATCGTGGTCGGTCTGCTCACGGCCGTGCTGTTCGACCGGTTCCACACCATCGCGCTCCCCGCTTACCTCGGATTCTTCAGCGGCCGGCGGTTCGTCCCGATCGTCGTCTCACTCGCGTGCCTCGTCGTCGGCTTCGGTCTGAGCTGGTTCTACCCGGTCTTCGAGTCCGGCCTCACCGGTCTCGGAGCGTTCATCGGCGGCACCGGGGCGCTCGGCGCCTTCGTCTACGGCTTCGCGAACCGCATGCTGATCCCGCTGGGGCTGCACCACATCCTCAATTCGTACGTCTGGTTCCTCCAGGGCTCCTACGCGAACGCCGACGGCGGCGTCGTCACGGGGGAGCTGACGCGCTTCGCCGCGGGCGACCCGACGGCCGGCGCGCTCACCTCGGGCTTCTACCCGGTGCTCATGTTCGGACTCCCGGCGGCGGCGCTGGCGATGATCCACGTGTCGAACCGGTCGCAGCGCGCGGCCGCCATCGGCATCCTCGGTGCGGCCGGCCTGACCGCCTTCCTCACCGGCATCACCGAGCCGCTGGAGTTCGCGTTCATGTTCGCGGCGTTCCCGCTCTACGTCGTGCACGCCGTGCTGACCGGGCTGTCCCTCGCGATCGCGGACCTCCTCGACATCCACCTCGGCTTCTCGTTCTCCGCCGGGCTCGTCGACCTGCTTCTCTACGGCACGGCGCCGGCCGCGAAGAACGTGGGGCTGCTCGTGGTGATGGGAGTCGTGTACTTCGCCGTGTACTACCTGCTGTTCCGGGTCGTCATCCGGAGGTGGAACCTCCGCACGCCGGGCCGGGAGGAAGCCGCCTCCGCAGTGGACGAGGGCGGACCCGTCGCGGTCGTGGCGGACCCGACCTCCGCGTCGAACGGACCGCCGGAGTCCGAGGCCGAGTCGCTCATCGCGGCTTTCGGCGGGCGCGACAACCTCGTCCACGTCGACGCGTGCATCACCCGGCTGCGCGTCCAGGTCGGCGACCGGGCGCTGGTGGATCCCGCACGGCTGAAGGCTCTCGGCGCGGCCGGCGTGCTGGAGGTCGGCGAGAGCGTGCAGGCCGTCTTCGGCCCCCGCGCGGAGGTGCTGAAGAACGACATCCTCGACGTGCTCTGAGGCAGCCCATGGTGGTCGAGTAGCCGCGGATCGGCGTATCGAGACCCCACGTGCTCAGGGGGGTGGATCTCGAACCGCCCTCTGCGAGGGCTACTCGATCAGCATGAGTGGCGCCCTCTGCGAGGGCTACTCGATCAGCATGCAGGGGGCCGACGGGTCAGCGGGTGGCGTCGGCCGGAGTCGCGACGGGCGCGGCATCGGGCTCGGCCCAGACGGCGATCGGCTTCGGGTCCCAGGTGAGGGCGACGGGCTCGGCGACAGGGGCGGCCGGCTCCGCGGTGACGGGGGGAGTGGAGGCGCGCATGACGGGGATGGCGGAGGTGACCGGGTTGGCGGTGGCCTCGACGCCGGCGCGGAGCTGCTCGGCCTGGATGGCGGCGGACAGCTCGTGGGCGAGCGAGCGGGCGAGCATCCCGTGGAAGATCGGGTCGCGGTCGTCGTGGCTGCGGCGGGTGACGACCCAGGCTCCCTCGGCGCCGACGAAGGCGGAGAGGCGCTCGTGCACGACGGCGAAGAGCTCGTCCTGCGTGAGCGCGGGGGCCGCGACGACCTCGGGGGCCGGCTGACGGCGCCTCAGACGAAACCTCATGACGAACCCCGTTTCCCGTGCCGCGTGCTGAGACTCCAGTGTCCAGGGGCGACGGCGCCGGAGCGCGCTGACACGCCGCGGCCGGTGGCTCGCGGCGTGTCAGAAGGCGGTCAGCGGTCGCGCTTCTTGCCGTTCTGCTCCTTGACGAGCTCCTTCGAGTCGTAGGAGACCGAGCCGATGGCGACCGCGAGAGCGATCGCCCAGCTGACCCACTGCAGGGCCAGCCGCCAGTCGCGCGGACCCTTGCGCGTCGTCTGCAGGATGGACCAGCCTCCGACGATCGCGCTGATGACGCTGGAATTGAGGATGAACTTGCGCATCGATTGCCTCCTGTGTTCACCACGACGCTAGTGGCCCGGCCCCGTTCCCTCCCAACGGTTGACACCGCCGACGGCCAGCGGACGGTTCCGTCGTCGGTCCCGCCCGCTACGGTGAACAGCTGCTCGGCGCCGGGCCGCGGCAGGGACCGAGGAGGACGGATACGAGATGCGCACGGCTGTGATCGGGGCGGTGCTCCTCGTGCTCGGCGTGATCGCCGCTCTCACCGGGGTCCTGCAGATGGACGCGCTCGGCGAGCTGGTCGAGCGCACGGCGCCGATCCTGGCCTTCGTGGTCGCCGTCACCGTGGTGGCGGAGCTGGCCTCCGAGGCCGGAGTCTTCACGGTCGTGGCGGAGCGGGCGGCGATCTGGGGCCGCGGGCGGACCGCGCTGCTCTGGCTCCTGGTCGTCGCGATGGCGATCGTCAGCACCGTCTTCCTCTCCCTCGACACCACCGCCGTGCTGCTCACGCCGGTCGTCGTGCTGCTCGCCGCGCACGTGCGGGTGTCGCCGCTGCCGTTCGCGATGGCGACCGTCTGGCTCGCCAATTGCGCCTCCCTGCTGCTCCCTGTGTCGAACCTCACCAACCTCCTGGCAGAGAGGCGGCTCGGCGTCGACGGGCCGCTCGCCTTCGCCGCGCTGACCGCCGCGCCCGCGCTCGTCGCCGCCGTGGTCCCGGTGCTCGTGCTCGCGATCCGCTACCGCCGCGAGCTGGCCGGCCGCTACCGGACGGGGGAGCGGACCCCGGTCGAGGACCGCGTCCTGCTGATCGGCGCCGGCGTCGTCGTCGCGCTGCTGCTGCCCGCCCTCGTCTCCGGGCTCGAGGTGTGGATCCCCGCGGCCGTCGCGGCGCTCGCCCTCGTCGTGCTCTTCGCGGTGCGGCGGCCGTCCGCGCTGAAGGTCTCGCTGCTGCCGTGGCAGCTGGTCGTCTTCGCCTCCGGTCTCTTCGTCGTGATGGAGGCGGCGCACCAGCTCGGGCTCGGAGCGGCGCTCGCCGTGGTCGCGGGCGACGGGAGCGGCGTGGGCGACCTGCTCCGCCTCGCGGGCTCGGGCGTCGTGGCCGCGAACCTCGTCGACAACCTGCCCGCCTATCTCGCGCTCGAGCCGGTCGCCGCCGACCCGGTGCGCCTGGTCGCCCTGCTGATCGGCGTGAACGCCGGCCCGCTGATCACCCCGTGGGCGTCGCTCGCCACCCTGCTCTGGCACCAGCGGCTGACCGCGCTCGGCGTGACGATCTCCTGGCGGCAGTACGCGCTGCTCGGCGCCGTCGCGGTGGTGCCGACGGTCGGCGGTGCGGTGCTCGCGCTGGCCCTCGCCCAGGGCTGAGCCCGGCCCCCGTTCGAGTGCGGCTGGTAGCCTCGGCGGGTACGAAGACGGGCACGACCGACGATCGGGACCACCATTCCTCCGCACTCCGCCTCCGCCCCCGCACCCCTCGAGGACAGCGCCGACGGGACGACTCCAGCCGCCGCCGACCACACCGCCGGAGCGCGCAACGCGTTCGTCGTGGTCTCCAACCGCCTCCCGGTCGACCGCGTCGTCGACGCCGACGGCACCGCCTCGTGGAAGACGTCGCCCGGCGGGCTGGTCACCGCCCTCGAGCCCGTGATGCGGGCCAACGAGGGCGCCTGGGTCGGCTGGCCCGGTGTCGCGGACGAGGAGGTCGCGCCGTTCGAGAACGACGGCGTGCTGATCATCCCGGTCGCCCTGAGCGCCCAGGAGCTCGAGGACTACTACGAGGGCTTCTCGAACGACACCCTCTGGCCGCTGTACCACGACGTGATCGCGCCGCCCACCTACCACCGCGAGTGGTGGGACGCCTACGTGCGGGTGAATCGCCGCTTCGCCGAGGCCGCCGCCGCGGTCACCGAGCAGGACGGCGTGGTCTGGGTGCAGGACTACCAGCTGCAGCTCGTGCCGAAGATGCTCCGCGAGCTGCGCCCGGACGTCACGATCGGCTTCTTCAACCACATCCCGTTCCCGCCCTACGGCATCTTCGCCCAGCTCCCGTGGCGCAAGCAGATCGTCGAGGGCCTGCTCGGCGCCGACGTGATCGGATTCCAGCGCCAGGGCGACGCGGGCAGCTTCCTCCGCGCGGTCCGGCGCCTGCTCGGCTACGACACCCGCAGCACCGTCGTCGAGGTGCCGGTCGAGGACGACGCGGTCGACGGCACCCGCCGGGTCAACCGCTCGCGCCGCGGCGCCAGCGTCCGCCCGGTCGTCGCCCGGCACTTCCCGATCTCGATCGACGCCGCCGCCTTCGAGGCGATGGCGCGCACCCCCGAGATCCAGGAGCGGGCGCGCCAGATCCGCTCCGATCTGGGCGATCCCGAGACCGTCATGCTCGGCGTCGACCGCCTCGACTACACCAAGGGCATCGGCCACCGGCTGAAGGCGTTCGGCGAGCTGCTCGCCGACGGCCGGCTCAGCACCAAGGACGCGGTGCTCGTGCAGGTCGCGAGCCCGAGCCGCGAGCGGGTCGAGACGTACAAGCAGCTGCGGGACGACATCGAGCTGCAGGTCGGCCGGATCAACGGTGACTACGGCACGATCGGCAACCCGGCGATCAGCTACCTGCACCACGGCTACCCGCGCGAGGAGATGGTCGCCCTCTACCTCGCCGCCGACGTGATGCTGGTCACGGCGCTGCGCGACGGGATGAACCTGGTCGCCAAGGAGTACGTCGCCTCCCGCTTCGACAACGACGGCGTGCTCGTGCTGAGCGAGTTCACCGGTGCGGCGGACGAGCTGAAGCAGGCCGTGCAGATCAACCCGCACGACATCTCCGGGCTCAAGGACGCCATCGAGAACGCGGCTCGCATGCCACGGGCCGAGCGCAGCCGCCGGATGCGTGCGCTGCGCCGCCGGGTGCTCGAGAACGACGTCTCGCGCTGGTCGGCGAGCTTCCTCGACGCGCTGAGCGAGCACGCCGCGGGCCAGCAGCTCGACGTGCGGCCGGCCGCGCGGGGCCAGGAGGCGCCGCTCGGCCAGGAGGCGGAGCACCACGAGGACGGCGTCCGCGGTCGCGCGGCCGAGGACGCGCACCACGAGACGGCGGAGGCGACGCGATGACCATCGTGACCCCGACCCCGGGCGAGCACCTGCCCGGCGTGCCCGACCGCCTCGTCGCCGCGCTGCACGAGCTCGCCGCGACCGGCCGCCTGCTGGTGGCGCTCGACTTCGACGGGACGCTCGCGCCCGAGGTCGACGACCCGGCGCACGCCCGCGCCCTGCCCGAGGCGCGCGAGGCGGTCCTCCGACTGCTCGCGCTGCCCGGCACCCGCGTCGCGCTGGTCTCCGGCCGCGCGCTCGGCAGCCTCGAGGAGGTCGCGCAGCTGCCCGACGAGGCGCTGCTGGTCGGCTCGCACGGCATCGAGATCCGCCTCGACCCGGGCGACGACGCCGTCCGCCTCGACGAGACCGAGCTCGCCAAGGTCGGCGTGCTCGAGGACGTGCTGAAGGGCATCGCCCGCGGGATCGACAACGTCTGGATCGAGGACAAGCCGGCCGGCTTCGCCCTGCACACCCGCCTGGCCACCGACCGGCACAGCCGCGTCGCGCACCTCGTCGCCCTGTCGGAGGCGCGCGCCGAGGTCGAGGGCGTCACCGTCCGCGAGGGCAAGAACGTCCTCGAGTTCTCGGTCCGCTCGACCACCAAGGGCGAGGCCGTGCAGCACCTGCGCCGCTACACCGGCGCGACCGCCGTGCTCTACGCCGGCGACGACGTCACGGACGAGGACGCCTTCGCGGTCCTCGGCACCGGCGACGTCGGTGTCAAGAGCGGTCCGGGCACGACCTCCGCCGCCTACCGCGTCCGCGGTCCCGAGCAGATCGCCCACGTGCTGTCGCTCCTCGCCGACTTCCGCGCCACCGCGGACTGAGCCCTACCGGTCGATCCGTCACGAACGGTCGGCGCGCGGCCACTGACACGACCATCGCTGCCGGATCGAGGCGACGGACGCGACCGTTCGCGACGGATCGGGACGCGCTCCGCAGCGCCGGAGCACCGCGCGCGAGGCGGTAGCCTCGTCACATGCCGGAAATCGATTGGAAGCCTCGTTCGCGCACCGTCACGGACGGCATCGAGGCCACGACGTCGCGCGGGATGCTGCGCGCCGTGGGAATGGGTGATGACGACTGGGAGAAGCCCCAGATCGGCATCGCGTCGTCCTGGAACGAGATCACCCCCTGCAACCTCTCGCTGGAGCGCCTCGCGCGCAGCGCGAAGGAGGGCGTGCACTCGGGCGGCGGCTACCCGCTGCAGTTCGGCACCATCTCCGTCTCGGACGGCATCTCGATGGGCCACGAGGGCATGCACTTCTCGCTCGTCTCACGCGAGGTCATCGCCGACTCCGTCGAGACCGTGATGATGGCCGAGCGCCTCGACGGCACCGTCATGCTGGCCGGCTGCGACAAGTCGCTGCCCGGCATGCTGATGGCCGCCGCGCGGCTCGACCTCGCCGCCGTCTTCGTCTACGCCGGCTCGATCGCGCCGGGCTGGGTCAAGCTGTCCGACGGCACCGAGAAGGACATCACGATCATCGACTCCTTCGAGGCGGTCGGCGGCGTCAAGGCCGGGATCAT
This sequence comes from Rathayibacter sp. VKM Ac-2929, assembly GCF_022815495.1. Classification (NCBI taxonomy): domain Bacteria; kingdom Bacillati; phylum Actinomycetota; class Actinomycetes; order Micrococcales; family Microbacteriaceae; genus Rathayibacter; species Rathayibacter sp. VKM Ac-2929. Next base: position 853,846 of record NZ_JALGRV010000001.1, read on the forward strand.
GTCCGAGGAGGACGCCAAGCGCATCGAGTGCGCCTTCGCCCCGGGCGAGGGCTCGTGCGGTGGCATGTACACCGCGAACACGATGGCCAGCGTCGCCGAGGCGCTCGGGATGAGCCTGCCCGGCTCCGCGTCGCCCGCCGCGGCCGACCGCCGCCGCGACTACTTCGCCCGCAAGTCGGGGGAGGCGGTCGTCGAGCTGCTGCGCAACGGCACCACCGCCCGGGACATCCTGACCAAGGAGGCGTTCGAGAACGCGATCGCCGTGGCCATGGCCTTCGGCGGCTCGACCAACGTCATCCTGCACCTGCTCGCGATCGCGAACGAGGCCGAGGTCGACCTCACGATCGACGACTTCAACCGCATCGGCGACACGATCCCGCACATCGGCGACCTCAAGCCGTTCGGCAAGTACGTGATGAACGACGTCGACCGCCACGGCGGCGTCCCCGCCGTGATGAAGGCCCTGCTCGACGCGGGCCTGCTGCACGGCGACTGCCTCACCGTCACCGGGAAGACCGTCGCCGAGAACCTCGCGGCGATGGACATCGCGCCGCTGGACGGCGAGGTCATCCGCACCCTCGACAACCCGATCCACGCCACCGGCGGCCTGACCGTGCTCAAGGGCTCGCTCGCTCCCGAGGGTGCGGTCGTCAAGACGGCCGGCTTCGACGCCTCGGTGTTCGAGGGCCCCGCGCGGGTCTTCGAGCGCGAGCGCGCCGCGATGGACGCGCTGACCGACGGCGAGATCAAGAAGGGCGACGTGGTGGTCATCCGCTACGAGGGCCCCAAGGGCGGCCCGGGCATGCGCGAGATGCTGGCCATCACCGCCGCCATCAAGGGGGCCGGGCTCGGAAAAGATGTACTACTGTTGACCGACGGACGATTCTCAGGCGGCACAACCGGCCTGTGCATCGGCCACATAGCTCCCGAATCGGTGGACGCAGGTCCCATCGCATTCGTTCGCGACGGAGACCCGATTCGGGTCGACATCGCCGCTCGATCGATCGACCTACTCGTCGACGAATCCGAGCTCGCCGCCCGCCGAGAAGGCTGGGCGCCCCTCCCTCCGCGCTACACCCGCGGTGTCCTCGCCAAGTACGCCAAGCTCGTCCGCTCGGCCGCCGAGGGCGCCACCACGGGTTGATCCCGGCCCGCTCGGGCCGGCCGCGCACTCGCGCCTCCCGGGCACCGCTCGCTCGCACTCCGAGCCCCCGGTGCCCGCCGCCGCACACCGCTTCGAAGGAATCGACACCCGCATGACCCCGGACCCGTCCGCCGCGCCTCCCGCCCCGACCCCCCAGCCACCCCGCTCCGCCGCGTCCGCGACGGCGGTCGCTCCCGTCGCCGAGTCGCTCACCGGAGCGCAGGCGGTCGTCCGCTCGCTCGAGATGCTCGGGATCGAGGACGTCTTCGGCCTGCCCGGCGGCGCGATCCTGCCCGTCTACGACCCGCTGATGGACTCGTCGAAGATCCGCCACATCCTGGTCCGCCACGAGCAGGGCGCCGGCCACGCGGCCGAGGGCTACGCGGCGGCGACCGGCAAGCTCGGCGTCTGCATCGCGACCTCCGGGCCCGGTGCGACCAACCTCGTCACGGCGATCGCGGACGCCTACATGGACTCCGTGCCGATGCTCGCGATCACCGGCCAGGTCTTCTCGACGCTGATGGGCACCGACGCCTTCCAGGAGGCGGACATCGTCGGCATCACGATGCCGATCACCAAGCACTCCATCCTGGTCACGCGCCCCGAGGACATCCCCTCGGCGCTCGCCTCCGCGGTGCTGATCGCGACGACGGGTCGCCCCGGCCCGGTGCTCGTCGACATCACCAAGGACGCGCAGCAGGACGCGGCGCCGTTCGTCTGGCCGCCCAAGGTCGACCTGCCCGGCTACCGCCCGGTGACGAAGGCGCACGGCAAGCAGATCCAGGCCGCGGCGCAGCTGCTGGCCGAGGCGAAGAAGCCCGTACTGTACGTGGGCGGCGGCATCATCCGCGCCCGTGCGGCCGCCGAGCTCCTGGCGTTCGCCGAGGCCTGCGGCGCTCCCGTCGTCACGACGCTGATGGCGCGCGGCGCGTTCCCGGACTCGCACGAGCAGCAGCTGGGCATGCCCGGCATGCACGGCACCGTCCCCGCGGTGCTCGCGCTGCAGGAGTCGGACCTGATCCTCGCGCTCGGCTCGCGCTTCGACGACCGGGTGACCGGCAAGGCGGCGCTCTTCGCGCCGAACGCCAAGGTCGTGCACGTCGACATCGACCCGGCGGAGATCTCCAAGATCCGCACGGCCGACGTGCCGATCGTGGGCGACCTCAAGGACGTCCTGCCGGACCTCACCGACGCGTTCGCGAAGGCGATCGACGGCGCCGCGCCCGACACGGCCGACTGGTGGACCTACCTCAAGGGCCTGCAGGGGGAGTTCCCGCTCGGCTACACCGAGCCGGTCGACGGCCTGCTGTCGCCGCAGTACGTGATCAAGCGGATCGGCGAGATCACCGGTCCCGAGGGCGTCTTCGCCTCGGGTGTCGGCCAGCACCAGATGTGGGCGGCGCAGTTCATCAAGTACGAGCGCCCCAACTCGTGGCTCAACTCCGGCGGCGCCGGCACGATGGGCTACTCCGTGCCCGCGGCGATGGGCGCCAAGGTCGGCGAGCCGGACCGCACGGTCTGGGCGATCGACGGTGACGGCTGCTTCCAGATGACCAATCAGGAGCTCGCCACCTGCACGATCAACGACATCCCGATCAAGGTCGCGGTGATCAACAACTCCTCGCTCGGCATGGTGCGCCAGTGGCAGACCCTGTTCTACGAGGGCCGCTACTCGAACACCGACCTCAACACGGGGCACGACACCGTCCGGGTGCCGGACTTCGTGAAGCTCGCGGAGGCCTACGGCGCCCTGGGCATCCGGGTCACCAAGCCGGAGGAGATCGACGCGGCCATCGAGCTGGCGATCGCCACCAACGACCGGCCGGTCGTCATCGACTTCGTGGTCAGCCGCGACTCCATGGTGTGGCCGATGGTCCCGCAGGGCGTCTCGAACAGCTACGTCCAGTACGCCAGAGACCACAGCCCGACCTGGGACGACGAGGAGTAGACCGCATGACCCACCACGTTCTCTCCCTGCTCGTCGAGGACAAGCCGGGACTGCTCACCCGCGTCGCGGGGCTGTTCGCGCGCCGCGGCTTCAACATCGAGTCGCTGGCCGTCGGGCCGACCGAGCTCGAGGGGCTCTCGCGCATCACGGTCGCCGTGGACGTCGAGGACCTGCCGCTCGAGCAGGTGACCAAGCAGCTGAACAAGCTGATCAACGTCATCAAGATCGTCGAGCTCGATCCCGACCAGTCGGTGCACCGCGAGCACCTGCTCGTGAAGGTGCGCGTCGACAACGTCACCCGCTCGCAGGTGCTCGAGGCCGTGAACCTCTTCCGCGCCCGCGTGGTAGACGTCGCGACGGACGCCCTGGTCATCGAGGTCACCGGCGACTCCGGCAAGACCACCGCGTTCCTCCGGGTCATCGAGCCCTACGGGATCAAGGAGATCGCCCAGTCGGGCCTGCTGGCCATCGGCCGCGGCTCGAAGTCGATCACCGAGCGCGTCTTCAAGAACTGACGGCTCCGCGCCGTCCCCTCTGCTCCGCCCACTCCACAACCAGAAAAGGAAGCATCACGTGACCGAGCTCATCTACGACGCCGACGCCGATCTCTCCATCATCCAGTCCAAGAAGGTCGCGATCGTCGGCTACGGCTCGCAGGGCCACGCGCACGCGCAGAACCTCCGCGACTCCGGAGTCCAGGTCGTCATCGCTCTCAAGGAGGGGTCGAAGTCGACCGCCAAGGCCGAGGACGACGGGTTCGAGGTCAAGAGCGTCGCCGACGCCGCCGAGTGGGCCGACCTGATCATGATCCTCGCGCCGGACCAGCACCAGCGCGCCATCTACAGCGAGCAGATCGCGGACAAGCTGACCGAGGGCAAGACCCTCGCCTTCGCGCACGGCTTCAACATCCGCTTCGGCTACATCGAGGCCCCCGCGGGCGTCGACGTGATCCTGATCGCGCCGAAGGCCCCCGGCCACACCGTGCGCCGCGAGTTCGTCGCCGGCCGCGGCATCCCGGACATCATCGCCGTCGAGAACGACGCGACCGGCACCGCCTGGGAGACCGCGAAGTCCTACGCGAAGGCCATCGGCGGCACCCGCGCCGGCGTCATCAAGACGACCTTCACCGAGGAGACCGAGACCGACCTGTTCGGCGAGCAGGCCGTGCTCTGCGGCGGCACCTCGCAGCTCGTCCAGTACGGCTTCGAGACCCTCGTCGAGGCCGGCTACCAGCCCGAGATCGCCTACTTCGAGGTGCTCCACGAGCTCAAGCTGATCGTCGACCTGATGTGGGAGGGCGGCATCGCCAAGCAGCGCTGGTCGGTCTCCGACACGGCCGAGTACGGCGACTACGTGTCCGGCCCCCGCGTCATCGACCCGAGCGTCAAGGAGAACATGAAGGCCGTCCTGGGCGACATCCAGAACGGTGCCTTCGCGAAGCGCTTCATCGCGGACCAGGACGCGGGAGCGCCCGAGTTCCAGGAGCTGCGCGCCAAGGGCGAGAAGCACCCGATCGAGGAGACCGGCCGCGAGCTGCGCAAGCTCTTCGCCTGGAAGCAGACCGACGAGGACTACACCGACGGCAGCGTCGCGCGCTAGTCGCCCGCACGGACGGACCTCGGAGCCCCGGGCCGTCGACGGACACCGCTTCTGCGGTGCACGTCGGCGGGGCCGGGGCTCCGTCGCGTCCGGGGGCGCTCCGCGCGTCCGCATGCTGGTCGAGCAGCCCCGGAGGGGCGTATCGAGACCCGCCGTCGCCGGAGCGGGTGGTCTGCAGACCCTCGTTCCGGCGGGGGTGGATCTCGATACGCCCGCTGCGCGGGCTACTCGATCAGCAAGAAACGGGGCGTTCCTCGGATGCGGTTCGTCCAGGGAGGTCTGCAGGCCCGTGTTCTGGCGGGGGTGGATCTCGATACGCCCGCTGCGCGGGCTACTCGATCAGCATGAAACGGGGCGTTCCTCGGATGCGGTTCGTCCAGGGAGGTCTGCAGGCCCGTGTTCTGGCGGGGGTGGATCTCGATA
>NZ_JALGRV010000001.1:859059-1020172 GCF_022815495.1 Rathayibacter sp. VKM Ac-2929
CGCCCGCTGCGCGGGCTGCTCGATCAGCAGGCGAACCGCGGGAGAGCTCACGGGAGGCGCGGGTAGCGTGGGGCGGATGGAGCGACGGGCACGGCGGCTGCGGCAGTGGGACGAGGGCGTGGCGGCGGCGCGGGACGGGCTGTCGTACGAGGTGTCGGCGGGGATCGTGCTGTGCGGGGTGGCCGGTGGTGGGCTGGCGGCGGCGCTCGCGCTGGCGTCCGGGGGGATCCTCGAGTCGGCGCCGGTGGCGCTGCGGACGGTCACGGCCCTCGCGCTGGCGCTGATCGCCGGCACGGTCCTCGTGGCGACCGCCACCGCCCTGCGGAGACGGACGGAGGCCGCGGGAGCCCGCTTCGCCCGGGCCGCCTGGCCGGTCCCCGCCGACCTCGGCCGGGACGACCTCGCGGAGACCGCCGATCTGCCGTTCGACCTGCGACTGCCGGAGGACGCGCTCTCGCCGGCGGACCTCGTCGGCATCCTCGCGCCGTCGCGTGCCGCACGGGCCGAGGCGAGGAGGAGGGCGGCCACGCGGGATCTGCGGGCCCACTCCCTCCTGTTCTCGGCGCTCTCGCTCGTCGGCATCGTCCTCGCGCTCGCCGGCGTGCTGCTGATGATCGCGGTGATCGCGCTGCAGGGCTCGGAGGGGGCCGTCGTCACCGCGGCGGTCGTCGTCGCGGCCGGAGCTGCGGCCGGGATCGGCTCGTCCCAGGCGAACGGGCTGCCGCTGGCGGTGCTGCGCGCGTCCGACGCCGCCCTGGCCCGGAGCCGCGGGCTGTTGGTCGAGCGCTGGCCGGGGGATCTCGAGGAGGGACCGCTGTCGGTGCGCGGGGGAGCGGCGGCGATCGACCGCCGCCGGCTGACCGGACTGGCGCGGAGGCCCGCGCCGTCGAGCGCGGGTGCGGGGCGGGTGGCGCCGATCGTGATGCTCGCGGTGGCGCTGCTGCTGGTGGCGGGACTGCCGCTGCTGTCCTAGCGGCCGACGCTTCGGGATCGGGCGACTCGTCGCGCAGAGCATCAGCGGAGAGTGCTGCTCATCGCCGATGGCGGATGACGAGTGCTCTCGGCTGATGTTCTGCGCGTGAACGCTCGTCAGCGGGCGGTGTCCCGGGCGAGGCGGCGCAGGCCGCCCTTGGGCGGGACGAGCACGGGCTCCGGCCAGCGCGGGGAGAGGTGGTCGCCCAGGGTCACCCGGCGGATCTTCCGGCCGACGAGGGGGAGCACCCAGTCGTGCGCCCAGCGGTACTGGTCGCGCAGCAGCTCGCGCGGCGTGAGCGGCTCGGGCGGGTCCCACGGGCCCACCGAGATCGTGTGCGGCACGCCGAGGACGTCCAGCACCTGGGCGGCGAGCACGCGGTGCCCGCGCTTGGAGAGGTGCATCCGGTCGCTCGACCACATCGCGGCGTCGCGGAACGCCTGCATCCGCCAGTAGTCGACGAGGACGGCGCCGCGCTCGCGGGCGATGCGGCGGACGGCGCTGTTGTAGACGCGGTTGCGCTTGACGAACATCCGGGGGGCGGGCAGCCCGGGGATGTCGAAGCCGGTGAAGAGCACGAGCGACGCGCCCGTCGTCGCCAGGGCGTCGACCAGGTGCTCGTAGCCGTCGATCAGGACGCGCATGTCGGTGCCGAGGTCGAGGATGTCGTTGCCGCCGGCGTAGAGGGTGACGAGGGTCGGCCGCAGCTCGAGCGCGGGCGTCAGCTGCTCCGCGGTGATCTGGGCGAGCCGCTTGGAGCGGATCGCGAGGTTCGCGTACTCCCAGCCGGGTTCGGCGCGGGCGAGCCGGTCGGCCACGCGGTCGGCCCAGCCGCGCACGCCGTTGGGCAGGAGCCGGTGCGGGTCGCCGACGCCCTCGGTGAAGGAGTCGCCGATCGCGACGTAGCGGCGCCGGCCGCCCTCCACCCCGCGTTCGTCCGTCCCCGACTGCTCCGCCATCCCCGAAGGGTCGCCCGCCGGGGAGGCCGGACGGTGACGCCGCGGTGGCGGGGAGGTGTCGGGCTGCTCCGAGCCGACGGCGAGGCCGCGCGGCTAGGGTGTTGCGGTGATCGACAGCAGACCCGAGGACGACCGGGACGACGACGCGCTCAGCTGGGCGGGCGAGGGCGGCGACCCCACCCTGGTGGCGGGCGACGCCCCGGTACGACGCCGGACACCCCGTGCGGTGCGCTCGGCTCCGGAGGTCCGTGAGATGCGCGAGGGCGACGTCGACGAGCTGCCGGACGAGCTCCGCGAGGACGACGACGAGCTCCGTGAGGACGACGACGAGCTCGAGGACGATGAGGACGACGAGCGCGACGCCGCCGACGCGGCGGCCGCCTCCTCCGTGCTGCTGGTCGCGATGGGTGTCGCCGCGGGCCTGTACCTGCTCTGGACGATCGGCTGGATGATCACCGCGACACGGCAGAACGCCACGGTCGCCGGGACGTTCGGGGGCGACCCGCTCGGCGGCGGACTCTACGGCCTCGGACTCTGGCTCGCGGTCGCGGGGCCGGCGGCCTGGTTCGCCGCCGTGCTGCTCGGCACGCGGAGCGCCCGCACGCGCACCCGGGTGCTCTGGCTGATCGCCGGGCTGATCCTGCTGGCACCCCTGCCGTTCCTGAAGGGGGCGTGATGAGCGACAGCGCATCGACCGACTTCGCCGCGACCGGGAGCACGGTGAAGGCGACCCTCGGCGGGACCGGACACCGTGACGGCCGTCGGAAGCGCCTCCTGCTCTCGGTGCTGATCGCCGCGGTCTTCGCTCTCTTCTTCGCCTGGGACGTCTGGGAGGGGATCGGCAACCTGGTCGGCCTGCGCACCTACGCCGCCACGCTCGGCACCGACCTGAACGGCACGGGCTGGACGGTGCTGCTGCTCGGGCTGGCGCTGCCGGTGGTCTGCTTCGTGCTGGCACTGATTCTCGGCCGCCGGCGCGGGCTCCTGGCGCGGACCGGGCTGCTGTTCGCGGCGCTCTGCCTCTCCGCGGCGCTGTCGCTCGACGTGCAGCTGATCCTCGGATTCGAGAGCCTCGTCTCGCTCTAGGCCGCCGTCGCGCCCGCCGTCGAGGCCGGGCGTCACACGGCCGGGGACGGCTGCGCGCCTCCGCTACAGTGGCGGGGGCTCCACCGGCCCTCGTGCTCGGTGCCCGCTCCGTCCCCTCTCCGAAGGAAGCGCCTCTCGTGACTAAGCCGGTCGTCCTGATCGCCGAAGAACTCTCGCCCGCCACCGTGGACGCCCTCGGTCCCGACTTCGAGATCCGCTCCGTGGACGGCACCGACCGCCCCGCGCTGCTCGAGGCGCTCGGCTCGGCCGACGCGATCCTGGTCCGCTCCGCGACGCAGGTCGACGCGGAGGCGATCGCCGCGGCGCCCTCGCTCAAGGTCGTCGCGCGCGCCGGCGTGGGCCTCGACAACGTCGACATCACCGCCGCGACCGCCGCGGGCGTCATGGTCGTGAACGCGCCGACCTCGAACATCATCTCGGCCGCCGAGCTCACCGTCGGCCACATCCTGAGCCTCGCCCGTCACATCCCGGCGGCGCACAGCGCGCTCGCGCAGGGTCTCTGGAAGCGCTCGAAGTACACCGGCGTCGAGCTCTACGAGAAGACGGTCGGCATCATCGGCCTGGGCCGTATCGGCGCGCTGATCACCGCGCGCCTGCAGGCCTTCGGCGTGAACGTCGTCGCCTACGACCCCTACGTCACCAGCGCCCGCGCGCAGCAGCTCGGCGTGACGCTCCTGCCGCTCGAGGAGCTCCTCGCGCAGAGCGACTTCATCACCATCCACATGCCGAAGACCCCGGAGACCACCGGGATGATCTCGGACGCGCAGCTCGCACTGATGAAGCCGACCGCGTTCCTGGTGAACGTCGCGCGTGGCGGGCTGATCGACGAGGACGCGCTGCACCGCGCGCTCGTCGCCAAGACCATCGCCGGCGCCGGGCTCGACGTGTTCGTCAAGGAGCCGCCGACCGACTCGCCGCTGCTCGCCCTCGAGAACGTGGTCGTCACTCCCCACCTCGGCGCGTCGACGGACGAGGCGCAGGAGAAGGCCGGCGTCTCGGTCGCGAAGTCGGTGCGACTCGCGCTCTCGGGCGAGCTCGTGCCGGACGCGGTGAACGTCGCCGGCGGCGTCATCGACCCGTACGTCCGCCCGGGCATCCCGCTGGTCGAGAAGCTGGGCCAGGTCTTCTCCGGCCTCGCCGCCTCGCCGGTCACGTCGATCGACGTCGAGGTGCGCGGCGAGCTGGCCGGCTTCGACGTCAAGGTGCTCAAGCTCGCGGCGCTCAAGGGCGTCTTCAGCAACGTGGTGTCGGAGACGGTGTCGTACGTCAACGCGCCGGTGCTCGCGGAGCAGCGCGGCATCGAGGTGCGGCTGATCACGGACGCGGTCTCGGACGAGTACCGCAACGTGATCACACTCCGCGGCGCCCTCTCGGACGGCTCGCAGATCTCGGTCTCGGGCACGCTGACCGGCACCAAGCAGGTCGAGAAGCTCGTCGCGATCAACGGCTACGACGTCGAGGTGCCGCTCGCGAAGCACCACGTGGTGATGAGCTACGTCGACCGTCCCGGGATCGTCGCGGTCTACGGGCGCGAGTTCGGCGAGGCCTCCGTCAACATCGCGGGCATGCAGATCGCGCGCACCGAGGCGGGCGGCAAGGCCCTCTCGGTGATCACGATCGACTCGCCGGCGCCGGACGGACTGCTGGAGAAGGTCCGCGTCGCGATCGACGCCGACCTGATGCAGGAGATCGACATCACCGAGTAGGTCCGAGCGCGGCGGAGGAGACGGCAGCATGGAGCGCAGGTTCGCCCAGGTCGACGTGTTCGGCGCGGAGCCGTTCCTCGGCAACCCGGTGGCGGTGGTCGTCGACGGCGACGGCGTGTCCGACGCGTCGATGGCCGTGTTCGCGCGCTGGACGAACCTTTCGGAGACGACGTTCCTGCTGCCGCCCACGACCCCGGAGGCCGACTACCGGCTGCGGATCCTCACGCCGCGGCGCGAGCTGCCGTTCGCCGGGCACCCGACGCTCGGCAGTGCGCACGCGTGGCTCGCGGCCGGGGGAGTGCCCCGCGACTCCGGAGTGCTGGTGCAGGAGTGCGCGGCGGGGCTCGTGCTGCTCCGGGTGTCGGACGGGGCGATCGCGTTCGCGGCGCCGCCGCGGCAGCGCACGGGGCCGGTGGACGAGCCGACGCTGGCGCGTGCGGCGGCAGCGCTGGGGCTCGCGCGCGAGGAGATCCTCGGGCACGAGTGGGCGGACAACGGGCCGGGCTGGCTGGCGCTGCGGCTGGAGTCGGCGGAGCGGGTGCTCGCGATCCGCCCGGAGTCGGCGCGGCTCGGCGGGCTTGCCGTCGGCGTGGTCGGACCGCATCCGGCGGGGGCGGAGTGCGCCTTCGAGGTGCGCGCGTTCATCCCGGACGCGGGGGTGGCGGAGGATCCGGTGACCGGCAGCCTGAATGCGGGGATCGCGCAGTGGCTGATCGGGGCCGGGCTCGCGCCCGAGCGGTACGTCGCGGCGCAGGGGACCGCGATGGGACGCGCGGGACGCGTGCTCGTGGAGCGCGTGGGGGACGACCTGTGGATCGGCGGGGCGACGGCGACGCTGATCGAGGGGACCGTGCGGCTGTAGGCGGCGGGTCTCGATGCGCCGGCCTGCGGCCGGCTACTCGACCAGCATGCCCGCCGGCATGGCATGGCAGCGCGTGGCAGGCGCATCAGCCGCTGCTCCTTGCATGCTGATCGAGTAGGCCGCGGAGCGGGCGTATCGAGATCCGGCGTGCCGGCGGTGGTGGGTCTCGATACGCCGGCCTGCGGCCGGCTACTCGACCAGCAAAGGGCTCGGGTGGTCGCGGATGCGGCCGCTCCACCGGCGGCCGGGACGGCGCCGCTCCTCCGGGGTCAGCTCGGGAGGAGGCGGGCGATGACGGCGAGGACGTCGGCGGCCTCGCCGCGGGGGCTGTCGCCGGTGGGGAGCAGGGCGGAGTTGTAGTAGAGGCCGTCGCTCAGCAGGACGATGGCGCGGGCGACCAGGGGGTCGCCGACGGCCTCGGCGACGACGGCGTACCAGCTGTCGTGGATGCGGGCGAGGCCGGCGCTCGCGCGCTCGTCGTGGCCCTGGGCCACGCGCGAGACGGCGAGGATGGTGCGGTCGAAGGGGGTGTCCGCGGCGAACGAGGTGCGGATCAGGTACGGCACGACGCCTTCGTCGGACGTGCGGATCCGGTCGATGTCCTCGGCGAGGCGGTCGTCGAGCCGTCCGACGAGTCCGTCGACGAGGGCGTCCTTCGAGGGGAAGTGGTACAGCAGCCCGCCCTTGGAGACTCCGGCGGCCTTCGCGACGGCGTCGAGGGTGGCCGAGCGCTCGCCCTGCTCGATCAGCAGGGCCTCGAACGCGTCGAGGACGCGGTCGCGGGCGGGGGCGGCGGGCATGGGCTCCATCCTAGAGACGGATCCCGGTTCCACCCCTGGCTACTGTACCGGCTGGACGGTATACTCGGTCGCGATCACCCCGTTCGAGAGAGAGCACCACTGTGTCCGCCCGCACCGCACCCGTCAGCACCGTCACGACCTTCGGCCCCGCCGCGCGCGCCGCCGTCGAGCCCGACGGACCCCGCGTCGGCCGCCGCGCCTGGTTCGCGCTGGCCGTGCTGATGCTGCCGGTGCTGCTCGTCTCGGTCGACAACACCGTCCTCAACTTCGCGCTGCCGCTGATCGCGGAGGACCTCGGTCCCTCCGGCACCGAGCTGCTCTGGATCGTCGACGCCTACCCGCTCGTGCTCGCCGGACTGCTGGTGGCGATGGGCAGCCTCGGCGACCGGGTGGGCCGGCGGAAGCTCCTGCTGATCGGCGCGGTCGGCTTCGCGGTGGTCTCCGTCGCGGCGGCCTTCGCTCCGACGGCCGGCGCGCTCATCGCCGCCCGCGCGGCGCTCGGTCTCTTCGGCGCCACCCTGATGCCCTCGACCCTCTCCCTCCTGCGCAGCCTCTTCCCGAACCGCGACCAGCGCCGGATGGCGATCGCGATCTGGGCGACCGGGTTCGCGGTCGGCTCGGCCGTCGGCCCGCTGGTCGGCGGCGTGCTGCTGGAGAACTTCGCCTGGGGCTCCGTGTTCCTGCTCGCGGTGCCGGTGCTGCTGCCGCTGGTGGTGCTCGCGCCGATCCTGGTGCCGGAGTCGCGTGACCCGAAGCCGGGCCCGGTCGACGTGGTCAGCATCGTGCTGTCGCTCGCGACGATGGCGCCGATCGTCTACGCGATCAAGTCGGCCGCCGAGCACGGGATCGACGCGGTCGCGGTGCTCTCGCTCGTGGTCGGCGTCGTGAGCGGCGTGCTCTTCGTGCGCCGGCAGCAGCGCCGCGAGGTGCCGATGCTCGACCTCTCGCTCTTCCGCCGCGGCTCGTTCAGCGCGGCCATCCTGGTCAACCTGCTCAGCGTCGTCGCGCTGGTCGGCGGGCTGTTCTTCGTCTCGCAGCACCTCCAGCTCGTCGTCGGCCTCTCGCCGCTCGAGGCCGGGCTGGTATTGGTGCCCGGGCTCGTGGTGATGATCGGCGCGGGGCTCGGCGTGGTGCCGATCGCCCGGCGGATCTCGCCGCGGATCGTCGTGCCGGCCGGACTCGTCATCTCGGCGGTCGGCTACGCGCTGCTCGCCATCGGCAGCGCGGCGCCCGGCGGCGCCTCCGCGCTGACCGTCGCGATCTCGTTCGCCTTCCTCGGCCTCGGGATCGGCGCGGCCGAGACGGTCTCCAACGAGCTGGTGCTCGCGAACGCGCCGGCCGACAAGGCCGGATCCGCCTCGGCGGTGTCGGAGACGGCGTACGAGCTCGGCGCGGTGCTCGGCACGGCGACGCTCGGCACGGTGCTGACGGCCGCCTACCGGAGCGGCGTCGTGCTGCCCGAGGGCCTCGACGCCGGCCAGGCGCAGCGTGCGGGGGAGACCCTGGGCGGTGCGGTCGCGGTCGCGGGCGAGATCCCCGCGGAGTCGGCGTCGAGCCTGCTCGCCTCGGCCGGAGCCGCGTTCGACGCGGGCGTCGGCTGGTCGGCCTGGATCGGCGTCGGACTGGTGCTGCTCGCCGGTGTGGTGGCGGCCTGGCGCCTGCGCCGGAGCTGACGCGGCGCGACCGGCGGGCGGCGCGGCCCGAGAGTACGCTGGGCTGGTCTCCTGCCCCGCACGCTCGAGTGCTCCGCGCACCCAGTCCTCTGGACGCGCAGCACTCCGGCCCGTGCCCCCCGCACGTCTGAGGACCGCCATGACCCGCACCGTGAAGCTCGCCGTCATCCCCGGAGACGGGATCGGACCGGAGGTGATCGCCGAGGCCGTGAAGGTCCTCGACGCCGTCATCGCCGGCTCCGACCTGGTGATCGAGAAGACGCCGTTCTCGCTCGGCGCCGGCCGGTTCCTCGAGACCGGCGACGTCCTCACCGACGAGGACCTCGCCTCGATCTCCGCGCACGACGCGATCCTGCTCGGCGCCGTCGGCGGCGTGCCCGGCGACCCGCGCCTCAGGGACGCGAACATCGAGCGCGGGCTGCTGCTGCGCCTGCGCTTCGCGCTCGACCACTACGTCAACCTCCGTCCGACCCGCCTCTACGCGGGCGTGCCGTCGCCGCTGTCGGCGCCCGGCGAGGTCGACTTCGTCGTCGTCCGCGAGGGCACCGAGGGGCCGTACGTCGGCAACGGCGGGTCGATCCGCCAGGGGACGCCGCACGAGATCGCCAACGAGGTCTCGGTGAACACGGCCTACGGCGTCGAGCGCGTCGTCCGGCACGCCTTCGAGCTGGCCCGCAAGCGCCGCTCGAAGCTGACGCTGGTGCACAAGACGAACGTGCTGGTCTTCGCGGGCTCGCTGTGGAAGCGGCTCGTGGACGAGGTGGGGGCCACCTACGAGGACGTGGCCGTCGACTACCTCCACGTGGACGCGGCGACGATCTTCCTGGTGACCGATCCTGCTAGGTTCGACGTCATCGTCACCGACAACCTGTTCGGCGACATCCTGACCGATCTGGCCGGCGCGATCAGCGGCGGCATCGGACTCGCGGCCTCGGGCAACATCAACCCCGACGGCGCGTTCCCCAGCATGTTCGAGCCGGTCCACGGATCCGCGCCCGACATCGCCGGGAAGCAGCTCGCCGATCCGACCGCCGCGATCCTGTCGGTGGCGCTGCTGCTCGACCACCTGGGTCGCGGCGACGAGGCCGCCCGCGTGACGGCGGCCGTGACCGCCGACATCGAGTCGCGCGACGGCACCCCGCGCTCCACGGCCGCGATCGGCGACTCCGTCGTCTCGCGGCTCCGCTGACCCTCCTCTCCGGCCCCCGCCCCCGGGCCCCACGCCACTTCAGGAAGAACCCCTCATGACCGACACCCTCCCCGCGCAGGCCCTCGCCTTCGAGGTGACCGCCAACCCCGCGCCCCGCTCCGACGAGGAGCGCGCCCGCATCCTCGCGAACCCCGGCTTCGGGGTCCACTTCACCGACCACATGGTCGACATCCGCTGGTCGCGCGCCGGCGGCTGGGACCAGGCGCGCGTCGAGCCCTACGGCCCGATCCAGCTCGACCCCGCCGCGGCGGTCCTGCACTACGCGCAGGAGATCTTCGAGGGGATGAAGGCCTACCGCCACGCGGACGGCTCGATCTGGACCTTCCGCCCCGAGGCGAACGCCGGCCGGCTGCAGCGCTCCGCCCGGCGACTCGCACTGCCCGAGCTGCCGACCGAGCTGTTCGTCGAGTCGCTGCGGCAGCTGATCGCGGCGGACGGTGCCTGGGTGCCGTCCGAGCCGGAGACGAGCCTCTACCTGCGGCCGTTCATGTTCGCGAAGGAGGCGTTCCTCGGCGTGCGCGCGGCCGAGGAGGTCGGCTACTACGTGATCGCGAGCCCGGCCGGCGCCTACTTCTCCGGCGGCGTGGCCCCGGTGTCGATCTGGCTGTCGACGTCCTTCGCCCGCGCGGGCAAGGGCGGCACCGGCGCGGCGAAGACCGGCGGCAACTACGCCTCGTCGCTGCTGCCGCAGCAGGAGGCGTACCAGCACGGCTGCGCGCAGGTGCTCTTCCTCGACTCGCAGGAGTCGCGCTGGATCGAGGAGCTCGGCGGCATGAACGTGGTGCTGGTGAAGAAGGACGGCACGCTCGTCACGCCGGAGTCGGACTCGATCCTCGAGGGGATCACCCGCGACAGCGTGCTGCAGCTCGCCGAGGACCGCGGCCACCGCGTGGAGCGCCGCCAGGTGTCGATCGACGAGTGGCGCGACGGGGTCGAGTCCGGCGACGTGGTGGAGGTGTTCGCCTGCGGGACCGCGGCGGTCATCACGCCGATCGCCGAGCTCAAGGGCGACGGCTTCTCGGTGGGCCACGAGGGCGCGCCGGCCGGCGCGCTGACGATGTCGCTGCGCGAGGAGCTGACCGACATCCAGTACGGACGTCGCGAGGACACGCACGGCTGGATGACGAGGTTGGACGCATGAAGATCGCACGATTCGCCACACAGCGCTCCGGGGACAACGGGGGCGCGATCCACTTCGGGATCCTGGACGAGGACGACCTGGTCGTGCTCGCCGGCGACCCGATGTTCGCGGGCTTCGAGACCACGGGCGAGCGGATCCCGCTCGCCGAGGCGAAGCTGCTCGCGCCGGTCATCCCGCGCTCGAAGGTGATCGGGATCGGCAAGAACTACTCCGACCACGCGGCCGAGATGGGCGGCGACGCTCCGGCCGAGCCGCTGATGTTCCTCAAGCCGAACACCTCGGTGATCGGGCCGGACGAGGCGATCGTGCTGCCCGAGGACAGCCAGCAGGTGGAGTTCGAGGGCGAGCTCGCGGTCGTGATCGGGGCGATCGCGCGGAACGTGCGGGCGGAGGACTACGAGGACGTCGTCTTCGGGTACACGATCGCGAACGACGTCACGGCGCGCGACCTGCAGAAGTCGGACGGGCAGTGGGCCCGGGCGAAGGGCTACGACACGTTCTGCCCGATCGGGCCGGTCATCGAGACCGAGTTCGTCTGGAACGAGAGCGCGCTGGAGACGCGGGTGAACGGACGGCGGCTGCAGTCCGGGAACACCGGCGACATGATCCACGGGGTGCCCGAGATCATCGCCTACGTCTCGCGGGTGTTCACGCTGCTGCCGGGCGACATCATCCTGACCGGGACGCCCGCCGGCGTCGGGCCGATCGCCAACGGCGACACGGTCGCGATCGACATCGAGGGCATCGGCACGCTCTTCAGCCCGGTGGTGTCCCGAGCCTGACGCGTCCTCGCGAGATGCCACTTGTGCACGCTTCTCACGGCGTGTCGCGTGCACAAGTGGCATCTCGCGGACGTCGACGGGCTCGACTCAGTCGGCGGAGGCGCGGTCGTCGGTGACGGGGCCGTCCGTGGCGTCGGGGAGGTCGGCGTCGCCGGAGACGGTGTCACCGGCGCTGTCGCCCTCCGTGACGGAGTCGGAGACGCCGCGGTCGGTGGCGGTGCCGCCCGGAGCGGCGCCCGCGGCGCTCGCGTCGGTCGCGTCCTCGCCGGGCAGCACGGTCTGGGCGCCGCCGGTGTTCGGGGTCAGGTCGGACTCCTGCTCGGGCAGGTCCTCGTTCACGTTCTCGGGCACGGGGGCTCCTCTCGTCGGAGTGTCCATCGGAGCACGCGGGCGGCGGCGGGCGTCAGGGTCTTGACACGTTCCGGCGGTAGGTGGGTCCCGATACGCGCCTGCGGCGCTACTCGGCCAGCACGGGGGCGCTTCGGCGCTCTGCGACCGGCACGGGGCGGGGCGGTGGCTTCACCGTGCTCCCCGGAGCTGTCAAGTGGAGACGCTCGACGGGGACGGAGTCGTAGCGTCGAAGCATGAGCTCGTCCCGCACGACCCGCAGTTCCGATACCACCGCCACGACCAAGAGCACTGCCACGACGACCGCTGCCGCTGAGAAGAGCCGCGCGAAGACGACCACCGCGAAGAAGACCACCGCGAAGAAGACCGGCGCGAAGAAGTCCGGCGCGAAGAAGACCGCCACGAAGAAGATCACGCGCAGCAGCGTCGATCGCATCGCTCGCGAGGACTTCGGCTGGACGTCGCTGCTGCCGGGGCAGCGCGAGGCCATCGAGTCGGCCGCCGCGGGCCGGGACACGCTGCTCGTGCTCGCGACGGGCGGCGGCAAGTCCGCCGTGTACCAGATCGCCGGCGCCGAGCGCGGGGGCGTCGTGCTCGTCGTCTCGCCGCTCGTCGCGCTGCAGGCCGACCAGCTCGCCTCGATCGAGGCCGCGCCGGCCGCGCCGCCCGCCGTCGCCATCAACTCCGCGCAGGGCACCGCCGCCGTCGCGCGGGCCTGGGAGCGCATCGACGAGGGCGGCCCGCTGTACGTGCTGCTCGCTCCGGAGCAGCTGGCCAAGGAGGAGAACGTCGCCCGGCTTGCCGCGGCCGGCGTCTCGCTCCTGGTCGTCGACGAGGCGCACTGCGTCTCCTCCTGGGGCCATGACTTCCGCCCGGACTACCTGCGACTCAAGGACGTCCGCAGTGCGCTGGGCGACCCGCCGGTGCTCGCGATGACGGCCACTGCCTCCCGGCCGGTGCGCGAGGAGATCATCGACCGGCTCGGCATGACCGACCCCGAGGTGCAGGTGCACGGCGTCGACCGCCCCGAGATCCGTCTCGTGGTGCACCGCCACGAGAGCGAGAACGAGAAGCGCGCGGCCGTCGCCGAGGAGGCCCGCAGCTGGACCGCTCCGGGGCTCGTCTACGTGGCCACTCGCAAGGAGACGGAGACCTACGCGGCGGAGATCGCTGCCGAGGGCCGCTCCGTCGCGGCGTACCACGCGGGGCTCAAGACGAGCGAGCGGCGCGACGTGCACCGGCAGTGGCGCGACGGCGAGCTGGACGTCGTGGTCGCCACCTCCGCCTTCGGCATGGGGATCGACCGCGGCGATGTGCGCTTCGTGCTGCACGCGACGACGTCCGAGTCGCTCGATGCGTACTACCAGGAGATCGGACGCGCCGGTCGCGACAGCGAGCCCGCGACGGCCGCGCTGCACTACCGGCTCGAGGACCTCGGGCTGCGCCGTTTCTTCGCCAAGCGCCGGGTCGAGCCGGCCGCGCTGCGCGTGGTGTGGGCGGCCGTGTCCGACAAGCCGGGCGTGCAGGTCGACGAGCTGGCGGAGGCGCTGGGCAAGTCGCCGCGCACCGTCGCGCGGCTGGTCAACGACCTGGCCGAGGCGGATCTGCTCGAGACCGAGGGCGGCCTGCGGGCCGTGAGCGACTCCAGCGGGGACGACGCGGTGCGCGCGGTGAAGGAGGGGCTCGCCTCGCGCGAGCGCATCGCGGAGTCGCGGCTGTCGATGATGCGGGCCTACGCGGAGACCTCGCAGTGCCGGCGGCGCGTGCTGCTGGACTACTTCGGCGTCGAGGGGCCGGAGTGGTGTGGCAACTGCGACGGCTGCGAGCGGCACGAGGCGCGCCAGGAGGCGGCCGACGAGGCGGCGTCCGCGGCTCCTGCCGATGCGCCGTTGAGCGTCGACGAGGCCGTCGAGCACCGCGAGTGGGGTGCGGGGACGGTCATGAGCGTCGAGGACGACCGCGCGACGATCTTCTTCGAGTCCGAGGGCTACAAGGTGCTCTCGTTCGCGGCGCTGGAGTCCGGCGTGCTGAAGGAGCGCGAGGCGGTCTCGGCCTGAGTGCGGGCGGGGCGGGGTCTCGATACGCCGTCCTGCGGACGGCTACTCGACCAGCATGGAAGGGCGGCAGCACCGGAGGTGCGACCTCGTGACGCAGGGCTGCTCGGCCAGCATGGAGGGGAGCCGCACCGCAGGTGCGACCTCCACGTGCGAGATGCCACTTGTGAGCGGGCGACACGGCGTGTCGCGCTCACAAGTGGCATCTCGCGGAGGGGGTCAGACGTTCGAGACGGCGGAGCTCACGTCGGTGGGCTTGTCGTAGTCGCCGGCCGGGATGGCGCGGAGGGCTTCGAGGACGTCGCTGTCGGCGCCCTCCTTCTCGGCGGTCTCGACGATCGTGTCCTTCGAGGCCGGGTAGTCGATCCCGGAGAGGTACTTCTGGACCTGGATCGGGTTGGGTGCATCCATCGTGCTGTCCTTTCGTCGTTCGGTCAGTGCTGGTGCTCTTCGGTGAAGAGCCGGTCGAAGGCGTCCACGCGCCGGTCGGTGACCGTCGTGGGCGTCTCGAGGTGCACGGCGCCGCTGGGGACGAGCCCCGCGCCGCCGAAGCGCTCCATGACGCGCCACTGCGCGGCGACGTCCTCGCCGCTGTGCTCCGGGGGCAGCTGCTCCCAGAAGTCGAAGCCGCCGCAGGCGACGAGCGCCTCGCGACGGTAGAGCACGCACGCGCCGAGCCAGGCGACGCGGTAGGCGCGCCAGGCGCCCTCCGGCACGTCGAGGCGCGCGGCGACGTGGGTGAGGTTCGCCGCGTTGTGCAGCGGCCAGCGCTCGAACTCCGGCGTCCCGCGTCGGATCCGCTCGGGCTGGACGCCGTCGTCCCAGGGCGCGAAGGCGGTCTGCTCGTGCGGCCGCTCGTCGCCGAGGTAGGACAGCCCCTGCACGGCCGAGCCGACGAAGCCGCAGCCGAGGCGCTCGAGTGCGTCGTGCAGCCGCGCCAGCGTGCCCGGCTCGAGCCAGACGTCGTCGTCGAGGTAGAGGACCGCGGGCGCGGTCGCGAGCGAGAGGAGATAGTGCCGCTGCTCCGCGAGGCCCCGCCGGGGGAGATGCCGGCGCACGAGCGGAGCGCGGCCCTGCGCGGCGAGGATCCGCAGCATCGAGACCACGGTCGGGTCCGTCTCCGTCACTGCGGCGTCCGACTGGTCGCTGACGACGACGCGGAACGGCGGATCGTCCTGCGCGGCGAGGCCCGCGAGGGTCGCCGCCAGCTCGGCCGAGCGGCCGGCCGTCGGGATCAGGACGTCGACGGCCGGGGCCTCCGGGGGCAGGTCGCGTCCCCAGAGCCCCGACCAGCGCCGGCTGCTCACGGCGCCGACGACGAGCGGATGCGCTGGACCATCTCGGTCGTCGAGTGCTCGGAGACGTAGCCCACGGTGGTGACGGTGCCGCCGTAGGAGCGGACGACCACCGCCTCCGCGAGCATGTCGGGGGCGTAGTCGCCGCCCTTCACGTAGACGTCGGGCTGCACGCGCTCGAGCAGCGGGATCGGGGTATCACCGCTGAAGAGCGTCACGTAGTCGACGCAGCCCAGCTCGGCGATGACGCCCGCGCGGTCGCCCTCGGGGTTGATCGGGCGGCCCTCGCCCTTCAGCCGGCGGACGGAGTCGTCGTCGTTCACGGCGACGACCAGCACGTCGCCGAGCTCGCGCGCCTGACGGAGGTAGGCGGTGTGGCCGCGGTGCAGGACATCGAAGCAGCCGTTGGTGAAGACGATGCGGCGGCCGCGGCGGGCCTCCTCGGCGAGCACCTCCACCAGGCCGTCCTCGCCGAGCACGACGGCGCCGGGCGCGGCGAGCGAGGCGAGCAGGTCGTCCGCGGTGCAGACGGAGGTGCCGGGGCGCTGCACGACCACGTCGGCCGCGGCCTGCGCCAGGTCGACGGCGGTCGCCAGCGAGCGGCCGGCGGCGAGGGCGAGGGTCGCGGTGGCGGCGAAGGTGTCGCCGGCGCCCGAGGCCTGCTTCTCCTCGGCCGGCTGCGCGAAGGTGCGGGAGACGGTGCCGTCGGCGTCGAGGGCGGTCGAGCCGTCGCGGTCGAGGGTGACCACGACGTGCCGGGCGCCGGAGCGCTCACGGAGCCTCTCGGCCGCGGCGCGGACGGCGGCGGCGCGCTCGGTGCCGCGGCCGAGCGGGGTGCCGAGGAGTCGCTCCGCCTCCTTGGCGTTCGGAGTGACCAGGTCGGGGGCCGCGAAGGCCCAGTCGGCGAGCTCGTGCGCGTCGATCACGAGGAGGCCGGGGCGCCGCACGGCGAGCACGCGCTCGACGGCCTCGCGCAGGATCCCGGATCCGTAGTCGCAGACGAGCACGGCGTCGGCGCCGTCGGCCGCGCGGACGGCGGCCTCGGCGAGCTCGGCCAGCTCGGGGTCGGACGGGCGGTGCGGGCCGGAGTCGACGCGCAGCATCACGCTGTCGCCGCCGACGACGCGGGTCTTGATGGTGGTCGCGGCGTCGCTCCGGACGATCGCACCGGTGTCCAGGCCTGCGCGCTCGAGCGCGGCGAGGAGGCGGTCGCCCTCGGGGTCGCGCCCGGCGACGCCGACCGTGCGGACGACGGCGCCGAGCGCGCAGAGGTTCGCCGCGGTGTTGGCCGCGCCGCCAGCGACGTCGACGACGTCCTCGAGGCGCAGCACCGGGGCGGGGGCCTCGCGGGTGACCCGCTCCGCCTCGCCGAGCCACCAGGAGTCGAGGATGAGGTCGCCGACGACGGCGACGACCGGCGGCCGCTCGCGCACGTGCGCGACCAGCGCGCTCGCCCGCTGGAGTGCGGAGCCCTCGAGGCTCATCGCCCGGCGCCGGGGAGGACGGGGAGGCCGAAGTGCACGACGGTGGTGGTGGTCATCTCGTCGAGCAGCTCCGGGCCGTAGCCGAAGCCCGAGCCGCTGGTGCCGCGGGGCTGCGCGCTGCCGCCGGGGGCGCCGCCGAAGACGCCGTTGATCTTGACGGTGCCGACCGGGAGGGTCGCCGCGGCGCGGTGCGCGTGCTCCATGTCGGCGGTGAGGACGGTGGCCGCGAGTCCGTAGGGACCGGCGGCGGCGCGGGTGAGCGCCTCGTCGAAGTCGTCGACGACGAGGACGGGGGCGACGGGGCCGAAGGTCTCCTCGGTCATCACCAGCATCTCGTCGGTGCAGTCGGCGAGGACGGTGGCGGGGTAGAAGGTGCCGTCGCCGGGCTCGCCGCCGGTGAGGACGCGGGCGCCGTCGCGGACGGCGGAGGTGACGTGCTCGTGCACGGCGTCGCGCATCCGCGCGTCGACCAGGCGGGGGAGCGGGCCGTCGCGCCAGCGCTCGGCCTCGACGACCAGCGCGGCCGTGAAGGCTTCGGCGACGTCGCGGTGCACGTAGATCCGCTCGACGGAGGTGCAGATCTGGCCCGCGTTGGCGAAGGCGCCGAGGGCGGCCTGCTCGGCGGCCCAGACGGGGTCGACGTCGCGGTCGACGACGAGCGCGTCGTTGCCGCCGTTCTCGAGGATGGTGTGCGCGCCGGTGACGGCGGCGATCCGGGCCAGGGCGCGGCCGGTGGCGGTCGAGCCGACGTGCGCCAGGACGTCGACGCCGTCGGTGCGGGCCAGGGCGTCGCCCACGGCGCCGTCGCCCTCGACGAGGGTCAGCACGCCCTCGGGGAGGGCCTCGGCGAGCAGGCGGGTGAAGAGGGCGCCGGTGCCGGGGCTGCGCTCGCTGGGCTTGTGCACGACGACGTCGCCGGAGACGATCGCGGCGCCGAGCATGCCGGCGGCGACGGCGACCGGGTCGTTCCAGGGGGTGAGCGCGAGGACGACGCCGCGCGGGTGCGGCAGGGCGAGGTCGACGTTGAGGGCGCCGCCGCGCAGACTCTTGCCGCGGTGCAGGGGGCCGAGCTCGGCGTACTGCAGCAGGGTGTCGACGCCGGCGCGGACGCCGCCGAGGGCGTCACCGGCGGGCTTGCCGGTCTCCTCGGTGTTGAGGTCGGCGAGCTCCTGCTCGCGGGCGGCCACGCGGTGGGCAGCGGCGCGCAGCAGGGCGCCGCGCTCGGCGGGCGCGGTGGCGGCCCAGGCGGGGAAGGCGGCGCGGGCGCGGGAGACGGCGTCGGCGGCGAGGTCGGCGGTGGCGCCGGTCGTGCCGGCGGCGGGGGTCGCGGTGTCGATGGTCACGGTCACCTCTCGGTCGGAGGCGTCCGCAGGGGTCGCGGACGCGCGTGCAGACCTCCGGTACCCGCGCGGCGGCGGCTCAAACGGATACCGCCGCAGAACATCAGCTGAGAAGGCGACTCACCGCCGATGACTGATGAGAGCTCGATTCAGCTGATGTTCTGCGGTCGCGGCGGGGGTCAGGCGGGGCCGAGGCGGGTGACGGCGGAGGTGATCGCGGGGGTGGTCTCGCCGTCGGGCCAGCGGAGGGTGACGCCCTCGCCGGGGACGACGCGGCCGATGGCGGCGGTCGTCGTGTGAGGCGTGCCCATGCGGGAGGCGCCGGGGCGGTCGGCGGTGAGCATCGCGAAGCCGGGGAAGCAGGAGAGCCAGTCGGCGAGGCCCGCGGCGGCGGGGCGGGGGATCGCGGCGACCTCGAGCTCGGCGCCCGCGCCGGACGCCTCGGCGAGCATGCCGACGGTGCCGACGAGGCCGGCCATGCTGACGTCCTTCGCGCCGTCGGGTGCGGCGGTGCCGACGCTCGCGGCCAGCGCGCGGAGCACCTCCGGTGAGCGGCCCGAGGTCGAGTCCCACTGCAGTCCGGCGTAGCCCGGGCGCCAGCCGCCGGCGAGGTCGGCGGTCAGGCTCAGCTCGTGCCCGACCGGGGCGCTGCCCGGGACCGGGCGCTCAGTGCGGCCGAGGCCGGTGACCGAGAGCGCGGCCGGGACGCCGAGCTGAGTGTGCCCGCCGAGCAGCGGGACGCCCCAGGCCTCGGCGCCGGCGCGCAGTCCGCGGAGGACGCGGGCGGCGAAGGAGGCGTCGCGCGCGGCGACCGCGTCGAGCAGGCCGACCGGATCCGCGCCCATCGCCGTGAGGTCGTTGACGTTGACGAGCACCGAGCACCAGCCCGCCCACTCCGGATCGCGCTCGACCATCGAGGGGACGATCGCGTCGCAGACGGCGACGAGGTCGGAGCCGGGGACGGGGGCGCCGTCGTCGCCGCGGAAGCCCGGGCCGCCGAGCTGGCCGGCGAAGGCGTCGAGCAGTGGACCGAGCGCGGCCTTGGCGCCGCGCGCGAGACGGTCGAAGCGGTCGATCGGCCAGCGCATCCGCACGTGGGGAGTCCCCGCGACCTCGACGGCGCCGAGCCGGTCCCAGCCGAGCCGGCGGAAGAGCACCTCGTTCTGCGTCTGCACCGTCGCCTCGAAGCGGATCACGCCGCGCGCCTCGGCCTCGGCGCAGGCCGCGCGCACCAGCGCGGCGCCGATTCCGGCCCCGCCTCGGGCGCTGCGGCGGACCACCAATCGGCTGCCGGTCCACCAGCCCAGATCCTGCTCGAGCGCGGGCGCGATCCGCACCCCGCCGAGCACGCCGTCGGCCGAGCGGGCCACCAGCACCACGGTGCGCGGATCCTCGTCGAGCGCGTCGCGGTCGTCGGCGTCGAAGAGGCCCTGCTCGCCGACGAACACCTCGCGGCGGAGCGCCCGGTAGGCGGCCACCTCGGCCGCATCGGCGACCCCGACCACGAAGGCCTCGCGGGCGGCCGGCGCGACCGCCCGGACCCCCTCGAGGATCGAGAGCTCCATCAGGCGCCGGCGGTCTTCAGCACACCGCAGGCACCGCAGGCCGCGCAGCCCGCCTTCTGCCCGGAGGAGAGCATCCCGGCGGCGATCAGCAGCGCGGCGACCTGCTCGCTGACCTTCTCCAGCAGCGAGCCGGCCGGCGGCAGGACGTGGTCCACCTCCGTCGCCAGCGTGCCCTTGAGCGGCCGGAACGGCACCACGAACGGGTAGATCCCGCGCTCGATCAGCTCGCCGGCGCTGGCGACCAGCTCGTCCGGGTCCTCGCCCAGGCCGACGAGCAGGTAGGTCGAGACCTGGTTGCGGCCGAAGATCCGCACCGCCTCGTCCCAGGCCTCCCAGTACTTCGCGGTCGAGACGCGCGCCTTGCCGGGGGTCCAGCGGCGGCGGATGTCGTCGTCCATCGACTCGATGTGGATGCCGATGGAGAGGGCGCCGGCGTCCTTGAGCTCCTGCAGCGCGGCGAGGTCCTCCGGCGGCTCGCACTGCACCTGGATCGGCAGCCCGGGGACGGCCTGGAGCACCGCGCGGACGCAGCGGGCGAGGTGCCGGGCGCCGCGGTCGCGGCCCTTGGAGGTGCCGGTGGTCATCACCATCTGGCGGATGCCGTCGAGCCGGGCGGCCGCCTCGGCGACCTCGGCGAGCTGCGCCGGGGTCTTCACCGCGATGGTCGAGTCGTTGGCGAGCGAGGCCTCGATCGCGCAGAAGCGGCAGCGCTCGGCCTCGTCGTAGCGCATGCAGGTCTGCACGACGGTGGTGGCCAGGATGTTCCGGCCGTGCAGGCGGGCGATCTTCTCGTAGGAGACGCCGTCGGCGGTGCTCAGGTCGTAGAAGCGCGGGCGCTTCACCGGCTCGATGTCGAGGCCGATGTCGGCGCCGTCGAGGAGGAGGCGGCCGTTGGTGACGGCGTAGGGGCTCTTCGGGTTCACCGGGATGGCGGCGCCGAGCCCGCCGAGCATCACGTGCCCGTCGTCGCTCGGGCCGGCGCCGGCCTCGCGGTGCACGGGGGCGTCGACGCGGATGCCCTGGAGGGCGATGTCGACGCGGGTGCGCAGGGCTGAGGAGCCGGTGCGGCGGACGGGGGCGGAACCGCAGGCGTCGGCGGCGCAGGAGGAGTCGGCGGAGTCGGAGGGTGCGGGATCGGCGGTGCGGAGGCGGGGCGTCTGCAGATCGGTCATGGTGCTCCTCGGAGTCTCGAGTCGAGCGGTGCGCGACGGCGGAGTCCGACGTCGTGAGCCTCCATTAGGTCAACGCGGTGTTTCGGAGCGATGACATCGGGAACGCGATCGTGTTACATCCGGCGGCGGCCCCGGCGCCCACCCGATGCCTGCCCGGCGTCACGCAGGCTTCTTCTGGCCGAAACCACTCCGAAACACGAGCGGCCTTGACTGGACGCAGTCGGGACGAACGCTCCCGACCCGGCCCCGTCGCTCCGCTCGTCCTCGCACCGCCCCGAGCGACACCGGCCTCTGCATCACAGCACCGCCCGTTCCACCCGGCACTCCTGTCCCTGCACCACTCGCTCGCGCCCCGTCCGGCGCGCTCCCCACCGAACCCCGGAGGTTCTCATGACCGACGACCAGACCACCCCCGCCGACCACAGCACCGACGACCAGGCCTCGATCGAGGAGCAGATCAGCGCCAACATCGAGACGTCGCGCTCCGAGATCGCGCACCCCTCGCTGCCCAAGGGCAGCAACCTCTACGGCTCCACCAAGGTCTTCCCCGACTACCAGGCCGAGCCCGGCCAGTCCTACTTCACCCTCGTGCACGGCATCGCGCACGAGTCGTCGGTCAGCTTCGTCGCGATCCTGCAGGCGACCCGCGCGGCTCGCAAGGGCTTCGAGTCGGCCGTCTACTTCTACGGCCCCGGCACGATCAACGCGATGGCCACCCGCGGCTTCCCGACCGTCGGCGACTCCGGCTTCCCGGGCGAGCAGAACATCAACGACGCCCTGAAGACCTTCATCGACGAGGGCAACCGCGTCTTCGTCTGCCGCTTCGGCATGGCGCTGCACGGCCTGCGCGAGGAGGACCTGATCGAGGGCACCATCCCCTGCCACCCGCTCGACGTCCAGGACGCCGTCATCCACTACGCCCGCAAGGGCGCCATCATCAACTCGACCTACAACCTCTAGGCGCGCGCCATGACCGTCGTCGGATCGGTCGCGGCGAACTTCACCCGCGACCTCGATCAGAACTACGCGCTCATCGCCGCGCTGGCCGAGGAGGCCCGCGAGAAGCGGGTCGAGTTCCTCGTCCTGCCCGAGGCCGCGATCGGCGGCTACCTCTCCTCGCTCGGGAACCACGGCGACACGGTCAAGACGACCACCCGCTCGATGCCCCCGGCGATCGCGCTGGACGGGCCGGAGCTGCGCCGGGTGCAGGAGATCGCCGGCGATCTGCTGGTCGCGATCGGCTTCTGCGAGCTCGACGCGGACGGCGAGACCCGCTACAACGCGGCCGCCCTGCTCGACGGCGGGCAGATCTACGGCAGCTACCGCAAGGTGCACCAGCCGCTCGGCGAGCACATGTCGTACTCGCCCGGGCCCGGCTACTCGGTCTTCGAGACCCCGGTCGGCCGGGTCGGGCTGCAGATCTGCTACGACAAGGCCTTCCCGGAGGCGGCCCGCTCGATGGCGCTGGACGGGGCGGAGATCATCGCCTCGCTCTCGGCCTGGCCGGCCGCGCGGACGGCGACGGCGGAGAACCTGCAGGAGGACCGCTGGACCTACCGCTTCAACCAGTTCGACATCGCGCGGGCCCTGGACAACCAGGTGTTCTGGCTGGCGTCGAACCAGTCCGGCACCTTCGGGTCGCTCCGCTACGTGGGCAACGCGAAGGTCGTCGATCCGGGCGGCAACATCCTCGCGACGACGCTGCTCGGCTCGGGCATGGCGGTCGCCGACATCGACGTGCGGGGCACCTTCGAGGCGATGCGCGGCGGGATGTTCCACCTCCGCGACCGCCGGCCGGACGCCTACGACATCGACCGTGTCTGGAGCGGAGGGCTGGTCCATGCCTGAGATGACCTTCCACGTCCGCTGGCCGGACGGCGTCGAGGAGCGCTGCTACTCGCCGAGCCTGGTGATGCACGACTACCTCGCCGAGGGCGAGAGCTACCCGATCGAGGACTTCGTCGGGCGCTCGACCGAGGCTCTGCGGCTGGCGAGCGAGCGGGTGCGCGCGAAGTTCGGCTTCGCCTGCACCTCCGCGCTGCAGCAGGAGTCGGAGATCCTCGCGGCCGCCGCGCGCTTCGACGGCGGCCGCGTGCGGGTGCTGGCGATGGATCCGCCGCTGCCTCCGGCCTCCGTCCCCGCGTCCGCGCAGGGGGCGCGCGCATGACCGCGCTCGAGAACGGCCGGCACATGCCGGTCGCCGTGATCGGCGCCGGCCAGGCCGGGCTGTCGATCAGCCGCCTGCTCACCGACCAGGGCGTCGAGCACCTCCTGATCGAGCGCGACACGATCGCGCACGACTGGATCGACCGCCGCTGGGACAACTTCACCCTCGTCACGCCGAACTGGCAGTGCCGGCTGCCCGGCTACCCCTACGACGGCGACGACCCCGACGGCTTCATGACCCGCGCCGAGGTGCACGCCTGGGTGCGGCGCTATGCGGAGTCATTCGACGCTCCCGTCGCCGAGGACACCGAGGTGCTCCGGATGCGCGAGAGCGCGGACGGGGCGTTCGAGATCGTCACCTCGCGCGGCACGATCACGGCGGACCAGGTCGTCGTCGCCACCGGCGGCTACCACCGGCCGGTGCTCCCGGCGGTCGCGCACCGCATCCCGGACTCGATCGTGCAGCTGCACTCGGCCGACTACCGCTCGGCCGCGGCGCTGCCGGAGGGCGGGGTGCTCGTGGTCGGCTCCGGCCAGTCCGGCGCGCAGATCGCGGAGGACCTCTTCCTCGAGGGGCGCGACGTGCACCTGGCGCTGGGAACGGCCCCGCGGGTCGCCCGGTTCTACCGCGGCCGCGACTGCGTCGCCTGGCTCGCCGACATGGGCGTCTACGACGTGCCGGTGCACGCGCAGGTCGGCGGGCTCTCCAAGCGGGAGTCGACCAACCACTACGTCACCGGGCGCGGCGGCGGCCGCGACATCGACCTGCGGGCGTTCGCGCGCGACGGGATGACGCTCTACGGCCGGCTGCAGCAGGTCGACGGCGGGTCGCTCCGATTCGCCCCGACGGCGGAGGCGTCGCTCGACTACGCGGACTCGGTCGCCGAGTCGATCAAGAACGACATCGACGCCTACATCGAGCGCTCGGGGGTCTCGGCGCCGACCGAGGCCCGGTACGCGCCGGTCTGGCGGCCGGAGCGCGAGATCGAGGAGCTGGACCTGGCGGCCGCCGGGATCACGAGCATCGTCTGGGCGGTCGGCTTCCGCTCCGACTACTCCTGGATGCAGATCGGCGTCTTCGACGGCGCCGGGCACCCCACCCACCGGCGCGGCGCGACCGCTGTGCCCGGGCTGCACTTCCTCGGGCTGCCGTGGCTGAACACCTGGGGCTCCGGGCGCTTCGAGGCGATCGCGCGCGACGCGGAGCACGTGGCGGAGCAGCTGCTCGGCGGCGCGCGGATGGACCGGCTCGAGGGCGCCGCGGTACGGTGACGGCCACGCGCTCGGCCCGAGCGCACCGCTCTGCCGCGCGGGGCGGAGGAGGGCGGATGCTCTCCGTCCGCCCCGGCGCACCGGCCGCCCGCAGAGGGCGGGAGAGAAGGACCATGTCGACGATCACGATGGCCGCGGTCGCGGCGCACTTCGGCCGCGACATCGAGCGCACCCTCGTCAAGCTGCCCGGCATGATCGCGAGCGCGCAGGAGCGCGGGATCGACCTGCTGGTGCTGCCCGACGCGACCCTCGGCGGCTACCTCCTCGACATGCACCACCCCGGCCCCGACGACCTGCCGCAGGCCGTGGAGGTGGACGGGCCGGAGGTGGCGGCCGTCGCGGCGATGGCGGGGGACACCACGGTGTGCTTCGGCATCGCGGAGCGCGCGCTCGAGGGCGGTGAGGTGCGGCGCTACAACTCGGCGGTCTGCGTGCAGGGCGGTGAGGTGATCGGGACGCACCGCAAGGTGCACCTGCCGCTGGGCGAGTCCGAGGCGTACGCCGCGGGCGCCTCCTTCCGCTCGTTCGACTCGGCCGTGGGGCGGATCGGGATGATGATCGACTTCGACAAGACCTTCCCGGAGTCGGCGCGCTCGCTCGCCCTCGACGGGGCCGAGATCCTCTGCTGCCTCAGCGCCTGGCCGGCGAGCGTCACCGACCGCTCCGACCGGATCCGCAACGACCGCCAGGCGCACCTGTTCGACCTCTACGACTGCGCGCGCGCCGCGGAGAACCAGGTCTACCTGGTCTCCTCGAACCAGACCGGGGTGCTCGGCGGGCTGCGCTTCCTCGGGCAGGCGAAGGTCGTGGACCCGGCCGGCGAGATCCTCGCGAAGACCTGGGCGAAGGGCGGGCTGGCGCTCGCGACCGACGACGTCTCGGCCTCCGTCGCCCGAGCCCGCCGCAGCATGGACCACCTGCGCGACCGCGCCGAGCACGCGTACCACCGCGCGGCTCCCGCCGTCTGAGCTCCCGGCCCGCCCGTCCGACCGGTGCCGCCCGTGGGCGTCGCCCCGCCTGAAGGAGACCCCGTGCGGATCGCGCAGCTGACCTACTCCACGAAGCCCCGCGGCGGCGTGGTGCACACGCTCGCGCTGTCGGAGGCGCTGGCCCGGCGCGGGCACGAGGTGACCGTCTGGACGCTCGGCCGCGGCGGCGACTCCGCCTTCTTCCGCGCGGTCGAACCCGCGGTGGCGGTCCGGGTGGTCCCGTTCGCGGCGCGCGACGGGGAGGACGTCGGCGACCGGATCGTCCGCTCGCTCGACGCGCTCGCGGTGGCGCTGGGGGAGGACGGCGGGGAGTGGGACGTCGTGCACGCGCAGGACTGCATCTCGGCCAACGCCGCGCTCGACGCGGGCTTCGCGGGGGCCGGCGGGCTGCTCCGCACCGTGCACCATCTCGACGCCTTCACGACGCCGGCGCTGATCGCCTGCCACGAGCGCGCGATCACCGGGCCGGCCGGGCTGCTCGCGGTGTCGCGGGCGGTCGCGGACGAGGTGGCGGCGGGCTGGGGGCGGGCGCCGGCGGTGATCCCGAACGGCGTCGACGCCGCGCGGTTCGCAGCCGCGGCCGGCGGTGCTGCCGCGGGGGAGTGGCGGGCCGAGCTCGGCCGCTACGTGCTCGCGCTCGGCGGCATCGAGCCGCGGAAGGGCAGCATCGAGCTGCTTGAGGCGTTCGCGGGGCTGGCTCCGGGGACCGCGCTCGTCTTCGGCGGCGGGGAGACGCTGTTCGACTACCGCGGCTACCGCGAGGAGTTCGAGCGCCGGGCGGCGGAGCTGGGCGTGACGCCGGTCGTGCTCGGCACGGTGCCGGAGGAGCGGCTCGCGGCGCTCGTCGCCGGTGCGGCGGTGCTCGGCTTCGTCTCGACCAAGGAGGGCTTCGGGCTCGCGGCGATGGAGGCGCTCGCCGCGGGGGTGCCGGTCGTCGCGCGCGATCTGCCGGTGCTGCGCGAGGTGTTCGGGGAGACGGTGGCGTACGGGAGCGACGTGACGGGGATCCGGGGTGCGCTCGCCGCGGCGCTCGCGGGGGCGGCGCCGGAGCCCGGGCCCGGGCGGGAGCTCGCGTTCTCGCACTCGTGGGACGACGTCGCCGCGAGTCACGAGGCGCTGTACCGGGCTCACGCGGGCGCCGCCTGATGCGCCGGTCGTTCTCGCGCTGCTTCTCGGCGCTGGCCGAGCGGGACCCCGAGCGCGTCGTGGTCGTCGCGGACGACGCGATCCTCACCGCGGGCGCCCTGGACCTGGCCTCGAACCGGCTCGCGCGCGCCTACGCGGCGCGGGGCGTCACTCCGGACTCGCTCGTCGCGGTCTCGCTGCCGAACAGCGCCGAGCTGGTGCTCGCCTGCGCGGCGATCTGGAAGGCGGGCGCGACGCCGCAGCCGCTCTCGCGCGGGCTGTCGGCGCGGGAGCTCGCCGAGGTCGGCGCGCTCGGGCGGCCGTCGCTGAGCATCGGCGTGGAGCTGGCGGGCGTGCCCTTCGTCCCCGCCGGCTTCGCGCCCGACCCCGCGCTGCCGGACGACGAGCTGCCCGACATCTGGGCTGCGTCGTGGAAGGCGCCCGCCTCCTCCGGCAGCACCGGGCGGCCGAAGATCGTGCTCGCGGCGGCGCCCGCGCTGATGGATCCGACGCAGCCGGTCGCGGCGTTCCTGCCGCGGGAGGGGGTGCAGCTCGTGGCCGGGCCGCTCACGCACTCCGCGACCTTCACCTACGCCTTCCGCGGGCTGCTGACCGGGCAGCGGCTGGTGATCCTGCCGCGCTTCGACGAGGCGCGAGTGCTCGCGGCGATCTCGGAGCACCGGGTGACCTGGGCGCTGCTGGTGCCGACGATGATCCACCGGCTGCTGCGGACGCCCGCGCACCGGGTCGCGGATGTGTCGTCGGTCGAGACGGTGCTGCACCTGGGCTCGCCGTGCCCGCCCGCCGATAAGCGGGCGCTGATCGACTGGCTCGGTGCGGAGAAGGTCGTCGAGGTCTACGCGGGCAGCGAGTCGAACGGGCTGACGATGATCCGCGGCGACGAGTGGCTGGAGCGGCCGGGCAGCGTCGGCCGGCCGATCGGCGGGACCGAGCTGCGGGTGCTGCGCGAGGACGGGTCGGAGTGCGCGGTCGGCGAGCCGGGGCTCGTGCAGATGCGCCGTGGGGAGCCGACCTACCGCTACCTCGGCGGGGAGTCGAAGCGGACCGACGACGGCTGGGACACCCTCGGCGACCTCGGCTCCGTCGATGCGGACGGCTACCTGACGGTGCTGGACCGGGCGGACGACCTGATCCTGCGCGGCGGGGTGAACGTCTACCCGGCGGAGATCGAGCGGGTGCTGGAGGAGCACCCAGCGGTGCGCGGAGCGGTCGCCTTCGGCGTCCCGGACGCGGAGCCCGGCCAGGCGGTGGAGGCGGTGGTCGACATCGCGGAGAGCGACGTGACGGAGGAGGAGCTGCTCGCCTTCGCGCGCGAGCACCTCGGCTCGCGGGCGCCGCGGGCTCTGCGGCTCCAGCGCTCACCGCTGCGCGACGACGCGGGCAAGATCCGCCGCGGGGCGCTCGCCGCCGACTGAGCTCCGAGAGCGCACGGCCGTCTCGCCGGGACGGCTGACGCCCTCGCCGTGGCCGGCGTTCTCATGGTACGTTCTGTACGTACAGTCCGCATGAGGCGGTCAGCGCATCTCTCCTCCCGCGTCGAGCCCTCGGCCCACCGCCTCGCGGAACTCCTCCCGCACCACGACCGAAGGATCCGCATGTCAGCGACGACGAGCATCCGCGCTCAGGGCCCCGAGCCGCATTCGTTCATCGAGAGGATCGGCCTGCCGAAGCCCCTCGTCTGGGGCTTCGTCGGCCTCCTGCTCTTCATGATCGGCGACGGCGTCGAGTCGGGGTACATCGCGCCCTACCTCGCCGACAACGGCGCCGGGTCGGAGACCAACGCGGCCGTCATCATCACGGTCTACGGGCTGATGGTCACCCTCGGTTCCTGGCTCTCCGGTGCCCTCTCCGACGTCTGGGGCCCGCGCCGGGTGATGGTCATCGGCCTGGTCCTCTGGGCGAGCCTGCAGGTGGTGTTCCTCGCGGTGGCGCTCCCCTCCGAGAACTTCACCCTGATGCTGATCGTGTACGGGCTGCGCGGCATCGCCTACCCGTTCTTCGCCTACGGCTTCCTGGTCTGGGTGCTCGGCGCGAGCCCGGCGCACCGCCTCGGCTCGGCCGTCGGCTGGTTCTACTTCGCCTTCACCGGCGGCCTGCCGACGCTCGGCTCGCTCGTCGCCTCCGGCACCGTCCCCGTCCTCGGCGAGTACGAGACGTTCTGGCTCTCGCTCGGCCTGGTGGTCCTCGGCGGTCTCGTCTCCCTCGTCGGTCTGCGCAAGGCCCGTGGCGGCGGCCGCCTCGCAGCTCCCGGGGTGAGCACCGGCCGCAGTCTGGTGAACAGCGTCGCCATCGCCTTCACCCAGCCCCGGGTCGGCCTCGGCTGCCTGGTCCGCGTGGTCAACACGGCGCCGCAGTTCGGGCTCTTCGTGTTCTTCCCCACCGTCTTCGCGGTCGATCTCGGCTTCGGCACGGCGGGCTGGCTGCAGCTCGTCTTCATCCTCGGTGCCTCGAACATCTTCGCGAACCTGTTCTTCGGCGTCCTCAGCGATCGCCTCGGCTGGCACCGCACGCTGCGCTGGTTCGGCTGCATCGGCTCCGCCGTGAGCGTTCTGGCGTTCTACTTCCTGCCGACGGCGGTCAGCGACGAGTACTGGGTCGCCGCGCTCTGCGCCGCTCTGTTCGGGATCACGCTCGCCGGCTTCACCCCGATCTCGGTCCTGATGTCGCTGATGGCCCCGGGCCAGAAGGGCAACTCGATCGCCGTGCTGAACCTCGGCGCGGGAGCGGCGACCTTCGTCGGTCCGTTGATCGTGGCGCTGCTCCTCGGGCCGATCGGCGCCGGCGGCGTCACCATCGTCTTCGCCGCGCTCTACGTGCTCGCGGGCGTCTCGGTCCGCTGGCTCCAGGTGCCGGAGGAGGCGCAGCGCGTCGTCGCCGAGGGCCGCCCGCTGGACGACCTCTCCGGCTCCACCGCCCCGGCGGCTCCGGCCGAGGGCCGCTGATCCCGAGGGGCGCGCGGCGATCGCCGCCGCCCCTCCCACGGGAGCGACCCCTCGGCGCGTCCCGCTCCTCGCCGGCCACCCCGGCGCACCACACGAAAGGACCCGCCGTGCCCCTGGTCAGCGGAATCGACGTCATCAGCCAGTGCACCTCCCGCGGCCTCGTCGCCGGAGCGTTCAACACCACCAACATCGAGACGACGATGGGGATCGTGGAGGCGGTCGAGCGCGTCGGCGTGCCCACCTTCATCCAGGTGGCGCCCACGAACGTCGCGCTCTCGGGTTACGAGTACATCCACGACATGGTCAGCCGGCGCCTGGCGTCGACGGACGTGCCCGTCGCGCTGCACCTCGACCACGGCAAGGAGCTCTCTGCCGTGGAGGGCGCGCTCGCCGCCGACTTCACCTCGGTGATGATCGACTACTCCGAGCACCCCTACGAGGAGAACGTGCGCGTCTCCGCCCAGGCACGGGCTCTCTGCGCCCCGGAGATCGCCCTCGAGGCGGAGCTCGGCAGCATCGGCGGCAAGGAGGACGACGTCGCACCCGAGCACGCGAGCACCACCGACCCTGATCAGGTGAAGCACTTCATCGACGCCGTCGGCTGCGACATGCTCGCGGTCTCGGTCGGCAACCAGCACGGCTACGTGCCCGGCGCGACGATCGACTTCGACCTCCTGGCGCGGGTCCGCGCCGCGAGCAGCGTCCCGCTCGTCGTCCACGGCGGCTCGGGGCTGCCGGACGAGCAGCTCGCCCGGCTGCACGAGTTCGGCGTCGTGAAGGTGAACGTCGCCAGTGACCTCCGGAACGCGATGATCCGCGCCTTCGGCGAGGCCTACAACGCGAACAACCGGGAGGCCTCGCTGATCCGGGTGTCCACCAGCGCGGTGGCGGCGATCGCGGACGTGGTCGAGCGGCGCATCCGCACGCTGAACCCCTCGGTCGCCTGACGGGGGCCGGCATGCTCCCCACCATCACGATCGACATCGGGACGACCAGCGTGAAGCTGTGCGCCTTCGACGCGGACGGTGGCCTCGTCGCCTCGGCGCGAGAGGGCACGCCGACGCGGCAGGACGCATGGGGCGAGATCTACGAGGTCGACCTGCTCCGGGGCGGGCTGATCGCCTTCGTGCGCGGCCTCGACCCGTCCTTCCGCGCGGGCGTCGAGCGGCTGGCGATCACCGCGGTGGGGGAGTCGGGCGGCCTCGTCCGCTCGGACGGCTCGCTCGCATCGCCGATGATCCTCTGGCACGACCACCGCGGAGCGGAGCGGCTCGCCGGGCTCACCGCCGCGGACCGCTCGCTCGTCTACCGCTCCACCGGTCTGCCGGTCAACGCGAACTACGGCCTGTCGAAGATCGCCTGGGCCCTCGAGCAGGCGGGCGAGGACGCCGCCGGCGCGCAGTGGCTGAACATCGCCGAGCACCTGGCCGCGACCCTCACCGGGCGGCGCTGGTCGGAGTACTCCCTCGCCAGTCGCACGATGGCGCTCGACCTCGGCACCCGCACCTGGTCGGCCGAGGTGGCGGCGCTGCTCGGCGTCGGCGTCGAGGTCCTGCCCGAGCTGCGGACGGCGGCGGACGGCACGCCCCTCAGTGCCGGGGCCGCCGGGGAGACGGGGCTCCCGCCGGACGCGACGGTCCACGTCGCCGGTCACGACCACATGGTCGGCGCCATCGGGGCGGACCTGCGCTCGGGGGAGCTGCTGAACTCGACCGGCACCACCGAGGGCCTGCTGCTGCTGCGCGACGTCCCCGAGCTGGGCGCCGACGCCGAGCGCGCGAAGCTCGCCAACGGGATCGCCTGCACCGGCGCCGGGTCCACCCTGTTCGCCTCGATCCCCACCGGCGGGTCCGCCTTCGCCACCCTGCAGTCGCTGCTCGGGATCGACGCCGAGGAGCTGTCGACGACCATCGGCACCGCGCACCGCCGCTACCTCGAGGGCGGGGTCGACGTCGACGCACTCCCGCTCGTGCTTCCGCAGTTCCGCGGCAGCCCTCCGCCCGCGAAGGATGCAGCGGCGCGCGGGATCATCGCGGGGCTCCGCAGCGACACCGGCCGGGACGAGCTCGTCCTGGGCTGCTTCCTCGGGCTCGCGGTGCAGTTCCGCGACGTGCTTGCGCTGTTCCCGGAGCCGCCCGAGCGCATCAAGGTCATCGGTCCGGCGAGCCGGAACCCGCTCTGGCTGCAGCTGAAAGCGGACCTGCTGGGCACGAGCCTCAGCGTCTCGCGCTTCCCCGAGGTCGTCTCGCGAGGCGCGCAGGCCCTCGCCAGCGGTGTCGCGGCGCGCTGGGAGGACTGCGACCCGCTCGACGTGCACCCCGATCCCCACCGCCGCGCCCTGCTCGCCGCATGGTCCGCCCGGACCGCGGAGCAGTGGCAGCACCTCCGGGGACTGCCGTCGTGACGCGCGGCGCTCCGGCGAGGCTGGTCGCGGGGATCGACTCCTCCACCCAGGCCTGCAAGGTCACGGTCCGCGATCTCGAGACAGGGCGGGCGGTCCGCGAGGGGAAGGCCGAGCACCCGCCGCAGACGATCGTGCACCCCGACGTCTGGTGGACCGCGCTGCTGCGGGCCGTCGACCGCGCCGGCGGCCTGGAGGACGTCCTCGCGGTCTCCGTCAGCGGGCAGCAGCACACCCCTGTCTTCCTGGACGCGGCCGGCGAGGTCGTCTGCGCCTCTCCGCTCTGGAACGACACCGGCTCGCACGCGCAGATGCGGGACCTCAACGCCGAGCTCGGCCGCGACGAGTGGATCCGGCGCACCGGGCTGCCGATCACGCTCTCCGACACCGCGGTAAAGCTGCGCTGGCTGCGCGACACGGACCCCGACGCGGCGCGCCGGACCGCGGCCGTGGCGATCGTGCACGACTGGCTGACCTGGCGGCTGCGCGGGCGCGAGGGCGGTATCGGCGCTCTCGTCACCGACCGCTCCGAGGCGAGCGGGACCGCGTACTGGTCCGCCGCCAGCGGGCAGTACGACCGCGACCTCGTCGAGCACGCCTTCGGCCGGAACCTTCTGCTGCCGGAAGTGCTGCCGCCGCTCGCCGCGGCCGGGCTCACCGGCGCCGGCGCTCCCGGGATACCCGCCGGGCTCGCGCTCGGCATCGGCAGCGGCGACAACGCCGCCGCGGCGCTGGCGCTCGGCCTGGAGGAGGGCGACGTCGTCCTCTCCCTCGGCACCTCCGGAGTCGTCTACACCCGGTCGTCCTCGCCGGTGCGCGACTACGCCGGCTACGTCTGCGACTACGCGGACGCGACCGGCGCCCATCTGCCGCTGGTGGCGACGCTCAACGCCGCCCGCAACTTCGAGCTCGGCGCGGCGCTGCTCGGCTGCAGCTACGCGGACCTGTCCGACCTGGCGCTCGCCGCGGCACCGGGGGCCGAGGGGCTCACCCTCCTGCCGTACTTCGAAGGGGAGCGGACGCCGGATCTGCCCGACGCGCGCG
Source organism: Rathayibacter sp. VKM Ac-2929 (assembly GCF_022815495.1). Lineage (NCBI taxonomy): Bacteria > Bacillati > Actinomycetota > Actinomycetes > Micrococcales > Microbacteriaceae > Rathayibacter > Rathayibacter sp. VKM Ac-2929. The sequence goes on from NZ_JALGRV010000001.1 coordinate 891,491, forward strand.
GGTCGCTGCACGGGGCCTCGCTCACCAGCCTCACCCGGTCCAACCTCGCCCGGGCGGTCTTCGAGGGGACGCTCGCGAGCCAGGTCGAGATGCTCGACGCCCTCGGCGCGTGCGGCATCCGCCCCCGCCGCCTGCTGCTGATCGGCGGCGCCGCGCGGAGCCTCGCGGTGCAGCGGATCCTGACCGAGCTCGTGGAGCTCCCCGTGCTCCTGCCCGACCCCGACGAGTACGTGACCAAGGGAGCCGCGATGCAGGCCGCGGTCGCGCTGTCCGGCGCCTTCCCCGAGTGGACGAGCACGGCGACGGAGTTGCAGCCTTCGGCGTCCCAGCCGCAGATCCTCGCGCAGCACGCGGCGGCGAAGACCGCGCTCGGCTACGACTCCGCGGCCGCGCCCGCTCTCCTGCGCCGCTCCGCCTCCTGACCGGGGAGTGGCGAGAATGGATCGGGGCGTCGAGGAGGGTGGACGGGTGCGCAGCACGGAGCGGGACGCGGTCGCCTGCGGAGTCGACGTCGGCAGCACGAACGTCAAGGTGGTCGCGCTCGACGCCGCCGGCCGCGTCGTCGCGCGGGCCGGCCGGGCGACGCCACGGGAGAACGGCGAGCTCTCGGTCGACGCGGTCACACTGCTCCGCTGCGTCGAGGAGATGGTCGTCGAGGTCTGCGGGGGCGTCCGCGTGGTGCGGGCGATCTGCTCCGTCGGGGTCGGCGAGGACGGCGTCCTGGTGGACGGGGGCCTGCGCCCGCTGACCCGCGCGCTCGCCTGGTTCGACCCGCGTCGGCAGGGCGTCTTCCGGTCGCTGCGGCCACGCCTCCACGACGACGAGAGCTTCGACGCCGAGACCGACCCTGTCCGCACCCTCGTCGGCTGGGCCTGGGCGCGCACGCAGCCTCTCGAGGGTCGCGCCGCGTCCTGGATCGCCCTGGCCGACTACTCCGGCGTCGTCTGGAGTGGTCGCCCGTTCCTCAGCGACACCCTGGCCTCGCGCACGGCGGCCTGGCGGTCGCGGGATCGCCGGTGGGCCTCCGAGCGGGTCGACGCCACGCTCGGGTCGGTCGAGCTGCTGCCGCCGGTCGTGCGGTCGGGGGACGTGGTCGGCGCGCTCCGCTCGACGCTCCTGCGCGAGGCGGGGGCGCTCGCCGCAGACGCGGTCGTGGTCGCGGGCGGGCACGACCATCCGATCGGCGGCTGGGGCGTCGACCAGATCGCGCCCGGAGCGGTCCTCGACTCGATGGGGACGGCCGAGGTCGTCGTGACGCAGTCGCCGCTGCCGGAGGCGGGGCGGCGGGACCAGGTCGACGTCGCGCCCGGGATCCGCTCCGCCGGCGTGACGCTGCTCCGGGTCGAGGAGCTGGCGCGCAACGTGGCCTGGGCGGGGGAGGACCCGGCCATCGACGGGCACCTCCGCGACCTCCTGGCGGGGCGCTCCGAGCCGCTGCCGGTCCTCGACTCGGGGTACTTCGTGCCGGGTCGTCGCGGCGGGGGACGTCCGTCCTACGCGCTGCACGCCCCGCGGGACCCGCGGGCGCGGGCGTCCGCCGTGCTGGGGGCGCTCGCGATCGCCGGGCGCGACGCCGTCGACGCGGTCCGCCGAGGAGCCCCGGAGCGGCCGGAAGTACGGCTCGCCGGCGGCTGGGTGCACTCGCCCGGCTGGGTCGAGATCAAGTCGGCGGTGAACGGCTACCGGACGACGCCGATCTTCGAGCCGGAGGTCACCGCGGTCTCGGCGGCGCTCCTCGCGGCGCGCGCCGTCGGCTGGGATCCGGAGCCGGCCGTGGTGCTCGGCGGCTCTCCTCCGCGCGCCTGAGCGTGCACGGGCAGGGGACCCGCGCTCAGCTCGCGGAGACCAGCACCTCCAGCGGCACGACGTCCGTCAGGACCCACGTCTCGTAGTAGTCGAAGCGGAAGCCGTCCCGGTTCCAGGAGCTGGACCGCACCCGGAGCACGGGGTCCTCCGAGCCGATCCGCAGCTGCGTCGCGACGTGCTGCGGCGCGCGCATCGACCGGATGATCCGGTGCGCACCGTCGGTCGTGAACCCGGCGCGGCGGAGGGTGCTGTCCACGGAGCCGGTGCCGTCGAGGACGTCCTGCGCGGTCGAGATCGTGCGCGCCACCTCGCTCGGGAACCAGTTGGTGCTGAACATGGCGATCGTCCCGTCGAGGGAGCGGACGCGCTCGAGGGCGAAGACGGGCGTGCCCGGAGCGAGGCGCAGCGCCTGGGCGACGTGCTCGGGCGGGACCAGCGAGCGCGCGTCGACCACCCGCGTCGCGATCCCGGTGCGCCCGTGCCGGAGCTGCGAGTCGAGGAAGCCCGCGGTGTCCTGCACGGTCCAGCCGGTCGTCCGCTCGGGGGCGGCGGCGAACACCCCGCGGCGCGGCACGCGGCGGGCCAAGCCCTCGGTCTCGAGCTTCTGCAGCGTCTGGCGGACGGTGGCGCGGGACAACCCGAACTCGCGACCCAGCTCGAGCTCGCTCGGCAGCCGCTCGTCGGCGGGGATGCCGCCCGAGACGATCCGCTGCTTCAGGATCCCGAAGAGCTGCTCGTAGTAGGGGACGGGGGAGTCGCGCTCGATGGGCGGGATCATCGCAGTCTCCGATCGATGTCCTCCGCCCTCTCGGGGCGGGCCCTCCGACAGTAACGCACGGACTGTCCTCACCGGCTGGACAGGAGCAGCGTGCTGTCCGGCCGCAATCGGGTGCCGCGCGGACACCCTCGTTCCTACTGTCCCGCTGGCGAGCGATTCGTCTGGACTGTACGTACAAACATTGCTAGCCTTTGTCCAGCACTCGCCACGCCCGCACAGGGCGGCGGCGGGTCCTCAGGGCCGAGGATCGCCTTCGGCCCCGACAGCGGAAGGTGTTCAGATGCGCGCAGTGGTTCTCGACGGCAGGGGCTCGATCGACGTCGCGGAGCTGCCCGACCCGGTAGCGGGGCTCAGCGAGGTCGTGATCGCGCCGGAGGTCGTCGGCATCTGCGGAACCGACATCCACCTCGCCTCCGGCGACTACCCCACCGGCACCTTCCCCGTCGTGCCCGGCCACGAGTTCGCCGGCATCGTCGTCCAGATCGGCGCGGACGTCGAGGAGTTCGCGGTCGGCGACCGCGTCTGCGTCGATCCGAACGTCGCCTGCGGGCACTGTGATCAGTGCGACGTCGGCGCCACGAACCTCTGCCGGAACCTCGTGCCGATCGGCGTCACCTCCGACGGCGCGGTGGCGGAGCTGGTCCGCGTGCCGGTCGGCGTCGTCTTCCGCCTCCCCGAGGGGATGGACTGGACCACGGGCGCCCTCATCGAGCCCCTCGCCTGCGTCCTGCACGCCCTCGACCGCGTCGGCCCCGTCGCGGGGCAGCGGGTCCTGATCTACGGAGCGGGCTCCATCGGTCTGCTCGCGGCAGCACTGGTGCGTGCCCGCGGCGGCGCCAGGATCGACGTCGTCGAGCCCAGCGCCGTCCGCCGCCAGGCCGCCGTCGAGTTCGGCGTCGATGCCGTCTTCGCACCGGGCGAGCGGAGCAGCGAGCGCGATGTCGACCTCGTGATCGAGGCGAGCGGACACCCCTCCGCCGTGTCCGACGCGCTCGTGCGCCTCGCCGAGCGCGGCACGCTGCTGCAGATGGGCGTGGTGAGCCCGACCGCGTCGATCGATCTCTTCCCGTACGACCTGTTCGACCGGGAGCTGACCATCGTCGGCTCGCAGTCGCTGGCCACCTCCTACCCGGCCGCGGTCGAGGACGTCGTCACGCTCCCCGACCTGGCGGCGCGCATGGTCACGCACACCTTCGGCCTCGCGGACTACGCGGAGGCGCTCGCCGCGGCGAGCTCGGAGTCGGCGCGCAAGGTGCACATCCACCCGCAGCGCTGAGCGGGCCGGGCGGACTGCTGCCGCACGACATCAGCTGAGAGCAGGGTCCCTCCCCCCCCCCCACAGCGGAGGCCCTCCCTTCTCAGCTGATGTCGTGCGGGCCCCGACCGCTCGTCGACGGTTTCGGATCGCCCCCGGCGGGGAAGAGGAGGAGTGCCCCTTCCCCCGGAGCCGTCGCGCTCCGCCCACCGAGAGGAACGCCCGTGGTCGCCATCGCCCCGCTCCGAGACCGATTCGACGGAGTCGAGAGGATCGCCGTGCTGCGCGGCGGCGGACTCGGCGACCTGCTGTTCGCGCTGCCCGCCGTGGACGCGCTCGCCGCCGCCTACCCGGGCGCCGAGATCGTGCTGCTCGGCACTCCGGCGCACCGCGTGCTGCTGCAGGGCGTCGACTCGCCGGTGACCGACGTCGAGATCCTGCCGGTGGCGCAGGGCGTCCGCGACGGCGAGGGCGAGGACCCTCGGGTCGTCGAGGACTTCACCGAGCGGATGCGCGCGCGGCGCTTCGACCTCGCGGTGCAGCTGCACGGCGGCGGCCGCTACTCCAACCCGTTCCTGCAGCGCCTCGGCGCGCGGCACACGATCGGCTCGCGCACCGACGACGCGGCCGAGCTGGAGTGCACGATCCCCTACGTCTACTACCAGCACGAGATGCTGCGCGCGCTCGAGATCGTCGGGCTCGCCGGGGCGCCCGCCGTCCGGCTCGAGCCGTCGCTGCAGGTCGACCCGGAGCGCCGCGACCGCCTCGCCGCCGCGCTGCCCGCCGGCGGGCCGCTGGTGCTGATCCACCCGGGGGCGACCGACGTCCGGCGCCGCTGGAGCTCGGCGAACTTCGCGGAGGTCGCCCGCGCGCTGCTGGCCGACGGGGCGCGGGTGCTCGTCGTGGGCGACGCCTCCGACGCGCCCGCCGCGGAGGCGATCGTCGCGGGCGCTCCGGGCGCGGTGTCCTGGGCGGACCGGGTCGAGCTCCCGGATCTCGGTCCGCTGCTCTCGCTCGCCGACCTCGTGCTCGGCAACGACAGCGGACCGCGGCACCTCGCGGCGGCGGTCGGTGCGCCCACGGTCGGCGTCTTCTGGGTCGGCAACGCCATCAACGCCCAGCCCCTCGGCCGCCAGCGCCACCGCGTGCAGCTGAGCTGGACGACCCGCTGCCCGATCTGCGGCATCGACGTCACCCAGGTCGGCTGGACCGCTCCGCGCTGCGAGCACGAGCTGTCCTTCGTCGACGACGTCCCCGTCGCCCGGGTCCTCGAGGACGTCCGCGGCGTCCTCGCCTCCACCCGCTGACGTCGCCCGGGCCCTGCCCCCCCCACCACGAGATGCCACTTATGAGCACCGACACCGGCGTGTCGCGCTCATAAGTGGCATCTCGCGGGAGGGGTCGGACGCGGGGGAGCGTCAGACGTCCGGGGCGTCAGGTCACGGCCAGGAGGGCTCCTCCTCGTGGGTGATGACGAGCTCGCGGACCTCGCAGCCGCGGGGCTGGCCGAGGACGAACATGACGGCGTTCGCGACGTTCTCCGGGTCGTTGAGGAGCGCGTCGGGTCCCGGCTTGTACTGGGCGTCGCGGTCGTCGAAGAAGCGGGTCTTCATGCCGGAGGGGATCAGCGTGGTGACGCCGATCTCACCCTTGGTCTCGGCAGCGAGCGCCCGCGTGAAGCCGAGCACGCCGAACTTCGACGCGCAGTAGGCGGTGGCGTCCGAGACGGCCTTGATCGCGAGCGAGGACGCGACGGTGACGACGCGGCCGTGGGTCTCGGTCAGGAAGGGCAGCGCGGCGCGGACGACGGCGGCGGTGCCGAGCAGGTTGACCGAGATCACGCGCTCCCACTCCTCCGGCTCGACGTCGACGAGGCGGCCGCAGCGGTCGATGCCGGCCGCGGTGACGACGGCGTCGAGGCCGCCGTGCTCGCGGGCGATCTCGACGACGGCCTTCTCGGCCTCGCGGGTCTTGGCGACGTCGACCTGGTAGGCGGCGACGCCCTCCTGGACGTTCGAGACGTCGCGGTCGAGGACGATCGGGGTGCCGCCCGCGGCCGTGACGGCGGCGGCGACGGCGGCTCCGAGTCCGGAGGCGCCTCCGGTGATCAGGACGCGGCCGATGGGGGTGGGGGTGGTGGTCATGGGTGTCCCTTCCAGGATCGTCAGCGCCGACGGGATCGGCGCAGCGGGGCGGTGGTCGGCCGGAGCCGACGCGGTCAGCCGACGCGCGCGAGCGCGGCGGCGAGATGGGTGGTCGAGCGGCCCGCGTGGTACGGCACCGTCAGGACGCGGCCGCCCCACTCGGCGACCGTCGCGGTCTCGGGCAGCGATTCGGCGGAGTAGTCGCCGCCCTTCACCCAGACGTCCGGGCGGATGCGGCGCAGCGCCTCGTCGGGGGTGTCCTCGCCGAAGACGAGGACCGCATCGACGCACTCGAGCGCGAGCAGCAGGTCGACCCGGTCGTCCTCGGGGATGATCGGCCGGGCCGGTCCCTTGAGCCGGCGCACGGAGTCGTCGGAGTTGAGGCAGACGATCAGGCAGTCGCCGAGCGCCCGGGCGGCCGAGAGGGTGCGGGCGTGGCCGGCGTGCAGCAGGTCGAAGCAGCCGCCGGTCGCGACCACGGTGCCGCCGGCGCCGCGGACGGCCTCGGCGACGCGCAGCGCGTCCACTCCGGACGCCCCGTGCAGGGCGGCGGTGTCGGCCGGAGTGCCGAGGGAGGAGACTCCGCCCGCGAGCAGGTAGGCGCCGGCCGCGGCGACGGCCGCGCCGACCGCCTCGGAGGGGGTGGCCCCGCCGGCCAGCGCGACGGCGGCGGAGGCGGCGAAGCGGTCGCCCGCCCCGCAGGGATCGGTCGGCGGCACGGCGGCGGCGGGGTGCACCACCGGCACGCCGGCGCCGCGCGAGCGGACCAGGGCACCGCCGGAGCCCATCGTCACCGCGACCGCGCCGCAGCCCCAGCGCTCGAGCAACGTCGTCGCGGCGGTCTCGGCGAGGGTGACGCCGCGGCCACTCGCCCCGGAGAAGCCGGTCGCCTCGCCCAGGTTCGGCGTCGCGAGGGTCGTCCCGGCGACCGGCTCGGTCCCGCGCGGATGCGGATCCCAGACCAGCGGCACGGTGAGCGCGTCGAGGGCCGCGCGGAGCGAGGCGTCCTCGGTGAGCCGGCGGCCGTAGTCCGCGACGACGACCGCGTCGACCTCGCCGAGCGCGGCGAGCATCTCCTCGGTCACGGTCGGCACCGGCGGGCGCTCGCAGCCGCGGTCGAAGCGGACGACCGCCTGACCGGAGGCGGCGACCCGCGTCTTCACGGGCGTCGGCGCGCCGGAGGGCCCGGCGACCACTCGGACGCCGTCGAGGGCGGCGAGCAGCTCGGCCGCATCGGCATCGGCGGCGTCGGCCAGCGCCGTCACCAGCACGACCTCGTGGCCGTCGCGCACCAGCATCCGCGCCACCAGCCCGGCGCCGCCGGCGCGCACCCCGCGGGTCGACACGTCGACCACGGGCACCGGCGCGTCGGGGCTCAGCCGCTCGGCCGGCCCGGAGAGGTCGACGTCGAGCATCACGTCGCCGACCACGGCGATCCGCAGGCGGCTCACGCGGCCGCTCCCGTCCGCACGCGGATCCGGTGCTCGAACGCCCGGCAGAGCGCGTGCACCAGCACGAGCTGCGCCTCCTGCACGTTCGAGCCGTGGCCCTCGAGCGCGATCGACTCGTCGCAGGCCTCGGTCAGCGGGTTGGGTCCGTCGCCGGTGAGCGCCCAGGTGCGGGCGCCGGCCGCACGGGCCGCCTCGGCCGCGTGCAGCAGGTTGGCGCTGCGGCCGCTGGTCGAGAGCAGCACGACGACGTCGCCGGCGCGGGCGTGCGCGGTGACCTGGCGGGCGAAGACGTGGTCGAAGCCGTAGTCGTTGCCGATCGCGGTGAGGCTCGAGGTCTCGGAGTGCAGCGAGATCGCGGAGAACGGGATGCGATCGCCGTCGAAGCGGCCGACCAGCTCGGCGGTGAGGTGCTGCGCCTCCGCGGCCGAGCCGCCGTTGCCGGCCGCCAGCAGACGGGCGCCGGTGTGCAGGCGGTCCGCCAGCTCGACGCCCCAGGCGACGATCCGGTCGGAGTGCCGCTCCAGCTGCGCGACGACGTCGAGCGCGCGGGCGACGTGGTCGTCGACGAGGCGCCGGGCGGCGTCCGTCGAGGTGTCGGACGGCGTGCCCGTCGGGGTGTCCAGAACGGTGTCGATGCTCATCTGCGCGGGGCCGCCTTCCGGGGGGTGGAGGAGAGGGAGGTGCGAGCGGTGCCGCTCCTGGCGGCACCGCCGTCGCCGAGTCCGGCGAGGGTGGTCAGGTAGGCGCGCTCGGTGTCCGCGGCGACGCGGTCCCAGGAGTAGCGGGACTCGACGCGGGCGCGGCCGGCGGCTCCGTAGGCGCGGGCGCGCTCGGGGTCGGCGATCAGCGCGGCGAGGGCCGCGGCGAGGGCCTCGGGGTCGCGCGGCGGCACGTGCACGCCGGTGACGTCCTCGACGACCGTGTCGATCAGCCCGCCGACGGAGGAGGCGACCACCGGCACGCCGCAGGCCATCGCCTCCAGCGGGGTGATGCCGAACGGCTCGTACCAGGGCGCGCAGATCACGATGTCGGCGGAGCGGAGCATCGCCGGCATCTCGGTCTGCGAGAGCTGGCCGGCGAAGACGACGCGGTCGGCGACTCCGAGGCCCTCGGCGACGCCGTGCAGGCGCTGGTACTCCGGGTCGGCGATGAGCGCGTCGCCCGAGCCGGAGCCGCCGACGACGACGAGCTCGGCGTCGCAGCCGTCAGCCACCAGGCGGGCGAGCGCCTCGATCGCGTGGCCCATGCCCTTGCGGGGCACGAGGCGGCCGATGCTCATCAGCCGGACGCGCGCGGTGCGCTCGGCGACGGGTCCGTCGGGCGTGAAGCGCTCGAGGTCCACGCCGCAGGGCACCACCGAGATGCTCGAGGTGGGCACGCCGAGGCCCTTCAGCTCGAAGGCCTCGTCGGAGCAGGTGGCGACGACGCCGTCCGCCCGCTGGCCGACACCGGGCTCGAGCCAGGCGCGCTCCTCGGGGCTGGTGTCGAGCGCGCCCTGCTGGCGGCGCTTCACGACGCCGAGCGCGTGGAAGGTGTGGAAGACGGGCACGCGGCGCCCGGTGGCGCGCTCCACCCGCTCGGAGGCGTCGAGCGCGGCGACCCCGGACATCCAGAAGTGGCTGTGCACCAGGTCGGGGCGGGAGTCGAGCCAGTCGTTCGCGAGGTCGACGGCGAAGTCGCCCATGAACGGCAGCAGCTCGTCCTTGGACACCTTGCTGGCCGGGCCCGCGTCGATGTGCACGACCTCGACGCCGGAGGTGAAGGGCACCCGGCGGGGGAGGGAGGCGTCGTCGCGCCGCGTGTAGACGGTGACGCGGTGGCCGCGGCGCGCGAGCGCGTCGGCGAGCGCGGCGACGTGCACGTTCTGGCCCCCGGCGTCGACGCCGCCGAGCGTCGCCAGCGGGCTGGCGTGCTCGGAGACCATCGCGATCGAGAGGGGACGGGTCGAGGTCACAGGGAGCTCCCTTCGCGGGTTCCGGCGGTTCCGGCGGTGGACAGGTCGCGCCGGGCGGGCCGGCTGCGGGTGAGGTCGCCGAGCAGCTCGTCCCAGTCGCGCTGGAAGCGGCCGAGGCTGTAGCGGGCGAGCACGGCCTCGCGGGCGACCGCTCCGGCGACGGCGGCGCGCTCCGGGTCCTCGATCAGCGCGCGGGCGGCGGCGGCCAGTGCGTCCAGGTCGTTCGAGATGGCGCCCGCCTCGGGCGGCACGGCGCGGCCGGCCTCGGTGGTCTCGAGCGCGACGACCGGCATCCCCAGGTGCATCGCCTCGAGCAGCGCGAGGCCGAGCGAGGTCCAGCGGAACGGGTGCAGGTAGACCCGGCGGCGGGCCAGCTCCGCGTGCATCGCGCCGGTCTTCACGTCGCCGAGCACGTCGAGGCGGTCGGCGGGCAGCCCGGGCGTCCCGACGAGGCCCTCGGTCTTCATCCCGAAGACGTCCAGCGGGGCGACCGCGGCGAAGCGCGGCAGGAGGTCGGTGCCGGTCACCCGCTGCCGGCGCACCGGCTCGTTGATGACGACGCCGAAGCGCGCGAGCTCGCCGGTGTAGAGGGGGCCGGGGTCGTTGATCCCGTGCTCGATCACCGTGGTGCGCGTCGATCCGGTGTCCCACATCAGCGCGTTGAAGTGCGTGACGTGCACGAGGAGGAGGTCGTCGCGGTCGGCGAGCGGGTGGCGGTTGTCGGGCACGTCGCCGCGGGGCGTGTTGTGCTCGACGTAGACCGCCGGAATCTCGCGGCCGAGCCGCCGCCCGAGCAGGCGCTCCGCCTCGGCCAGCTCGTCGGGGCGCTGGAGGAGGACGACGTCGACGTCGGCGTCGCGCAGCTCCTCCGGGGCGATCTCGATCGTGTTCGGCCAGTCGCGGCCGCCGGTGCCGAGGCCCCAGCCGTCGCGGGCGGGAGTGGTGGGCAGCAGGTACTCGTGGTCGCCGCGGACGAACGCGTCCGCCCAGCCGCCGTGCACGTGCCAGAGCAGGATCCTCATGCGAGCGCCTCCGAGGGTGTCGTGGTGGATGTCGTGGAGTCGCGCCGCGGGAGCGCGCGGAGCCGCTGGGCGGCGGCGACCGCCTCCTCGGCGCTCACCCCCGCCAGGCAGGGGTGGCCGGGAACGGGGCAGACGCGGGCGCGCGAGCCGGCGCAGGCGGCCTGCTGGTCGCCGAGCAGCTCGACCGGGACGCCGTAAGGCGCCCAGCGGATCGCCGGGACGACGGGCGCGAACAGGCTGACCACCGGGGTGCCGGAAGCCGCCGCCAGGTGCGCCGGCCCGGTGTTGCCGCTGATGACGACCTCGGCGCGGGCGAGCACCTCGGCCGCGCCGGCGAAGTCGGTGGCGCCACCGAGGTCGATGCCGCGGCTGCCCGCGACCTGCGCGGTCAGCGCGCGCTCGCCGGGGCCGCCGGTGACGGCGACCGCGACTCCGGAGTCGGCGAGCAGCTCGACCGCGCGCGCCGCGTTCTCGGCGGGCCAGGCCCGCGCGGGAACCGCTGCACCGGGATGCACGACCACGTACGGTCCGACGCCCTCGAGCGCGGCGGGGAGGACGCCTTCGCGATTCACCCGCAGGAGCCCGTCGTCGCCCTCGGGCAGCGCGAAGCCCGCGGCCGCCGCGATGGCGAGCGCGCGCTCCGGCTCGGGCTGGTCCTCCACGAGTGTCTCGCCGGGCACCAGCCGCACGTCGAGCAGGGCCCCCGCGAAGTCGACGGACGCGCCGGAGATCCGCGCGACGCCGGACAGGCGCAGCAGCAGCGCGAGCGGCAGCGGCGACTGGTGGAAGGAGGTGAGGATCACGGCCTCGTCCGGAGCGAACTCCTCGACGATCGACCGCAGCTCCGCCACGAGGGCGGCGTCGACCGGGCGCGAGGCGTCGCCGATCCACGGGCAGGACCAGGTGCGGACCCGCGTCGGCCCCGGCAGCAGCGCCGCGGCGGGCGCGCCCTGCGGTCCGGCGAGCAGCAGCACCTCGGCGTCGGCCGCGATCGCGCGGACGGCCGGTCCGCAGAGCAGCACGTCGCCGGCGCTATCGAGGCGCGCCACCAGCACGCGGCGGGTCATTCGGCGTCCTCGTCCGGCTGCATCGCCAGCAGCAGCTCGACGGCCTCGAGGAGCGTCGCCGCGCGCAGCGGAGCGGCGGCCACCTCCTCGGCCCGGGTGATCGGGGTGGGCACGAGCACGCCGCGGGCCCCCGCGGCCGCAGCCGCGCCGACGTCCGCGCCGATGTCGCCGATCACCGCGAGGGAGCCGGCGGGCAGCCCGAGGCTCTGCGCGGCGTCGAGCACCATGCCCGGCGCGGGCTTGCGGCAGGCGCAGCCGTCCTCGGGGCCGTGCGGGCAGAGCATCCAGGCGTCGAAGCCGCCGAACAGCTCGTCGACGCGGCGGTTCACGGCGTCGGCCTGCGCGCGGTCGATGATGCCGCGGGCGATGCCGGACTGGTTCGTGACGACGCCGAGCTTCAGTCCCGCCTCGCGGGCCCGCTCGACCGCGTCCAGCGCGGTGGGCATCGGCTCGACCAGCGCCGGGTCGCCGTTGTAGGGCACGTCGATCACGAGCGTCGCGTCGCGGTCGAAGAGGATTCCGCGCAGCCGCGCGGCGCGCGGGGCGGGGGCGTCCTCCGCGGTGCGGTGCGCGGAGCCCGGCTGGATCGAGTCGTTCACCTCTCCCTCGTACCCCCCTCCTCCGGGTTCCAAACGCGGGGGAGGAGAAGTGGTCCGCTCGGGCGCGTCGGAGCCGCGGGACCGCCTGGGCGAGATCCGCGCGTCTGAGGTCGCCGGAGCGGGGTACGGGACCTCCGACAGGAAGGAGGCGCCGTGCGCGCTCTCACCGACCCGGACGGAACCCCGGAGATCCTCGCCCTGCGAGCCCTCAAGCTCGGCGACATCCTCGTGGCCGTCCCCGCCCTGAAGGCGCTGCGCCGCGGCTTCCCCGAGCACCGGCTGATCCTCGCTACCACGCCCTGGCTGGAGCCGATCGTCGACCTCATCGACGGCCTCGACGCCCTCGTGCCGACCCTGCGCGGGCTGGACGATCCGCTGCCGGTCGCGCCCGGGCGCATCGAGCTCGCCGTGAACCTGCACGGCAACGGCCCGGAGTCCCGTGACGCCCTGATCGCGCTCGAGTCCGAGCGCCGCCTCGAGTTCCGCGTGCCCGCTCTCGACCCCGACGCGAGCCACGACGACCCGCGCCCGCTCTGGCTCGACGGCGAACTGGAGCGCGCGCGCTGGGCCCGCCTGGTCAACTCCATCGGCCTCGACGCCGACCCCGAGGACGTCGGCATCGCCGTCCCGGCCGTGCCCGCGCCCGTCGACGGCGCGGCGATCGTGCACATCGGCGCGTTCTACGGCTCGCGCGAGTGGCCGGAGGAGCGCTTCGCCGCGGTCGCGCAGTCGCTGGCCGCCGAGGGGCACCGCGTCGTCTACACCGGAGGCGCGAACGAGGCCGACCGCGCCCGCCGCGTCGCCGAGCTGGCCGGAACGGGCGAGGTGCTCGCCGGTGCGATCGACCTGAGCGGATTCGCCGCGGTCGTCGCCGCGGCCGAGGTGCTCGTCACGGTGGACACCGGTGCCGCGCACCTGGCGTCCGCCTACGGCATCCCGTCGGTCGTGATCTTCGGACCGGCGCCGCCCGAGGCGTGGGGTCCGCCGGCGAGCGGACCACACATCGTGCTGACCGACGCGTCGCTGCGCCGCGGAGACGTCTTCTCCTCCGAGCCCGACCCGGCGCTGCTCGCGGTGCGGACCGAGCACGTCCTCGACGCGCTCGCCACCCTGCCCTCGCGCGCCGACGCGCACCTCAGGCGGTCCGCAGCCGCGCCGCAGGGTGGACGGGCGTGACCACGGCGACCGACGCTACCCGCGCGCGGTTCGTGGGCTGATGACTGCGCGACGGGGCGCCGAGGCGGTCGGCGAGCTGCGCGAGGATCCGGCGCTGCAGCCGCGAGACCTGCATCTGCGTGGTGCCGAGCGCGTCGGCGATCTGCTGCTGCGTCATCTCCTCGACGAAGCGCATCCGGAGCAGCTCGCGCTGGCCGTTCTCGAGCTCGGCGAGCGCCCGGGCCAGGCCGTGCCGGCGGTCGATCGCCGCGAGGTCCTCGTCCTCCCCGCCGATCGTCTCGGCCAGCCGGACGCCGGTCTCGCCGACGGTCTCGTCGAGGGAGAGCGGATGCCCGGCCGCGCGCGCGTCGGCGACCTCGGCCGGCTCGACGCCGAGCCGCGCGGCGATCTCCCGATCGCTCGGGTGGCGGCCGAGCTCCTGCGCGAGCTCGTCGGCGACGACGGCCGAGCGGCGGTGCAGCTCCTGCACGCCGCGGGGCGGGCGGATCATCCAGCCGAGGTCGCGCAGGTGGCGCTTGAGCTCGCCGGTGATGGTGGGCACCGCGAAGGCGGCGAAGCTGTCGCCGCGCTCCGGCGTGAAGCGGCGGGCGGCCTTGACCAGCCCCACGTAGGCGACCTGGCGGAGATCCGCGCGGTCGCCGCCGGCGCGGGACACCCGGTTCGCCATCGCCTCGGCCAGCCCGAGGTGGTCGAGCACGATGCGCTCCCGGATGCGGGCGCCCTCGGCGTCGTCGGCGGTCGCCGCCGCTTGGAAGAGCGAGAGGGTGCGGGCGTCCTTCTCCTCGCGCGGCGAGGCGGGCTCGCTCGGCGAGTCGGTCGCGGGGGCGAGCGCTGAGAGGGCGGTGTCGAGAACGACCGTGCTCATCGGGACCCCTTTCCGGGCATGCTGGCGCGTCCGGGGCGGCGGGATGCGACGCGCTCGTCGTCGAGCGGCCCCGGGGGAGAAGCAGTAGCCACAGGCCACCACTGCTCCTCCCGTTGGAGAAGTCCGTTGACTCGGAGCACTGCTTCGCGCTAAGAGCTCCGGCCGCCCGCGAGCCGGATCGGTCCCGCGAGCCGGACCGACGCCCGAGTCGGCCCCCTGTCCAGTCCGGGCGCCGCTCCCCGCCCCGCCGCTAGAATCGCCCCGTATGTCTGAGCTCACCCCGCCCTCCGATCGCGCCCACGACGCGCACCCGTTCACGACCGCGACCGGGAGCGACGTCCGCGTCCGCTTCTGCCCGTCCCCGACCGGGACGCCGCACGTCGGCCTCATCCGCACGGCCCTGTTCAACTGGGCCTACGCGCGGCACACCGGAGGCACCTTCGTCTTCCGGATCGAGGACACCGACGCGGCCCGCGACAGCGAGGAGAGCTACGAGCAGCTCATCGACGCGCTCCGCTGGCTGAAGCTCGACTGGGACGAGGGCGTCGGCGTCGGCGGCCCGCACGGCCCCTACCGCCAGTCCGAGCGCAGCGACGTCTACACCGACGTCATCCAGCGCCTGCTCGCCTCCGGCCACCTCTACGAGAGCTACTCGAACGCGGAGGAGATCGACGCGCGCAACGAGGCGGCCGGCCGCGCCAAGCAGCACGGCTACGACAACTTCGACCGCGACCTCACTGAGGAGCAGCGCGCCGCCTTCCGCGCCGAGGGCCGCAGCCCGGCGCTCCGCCTGCGCGTCCCGGACGCCGACCTCTCCTTCGACGACCTCGTCCGCGGCGAGATCACCTTCCCGGCCGGGTCCTTCAGCGACTTCGTCGTCGTCCGCCCCAACGGCCAGCCGCTCTACACGCTGGTGAACCCGGTCGACGACGCGCTGATGCAGATCACGCACGTCCTCCGCGGCGAGGACATCCTGCCCTCGACCGCGCGCCAGATCGCGCTGTACCACGCGCTGATCGACATCGGACTGACGACCTTCGTCCCGCGCTTCGGCCACCTCCCCTACGTGATGGGCGAGGGCAACAAGAAGCTCTCCAAGCGCGACCCCTCCGCCAACCTCTTCCACCACCGCGACCGCGGCTTCATCCCCGAGGGCCTGGTCAACTACCTCGCCCTTCTCGGCTGGTCGCTCACCCACGACCGCGACGTCTTCTCGATCGACGAGATGATCGCCGCCTTCGACGTCGCCGACGTGAACCCCAACCCGGCGCGCTTCGACCTCAAGAAGGCCGAGTCGATCAACGGCGACCACATCCGCCTGCTCGCGGTCGACGACTTCACCGAGCGGACGATCCCCTACCTGATCGCCGCCGGCGTCCTCGAGACCGAGCCGACCGCCGACCAGCGCGCCGTCCTCGACGCCGCCGCCCCGCTCGTCCAGGAGCGCATCGGCCTGCTCGGCGAGGCGCCCGGCATGCTCGGCTTCCTCTTCACCACGGCCGACGCCCTCTCCTACGACGAGGACGCGCTGAAGGGCCTGCCCGCGAACGCCGGCGAGGTCCTCGCCGCGTCGATCGGCGCCCTCGAGCTCGTGCCCGAGGGGGAGTGGCTGACCGCCTCGATCCAGGAGGCGCTCGCCGGCGCGCTGATCGAGGGCCTGGGCCTCAAGCCCCGCATCGCCTACGGGCCGCTGCGCACCGCGATCTCGGGCCGCCGCGTCTCGCCGCCGCTGTTCGAGTCGATGGAGATCCTCGGCAAGTCCGAGTCGATCGCCCGCCTCGCCCGCCTCGCCGACACCCGGAGCTGATCGTGGCGGAGGTGCAGGGCGGCCACTACGACGTCGTCATCATCGGCGCCGGTCCCGCGGGGCTCTCGGCGGGGCTGAACCTCGTCCGCGCGCGCCGCAGTGTGCTGCTGCTCGACAGCAACCGCCCGCGCAATGCGGCGACCCTGCACTCGCACGGCTTCCTCACCCGCGACGGCGTCTCGCCGCTGGAGCTGCGCCGCCTCGGCCGCGCCGAGCTCGAGCAGTACGACGAGGCCGAGGTGCACAACGCGATGGTCACCGCCGTCGAGCGCTCCGGCGGCGAGTTCGTCGTCACCGCGAAGGGCGTCCGCGGCTCGGCCGACCGCTCGGTGCTGGCGACCGCGGTCGTCGTCGCCGGCGGCCTCTCCGAGCGCCTCCCGACGCTGCCCAGCCTCCGCGCCTACTACGGCACCGCCGTGCACAGCTGCATGGAGTGCGACGGCTACGAGAAGGCCGGTGAGCCCCTGGCCCTGATCGGCGAGACCGCCGACCTCGCCGAGCGCGCCATGCTCCTCTCCCAGTGGTCGACCGACCTCATCGTCTTCACCAACGGCGTCGGAGTCGTCAGCGACACCGACGAGTCGCTCCTGAACTCGATCGGCATCCGCATCGAGCGCCGCCCCGTCGCGGACCTGGTGGGGGAGCGTGCCGTGATGACCGGCGTCGCCCTCGCCGACGGCGATGTGATCCCGCGCACCGGCGCCTTCGTCCGCCCGGTGTGGGTCCCCGTCCTCGACTACCTCGACCCGGCCGGCCCCGAGGTCGACCCCGACGGCTTCCTCCGCGTCGACGCGGGCGGCCGCACCTCCGTCCCCGGCCTCTACGCCGCCGGCGAGGTCACCGCCCCCGGACCGCAGCAGCTGATCGTCGCCGCGGGCTCCGGCGCGCAGGTCGCCTCGGCGATCAACCGCGACCTCGTCCGCGCCCGCCTCGGCGAGGCCGCGCCCGAGTCGGAGGCCCTCGCCGTGCACGATCGCGGAGCCGATTTGAGCGGCGTGCGTCCGTAGGGTACTGTCGTCTCTCGGCGCCGAGTTCCACTCCGGCCGCCGCCTGGTCCCGGCCTCATCGCCGGATGGCCATTGGGGTATGGTGTAATTGGCAACACGACTGATTCTGGTTCAGTTGTTCTTGGTTCGAGTCCAGGTACCCCAGCAATGAAGTGCTCGCGAGAGTCGAAGCATCGCTCGGCGTTCGTCGCCGCTATGGCTCCTCTCGCTGCGATCCCGCCCGTGCGTCCGTTCTTTGCGATCGCGCCGATCCGCCTCGTCGCGCGGCGTTCCGAGCGCGGTTCTGCTCTCCGCCCGGCACCTCCGCGCGTCCCGCGCGAGCGACCGCGCATCCGCCGTCCGGCCGACGCCCGGTAACCCCGTCCATGCCACGATGAACCTGTACATCGCTCAGAAACCCGCCCCGCGCGGGTTCCGAGAAGGGGGTCCCTCGTCCATGAATTCTGATCTGCTCTGGGTCGTCGGCGCCGGCATCGTCGTCGGTGTCGTCCTGCTGCTCGCCATCATCGGCTTCTTCATCTTCCGCGCCTGGTACCAGGTCCCGCAGGCCGACGAGGCGATCGTGATCGTCGGAAAGAAGCAGAAGGGCGACGACGGGCTGACGTCCAACATGACCGTCATCACCGGCGGCGGCGCCTTCGTCAACAAGCTGACCCAGCGCTCCGACCGCATCTCGCTGCGGTCGCGGCAGATCAAGATGGAGCCGGTCGCGCAGACCAAGAACGGCGTGACGATCCACCTCGCGGGCGTCGCCCTCGTCAAGATCGGCTCGACGCCCGATCAGGTGCGCGCCGCCGCCGAGCGCTTCGCCTCGCAGGACCAGTCGATCGACGTCTTCACCACCGAGCAGCTCGAGGGCGCGCTGCGCGGCGTCGTCGCGAAGCTCAGCGTCGAGGAGGTGATGCAGGACCGCCAGAAGCTCGGCGACGAGATCGCCGAGGGCATCAAGGGCGACCTGCTCGCCCAGGGCCTCGTCCTCGACTCCTTCGCCATCCAGGGCGTCACCGACCGCAACGGCTACATCGAGGCGCTCGGCGCGCAGGAGATCGAGCGCGTCCGCCGCGAGGCCGACGTCGCCCGGATCAACGCGGCCCGCGAGGTCAAGGCCCGTCAGCTCGCCACCGACGAGGCGAACCTGATCGAGCAGACCGCCTTCGACAAGAACACCGCCGCCTCCAAGTCCGAGGTCGGCCGTGCCAACGCCGAGGCCGAGCAGGCCGAGAACCTGGCCCGCGCCGAGCGCGAGCAGGCCGTCCTCGTCCAGCGGGCCGAGAACCGGCAGGCCGAGCTCGACGCCGACGTCAAGCGCGTGGCCGACGCCGAGAAGTACCGGCGCCAGACGGAGGCCGACGCCGACGCCTACGGCCGAGCGAAGAAGGCCGAGACCGACCGCCAGGTCGCGCAGCAGGTGTCCGACGCCGAGGCCTACGCCGTCCAGCGCCAGGCGGAGGCCCGTCAGGCGTCGGCTGCGGCCGAGGCGGCGGCGGTCAGCGCCCGCGCCGAGGCGGAGGCCCACGCTCTGCGCGCCAAGGCCGGCGCCGAGGCCGAGGCCCTGCGCGCGAACGCCTCCGCCGAGGCGGAGGCCATCCGCACCAAGGGTGAGGCGAGCGCGGCAGCGATCCAGGCCGAGGCCGAGGCGCTCCGCGAGAACCAGGAGGCGATCCTGGGCCGCGAGCTCATCGGCCAACTGCCGTCCCTGATGGCGGAGTTCGCGAAGGGCTACCAGAACGTCGGCACCATCACCCTGATCGGAGGCGACACCGCGGCCACGCACATCGCCCGCGAGCAGGCGGCGAGCCTCACGGCCACGTTCGACAGCGTCAAGTCCGCGACCGGCGTCGACCTCGGAGCCATCCTGCAGGGCCAGGCCTTCGGCCGGGGCGTGGCCTCGACCTCGGCCGCCGAGCCCGCCCCGTCGGCCGATCCCACCGCCGTCCCCTCGACGAGCTGACCCCCGGGGCCGCCCGCCCTCGACGCGGGCGGCCCCGACCTGCCCCGCCCCCGCCGCTGCCGCCGCATCGATCCGTCACCAACGGCTGCCTCGACGGTCTCCAGACGACCCTCCGCGCCGGGTCGATGCGCCCTCCTGCGCACCGAGCACGCGGAGGCCGATCCGTCCACTCCCGGTGCGCTCCGCAGCTGCGACGTACGCTGGCGCGATGAGGCAGGGTCGGACGCGCGGGTTCGGCCTCGCGGCCCTCGCCCTGACGGCGGTACTCCTGCTGGCCGGCTGCAGCGGCGACTCCTTCCGCGCCGACTTCACACGCACCTTCGCCACTGACGAGGCGGTCGCCCACGTCGAGCTCGCGACGGTCGAGGACATGCCGTTCACCGGCGGCGTCAGCGCCGAGATCGTGGCCCGCGGGGACCTGTCCGACGCCGACCTGACGTCCCTCGCCGAGCGGTTGGCCGCCTTCGCCGCGAAGCGCCCGACGGGTGACGTGCGGATCCTCCTCGACGCCGACGACCTCACCCTGCCCGTGTCCGGCGACGAGGACCTCACGTCCGGCCGGATCGCCGCCGCCCTCGCGCTCCGGGACGACCCGCGGGTCTCCTCCCTCGCCCTCGCGGCCGATGACAGCGAGGACCGCGTGAGCGGCCTGAGCCTCTTCCTGGCGGAGCAGGCGACTGCCGACGACGCCTTCGCGCTCGCCCGCGACGCCCCCGCGCTCCTCCCCGATGCCCCGCCCCTGCACGTGAGCGTCCAGAGCGCCGACCGCTCGCTGCTCGTCACCGGCACCCCGGGCCCCTGGCTCGACGACGCCCAGCGCCTCTGGTCCGCGATCTCGGCCGCCGTCCCCACCGCTGGCTTCCGCGCCGCCCCCGACCACCTCGCCGTGACCCTGACGAGCGACGCCGACCGCGCCGCGGCGACACTCGCGGCCGCCGCGGTCCCCAGCGGCGCGACCGCCGTCACGTTCTCCGGCCCCTGACCGCCGAGGACGCCACTCCGTTCGCTGCCCATCACGCAGCGCACGCCAGAATGACGCTGACCGGGCCGACCACGGTCAAAACAGTCCTGATTTCGGTACTCTTTTGGCAGAGGAGGGCGAGATGGGATATCGCAGAGACCTGTGGGAGTTGGCCGCCGCGCGGAGCGGCGTGGTGACCATCGCGGAGGCGGGGGATGCCGGCGTTCCGGCCGTCGAGGTCCGGAAGCTCGCTGCTCGTGGGGCGCTCCGGGCGCACGGCCAGGGTGTGTACACGCACCGCGACGTGCCGACGACCCGGGTCACCCAGCCGGCGATCGCCGTCGCGCTCGCGGGGGAGGGTGCGTTCCTGCATCGGGAGTCCGTGCTCGATCTGCTGACACTCGGGCAGTTCAATCCGCCGAAGGTGCGCGTGGGCACCCGCCGCCGGGTTCGGCGGGCTCTGCCGGACTGGCTCGATCTGCAGAACCGGACCGACCTCTCCGACCACGAGCTCACCCGCTACGAGGGTGTCCCGGCGACGACCGTTCGGCGAGCGCTGGAGGACATGGAGCACCGGATGCCGCCCGACCGCTGGTCCGCCCTGGTCGAGGAGGCAGGGCGGCGGGAACTGGTCGAAGACCAGGAGGTCAGGACGTGGAAGGCAGCGGCGCGATGACGGCGGTGCCTCCGCTGAACGTGACACAGCTGAACGAGAGACTCGCGCAGTCGGCGAGCGAGCTGGGGATCCCGGTAGCGCGTGCACGGGTGATGCTCTGCACGCTGATCGTGTCGCAGATGCTTCCCGACTCCGTCGCGGTGAAGGGTGGAATGGGTGTGAAGCTCCGCTTCGGTGAGCGCGGCACTCGCGCCACCTCGGACTTCGATGTCTCCACCCGTGACCGCGGGGAGGAGTTCGAGCGCGACTTCCGCTCGCGTCTGGCCGAGGGGTGGGGCGCGGTTCCGGCGTCCCGGGGCGAGCAGCGCCGCGACCCGGATGCGCCACCCCGTGTGGCGTTCACCGCGACGGTGCGCGCCGTCAGGCTCCACGATCCAGGGCTCACCCGCCCCGAGTACGTGATGCACCCTTACCGGGTATCGATCGCTTTCCTCGGCAGTTCTTGGGGTGCCCTCGACGTCGAGGTGTCCGACCCGGAGACGGAGCCGGACGGACACCTGCCTTTGAAGATCGACGACGAGCTCGTGCGGTTCGGGGCCGCCTTCGGCTTCGGTGATCTGCGGCCCGTCAGGGTGGTCGGTCTCGAATACCAGATCGCGCAGAAGCTCCACGCCGTGACCGACCCCACCTGCGTGCGGGCGCACGATCTGGTCGACCTGCAGCTGCTGTGGGAGGCCGGTCCCGATCCGGCGCTCGTCCTCAGCCTGTGCGTCCGGACCTTCGGCTGGCGACGTCGACAGCCGTGGCCGCCTCTCCCTCTGCGGTCCATGGACGGCTGGGGGTCCGCCTATCAGGACGCTCGTGCGGAGACGGAGGTCGGTGGTCGGACTCCGGTTGTGCCGACAGCCGATGCTGCGAGGACCTGGCTGACCCGGATCCTCGAGGAGGTCGCCGGCTGTGGCGACACTGATGGGTGAGCTGATGACCTCGGACCCCGCTCAGAAGTAGCGCGCCAGGTGCGCGCGGAGCGCTTCGTCGCAGACGTACACGTAGGTCCCCTTGATTCCGCGGGTGAGCAGCACCGTGTAGATGTTGCGGACGTAGGCGAGCAGGTCCTCGTCGCTGTAGGTGATGCCGAGCTTCTTGTTGTTCTCGCGGCCCTTCTTGTCGAAGGAGTGCGCGCGGTCGAAGACGATGCGGCCCGAGGCGGTGTCGTAGCGCAGGTCCCGGCCGATGATCACTCCGGTGTAGTTCAGGTCGTAGCCCTGCACCGTGTGGATCGAGCCGACCTCGTCGATCGCGCCGGCGGAGTTGATCCAGTCGCGCTGCGTCTGATTCCAGCGGAGCGATTCGTCGCCGATCACGATGTCGAAGGCGCCCTTGTCCGTCTTCGTGACCCACTTCCACGCATAGCCGGCGACCAGGCGCGAGAGGCCGTGCTCCAGGTCACGCTGAACCACCTCCCGCCGCAGCTCGCTCGGATCGTCGAAGAAGCGCAGGTCGTACCCGCCGAAGTCCTCGCGATGCTCGGGAGGCTCGTCGGACAGCACTGCGCGCACGTAGCCGACGTAGTCCTTGTCCGCGGCGATGCGCATCTGCGAGCGGAGCGGGTAGAGCCGACCCGCGGCCGACGCTTCCGCCAGCACCCCGCGGGTGACCCGGGCGGGCAGGTCCGCCGGGCGCACGGTCTGCGCGGTGTCCAGCATCAGGATCGTGTGCCGGCTCTGCGCGCGGATCCAGTCGAGCTGCGTGTGCTCCAGCGAGTCCTCGCCGAAGAGGTGCTCGTTGATGTCGATGAACTTCCGGTTGAGCGGCCCCGACGGCTGGTTCGCGCGCTGGCTGAGCCGGTGCGCCTCGTCCACGAGCAGCAGATCGAACGGCTCGTGGCTCTCGCCGACCTGGAACGGCGTCAGCACGAGCTCCTTCGACAGTCCCGGCGTGAGCGTGAAGACCCGCGAGATGGATCCGCGCAGCGACTGCTGCGGCACGACCAGGCCGACCCGCAGTGTCGCGAGCAGCTCGGCGTGCCCCGGGGTGAAGAACTCGCTGAAGACGGAGTCGGCGTCCAGCGGCTCCTCCGGGTCGTGCCGGCGGATGTCCTGCAGGAGCTTCAGCAGGTAGATGGCGATGACGGTCTTCCCGGTGCCCGGGTCGCCCTGCACGACGACGGTGCTCCGCTCGCCGGACTCGAGGTCGGCGAACAGCCCCTCGAGGATGTCCTCGACGGCGACGGCCTGATCGTGGTTGAGCGCCTTGAACGGCGACAGCTTGAAGAGGTCGCTGTTGACGATCTCCGGGAGGGTCCGCTGGAAGAGGTGCTCCCGGGTGCGGAGCACCTCGAAGACCTCGTCGAACGTCTCGCGGTACGACGCGCGGTCGAAGTAGTCGGCGTCGGTGATGCCGGCGTTCTGATTGAGAACCGTCAGACGTCCCTCGCCGGCGAGCATCCGCAGGAGGAACGACTCGAGATCGAGGCAGGCCGACTTGTTGAACGTGTCGTCGAAGACCACCCGCACGCGATCGAGTCGGCTCTTCGCCGGCGAGTCCAGGTGCTGGCGCAGCCGCGCCTCCGCGTTCAGCGACTCGCCGACGTAGACCTCCGAGGCGCTGTCGAGGACGTACACGACGGGCCAGTTGCGGTGGCGAGGGTCGGCGGCTCCCCACACGCGCACCCGGTCCGCCTCGAACGGGAGCCGCTCGAGCTCAAAGCCGGTCATGCTTCTCGCTCCGGCCCCGCGCCTTCTCCACCGGGTACTTCGCGCGCGTCTTCTCGAGCTTGTCGAGGACGATCGCGCCGGGATCGACCCCGAGCCGGTCGGCGAGGAGGAAGCAGTACGTCAGGACGTCCGCGAGCTCCTCGACCGCCGCCGGGAGGTCGCTCCCGCCCCACTGGAAGCACTCGAGCAGCTCACCCGACTCGATGCTGATGCTCTTCGCGAGGTTCTCCGGCGAGTGGAACTGCGCCCACTCCCGCTCCCGGACGAAGGCGCGGAGGGCGTCGAGGACGTCGTCATCGGACATGGCTGCCAACCTACAGCGGTGCTCCCGATACCCCCTTCCTCCGACGAGAGGTGTCCCGCCGCCGCCCCGGTCATCGGACCGTTGTGGCCCCGTTCCGCGCCCACTCGACTCTCGGTCCGTCGCCGACCGGACCCGAACGGGGCCCCGCGGCGACGCCGGGCCGCGTTCCGCGTCCGGTCAGCCGAACTCCTTGCGCATCTGGATCGACGTCGGCTCGTAGCCGAGCGACTTGTACAGTCCCCGCGCCGTCGTGTTGAAGCCGAAGACGTTGAGCGCAAGCGCCCGGTAGCCGCGCGAGCGGGCGTGCTCCTCCGCCAGCAGCATCGCCGCGCGGCCGAACCCGCGGCCGCGCTCCGACGGGTCGACCTCGACGTCCCAGATGTAGGCGACGCCCTCGAGCTCCTGCGGGTGCGGGCCGACCCAGATCACGCCGACCGGGCGTCCCTCGTCGAGGATCCGCAGCAGGTCGTGGCCCGGTGCGAGCACTCCGCCCGGGAACAGCCGCTCGTCGTTCGCGTCCGCGTTCCGTAACGCCGCGGCCTCGTCGTCGCCCGCGCGCATCCGGTCCGCGACGTAGGACGCGCGCTGGACGGACATCCACTCGGCGAGTTCGGCGAGCGGGAACGGTGCGAGCGACACGGGCATGCCCCCACGCTCGCACACCCGCCGCGCAACATCAGCTGAGACGGGTGGGCCTCGCCCCACAGGGGAGGCCCACCCCTCTCAGCTGATGTTGCGCGCGGCTCCGGCGCCGAACCGCGATCAGGAGCGGTCCGCGCCCTCGTTCTCCGCCGCCGCGGTCTGCTCCGCGTGCTTCTTCTTGCCGAAGCGCGTCGCCAGGAACAGCAGCGTGCCCACGATCACGTAGCCGGCGGTACCCAGCCAGACCACGCCGGTCTGCTGCGTCAGCAGCACGACGCTCGCGATGATCGCGAGGATCGGAACGACCCGCGGCACCGAGAAGTGCGGGTGGTCGACGCGGTCCTTCTTCAGCACCAGCACCGAGATGTTCGCCGAGATGAAGACCAGGAGCAGCAGGAGCACGGTCGTCTCGGCCAGCGTGCCGACGTCGCCGATCAGGCTGAGCAGCATGGTCACGCCGCCGACGACGACGATCGAGACCCAGGGGGTGCGGCGGTTCGGCAGCACGCGGCCGAAGGCGCTGGGCAGCAGACCGGAGGACGCCAGTCCGAACCCGACCCTGCTCGCCATCACCATGAACAGCAGCGCGCCGTTCGCGATCGCGATGAGCGCGATCAGGCCGAACAGCCACGGCGGCACCGCCACGCCGCTGGCCGCGACCACGTCGAGCAGCGGGCCGGTCGACTCCGCGAGCTCCTCGTTCGGCAGCACGATCACCGCGCCGAGGGCGATCAGCAGGTAGACCACGGCGGCGGTGATCAGCGCGCCGAACAGCGCCCGCGGATAGACCTTCGAGGGATTGCGGACCTCCTCGGCCATGTTCGCCGCGGCCTCGAAGCCGAGGAAGGAGAAGAAGGCGACGATGGATGCGGCGAACGCGCCCTGCAGCGGCGCGACCTCCGGGTTGAACTCCAGGACGCGGCCGGCGTCGCCGTTGCCGCCGCCGAAGAAGATCGCGGCGCAGACGATCACGATCACGAGTCCGCTGACCTCGATCACCGAGGCGACCAGGTTCGCGGTCAGCGACTCCTTCACCCCGCGCAGGTTGATCAGCGTGAGCACCGCGATGAAGACGATCGCGGTCGGCACGGGCGGCACGTCGAGCAGCGCACCGAGGTAGTCGCCGGCGAAGGCGTTGGCGAGGGAGGCGGCGGTGGTGATCCCGGACGCCATCATCAGGAAGCCGACGAGGAACGACAGGTAGGGCTTCCCGAACGCCCGGTCGACGTAGCGGGCGGCGCCGCCGGCGTGCGGGTACTTGGTGATCAGCTCGGCGTAGGTGCCGGCGGTCAGCAGGGCGATGACGAGCGCGATCAGCAGCGGCAGCCAGATGACGCCGCCGACGTCCGCGGCCATCGTGCCGACGAGCGTGTAGATGCCGGCGCCGAGCGTGTCGCCGACGATGAAGGCGAAGAGCAGCGGGCCGGTGATGACCTTCTTCAGCGACCCTCCGCCCTTCGCGGGGGCACTGGCGGCGGCGTTCGTCGTTTCGGTCATCCGGTGATTCCAACGAGAACGAGCGCCAGGCGCAACCCCTGCCGCGAGATCGCTGCGTGATTTCTCATGCTCGAAACACGCGGCCCCTCCCGCCGTGCGCCACGATGGGCCCACGCCCCGCGACGGATCGAGGACCCCCTGCACGACATCGCCCCGCGTCCCGGTCTGCCCGAGCGGCTCGGGCGCCTGATCCGCCTCCGCACCGTCTCCGCCGAGCTCGAGAGCGTCGACGAGGCGCTCGCGCTGCTCCGCGAGCTCTACCCCCTGACTCACGAGCGTCTCGAGCCCGAGCGGATCACCGACCGCGGACTCCTCTACCGCTGGCCGGGCCGCGACTCCAATGCGGACCCGCTGGTCCTGATGGCGCACCTGGACGTGGTGCCGGTCGAGGACCCGGCCGCCTGGACGCACCCGCCCTTCGGCGGCGACATCGTCGAGGGCGCCGTCTGGGGCCGTGGCGCCCTCGACGACAAGGGCCCGCTCGTCGTCGTGCTCGAGGCGGTCGAGAACCTGCTGTCCGCCGGCGTCGTGCCGGCCCGCGACGTCCTGCTGGCCCTCGGCGGCGACGAGGAGGTGCGCGGGGCATCGGCCCGCGCGATCGCCGAGACGCTGCACGAGTGCGGGATCGTTCCCTGGCTCGTGCTCGACGAGGGCAGCGCCGTCGTCGAGGCGCCGCTGCCCGGAGTCGTCGGGCCGGTCGCGATGATCGGCGTCGGCGAGAAGGGCCTGCTCACGCTCCGGCTGACCGCGCGCTCCGCCGGCGGTCACGCCTCCGCCCCGCCGCGACTCACCGCGGTCGGCCGGCTGGCGCGGGCGATCACCCGGCTCACGCCCTCGACCTTCCCCGCCCGGGTCCCGGAGGCGCTGGCCCGCGCGCTCGCGCTCCTCGCCGACCGAGCACCCGGCGCCCG
Source organism: Rathayibacter sp. VKM Ac-2929 (assembly GCF_022815495.1). Classification (NCBI taxonomy): domain Bacteria; kingdom Bacillati; phylum Actinomycetota; class Actinomycetes; order Micrococcales; family Microbacteriaceae; genus Rathayibacter; species Rathayibacter sp. VKM Ac-2929. The sequence continues at coordinate 918,021 of NZ_JALGRV010000001.1, forward strand.
CGGCGCGCTCTACCGGCTGCTCGGCGCCCGGCCGCAGCTCGCCGCGCCCGTGCTCGCGGCGCTCGGCGGCGAGACGGCAGCCCTGGTCCGCACCACGATCGCGCCGACGATGCTCCGCGCGGGGACCGCCGACAACGTGCTCGCGGCGGAGGCGTCCGCCGTGCTGAACCTGCGACTCGCCCCCGGGGAGACCGCGGCCGGGGCCGCCGAGCGCGTCCGCCGGCGGATCCGCGACCGCGAGGTGACCGTCGAGGTCGTGCTGGGGGAGGACCCGTCGCCGCAGTCGCCGAGCGACGGCGCCCCCTTCGCGGCGCTGCGGGCGGCGCTGGCCGTCTCGCACCCCGAGGCGGCGGTCGTCCCCTACGTCATCAACGCGGCGACCGACTCGCGCCACCTGCACCGCTTCGCCCCCGCGGTGTATCGCTTCGCACCGCTCCTGATGACGAAGGAGCAGCGCGCCGGGATCCACGGCGTCGACGAGCACGCCGACATCGCGGCCCTCGAGCGCGGCGAGCTCTTCCACCGCGCCCTGATCACCGGGCTCGACGCGTGAGGGCCCGGTGAGCCGCAGGCCGCGCAGGCGCCGGGTGTAGGTTCGTCCGTCGTGGAGACGGTGCCGATGCAGACCCAGGATCACGAGCGGACCCAGGACGGGCCAGCGGCCGGGGACCGCGTGCTCGCCGATCTGCGCGAGCTGCTCGGCGACCTCGTCCTCACCGACGCCGACGTCCTCGAGGCCTACCGCCACGACGACGCCGAGTGGGCGCCCTCCGGGCTGCCGCTGGCGGTCGTCCTCGCCGAGAGCGCGGAGGACGTGGCGCACGCCGTCCGCCTCGCCGCCCGCGCGGGTCTGAGCGTCGTCCCGCGCGGAGCCGGCACCGGCCTCTCCGGCGGCGCCAACGCGCTCGCCGGCTGCCTCGTCGTCTCGCTCGAGCGGATGGACGCCGTCCTCGAGATCGACGCCGACGAGCGCTTCGTCGTCGCTCAGCCCGGCGTGATCAACGACGCGCTGCGGGCGGCCGTCGCCGAGGCCGGACTCTGGTACCCGCCGGACCCGGCCAGCTCCGCCATCTCGACCATCGGCGGCAACGCCGCCACGAACGCCGGCGGCATCTGCTGCGTGAAGTACGGCGTCACCCGCGACTACGTCCTCGGCATGAAGGTCGTCCTCGCCGACGGCTCGCTCGTCAGCCTCGGCCGCCGCACCGCGAAGGGCGTCGTCGGCTACGACCTCACCGGCCTGATGGTCGGCTCGGAGGGCACACTCGGCATCATCGTCGAGCTGACGCTCCGCCTGCTCCCGCTCGCGGGCCGTGAGCAGCGCGCGATCGTCGGCTCCTTCGGCTCGCTCGAGGACGCCGGAGTCGCGGTCGCCGCGATCTCGGCCGCCGGCATCATCCCCTCCGCCCTCGAGATCATCGACAGCACCTGCCTGCGCGCCGTCGACGACTGGCAGCACCTCGGGCTGCCGCACGGCGTCGACACGCTGCTGCTGGCCAAGGTCGACGAGCCGGGGGAGGCGGGCCGCACCGCCGCCGACCGCGTCGAGGCGCTGATGGCCGGCGCCCGCGCGCTCTCGGTCGAGCAGGCCACCGACCAGGACGAGGTCGACCGGCTCTTCCTCGCCCGCCGCCTCGCCTATCCGGCGCTGGAGCGCCTCGGGCCGGTGCTCACCGAGGACGTCTGCGTGCCGCGCCGCGCGGTCCCGGAGATGCTCTCCCGCATCCGCTCGGCCGCAGCGGACCACGACGTGGTCATCGCGACCATCGCGCACGCCGGCGACGGCAACCTGCACCCGCTGATCATCGCGCCCGAGGGCGACGAGGCTGCGAAGGCCCGCGCGAAGAGCGCCTTCGACCGCATCGTCGAGGACTGCCTCGACCTCGGCGGCACCGTCACCGGCGAGCACGGCGTGGGCCTCCTGAAGCTGCCGGGAGCGGCCGACGAGCTCGGCCCGCGCGTGCTCGGGATGCACCGCTCGATCAAGGACGCGCTCGATCCGCTCGGCGTGCTCAACCCGGGCAAGGCGTTCCCGGGCTGAAGCGCCGCTGTCGGTTCTCCCGGGATCAGCGCGCCAGGAACTCCAGCAGTGCCTCGGTGAAGGCCTTCGGCTGCTCGATGTTCGCCGCGTGACCGTCCTTCTCGATGACGAGGGAGTCGCCGCGCGGGGCGAGCGAGGCCGCGGCGGCCGCGTGCTCGGCCGGCCAGAACTCGCTCTCGCGGCCGGCGACGAAGAGCACCGGCACGCTCGTCCGCGCGATCACCGGCCGCCAGTCCGCCGTCGCGTGGTCGTTCAGCAGCCGCCGCTCGGTCTCCGTCAGCTCCCGGCGCTCGCCGCCGCCGAGCGCCTTCAGCAGCCGCGCGATCCGCACCGGCCCCTTGGATGCGACACTCCAGCGTCCGGGATCCGGGATCGTCGTCGCGAAGAGGGTGTCGCGGTTCGCCTCGGTGTAGTCGTAGAAGCCGTAGGGCCAGTCGTCGCCGTTGAGCATCCGGGGCGTCTGGTCGACGATCACGATGCGGTCGACGCGGCTCTCGTCGGTGCTCTCGTCGGTGCTCTCGTCCGCGCTCTCTCCGGTACTCGCTCCGGTGCTCTCGTCGGTGCCTCCCGCCGTGCCTCCCGCGGAGCCGGCCAGGAACGCCCAGATCGAGTTCCCGCCCATCGACCCGCCGACCAGCGCCGCGCCGCACAGATCCAGGTGGCGCAGCAGCTGCGCGAGATCCGCGCCGTGCCGGAGCATCGTCGCGCCGGCCTCCGTCCGCTCGGACAGCCCGTGCCCCCGCCGGTCGAACGAGATCACCCGGTAGCCGGCCTCGGCGAGCGGCCCCTGCTGCGGCTTCCAGCTCGTCGCCGGCGCCTTGAACCCGGCGATCAGCACCACCGGCCGCCCGGCCGGGTCGCCCTGCTCGGTCCAGCTCAGCCGGACCCCGTCGTCCGTGGTGAAGTCCGGCATCGTGGCCCCTTGTCGCTCTCGTCGCGGCCTGCTCCGGCCGCTCCCCGCCACGCTAGTGCGGCGTGAGTGGCGCGTCGCCGCCCGCGGGGAGACTCTCGCGATCAGGCCTCCTCGAGCACGCTCCGCACCGCGTCGTTGGCCTCCCGCCACTCCTCCGGGTCCGCCTCCTCCCAGAGCTCGGTGAGCTCGCTCCCGGGCGAGTCGGCGGCGGCCAGCGCCGCGAGGGCGAGCGCGACGAGCTCGTCGTCGGGTCGCCCGGCGCGCTGCACGAAGTGCGCGATCGTCTCGGCGTGCGGACCGCCCTCCCGGCCGAGTCCGCGTGCGACCACCTCGGCGGCCGCGATCGCGAGGGTCGCGGCATCCGCGTCCACCTGCGTCGGCGAGACCGCGGCGTCCAGCGCCTCGCGGACGTACTGCCAGTCGCCGGCCTCGTCGAGCTCGTAGACCCAGTCGCTCGCCGTGTCGTTGCCGAACGGCTCTCCACTCCATGCACCCATGGCCCGACGCTACGCCGACGCGCGCGCGGCCGCATCGCCGACGCTCCGATCGATCCGTCGGGGAAGCACCTGCCGGAGAACGCGAGGCAGCCCTTCACGACGGATCGAAGCGGGCGGGACAGCCCTTCGCGACGGATCGATCCGCGCGGAGGAGGGTCGTGCCTCAGGCCAGCCGCTCGCTGAGCGCGACGATGACGCCCTCCGGGCCGCGGACATACGCCATCCGCCAGGCACCCTCGTACTCGCCGACACCGCCGACCAGCCCGTACCCGTCGCCTGCGAGCCGCTCGAGGACGGCGGCGAGGTCGTCGACGACGAAGGCCAGACTCCGGAGCCCCGGCTCGTCCGCCTCGACGGGGGCGGGGACGGGCCGCGGTGCGGGCCGGACGAACCGCGAGAGCTCGACGGCGGTCCCGCCGCCGGGCGGCCGCAGCATCACGATGTCGGTCCGGGCGTCCTGCATGCCGACCACCGTGTCGAGGAACTCGCCCTCCACGGGCGCCCGCCCCTCGAGCACGAGGCCCAGCCCGACGACGAAGAACGCCGTCGCCGTCTCGAGATCGTGCACTGTCACGCCGACGTGGTCGAATGCGGTGATCCCCACCATGAGCGCCTCCTCGTGTCGAGCACAGTCAGGCAGGGTGGGGGCCCGCTGTCAACGGGCGGCCGATCCCTGCTCCGGGGCGGTGAGCGGGCGGGTCGGCCCGCCGCTCCGAGTTCCCGAGGCGTTCATCACCGGGAGTCCCTCGCGCGTGACCCGGCTCGCCCGCACTGGGTAGGCTGTACTGCTCCGTCGTCGAGGGGGAGCGGTCGCGGAGGAACGATGGGCAAGAAGCGCAATCAGGGACGATCCGGGAACGGGCGCTCCGGCGGCTCCGGCGGCCAGGGCGGCGGCCGCACGGCCGAGACCGCGCTGATGGTGCGGTTCCGCAGCTGGTACCGGTCGCACCTCGCCGACGTCGCCGTCCTGCACGAGCACCTCGACGTCGACGAGGCCGTGGAGGTCCTCACCGACCTCTTCGCCATGACCCGCGACCTCCGCCCGCGCGGCTCGTTCGCCCAGCCGGACGCCGAGCTCCTCGAGGCCGTCTTCGACCAGATCGAGGCCGACCTCTCCGGCGAGGAGAGCGAGGCCGACCTGGACGACACCCTCTTCACCGTCGCCGAGGTCGTCGAGCACTTCCTCGACTTCCTCACCGACGAGGACCTCTGGACCGGCACCGACGAGGAGCTCGACGAGTGTCAGGCCGTGCTCGACGAGGTCCTCGACCTCGCCGGCTCCTTCGTCGAGGCCGTCCTCGACGACCTGCTCGAGGTCGAGGAGATCCCGGACGCCGAGATGCTCTCCGCCGCCCGCGCCACCGCCCTCGTGCACGCCGCCGACGTCGTCGTCGAGCACCTCGCCGCCACCGACGGAGCGACGATCTCCGAGCGCGCCGCCCGCGAGATCATGGTCGAGGCCGGTGTCGCCTCCGCCGGCTCGTCGCCGAGCGACGACGCCGTCCGCATCCCGGTCTCCGCCTGGTGGGACGCGCTCGTCGCCTCCGAGGTGCTCGACACCGACGGCTCCACCGCGGGCCTCGGTGACGCCGCGCCGGCCTGGCGCAGCTCCGAGGCGCGCGAGGCCACGGTCGAGCGCATCGCCTACATCGCCCGCTTCATCGAGCTCTGGCTCGTCAGCGCGCAGGAGGCGCTCGCCGTCGCCGACACCGAGAACGGCGCCTTCTCGCCGCGCGAGCGCGCGATCACCACCACCGACGCCGTCCTCGCGCGGATCGCGGTCGCCTGCCAGGCGCAGATCCACGAGGGCCTCGTCGTCGGCGAGCTGGTCGACGAGCTCGCCGCCGATCTCGACGTCTCGCTCGAGGACGCGCTGGACGAGCGCGAGCGGATGGTCGGCGCGGCCGAGCGGATGCTCGACGAGGCCGCCGAGCTCGGACTGCTGCTGCACTCGCCCGAGTTCGGCTACGTGCTCCCCGAGGGCCTGCAGCCGGTCCTCGCCTCGGTCGTCCGCGCGAGCATCGTGCTGCTCGGCGCCCGCGACGCCACCCGCCTCGAGATCCTCGACGAGGCGACGGAGGACACCGACGCCGCCTACGCCCTGCACGTCTCGCTGCTCGGCACGAAGCCGGTCGTCTGGCGTCGGCTCGAGCTGTCCTCGGAGTCGTCGCTGCGCGATCTGCACCTCGCCCTGCAGCTCTCGCTCGGCTGGACCGACGCGCAGCCGCACTACTTCAGCGTCGGCGTGCCCGACGAGGAGCAGGCGCCGATCGGCTCGCCGGCCGACGCGGAGGAGCTCGGCTCCGGCCTCGTCGACGAGGGCGGTGTCGCGCTCGCCGTGGTGCTCGAGAGCGTCGGCGACGAGCTGTTCTACGTCTACGACCTCGAGGACGAGTGGCGCCACGTCATCCGCCTCGAGTCGGTGTCGCCGCTCGGCGCCGCCCTGCCGCGCTGCACCGGCGCGCGCGGAGCCGCTCCGCTCGACGCGCCCGGCGGCCCGGCCGCCTGGGCCGACACGGTCCGCGCCGCGACGGACCCGTCGTCCGCCGACCACGCGGAGGCGCTCGACGCCCTCGGGCTCGCCCCGGAGGCGGCGTTCGACCCCGCGAGCGTCGACGTCGACGGCATCAACCGCTCGCTCGGCCTGCTCCGCGCGGCGGTCTGACCGGTCCGCGCCGCAGAACGTCAGCCGAGAGGCCCCGTCATCGCCGATCGCGGCTGACGGGGCCTCTCGGCTGATGCTGTGTCGTCAGCTCTCCGTCACGGGCTGAGCAGCAGCTTGCCGATGTGTCCGGAGGCGGTCATCCGCTCGTGGGCCCGCTCGGCCTCGGCCAGCGGGATCACCTCGTCGACCACCGGCCGCACCGTCCCGTCCGCGACGAGCGGCCAGACGCTCTCGCGCACCGCGGCGACGATCGCGCGCCGCTCCTCCAGCGGCCGGGCGCGGAGCGTCGTGGCGTGGACCGCCGCGCGCTTGCGCATCAGCGTCCCGATGTCGAGGGAGCCCTGCGCGCCGGACTGGTTGCCGATGAAGACGACGCGGCCGCCGAGCGCGAGCGCCTCGACGTCGCGGGCGAGGTAGTCGCCGCCGACCGGATCCAGGATCACGTCGACCCCGCCGTCCGTCTCGGCCGCGATCCGCTCCACGAAGTCCTGCTCGCGGTAGTCGATCAGGATGTCCGCGCCCAGCGCCCGGCAGGCGTCGAGCTTCCGCGGGCTGCCGGCCGTCACGGCCACCCGGGCGCCGATCGCGGAGGCGATCTGGATCGCGGTGGTGCCGATCCCGCTGCCGCCGCCGTGGATCAGCACGGTCTCGCCGGCGCGGAGCCCGGCGACCAGGACCAGGTTCGACCAGACGGTCGCGGTCGTCTCGGGCAGCGCGGCGGCCGAGATCAGGTCGACGCCCTCCGGCACCGGCAGCAGCAGCCCCGCGTCGACGACGACGTGCTCGGCGTAGCCGCCGCCGGAGAGCAGCGCGCAGACCTCGTCGCCCTGGGCGACCGTCGTGACGCCCTCGCCGAGGCCGACGACGGTCCCGGACACCTCCATGCCGAGGATCTCCGACGCTCCGGCCGGCGGCGGGTACACGCCGGCGCGCTGCCCGAGGTCGGCGCGGTTCACGCCCGCGGCGGCCACGCGGAGCAGCACCTCGCCGGGTCCGGGGGAGGGGGTGGCGGTCTCCTCGAGCACGAGGCGGGAGTCGGGGCCGGGGTTCTCGACGCGGATCGCAAGCATCCCGCGATGCTACGCCGCGCGCCTCCACGGGCGGTCCCGTCCGATCCGCAGGTGATCCGGCGCTCCGCCGGCGCCTCCGCGCGGACGAGAGCGCGCTCCCGCCGGGACCGCCTGCGGATCGCGCGCCGGCGTCAGGCGTGCTCCGCGAGGAACGCCAGCACCGCGTCCTTGAACGCCCGCGCCGGCACCGTGCTCGTGTGATCGCGGCCCGGGACGCTGACGAAGCGCGCGCCCGCCTCCTCCGCCAGCCGCGCCCCGCCTGGCGCGATCGGGTCGGCCCCGCCCGTCACCATCAGCGTCGGCAGCTCGGGGTGCGCGCCGAGCTCCGGATGCGCCCCACCGCGCACCCCGTCGGCCACCGCCACCAGGGCGGCCAGGTCGTTCCCGGCGACGCCCTCCGCCATGCCGATGAACGCGCGGGTGAACCGGTCGTCGATCTCGCCGCCGTCGGCCACCCGCGCCCGGGCCGCCGCCGCATCGAAGTGCCGCAGCGGCTCGCCCACCGTGAGCCCGCCGAGGCTGAGCGTCGCCAGCAGCTCCGGGCGCTCCAGCCCGAGCACCCAGCCCATCCGCGCGCCGAGCGAGTAGCCGAGATAGTGCGGAGCGATCAGGTCGTAGGTCTCGATGACCCGCACGATGTCGGCGACCATCAGGTCGACCCCGTACGCGCCGGCGCGATGCGGCTTCTCGCTGGCGCCGTGCCCGCGCTGATCGAGCGCGACGACCCGGTACCCGGCGCGAGTCAGCGTCCGCAGCCAGCCCGCCGTCTCCCAGTTCAGCACCGCGTTCGACGCGAATCCGTGCACGGCCAGCACGGTCGGCGCCCCCTCGTCGCCGAGCGCGTACGTCGCGATCCGCGTCCCGTCGTCGGCGACCACGGACACGGGCGGGGGGAAGGCGATCGGCGTCACCCGACCACCCTGCCATCCCGCGCTGGCGGGCTCGACGCGCTCGTGCAGGCTCCTGCTCCGAGGCCGGACTGGCCACCGGAGATCTTGACCGCTGGCGGATGAGGCGACGTCGCGCGCCAATGCCGGAGGACCGCCGCCGATGGGAAGCGCGTCGTAGCCATCTTGGTATGGTTCCCGTGATGAAGAACTCAGAGCAGCCAGCGGATCGACGGAAGCAGGAGCCGACGTGGAGAAAGCTCGAGCCCTGGTCGCTGTTCGTGCTGCTCTTCGTCGGGACGTTTTGCGGCAACACCGTCGCTGATGCCGTCGGCGCGACCGACCCATGGGATCTGCTCGTCAAGATCCTGGTCAGCTCGATCGTCGTTCTCATCATCTGCACCCTGCTCAACCTCCGGCGCGATCAGCGCCGGTGAACCGATCAAGAGGAGTAATTACATGAAGATCGCGAGAACGGCAGTGACGGCGATGGCCGTCTGCGCGGCTGTGCTGAGCGCAGCACCCGTCGCCGCGGCGTCGACCGCAGCGGAGGCACCGGCACAGGTGCAGTCCAGTGGTCACGTCGAGATGACGGTGAAGCGCACAACCGCCTCGACCGTCACCTTCGACGTCGGCGGCGGAGCCAGACCCGTGAAGTCCAAAGACGGCAAGGTCCGCGTCACCGACGGGAACGTCACGTCGGAAGCCCTTCCCACCAAGGTCAGTGTCGAAGGCAAGCAGACCGTGAGGGGTAGCTGGACGGTCGATGACTCCGACACGATCACCTTCCACTTCGCTCCTTCACAACGGAGCGGTGCGGCGGCACTGACCCTCTCCAGCGACTGGAGCTCGAAGGAGTGGGGCCACTGCGTCTCGGAATCGGGCATTGCGGGCGCCGCCGTTGGAGGCTTCGTCGGGGCGATCACCGGGCCCGGCGCGATCACTTCGGCGACGGTCGGCTTGCTGGGGGGGATAATCCACGGCGCGATCAAGTGCTGATCCGGTAGAGAAGGCGGGTGGCGCGTCCGGTCAGCGCAACGGCCGGGAGGAGCGGACGAACGGCACCGCGATGACGAGGCGGACGCTGCGGCCGCGGCCTGAGCGGATGCCGAGCACGACGCAGAGGACGAGGTTCAGCACGAAGAGGCCGAGGATGGCCGCGATGGTGAGGGTGGGCCAGCCGCCGCCCCAGGTGTCGCGGACCGAGACGAGCGCGAGGTGCAGCGGCACGAGCATCAGCTGGAGGGCGAGATAGGTCAGCTGCCAGTTCACAGCGACGACGCCGTTGCGGTCGCTCAGAGTGCCGCCGCGACGCCGGGCGCCCCAGGCCAGCACCGTCGCCGTCACCGAGATCAGCGGGGAGAGGATCACGAAGCCCGCGATCGCCGACAGTCCGGCGAGCCAGACCGCGCGGGCCCCGCGGCCGTCGCGGCGACGGCGCAGCGTCTCGTCGTCGTCCATCCGCGGCCGCTCCCTCGCGATCGTCCCGGCGCACCGCCGGTCGTCCCAGTCTCGCACCGGCCCCCGGGAGTGAGCGGGGGGTTCCCCCTCCCGCCCGGGGGTTAGCCGGATGGGGGAGGATCCGCGTCCTCCGTAGCGTGGAGGCATCGCCGGGCGCCCCGGCACCGCACCCCGCAGAAGGAGCACCGACCATGTCGAACGCCGAGACCACCCCGACCGCCCGCACCACCCGCACCACCCCCGCCGACGAGCAGCCCACCGAGGTCTACGGCTCGACCGCCGTCCTCACCGACCCGGCCCCGGAGTCGCGGCAGCAGCAGTCCGAGCAGCAGGACCCGCCGTTCGAGCGGCCCTCCGTGCAGCACCCGGCCCCCTACGGCGTCCCGCCCGTCGCCGCCGCCCCGGCGCCGTCCACTCCGTTCTCGCTGACCAGCCTCATCCTCGGCGTCACCTCCGTCTTCTTCGGCCTCACCGTCATCGCGCCGGTCGCCGGCCTCGTCTTCGGCATCCTGGGCCTCCGCCGCGAGCCGACCGGCCGCACGCTCGCGATCTGGGGCATCGTCCTCAACGCGGTGATGATCAGCCTCGTCGTGCTCTTCGTCGTCGCCCTGCTCTTCCTCGGCCTGCTGGTGCCGTTCGTCGCGATCGCGACCGGCACCGACGTCGACTGACCGGGCAGGCGCTCCCGACTCAGGTCAGGAACGCCCGCAGCAGTGCCGCGGAGGCGTGCACGTGCTCGGTCATCAGCCGGGCCGCCTCCACCGCCCGACCGGTGAGGATCGCCGTCACGAGCGCCCGGTGCTGCTCGTCCGCGTGGGCGATGTTCCGCGGCAGCAGCGGGATGTCGTCCAGCAGGGCGTTCACCCGCGTCCGGCTCTCGGCGACGAGTGGCAGGAGCGACGGGACGCCGGCCAGCTCGGCGATGGTGAGGTGCAGCCGGGAGTCGAGCCGCCGGTAGTCCTCGGGGCTCGCGTCCTCGACGTCGGCGAGAGCCCGGAACAGCTGCTCCCGATCGGCGGCCGTCAGGTCCGCGCCGGCCGCGAGCCGCGCGGCCCCCACCTCGAGGATCTCGCGCAGCGCCACCACGTCGTCGATCTCGGCCCGGTCGAAGCCGCGCCGGCCGACCGGCACCGCCGGCAGCTCCTCCGCCACGAAGGCCCCGCCGTACCGGCCGCGCCGCACCACCAGGTACCCCGCGTCCGCGAGCGAGGCGATCGCCTCGCGCAAGGTGTCGCGCCCCACGCCGAGCTGCGCGGCGAGCTCGCGCTCTGAGGGGAGCCGCTCGCCGGGCCCCACGAGCCCGAGACTCACCGTCTGCATCAGCCGCTGCACCGTCTCCTCGAAGGCGTTGCTCCGGAGCAGCCGCCGGAGGATCGCCTCCCTGGCGCTCGCCGCGGGAGCCGCCGGGCGGCCCTCCGCGTCGTCGTCCGTCCCGCCCGTCCCGGTGCCCGCGCTCACGTCGTGCTCACTCCGGGGTCACGTAGGCGGAGGAGATGCCGCCGTCGACGAGGAACGTCGCCCCGGTGATGAAGGACGCGTCGTCGCTGGCGAGGAACGCCACCGCGGCGGCGAGCTCCTCCGGCTCCGCGAAGCGCCCGACCGGGATGTGCACCAGCCGACGCTGAGCCCGCACCGGATCGGCCGCGAACAGCTCCTGCAGCAGCGGGGTGTTCACCGGACCCGGGCAGAGCGCGTTGACCCGGATGCCCTGGCGCGCGAACTGCACGCCCAGCTCGCGGCTCATCGCGAGCACGCCGCCCTTCGACGCGGTGTAGCTGATCTGCGACGTCGCCGAGCCGAGCACCGCGACGAACGAGGCCGTGTTGATGATCGATCCGCGACCCTGCTTCGTCATGTGCCGCAGCGCCGCCCGGCAGCAGAGGTAGACCGACTTCAGGTTGACGTCCTGCACGCGCTCCCAGGCCGGCAGCTCGGTGGTCTCGATCGAGTCGTCGTCGGGCGGCGAGATGCCCGCGTTGTTGAAGGCGATGTCGACCGCGCCGTAGGCGTCGACCGCGGCCTGGAAGAGCGCGTCGACCTCCGCCTCGCTGGTGACGTCGACCCTCACGAACATCCCGCCGAGCGCTTCCGCCACCTCGGTGCCGCGCGCGACGTCGACGTCGGCGATCACCACGCGCGCCCCCTCGCGGGCGAAGCGGGTCGCGGTGGCGAGGCCGATCCCGCTGGCGCCGCCGGTGACGACGGCGACCTTGCCGGCGAGCCGCTGCGTGAGGTCGATCGGGGTGGTGTCGAGGGGAGGGAGAGCCATGGTGCGGCCTTTCACGGGAGGGTGCGGGGGTGGAACGGGGCGGGTCAGTCGGCCGCGAAGAAGATGTTCTTGGTCTCGGTGAAGCCGAGTGCCGCGTCCGGTCCGAGCTCACGGCCGAGCCCGGACTGCTTGAAGCCGCCGAACGGGGTCGAGTAGCGGACCGAGGAGTGCGAGTTGACCGACAGGTTGCCGCTCTCGACCGCCCGTGACATCCGCAGCGCGCGGCCGAGGTCGCGGGTCCAGATCGAGCCGGAGAGGCCGTAGTCGGTGTCGTTGGCGAGCCGGATCGCGTCGGCCTCGTCCTCGAAGGGGAGGACGGAGACGACCGGGCCGAAGACCTCCTCGCGCCAGACCGGGTCGCCGCTCGAGGGCAGCAGCACGGTCGGCGGGAACCAGAAGCCGGGGCCGGCGGGCGCCGAGCCGCGGAACGCGACGGGCGCTCCCTCCGGGACGAAGGCGGCGACGCGCTCGTGGTGGGCGGCCGAGACCAGCGGACCCATCTCGGTCGCCTCGTCGCGCGGGTCGCCGACGACGACGCCCTGCACGGCCGGCTCGAGCAGCTCGAGGAAGCGGTCGAGGACGCGCCGCTCGACGAGGATCCGGCTGCGGGCGCAGCAGTCCTGGCCGGCGTTCTCGAAGACTCCGTACGGGGCGGTGCTCGCGGCGCGCTCCAGGTCGGAGTCGGCGAAGACGATGTTCGCGCTCTTGCCGCCGAGCTCGAGCGTGACCCGCTTCACCTGGTCGGCGCAGCCCGCCATCACCCGCTTGCCGACGCGCGTCGATCCGGTGAAGACGACCTTGCGGACCAGCGGATGGGTCACGAAGCGCTCGCCGACGACGTCGCCGCGGCCGGGCAGCACCTGGAAGAGGCCCTCCGGCAGTCCGGACGCGAGGGCCAGCTCAGCGAGGCGGAGGCTCGTCAGCGGCGTCCACTCGGCCGGCTTCAGCACGACGGCGTTGCCCGCGGCGAGCGCCGGCGCGAAGCCCCAGGAGGCGATCGTCATCGGGAAGTTCCACGGCGTGATGATGCCGACGACGCCGAGCGGCTCGTGCACCGTGACGTCCAGCCCGCCGGCGACCGGGATCTGCGCGCCGAGCAGGCGCTCCGGAGCGGCGGAGGAGTACTCGAGGACGTCGCGGACGTGCCCCGCCTCCCAGCGAGACTGGGTGATCGGGTGACCGGAGTTCCGGGTCTCGAGCTGCGCCAGCTCCTCGATCGCACCGTCGACGGCGGCGGCGAACCGGCGGAGGGCGCGGGCTCGGTCGAGCGGGGCCAGCGCCGCCCAGCCGCGCTGCGCCACGGCCGCGCGCTCGATCGCGGCGTCGACGGTCGCGAGGTCGGCGAGGGCGACCTCGTCGAAGGCGGCGCCCGTCGAGGGGTCGACGAGGGACTGCGTCGTCGTCTGCGCGGTGGTCGTCCGCGGGGCGGGCGTCTGCGGTGTCATCGGAGTGCGTCCTTCGGGGTGCTGAGGGAGGAGCCTTCTGCCGCGCCGGTGCCCGCGCGGTGCGCGATCGCGGCGGCCACCAGGCCGGTGAAGAGGCGGGTGTCGGCGGTGTCCTCCTCCGGGTGCCACTGCACGCCGAGCGCGAAGCGGCGCCCCGGCAGCTCGAGCGCCTCGATGGTGCCGTCGGCGGTCCGCGCGGCGACCTCGAGGCCGTCGGCGACCCGGTCGACCGCCTGGTGGTGGTAGACCTGCGCGACGACGGCGTCCTCGCCGAGCAGTCCGCGCAGTCGTGACTCCGGCTCGACCGCGACGTCCACGTGCGAGAACACGCCGCCGCCCGCCTGGTAGCGGCGGTCGCCGACCACGTCGGGCAGGTGCTGGTGCAGGGTGCCGCCGAGCGAGACGTTGAGCAGCTGCGCGCCGCGGCAGATGCCGAGGAACGGCAGGTCGGCCTCGAGCGCGGCGGTCATCAGGTGGTCCTCCCAGGCGTCGCGCTCGGGGCGGGGGACGTCGGTCTCGGGGTGCGCCTCCTGGCCGTAGCGGGCGGGGTCGATGTCCTTGCCGCCGCAGACGATCAGCCCGTCGAGGCGCTCGACGACGGCGCGCGCGGTCTCCGCCGAGGCGGGCTGCGGCGGCAGGAGCAGCGCGACGCCGCCTGCCCGCGTCACCGAGTCGATGTAGTTCGCGGGCAGGAAGGACGCCTCGACGTCCCAGACGCCGGAGACGGCGCGCTCGCGGTAGGTGGTGAGCCCGATGATCGGACGCGGGGCGACGGGACCCTGCTCGGAGTCCGTCCGCGGGTCAGAGCCGCTCAAAGCCGCGCACCCTCTCCCAGTCGGTGACGGCGGCGTCGTAGGCGGCGAGCTCCACCCGGGCGTTGTTCACGTAGTGGTCGACGACCTCGTCGCCGAAGGCGGCCCTCGCCAGCGCGGAGGACTCGAACAGGTCGGCGGCCTCGCGCAGGGTCGTCGGGACGCGCGGCGCTCCGGACCCGTAGGCGTTGCCGGTGCAGACGTCCTCGAGCTCCAGCTCGTTCTCGATGCCGTGCAGCCCGGCGGCGACGAGCGCGGCGACGGCCAGGTACTGGTTGACGTCGCCGCCCGGAACCCGGTTCTCGACGCGCATCCCGGCGCCGTGGCCGACGACGCGCAGGGCGCAGGTGCGGTTGTCGAGACCCCAGGCGACCGCGGTCGGCGCGAACGACCCGTCGACGTAGCGCTTGTAGGAGTTGATGTTCGGCGCGAAGAAGAGGGTGAACTCGCGCATCGCGGCGAGCTGGCCGGCCAGGTAGTGCCGGAAGAGCGGCGACATCCCGTGCTCGCTCTCCGCGTCGGCGAAGACGGGCGTGCCGTCGGTGCCGCGGAGGGAGAGGTGGATGTGGCACGAGTTGCCCTCGCGCTCGTTGAACTTGGCCATGAAGGTCAGGCTCTTGCCGTGCTTGTCGGCGATCTCCTTCGCCCCCGACTTGTAGATCGAGTGGTTGTCGCAGGTGACGAGCGCGGCGTCGTAGCGGAAGCCGATCTCCTGCTGGCCCAGGTTGCACTCGCCCTTGATGCCCTCGCAGTACAGGCCGGCGCCCTCCATCGACACCCGGATGTCCCGCATCAGCGGCTCCATCCGGGTCGAGGCGAGCAGCGCGTAGTCGATGTTGTAGTCGCTGGCGGGCGTGAGGCCGCGGTAGCCCTTCGCGAAGGCCTCGCGGTAGGAGTCGTCGAACACGATGAACTCGAGCTCGGTGGCGACGAACGCCTCGAGGCCGCGCTCGGCCAGGCGGTCCAGCTGCGCGCGGAGGATCTGCCGCGGCGCCTCGCCGACCGGAGCGTCGTCGAGCCAGGTGAGATCGGCCGTGACCAGCGCGGTCCCCGGCAGCCACGGCGCGAGACGCAGCGTCGAGAGGTCCGGGATCATCTTCATGTCGCCGTAGCCGCGCTCCCAGCTCGAGATCGCGTAGCCCTCGACGGTGTTCATCTCGACGTCCACGGCGAGCAGGTAGTTGCAGCACTCGGCTCCGTGCGCAGCGACCTCGTCCTGGAAGAGCCTCGCCGAGATCCGCTTGCCGACGAGCCGGCCCTGCATGTCGGTGAAGGCGACGATCACCGTGTCGATCTCACCGGCGTCGATGAGATCGTCGAGTCGCTCGAGGGTGAGCATGCCCCGCACCGGGGCGGGATCGGCGGCACCTCGTCGATCGGCGGCACGGCTCTCGGCGCTGACAGGTGCCATGGGATGCCTCCGGGGGTCACTCCGCCGGGTGGCCGGACGAGGCCGCATGGTCGGATCGGGGTCCATTGAAGCACAGCCGCTGTCGCCGGGGAGTGACGCCGCGCTCGCTGGCGCGGAGCTCGCGCCGATCGTCGGATCCTTCGGATCGCGCCGTTCACACCGTCGTAACGCCATCGGTCTTCCCAGCGTCCATTGAGGTCCCTATGCTCGGACCACCCGAGCCGAGGAGACCCGATGGCAGAGCAGACGAAGCAGACTCCGACGAGCAAGGGTGCGCGGCGCCCGGCGGCGTCGGGACCCGACTCCGCGAACGTCACCAGCACCGCGGGGGTGACCTATCGCGAGGCCGAGGAGGGCTACTTCGAGAAGCGCACCCTGCGCCGCTCCGCGGGCGTCTGGGGCCTGTGGGGCCTGGCGGTCGCCGCCGTCATCTCCGGCGACTTCTCGGGCTGGAACTTCGGCATCGCCTTCGCCGGCTTCGGCGGGATGCTCATCGCCTTCGCCGTCCTCGTGGTGATGTACTACGGCCTGATCTTCTCGATCGGCGAGATGTCCGCCGCCATGCCGCACACCGGCGGCGCCTACTCCTTCGCCCGCTCGGCCATGGGGCCGTGGGGCGGCCTGGTGACGGGGCTGGCCGAGACCATCGAGTACGTGGCCACCACCGCCGTCGTCGTGTTCTTCTCCGCGCAGTACGCGAACGGGGTGACGAGCGAGCTGCTCGGCTTCGATCTCTCCGGTGCGATGTGGATCTGGTGGCTGGTGCTCTACATCGTCTTCGTCGCCCTGAACTCGGCGGGCGCGGCGATCTCGTTCCGCTTCGCGATCGTCGTCTCGATCGTGTCCATCGCGATCCTCCTGGCCTTCTCCGTGATGGCGCTGCTGTCGCCGGCGCTGGACTGGTCGAGTCTGTGGAACATCGCGCCGGACGCGGGTCAGACCGAGTTCCTCCCGCACGGCGTCCTGCCGATCCTCTTCGCGCTGCCGTTCGCCATGTGGTTCTTCCTCGGCATCGAGGAGCTGCCGCTCGCGGCCGAGGAGGCGCACGACCCGGTCCGCGACATCCCCCGTGCCGGCTTCTGGGCCCGCGGCACCCTGATCGTGACCGGCCTGCTCGTCCTCTTCCTCAACACGGCGCTGATCGGCTCCGAGGACATGGGCGTCTCGACCGAGCCGCTGCTCGACGGCTTCCGCGCGATGGTCGGCGACGGCGCGGCCGCTGTGCTCGCGCTCTTCGCCCTGATCGGGCTGCTCGCGTCGCTGCAGGGCATCATGTTCGCCTACGGGCGCAACATGTACTCGCTCTCCCGGGCCGGCTACTACCCGCGGGTGTTCTCGCTCACCGGTAAGCGCCAGACTCCGTGGATCGCGCTCACCGTGGGGGCCGTGATCGGCTTCGTCGCCCTCGTCGTCGTCGACGTGCTCAGCAGGCTCGACCCGGACAACGCCGGCGCCGTCGCGGGCGCGATCGTGCTGAACATCGCGGTCTGGGGCGCGGTCGTCGCCTACTTCATGCAGATGGTGTCGTTCGTGCTGCTGCGCCGACGGTTCCCGAACGCGAGCCGGCCCTACCGCAGCCCGTGGGGCCTCCCGGGTGCGGTGATCGCGGCACTGATCAACGTGCTGATCTTCCTCGGCTTCCTCTTCAACGACGCGTTCCAGCCGGCGATCATCGCGATCGCCGTGGTCTACGTGATCATCCTGATCGGCTTCGCCGTCTGGGGCCGGAAGCGCCTCGTCCTCTCGCCCGAGGAGCGCTACGCGCTGAGCGGCGGACTGCAGGCCGCGCCGAGCATCCCGGAGCCGGACCGCGTCGACTGAGCGCGGGGTGGCGGCACCGTGTCAGGCGCCGCCGCCCCGGCTGTCGTAGGCGCGGTCGAACGCGACGGGGGAGTAGCCGTCGCGCCGGACCGCGAGTGCGAGCGGAACCGCGACGGCGGCGAGGAGAGCGAGGACGAGGAGCAGGGCGAGCATGGGGCATCCGATCTCGAGGTGATGCTCCGAGAGTGGCCCGGTCCACGCGTCCCTGGGGGCGAGAAGAAGGGCCACTCTGCGCGTCACGGTCCTTCGGTGGCCGCTTCGTCCGAGGTGGCCCGACCGACGGTGGATCCGTCCACCCGACCGGCGTCCGGCGATCCGTCGAGCAGGAGGCGGGCCGGAGCCTGCGCCGAACGCCGCCGATCCGCCCGGAGCGGAGCCCCGGCGTAGGCTGGCGGCGCAGTTCGCGGACCCCCTGCACCCTTCGGGGCCGCACGACGACAGCGACGGAGCTGACGTGACATCCGCCTCGACCACCCTCCCCGAGAGCACCGACCCTGCGAGCAACGACCCCCTGAGCAACGACCCCGTGAGCAACGGCCCGCGGGGCACCGCCCTGCAGGCCCCGCCGGAAGGACCCCCCGTGGACGCCGCCACCCGCACCGAGACCGACTCGCTCGGCCCGCTCGACATCCCGGCCGACGCCTACTGGGGCATCCACACCGCCCGAGCGCTGGACAACTTCCCGATCTCCAAGCGCCCGATCTCGATCTACCCCGATCTGGTCCGCGCCCTGGCGACCGTCAAGCTCGCCGCCGCGCGGGCGAACACCGAGATCGGCAGCCTCGCCCCGGCGAAGGCCGAGCTGATCGAGCAGGCCTGCCGGCGGATCATCGACGGCGAGTTCCACGACCAGTTCGTGGTCGGCGTGATCCAGGGCGGCGCGGGCACCTCGACCAACATGAACGCGAACGAGGTCGTCGCCAACGTCGCCCTCGAGATCGCCGGGCGCCCCAAGGGCGACTACGCCTTCCTGCACCCGCTCGACGACGTGAACCGCAGCCAGTCGACGAACGACGTCTACCCCACCTCGATCAAGATCGCGATGACCTGGTCGCTGCGCCGCCTGCTCGACGAGCTCGCCCTGCTCCAGGCCGCGTTCTCGCGGAAGGCCGTCGAGTTCGGCAGCGTCCTCAAGGTCGGCCGCACCCAGCTGCAGGACGCCGTCCCGATGACCCTCGGCCAGGAGTTCCACGGCTTCGCCACCACGCTCGGCGAGGACCACGCCCGCCTCTCGGAGACGATCTGGCTGCTCGCCGAGGTCAACATCGGCGCCACCGCGATCGGCACCGGCATCACCGCCGACCCGCGCTACGGCGCGGCCGCCGTCCGCCACCTCAACGAGCTCACCGACCTCGACCTCGAGATGGCGCAGGACCTCGTGGAGGCCACCAGCGACACCGGGGTCTTCATGTCGTTCTCGAGCGCGCTGAAGCGCTCGGCCATCAAGCTGTCGAAGATCTGCAACGACCTGCGCCTGCTCTCCTCCGGCCCGCAGGCCGGCTTCGGCGAGATCAACCTGCCGTCGCGCCAGGCGGGCTCGAGCATCATGCCCGGCAAGGTGAACCCGGTGATCCCCGAGGTGGTCAACCAGGTCGCCTACTCGGTGGCGGGCGCCGACGTCACCGTGACGATGGCGGCCGAGGCGGGTCAGCTGCAGCTGAACGCGTTCGAGCCCGTCATCGCGCACTCGCTCCTGCAGAGCATCACCTGGATGACCCAGGCCTGCCTCACCCTTCGCATCAACTGCATCGACGGCATCACCGCGAACGTCGACCGGCTCGAGGCGATGGTCGCCTCCTCCGTCGGCGTCGTGACCGCGCTGACCCCGAGCATCGGCTACACCGCGTCGGCGGCGATCGCGAAGGCGGCGCTCGCCACCGGCCGCAACGTCGCCGACCTCGTCGTCGAGGCCGGCCTGATGTCCCGCGAGGAGGTCCTGCGCCTCATCTCACCCGCCCGCCTCTCCGGCATCGAGGCGATGACCGCCGCCCTCCCGATCATCGAGCCCCCCACGGAGTAGCCCGCCCCGCCCCCTCCGCGAGATGCCACTTGTGCACGCTTTCCTCGGCGTGTCGCGCTTATAAGTGGCATCTCGCGGGGAGCGCCTGCGCGCAGCTGCCGAGGAGCATCACCCGGGCGGGTCGCACTCAGTGCTGGTGCGTCGCGGTCAGCTTTCCGCGAGATGCCACTTGTGCGCGCCCTTTGCGGCGTGTCGCGCTCATAAGTGGCATCTCGCGGCGAGGTGGCGGGCGGCGTAGCTGCGCCAGGGGGCCCAGGGGCGGGACGCCTCGGTCAGAGCTCGGGGAGTCGAGGGAAGGCCGAGTGCGGCGGCGCCGGCGCGGACCGCCTGGTCGCCGGCCGGCAGGACGTCCGGGTCGCCGGTGATCCGCGCCGCGACGGAGACGGCCGTCGCCGGGTCGATGCCGTCGACGGCGAGCAGGCGCTCCACCAGGTCCTCGCGGCGGAGGCCCGCGTCCAGGCGCAGAGTGCCGTCAGCCAGGAGGGCCGCGCTCCGCCGGACCGTCTCGATGAGGCGTTCGGAGCCGCGCAGCACGTCCGCTCCGTTCTCCGCGATCGCCGCGGGAGACGGGAACGCGTGGGTGACGCCGCCGGCGGCGAGGCCGGCGGGCAGCGGCTCGCCGAGCGCCGCGACCAGCCGGGTCAGCGCCGTGCGCGCGACCGCAGCCGGCGCACCGAGCCCGATCAGCGCGCGCAGCAGGGTCTCGGCCGGGTCGACGGAGCCCGCCAGGCGTATCCCGGGGGTCTCGGCGACCAGCGGCGCCAGCACCGGATCGGCGCCGAGCGCCTCGTCGATCGCGGCGGAGTCGGCGTCGAGGTCGAGCAGCCGGCGCACCCGCGCGACCAGGGGGCCGACGTCGGCCACCGAGACCAGGGTCGCGGTGCAGCGGATCGCCTCGCCGTCCGGCTCGAGCCGCACGACCGCCGGGCCGCCGGGCAGCGCGAGCGAGCGCGAGTACCGGCCCTGCCCCGCCTCCTCGAGCCCCGGCACTGCGTCGGCGCCGAGGACGGCGAGCACGCCCGGATCGAACGGCGCCCGCACGGCGAGCCGCAGCTCGAGCGTCGTCGCGCCCGCGTGGACGGCCGCCTCCGACCGGCCTCCCCGGGCCGAGGCCCGCAGTGCGCTCGGGCTCCGCTCGTACACCTCCTGGATCGTCGCGTTGAACTGCCGGATGCTCGCGAACCCCGCGGCGAACGCCACCTCCGACACCGGCAGCTCCGTGCCGGTGAGCAGCAGCCGGGCGGTCTGCGCCCGCTGCGCCCGGGCGAGGGCGAGCGGCGGCGCACCCAGCTCGACGCGCAGGATCCGCCCGAGCTGGCGGGCGCCGTAGCCCAGGCGCCCGGCCAGCCCCTCGACCCCCTCGCGATCGACCACACCGTCGCCGATCAGCCGCATCGCGCGCGCCGCGGTGTCGTCGCGCAGGTTCCACTCCGGCGACCCGGGCACCGCGTCCGGCAGGCAGCGCTTGCAGGCGCGCAGGCCCGCCTCGTGCGCGGCCGCCGCGGTCGGGTAGAACCGGACGTTCGCGGGCCGGGGCGTCGTGGCGGGACAGCTCGGCCGGCAGTAGATGCCGGTCGAGTGCACCCCGGTGATGAACCGGCCGTCGAAGCGGGAGTCGCGCGAGGCGACCGCGCGGTAGCGCTCCTCGAACAGCGGATCCTCGATCATGCTCCGAGACTGGCACGCCCCGCGGCCGGAGGATCGCGGGAATCGGACACGGCTCCGCGCGCTGCGCTGCCTCCGACCCGCACGACGAAGCCGCTTCGCGACTCGGTGGTGAGGGGGAGGATGCGGCGGCGTCCGTCTTCACGGTGGTGGATCTCGATACGCCCGCTGCGCGGGCTCCTCGATCAGCAGGGACCTCCCGGCACCGACGAGGTCATGGTGGTCGAGTGGCCCCGGAGGGGCGTATCGAGACCCGCCGTGGCCAGCGGGGCGGGTCTGCGGACCGGGCTTCTGACGGTGGTGGATCTCGATAAGCCCGCTGCGCGGGCTACTCGATCAGCATGGACATCCCCGCACCGACGAGGTCATGGTGGTCGAGTAGCCCCGGAGGGGCGTATCGAGACCCGCCGTCGTCGGCGGGGCGGGTCTGCGGACAGGGCTTCTGACAACGGCGGATCTCGATGCGCCCGCTCCGCGGGCTACTCGATCACCCTGGCGGTCCCGCGGCACGCCACACCCGCACCCCCTGTCAACCGCCGGACCGCGCGCCCGCCGGTGCCCTACCCTCGGAGCCCATGAGCGCCTATCCGCCGCCGGCCCCCGCCCGCCCCTCGATCGTCCCGACGGTGCTGGGCGCGATCGGCGTCGCGCTGCTCGGGGTCCTGCTGCTCCTCGTCCTCGCCTACGTCGTCTCCGGGCTCGGCGCGACCGCGGCCGGGATCTGCGCGGTCGTCGCCCTGGTGCCGCTGCTGATCGTGCTGGCCGGCGTCCGCTGGGTCGACCGCTGGGAGCCCGAAGCGCCGCTCGGCCTCTGGTTCGCCTTCCTCTGGGGAGCGGCCGGCTCGGTGGCCATCTCGCTGCTGGTCGACCTCGGCGTGCAGATCGCGGTCTACGCCTCCGGTGCGCAGCCGAGCGAGTCGGACTTCGTCGGCGCCGTGATCCAGGCGCCGATCGTCGAGGAGTCGGCGAAGGGCCTCGGCGTGCTGCTGATCCTGCTGATCTGGCGCCGCAGCTTCGACGGACCGGTCGACGGCATCGTCTACGCGGCGGTCGTCGCCTCCGGCTTCGCCTTCGTCGAGAACATCCTCTACTTCGGCAGCGCGCTGGTGGAGGGCGGTCTCGGCTCGCTCGCCGTCACGTTCTTCCTCCGCGGCGTGCTGTCGCCCTTCGCGCACGTGCTCTTCACGTCCTGCACCGGTGCGGCCCTCGGGTTCGCGATGAGCCGCCCGCCGGCCGCGCGCCTGCCGATCGCGCTCCTGGGACTCGCCCTCGCGGCGTTCCTGCACGCGCTCTGGAACGGCTCGTCCTTCCTCGTCGCCGACTGGTTCGGCTTCTACGGCGTGGTGCAGGTGCCGCTGTTCGTGGTCGCCGTGGTGGTCGTGGCGCTCCTGCGCCGGCAGGAGCGGCGGGTCACGCTCGAGCGACTCGGCGATTACGCGGCTGCGGGCTGGCTCTCGCCGACCGAGGTGCGGATGATCGGCACAGCCGAGGGTCGTCGCACCGCGGCGCGCTGGGCCCGGGTGGCCGGGGGCGACCGGCCCCGGGCGATGCGCGGCTTCATCCGCTCCGCGACGAGGCTCGCGCACGTGCGCCAGCAGCAGCTCGCCGGCCGCGGCGGTCGAGCGGCCGCCGTCGACGAGCGCATGCTGCTCGACGAGCTCGTCGCCCGCCGCGCGGCGCTCACCGGCGGTTGAGCGGTCCGGACCGAGGCATCAGCGGGCCGCGGGGTCCGCGAGAGGACAGGAGCAGGACATGGCCCCCACCATCGAGGTCGCGACCGGCGACGGCAGGACGCTCGTCGTCCACGACAGTGGCGACGAGGGGCGGCCGCTGCTCTGGCAGCACGGCTCCCCGCAGACCGGCGCCCTGCTCCCCCCGGTGCTCGAGGCCGCCCGCGCGCGCGGACTCCGCCTCCTCTCCTACGCTCGCCCCGGCTACGGCGGCTCGACCGAGCTCCCGGGCCGCGACGTCGCCTCCGCGGCGGAGGACGTCCGCGCCGTGCTCGACGCGCTGGGCCTCGACCGGATCCTCACCGCGGGCGCCTCGGGTGGCGGCCCGCACGCCCTGGCCTGCGCCGCACTGCTCGGCGACAGGGTCGACGGCGTCGTCGTCCTCGCCTCACCCGCCCCGGACGACGGCGACCCCGCCTGGTTCGACGGCATGGCCGCTCCGGGCGGCCTCGCGTCGGCGCGCGACGGCCGCGAGGCGCGCGCCCGCTTCGCCGAGACCGACGAGTTCGACCCCGAGTCGTTCGTGGCGGCCGACTACGCGGCCCTCGAGGAGGAGTGGACGGCCCTCGGCGAGGACGTCGCGCGCTCGGAGGAGTGGGGTGACGGCGGCCTGATCGACGACGACGTCGCCTTCGCCGCGCCGTGGGGAGTCGACCTCGCGGCGATCCGCTGCCCGGTCGTCCTCGTCCAGGGCGGCCTCGACCGCGTGATCCCGGCGCACCACGCCCGACGGCTCCGGGCGCTGCTCCCGACCGCCCAGCTGATCGAGCACCCCGACGACGGCCACGTCTCGGTGCTGCGCCGGCTGCCCGAGGCGCTCGGCCGCCTGATCGCCGTCAGCTGACGCCGCCCTCAGCTGACGCCGCTCTCCGCGGTCGAGCGCGCCGATCAGCGCGGCTGGACCGCCGCGACCTCCGCGACAGGCGCCGTCTCGACGCCGCGCCCCTCCGCGAGGCGACGCCGCAGATCGACGACGGCGACGACCCCCGAGGCGAGAGCGAGGACCGCCACGGCCGGCGCGACCAGGTCGATCGCCGCCTCCAGCCCGAGCGCCGTCGCCACGGCCCCGGCCGCGACGGCCGTGATCGCCTGGACCAGATAGCTCAGGAGGTACACGGCCGAGATCATCGAGCCGCGGTGCTCGGCCGGAGCCGCCTGCCCGACCAGCGCGAGCCCGCCGGAGAAGCTGAGCGAGTAGCCGACGCCGCCGACGATCATGAAGGCGACGAACAGCACGAGCGAGCCGCTGGCCGCCGTCCACTCCATCAGCGCGAGCCCGGCGATCGCGACCACGGCGCCGACGATGATCGCGAGGTGCGCGAGCACGCGCTGGATCGCCAGGGCGGTGAGCCCGATCACGATCGACGAGAGCGCGAGCACCGAGCCGATCACGAGCAGGTCGGTCGTGCCGGTCAGCTCCCGGGCCATCTGGGCGCCGAGGGAGAGCACGAGGGCGCCGACCGCGTAGGCGACCGAGACGGCGAGGGTCGCGCCGGCGTACGCCCTTCGGAGGCCGACCGGCACGGAGGGGAGGTGCGGCCGCCAGCGGGCGCCCGCGACCGGGCGGTCGTCGCGGCCGAGCGCCAGCAGGACGAGGGTGACCGCCCCGACCAGCGCCAGGACCCAGTAGCTCAGCTGCAGCGGCAGCGGCGCGTACTGCGCCAGCGCGCCCGAGAGCAGCAGCGAGAGGGTGAGCCCCGCGGCGGTCGACACGGTCGTGAGCGAGGAGGGCAGGCGCGGGTTCGCGGACACGTTGTCGTCCACGAGGGAGGCGCTCGCCGCGCTGAGCGCCAGCGCGGTCCCGACACCCTGCATCGCCCGGCCGACGTAGAGGAGCGCGACGCCGTCCGCGAGCGAGAACACGACCGCCGAGACCGCGATCAGCGCGATGCCCAGCAGCATCGTCCGCCGCCGCCCGATCACGTCGGACAGTCCGCCGACCAGGAGCAGCGCGAGAAGCAGCGCGACGGGGTAGGCGCCGAAGACGGAGGTGATGACGACGGGGGAGAGGCCCCACTCCTGGGCGTAGCTCGGGTAGAGCACGGAGGGGGCGCCGCTGGACCAGAGGCAGAGCGCCAGCACGAGCGTCGAGACCCAGAAGGCGCCTCGCCGCCCGAAGCGCGCGGGAGGGCGGACGAGGGTGCTGGGAGTCGGCATGGAGGTCACGCTAGTGCCCTGGCTTGGAATGTCCAAGCGAGGTCGAGCCGGGTTAGTCTCGATGAGTGCCCACTGCCCGCAGCCCCGTCGATGTCGACGACGACCGGGCCGAGCGCTGCTCGGTCGCCCGGTCGCTCGAACTGCTCGGCGAGCGCTGGAGCCTCCTGATCGTCCGCGAGGCGCTGCGCGGGGCGAGCACCTACTCGGAGTTCCGCGAGCGGCTCGGGGTGCCGAGCGATGTGCTCTCGGCGCGGCTGCGGACCCTGACCGAGGCGGGCGTCTTCGAGAAGGTGCCCTACCGGCCGGAGGGCTCGCGGGAGCGCTCGCGCTACGAGCTGACCGAGCAGGGCCGTGCGCTCAAGCTCGTCCTCGTCGCGCTCGCCCAGTGGGGCGACGAGAACCGCCCGGCCCCGCACGGCGCGGCCTCGCTCGCCTCCGATGCGGACTCGGGCGAGCGGCTGGAGCTCGCCTTCGTCGACCGGGAGGGGCGTCGGTCGTCGATCGACCGCGTCCGCATCGTGCCGGGCCCTGCCGCGCGCACGACCTGGGAGAGTCTCTGAGCCGAGGCCGGCGGACCCGAGGCCGGCGCCTCCCGCGGGAGACGGCCGATCCTGAGCCCGAGCGGCCTCAGTCGGCGCGCAGCACCCGGCGCTCGCCGGCGGTCACAGCGACGCCGAGGCGGTTCTGCGCGGGCGGCAGCGGGCAGTTGTAGTGCGGCGAGAACCCGCACGGCGGGATGTAGGCGCGGTTGAAGTCGAGCAGCACCGGGCCGGGCGTCCCGGCGTCGGCCGCTCCGCCCAGGCGCTGCACCACGAGGAACCGGCCGACCGGGTAGCTCTTCAGCTCAGGGTCGTCACTGCGGTTGGTCGGGTCGCCGAACGGGACGAGCAGTGTGCCGCCGTCGTCGAACGCGGCGACCGTGTACTCGTGCGCCCGCCCGTCGTCGACGAGCGAGAAGGTGATGTCGCCGGGCACGACGAGGTCGCGCGTCGCCCCGTTGTCGCGGAGGTGCTCGAACGGGATGGTGCGCGCGTCGTCGACCGGCTCGAACCAGGCCTCGAGTACCCAGGCGGCGTCGAAGGGGAAGGTCTCGATCGCGTCGAAGGAGCGGATGCCCTCGGAGGCCGCGTCCCAGACGCGATAGCCGTACTCCTCCTCGCCGGTGTCCAGGCTCGCGCGGCGCATCCGGGTGAGGGTCGCCGTCGGCCCGTAGCCGGCCAGCGCGGCCTCGTCGTCGACGCGCTCGCCCGGCTCGAGCCAGCGGGTCTCGACCAGGGCCAGGTCGCCGTGCGGGCCGGTGACCCGCTCGGCACGGCGCGCGAGCCACGACTCCCAGCCGGCGCGAGCCGACTCGGTGGTGTCGATCGAGGCGCGGGAGGGGGCGGTGACAGTGCTGCTCGTCGAAGGCATGCATCCTGCAACGCGGGGGCGGCCGCTTCTCTTCCCGAGCGGGTCCGACGAGATCGGCGCCGGAGAACGCCCGTTAAAGACCTCGACGCCCTGCGGCAGCGGCAGGGCCGGCTGCTCTGACGGGGCGTCGAGCTCTTCTTGGAGGACAGCATGCGCCTCTCGGCGGCCGCCCGCAAGAGGGCGGCGCCGTTCGCCCACGGCGAGGCGCGAGAAGCCCCGTCGCGCCGGTCGGCGCCCGCGCGGTCGTTAGACTGGACCGCCTGTTTTCGACGGTCCCCGGAGCGCATCCGCCTCCCGCCCGAGACCGCGGAACCGGCAGGGAAGGGCGCACGATGACGGACAGCGACACGATCCTCGAGTCCGAGCTCTCGCGCGAGCGCGCGTACGTGGCGGGGCTCTACGCCCGCCTCGACGAGCTGATCGCGCAGTCCAGGGAGGCGCTCGATTCCGTCCGGATCGAGAGCGTCGGCGGCAACCACCAGAGCCGGTCCGAGCGCGACGCGTTCGCGCGCCTCTACGAGGACCGCATCCGCTCGCTCTCGGGCGCCGACGACCGGCTCGCCTTCGGCCGGCTCACCCTCGCCGACGCCGAGACGGAGCACCGCTACATCGGCCGCATCGGCCTCCGCGACGACGAGCAGGACACCCTGCTGCTCGACTGGCGCGCTCCCCAGTCGGCCGCCTTCTACCAGGCCACCGCCGCCCGGCCGATGGGCACCCGCGCCCGCCGGCACCTGACCCTCCGCAGCCGCGAGGTGGTCCGCTTCGAGGACGAGGTCTTCGACGAGGAGCTGCTCCGCGAGGGCACGGCGCTTCAGGGCGAGGGCGCGCTGATGGCGGCCCTCGGCGCCCAGCGCACGGGGCGGATGCACGACATCGTCGCGACCATCCAGAGCGAGCAGGACCGCATCATCCGCTCCGAGCTGCGGGGCGTGCTCGTCGTGCAGGGCGGCCCTGGCACCGGCAAGACCGCGGTGGCGCTGCACCGCGCCGCGTACCTCCTCTACTCGCACCGCGACCGCATCGCGTCCTCCGGGGTGCTCGTCGTCGGGCCGTCGCGCTCCTTCCTGCGCTACATCGAGGCGGTGCTGCCGTCGCTCGGCGAGACCGGCGTCGTGCTCTCCACCCTCGGCCAGCTCTACCCGGGCCTCGACCTGATCGAGGAGGACCGCCCCGCGGTCGCCCGGGTCAAGGGCTCCGCGCGGATGGCCGAGCTGCTCAAGCGCGCCGTCCGCTCGCGCCAGGCCGTGCCGGCCGAGACGCTGGTCCTCGACGTCAACGGCGAGAAGCTGCGGCTCGAGCCGCACGAGGTCGAGCGGGCGATCACCCGCGCCCGCGACTCCCGGAAGCCGCACAACGAGGCCCGCGTCACCTTCGTCAAGGCGATGATCACCCAGCTGACGCGGCAGCTCGCCGACCAGCTCCGCAGCCACGGCAACACGGTCGACGAGGCCGACGAGGCCGTCCTCCGCGAGGACGTCCGCACCGCCTACGACGTCCGCGTCGCCCTCAACACCGCGTGGATCCCGCTCACCCCGGAGAAGCTGCTGCAGGACCTCTACGCCCGGCCGAACTGGTTCGCCTCGCTCACCCCGCGCTGGACTCCCGAGCAGCGCGCCCTGCTCCGCCGCGACCGCGACGCGGCCTTCACCGTCTCCGACGTGCCGCTGCTCGACGAGGCGGCCGAGCTCCTCGGCGCCTACGACGACCACGCCGACGCGCAGAAGAAGGCCGAGAAGGAGCAGCGCCGCCGCGACGTCGAGAACGCCGAGGCCGCGATCCGCAATATGGGCGTCGACGGGCTCGTCAACGCCAAGGACCTCGCGGCCGGCTTCGCCGAGCGCACCAGCGTCGGCATCACCGCCGAGCGAGCCGCGGCCGACCGCTCCTGGACCTACGGCCACGTCGTGGTCGACGAGGCGCAGGAGCTCTCGCCGATGCAGTGGCGGGTGCTGCTGCGCCGCTGCCCGATGCGCTCCTTCACCATCGTCGGCGACGTCGCCCAGGCGTCCGGCGCCTCGGCCGCGTCCAGCTGGGACGCCGCCCTCCGCGACACCTTCGGCCGGCAGGGCCGCGACGGCGAGGCGGCTCCGTGGCGCCTCGAGGAGCTGACGGTCAACTACCGCACGCCCGCGCAGATCGTCGCCTACGCCGAGCGCACCGCACGCGAGAACGGACTCGAGATCACCCCGGGCGAGGCGGTGCGCTCCACGGAGTGGCCGGTCCGCACCGTGCGCGATCGCGGCGACGCCCTGGTCGCCGACCGGGTGCTCGCCGTCGTCCTGGAGGACCGGGCGATCGGGGACGGCACGCTCGCCGTGATCGCGCCCGACGACGAGCTCGACGCGATCACCGCGCGGCTGGAGCAGGAGCTCGGCCGCGAGGTCGGCCGCGGCTCCCGCGGACTCGACCGGCCGGTCGCCGTGCTCTCGACGGCCGACGCGAAGGGGCTCGAGTTCGACTCCGTCGTCATCGCCCGGCCGCGGCTGATCGCGGCGGAGGAGCGCGGCGCCGCCTCGCTGTACGTCGCGATGACCCGGCCGACGCAGCGCCTCACCCTGGTCGAGTGAGCGGCCCGGGCGGGGGAGCGGCCGGACCGAGCGTCCAGGGCGGCCCTCCTAGGATGGAGAGCATGAGCAGCGAGAACCTGACCAAGCCCGAGCTCGACGCCCCCGACGGCCCGGCCCCCGACACCCTCGTCGTCGAGGACCTCGTCATCGGCGACGGCGCCGAGGCCCAGCCCGGCTCCACCGTCGACGTGCACTACCTCGGCGTCGAGTACGACACCGGCGAGGAGTTCGACTCCTCCTGGAGCCGCAACCAGTCGATCAACTTCCCCCTCAACAACCTCATCCGCGCCTGGCAGCAGGGCATCCCCGGCATGAAGGTCGGCGGCCGTCGCAAGCTGATCTGCCCGCCCGCCCTCGCCTACGGCCCCGCCGGCGGAGGCCACCCCCTCTCCGGCAAGACCCTGATCTTCGTGATCGACCTCCTCGGCACGAAGTAGCCCGCACTCCGCCGCATGCTGGTCGAATAGCCCCGAAGGGGCGTATCGATTCGTGCTGGTCGAGTACCTCGAAGGGGCGTCTCGATTCATGCTGGTCGAGTAGCCCCGAAGGGGCGTATCGAGACCCACCCCGCAAGCACTGAAGGCGCAGCCCCCGGATCACCGGGGTCTGCGCCTTCGCTCGTCGACTACCGAGGCCCTCAGCGCGGCTGCGCCCTCTTCACCCGCTCGACCAGCTCGCGCCAGGCCCCGTCGAGCTCCGTCTCACCGAGCCGCACCGTGTGCGTCTGCACCCGGATCTCGTAGACGAACCGGTCGGGCCGCCCGGCGGGGGTCGCCGCGGCGCGCGGCCGGTCGTCCCAGTCGAGCGAGCCGATCAGAGCGTGCCAGGCGCCCTCGTCCGGCTGCTGATCGACATCGATCCGCCAGACCCGGCGGAGCCCGGCGAAGCCGCCACTGCGCGACACGATCACATCCATGGCCGCGATCGTACGCGCCCGCCCCCACAGCATGCTGGTCGAGCAGCCCGCGCGACGGCCCCTCATGCTGCCCGTGTGGTCCGCGCGACGGGCGCTCATGCTGGCCGTGTGACCCGCGCGTTGGGCCCCCATGCTGATCGAGTAGCCCGCGCAGCGGGCGTATCGAGATCCACCACCGCCGAGAGGCGAGCCTGCAGACGGGACTGCTGACGATGGTGGGTCTCGATACGCCCCTGCGGGGCTCCTCGACCAGCAGGGGGAGCCGGCTACTCCGGCAGCGCGACCCCCACCGTCGTCCAGCCGGTGCGGACCGCCGCCTCGACCTCGGAGCCGCCGCCGAAGCGCTCGGCCGCGGCGGCCACGGTGAGGGCGGCGAAGCCCTCGAAATCCGCCGTCGCGGTGAGCACGCCGCCGGTCAGCACGTCGTACCAGACCTGGCCCGCGCGCTCCCACGAGGGACCGCCGAGCTCGATCGCCGCCACCGCGAAGGCGCGGTTGGGGATGCCGGAGTTGATGTGCACGCCGCCGTTGTCGTCCTCGGTGTCGACGTAGTCGGCCATCGATCCGGGCTGCGGGTCCTTGCCGAGCACGTCGTCGTCGTAGGCGGTGCCCGGCGCGATCATCGAGCGCAGCGCGGTGCCCTGCACCTCGTCGGTGAAGAGGCCCTCGCCGATCAGCCAGCTCGCGTCCTCCGCGCTCTGGCCGGCGCCGAACTGCTCGAGCATCGCGCCGAACACGTCCGAGATCGACTCGTTGAGCGCCCCCGACTGCCCGCGGTAGACCAGGTTGGCGGTGTACTCGGTGATCCCGTGCGCCAGCTCGTGGCCGATCACGCTCTGCGAGACCGTGAAGCGGCGGAAGACCTGCCCGTCGCCGTCGCCGAAGACCATGCGCGAGCCGTCCCAGAAGGCGTTGTCGTAGTCCTCGCCGAAGTGCACCGTCGCGTCCAGCGGCAGCCAGGCGTCGTCGATCGAGTCGCGGCCGAAGGCCTGCTGCAGGAACTCGGACATCGCGCCGAGCCCGTCGTAGGCCTCGTCCGCCGCGGCGTCGCCGGTGGCGGGAGCGCCCTCGGTGCGCACGACGGTGCCGGGCAGGGTCTCGGTCGACTGCGCGTCCGAGATGGTCCGCTGGAGGGCGGCGACCCGCTCCGCGCGGGGGACCGGCGACGCGGTGGCGGTCGAGCGACCGGGGGAGGGCTCGCCCGGCCGGACGCGACGGAAGGGCACGTCCTGCTCGAGCGAGCGGCTGGCCGCCCGCGCGGCCCGGGCGAACGCCGGGTCGTCGAGTCGGGCGATGCGGACGAGGAGATACGGCGGCACGACTGTTCTGCTCATGGCCCGATCCTCGCACCCACCCCCGACACGGTCGCGGGCTCGCCGCTCGCGGCCCGATGCGGTAGCGGGGCGCCGCGCGCTAGCCTGGCGAGCGACGAGCGGCATCCACGGACCGGGGCGCACCCGAGGACTTGAGGCGGACATGGGCATCATCACGCGGGGCTTCTTCGGCAAGCGCGAGCAGAACCCGGACA
The DNA here is from genome assembly GCF_022815495.1 of Rathayibacter sp. VKM Ac-2929. NCBI lineage: Bacteria > Bacillati > Actinomycetota > Actinomycetes > Micrococcales > Microbacteriaceae > Rathayibacter > Rathayibacter sp. VKM Ac-2929. The sequence continues at coordinate 949,309 of NZ_JALGRV010000001.1, forward strand.
TCCCGCCGGGCCAGTACCTGGAGAAAGGCTTCCCCGTCCTCTCGATCGGACCGACCCCGAACATCCACGAGTGGGCCTTCTCGATCGACGCCGGCCCCGCAGGAGTGCGCCGCTGGACGGCGGACGAGTTCGCCGCGCTGCCCCGCGAGGACATCCACACCGACCTCCACTGCGTCACGCGCTGGTCCAAGCTCGCGACGAACTGGCGCGGCGTCTCGGTCGACCTCCTGCTCGACGGCATCGAGAGCGACGCCGGCTTCGTGATGGCGCAGAGCTACGGCGGCTACACGACCAACCTGCCGCTCTCCGAGATCCGCGACGGCAAGGCCTGGATCGCGACCGAGTTCGAGGGTGCGCCGCTCGCGGCCGAGCACGGGGGCCCCGCGCGGCTGCTCGTGCCGCACCTCTACCTCTGGAAGAGCGCGAAGTGGGTCCGTAGCCTCCGCCTCATGCCCGGCGACGAGCCCGGCTTCTGGGAGCAGAACGGCTACCACATGCACGGCGATCCCTGGAAGGAGGAGCGCTACTGGTGATCTGGACGGAGGCGGTGACCGAGTCGGTCCTGCCGCTCACTCCGACCTCTCGCCTCATCGCGCTCCGCGTCCCCGGCTGGCCCGGGCACCTCGCCGGGCAGCACCTCGACGTGCGGCTGACCGCGCCCGACGGCTACCAGGCGAGCCGCTCCTACTCCATCGGCGCCCCCTCCGACGGCGAGCGCGTCGAGCTGGCCGTCGAGCGCCTCGACGACGGCGAGGTCTCGCCCTACCTGGTCGAGGGCCTGGAGGCGGGTGACCGCCTCGAGGTGCGCGGTCCGATCGGCGGCTGGTTCGTCTGGCGTCCCGAGCAGACCGAGCCGGTGCAGCTGATCGCCGGCGGCAGCGGTCTGGTCCCGCTGATGGCGATGGCCCGCGAGCACGGCCGCGTCGGCAGCGCCGCCCCGATGCGCCTGCTCTACTCCGTGCGCTCCAGCGTCTTCGCCTACTACCGCGACGACCTGCGCGCACTCGGCGAGCTTCCCGCCGACCGCGGCGGCGTCGAGACCGAGCTCGTGTACACCCGCGTCGCCCCGCCCGACGCCGCCCGTCCCGCGGGCCGGCTCACGCCCGAGCTGCTGGCCGCCACGGCGATCCCCGCCTCGGAGGAGCCGACGGTCTACGTCTGCGGTCCCACCGCCTTCGTCGAGGCCGTCGCCACCGCCCTCGTCGCCCAGGGCCACGACCCCGCCCGCGTCCGCACCGAGCGCTTCGGCGGCCCGTAACCCCTGCCCCCCTCCGCGAGATGCCACTTGTGCACGCGACACGCCGCAGAAGGCGTGCACAACTGGCATCTCGCGGAAAGAGTCCGCACTTCTACCCCTCCCGCGAGATGCCACTTATGAGCACGACACGCCGTGAAAAGCGCGCACAAGTGGCATCTCGCGGAGAGGAAGGAGCCGCGGCTACTCGAAGGAGACGGTGCGGTTCTCGCCGATGTCGGGCTGGCCGCCGGTGACGGCCGCCTTGGCGACCTTGAAGAGCACGACGGGGGCGGGGGAGTCGGTCACCCAGAGCTCGACGGTCTCGGCCGAGACGCGCAGCAGCGCAACGGTCGGGTCGTCCTTGCCGTCGGGGAACCAGGCCGAGATCGAGGGCGACCACAGCTCGTCCACCTTGGCGGGGTCGTGCACGACGGTCGCCGAGCCGGCCACCGACAGGTAGCCCTTCTTCGATTCGAAGGCGACGTTGACGCTCGGGTTGGCGCGGATGTCGTCGACCTTCGCCGACGGGTCCTGAGTGAAGAACCAGAGGTCGCCGTCGAAGTCGACGTCCTGAGCGGCGAGCGGCCGGCTGACGAGCTGCCCGGTCTCGTTGACGGTGGTGAGGAGTCCGATCTTCGCGCTCTTCACGATCTCGGTGATCTGAGCGCGGTCGTCGTCCGTGGCGGGGGTGATGGTGGTGTCGGTCATGCTGCCGACGCTACGCGGAAGCACGGCCGCCGCAAGGGGTGGCGAGCGCGCCGACGGCCTGGCTAGCGTCGAGGGATGGACACCACCACGTACACGGCCATGCTCGACAGCGGCGCGGAGCAGGAGAGCATCCGCCTCGAACTCATCGACGGCTCCCCGCAGCGCTCCCTCACCCGCGTCGCCGACATCGACGGCGAGGAGGTCGAGGTCGTCTGGGAGCTGGACGGCGAGATCGACGGCTTCCACGTCTACCGCCCCGTCCGCGTCGAGGGACGCGACGACGACAGCGGCGAGGTCTCGAACGACCTCACCGACGGCAACGCCGCCGGCGCCTACGCGGGCGAGTAGCCCCTCGACCGCGTCGCACGCCCGTCCAGCGGGGTGCGGCGCGGTCCCCCGGGCCTCAGGCCACCGGGTGCAGCGCGTCGTAGCGCCGGAAGCTCGGGCTGAGCCGCAGCACCGCCGCCAGGATCAGGACGATCGCCAGTCCGCCGGCCAGCGGCGGCAGCCAGAGCAGTGCGAGCGAGGCGAGCAGCCCCGTGTAGAGGTCGCCCACCCGCGGCCCGCCCGTCACCACCACGATGAAGACGCCCTGCAGCCGCCCGCGCATGTTGTCGGGCACCGCGGTCTGCAGCATCGTCTGCCGGAAGATCGAGCTGACGTTGTCGGCCGCACCGGCTCCCGCGAGCGCGACCGACGCCGCCGCGATCAGGCCGAGGTTCGGCTCGGAGGCGTCGTGCGCCGTCAGCTCCGCGACCAGCAGCACCGCGCCGAAGCCGAGGATCAGCGCGCCGTAGGCCTGGATCGACCGGCCGATCGCGAGCCCCTGACGCCGCACCCCGGTCAGCCGCCCCGAGAAGACGCTGCTCAGCAGCGCCCCGACCGCGTACGCCGCGGTGAGGAAGCCGACCGTCACCGCACCGCCGCCCAGCAGCAGTGCCGCCGCCGCCGGGAAGACGACCCGCGGCTGCCCGAACGTCATCGCCACGATGTCGACGACGAAGGACAGCCGGATGTTCGGCGCCCCGCGGAGGAACCGCAGCCCGTAGCGCAGCGACTCCAGCCCCGGCCGCTGCCGCTCGCCCTCGGGCACCAGCGCGGGCAGCCCGGCGATGCCGAGGAACGCCGCGAGGAAGAGCACCACGTCGATCGTGTAGGTCACCGCGAAGCCGGAGGAGGCGACCAGCACGCCCGCGAGAGCCGGCCCGACCGTCACCTCCACGCCGCCCGCGATCCCGCCGAGCGCCGCCGCCGCCGGCACGAGCTCGAGCCGCAGCAGCCGCGGCGCCACCGTCATCCGGGTCGCGCCGATGATGGTCGTCGCCACGGCGTTGACCGCCGTCAGGGCGTAGAGGGTGAGCGGGGTCTCCGCCCCGAACCAGGCGAGCGCCGCGATCGCCGCGGTCGAGCCCCAGGCGACGATCGCGGAGAGCAGCAGCACCAGCCGCCGGTCGAAGGCGTCGGCGAGCATCCCGCCGTACAGCCCGGCGATCACGGTCGGCACCAGCGCCACCACGCCGACCATCGCGACGGCGAGCGTCGATCCGGTCAGCTCGTAGATGTGCAGGCCGACGGCGACGATCGTCATCTGCCCGCCGATGCCGGAGATCACGTTGCCCGCCCAGAGGCGGGCGAAGGCGGGGGACTCGCGGAGGGGGGAGAGGTCGACGACGTGGCTGCGCCGGGGCGCGGAGGGGGGCTGGCTCACCTGCTCCATTCTCGTGCCTGCCCGCAGGGGCCGTGCGGAGGCGACGGCGGTGGTGCAGCGCGGTGGTGCAGCGCGGTGGTGCTGCGCGGTGGTGCAGCGCGGCGATCGGGCGCACGAGGCCGTCAGGACTGAGCCCGTAGGGTGGGGAGCATGAGCACGTCATCCGACGGCGCGCCCCGACGCCCGCGCACCACCGCGTCGCGCGTCGCCGGCGCCGCCCCCGCGCGCCGCGCCGCCCCCGCTCCGCGCACCCTGACCCGCACCGCGAGCTCGAGCGCCGCGGCCCCGGGAGGCCGCTTCGCCACGCTCCGTCGTCGCTACGGGGCCGCGACGGCCTCGATCCTCCTCGCGATCGTCGTCGTCCCGATCGCGTTCTTCGTCTGGTACGCGATCATCTCGCTCGGCGCCTACCCGGGCGACCAGGCCGTCAGCGACCTGCTCGTCGGCGTCCTCTACACCGCGATCATCCACGCGCTCCTGCTCGCCGGCGTGCTGCTCGGCGTCTCCTCGATCCGCGCGCGGCGCCGCGAGGGCCGTCCGGCGATCGCCGGCTGGATCGGCGTCGTGCTGAACGTGCTCGTCGTCGTGTTCTGGGAGCTGCTCGTCTCGCCGTGGCTCGTCGAGCTCTGGAACCGGGCCGTCGGCGCCTGACCACCGGTCCCCGCCGGCCGGCTCCCGATCCGCTCGACCACCGGCCCCTGCGCTCTGGTAGGCTCCTCAGGTTGCCGTCCAACGGCCGCGGATCAAGAGAGCCCACGCATCAGGCGCCGGGCACCGCGCAACGAGAGAGAGGGGATCCCATTCATGGCACTCGAAGCAGACGTCAAGAAGGCGATCATCGAAGAGTACGCGACCCACCCCGGTGACACCGGATCCCCCGAGGTGCAGGTGGCCGTCCTGACCAAGCGGATCAAGGACCTCACCGAGCACCTCAAGGAGCACAAGCACGATCACCACTCGCGTCGTGGTCTGCTGCTGCTCGTGGGTCAGCGTCGTCGACTCCTCGGCTACCTGTCGGACGTGGACATCAGCCGCTACCGCTCGCTGATCGAGCGTCTCGGCCTGCGTCGATAGTCCCCTCCGCTCCTCCCCTCACCGGGTCGAGCGCGGGGTCTCGATGACACCGCGATCTTCTTCAGAACGGGCCGTTCTCCTCCGGGAGGGCGGCCCGTTCCGCGTTCCCGGCCACCGAGTTCCCCGGCATCGCGCGCCCCGGCGGCGTGCTCAGTCCAGGCGCTCCGGCCGGTCGACGCCGCCCCAGGAGAAGCCGGCCGACGCCGAGAACCAGTCGTCCGCCGATCGGGCGAGCGTGGCGTCCGCCTCAGGTCGTCCGGGCAGCGCCAGGGCCTCGGCGAGACCGGGCAGAGTCCACCGGTCGTCGAGGGCCTTCGCCTGCGCCCGCTGCCAGGCGTCCGAGCAGGCGGGCTCGCCGGCCGCCCGGGTGATCGACGCGGCGCCGGGGGCGGCGCCGTCCCGCACGAGTGCGAGCGCGCAGGTCAGCGCCGCCGTCCGGACCACGCTCCGCGGCGCCCGCGCCGGCTCGGTGGCCCGCACCTGGTCCTGGGCCCCGACGATCGCCGTCAGCGCGAGGAACAGCCGGGTCGCCTCCTCGTCCGGTCGCGGTGCCAGCCGGCCCGGACCGGCCGAGATCGCGGCGGACGCTCCCGGAGGGAGCACCAGGCCGCGGCCGATCCGAGCGGAGTACGCGCTCAGCAGACCGGTGACTCCGGCGTCGCGGCGCGGGTCGCTCTGACCGACCACCCCGCGCACCCCGGGATCGCTCAGCACCCAGACGACGGGGGTGTCGTTGTGGATGGTCAGACTCCGGTGGTCGGCGTCGACGCAGGCCAGCAGATGCCCGGCCAGCGCCTCGCCCTCGCGGTCGAGCACGGAGGAGGCGGCGAGCAGCTCGCGCGGCTCGTCGCACGGCCCGGTCGTCCCGCCGGCCGCGGAGGGCAGCCCGGCGAGGGGAGCGAGGGCGGCGAGGGCGAGCGCGAGCACCGCGATCGCGGCGGCGGAGGCGGCGGTCGCGCCGAGGAGCCGGCCGGGGGAATCGCGGCGACGCACGGCGGCGACGGAGCGATTCGGCCGCACTCCACCCCGCCGCACCCGATCGAGCGCGGACGCCACCGTGCCTCGACGCACCATGCGGGACTCCCTCTGCTCGGAGGCTAGACCCGGAACCGGACCCTGACCAGGCCCTGAGCGCGACCGGTGGGGAAGGGACGGGAATTCCTTCGAGAATTCTCCGGTCCGGTGCATCCGCGGAGGCCCCTCGGCCGGAAGTAGTGGTGAAGGCCCTTCTCGAGAACCCACCGACCCGCCCGCGGGTCCCGTCGTGAAAGAGGAACACCGTGACCACCTCCCGCCTCACCCACCGCCTGCTCGCCGGAGCCTGCCTCGGCACCCTCGCCGTCGCCGGTCTCGCCGCCGCCCCCGCGAGCGCGGCCGACGCCGACTCGGCCGACCTCTACGTGCTGCACGCGGTCCCCGACACCCCGGTCGACGTGTACGTCAACGGAGCACTGACGCTCGACGACTTCACGCCCGGCTCGCTGGCCGGCCCGCTCGACCTGCCCACCGGGACGTACACCGTCGCGATCACCGCCGCGGACGCCGCCGACGCGAGCGCTCCCGTCATCGGCCCGGTCGACCTCGCGCTCGAGGCCGGCAAGAGCTACACCGTCGCCGCGCACCTCACGCCCGAGAACACCCCCACCGCGACGCTGTTCCCGAACGACATCTCCGCCACCGCGGCCGGAGAGGGACGCCTCACGGTCCGCCACATCGCCGCGGCGCCCGCCGTGGACATCCTCGCCGGCGGCTCGCCCGTGCTGACGAACGTGACCAACCCGAACGAGGGCGTCCTGAACCTCGCTCCGGCCACGATCTCGACCGTGGTCGCCGCGACCGGGACCACCACCCCGGTCATCGGCCCGGCCGACGTCCAGGTCCAGGAGGGCGTCAGCACGATCGTCTACGCCTGGGGCAGCCTGGAGAAGGGCAACCTCGCCCTCGCGACGCAGACCATCGGCGGTCTGCACTCCTCGCCGTCCGGTGTCCCCGCCGGTGAGGCCGGCCTCGCCGCCGACAACCGCACCGACGCGGCCGCGGGCTGGTGGGGCGCTGCCGCCCTCGCCTCGCTCGCGTTGATCGGCGCCGCGCTGGTCGGCCGCCGCAAGGCCGCCGCCGGTCGCTGACCGACGCGGACGACCGCCGGTCCCCGACCGGCACCGAAGACCGCCGGCCCGGTGTGCCCCCGCACCCGGGCCGGCCGCCGACCACGACGAGAGGAGGACGTGATGAGCAGGATCCCCACCCGGCCGCGCGCTCTCCTCGTGGTCGGCGCGATCGCGGTCGGCCTCGGCCTCGGCGGCTGCTCGGCACAGGCGGTCGGGGTCGTGCCCGCCCCTGACGCGAGTGCGCCGCTCCCGACGTCGACGCCGGCCGCGATCCCCTCCAGCACTCCCGGCCCGTCCGCCGCCGCGGTGCCGGACGTCCCGGTCGCGGACGCCCGCCTCGGTGCGACTCCCGCGCCGGTGGTGCTCGCGCCGACGCGCCTGGTCGTCGACGGCCTGCCGATCGACATGCCCGTGCAGCCGGTCGGCGTCGCCGACGACGGCACGATGGAGCTGGTCGACGACACCGACGTGGCCGGCTGGTACCGCTACGGCCGGGGGCTCGACGCCGCGGAGGGGACGACCGTGATCGCCGCCCACGTCGACTCCCTCACCTACGGCCTCGGCCCGTTCGCCGAGCTGAAGAAGGCGCAGCCCGGCCAGCGCATCGGCCTCACGGGCGACGACGGCGTCCAGCGTGTCTACACGGTGGACACCGTCGAGACCACGGAGAAGACCACGGTCGACCTCTCCAGCGTCTTCGTCCAGGACGGCGCTGCCCGGCTGGTCCTGATCACCTGCGGCGGCGACTTCGACTACGACACCCGCCACTACCTCAGCAACGTGGTCGTCACCGCGACCCCCTCGCCGTGACCGCCCGACGATGACTCCCGCCGGCCGCTTCCGTGCTCCCGCCGTGAGCGAGCCGTAGCATGAGCGTCACCGCAGCGCCGCCGGCCGCAGAGCCACTCGCGACCGGGCTCCGCTGCCGCCCCCAGTCCAGGAGGACCCCCCTGAGCGACGCCCAGACCCGCGAGCCCGACGACGAGGCCGCCGACGAGCGCGCCCTCGTCCAGCGCCTCGGCCTCCGGTTCGCCGCGGGGGAGGAGTCGGCGCTCGCCGAGGCCTACTCCCGCTGGTCCCCGCTCGTGTTCACCCTCGCCCTGCGCTCGCTCGGCGACCGCGGCGACGCCGAGGACGTCGTCCAGCGGGTCTTCGTCTCCGCCTGGACCGGGCGCGGCAGCTTCGACCCCGGCCGCGCGGCGCTCGGCGCCTGGCTGGTCGGAATCTCGCGCAAGCGCATCGCGGACGCCCACGAGAACCGCTCGCGCGAGCGCCGGCTCACCGCCGCGCTGGTCGCGGTCGCCCCGGCGGACGAGGGCGAGCCGGCGGTCGATCTCGAGGAGCGGGTCCTGGTGGCCGACGAGCTCGCCCGCCTCGACCCTGTCCCGCGGCGGGTGATGAGCCTCGCCTTCTACGACGACCTGACCCACACCGAGATCGCCGAGCTGACGGGCCTGCCGCTCGGCACCGTCAAGAGCCACATCCGCCGCAGTCTCGACAGACTCCGCTCCCGATTGGAGGTGAGCAGCACATGACCCACCTCGATCCCGACGAGCTCGCCCTCCTCGCCCTCGGCGAGGACTCCTCCGCCGACGCCGCCGCCCACCTCGAGGCGTGCCCCGAGTGCGCTCAGCAGCTGGTCGAGCTCGGCCACGCCGCCGGTCTCGGCCGGCAGAGCCGCTCGCTGACCCTCGAGGCGCCGCCGGCGGAGGTCTGGGACCGGATCCGCGGGGAGCTCGCGCTGGGGAGCGCGGATGCGCCGATCGCCCCGGTCACCGCGCTCCCGGTGGGCCGCCACACGCCCTCGCACCGCCGACCGCGCGCTCGCCGGCTGCTCCCCGCAGCGCTCGCCGCCCTCGCGGCCCTGGCGATCGGCGTCGTCGGCGGCTTCTGGCTGCAGGCGTCGCAGGGCACCGACGCGGTCGTGGTCGCCCGCGCCGATCTCGCCGCCTTCCCCGACTGGCAGGGCGCGAGCGGCAGCGCCGAGCTCGAGGACGCCGACGGCGAGCGCCGGCTGGTCGTGCACCTCGACGCGGCCGGCGCGACCGACTCCTACCGCGAGGTCTGGCTGATCGCCGCCGACGCCACCGGACTGGTGGGGCTCGGGGTGCTGGACGGCACGGACGGCCGCTTCACGGTCCCCGCCGACATCGACCTCTCCGAGTACTCGCTCGTCGACATCTCCGAGGAGCCCGACGACGGAGACCCGCAGCACTCGGGAGACTCGATCGTCCGCGGGCCCCTACGCCAGGGCTGAGCGCCCGCGGGCCGGACCGGCCGAGGCGTCAGACCGCCCCGGTCCGCTCCGCCAGCAGCGCGGTGAGGGCCTGCACGGCCGCGGAGGGGCGCTGCGCACTGCAGACCGAGACCTCCCAGACCAGCCCGGGCCAGTCGAGCTCGATCGCGGTCACCCCCTCCAGCGGCGCGATGCCCGATCGGGGGACCACCGCGGGTCCCAGACCGGCCTGCACGAAGAGCGGGATGGCGGGCAGATCGGCGACCTCGGTCGCGACCCGTCGCGTCGCTCCCGCCGCACGGAAGGCCCGGTCCACGCTGACGCGGTTGCCGAAGCCGGACGGGGTGTCGATGAACGCCGCGCCCTCCAGGTCCGCGGGGGAGGGCCGCACCAGCCCTGCCAGCGGGTCCGCGCTGTCGACCAGCAGCACGTACCGGTCGCGGACGACGGTCGTCACGGCGAGATCGTCCAGCTCGGCGACAGGCAGCGCGAGCAGGGCGACGTCGAGCCGGCCACGGCGCAGGTCCTCTGCCAGCCCGGTCGATCCGCTCGGCGAGGTGCGCAGGAGCAGGTCGACCAGCGGATGCCGGCGCCGGAACGCGCCGAGGACACCCGGCAGGTCGAGGATGTCGAGCGCCGAGAAGGTGCCGACCCGGACCCGGCCGCGGAGCCCCGCCGCGTCCTCGGCCGCGAGCGAGCGCATCCGGTCGACGCTGTCGATCGCCGCGCGGGCCGAGGGCAGCAGCGCCTCGCCGACGGCCGTCAGCGCCACGCGCCGCGTCGAGCGGGTGAACAGCGGCGCCCCCAGGTCCTGCTCGAGCGCGCGGACGGTCGCCGACAGCGTCGACTGCACCACGTAGAGGCGGGCGGCCGCGCGGGTGAAGCTGAGCTCCTCCGCGACGGCGACGAAGGCGGCGAGCTGACGATCGTCCATCCGAGAATCATGCAGGATCGTCGATCAATGCGTCCATGATCCTCCGTTGGACGTGGACGATCGGGAGGAGCAGTCTGGGCGCATGCCGACCACCGGAACCCCCGCCGAGCGCACGACCGCCCGCACCGCCTCCTCCGCCGCACGCCGCCCCGAGCTCGGGCACCACCTCGGCTTCTGGGTGATCGCGGTCGCCTTCCTCTCCGTGATGGCCTTCTCGACCGTGCCGACCCCGCTCTACGCGATCTACCAGCAGCGCGACGGCTTCCCCGCCTTCGTCGTGACGGTGATCTTCGCGGCCTACGCCGTCGGAGTGGTGGCCAGCCTCTTCCTCGCCGGCCACGTCAGCGACTGGCTCGGCCGGCGCCGCATCCTGCTCGCCGCGATCCTCGTCGAGGTGCTGGCGAGCATCGTCTTCCTGCTCTGGCCGGACGTGCCGGGTCTGATCGTCGCCCGTCTGCTGACCGGCATCGGCGTCGGCGCGCTCACCGCGACCGCCACCGCCCACCTCTCCGAGCTCCGCGCGATCGCCCGGCCGGAGGAGGGACCCGGCGCCTCGCGCGCCGTCTCGACCCTCGTCAACGTCGGTGGCCTCGCCCTCGGCCCGCTGATCGGCGGCGTCCTCGCGGTGACCGTCGACCGCCCCCTCGTCGTGCCCTACGAGGTCTTCCTGGTGCTGCTCGTCGTGCTCGGCATCGCGGTCGCCCTCGTCCCCGAGACCGTCGAGCGCCGCGAGGAGCTGCCCGCCTACCGGCCGCAGCGGCTCGCCGTCCCCGCCGCCTCGCGCGGCACCTTCCTGTCGGCCGCGGTCGGCGCGTTCGCCGGCTTCGCCGTCTTCGGCCTCTTCACCTCGCTCGCGCCGACCTTCCTGGCCGGCCGCTTCGGTGAGACCTCGCACCTGCTGGCGGGCGTCGTCTCTTTCGGCGTCTTCGCGGCCGGAGCTGTCGCCCAGCTGACCGCCGCGCGCCTGCCCGTCCGCCGCGCGCTGCTCCTCTCCGCCGCGGCCCTCACCGTCGGGCTCGTGCTCGTCACCTGGGGCGCCGTCGCCGTGGTGCTGCCCGCCTTCATCGGCGGCGGCGTGATCGCCGGGGCCGGCGTCGGCCTGATCTTCCGCCTGGCGCTCGGGGTCGCCGGCTCGCTCGCCTCCGAGGAGACCCGCGGCGAGGTCCTCGCCGGGATGTTCCTCGCCTCCTACGTCGGTCTCGCGGTCCCGGTCCTCCTGATCGGTGCGGCGCTCGCCGTCCTCCCCGCGGTTCCGGTGCTGGTCGGCTTCGTGGCGATCGTGCTCGCGCTCGTGCTGGTGGCCATCGCGCGGATGCTGCGCTCGGCCGTCTGAGGACGCCTGCTGCGGGAGGCGGGCGCGGCCCGCGACAGGGGCGGCCCCGGCGCTCCATGATGGAGGCATGAAGCTCTTCTCGTTCGGCCGCTCCGACTCCGACCCCCTGCCCGCCGGCGACCGCGGCTCGGGCAAGCTCGACGACTACGACTACGAGCTGCGGCCGAAGTCCAAGCGCGGTGACACCCTCCTGGGCATCGCCGACTCCCTGCCGCACCAGGACGAGCTGGCCCGCGTGCACGCCCTCGGCGAGGAGGAGATCACGGCGGTCATCCCGCGTCGCACGATCGAGGAGGAGCGCACCGACGCCCCGATGCCGGTCCGGCTCTTCGCGAACCACCGGCCGACCGATCTCGTCGGCTACGTGCCCCGCGGGCTCGAGAACGTGGTCGAGGCGGCCCTGGCCCGGCTCACGGAGGCCGGCAAGCAGCCGCGCATCCCCGCCCGCATCGTGAGGGGCAAGGGCGGTCTCCGGGTCCAGCTGCTGATGCACGAGACCCGTGGCTGACGCCGAGGGCCCGGCCGGCGCCGACCGCTCGGCGGCCGGCTTCTGGGACGAGCCGGCTGCGGCGGGTCCGCCGGCCGGCTGGTACCCGGACCCGGCGCAGGTGAACACGCAGCGCTACTGGGACGGCCGCGCGTGGACCGGCGACCTCGCTCCGCTCGCACCGCCCGCGGCCCCGCTCGGCAACGCCGCCGCGACCGCGTCTCTCGTCCTCGGGATCCTGGGCGTGCTCCTCACCCCGATCCCGCTGTTCATCGGCCTGCTGCTCGGCGGCCCGCTCGACCTGCTCGCCGTCGTCTTCGGTGTCGTCGGACTCGTCAAGGGCGGCGCGCGGCGGGGCGCGGGCGTGACCCGCGCGGTGGTCGGACTCGTCCTCGGCGCGCTGATGCTCGCGGCGATCACCGTCGGGGCCGGCACGATCTGGTAGCCGTGCGGCGGTGATCCCGGGGCGGAGCCGCGCGGCGATCCCGCGGTTCCTGGTCGATCGGGGCCCGCACTGATAGCATGAACCGGTTCCGAATCCGGGAGCGACCGCCGGTCGCCGTCGGGTTCGAACCACGGAGCAGGCCGGCAGGAAGCTGGTCCTCGGTGGTGGAGTCCCGGTTCGCGACATCACGCGCTGCTGCAGCGCAGTGGACGATGTCGGGCAGACCCGGAGCCCTTCTACTGGTGGCCAGCACGAACGCCCTCCACACGACGGCACGGCGCGAAGCCCTGCCGTGGGATCGCGTGCGATTCCTGACCGTCATGCCGCTCCGACGAACGCCGGCGCCCAGAGGGGTGCCGCTGCAGACGTTAAGGAGACAGACCTCTTGGAAGGTCCTGAAATCACATTCGCCGAAGCCGTTCTCGACAACGGCTCGTACGGCACCCGCACCGTCCGCTTCGAGACCGGCCGCCTCGCGCAGCAGGCTCAGGGCGCGGTCGCCGCGTACCTCGACGAGGACACCATGCTCCTCTCCGCCACCTCGGCGTCGAAGAACCCGAAGGACAACTTCGACTTCTTCCCGCTGACCGTCGACGTCGAGGAGCGCTCCTACGCCGCCGGCAAGATCCCCGGCTCCTTCTTCCGCCGCGAGGGCCGCCCCTCCACCGAGGCGATCCTGGTCTGCCGTCTGATCGACCGGCCGCTGCGCCCCTCGTTCGTCGAGGGCCTGCGCAACGAGGTCCAGATCGTCATCACGGTCCTCAGCATCGCCCCGGACGAGTTCTACGACGCCCTCGCGATCAACGCCGCGAGCGCCTCGACCCAGATCTCCGGCCTGCCCTTCTCGGGCCCGGTCGCCGGTGTGCGCCTCGCGCTCATGTCCGACGGCTCCGGCAACGACCAGTGGGTCGCCTTCCCCAAGGCCTCGCAGCTCGAGAACGCCGTCTTCGACCTCACCGTGGCCGGCCGCGTCGTCACCAACGAGGACGGCTCCTCGGACGTCGCCATCATGATGGTCGAGGCCGAGGCCACCGACGTGTCGTGGAACCTCATCAAGGCGGGCGCCACCAAGCCCGACGAGGCCGTCGTCGCCCAGGGCCTCGAGGCCGCCAAGCCCTTCCTCCGCGCGCTCGTCGAGGCGCAGTCGAAGCTGGCCGCCGAGACCGCGAAGCCGGTCAAGGACTACCCGGTCTTCCTGCCCTACGCGCAGGAGACCTACGACAACGTCGCCGAGCTCAGCTACGACGAGCTCGTCCGCGTCTACCAGATCGCCGACAAGGTCGAGCGTCAGGACGCCGACGACGCCCTCAAGGCGAAGGTCAAGGAGCAGATCGCCGAGCGCATCGCCTCCGGCCGCCTCTCCGCCGAGGCCTTCGCGCAGGTCGGCGCCGCGTACAAGTCCGTCACGAAGGTGGTCGTCCGCGGCCGCATCCTCCGCGACGGCGTCCGCATCGACGGCCGCGGCCTGGCCGACATCCGACCGCTCGACGCCGAGGTGCAGGTCATCCCGCGCGTCCACGGCTCGGCGATCTTCCAGCGCGGCGAGACCCAGATCCTGGGCGTCACCACGCTGAACATGCTCAAGATGGAGCAGCAGATCGACTCGCTGTCGCCCGTCACGAAGAAGCGCTACCTGCACCACTACAACTTCCCGCCCTACTCGACCGGTGAGACCGGCCGCGTCGGGTCGCCGAAGCGTCGCGAGATCGGGCACGGCTTCCTCGCCGAGCGCGCCCTCGTGCCGGTGCTGCCGAGCCGCGAGGAGTTCCCCTACGCGATCCGCCAGGTGTCCGAGGCGCTCAGCTCCAACGGCTCCACCTCGATGGGCTCCGTCTGCGCATCGACCCTGTCGCTCCTCAACGCCGGTGTGCCGCTGCGCGCCCCGGTCGCGGGCATCGCGATGGGCCTCGTCTCCGACGTGGTCGACGGTCACACCCGCTACGCGGCGCTGACCGACATCCTGGGCGCCGAGGACGCGCTCGGCGACATGGACTTCAAGGTCGCCGGCACCTCCGAGTACGTCACGGCCATCCAGCTCGACACGAAGCTCGACGGCATCCCGTCGTCGGTCCTCGACGCCGCGCTCAAGCAGGCCAAGGACGCGCGCACCACGATCCTCGCGGTGCTCACGGCGGCCATCGACCAGCCCGACGAGATGGCCCCGACCGCGCCCCGCGTGATCTCGGTCCAGATCCCCGTCGACAAGATCGGCGAGCTGATCGGCCCCAAGGGCAAGACGATCAACGCGATCCAGGACGAGACCGGCGCCGACATCTCCATCGAGGAGGACGGCACCGTCTACATCGGTGCCGTCGACGGACCGTCGGCCGAGGCCGCTCGCGCCCAGGTCAACGCCATCGCGAACCCGACCAACCCCGAGGTCGGCGAGCAGTTCCTCGGAACCGTCGTCAAGATCGCGACCTTCGGTGCGTTCGTCTCGCTCCTCCCCGGCAAGGACGGCCTCCTGCACATCAGCGAGGTCCGCAAGCTCGCCGGCGGCAAGCGCGTCGAGAACGTCGAGGACGTCCTCGGAGTCGGCCAGAAGCTGCTCGTCTCGATCACCAAGATCGACGACCGCGGCAAGCTGTCCCTCGCGCCCGTCGTGGCCGAGGACGCCGAGGCGCCCGTCGAGGTCCCCGCCGAGAGCTGATCCCTCCCGCACGACCGACGCCCGTCCCACTCCGGTGGGGCGGGCGTCCGTCGTTCCCGGGGGTGATGGCCGTCCCCTCCGGTGGGGCGGGCGTCCGTCGTTCCCGGAGTACGGCCGCACCCCGGTGGGCCGGCGGCCCGTCGTCCGTGGGGTACGGTGGCGGGACCGTGCCGTCGCACCGCCCCGACCGGAGGACCCCGTGACCGACTCGACGCCCCCGGCCCTCGCGCCGGAGACGCCCCTTCCGCCCCGCCTCCTCGGAGCCACCGGTCTGCCCGTGCACCCGGTCGCCCTCGACGGCTCCGTCTTCGGCTGGGCCGCGAGCATCGACGAGACCACCGAGGTCCTCGACGCGTTCGCCGAGCTCGGCGGGACGCTGATCTCGACCGCCGACCACTACGCCACCGGGCGCAGCGAGTACATGATCGGCCGCTGGCTCGAGCAGTCCACCCGGCGCGACGAGCTGCTCGTCGCCACCAAGGTCGGCCGCCACCCCGACGCCCCGGGCCTCGCGGCCGAGGACGTGCGGGTCGCGATCGAGGGCTGCCTGGAGCGGCTCGGCACCCGGATCGACCTGCTCTCCTTCGACAGCGAGGACCCGGAGGTCCCGATCGCCGAGAGCCTCGCCGCCGTCGCCCCGTTCATCGAGAACGGCTCGGTCGGCGCCCTGGGCGCGGCGCACTTCAGCGGGGCCGCCCTGGCCGAGGCGGAGGCGGCGGCTCGCGACCTCGGCCTGCCCGCCTTCACCGCGGTGATCGCCGAGTACAACCTGATGGAGCGCAAGCACTACGAGGCCGACGTCGCCCCCGAGGTGCTCCGCCAGGGTCTCGGCACCCTCGCCCGCCTGCCGCTCGCGAGCGGCTACCTGACGGGTCGGCTGCGCCACCGCTCCGACGAGCCGGAGTCGGTCATGTTCGAGGCCGCGCTCGACTACGTCGGCCGGCACGGCAACAAGGTGCTCGCGGCGCTCGACGAGGTCGCGGAGGCGCACGGCAGCAACCCCGGCACCGCCGCGCTCGCCTGGGTGCTCGCGCACCAGGAGGTCTCGGCCGTCATCGTGCGCGCCCGCGGCGCCGAGGAACTGGCATCGATCTTCGGAGCCGCCACGCTGCCGATCACCCGGAGCGAGATCGCCCAGCTCGACCGCGCCTCCGCCTGAGCGGCGCCCCCACAGGTCGGTGGGCAGCACAGGCCGGCCCGGCAGCGCCCCGCCGAGCAGGGGTGCTGCCGGTCCGGCGGTCAGCGACGCAGGATGCGCGCCTCCCACGGCCCGAGCGTCGATCCCGACGCGCCCGCGACGTTGCCCAGCACCGTCTCGGCTCCGGCCCACTCCTCGAGCAGCGCGACCTCGAGCGGCTCGCCGGAGACGTTGCCGACCACGAGCAGCTCGCTCGCCCCGGTGCGGGTGAACGCGAAGAGCGTCGGATGCTCGGCCTCGAGCAGGGCGAAGCGGCCCAGCTGCACCGTCTCGTCCTCGTGCCGCAGCGCGATCAGCGCGCGGTAGTACTCGAAGACGGAGCGCTCCGCCGCACGGTCGGCCGCGACGTTCACCTCGACGTGGTTCGGGTTGACCGGGATCCACGGCTCGCCCGTCGTGAAGCCGGCCTGCGGTCCGCCGTCCCACTGCACCGGCGTCCGCGCGTTGTCGCGGCTCTGCGCGCGCAGTCCCGCGAGCACCTGCTCCGGGTCCTCGCCGCGCTCCTCCACCGCCTCGGCGTAGTAGTTCAGCGACTCGACGTCGCGGAAGTCCTCGATGCCGGCGAACGGCACGTTGGTCATGCCGATCTCGTCGCCCTGGTAGATGTACGGCGTGCCGCGCTGCAGGTGCAGGAGCGTCGCCCAGAGCGTGGCCGACTCGTAGCGCCAGGTGGCGTCGTCGCCGAAGCGGGACACCAGCCGGGGCTGGTCGTGGTTGCCGAGGTAGAGGCTGTTCCAGCCGCGCTCGGCCAGTCCGTCCTGCCAGCGGGCGAGATTCGCCTTGAGGGCGACGAGATCGAGTGGGACCGGGTGGAACTTGTCGACGCCGTGGTCGATCCCGACGTGCTCGAACTGGAAGACCATGTCGAGCTCGCGCCGCTCCGGGTCGGTGACGAGCACCGCCTCCTCGAGCGTGACGCCCGGCATCTCGCCGACCGTCATCAGCGCGGCGTCGCGCCCGGCGAACACCGCCTCGTTCATCTCGCGGAGGTACTCGTGCAGCCGGGGGCCCACCCCGCCGACGATCCCGGAGCCGCCGCCCGGCCCGTCGATCTCCTCGACGTTCTTCGAGACCAGGTTGATGACGTCCATCCGGAAGCCGTCGACCCCGCGGTCGAGCCACCAGTTCATCATCGCGTGCACCGCGTGCCGGACCTCCGGGTTCTCCCAGTTGAGGTCGGGCTGCTGCACCGCGAAGAGGTGCAGGAAGTACTCGTCGGTCGCCGGATCGAGGGTCCAGGCCGGGCCGGAGAAGTAGGAGCGCCAGCCGTTGGGCTCGGCGACGTCGAAGCCCGCCTCCGCGGTCGCCTCGAGCTCGGCGTCCGGCGCGAGCACCGCCTCCCGAGCCGCGTTCTCGCGCCCCTGCCGCCACCAGTACCAGTCGCGCTGCGCGTCCTCCTGCGAGGAGCGCGACTGCACGAACCAGGCGTGCTCGTCGCTGGTGTGGTTCACCACGAGGTCCATCACCAGCTTGATGCCGCGCTCGTGCGCCTCGGCGAGGAGCAGGTCGAACTCCTCGAGCGAGCCGAACAGCGGGTCGATGTCCTGGTAGTCCGAGATGTCGTAGCCGTTGTCGTGCTGGGGCGACGGGTAGACCGGCGACAGCCAGACGACGTCCACGCCGAGGTCGGCGAGGTGGTCGAGATGCGCGCGGATGCCGCCGAGGTCGCCGAACCCGTCGCCGTTCGAGTCGGCGAACGAGCGGGGGTAGATCTGGTAGACGACCGCGCTCGTCCACCAGGGCGTCGCGGGGGTCGGGGTGAGGGGCTCCATGGCCCGAATCTAGCCGCCACCACCGACGCCGGCGGGGTCGCCGCACCGTCGCCGGGCACCCTCGCGAGACCGCCGGAGAACACCGTGTAACGATCGGATTAAGCGTTCCCGAGCGCCCCGCGAGGCGCCCGCCGCGCTCGGATACCCTCGGTCTCGGCGGACCCGACCGCCGCGGGGGAGTGGGCGAGTGGCGAGGGTGAAGGCCGGCTCCGGCGCGCGGACGGTGCGCGGCACCGCGGCGCATCCGCCCCTCGCGGACAGCGGACCCGTCGTGGCCCCCGCCGCCCTCCGGCGCTCGCTCGGCGACACGGCCGAGTCCCTCTTCCCGCTCGTCCTCGACGCCGCAGCGCTCGCGCGGCGCGAGGTCGGCGGCCCCGAGCTGCTCGAGCGCTTCGCGGCCTGGGGCGGCGACGGCGTCGTCGTCGCGGACACGGCCGGATCCGCGTCGGGGGAGGAGCGGATCGGCGCCTGGCTCGCCGGCCACCGCGACCGCGATCGGTTCCGGCTGCTCGGCCGATTCGGCGGCTCCCCGTCCGCCGTCGCCTCCCCGCGCGCCCTGGTGACCCGCGTCGAGGAGTCGCTGCGACGCCTCGGAGTCGAGCGACTCGACGTCCTCGCAGTCCGCCCCGATGGCGCCGGTCGCCTCGACCAGCTGCTCAGCGCCGTCGAGGTGCTGCTCGCGCGCGGTCTCGTCGGCACCGCCGTCGCCTCGGGATTCGCCGCCGAGGAGCTCTTCGAGGCGCGCGTGCTCGCCGGCCACGGCCACCCGCGGTTCGCCGGCGTCGAGCTGCCCTACAGCCTGCTCGACAGCACCCGGGCGGACGGCGACCTCGGTCTCGTCGCGGCCGGCCAGGGTCTCTCGCTGCTCTGCACGGCGCCGCTCGCGCACGGCTTCCTCGACGGCGTCGAGCGCGGACGACGGCAGCTCGGCCGACTCCCCGACGGCGTCCTCGCCGCCGCCCACGTCGGGCGGCGCGGGCGGCGCGTGCTGGTCGCCCTCGACGCCATCGGCGCCGAGCTCTCGGCCACCCCGGCCGCCGTCGCACTGGCCTGGCTGCTCTTCCGGCCGGGAGTGACCGCGGCTGCGGTCGCCCCGCGATCTCCCGCCGACGTCGACGCGGTGGTGCGCGCCGTCTCGCTCGAGCTCGACGCCGGGCACCTGGCGGCCCTGGAGCGCGCCCGCCGCTGACGGGTCGCGCAGGGATCACCCGGTGCAGGTGGCCTAGGCTGTGCCGGATGAACCACGGTGTCGCACTCCCTCTCGAACAGCCGGAGACGACCATCGGGGCCGCCGGCGGCTCGCTCGTCCGCCGGACCGTCCTCTCGAGCGGTGTCCGCATCCTCAGCGAGGCGATGCCCGGAGCCCGCAGCGCGACGATCGGCTTCTGGGTCGCGGCCGGCTCCCGCGACGAGGCGCCCGCCCTTCCCGCGGTCGACGGACGTCCCGCCGTGCCGTCCAACTTCGGCTCCACGCACTTCCTCGAGCACCTGCTCTTCAAGGGCACGGGCACCCGGTCGGCGCTCGACATCGCGGTCGCCTTCGACTCGGTCGGCGGCGAGCACAACGCGCTGACCGCCAAGGAGTACACCTGCTACTACGCCAAGGTGCAGGACCGCGATCTGCCGATGGCGGTCGAGGTCATCGGCGACATGGTCACCTCGAGCCTGCTCGACCCGGCCGAGTTCGAGACGGAGCGGGGCGTCATCCTCGAGGAGCTCGCGATGGCCGATGACGACCCGGCCGACGTCGCCAGTGAGCGGCTCTTCGAGGCCGTCTTCGGCGAGCACCCGCTCGGGCGCCCGATCGGCGGCACCCCCGCCATCATCGGCGAGGCCACCCGGGACGCCGTCTGGGCGCACTACCGCGCCGCCTACCGCCCGCGCGACCTCGTCGTCACGGTCGCGGGAGCGGTCGACCACGAGGTGCTCGTCGCGCAGCTCGAGCGCGTCCTCGCCGCCGACGGCTGGGATCTCAGCACGCCGGCCGCGCCGGTCGAGCGCCGGGTCGGCGGCTCGGCCGTCTTCACCCGCGGCACCGCCCTCTCGATCACGCACCGCCCGACCGAGCAGGCGAACCTGCTGATCGGCTTCCCCGGCCTGGCCGCCGCGGACGACCGGCGGATGACGATGGGCGTGCTGAACTCGATCCTCGGCGGCGGCATGTCCTCGCGCCTCTTCCAGGAGGTGCGCGAGAAGCGCGGCCTGGCCTACTCCGTCTACTCCTTCGCCCCGTCCTACTCCGACGCCGGGCTCTTCGGCCTCTACGCGGCCTGCACGCCGTCGAAGGCCGGCACCGTCGCCGAGCTGCTGCTGGCCGAGTTCACCCGGCTGGCGGAGCACGGCGTCACCGCCGAGGAGCTCGCCCGCGCCCGCGGCCAGCTCTCGGGCGCGGCAGCGCTCGCCCTGGAGGACTCGGACACCCGGATGTCGCGGCTCGGCCGCTCCGAGCTCACCTTCGGCGAGTTCGTCGACCTCGACGAGAGCCTGCGCCGACTCGCCCTCGTCGGCGCGGAGGACGTCCAGGCACTCGCGGCAGACTTGGCCCGGGGGCCGTCGTCGATCTCGGCCGTCGGGGCGGTCGACGAGTCGACCTTCGCCGGCATCGCCGAGATCGAGACCACTCCAGCGGCCTGATCCGCTCTGAGAACACCCGCTGACCGCGCACCGTCGCGCCGCACCAGGGAGGACCTCCGTGTCCCACTACATCTACCTCGTCCGCCACGGCGAGCAGCAGGACGCCGAGCACGGCATGCCCGACGGGCCGCTGTCGGCCCGTGGCGAGCGCCAGGCCCGGCTCATCGCCGAGCGGCTCGGCGGCGTCCCCTTCACCGGGGCGTGGCACTCGCCGCTGCGCCGGGCGGAGGAGACCGCCGCACGCTTCCAGGCGGTCCTGCCCGGGCTGTCGATCGAGCCGTCCTCGCTGCTGTTCGACTGCATCCCCTCCGGCCCGACCCCGGACATGCCGCGCGCCTTCGAGCCGTTCTTCGGCAGCGTCACCCCGGCCGAGATCGACGCCGGGCACGCGCAGATGCAGGACGCCGTGGCCGAGTTCCTCGCCCCGTCCCGCGAGGACCGCCACGACCTGCTCATCACGCACAACTTCGTCATCGGCTGGTTCGTCCGGCACGTCTTCGACGCCCCCGACTGGCGCTGGCTCGGCGTGAACCAGGCCAACTGCGGCCTGACGATCATCCGCGTCCGCTCCCGCAAGCCCCCGGTCCTCGTCGTCCACAACGACCTCGCCCACCTCCCGGTCGAGCTGCGCACCGGCCTCCCCGAGGCCCAGTCCTACTGACATCGCCTGCATGCTGATCGAGCAGCCCGCGCAGCGGGCGTCTCGAGATCCACCAGCGTCAGAACAGAAGCCTGCAGACCCGCCCTGCCGGCGACGGTCGGTCTCGATACGCCCCACCGGGGCTGCTCGACCAGCATGAAGCGGAGCTGTCGCCGTCCCCGTGATCGCGCAGTCGCCTGCGGCCGTGTCGCCCTCATGCTGATCGAGTAGCTCGCGCAGCGGGCGTATCGAGATCCCGCTCCGCCCGCAGTCCCACCCCACCCGCGGTCGTTAGGCTGGCACGGTGACCACCTCCGTCGCCGTCGTCGGTGCAACCGGCAAACTCGGCTCCCTCACCTGCTCGCTCCTCGAGGCCTCGGAGGAGTTCGACCTCGTCGCCCGGCTCGGCTCGCGCAGCGACCCGCGCGAGATGCTCGCGGCGGACGTCGTCGTGGACATGTCGCTTCCCGCCGTCAGCCAGCAGATCGTCGACCTCGCCGTCGCGAACGGCAGGAAGGTGCTCGTCGGCACCTCCGGCTGGACCGGCGACCGCATCGCGGCGCTCCGCCGCAGCGTCGACGCGCAGCCCGGCGCGGGCGTGGTGATCATCCCCAACTTCTCGCTCGGCTCGGTCCTCGCCACCGCGCTGTCCACCGTCGCGGCGCGCTTCTTCGACGCGGTCGAGATCGTCGAGACCCACGGCGCGCGCAAGGTCGACTCGCCCTCCGGCACCGCCGTGCGCACCGCCGAGCTGCTGCTCCGCGCGCGCGCCGAGCTGGGCCCCGTTCAGGCGCCGCACACCGACCAGCGCGCCCGCGGCCAGCAGGTGGCGAGCATCCCGGTGCACAGCCTGCGCCTGCCCGGGGTCGAGGCGCGCCAGGAGGTGGTCTTCGGCGGCACCGGCGAGACGGTCACGATCCGCCATGACACCACGTCCTCCGCGTCCTACGAGGCCGGCATCCTCCGCGCCCTCGACGCCGTGCGCAGCACCACCGGCGTGGTCGTCGGCCTCGACGCGCTGATCGACCTCCGCGCCGCCTTCGACGCCGCACCCCTGGCCGAGCAGGTCCGCGACGAGCCGGCGATCAGCGACGACGTGCCCTCCGGCCAGGCCGCGGCCGCCACGAGCGCCCCGTGAGGACCCGCATCGGCGTCGGCCTGATGGCCGTCCTCCTCGCGCTCTACCTCTTCGTCTGCCTGCAGTACTCGTACGTCGCCTTCGCCGCCGGAACGGTGCCGGGCATCGTGATGGGCATCGGCCTGCTCGTCCTCGGCGGAGTCGGCGTCTGGGGGCTCGTGCGCGAGATCTCCTTCGGCGTCCGCGCCGAGAAGCTGGCCCGGCGCCTCGAGTCCGAGGACGCCCTGCCCTCCGAGGTCCTCGAATCCAGTGCGACCGGCCGACTCGACCGGACCGAGGCCGACGCGCTCTTCCCGCGCTACGCGGCCGACGTCGACGAGGACCCCGAGAGCTGGCGCGCCTGGTACCGGCTCGGCCTCGCCTACGACGCGAGCGGTGACCGCAAGCGCGCCCGCGGGGCGATCCGCCGCTCGATCGCCCTGGAGCGCGAGCGGCCCGCCTGATCGGCGGCGCTCAGTCCGCCAGCACCGCCTGCAGCGCCTCGGCCACCGTGCGGTGCCGGAAGACGAAGCCGTCGTCGAGCAGCCGCTGCGGCACCAGCCGCTGACTCGAGAGCAGCAGCTCGTGCCCCGCGTCGCGCAGTGCGAGCTCGATGATCTTCTCGGGGACGGGCAGCTTGAACGGCCGGTGCATCAGCTCGGCCAGCGTGCTCATGACCTCGTTCGCCGTCGCGGCCTCGGGCCCCGCGAGGTTGACCGGGCCGGACAGCGACGAGGTCAGCAGGTGCCGGATCGCGGCGGCCTCGTCGTAGTGGCTGATCCACGGCCAGTACTGCTGTCCGCCGCCGAGCGGGCCGCTCAGTCCCAGCTTCGTCAACGGCAGCAGCGGCTTCAGGGCGCCGCCGTTCCCGAGCACGAGCCCGGTGCGCACCGTCACGACGCGCGCGGTCTCGGGAGCGAGCAGCGCCGCCTGCTCCCAGCGCTCGACGACGTCGGCGAGGAAGCCCTCGCCGCGGGGGGACTCCTCGGTCAGCTCCTCGCCCGGCCGGTCGCCGTAGTAGCCGACGGCCGAGGCGTTGAGCAGGATCGACGGGGGAGTGGACGCCATCCGCATCGCGTCGGTGATGGTCTGCGTGGCCTGCACCCGCGAATCGAGGATCTCGCGCTTGTACGAGGAGGTCCACGGGAGGCGGCTGATCGAGGCGCCCGAGAGGTTGATCACGGCGTCGACCCGGTCGAGCACGCTGAAGTCGAGCATGTGCGAGGCGGGCGCCCAGTGGAACTCGTCCGGGCTGGTCGGGGCGTGGCGGACCAGGCGGAAGATCTCGTGCCCGTCCGAGCGGAGCTGGCGCACCAGCTCCGAGCCGATCATGCCGCTCGCCCCGGAGATCAGGACCCGCAGCCGCTTCGGAGCCGCGGGCTCCTCCTGCGCGCGGGTCGCCGTGTCCGGCGCCTCGCCGGGCGGCACGGCCGGCCGCGGTGCCGCCGTGCGGGTGGAGCGCCGGGGGGAGTCGCCGGCGCTGCCGGTGCCGTCCTGGTCCGAGTGCCGTGCGGTCGATTCGCTCATGGTGCCTCCCGAGGCCCGTCGCGGGCCGCCCGCGAAGCGGGATTCAGCCTAGGGCCTCAGGCCCGGGAGCCGGCCGTGCGGCCGAGGACCCCGGCGCGCACCAGGAGCAGGTAGAGCTCGCAGCCCAGGCAGAGGCCGAACGCCGCGTTGAGGAAGGCGGCGAGGAAGGCGATCGCTGCGGCGACGGGGACCGCGCCCGGCACTCCGGCGAGGTGCAGGACGACTCCCGCGGCGGTGACGAGCAGCCCGACCAGCTGGGCGAAGCGCGGGGGGCGGGCGTCCTCCCACTCCGCCGGCGGAGCGAGGCGGGGCCGGATGAGGCGGCGGAAGACGACCGCCCAGGGCCCCGAGCCGACACCGCGGGAGGCCGACCAGGCGAACAGCGCCGCGAGGACCGCCAGCAGCAGGAAGCCGGGCTGGACGAGTCGGGCGGTGGAGTCCGCCGGCACCGGCGCCGCGAGCCCGAGCCCCACGGCAGCGAGCAGCAGCACGGCGGTGACGGAGGCGGCGAAGCGCGGTCCGCGCGGATCGACGGAGCCGGCAGGCGGGGCGGTGGTCATGCTGTCTCCAGTCGGTCGAGCTCGGCGAGGACGACGGCGCGGGCCGGAGCGCCGGCGATGCGGCTGCGGGCCACGCCGTCGGCGTCGAGCACGAGCAGGGTCGGGGTCTGCAGGATGCGGAAGCGGTCGGCCAGGTCGGCGCGGCGGGTCAGGTCGACGTCGAGGTGCACGACGCCGTCGCGACCGCCGGAGACGTCCGTGAGCATCCGGTGCACCGCCGGGCAGCGCGCGCAGTAGTCGGTGGAGAACTGCACGATCGTCGCTCGCCGGCCGAGGACCGCGCCGTCGACCAGCGCGGCCGGATCGATGCGCTCGGCGGAGGCGTCGGGCCGCGCGCGGACACGCCCGGCCGCGCGGCGGCGCAGCAGCCCGAGGGCGGTTCCGAGCGCGACGAGACCCAGCAGGGCGGCCGCGATCTGGAGAGGGTCCACGCGATCACGGTAGGCGCCGACTGCCCTGCACGCCCGTTCATTGCGCTCTGCGTCGACGGACCGTGCTCTATCGTCGAAGCCGTGACCGAGCAGAGCGAACCCGACAGCCCCGTTTTCCGCTCCGATGTCGTGGTCGAGCTCGTCCGCTCCAGTGCCCACGACTCCGATGTCCTCTTCGCCGCCCGCGTCTCGACGCAGGGCGAGAAGACCCTCGCCGGCGCCCTCGACGAGGAGTCGGCCGACAGCGAGCTGCAGGGCAAGCGCGACCGCGGCCTGATCAACTACCTGATGCGCGACCGCCACGGCTCGCCCTTCGAGCACAACTCGATGACCTTCTACGTGCAGGCGCCGATCTTCGTCTTCCGCGAGTTCATGCGGCACCGCATCGCCTCCTACAACGAGGAGTCGGGCCGCTACCGCGAGCTCCGCCCCGTCTTCTACGTGCCCGGCCCCCAGCGCAACCTCGTCCAGGTCGGCAAGCCCGGCGCCTACTCCTTCGAGCCCGGCACCCCCGAGCAGACGGAGCTCGTGGTAGACGAGACGCGACGCGCCAGCACCCAGGCCTTCGAGGCGTACCAGCGGATGCTCGGCGAGGGCGTCGCCCGCGAGGTCGCCCGCATCGTCCTGCCGCTCAACATCTACTCCTCGATGTACGTGACGCTGAACGCCCGCTCGCTGATGAACTTCCTCTCCCTCCGCACCAAGCGCGAGGACTCGACGTTCCCCTCCTTCCCGCAGCGCGAGATCGAGATGGCCGCCGAGCAGATGGAGCAGCACTTCGAGCAGCTCATGCCCCTCACCGCCGCCGCCTTCACCGCGAACGGCCGCGTCGCCCCCTAGCAGCGTCCCTGCCCGCACCGCGTCCGCTCTGCAGGCGCCTCTCCGTTGTGCAGGTACCTGTCCGGTCTGCAGGCGATCCGAGGACGAAGCCGCCTCGAGCCGCGCGCGTAGGCCCGGGCAGGCCGGGATCGCCTGCACACCGCACCACTCCCCGCGGAGGCATCACCCTCCACAGGAGCCGTGGCGTCGGATTCTCCACCGATCGGAGCCCGCGCCGCCCGCGCGCCCTTCCTGCGCGGCCACGCTCTCCCTGTGCGCGCGTCCTCCGGCTCCGTCCTCCGCGCCGGAGGCCTGGTGAAGACCGAGCAGTTCCTCCGCGAGGGCTCCTCCGCACGCGAGCTCCGCGAGGCGGTGAAGACCGGAGCGCTCCTCCGCGTCAGGAAGGGCTGGTACGCCCTTCCCGGAGTCGACACCGGAGTCGAGCGCGCCTTCCGCGTCGGCGGGGCCCTCGCCTGCGCGAACGCCGCCGTCGCGCACGGGCTCTGGGTGCCGCGCTTCCGTGGCCTGCACATCGCTGTCCGCGCCCACGCCTCGCGACTCCGCGATCCGGACCGTCACGCCGTCCGGCTCTCCCATGATCCCGGCGTCGTCGTCCACTGGTCGAAGGAGGCACCGCGGCCCTCCGCGCTGATCCAGGCGCTCGAGGACTGCGTCGTCGAGGCGGCGGCCTGCCAGGGTGCCGAGTTCGCCTTCGTCCTCCTGGAATCGGCGCTGCACCGGCGGCTCCTCGACTCCGCAGGTCGAGCGCGGCTCCTCGCGCGGCTGCCGGCTCCCCATCGGCGGCTCCTCCGCTGGGCCGGTTCGTCCTCCGAGAGCGGGCTGGAGTCGATGGTCGCCTTCCGGCTGCGAACTCTCGGGATCGCCTTCCGCCAGCAGGTGCGCATCGGCCACCGGCGCATCGACTTCCTGCTCGGCGAGGTGCTCGCCCTCGAGGTGGACGGTGCTGCGTTCCACGATCCCGAGCACGACAACCGGCGCGATGTCGAGCTCGGCCTGCTCGGCTACCGCGTCCGCCACTACCGCACCTCCCTCGTCCTCGACGACTGGCCCCTCGTCGAGGCCGACATCCTCGCCGCCCTCTCCCGCGGAGATCACGTCCGCACCTGACTCCCTCCGTCGGCGCACGGCGGGGATCCGTTCGATCTGCAGGTGTTCCAGCCCCGTCGAGGTCTCCGGCGCGGCTGAAGAGCCGTTCGGCTCGGCGACGCCTGCAGATCGAACGAGCGCCCGCAGACCCGGCCGGCACCCGCGGATCAGAACGCCTCCAGCCCGCGGCCGCCGACCCGTTACCCTGGGCTCGTGTCAACTCCGGAGAATCCTTTCGGCCAGGTCCTGGTCGCCCTGGTCACCCCGTTCACCGCCGACGGCGAGGTCGACTGGCCCGGTGTCGAGAAGCACATCGACGACTGCATCGCGAAGGGCGCCGACGGCATCGTCGTGACCGGCACCACCGGCGAGACCAGCACCCTCACCGACCCGGAGAAGATCCGGCTCGTCGAGGTCGGCAAGTCCGTCGCCGCGGGACGCGCGAAGATCATCACCGGCGGCGGCTCGAACGAGACCGCGCACGCGATGCAGCTCGCCCGCCAGAGCGAGAAGGCCGGCGCCGACGGCAACATGATCGTCACGCCGTACTACAACAAGCCCACCCAGGCCGGCATCCTCACCCACTTCCGGATGATCGCCGACGTGACGGACCTCCCGGTCATCCTCTACGACATCCCCGGCCGCACCGGCGTGCCCATCCGCTACGAGACGATCCTCCGCGCGGCTAAGCACCCCAACATCCTCGCCGTGAAGGACGCCAAGGGCGATCTCTCCGAGGTCAGCCGCGTCCTCAACCAGACCGACCTGATGTACTTCTGCGGCGACGACGCCAACGTCCTGCCCGAGCTGGCCATCGGCGCCACCGGCCTGATCGGCGTCACCGCCAACATCGCCGCCTCGCCGTACCGCACCATCGTCGACGCCGTGAACTCCGGCGACCTCAGGGCCGCCACCCTCGCGCACCAGCAGCTCGAGCCGCTCGTGCGCGCCGTGATGACCCACGTCCCCGGCACCGTCGCGGCGAAGTACATCCTGCACGGCCTCGGCCGCATCTCCTCGCCCCGCGTGCGCCTGCCGCTGGTCGGCCCCGAGGAGTCGGAGGCCGCCCTGATCGAGGACGAGCTCGGCCTCGTGCGGGACATCCCCGGCGTCGACTTCCGCAACTTCCGGCCCGACCGCAACGCCGCCGCGGGCGGCGCGCTGCCGAAGGTCGCCGGCACCACACGCTGACGCCGCACGAGCGGCACGGACGACTCCCGACCGAGGAAGAGGAGGGCGCATGCCCAGTCCCGTGATCACTCCTGCCGCGCTCGAGGCGGGCACGCTGCGGATCATCCCGCTCGGCGGCCTCGGTGAGATCGGCCGCAACATGACGGTCTTCGAGATCGACGGCAAGATCCTCGTGGTGGACTGCGGCGTGCTCTTCCCGGAGGAGAACCAGCCGGGCGTGGACCTGATCCTCCCCGACTTCACCCCGATCAAGGGCCGCCTCGAGGACATCGTCGGCGTCGTGCTGACCCACGGCCACGAGGACCACATCGGCGCCGTCCCCTACCTCCTCAAGCTCAAGCGGGACATCCCGCTGATCGGCTCGACCCTGACGCTCGCACTGGTCGAGGCGAAGCTGAAGGAGCACCGGATCAAGCCGTACACGCTCGCGGTGAAGGAGGGCGACGTCGAGAACCTCGGGCCCTTCGAGCTCGAGTTCGTGGCCGTCAACCACTCCATCCCGGACGCTCTCGCCGTCGCGATCATCACCGACGCGGGCTCGGTGCTGCACACCGGCGACTTCAAGATGGACCAGCTCCCCCTCGACGGTCGCATCACCGATCTCCGCGCCTTCGCCCGCCTCGGCGAGGAGGGCATCGACCTCTTCATGGTCGACTCGACCAACGCGGACGTTCCCGGCTTCACGCCGAACGAGCGCGACATCGGCCCGGTCATCGAGAGCGTGATCGCGAAGGCGACCCGCCGGGTGATCGTGGCCAGCTTCTCCAGCCACGTGCACCGGGTGCAGCAGGTGCTCGACGCCGCGCACGCGAACGGGCGCCGCGTGGCACTGCTCGGCCGCTCGATGGTGCGCAACATGGGCATCGCGGCCACCCTGGGGTACCTCAAGGTGCCGGAGGGTGTGCTGATCGACGTCAAGAAGGCGGGCGACATCCCGGAGGACAGGATCGTCTACATGTCCACCGGCTCGCAGGGCGAGCCGATGGCGGTGCTCAGCCGGATGGCGAACCTCGACCATCAGATCCAGCCCGGCGAGGGCGACACCGTCATCCTCGCGTCGAGCCTCATCCCGGGCAACGAGAACGCCGTCTACCGCGTGATCAACGGCCTGACCAAGCTCGGCGCCACCGTGGTGCACAAGGGCAACGCGAAGGTGCACGTCTCGGGTCACGCCGCCGCCGGCGAGCTGATCTACTGCTACAACATCCTCAAGCCGCTCAACGTCCTGCCGGTGCACGGCGAGTACCGCCACCTCGTCGCCAACGCGAAGCTCGCGCAGGCCACCGGCATCGCGGAGGAGAACACGATCATCGCCGAGGACGGCACGGTCCTCGACCTCCGCGACGGCGTGGTGACCGTGGCCGGCCAGCTCGACCTCGGCTTCGTCTACGTCGACGGCTCGTCCGTCGGCGAGATCACCGACGCCGACCTCAAGGACCGCCGCATCCTCAGCGAGGAGGGCTTCATCTCGATCATCGTCGTCGTGGAGGCGGGCACCGGCCGGATCGTCGTCGGTCCCGAGATCCACGCCAAGGGGTTCGCCGAGGACGACCGCGTCTTCGACGACGTGAAGCCGCGCATCGCAAAGGCCCTCGAGGAGGCGGTGCAGAGCGGAGTCAGCGACCAGCACGCGCTCTCGCAGAGCATCCGCCGCGTCGTCGGCCGCTGGGTGAACACCACCTACCGCCGCCGCCCGATGATCGTCCCCCTCGTCATCGAGGCCTGACCCCGGGCGGAGTGCCCCCGACGCTCCGACCCGTTCCCGCACCGTCACCCGCCCCCGGGCACCCGTCCGCACCTCATGCCAGACCCGATCCCCCACGGAGACCGCGCATGGACCACTCGATCCGCCCCGCCCGCCGCGAGGACGCCCCCTTCCTCGCCGACATGCTCGTCGACGCGGCGAACTGGAACTGGACGGCGGCCCGCACCCGCATCGACGTCCTCGAGGAGGAGTCGACCCGCCGCTACGTCGCCGGCTGGCCCCGGCCCGGCGATCTCGGCTCGGTCGCCGAGACCGCCGACGGCGAGCGGATCGGCGCCTGCTGGTTCCGCCTCTTCAGCGCCGCCGCACCCGGCCGCGGGTTCGTCGCCGCGGGCGTGCCCGAGCTGACCCTCGGGGTGCGGCCGGTCTGGCGCGCGCAGGGCATCGGCCGCGGGCTGCTGCGCGCCGCACTGGATCAGGCACGCACCGCCGGCTACGCGCGCGTCTCGCTCAACGTGTCGACGGACAACTTCGCCCGCCGGCTCTACCGGAGCGAGGGCTTCAGCGCGGTGGCCGACCGCGGCGACGCGGAGACGATGGTCGCGACGCTGCGCTGAGCAGGCGCGGTGAGGGCGCGGTACGGGCCCCGCGCGCCCGCCGCCCCCCGGCGCGGGTCCGCGGCGATGACGGAGGCGGCGGGTACGGTGGCCCTATGGCGACGACTCCGAAGACGACCCCCCGCGCGAAGGCGAGCGCCCCCGCGCGCTCGAGCACTCCGCGCAACGGCCGCGGCTCCGGGCGGGGATCGTCCGAGAAGAGCACGGTCGCGTTCAGCTCGACCCCGCGCACCAATCCGCTCGTCACCGTCTGGATGGCGCTGGCGCACCTGGCCGGCGGTGCCGCCCGCGCGCTCGGTCCGGAGCGCCTGGCGAAGGAGGAGCGCCGCGACGGCGTCCCCTTCCTGCTCCTGCTGCTCGCAATCACCGGCGCGGTGGTGGAGTGGTTCCTCGCGACCGACCCGGTCGCCCTCGTGCTCGACGCCTGGAGCTTCGGCGGCCTGTTCGGCCGCGTCGCCTACGTCCTCCCCGTGGTGCTGCTGCTCTTCTCGCTCTGGCTGTTCCGCCACCCGCGCTCGGTCGACGACAACGGCCGCATCGGCGTCGGCCTCGCCGTCCTGCTGATCTCCTCCGCCGGGCTCTGCCACGCGCACCTCGGCGCGCCGCAGCCGGGGTCGGGCATCGAGCAGATGGCCGCCGCCGGTGGTGTCCTCGGCTGGCTCGTGGGCGCGCCCCTCGTGGCGATCGCGACCGTGCCGGGCGCCACGGTGCTCCTCTCCCTGGTCGTCCTGCTCTCCCTCTTCATCATCACCAAGACCCCGCCGAACCGGATCGCCGCCCGCTCGCGCGAGCTCTACGGCTACCTCTTCGGCGCCCCCGTCCTCGACGACGAGGAGCGCGCGCGCCTCAAGGCGGAGAGGGCGGCGAGCAAGGCCGCCGCGAAGGCCGAGAGCGAGAAGGCCGAGGACGAGCAGGAGGACGGCGGCGAGCTGCCCTGGTGGCGCCGCACGGACTCCGGTCGCGAGGACGAGCCGACCGTCCAGGCCGAGCTGCCGATCGACGCGCTCGGCGACGAGGACGAGGCGCCGAAGGGCCGGAAGGGCCGCGGCCGCGCGAAGGGCTTCGACACCGCGCTCGAGGAGCCGGCGTCCGCCGAGCGTGACGAGCCGGCCGACCCGCCCACCCGCTCCTACGCGACCGAGGTGATCTCCGAGGCCGAGTCGGCCGAGGCCGCCCTGGCCCGCCACGATCAGAGCGCGACCACCCGCATCCCGCTGGGCGTGGTGGACGACGACGCGACCGGCGTCATCGCGCTCGACGACCTCGACGTCGCCCCCGCGGTCCCGCTCCCGCCGGTGATCGAGACCGGTCCGATCGCGCCGATCGCCGCCGACCCGACCGCCGATTTCGACTCCTCCTTCGAGGAGGAGACCCCCTACCGCCTGCCGTCCGCCTCCGCCCTCTCCACCGGCACGCCGTCGAAGGCGCGCTCGGCGGCGAACGACGAGATGGTCCGCGCGCTCACCGAGGTGCTCCAGCAGTTCAACGTGGACGCGACGGTCACCGGCTTCTCCCGCGGCCCGACGGTCACCCGCTACGAGATCGAGCTCGGCCCGGGCGTCAAGGTCGAGCGCGTCACGGCGCTGAGCAAGAACCTCTCCTACGCGGTCGCCAGCAACGAGGTGCGCATCCTCTCGCCGATCCCGGGCAAGAGCGCGATCGGCGTCGAGATCCCGAACACCGACCGCGAGATCGTCTCGCTCGGCGACGTCCTGCGCTCCGCCGCGTCGACCACGTCGACCCACCCGATGACGATCGGCGTCGGCAAGGACGTCGAGGGCGGCTACGTGGTGGCCAACCTCGCCAAGATGCCGCACCTCCTCGTCGCCGGCTCCACCGGCTCCGGCAAGTCCAGCTTCGTGAACTCGATGATCACGAGCCTGCTGATGCGCGCGAGCCCGCAGGACGTCCGGATGGTGCTGATCGACCCCAAGCGCGTCGAGCTCACGATCTACGGCGGGGTCCCGCACCTGATCACGCCCATCATCACGAACCCCAAGAAGGCCGCCGAGGCACTTCAGTGGGTCGTGAAGGAGATGGACATGCGGTACGACGACCTCGCGTCGTTCGGCTACCGGCACATCGACGACTTCAACGCGGCGGTGCGCAGCGGCGAGATCAAGCTCCCCGCGGGCAGCAACCGCGTCCTCCGGCCCTACCCCTACCTCCTGGTGGTCGTCGACGAGCTCGCCGACCTGATGATGGTCGCCCCGCGCGACGTCGAGGACTCGATCGTCCGCATCACCCAGCTCGCCCGGGCCTCCGGCATCCACCTCGTGCTCGCCACCCAGCGGCCGAGCGTCGACGTCGTCACCGGCCTGATCAAGGCCAATGTGCCCAGCCGCCTGGCCTTCGCCGTGACGAGCGTCACCGACTCTCGGGTCATCCTCGACCAGCCCGGCGCCGACAAGCTCATCGGCCAGGGCGACGGCCTGTTCCTGCCGATGGGCACGAACAAGCCGATGCGCGTCCAGGGCGCCTGGGTCCGCGAGGAGGAGATCGCCAAGGTCGTCGAGCACGTCACGCGGCAGGCCCAGCCGGAGTACCGCCAGGACATCACGGTCCAGGCGCAGCGCAAGGAGATCGACTCCGACATCGGCGACGATCTCGAGCTGCTGATGGCCGCGGCGGAGCTCGTGGTCAGCACGCAGTTCGGCTCGACCTCGATGCTGCAGCGCAAGCTCCGCGTCGGCTTCGCTAAGGCGGGCCGCCTGATGGATCTGCTCGAGTCCCGCGAGGTCGTCGGCCCCTCCGAGGGGTCCAAGGCGCGCGACGTGCTGGTGACCGCCGAGCAGCTGCCGGGGGTCCTCTCGCGGATGCGCGGCGAGGAGCCCGGCGAGCACGCCGCCGCGCCGTCGCCGACCGCACCCGACGCCTACGCCGATCCGCTGGCGGAGCCCTCGGGCCCGGTCGCGACCGACTACCACGACGACGACGAGGGCTCCGACGACGACGCCTGGGCGCTCACGGGGCGCGACTGAGCGATGACCACGCCGCCGAATCGACCGATCACGAGGAACGGCTCAGACCGATGACCAGCCCCACCGCGCACGCCGACGCCGCCCCGAGCAACTGGAACCTGCCCAACGCGATCACCGTGGTGCGCATCCTGCTCGCCCCGGTGTTCTTCTGGCTGCTCCTGGCCGACAACGGCGAGGACGGCGGCGTGCGCATCGCGGCCGCGCTGCTCTTCGTCGTCGCGATCGCGACCGACGGGATCGACGGCCACATCGCGCGCAGCCGCGGGCTGGTCACCGACCTCGGCAAGCTGCTCGACCCGATCGCGGACAAGGTGCTCACCGGCGCCGCGCTGGTCGGCCTCTCGATCCTCGCCGAGCTGCCCTGGTGGGTGACGATCGTCATTCTCGTCCGCGAGATCGGCATCACCGTCTTCCGGATGGCCGTCCTCTCGGACCGGGTGATCCCCGCCTCCCGCGGCGGCAAGCTGAAGACGATCGTGCAGTCCGTCGCGATCTCACTCGCGCTCCTGCCGCTCTGGACCTTCCTCGGCGAGTGGGTGCACTGGCTGAACGGCATCACGATGACGGCCGCGGTCGTGCTCACCGTCGTGACCGGCATCGACTACCTCGCCGACGCGGCGCGCCAGAGTCGCGCGGCCCGCGGGCGCCGATGAGCGCCGAGGAGCTGCTGCAGGCACTCGCGGAGCGCGGTCTCGCGCTGGCGGTCGCGGAGTCGCTGACGGGCGGGGCGCTGAGCTCCGCACTGGTCGAGGTGCCCGGCGCCTCCGCCGTCTACCGCGGGGGAGTGGTGTCCTACGCCACGGACCTGAAGCACCGCCTGCTCGGGGTCGACGCGGAGCTCCTGGCGCAGGAGGGACCCGTCCACCCCGTGGTCGCCGTGCAGATGGCGCGCGGCGTCGCCCGGCAGCTCGGCGAGGCCCGCGCGCGGACCGTCGGCGTCGCGACGACGGGGGTCGCGGGCCCGGAGCCGCAGGGCGGAGCGGCCGTCGGCACCGTGTTCGTCGCGGCGGTCCTGGGCGGGGTCGAGCTCGTGCGCGAGTACCGCTTCGGCGGCGGGCGGCCCGAGATCCGCGCCGCGTCCGTCGCCGCGGCACTCGATCTGGCCGGCGAGCTCGCGGCCTCGGCCGTGTGACGTCCGAGAGTCCCGAACCGCCTCGGAATCGTGGAATGCGCGGGGTTTCGGCCGGGTTACATCTGACGTCGCTCACACGCAAAGTCCAGTCATCCGGTATTAGAGTCGACTCACACGAGCCGGGTAGTGAACAGCTATCCGGCTCTCTCGTACACATCCCCTTCGAATCCGATGCTCCGGCATTCCTCGAAGCGGTGCGCGAGAAGCGGTTGACGTGGAGAAGGAGGGTCCAGTGGTTCTAGTTCGTCAGGAGATCGGCGATGTCCTCAGGGACTTTCGCCTGCAGAAAGGTCGCACCCTGCGCCAGGTGGCGAGCAAGGCGAGTGTCGCTCTCGGCTACCTCAGCGAGGTTGAGCGCGGTCAGAAGGAGGCGTCGTCCGAGATCCTCGCTTCGGTGGCCGATGCGCTCGACACTCCGATCTCGGTGATCATGCGCGAGGTCGGCGACCGTCTCGCGGTCATCGAGGGGATCGACACGATCCCCGACACCATCCCGGCCGACATGGTCGCCGGATTCGACGCGGACCTCGTCTCGCAGTAGCGGATCCGACCTCTTCCCACCCACCGCACCGCACCTCGCGAAGGGCGCCCGAGCTCCGGCTCCGGCGCCCTTCGTCGTTCCCGGAGACGCACCCGCCCGCACCCTCCGGGCTTCCGCCCCGGTTCGGCTTGTTACCGTGGACGCATGCGCCTGAGCGAGTTCCAGCAGCTGGTCGACGACGAGTTCGGCGACGCGTACGCGCGCGTCCTCGTCTCCGACCTCGTGCTGACCGAGCTCGGCGGGAGGACCGCGCAGAGCGCCCTCCGCGACGGCGCGGAGCCCCGAGAGGTCTGGATCGCGCTGTGCCGCGCCAACGACGTCCCCGAGGGCCGCTGGCACGGGATCGACCCGGCGAAGCGCCGGCACTGACGTCGCGCGGCTCCGGCGGCGGTCTGCGGCCCGAAGTCGTGTTCGACACGCCGGGCGCGCCACCATCGAATCCCTGTTCGAACGGGTCTAAGCTCCTCACCAGAAGCAGGATCGCCTCCGTCTCCACAGAAGCGGTCCGGCTCGGCGCCGATGTCGGTGGTCGGGCCTACCGTCGACATCAGTCACACGGACTGCTTCACCGCCTTGTCGCAACCGGCCGGGACCGCATTCAGGGGCACTCGCCCGCGAACGGTCCCGGTACGACACGACAGCCTGTAGGCGATACCACCACGACACGAGAGCGAGACGGCCATGCCCAGTTCCTCAGACCGCGAGAAGTCCCTCGAGACCGCACTCGCCCAGATCGACCGCCAGTTCGGCAAGGGCGCCGTCATGCGCCTCGGCAGCGACGACCGCGCCCCCGTCGAGGTGATCCAGACCGGCTCGATCGCGCTCGACGTCGCGCTCGGGATCGGCGGACTCCCGCGCGGCCGCATCGTCGAGATCTACGGCCCCGAGTCCTCGGGAAAGACCACGCTGACCCTGCACGCGATCGCCAACGCCCAGCGCAACGGCGGCATCGCGGCCTTCATCGACGCGGAGCACGCGCTCGACCCCGAGTACGCCAAGAAGCTCGGCGTCGACATCGACTCGCTCCTCGTCTCGCAGCCGGACACGGGCGAGCAGGCGCTCGAGATCGCCGACATGCTCGTGCGCTCCGGCTCCATCGACCTCATCGTCATCGACTCCGTGGCGGCGCTCGTGCCCCGCGCCGAGATCGAGGGCGAGATGGGCGACTCGCACGTCGGCCTCCAGGCCCGCCTGATGTCGCAGGCCCTCCGCAAGCTCACCGGTGGCCTGAACACCACGAACACCACGATGATCTTCATCAACCAGCTCCGCGAGAAGATCGGCGTCTTCTTCGGCAGCCCCGAGACCACCGCGGGCGGCAAGGCGCTGAAGTTCTACGCGTCGGTCCGCCTCGACATCCGCCGCATCGAGACCCTCAAGGACGGCACGGACGCGGTCGGAAACCGCACCCGTGTCAAGGTCGTCAAGAACAAGATGGCGCCGCCGTTCAAGCAGGCCGAGTTCGACATCCTCTACGGCATCGGCATCTCCCGCGAGGGCAGCCTGATCGACTTCGGTGTCGAGCACGAGATCGTCCGCAAGTCGGGCGCCTGGTACACCTACGACGGCGACCAGCTCGGCCAGGGCAAGGAGAAGGCGCGCCAGTTCCTCATCGACAACCCGGACATCGCGGCGGAGATCGAGAAGCGCATCCTGATCAAGCTCGGCGTCGTCGCCGACCCGAACGCCGTGGTCGACGCCGCCCCGGTCGCGATCGAGACGAAGCAGCCGGTCCGCGAGACCAAGCCGCCCGTCCGCAAGGGCGCCTAGCCCGTGGGGGAGAAGGCTGCGGAGGGGGCACAGGGTCGGCCCGTGGCCTTCCTCCCCTGGGTCAAGGACGACGGGGCGGCCGCCGAGGCGGCCGGGCCCGCCGTCGACGCGATCTCCGAGCTGTCGGCTCACGTCGCGCGGCGCGACGCCGCGCCCTCGAGGGCTCCGGGTCGGTCGTCCCGATCGGACGACTCCGCGGCGGACGTCGCAGAGGACTCCCCGGAGGAGGACTCCTTCGCTGAGGATCTCCCCGAGGAGCCCGACCCCGAGCAGATCGCCGACCGCATCGTCCGCGGCCTGTCGCGCAAGAGCCTCTCGGTCGCCGAGGTCGAGGCACGCCTCTACACCGAGGGCGTCGCCGAGAAGGACGCGATCGACATCCTCGAGCGCTTCACCCGCTTCGGCTACCTCGACGACTACAAGATGGCGGAGTCGCTGGTGATCCAGCTGCGCGAGCGCAAGAAGCTCGGGCGCTCGTCGATCATGCAGGAGCTGCGCGCCCGCAAGCTCGACCCCGACGCGATCGCGACCGCGCTGGACGAGTTCGACGGCGACGACGAGTACCGCACCGCGATGGAACTCGCGCGCAAGCGCCTGCCGAGCCTGCGGTCGCTCTCCGACGAGGTCGCCGAGCGCCGCCTCTCCGGGTTCCTCGCGCGCCGCGGCTACGCCGGCGCGCTCGTCCAGCGCGTCGTCCGCGAGACGGTGCGCAAGCCCGGCTCGAGCGTCCGCTTCCGCTGAGCCTCCGCGCCGCCCGGTCGCCGAGAGTCGGCCGGAGCGGCGCGTAGAATCGCACACCATGAGCACGCTCGGTCCGGTGACCTCCCCCCTCGTCGATGCGCGGCCGAGGACCTACGAGGTCCGCACCTTCGGCTGCCAGATGAACGTCCACGACTCCGAGCGGCTCAGCGGCTCGCTCGAGGCGGCGGGCTACGTCTCGGCCGACGGCGCCGAGGCCGACATCGTCGTCATCAACACCTGCGCCGTCCGCGAGAACGCGGACAACAAGCTCTACGGCAACCTCGGCCACCTCGCCTCGGTCAAGCGCCGGCACGAGGGCATGCAGATCGCCGTCGGCGGCTGCCTCGCGCAGAAGGACAAGAGCGTCATCCTCGAGAAGGCTCCGTGGGTCGACGTGGTCTTCGGGACGCACAACATGGGCGCACTACCGAGACTGCTCGAGCGGGCCCGGCACAACGACGAGGCCCAGCTCGAGATCCTCGAGTCGCTCGACGTCTTCCCCTCGACGCTGCCGACCAAGCGCGACTCGACTTACAGCGGCTGGGTCTCCATCTCCGTCGGCTGCAACAACACCTGCACCTTCTGCATCGTCCCCGCGCTGCGCGGCAAGGAGAAGGACCGCCGTCCCGGCGACGTGCTCGCCGAGATCCAGGCACTCGTCGACGACGGCGCGATCGAGGTCACCCTCCTCGGCCAGAACGTGAACTCCTACGGCGTCGAGTTCGGCGACCGGCAGGCGTTCTCGAAGCTGCTCCGCGCCGCGGGCACGATCGAGGGCCTCGAGCGGATCCGCTTCACCAGCCCGCACCCGGCCGCCTTCACCGACGACGTCATCGACGCGATGGCCGAGACGCCGGCCGTCATGCCGCAGCTGCACATGCCGCTGCAGTCCGGCTCCGACCGCATCCTCAAGGCGATGCGCCGCTCCTACCGCTCCGAGCGCTTCCTCGGGATCCTCGACCGTGTCCGCGACCGGATCCCGCATGCGGCGATCAGCACCGACATCATCGTCGGCTTCCCCGGTGAGACCGAGGCCGACTTCCAGGAGACCCTCCGCGTGGTCGAGGCGGCCCGCTTCGCCTCCGCCTTCACCTTCCAGTACTCCATCCGCCCGGGGACGCCCGCGGCGACGCTGCCCGACCAGATCCCGAAGGCCGTCGTCCAGGAGCGGTTCGAGCGACTGGCCGCGCTGCAGGACTCGATCAGCGAGAGCGAGAACCGCACGGTCGTCGGCCGCCGGGTCGAGGTGCTCGTCGCGACAGGCGAGGGTCGCCGCGACAGCGAGACGCACCGCCTCAGCGGCCGCGCCGAGGACAGCCGCCTGGTGCACTTCGACGTGCCCGCCGGCTCCGAGCAGCCGCGCCCGGGCGACGTCGTCAGTGTCGAGGTCACCCGCGCCGCACCCTTCTACCTGATCGCGGACTCCCTCGACGGTGCTCCGCTGCAGGTCCGCCGCACCCGCGCCGGCGACGCCTGGGACCGTGCTCAGACGGAGTCCTGCGGTGTCCCCGCCGCGCCGGACGCCACCGGAGCACCGAGGGTCTCGCTCGGGCTGCCCTCGCTCCGCCTCCGCCCGATCACGCCGGCCGCGCCGGAGACGCTGACCACGCCGATCTACGACGCCCTCGATGGCGAGCGCTGAGCGGGCGGCGTCCGCCCTCCTCACCGTCGTCGGCGCCACGGGCACCGGCAAGTCCGACCTCTCGCTCGCCCTCGCCGCAGCGATCCGCGCGTCCGGCGGCGCGGCCGAGGTCGTCAACGCCGACGCGATGCAGCTCTACCGCGGGATGGACATCGGGACCGCCAAGCTCCCCGTCGAGGATCGGCAGGATGTGCCCCACCACCTGCTCGACGTCCTCGAGGTCACCGAGGACGCCTCCGTCGCCCGGTACCAGCGCGAGGCCCGCGCGGTGATCGACGACGTCCTGGCGCGCGGCGCGACCCCGATCCTCGTCGGCGGCTCCGGCCTCTACGTCTCGAGCGTGATCTTCGAGTTCTCCTTCGCCGGCACCGATCCCGCGCTCCGGCGGTCTCTCGAGGAGACGGCCGAGCGCGAGGGGTCCGCGGTGCTCTTCGAGCGGCTCCGCGCCGTCGACGCCGAGGTCGCCGCCCGGATCGGCCCGCACAACGTCCGACGGATCGTGCGCGCTCTCGAGATCACCGAGCTCACCGGCTCGCCGAACAGCGCGCTGATGTCGGACACCCCCGTCCCGTGGCGGCCGAGCACGGTCCTCGCGCTGTCCGCGCCGCGCGACGTCCTCGTCGAGCGGCTCGACCGCCGCGTCGAGCGGATGTGGGCGGGCGGCATGCTCGACGAGGTCGAGCGCCTCGTGCCGCTCGGCATCGAGCGGGGCGTCACCGCCAGCCGCGCCATCGGCTACGCCCAGGCGCTCGCGCAGCGCTCGGGCGAGCTGACCGGGGAGGAGGCGATCGCCTCCACCCAGGCGCTCACCCGCCGCTACGCGCGTCGGCAGAACAGCTGGTTCCGCCGCTACCAGGCGGCGCACTGGCTGCCCTTCGACGCTCCGGACCTGCTCGAGCAGGCGCTCGTCCTCGCCCAGGCCGGCGCTCCGGCGCCTCGCTAGGCTGAGCGCCATGACGATCGAGCTGCACTTCACCAAGGGCCAGGGCACCGGCAACGACTTCGTGCTCTTCAGCGACCCGGACGGTGAGGTCGACCTCTCGCCCGCGCAGATCGCGATGATCTGCGACCGGCACTTCGGCGTCGGCGCCGACGGCATCATCCGCGCGGTCCGCTCCCGGTCCCTCGCCGACGGTGCCGCCGCCCTCGAGCAGGAGCCGGAGGCGGAGTGGTTCATGGACTACCGCAACGCCGACGGCTCGATCGCCGAGATGTGCGGCAACGGCATCCGCGTCTACGCGGCGTTCCTGCTCGCCGGCGGTCTGGCGACCCTCGAGCAGGGCGACACCCTCCCCATCGGCACGCGTGCCGGGGTCCGCGACGTCACCCGCAGCGGCGCCGGCTTCCAGGTGGACCTCGGCCGCTGGGAGCTGGCCGGCGGCGAGCCGCTCGTGCGGGCCAAGGAGCTGAAGGTGCCGCGTCCCGGTCTCGGGCTCGACCTCGGCAACCCGCACATCGTCGTCGCGCTGAGCAACGACGAGGAGCTCGACGAGGCCGACCTCAGCTACATTCCGCAGATCGAGCCGGAGCCGGCCGACGGGGCGAACGTCGAGTTCGTCGTGCCGGGCGAGCCGCTGGTGCACGACGGCATCGGCCGGATCCGGATGCGCGTCCACGAGCGCGGCAGCGGCGAGACGCTCAGCTGCGGCACGGGCGCCGCCGCGGCGGCCCTCGCCGTGCGCTACTGGGCCGGAGCGCGCGCTCCGCAGTCCTGGCGCGTGGAGGTCCCCGGCGGCACGCTGGGCGTGACGATGTTCCCGACCGAGGAGGGCGAGCACGTCGGCCTGTCCGGCCCGGCCGACCTCGTCTACACCGGCACGATCCGGATCGACTAGCTCGGGATCGATCGATCGACCGGCGCGGCACCGATCCGTTCCGGCGAGCGCGGCCGACTCCTGCGATCAGGCGATGCGCGTGGTGCGGATGACGCGGAAGCCCTTGGCCGAGGAGATCCGATCGACCTCGAGCCGGCCCTCGAACGTCTCGGTCAGCCAGGTCAGCAGCGAGTCGGCGCCGAGGTTGCGCTGCACGACGAGCCAGCCCTCCGCATCGGGCTCGAGGCGCGGCAGCCAGCGCTCGAGCAGCGCGTGCAGCTCGGCCTTGCCGACCCGGATCGGCGGGTTCGACCAGACGGCGGCGAAGCGGACGTCCTCGGGAACATCCTCGGGCAGCACGGCGTTGACATTGGAGACACCGAGTTCTGCGCAGTTGCGACGGACGAGCTCGAGCGCCCGCTGGTTGACGTCGACCGCCCACACCCGGGCGTCGGGGGAGCCGAGCGCCAGGGCGAGCGAGATCGGTCCCCAGCCGCAGCCGAGATCCAGGAGGTCCCCGCTCGCGGGGGCGTCGGGGACCGCGTCGAGCAGAACACGGGTGCCGAGATCGACGTGGCCGGGGCTGAACACCCCGCCGGCGGTCGTGACCTCGAGGTCGCGGCCGGCGATCCGGGCGCTGATCCTCCGGGGTCGGAGGTCGCCGTCGGGAGTGCTGGTGAAGTAGTGCTCGGCGGCCATGAGAAGTGAACTTATCAACAGCTGAGGAGTTAGTGTTATCCGGATGACGGAAGACCTGAACGAGACCGACACGACCGAGGCCGTGGACGTCGTCTCGCGGGTCCTGGCGAACGCGCAGTCGCGCTCGTCGGGATATTCGCGGTTCGTCGCGGGCGGAGCCCAGGCGCTGCAGAGCGCTGGAGGCGACGTCGAGCGCGACGCCGAGCAGACCGGCGACGGCGATCAGTTCGATCGCGAGGACCGGCAGGCGCTGCGGCGCGTGGCGGGCCTCTCCACCGAGCTCGAGGACGTCACCGAGGTCGAGTACCGCCAGCTGCGCCTCGAGAACGTGGTGCTGATCGGCGTGTACTCGCAGGGCTCGATCGAGGACGCGGAGAACTCGCTGCACGAGCTCGCCGCCCTGGCCGAGACCGCGGGAGCGACCGTCCTGGACGGTCTGCTGCAGCGCCGGCCGCACCCCGACCCGAGCACCTACCTGGGCAAGGGCAAGGCGGAGGAGCTCGCCGGGCTCGTCGCCGCCCTCGGCGCCGACACGGTCGTCGCCGACACCGAGCTGGCTCCGAGCCAGCGCCGCTCGCTGGAGGACGTGGTGAAGGTCAAGGTCATCGACCGCACGGCCGTCATCCTCGACATCTTCAGCCAGCACGCCACGAGCCGCGAGGGCAAGGCGCAGGTCGAGCTCGCGCAGCTCGAGTACCTGCTGCCGCGCCTGCGCGGCTGGGGCGAGTCGATGTCCCGCCAGGCCGGCGGCCAGGTCGGCGCCGGCGCCGGCATGGGCTCGCGTGGTCCGGGTGAGACGAAGATCGAGCTCGACCGCCGCCGCATCCACACCCGCATGGCGCGCCTGCGCAAGCAGATCACCGCGATGAAGCCCGCCCGGGAGGCGAAGCGCGCCAACCGCAAGCGCAACGCGGTGCCGTCGGTCGCCATCGCCGGCTACACCAACGCCGGCAAGTCCAGCCTGCTCAACCGGATGACGCACGCGGGCGTGCTCGTCGAGAACTCGCTCTTCGCGACCCTCGACGCGACCATCCGCAAGTCCGAGACCCCCGATGGGCGCGGCTACACGCTCGCCGACACCGTCGGCTTCGTGCGCGCCCTGCCGCACCAGCTGGTGGAGGCGTTCCGCTCGACCCTGGAGGAGGTCGCCGACTCGGACATCATCGTCCACGTCGTCGACGCCTCGCACCCGGATCCCGCGGGCCAGATCGCGACCGTCCGGGACGTCATCGGCGAGGTGGGCGCGCGGAGCATCCCCGAGATCATCGCGTTCAACAAGTCCGATCTCGTCGACGAGGGCCAGCGGCTCGTGCTGCGCGGTCTCGCCCCCGGCGCCGTCTTCGTGTCGGCGCGCACCGGCGAGGGGATGGACGAGCTCCAGGCGAAGATCGCCGAGATCCTGCCGGAGCCGCAGATCGAGATCGACCTGCTGGTCCCGTACGACCGGGGCGACGTGGTCTCCTCGCTGCACCGCAACGGCCGGATCCTCTCGACGCAGTACGTCGAGGGCGGCACGCACGTCCACGCGCTCGTGCACGAGGACCTCGCCGGCTCGCTCGGCGAGTTCGCGGCTCCCGTCGCCGCCGTCGAGGCGTAGCGGCGGAGCCGGCACCCGGCGCTCGAAGCGCCCGCGACCACGGATCACCTCCGCGGTCGCGGGCGCTTCGTCGTCACGCTGCGCGAGCTGCTCGCCGTGCGTCCCGGTGAACGCAGGAGGGGCGGACGGCTCGATGCCGTCCGCCCCTCCTGCGCGTGTGCGCCGCCGCGTCAGACGGAGCGGAGCACCGCGACGATCTTGCCGAGGACCTCGGCCTCGTCGCCGAGGATCGGCTCGAAGTTGGAGTTGCGGGGGAGCAGCCAGGTGTGGCCGTCGCGCTGGCGGAGGACCTTGACGGTCGCCTCGCCGTCGAGCAT
The DNA here is from genome assembly GCF_022815495.1 of Rathayibacter sp. VKM Ac-2929. Taxonomy (NCBI): domain Bacteria; kingdom Bacillati; phylum Actinomycetota; class Actinomycetes; order Micrococcales; family Microbacteriaceae; genus Rathayibacter; species Rathayibacter sp. VKM Ac-2929. The sequence goes on from NZ_JALGRV010000001.1 coordinate 992,781, forward strand.
CGCGGCGACGATCTCGCCGTTCTCCGCGGTGCGCTGCGAGCGGACGACGACCCAGTCGCCGTCGCAGATGGCGGCGTCGATCATGGACTCGCCGACCACCTTGAGCATGAACAGCTCGCCCTTGCCGACCAGCTGGCGGGGGAGCGGGAAGACCTCGTCGATCTGCTGGTCCGCCATGATCGGCACACCCGCCGCGATCCGGCCCACCAGCGGCACCATCGCCGCGTCGGCGACCGTCGCCGTCGACTCGAACGAGCCGTCGTCCTCGGTCGAGCTCGGCACGTCGATGAGGATCTCGAGCGCCCGGGGGCGGTTGGGATCGCGGCGCAGATATCCGCTCAGCTCGAGCTGGTTGAGCTGGTGGGTCACGCTGGAGAGCGAGGCGAGCCCGACGGCGTCGCCGATCTCCCGCATGCTCGGCGGATAGCCGCGGCTGGACACCGAGCGCTGGATGGCGTCGAGGATCGCGAGCTGCTTCGCGCTGAGGTTCTTCCGTCGGCGGCCCGCCGCGGGCTTCGCCGCCGCCTTCGCCTTCGGCGCCGGAGTCGTCGTCCTGGCCGCCTTCGCCCCGGCCGTCTGCGCGTCGCTCACGATCGTCCCTCTCTCGGTGCGCACGCCGCGTGCGCGCCCTCTCCGTCCGCGTCGAGCACCGATGTCGGTGGTCGCTGCTGTACTGACTGCGGACTCTCGAAACTGTATCCGGCGGGGGTCCGCGTTCGAAACATTCGTTCGAGTGTGTCGCGCGATCCAGCAACGGATGCGACGCGACCGGGTCTTGCCCGGCGCGGTGTTCGAAGATATATTCGGAACAGAGGTTCGGACCGGGTCCTCCCGGCCGAGGACCCGGCCCGAACCCCTGCTGAAAGGAGCGATCACCATGACCGCACAGCCCTCCACCATCGCGCAGCACCAGACCTCCGCACAGCACGTCACCGCTGCCGAGCAGCCCGGTGCGCGCACCCGCCTGCGCCTGACCCGTCGTGGCCGCGCCGTCCTCGCGACGCTCGGCGCCCTGCCCCTCGTCGCGGGCGCCTTCGTCTTCGGACTCAACGGCGGCGGAGCCGTCGCCTCGGGCGAGAGCGCCGACGTCGAGTTCCAGTACGTCACCGTCCGCGCCGGCGAGTCCCTCTGGTCCCTCGCGGAGGAGCTCGCACCGGACTCCGACCCGCGCGACGTCGTCTACGACATCCAGTCGCTCAACCAGCTGGCGAACGCCGGTCTCGAGCCCGGGCAGCGCCTCGCGATCCCGGCGCAGTACGACCTCGCGGACTGATCGAGCGCACCGAGTGCCCCGGTACCATTCCGGGGTGACGACTCTCGACGATCTCCCCCTCCGCGACGACCTGCGCGGTCAGCAGCCCTACGGCGCTCCGCAGGCCGTCGTGCCCGTGGCCCTCAACGTCAACGAGAACACCCACCCCGTCCCTGACGACGTCATCGCCGACATCGTCGAGCGGGTGTCCGTCGCCCTCCGCACGGTGAACCGCTACCCCGATCGCGAGTTCCGGGAGCTGCGCGACTCCCTGGCCGGCTACCTCGGCCACGGTCTGACCGCCGACTCGATCTGGGCCGCCAACGGCTCGAACGAGGTGCTCCAGCACATCCTGCAGGCCTTCGGCGGCCCCGGACGGTCGCTGCTCGGCTTCTCGCCGACCTACTCGATGTACTCGATCCTCGCCTCGGGCAGCGGCACGCGCTGGATCGGCGTCGAGCGCGAGGCCGACTTCCGCGTGTCCGCTTCGTACGCCGCCGACGCGGTGCGCCGCGAGCGCCCCGACATCGTCTTCCTCTGCGCGCCGAACAACCCCACCGGAACCCCGCTGGACCTCGAGACGATCGCCGCCGTCTACGACGCGACCGACGGCATCGTCGTCGTCGACGAGGCCTACGCCGAGTTCGCCGGACGGGACGCGCCGACCGCCCTCGGCCTCCTCGAGGGCCGCCCTCGCCTGCTCGTCTCCCGCACGATGAGCAAGGCCTTCGCCTTCGCCGGCGTCCGCCTCGGCTACCTCGCCGCCGACCCCGCCGTCGTCGACGCCCTCCGACTGGTGCGCCTGCCGTACCACCTCTCCGCGCTGACTCAGGCGGCCGCGACCGCGGCGCTCGCCCACGCGGACGAGATGCTCGCGATGGTGGGCGAGATCATCGTCCAGCGCGACCGGATGATCGACGGACTGCGCGAGCTCGGCTACACCCCGCACGAGACCGGCAGCAACTTCGTCCTCTTCGGCGGCGTCGCCGACCCCGGAGCGATGTTCGAGGCGCTCCTCGCCCGCGGCATCCTGATCCGCGACGTCGGCATCCCGAACCACCTGCGGGTGAGCGCGGGCACCGAGGCCGAGACCACCGCCTTCCTCGAGGCGGTCGCCGCGCTGCCCGCCCGGACGGCGGACCCCGCGGTCGCCCTGGCCCGCGAGTAGCCGCCCGGAGGGTCGGCGGCCCCCGAATACACTGGAGACCATGACCTCCTCGAGCGCCGCTCCCGGGCGCACCGCCTCCCTCCGTCGTGCCACCAGCGAGTCGAGCATCGAGCTGTCGATCGACCTCGACGGCACCGGTGTCGCGGACCTCTCCACCGGCGTGCCCTTCTTCGATCACCTGCTGACGGCGTTCGCGAAGCACTCGCTGACCGACCTGACCGTCCGCGCCACCGGCGACGTCGAGATCGACATCCACCACACCGCCGAGGACATCGGCATCGTGCTCGGCACCGCGATCAAGCAGGCGCTCGGCGACAAGGCCGGCATCTCCCGCTTCGGCGACGCCCTCGTGCCGCTCGACGAGGCGCTGGTCCAGGCCGTGGTCGACATCTCCGGCCGTCCCTACCTCGTGCACGGCGGCGAGCCGGAGGGCTTCGCGCTGCACCTGATCGGCGGCCACTTCACCGGCTCGATGGTCCGCCACGTCTTCGAGGCGATCGCCTTCAACGCCGGTCTGACCGTGCACGTCACCGTGCTCGGCGGGCGCGACCCGCACCACATCGCCGAGGCCGAGTTCAAGGCGTTCGCGCGCGCGTTCCGCCAGGCCAAGGCCTTCGACCCGCTGGTCGCCGGGGTGCCGTCGACGAAGGGCGCGCTGTGAGCGGCGCCCGGCCGTCCGTCGTCGTCTACGATTACGGCTCCGGCAACGTCCACTCGGCCGTCAAGGCGCTCGAGCTCGCCGGCGCCGACGTCGAGCTGACCTCCGACCGCACCCGCGCCCTCGAGGCCGACGGCCTGCTGGTCCCGGGGGTCGGCGCGTTCAGCGCGGTGATGTCGGCGCTGACGGCGGCGCGCGGCGGCGAGATCATCGAGAAGCGCCTCGCCGGCGGTCGCCCGGTGCTCGGCATCTGCGTCGGGATGCAGGTGCTCTTCGAGCGCGGCGTCGAGCGCGGCGTCGAGAGCGAGGGTCTGGGGGAGTGGCCGGGGACGGTCGACCTGCTCCCCGCCGAGGTCGTGCCGCACATGGGCTGGAACACAGTCGCGGTGCCGTCCGGCTCGCGGCTGTTCGACGGCATCGAGGACGAGCGCTTCTACTTCGTGCACTCGTACGGCGCCCGGGAGTGGACGCTGGACGTCATGCCGCCGTTCCCGCGTCCGGCCGTCACCTGGGCCGACCACGGCGGCCCCTTCATCGCCGCGGTGGAGAACGGCCCGCTCTCGGCGACGCAGTTCCACCCCGAGAAGTCCGGCGCCGCGGGCCTGCGCCTGCTCTCGAATTGGCTGGGCGGGCTCCGCACGAACTAGGATCGGCCGGTGGTCGGCGGCTCCGGTGGAGCCGCGGCCGCACCAGCTCCGAGACTGAGGATGACGATGAGCGAGTTCACCAAGGCCCCGGGCCTGGTCCTTCTCCCCGCGATCGACGTGGCCGGCGGCAAGGCCGTCCGCCTGACGCAGGGCGAGGCGGGCACCGAGACGAACTACGGCGACCCGATCGACGCGGCCGGCGACTGGGCCGACCAGGGCGCGGAGTGGATCCACCTCGTCGACCTCGACGCCGCCTTCGGCCGCGGTGACAACCACGGCATCATGAAGAAGGTCATCCGCCAGGTCAAGGGCGTCAACGTCGAGCTCTCCGGCGGCATCCGGGATGACCGCAGCCTGGAGTCCGCGCTCAACGCCGGGGCGAAGCGCATCAACCTCGGCACGGCCGCCCTGGAGAACCCGGAGTGGGCCGCCAGCGTCATCGCGCAGTACGGCGACCAGATCGCCGTCGGCCTCGACGTGCGCGGCACCACCCTCGCGGCGCGCGGCTGGACCAAGGAGGGCGGCGACCTCTGGCAGGTCCTCGAGCGCCTCGAGGAGGCCGGCTGCACCCGCTACGTCGTCACCGACGTCACCAAGGACGGCACCCTCAAGGGCCCTAACCTCGAGCTGCTCGAGCAGGTCATGGCGCGCACCCACCGCCCCGTCATCGCCTCGGGCGGCATCTCCAACCTCGACGACATCGCCGCGCTCCGCGACCTCGTACCGCAGGGCCTCGAGGGCGCGATCGTCGGCAAGGCGCTCTACGCCGGAGCGTTCACGCTCGCCGAGGCGCTCGACGTCGCCTCCGAGTGACCGGGTCGCCCTCGGGTGAGGGCCGGGCGCTCCCCGCGCACCTGACCGATTCGGCAGGGACCCCGTGGGCCGGCCGCCACTTCGAGCAGAGCGCCTCGACGGACGACGACGGCAGCGCGCCCGAGGCCCTGGTCGGTGCCCTGCGCTCGTTCGGCGCCGGAGACGCGGGCCCGGAGGCGGTGGTCGACGCGCTGCGGGTCTCGCGCCTGCTCATCCCCCTGGTCGCGAAGCTCGGCGAGGAGGGCGAGGGAGTCGCAGGGCTCCGCGCCGACAAGTCGCAGGAGCTCTCGATCGTGACGGTCGCCGGGCCGGACGGCCGGACCGTGCTCCCGGTCTTCAGTGACGTCGAGGCGATGCGGCGCTGGGACCGCCTCGCACGCCCCGTCCCGGTCGACGGCCGGCGCGCGGCGCTGGCCGCGGTGGCGGAGGAGACCGAGCTGATGGTCCTCGACCCCGCCTCGCCGCACGAGTTCGCCGTCCGGCGCCCCGCGCTCTGGGCGATCGCCGAGGGCTCGCCGTGGCGATCGAGCCCGGCCGATCCGGAGGTCCTCACCGCGCTGCGGGCGAGCGCCGAGGGGGAGGACGCCGTCGTCTCGCTCGCCGTGCGGCCGGGCGACGCCCGTCAGCGGCTGACGGGACCGGAGCTCGTCATCGTGCTGGAGCTGCGGCCCGGCCTCGACCGCTCGGCGCTCGGCGAGCTGGTCGCGCGACTGGGCGAGCGCTGGGCCGCCGACGAGATCGTCGCCGCCCGGGTCGACTCGATGACCCTCCAGCTGGCGTCGGCTCCTCCGAGCTGACGCGGGGCCTCCCGACTCAGGTGACCGGGCCGGTCCACTTCTCGCCGGGGCCCTTGCCGATCGGGTCGGCGATCGGGGAGGCCTCGCGGAAGGCGAGCTGCAGCGTCCGGAGTCCGTCGCGCAGGCTGCGCGCGTGCATGTCGCTGATGTCGGGGGCACCTGCCGTGACCAGGCCGGCGAGGGCGTTGATCAGCTTGCGCGCCTCGTCGAGGTCGACCTGGGCGCCCGGCTCGTCGGCGAGGCCGCACTTCACCGCGGCGGCGCTCATCAGGTGCACCGCGGCGGTCGTGATGATCTCGACCGCCGGCACCTCGGCGATGTCGCGGGTCGCCTCCACGTCGGAATCGTCGCCGAACCGTCGGGCGTAGTCGTCGTCGTGCTGAGCCATGGGTCCCTCGTTCGGTGAGTCCGGCGCTCGCGAGGACCCCGAGGCGGTGCTCGAGGGGGCGCTCGCGGGGGAGGGGGAGTGGCGGGCTCCGCCCGCTGCCCTTCCGGCCGGAAGTCTGCTATGGTGATGCGGGCTCCGAGGCATGTCCTCGGTTCGAAAGTGGAGATTCTCCCACCCGCGCTTGACCGCTTCACTAGGTTACCGGGTCAGAAGCACTCCGCCTCCGGCAACGGGGGCAGGGCTGCGGTCCTCGAGACACGTCTCGGGGAGCGCGTCGTAGGGTGCAGCGCAGCGCAGTAGACGCGCTTCGCACAGGGAATCACCTCTCTCGGGATGCGCCGGACGAAGAATCCGGCCGCAGAGCAGCAACTCACCGAGATCAGAGGAGAAACGCAATCAGCGATCCCCGTACCAACGACCGAATCCGCGTCCCCGAGGTCCGCCTCGTGGGTCCCGCCGGAGAACAGGTCGGCGTCGTGAAAATCGAGGTCGCCCTGCGACTCGCGCAGGACGCAGACCTGGATCTGGTCGAGGTTGCTCCCAACTCCAAGCCTCCCGTCGCCAAGATCATGGACTACGGGAAGTTCAAGTACGAGCAGGCCCAGAAGCTCAAGGAAGCCCGTCGCAACCAGGCGAACACGATCCTCAAGGAGGTCCGTTTCCGCCTGAAGATCGACAAGCACGACTACGAGACCAAGCGCAAGCGCGCCGAGGGCTTCCTGAAGGCCGGCGACAAGGTCAAGGCCATGATCCTGTTCCGCGGTCGCGAGCAGTCCCGCCCCGAGATGGGCGTCCGGCTCCTGCAGCGCTTCGCGGAGGACGTGTCCGAGTTCGGCCAGGTCGAGTCCACCCCGACCATCGACGGTCGCAACATGGTGATGGTCATCGGCCCGCTGAAGAACAAGTCCGAGGCGAAGGCCGAGGCGAACGCCGTCCGCGCCGCTCGTCGCGAGGCCAACACCCCCGAAGAGGAATCGGCCGAGTCCGAATCCGTCTGATACTTCGCCGCCCCGTCCTCGGGGCCGGTGGACGCCCCGCTCGCGGGGCACCAGTTTCGCCCGCCGAGTGCGCGTGCGACGTCGACAAGGAGAGAACATGCCCAAGATGAAGACCCACTCGGGTGCCAAGAAGCGTTTCAAGGTCACGGGCTCCGGCAAGCTCATGAAGCAGCAGGCCGGCATGCGTCACAACCTGGAGTCGAAGTCCAGCGTCCGCACCCGCCGCCTGAACCAGGACCAGGTCCTCGCCCCGCAGGACGCCAAGGTCGCCAAGAAGCTTCTCGGCCTGTAGTCGACCACCGCGGCAGCCCGCTGCCGCCGTAGTCCTCGACAACCGACCCGGATCGTAAGGAAGAAAGAGAAATGGCAAGAGTCAAGAGGGCGGTCAACGCCCACAAGAAGCGTCGCGTCATCCTCGAGCGCGCCAAGGGCTACCGCGGCCAGCGCTCGCGTCTGTACCGCAAGGCCAAGGAGCAGGTCACCCACTCCCTCGTCTACTCGTACCGCGACCGCCGCGCGAAGAAGGGCGAGTTCCGCCGCCTCTGGATCCAGCGCATCAACGCCGCGTCCCGCGCCAACGGCCTGACCTACAACCGCTTCATCCAGGGCCTCGCCCTGGCCGGCATCCAGGTCGACCGCCGCATCCTCGCTGACCTCGCGATCACCGAGCCCGCGACCTTCACCGCCCTCGTGGCGAGCGCGAAGGCCGCACTGCCCGCCGACACCTCGGCCCCGAAGGCCGCGTAGTCCGCAGCACTTCCCCGAAGGGGGTCACGACGACAGTCGTGACCCCCTTCGTCGTTCCCGCAGAACCTGGTTCCCGCAGGACCTCGTCCCCGCGGGTCGGCCTTCCCCACGGGCGACGTGTCGACCGGGCCCCGCGACGGTGCGCCGATAGGCTCGACGCATGCTCGACAACCCCCGTTCTCCCCGTGTCCGCTCCGTCGCCAAGCTCACCCGGCGTCCGGCACGGCAGGAGTCGGGGCTCTTCCTCCTCGAGGGCCCGCAGGCGATGTCCGAGGCGCTGCGCTACCGCCCCGAGCTGCTGATGGAGTCGTTCGCGACCCCCACCGCGCTCGAGCGCCACCCCGAGATCGTCGCCGCGGCCGAGGAGGCCGAGGTCGAGATCGAGTACGTGACCGAGGACGTCCTCGACTCGATGGCCGACACCGTCACGCCGCAGGGCTTCGTGGCCGTCTGCCGGCAGTTCCCGACCTCGCTCAAGGACGTCGTCGCCTCCGAGCCGCGCCTCGTCGCCGTGCTGGAGGAGGTCCGCGACCCGGGCAATCTCGGCACGATCATCCGCGCGGCCGACGCCGCGGGCGCCGACGCTGTCGTGCTGACCGGCCGCTCCGTCGACCTCTACAACCCCAAGGTCGTCCGCTCGACCACGGGCTCGCTGTTCCACCTGCCCGTCGCGGTCGGAGCCGAGCTGCCCGACGTGCTGCAGCGGCTGCGCTCCGCAGGCCTCCGTGCCGTCGCCGCCGACGTCAAGGGCGAGGGCCTGCTCGACGTGCGCGCCCGGGGCGACCTCGCGCAGCCGACGGTCTGGGTGTTCGGCAACGAGGCCCGCGGCCTCGAGGACGAGTCGCTCGAGCTGATGGACGGCGTCGTGGCCGTGCCGATCTACGGCGCCGCGGAGTCGCTGAACCTCGCCACCGCCGCCTCGGTCTGCCTTTACGAGAGCGCCTTCGCGCTCCGCTCCTGACGACCCGACGCGCACTCGACCTGAGACGTTTCACGCCAGAACTGAGAGAAGACCACCTCGGCATGGTACGAGGCTGGGAGCGAGCCTCGGTTGTTGCGCTCTGGTTAAGAATCCGCTCATGATTTGACCCACCCATGCCCGTGTGATTCTCTGACGGAATGGAAGCACCCTCCCAGGCCGGGCGATCGTCCGCTGCCGCCCGCGAGCCCCTCGTCGTCCTCGACGGGGTCCAGAAGCACTACGGCGAGTTCCAGGCGCTGAAGGACATCGATCTGACGATCAACCGCGGCGAGGTGGTCGTGGTCCTCGGTCCCTCCGGGTCGGGCAAGTCCACGCTCTGCCGCACGATCAACCGCCTGGAGACCATCTCCGGCGGCACGATCTCGATCGACGGTCAGACGCTGCCGGAGGAGGGCAAGGGGCTCGCCGCCCTGCGCGCAGACGTCGGCATGGTCTTCCAGTCCTTCAACCTCTTCGCGCACAAGACGATCCTCGAGAACGTCACGCTCGGGCCGATCAAGGTCCGCAAGCTCTCGCGCAAGGCGGCCGAGGCGGAGGCGCAGGCGCTGCTCGACCGCGTCGGCGTCGGGCACCAGGCGGGCAAGACGCCCGCCCAGCTCTCCGGCGGTCAGCAGCAGCGCGTGGCCATCGCCCGCGCCCTCGCGATGAAGCCGAAGGTGATGCTCTTCGACGAGCCGACCTCGGCGCTCGACCCCGAGATGATCAACGAGGTCCTCGACGTCATGGTCGGCCTCGCCGAGGAGGGCATGACGATGATCGTCGTCACCCACGAGATGGGCTTCGCGCGCAAGGCCGCGCACCGGGTCGTCTTCATGTCCGACGGCGAGATCCTCGAGGACACCGATCCCGAGTCGTTCTTCACCGCTCCCCGGACCGACCGTGCCAAGGACTTCCTCTCGAAGCTGATCACCCACTAGGTCTCCGGCGCCGCGGACGGACTCCGCCTCGGCCGCCGTTCGACAGGTCGCCCCCCGAACCCCCGGGAGCGACCGGACATCGCCCGCTCCAGCGGGCCACACCCCAGGAAGGACGATCATGCGCACCAAGCTCATGTTCATGACCGCGGGACTCGCCGCAGCGGCCCTCACCCTCGCCGGCTGCGCCGGTGACTCCGGGACCGGCACCGGCTCCGACTCCGGCTCCGAGGGGAGCGGAGCGGCCTACGAGGTCGCCACCGACGTCACCCTCGAGGGCAGCCCCACCTTCGACGCCATGACGGAGGACGGCACGGTCACCATCGGCGTCAAGGAGGACCAGCCCGGTCTGGGCTACCTCGACGCCGCGACCGGCGAGCGCTCCGGCTTCGACATCGAGATCGCGAAGTGGGTCGCCGCCTCCCTCGGCTTCTCCGCGGACAAGATCGAGTACCAGCCGATCCCCTCGGCGAACCGCGAGGCGTCGATCGTGAACGGCGACATCGACTACTACGTCGGCACCTACTCGATCACCGACAAGCGCAAGGAGCAGGTCGGCTTCGCCGGACCGTACTTCGAGACCGGGCAGCAGCTGCTGGTCGCCGCGGACAACGACACCATCACGGGTCCGGACGACCTCTCGGCCGACACCACCGTGTGCTCCGCGACCGGCTCCACCCCGATCCAGAACATCCGCACCAACTACCCCGAGGTCCCGACCGAGGAGTTCGACACCTACTCGCAGTGCGTCGACGCCCTGGCCGACGGCCAGGTCGACGCGGTCACCACCGACGGCGCGATCCTGATCGGCTACGCCGCCCAGCGTCCGGACGACCTGAAGGTCGTCGGCGAGCCCTTCAGCACCGAGCTCTACGGCATCGGCCTCGCGAAGGACGACACCGCACTGCGCGGCTTCATCAACGAGATGCTGACCGACGGCGGTGACACCTGGAGCGCGATCTACGACGAGACCCTCGGCCAGTCCGGCACCACGGTCGAGCAGCCCGCGGTCGACGCGTACTAGGCCGACACCCCTGAGGAGTCCCGGGGCGGCGCGTCGCGCCTCGCCCCGGGACCTCCTCTGCCCCGCGCCGCACCGGCGACCGCTTCCACCTCCCCGATGAAAGGGCACGCAGCATGGATGTTCTCCTGAACAACCTCGACGTGTTCGTCCCCGCGTTCGGCAACACCCTGCTGCTGTTCGTCGTGTCGCTCGTCTTCGCCCTCCTCCTCGGCACCGTGGTCGGAGCGATGCGCGTCTCGCCCGTCCCGATCGCGCGAGCGGTCGGCACCGTCTACGTCAACACCATCCGGAACACGCCGCTGACGCTGCTGATGTTCTTCTTCGCCTTCGGCTACCCCAAGCTCGACCTGCCGGACGTCGAGTACACGAACCTCGCGATCGCCGCCCTGAGCATCTACACCGCGACCTACGTCGCCGAGGTGCTCCGCTCCGGGATCAACACCGTGCCGATCGGCCAGGCCGAGGCGGCTCGAGCGATCGGCCTCGACTTCGGGCTCACGATGACCCAGGTGGTGCTGCCGCAGGCGTTCCGCTCGGTCATCCCGCCGCTGATGAGCGTGCTGATCGCCCTCCTCAAGAACACCACGGTCGCCGCCGGCTTCTCGGTCGCCGAGGCCGGGACGATCGTCCGCGTGCTGAACGAGCGCGGCGAGAACAGCCTCATCGTCGTGCTCTGGGTCGCCCTGGTCTTCGTGGTCCTCGTCACCGCACTCTCCCTCCTCCAACGTCAGCTCGAGAAGAAGTGGAGGGTCGCCCGATGAGCTCCGTCCTCTTCGACAACCCCGGACCCCGCGCGGTCGCCCGCAACCGCGTCATCGGCGCCGTCGTCGTCCTCGTCCTCGTGGCGCTGCTGGCCTTCGTGCTCTGGCGCTTCGCCGAGTCCGGCCAGTTCTCGCCGGCCAAGTGGCGGGCGTTCGGCTACCCGCTGGTCTGGCAGAGCATCGGCGCCGCTCTCGGGCAGACGCTCGCCGCCTTCGCCACCGCCGGCGTCGCGAGCATCGTGCTCGGCCTGCTGCTGGCGATCGGCCGCCTCTCCGACCGCCGCTGGATCAACATCCCGGTCACGCTCTTCATCGAGCTGTTCCGCGCGATCCCGGTCCTCATCCTGATGATGCTGATGTACTACGGGCTCCCGTTCGTCGGGCTCAAGCTCACGCCGTACCTCGCCGTGGTCATCGCGCTCACGCTGTACAACGGCTCCGTCTTCTCCGAGATCTTCCGCGCCGGCATCGAGGCGCTCCCGCGCGGCCAGAAGGAGGCGGGCTACGCGATCGGCCTGCGCAAGGCGGGCGTCATGCGCCTGATCCTCTTCCCGCAGGCGATCCGGTCGATGCTGCCCGTGATCATCGCCCAGCTCGTCGTCGCCCTGAAGGACACCGCGCTCGGCTCGATCATCACCTACAACGAGCTGCTCTACTACGCCCGCTACCTCGGCAACCAGCCGAGCCTGGACAGCCCGATCATCCCCGCCGCCATCGTGGTCGGCGCCATCTACATCGGCATCTGCCTGATCCTCTCCGGCATCGCCAAGTGGGTCGAGATCCGCACCAAGACCGGCGGCCGCAAGGGCACCGGCCACCCGGCGGTCCGCGCCACCACTGACACGGCACTGATCGCCGCGCAGGACTGAACCCGATGGTGGGGATCGCCTGCGGCGACCCCCACCGCGGTCGGCCACCGAGGCGGTCGCATTGGGAAGAGCGTCTTGCGTCCGGCTAGCGCGAATCGCTCGTATGCGATTCACACGTTCGCCTCGAGGGCGATCGCCGATCTGCAGGGTTCCTGTCCGGCAACGGTGCACATGCTGGTCGAGTAGCGCCGGAGGGGCGTATCGAGACCCACCGCTCCGCGAGGAGGACTGGCGGGCGTCGGTTCCGGCGCTGGTGGATCTCGATACGCCTGCTCCGCGGGCCGCTCGATCAGCATGGGGCCGGCCGGGTCCGCGATCAGCCGCGCCGGCGGGCGAGCGCGTCCGCCCGCCGCAGCGAGCGGGCCGCGCGAGGCATCCCTACACTGGGGGATCGTGTCTGACAGCAACCCGATCACCGACGAGGCCGTCTCGGCGGCGACCGCGGAGGCGCTCACCGCGATCCGCGCGGCCGCCGATTCCGCCGCCCTGAAGGCGGCTCGCACCGCCCACCTCGGCGAGGGCTCGGCCCTCGCCCGACTGAACGCGCTGATGCGCTCCGTTCCCCCGGAGTTCAAGGCGGCGTCCGGCAAGCTCGTGGGCGGCGCCCGCAAGCAGGTCGGCGACGTGTACGCCGAGCGCGAGGCGGAGCTGGTCGAGGCAGAGCAGGCCGCGGCGCTCGACGCCGAGCGCGTCGACGTCACCGCCGGCGCGAGCTTCGTGCGCCAGGGCGCCCGCCACCCGCTCTCGCTCCTCCAGGAGTCGATCGCCGACGTCTTCGTCGGCATGGGCTGGGAGATCGCGGAGGGGCCGGAGCTCGAGAACGAGTGGTTCAACTTCGACGCGCTGAACTTCGACGAGGACCACCCGGCCCGCGCGATGCAGGACACCTTCTTCGTCGACCCGGTCGAGTCGCACCTCGTGCTGCGCACCCACACCTCGCCGGTGCAGATCCGCTCGATGCTCGAGCGCACCCCGCCGATCTACGTGATCGCGCCCGGCCGCGTCTACCGCACCGACGAGCTCGACGCCACCCACACCCCTGTCTTCACGCAGTTCGAGGGCCTCGCCGTCGACCGCGGCCTGACGATGGCGCACCTGCGCGGCACCCTCGAGCACGTCGCCCGCCTCCTGTTCGGCGACGAGGCGAAGATCCGCCTGCGCCCCAACTACTTCCCCTTCACCGAGCCGAGCGCCGAGCTCGACATCTGGCACCCGACCTTCGTCGGCGGTGCCCGCTGGATCGAGTGGGGCGGCTGCGGGATGGTGAACCCGAACGTCCTGCGCTCGGTCGGCATCGACCCGGACGAGTACTCCGGCTTCGCCTTCGGGATGGGGATCGAGCGGACCCTGATGTTCCGCAACGACGTGAAGGACATGCGCGACATGGTCGAGGGCGACGTCCGCTTCAGCAAGCAGTACGGGATGGTGATCTGATGCGCATCCCGCTGAGCTGGCTGGGCGAGTACGTCGACCTCGAGCAGGGCGTCACGACCGAGGCCGTGCACGCGGCGCTCGTGTCGGTCGGCCTGGAGGAGGAGGACGTCCACCGCTTCGAGGTCTCCGGCCCCGTCGTGGTGGGCGAGGTCCTCGACCTCGTGCCCGAGCCGCAGAAGAACGGCAAGACCATCAACTGGTGCACCGTCCGCGTCGCGCCCGAGGGTGAGCGCGCGGCCGACGGCGGCGACGACGTCCGCGGCATCGTCTGCGGCGCGCACAACTTCGCGGCCGGCGACAAGGTCGTGGTCTCGCTGCCCGGCGCCGTGCTGCCCGGGCCGTTCCCGATCTCGGCGCGGAAGACCTACGGGCACGTGTCCGACGGGATGATCGCGTCCACCCGCGAGCTCGGCCTCGGCGACGACCACGAGGGCATCCTCCGGCTGGCGAGCCTCGGCATCGACCCCGAGGTCGGCACCGACGCGATCGCGCTGCTCGGGCTGGACGACGCCGCGGTCGAGGTCAACGTGACCCCGGACCGCGGCTACGCCTTCTCCATCCGCGGTATCGCCCGCGAGTACGCCCACGCGACCGGCGCCGCCTTCCGCGATCCCGCGCTGGCGATCAGCGCGCCCGAGCGGCTCGAGTCGGCTCCCGTCTTCCCTGTCACGGTCGAGGACGAGGCGCCGATCCGCGGTCGCGTCGGCTCGTCCGTCTTCGTCACCCGCGTGGTGCGCGGCATCGACCCGTCGCTGCCGACCCCGCCGTGGATGATCGCGCGGCTGCGCCTGGCCGGTGTGCGCTCGATCTCGCTGGTCGTCGACATCACCAACTACGTCATGTTCGAGCTCGGCCAGCCGCTGCACGGCTACGACCTCGAGCGCCTGGAGGGCGGCATCGTCGTCCGCCGCGCGCGCTCGGGCGAGACGCTCGAGACGCTCGACGGCCAGACCCGCCGCCTGCACCACGAGGACCTCCTGATCACCGACGACGGCGGGCCGATCGGGCTCGCCGGCGTGATGGGCGGCGCCCGCACCGAGATCACGGACACGACCGTCGACGTCCTGATCGAGGCCGCGAACTTCGACCCGGTCTCGATCGCGCGGACGGCCCGCCGCCACAAGCTGCCGAGCGAGGCCTCGCGCCGCTTCGAGCGCGGCGTGGACCCGCTGGTCGCGCCGGTCGCCGCCGCGCGCGCGGTGCAGCTGCTGGTCGAGCTCGCGGGCGGCACCGCCGACGAGCTCGGCTCGGTGCTCGCCGATTCCGGGATGGCGTCGGCGATCGAGCTCCCCGACGGCTACATCTCCGGCCTGATCGGCCTCGAGTACACGCCCGAGGAGATCCGCGGCGCCCTGGTCGAGATCGGCGCGAGCGTCGAGGCCGGGGGAGGGGGCCTGCTCGTCACCCCGCCGAGCTGGCGGCCCGATCTGACCGACCGCTCGACCCTCGCGGAGGAGGTCGCCCGGATCACCGGGTACGACCGCATCCCGTCGATCCTCCCCGTCGCGCCTCCCGGTCGCGGCCTCACGCCCGGTCAGCGCCTGCGCCGGACGGTCGCGCAGTCGCTGGCGGCCGCCGGGCTCACCGAGGTGCTGTCCTACCCGTTCCTCTCCCGCTCGATGAACGACCGCTTCGGCTCCGTCGACGGCGAGCCGGTGCAGCAGGTCTCGCTGGCGAACCCGCTGGACGCGACCGCGGGACAGCTGCGGCTCTCCCTCCTCCCCGGACTCGTGCAGGTCGCGGCCCGCAACCGCTCGCGCGGTCTCGTCGACCTGGCCGTCTACGAGATGGGCTCGGTCTTCCTGCCGCAGAGCGGCGCTCCGTTCGGCTCCGAGGGGCTGCCCCTCGCCGGCGCGCGTCCGTCCGCGGAGATCGAGGCGGCCCTGAACGCGGGGATCCCGCGGCAGCCGCTGCACGTGGCCGCGCTGCTGACGGGTTCGGCGCTCGAGCGTCAGCCCGGAGTGGCCGCGCGCGACTTCGACTGGCGCGACGCGCTCGACGTCGTCCGCGACGTCGCGGCCGCCTCGGGCGTGCAGCTGGAGATCCGGCAGGGCTCGCACGCCGCCCTGCACCCGGGCCGCACGGCCGAGGTGCTGCTGGACGGCGCCGTGGTCGGCCACGCCGGCGAGCTGCTCCCGTCGCTCGCCGACGACCTCGACCTGCCGCACCGCGTGGCGGTGGTCGAGCTCGACCTCGATCCGCTGATCGCCCGCGCCGGCCGCCTCGTGGTGGCGCGCCCGGTCGGGGCGCTGCCCGCCGCGACGCAGGACCTCTCGCTGGTCGTGCCCGTGGCCGTGCCGGCGGCCGACCTGCAGGCCGCCGTCGCCGAGGGCGCCGGCGAGCTGCTCGAGGCGATCCGCCTGGTCGACGACTACCGCGGTGCGGGCGTCCCCGAGGGCTCGAAGTCGCTGACCTTCGCGCTGCGCTTCCGTGCCGCCGACCGGACGCTCACCGCCGCCGAGGCCAGCGCGGCGAAGGAGAGCGGCACCGCGCTCGCCGCCGAGCGCTTCGGCGCGAGCCCGCGCGAGTGAGCGGACGGCCGCCGGCTCCGGTCGGCGGCCGCCCGCGGCGACCGGGCCAGGGCGGGTCCCGCCAGCGACTAGGCTCTCGGGCATGACTTTTTCCGTGGCGGTGGCCGGAGCGAGCGGGTACGCGGGCGGCGAGCTGCTCCGCCTGCTCGCCGATCACCCCGAGTTCGAGGTGCGCACGGTCACGGCGCACTCGAACGCCGGCCAGCCCCTCGCCGCGGTGCAGCCGCACCTGCGCTCGCTGCGCCACCTCGAGCTCGTCGACACGACGACCGAGAACCTGGCGGGCCACGACGTCGTCTTCCTCGCCCTGCCGCACGGCAAGTCCGGCGAGATCACGGCGACGCTCCCCGACGACGTGCTCGTCGTCGACTGCGGCGCCGACCATCGGCTGACCGACGAGCAGGACTGGGCCGACTACTACGGGGGCGAGTTCGCCGGCGCCTGGCCCTACGGGCTGCCCGAGCTGATGCTGCCCGGCACCGGCAGGCAGCGCGACGTGCTCGCGGGCGTCCGCCGCATCGCGGTGCCCGGCTGCAACGTCACCGCGATCACTCTCGGCCTCGCGCCGGGGCTGCACGCCGGCGTGATCGAGGCCGCCGACCTGGTCTCGGTCCTCGCCGTCGGCCCGTCCGGGGCGGGCAAGAGCCTGCGGACCGATCTGCTCGCGAGCGAGCTGCTCGGCTCGGCGCACGCCTACGGCATCGGCGGCGGGCACCGCCACAACCCGGAGATCCGGCAGAACCTCGCGCTCGCCGGTGCCGGTCCCGTCTCGATCTCGTTCACCCCGATCCTGGTGCCGATGTCGCGGGGCATCCTCGCGACCTCGACCGCTCGGCTCGCGCCGAGCGTGTCCGCGCAGAACGTGCGCGCCGCGTGGGAGTCGGCCTACACCGACGAGCCCTTCGTCCAGCTGCTGCCGGAGGGGACGTTCCCGCGCACGGCCGACACCGTCGGCGCGAACACGGCGCTGATCGGGGTCGCCGTGGACGAGCGCGCGCGCCGCGTCGTGGTGGTCACCGCGCTCGACAACCTGGTCAAGGGCACCGCCGGCGCCGCGATCCAGTCGACCAACATCGCCCTCGGTCTCCCGGAGACCCTCGGCCTGAGCACGAACGGAGTCGCGCCGTGAGCATCACCGCCGCAGCAGGATTCGCCGCGGCCGGCGTCGTCGCCGGTCTCAAGTCGACCGGCGCCCGCGACCTCGCCCTCGTGCACAACCTCGGCCCGCTGCAGAACGCCGCGACGGTCTTCACCAGCAATCGCTGCAAGGCGAACCCGGTGCTCTGGAGCGAGCAGGTCATGCGCGACGGCGTCGTCTCGGCGATCGTCCTCAACTCCGGCGGCGCCAACTGCTACACCGGCGCCGAGGGCTTCCAGGTCACCCACGCGACGGCCGAGGCCGTCGGCGGGAGCCTGGGCGTCTCGGCCGGCGATGTGCTCGTCTGCTCCACCGGTCTCATCGGCGATCAGCTCGACCTCGGCAAGCTGACGGCCGGGGTGACCGAGGCGTCGGCGGCTCTTCCGGGCGCGACCGGTCCGGAGGCGGGCGAGGACGCGGCCCGCGCGATCATGACGACCGACACCGTGCCCAAGCAGGCGACCGTCCGCTCCGAGCAGGGCTGGACCGTCGGCGGCATGGCCAAGGGCGCGGGGATGCTCGCTCCCGGGCTGGCGACGATGCTCGTCGTGATCACCACCGACGCGGTCCTCGACTCCTCCGAGCTCGACACCGCGCTGCGGGCGGCGACCCGGGTCACCTTCGACCGCCTCGACTCGGACGGCTGCATGTCGACCAATGACACCGTGGCGCTGCTGGCGAGCGGCGCGAGCGGGGTGCGCCCCGAGGCGGCCGACTTCACCGCCGCGCTCACCGACGTCTGCCGCGATCTCACCCTCCAGCTCCAGGCCGATGCCGAGGGCGCCGCGCACGACGTCGCGATCCGGGTGCTGAACGCCGCGACCGAGGACGAGGCCGTCGTCGTCGCCCGCGCGGTCTCGCGGAGCAACCTCTTCAAGGCCGCGATCTTCGGCAACGACCCCAACTGGGGCCGGGTGCTGGCCGCGGTCGGCACCACCGATGCGCAGTTCGACCCCTACGGCATCGACGTGGCGATGAACGGCGTGCAGGTCTGCCGGGCCGGCGAGCCCGACGCGAGCCGCGACCTGGTCGACCTCGCCCCGCGCAAGGTCTCGGTCGACATCGATCTGCACGCCGGCGACGCCACGGCGACGATCTGGACCAACGACCTCACCCACGACTACGTCCACGAGAACTCGGCGTACTCCAGCTGATGGCCGACGAGAATCCGAGGGACTCCGAGAACCCGGTGAGCACCGGGGACCCCACCGACGCCGAGACGCTCGCGCTGCGCGATGCCGTGGCCGTCAAGGCCGGCACCCTGATCGAGTCGCTGCCCTGGCTGCAGCGGTTCCACGGCAGGACGATGGTGATCAAGTTCGGCGGCAACGCCATGGTGTCGGAGGAGCTCCAGCGCGCCTTCGCGCAGGACATCGTCTACCTGCACTACGCGGGCATCCGCCCCGTCGTCGTGCACGGCGGCGGTCCGCAGATCTCCGCGATGCTCGACCGGCTCGGAATCGCCAGCGAGTTCCGCGGCGGCTACCGGGTGACCAGCCCCGAGGCGATGGACGTCGTGCGGATGGTGCTCACCGGCAGCATTAGCCGCGACATCGTCCGGCGCATCAACGAGTACGGGCCGCTGGCCGCCGGCATCTCCGGCGAGGACGCCGGCCTCTTCGTCGGCCGCCGGCGCGGCGTGGTCCTGGACGGGGTCGAGCACGACCTCGGCCTGGTCGGCGACGTGATCTCCGTGGACCCCGCGGCCGTCCTCGCCCAGCTCGACGCCGGCCGCATCCCGGTCGTCTCCTCGATCGCGCCCGACTCCGACGACCCGACGCAGTCGCTCAACGTCAACGCCGACGCCGCCGCGGCCGCGCTCGCCGTCGCCGTCGGCGCGGAGAAGCTCGTGATCCTCACCGACGTCCCCGGTCTCTACGCCGACTGGCCCGACCGCGACTCGCTCGTCTCGCACATCGCGTCCGACGAGCTCGCGGCGCTGCTGCCGTCGCTCGAGTCGGGGATGATCCCCAAGATGACGGCCTGCCTCGACGCGGTCCGCGGCGGCGTGCCGAAGGCCGCGATCATCGACGGCCGCGTCCCGCACTCGATGCTGCTCGAGGTCTTCACCTCCGAGGGCGTCGGCACCGAGGTCGTCGCCTCGGCCGACCCCCGCGACCGGGAGCGAACGTCGGGCCGCTGACCACCAGCGGCCCCGGCTCCGAGCGCCGCCCCGACGGGGTGCGCGCACCGACGGCCCTCCCGGCCGGACCGCTTCTGCTCGAAAGGCTCGACATGTCCACCGATACCGCTCCCGGCGTCCCCGCGCCCGAGGTCCCCGCCTCCGATCCCGCACCCGTCTCCGCCCGCACCGCGGAGGCCCGCGGCCGCTACGCCGCCGCGATGATGCAGACCTTCGCCGCTCCGCTCGCCGTCCTCGAGCGCGGCGAGGGCTGCCGGGTCTGGGACGTCGACGGCCGCGAGTACCTCGACTTCCTCGGCGGGATCGCGGTGAACTCGCTCGGCCACGCGCACCCGGTCTTCGTCGAGGCCGTGAGCCGCCAGGCCGGCGCTCTCGCGCACGTCTCCAACTACTTCGCCACCGCCCCGCAGATCCGGCTGGCCGAGAAGCTCCGCGAGCTGACCGGCGCGGGCGAGGCGGGCCGCGTCTACTTCGCGAACTCCGGCACCGAGGCGAACGAGGCGGCCTTCAAGCTCGCGCGCCTGCACGCGGCCGGTGGTCGGCACCGGATCCTGGCGCTGCAGAACGCCTTCCACGGTCGCACGATGGGCGCCCTCGCGATGACCGGCAAGGCCGCGATGCGCGCGCCGTTCGAGCCGATGCCCGGTGGAGTCGAGCACATCGAGGCGACGCTCGAGGCGCTCGAGGCCGCGATCGACGAGTCGGTCGCCGCGCTGATCGTCGAGCCGATCCAGGGTGAGGCGGGCGTGATCCCGCTGCCGGACGGCTTCCTCGAGCGGGCGCGGGAGCTGACCCGGGAGCGGGGCGCCCTGCTGATCGTCGACGAGATCCAGACCGGCATCGGCCGCACCGGCAGCTGGTTCGCCTACCAGCGGGCCGGCATCCTCCCCGACGCGATCACCCTCGCCAAGGGACTCGGCGGCGGCTTCCCCGTCGGAGCCCTGGTCACCTTCGGCGCGGCCTCCGAGCTGCTGCAGAAGGGCCACCACGGCAGCACCTTCGGCGGCAACCCGCTCGCGACCGCGGTCGCCGGTGCGGTGATCGGCGAGATCGAGCGCGCCGACCTGCTCCGGAACGCCCGGGAGCGCGGGGCGCAGCTGACCGCGGGTGTGCTCGGCCTCGGCTCACCGCTGATCGCCGGCGTGCGTGGCGCCGGTCTCCTGCTCGGCATCGCGCTCAGCGAGCCCGTCGCCTCCCGGCTCGCCGCCGCCGCGATGGCGGAGGGACTGATCGTCAACGCGCCGAACGAGTCCAGCATCCGGATCGCTCCGCCGCTCATCATCACCGCCGCCGACGTCGACGAGTTCGTCGCCCGCTTCGGCCGCGCGGTGCGGGCGCTCGACGCCTGAACGACCCGACCTCCTTCCCCGATCGAAAGCGAACCGCAGCCGTGACCCGCCACTTCCTCCGCGACGACGACATCACCCCCGCCGAGCAGGCCGAGATCCTCGATCTCGCCCTGGAGCTCAAGCGCGACCGCTTCTCGCGGACGCCGCTCGCCGGCCCGCAGACCGTCGCGGTCATCTTCGACAAGTCCTCCACCCGCACCCGGGTGTCCTTCGCCGTCGGCATCGCCGATCTCGGCGGCAGCCCGCTGATCATCTCGACGGCGAGCAGCCAGCTCGGCGGCAAGGAGACCGCCTCCGACACCGCGCGCGTGCTCGAGCGCCAGGTCGCGGCCATCGTCTGGCGCACCTACGCGCAGTCCGGGCTGGAGGAGATGGCGGCGGGCACCCGCGTCCCCGTCGTCAACGCGCTCTCGGACGAGTTCCACCCGTGCCAGCTGCTCGCCGACCTGCTGACGATCCGCGAGCACCGCGGCCGCCTCGCCGGCCTCACGCTGACCTTCTTCGGCGACGGCGCGAGCAACATGGCGCACTCCTACCTGCTGGCCGGCGCGACGGCGGGGATGCACGTCCGGATCGTCTCGCCCGCGGACTACGCTCCCGCTCCGGCCGTGCTCGCGGACGCCCAGCGCATCGCCGCCACCACCGGCGGCTCGGCCACCACCACGACCGACCCGGCCGCGGGCGCCGCCGGCTCGGACATCGTGATCACCGACACCTGGGTGTCGATGGGCAAGGAGGAGGAGAAGGCCGCGCGGGTCGCCACCTTCCGCGACTACCGCGTCGACTCGGACACGATGGCGGCCGCCGCGTCCGACGCGCTCTTCCTGCACTGCCTCCCGGCCGACCGCGGCTACGAGGTGACCGCCGACGTGATCGACGGCCCGCAGAGCGTGATCTGGGACGAGGCGGAGAACCGCCTGCACGCCCAGAAGGCCCTGCTGGTCTGGCTCCTCGAGCGCGCCGGCACGCCCGACGCCGCTCAGTAGACTCGACAGCCGACCCCGAGGAGAACCATGACGGAACGACCCTCCGCCCGCGCGGGCGAGGCCGGCGCGCTCTGGGGAGGCCGGTTCGCCGGCGGCCCGTCGCCGGAGCTGGCCGCGCTCTCGAAGTCGACGCACTTCGACTGGCAGCTCGCCGAGTACGACATCGCCGGCTCCCGCGCGCACGCCCGGGCCCTCGCGACCGCCGGCTACCTCGACGACGCCGAGCTGACCGGGATGCTCGACGCGCTCGAGCGCCTGCGCTCGGCGGTGGTCGAGGGCCGCTTCAC
Organism: Rathayibacter sp. VKM Ac-2929; assembly: GCF_022815495.1. Classification (NCBI taxonomy): domain Bacteria; kingdom Bacillati; phylum Actinomycetota; class Actinomycetes; order Micrococcales; family Microbacteriaceae; genus Rathayibacter; species Rathayibacter sp. VKM Ac-2929. The sequence continues at coordinate 1,014,667 of NZ_JALGRV010000001.1, forward strand.
CGCGGACGACGCCGACGAGGACGTGCACGGCGCACTCGAGCGCGGCCTGATGCTCGAGGCGGGCCCGGAGCTCGGCGGCAAGCTGCGCGCCGGGCGCTCGCGCAACGACCAGATCGCGACCTTCGTGCGGATGTACCTCCGCGACCACGCCGCCGTCATCGCCGAGCTGGTGGTGCAGCTGATCGACGCGATCGCCGCCCAGGCCTCCGCCCACCCGGCGGCGATCATGCCCGGCCGCACGCATCTGCAGCACGCGCAGCCGGTGCTGCTCGCGCACCACCTCCTCGCGCACGCCTGGGCGCTGCTGCGCGACCTCGAGCGGCTGCGCGACTGGGCGGTCCGCGCCGACGTGTCGCCGTACGGCTCCGGTGCCCTCGCCGGCTCGACCCTCGGGCTCGACGCCGAGGCGGTCGCCCGCGAGCTCGGCTTCGCCGCGAGCGTGCCCAACTCGATCGACGGCACCGCGAGCCGCGATCTCGTCGCCGAGTTCGCCTTCGTCAGCGCGATGATCGGCATCGACGTCTCGCGGATCGCGGAGGAGATCATCCTCTGGAACACGCGCGAGTTCGCCTTCGTCACCCTCGACGACGGCTACTCGACCGGGTCGTCGATCATGCCGCAGAAGAAGAACCCCGACATCGCCGAGCTCGCGCGCGGCAAGGCGGGTCGGCTGCTCGGCAACCTGACCGGCCTGCTCGCGACGCTGAAGGCGCTCCCGCTCGCATACAACCGCGACCTGCAGGAGGACAAGGAGCCGGTCTTCGACTCGGTGACCACGCTCGAGGTGCTCCTCCCCGCCTTCAGCGGGATGATCGCGACGCTGACCTTCCACACCGAGCGGATGGCCGAGCTCGCCCCGCAGGGCTTCTCGCTCGCGACCGACGTCGCGGAATGGCTGGTCAAGAAGCACGTGCCGTTCCGCGACGCGCACGAGATCACCGGAGAGCTGGTCAAGCTCGCCGAGACCCGGGGCCTCGGTCTCGAGGACCTCGACGACGAGGCGCTGCGCTCGGTGTCGCCGCTGCTGACGCCCGACGTCCGCTCGGTGCTCAGCATCGAGGGCTCGGTCGCCAGCCGCGACGGGGTCGGCGGCACCGCACCCGACCGGGTGGCGGAGCAGCTCGCGCAGCTGACCGAGCGCGTGCGCGTCGTCCGGTCCGCCCTCCGCGGGGACGCGTCGTGACGCTCCAGGGCCCGCCCGGCGACGACGGCCGTCCGCCGCTGCCGCCGTGGCAGCAGCGGACCCTGGTCGTCGTCGCGGGCGTCGTGATCATCGCGGTGATCATCGTCACCGTGGTCTCGGGCCAGAGCTTCTTCTAGGGATGCCGGAGCCGCTCGACCTGTCGCGCTCGGCCCTCGAGGTCGCTCCCGATCTGCTCGGAGCGGTGCTGCTGCACCGCACCGGCGAGGGCGTCGTCGGCGTCCGGCTGACCGAGGTCGAGGCCTACCTCGGACTCGGCGAGGACCCGGGTTCGCACGCGCACCGGCGCCGGTCGCCGCGGAACGCCCCGATGTTCGGGGAGCCGGGGACGGTCTACGCGTACTTCACCTACGGCATGCACACCTGCGTCAACCTGGTCTGCTCCCCGGCGGGCACAGCCTCCGCGGTGCTGCTCCGCGCGGGCGAGATCGTGGCGGGGGAGGAGCTGGCCCTGCTCCGACGCGGACCGGTCCGCCCGAGGGACCTCGCCCGCGGTCCGGCGCGGCTCGCCAAGGCGCTGGGGGTGACCCTCGCGGAGTCGGGCGATCCGATGGCTCTCTCCTTCGAGCTGCTGCCGCGCGAGTCGCCGGTGCCGATCGAGTCGTCCGCCCGGACCGGGGTCTCCGGCGAGGGCGGCGACGCCGCCTTCCCCTGGCGGTTCCTCATCGCCGGCGACCCGACCGTCTCGCCGTACCGGCGCGCGGTGGCGCGTCGTCGCCCGGAGACGGGCGGCGGTCAGCCCGCCAGGTAGAGCCGCGCGAGGATCCCGAGCGCCGCGGACCAGGCGAGGCTGGCGAGCGTGCCGATGATGAAGCGCTCGCGTGCCTCCGGGGACGCCAGCTCACTGAAGCGGCCGACGCCCTTGACGGCGACGATCACGGCGACGCCCTCCGGCAGACCGCTGAGCAGGGCGCCCGCGGTGGCGATCCGCTCGAGCACGCCGATGGTGGTGCCGCCGCGCAGCACCTCGATCGGCTGGCCGATCGCGGACGGAGCGACCCCGGGGGTCCCGGGACGCTGAGCGGCGGCGATCATGATGCCGCCGTGTGCGCCGCTGCGGGAGTCGGTGGTCGCGAGATCGAGGGTGAGCAGGACCACCGGCCCGCCGCCGAGGACCGCGAGTGCGAAGGCGAGCACCACGACGGCGAGAGCGAGCGCCGGGGGAGCGGAGGCGCCGGCCACGCCGGTCAGCAGGAAGGCGGCGGCCGCGGCGCCGATGCTGATCCAGCCGAGCGAGGGGCGGCGCAGGCGCGCCGCGAGGACGGCGCCCGCGACTCCGGCGAGGAGCACCAGGAGCACGCCGGTCCAGGAGGCGGACTGCGCGGCGACGGCGAAGGTCTCGGGCAGTGCGGTGCGGAGTGCCGTCATCGGGGTGTCCTCTCGGAAGCGGAAGCAGAAGCGGAAGGGTCGCTGGTCTCCGTGGAGCCGTGCGCCGACGGGTCGGCGGTCGCCGCCGCGTCGGGGTCGAGCGTACGGTCGACCACCGTCAGCAGCCGGGCGAGGGCGTCCCGTGCCGGTCCGTCGGCGCGCGCGCTCGCGGTCCGCACCCGGAGGCTGACCGCCTGGGGGGAGACGGCGAGACGCTCGGCCGCCTCCTTCTGCGAGAGCCCCGCGTCCAGGAGGTCGACGATCTCCCAGCCGGCCGGGGTCCGCGAGTCCCGGAGGTGGAGCAGCGGATCGAACAGCGCCTGGGCGTCGCCGACCGAGGGGAAGGCGTCGTCGGGGGAGCCGTGGCCGGACGGATCGGAGCCGGAGGCATCGGGGTCGAGCGAGAAGCGGGTCGCCCGTCCCTTCGCCGCCTCGACCGCGCGCCGCGCCGCGAAGTACGCCGCTCCGCGGGCGGCGCGGGTGGTCCGGGGCAGCGGCCGCTCGATCGCGCCGATGCCGAGGCCGATGCTCCAGTGCCCGGAGCGGTGGAGCGCGAGGACCACGGACACGACGGCCTCGGCGCGGTCGAGCACGAACTGGAACTCGTCGCCCGCGGTGCGCTCGGGAGGGAGCACGAAGGACGACTCCTCCGATTCGAGCAGAGCGGCGATCGCCTGCTCGACCCGGTCGTCGTCGTGACGACTGTCGCGCTGATCGGCAGTGATGACGAACACGATGACCTCCTCGATCAAGTATCAGGGCTTGATGCCGTGAGATCAAGCTCTTGGACTTGATCGCGCGCCGGGCGAGCCGCCGGCCTCGCGCTACCCTGGACGGGTGACCGATCAGGACTCCCGCGGATCCGCGACCATGCCGTCGCTCGATCCCTCGTTCGAGAACGTCTGGGACGAGCTCGTCTGGCGTGGCGCGATCCACGTGTCGACCGACGCGGCAGCGCTGCGCGAGCTCCTCGCCGGGGACCCGATCACCTACTACTGCGGCTTCGACCCGACCGCGCCGAGCCTGCACCTGGGCAACCTGGTCCAGCTGATCGTGCTCCGCCGGCTCCAGCTCGCCGGGCACCGGCCCCTCGGTCTCGTCGGCGGATCGACCGGGCTGATCGGCGACCCGCGGCCGACGGCGGAGCGGACGCTCAACTCCCGCGAGACGGTGGTCGAGTGGGTGTCCCGCCTGCAGGCGCAGGTGTCGCGGTTCCTCTCGACCGAGGGGGAGAACCCGCTGCGGCTGGTGAACAATCTGGACTGGACGGCGCCGCTGTCGGCGATCGACTTCCTCCGGGAGATCGGCAAGCACTTCCGGGTGGGCACGATGCTCAAGAAGGACGCGGTCAGTGCCCGCCTGAACTCCGACGCGGGGATCAGCTACACCGAGTTCAGCTACCAGATCCTGCAGGGGCTGGACTACCTCGAGCTCTACCGCCAGTACGGCTGCATCCTGCAGACGGGTGGCAGCGACCAGTGGGGCAACCTCACCAGCGGGACCGATCTGATCCACCGGACGGAGGGGGTCTCGGTGCACGCCATCGGGACGCCGCTGGTGATGAACTCCGACGGGACGAAGTTCGGCAAGAGCGAGGGCAACGCCGTCTGGCTCGACCCGTCGCTCACCAGCCCGTACGCGTTCTACCAGTTCTGGCTCAACACCGACGACCGCGATGTGGCGGCCCGGCTGAAGACCTTCACCTTCCTGCCGCGCACGGAGATCGAGCGGCTCGAGCAGGCGAGTGTGGAAGCACCGTTCAAGCGCGAGGCGCAGCGCGCGCTCGCGAGCGAGGTCACCGTCCTCGTGCACGGGGAGGCGGTGACGGCCTCGGTGATCGCGGCCTCCTCGGCGCTCTTCGGTCGCGGGTCGCTGGAGGGCATCGACCCCGGGATCCTGCGGGGAGCGCTGCAGGCGGTGACGACGGTCGAGGCGACCGCGGCGACTCCGGTGGTGCAGGCGTTCGTGGACGCCGGGCTCGTCGCGAGCCTCGGCGAGGCCCGCCGGGCGATCGGCCAGGGCGGGCTCTCGGTGAACAACAGCGCGGTGTCGGACGACGCCGCCGTGCTCGGCGACCTCCCGCTGATCGACGGAATCGCGGTGCTGCGCCGCGGCAAGAAGAGCTTCGCCGGCGCCTTCGTCTCCTGACGCGGACGCGGTTCGCCCCGAGAGGAGCCCGGATCGCGACACGCCCGGGCGACGAGCGATTTGCAGGGCCGCGAAACCTCGACGTAATGTAACTCCTCGTCAGCCCAAAGGAGCGGACAGCGAGAGTCGGATGCAGAGCATCGTGACCCGCCGACCCCCCTCAAGCGATGACCATCCCCTCGCTCTCAAGCCTCTTAGAGATTCGTCTCTTGATGGCGGCGGATCGCGAGCGTAAGATGCAAAGCCTCCGCGGGACCCAGGTCCTCGGCTTCGGTGCACGGCCTCGGCTGCGCACGATGACGGCGAGACGATCTCCGGATCCGACGCTGATCATCACGAAGACGCCGACTTGACACGGCCTGCGGATGTGCTAAGTTAGTCGAGTTGCCACGGAGGCGATCGGGACTTCGGTTCTGATAAGTCTACCCGGTCTCGGCGACACGAACAAATCGAACGGCCCGCCTGAATCAGGCCGGCTCTCGGTACAACATCTTCGATCACTTCCGTTGTGAAGCACCTCTTCAGGTGTGGAGGCGGGACGTGTCCGATTCTTGAGAACTCAACAGCGTGCACTATGTTCAATGCCAAATTTATAACCCCGTCCGGGTCTTGTGATCCGGTTGGGTTCCTTTGGAAATTGATGTCAGTAATGATGTCTTATTTGCTAGAGGTCAAACTTGAGTGCCTTCCTTTCGGGGTTGGTGTTCGTAATTTTTTTACGGAGAGTTTGATCCTGGCTCAGGACGAACGCTGGCGGCGTGCTTAACACATGCAAGTCGAACGATGAAG
>NZ_JALGRV010000010.1:0-56091 GCF_022815495.1 Rathayibacter sp. VKM Ac-2929
GTTTGAGTGGAGGCGGCGCAGTGACGCCGCGATCGGGCGAAAAAAGCCCGCAGGGCGCGTCCGATCGCGGTGGCACGCAGCCGATGGAGCGAAATAGGTTGAGACCGCGGAGAGGTGAAGAAAACGGGTGGAACGGGCCGCGCAGCGGCCTCCAACTCGCGGCGCTCCGTCGCCGCTGCGCGAGCGAAGCTCGCGCCCCGGACCGGGGAAGACCGGGGAGTGTGAGGGGGTCGCCCCTCACGGATGCCGTCGCCGGCCCTCGGGGCGGTGGCTTCCGCAGTTCCGTGGACACCGGGTCCGTGTCCGCGTCGACCCGCTGGTCTCTGCAGTTTCTCGAGGCTCTTGTCGCGCCTCTCACCACCTCGAAGGAGCGGCAGAGGAGGCGCGGCGTCGCGGCGGCGTCAGTTCGCGGCGTCAGGGGTTACTGGATCGCTGAATCGTGATCTGTGCTGGTGAGGTGTCGGAGGCGCTCGAGCTTGTCGATCGCTGCGGCCGCTTGGGAGCTGGGGTGGGTGATGTCGCGTCGGCCGTGTTCAGCGGCGGCTTCGCCGCTGGGGAACAGGGGTACGTCGCTCGTGTAGGTGAGGCAGGCGGGGTCGAGGTGATGACGGAGGACGCCGAGGCGTACGGCGAGTAGGTTCGCGGGGTTTGCGTGGCCGAGCCACCCTGCGCAGGCGCATCCCTCGTCGAGGTGGCAGAGGAACACCGCGGTCGGCTGGTCGGGGACGTCGGCGTCGTATCGAGGGAGTTTCGCGTACTCGTCGGCGTCCCAGATCCCGGAGGGTACGTTGACACGGTAGGGGCAAGAAGCGCAGGGAGCGGAGCGCGGGACGACCGGGTCCTCGTGCGGGAGTTGGTCGGTCATGGCTGTCCTGAGCGGTGTGGGCTGTCGTTGCGGGCGGTGGAATTCCACGGGGCGGAGTGGGAAGTCGACGAGGCGGTCAGCGATCCGACTTGTCGTCGGCAGAGTCGGTGCTGCGGCGTTGCGCCCGTCGCTCGGCGGTCGTGAGGACGGCGGTTGCGCGGGTGAGGTTGGGGCCGATGGCGTCGGCTTCGAGGACGCGGCCGGTGCGGCGGCTCTCTCCTTCGCCCCAAGTGACGGTGCGCTCGTAGCCGACGACTATCACGGCGTCTCCTCGGTGGAGGGAGGCGAGCACGTGCTCGCCCAGCTCGAACTTTGCTTCCACGAAGTGCGTCGTCGGCGCCTCGTGCGCAGTCCACTCTCCCCCGCGAAACTCGCCGGTGTTCTCGATGACGCGCAGCTTGACGATCTGCACGCGGCCCGCCTGTACGGCCTCGGGGTCGGCGGCGAGATTGCCGGTGATGGTCCTCGTGCTCATCTGTCGTCTCCGTAAGTTTGGTGGTGGCCCGAGGGGGCCGGATGTGGCTTATCTGTCGTCGCCGTTCGTGTGGCTCAGCAGGAGTGGCCGTCCGGTCCTCTGGGGTGCCCCTGGCCGCTAATTGAGATGTGCGTTTCGGTCGCTGTTTACGGAGATGACGGTTGGGTGCTCCTCGGGCCTTCACGAGGCAGGTCACGACTGAGGAGGACGGGTTGAATGATCAACGAGCTCACGTCTGGGTGGGCATCGATGCAGGAAAGGCGCATCACTGGGTGACAGCGATCGACGACCAGGGCGCGATGCTCTGGACGAAGAAGGTGAGCAACGATGAAGGCGCGATCCTCGATTCGCTCGCCGAAGTGCTCGCCCTTGGCGAGAACTTCACCTGGGCAGTCGACATCGTAGGCACGACATCTGCGCTGCTGCTCGCCCTGCTCGCAAGCCACGGCCAGTCCGCGCTGTATGTCCCGGGACGGATCGTGAACCGGATGGCCGGCGCATACCGCGGCGAAGCGAAGACGGACGCCCGTGACGCCTACGTGATCGCCGAGACGGCGCGGCACCGGCATGACCTAACCCCGATCAGGCTGCCGGTCGAGATCATCGCTGACCTCAAGCTCCTGATAGCCCACCGCGGCGATCTCGTCGCCGATCGCGTCCGCATGCTCAACCGGCTTCGCGATGTCCTGACCGGCGTTTTCCCCCGCCTCGACCGGGCGTTCGACTACGCCAAACACAAGGGCGCGCTCACCCTCCTCACCGGCTACCAGACGCCCACCGCGCTTCGCCGGATGGGGCAGGTGCGCCTAACGAAGTGGCTGGGTCGCCGTGGTGTGCAAGGCGCTCCGGCGGTTGCGGAGGCTGCTCTCGCGGCCGCAAGTGGCCAGCAGACGCAGATCGGGAACGAGACGATCGCGGCGCAGATCATCGCTGACCTCGCAACGCAGATCCTCGCCCTCGACAAGCGCCTTCAAACGCTGGAGAACCAGATCACCACGACCTTCCGAGCGCACCCGCAGGCGGAAATCATCGAGTCGATGCCCGTGCTGGGCCCGATCCTCGGAGCCGAATTCCTTGCAGCAGCCGGACCGCTCGACAACTACGCCGACGATGGCCACCTCGCCGCCGCGGCCGGGCTGATCCCTGTTCCGCGCGACTCCGGACGCCGGACCGGGAACATGCACCGGCCGAAGCGGTACAACCGACATCTGCGCCGCTCGCTCTACCTGTCAGCGCAGACCTCCATCATCCGCGAAGGACCGAACCGCGTCTTCTATCTCAAGAAACGCGGCGAAGGGTACAAGCACACGCAGGCGCTTCTTGCTCTCTCTCGACGACGTGTGAGCGTGCTCTGGGCGCTACTCCGAGACAATCGCACATTCAGCGAAGCACCTCCGATTCGCGCTGCGTAGATCGGCGACGCGCCGCCGGACGACCGGCTCGCGACCTACCCTCCATTGCCCATCTCCAGACTCGAGCAAGTCGTCAGTGTCGTTCCTTCCGGGATCGCGAACAGAGGCTCGCCCTATGGCGGTTGACGTGAGGCTCATCAGTTCACACGGGCGCCTCGCGAGAGGAGTTCGGCGGCGGCAGCCAAGTGCTGTTCAAGCGCGGCGCGCTCCTGATCGGTCAGGTGCGGTGTGAAGTTGGTGAGTGCTGATCCGAGTGGTTCGTCGGCCCGTTGGAGTATCGCTGCGCGTGTGGTGCTACTGAGCTCGACCTGAACCCTGCGGCGGTCTCGATCGTCGGTCGTGACGGACAGTGCGCCTGCGGCAGCGGCGGCGTGGATGATCCGCGACACGAGGCTCTGCGCCAGCCCGGTTCGGTCCGTGACCTCTCGGATCGATGCCCCCGGGTGCCGCGCGACGTCTTCGAAGACAGCGAGCTGACCTGCGTTGACGCGGTCCGCGCCCACATTCCCGGTCGCCTCAAGTGCGATCTCGCGGAGGGTGCGGGCAAGACGGTGAAGTTCTGACGCGCGCATGTACTCATTCAATCACTAGTGATACTGTCGATCCATCACCTGTGATCGAAATGGAGCGGACCGATGCAGTGGAACTGGGGCGCGGCGAACCAAATTCTGGACGACGTCATCATCGCGGCGGGGATCATCATCCTCATCATCCGCCAGTTCATCTGGCGCTCGACGCAGCTGCATCGGATGTTGCGACTGCCCGTCGTGATCATCGGAGCTGGGCTCGTCTACCTCGCTGTTGAACTATGGGGCGGCTTCCGCTGGGTCGAAGCGGACTGGATCATCATCGGCGAACTCGCCCTAGTCACCGTGACCGGAACGATCATGGGTCTGGTCACTCGGTTCAGGACGACCAACGCGCAGCTCCAATACAAGCTCAGTACCCCTGGGGTCTGGTTGTGGGGTCTCTTCATCATGATCAGGGTCGGATCGTTCTACCTGGCCTCCGCGCTCGCAGCGAACTTGGCAGAAGCCACTGGGTTGATCCTGCTGTCCTTCGGAGCCAACCGGCTTGCCGCCATTCTCGTCGTGCGAAAACGCGCAAGATCGCTCCTCGCCATAGAGCCCGGCGACGTCGTGAGCAACGCATCGTGACACACTCGATGCGACACTGACTCCCGAAGGCCGCCGTCAGCTAGCTGAACTGATCGTTATCCCAGGCGCGCCGCCGAACGGTTCCAACGCTCACCGTCGACCGGGTGATCGTGGGCCTCGCGCCACGGAAAAGACAGTCGGGACGCCTTGACGTGCTCATTGAGACTCCTGCTCGTGCGGTTCGTTCGTCCCGTCGATGTCGACGGGACCTCCTCCGCGGCATCAGCCGCAGGGGTGTCGATGAGGGCCGGCTCGATGCCCCAGGACGCCAGAGCGTCGCGCCGGGTGACCTCGACCGGCGGCTCGGACAGCGCTCGGCGCTGTTCGAGCTCGGCGCGCGTCGAGGCGTAGGTCGGGAGGCGTCGCTCGTCGCCGTAGGCGGCGCGGTAGAGCCGGTCGGCCAGGAAGTCGAGCGCGTCGATTTCTCCCTGCCGATCGGCCTGCCCTGCGAGATACCCGGCCCGGTACTCGTCTCTCGAGGCATCCGGGCCGGTCACGCGGCGTGCTTCTCGATGAGGTCGGGACGAAACCCCGACAAGTGGTCCTGATCGCTCGCGACGACCACGGGGGCGGCGGAGTAGCCCAGCTCCTCCGTGACGTACGCGAGCGCGGCAGGGTTGGTGGTGATGTCTACGACGGTGTACTCGATGCCCTCCTTCTCGAGAACCCGGTAGGTCCTGGTGCACTGAACGCACGACGGCTTCGAGTAGACAACCAGCACCATGACTCTCACTCCCCTTCCGCGGTCTGGTGGGCGTCACCCTCGTCGTCGTCGGTGGCGTGCTGCGCGATCCATAGGTCCGCGGCCTCGTCCCGTCCGAATGCTCGCAGGAGTCCGGCCAGCGCGTCGACCTCGACACAGGTCAACCTGACGGCCAGATCACCGGCCAGGTCCTCGCGTGCGAACACGGACACGAACTCGGCCAGCGCGTCGGTGAGGGTCGGTGCCTGCGGTTCGGTGGCGGTGGAGTCGTTCATGGTGGGTCCTCTCGTCGTCGGTGATGTCAGGTCCGGGCGGTGCTCTTGTCCTGTCCTTCCCCTCGTTTTTTGCCGGGATTCTCAATCAGATTTGTCAAGCCAGCGGGGGTGGTCTGGCTCGTCTGTTCGTCCTTCTCTCCCAGCGTTTTTTTGCCTGGAAGGCACGTAGTGCCGAGCAGGGTCGGAGGTGGGAGCGCAACCCGGAGGGCGGCGGAGGAGAGGTTGTCGGCGCGATGTGAGGGAGCGCAGCGACCGCGTGCCGAAAACCTTGGAGGAGCCGGCCGCGCAGCGGCTTGCGTGGACGCCGCAGGCCCGTACGCTGCCGAAGGCTTCCAGGCAAAAATGCGCGCAGCGCTCAGCACCGCCGCCGACCGGAGGTCGGCGTCCGCTCGGGTCCGTGAACCGCGACGCTCGTCGCGGCGGCTCTCAGTGGTCTTCGGTGAGGTGGCGGTAGATGGTGCCGCGGGAGACGCCGAACGTCTCGGCGATCTGCTGAACCGTGTAGGTCTTCTCGTCGTACATCGCGCGCGCCTGCTTCGCCTTCGTGGGCGTCATCTTGAAGCGTCCGCCGCCCTTGCGTCCGCGGGCTCGGGCGGCGGCGAGGCCGTCGTGGGTGCGCTCGACGATGAGGTCGTGCTCGAACTCGGCGATCGCGGCGAGCATGTGGAAGAACAGCCGCCCGCCCGGAGTGGTGGTGTCGATGCCCTGGGAGAGAGCCTTCAGTCCGACGCCGCGCTGCTGGAGGCCGTCGGCCACCTCTTTCAGGTTCCGCACGGACCGGCCGAGGCGGTCGAGCTTGGTCACGACGAGGGAGTCGCCCTCGCGGAGGTAGTCGAGAGCGTCCTCGAGCGCCGGACGCTTCGCGAGCACTCCGGAGGCGTGCTCCACGAAGACCTTCGCGCAGCCGACGGCCGTGAGCGCGTCGGTCTGGGCGTCAGGGTTCTGGTCTCTGGTCGAGACGCGCGCGTATCCGATCGAAGCCATGGGCCGACTGTACTGCGAACGAACTTGACGGGTCATAGGTCTCGGACACGAGCCGTGGAACACGGCGCGCCGATTGGGCCGTTCCGCTGCCAACCGTCTCGTGAACGATCGTTCGCGAACACCTCGGCAGTGGTCGCTCAAATCGATTTCTGTCGATAACATCGGTGCATGCCGATTGATCACGTGCGGGGCACCTCTGCCGCCGTCTCCCTCTTTCACTCTTTGGCCGACCCGAAGCGTCTCCAGATCGTGCGGCGACTTCAGCACGGTGAGGCTCGGGTCAGTGATCTAGTGGCGGAGCTGGGCGTGGCGCAGTCGACGGCTTCTGAGCACATGAGCTGCCTGCGCGAGTGTGGCCTGGTCGTGGGGCGTGCAGAGGGACGGCAGGTGTTCTACTCGTTGGCCCGTCCGGAGCTGATCGATCTTCTCGAGTCCGCTGAGGCACTTTTGGAGGCGACGGGGTTCCAAGCGGATCTGTGCGGCACGTTCGGGGCGGAAGCACGGAGCGCACGTGACGTGGACGCTGCCGCATCGGAGGTCCGTCGGGGCGTGGAAGTGGCGCCGTGATCGGCACTATCGCGGCGGCAATCGGACTGTTCGCTGCGACGAACATCGATGACATCGTGGTTCTGACGGTGCTGTTCCTCGCGTCCGCCCGTGGCTCGCTGCCGGGCTGGAAGGTTGTGGCGGGGCAGTACCTCGGCTTCGCGACTCTCGTCGCGATCAGCGTCGTTGCCGCCGCCGGGTTGACGATCATCCCGGATGAGTGGGTGGGGCTTTTGGGCCTGATCCCGCTGGCGATCGGTCTGTACGGGCTCATCCGCACCCTGCGCAGCAGGGGCGATGATGACGACGACGATGACGAGAGTTCGATCAGTGCGGTCGGGCTGCTGGGCGTTGCGGGGATCACGATCGCGAACGGCGCGGACAACATCTCCCTCTACACGCCCGTATTCCGCACGAGCCCGATCGCGGACACGGTGGTCACGATCATCGTGTTCTTCCTCCTCGTCGCGGTGTGGTGCCTGATCGCTCGCGTCGTCGGCACGAACAAGACGGTGACCGAGCTGTTGGAGAGGGTCGAGCACTGGCTCGTGCCTGCCGTATTCATCGGCCTGGGTCTGTTCATCCTGATCGAGTCGGGTGTTCTGCCTCGACTCCTCGAGCTGTTCTGATGCCCGCCACGCGCAGGCTCGTCCTCCGAGTGGCTTTCATCGCTGCGCTGATCGCGGCCGCGTTCGGTCTTGATCAGCTCACGAAGAGCTGGGCCCTGACAGCGCTGGAAGACGGACGCACGATCGAGCTCGCTCTCGGAGCGCGGTTCGAGTTGATCTTCAACCCCGGCGTCGCCTTCGGGATGGGCTCCGAGCTGGGACCTGCACTGGCGGTCGGACTGATCGTCATTCTTGTGACCCTCACGGTGTGGGTGTTCGTGCGGACCATCCGCGGGGCTCCGCTGGGTGGACCGGCACTTCTCGCTCTCGCCGCCGGCGGTGGCGCAGGGAACATCTGGGACCGCATCAGCCGAGCCGCGGACACGCCGCTGGGCGGAGAGGTCGTCGACTTCATCGCGGTCGACTGGTTCGCGATCTTCAACGTCGCCGACATCTTCACCACCTGCGGCATCGCCGGCTGGGCCCTCCTGCAGGTCTTCGGCAGAGCGGACGCGCCCCAACCACAGACGAGCGAAACCTGATCGAGGCGCAGCCCTGAGCCTCACCGTTCGCCGGATCACGGCGCCGTCCCCTTGTTTCTGCCGACCACCGGCCTGACAGAAAGCACCACCCGTGAAAACCAGCACCAAGGTCAACCTGATCGCCATCGCCGCGGCTGTCTTCGTCGTCGCGGTCATCGCCGCGATCGCGATCTTCCGGCCCTTCTCCGCCTCCCGCGAAGAGGTCGCCGCCGCGACGCCCGTCCTCGAGCAGAACACCCACATGCTCGATCAGGCGGAGGACGGGAAGGTGACGCTGGTCGAGTTCCTCGACTTCGAGTGCGAGGTCTGCGCGGCCGTCTACCCGACCATCGAGCAGCTGCGTGAGGAGTACGCAGGCCGGGTCACCTTCGCGACCCGCTACTTCCCGATTCCCTCGCATCGCAACTCCGAGAATGCCGCTCTCGCCGTCGAGGCAGCAGCGCGGCAGGACCGGTTCGAGGAGATGTACGACCGGATGTTCCAGACGCAGGCGAGCTGGGGCGAGAGCCAAGACTCCAAGGCCGACGTGTTCCGCGGCTTCGCGGAGGAGATCGGCCTCGACCTGGAGCAGTACGACGCGGATGTGGCCGACCCGTCGACGCTCGAGCGGGTGCGCTTTGATTTCGAGGCGGGCAAGGACCTGGGGGTGCAGGGCACGCCGACGATCTTCGTCAACGACGAGGCGATCCAGCTCGAACGCCTCGAAGACATCCAGGCCGCTCTCGACGCCGCTCTCGCCTCGTGAGCGCCCTCAGCCGCCGCGCCCTGCTGGCCCTTCCCCCGCTCGCGATGATCGGCATCGGGACCAGCGGATGCGCGCGGGACGACCTCGCGGAGCAGTACCGCGGCGGGTCGAACAAGAACTACGTCGCCGGTGACGGCACCGTCATCGAATGGCCTGTCGGCAGCCGCGGCGAGCCGGTCGACTTCGCCGGAACGAGCGAAACGGGCGACGCGATCAGCTCCGAGGATTACCGCGGGCAGGTGCTCGTCGTGAACTTCTGGTACGCCGCCTGCGCCCCCTGCCGCGCCGAAGCACCCGACCTGCAAGCGCTGCACGAGCAGTACGACGGGAACGGAGCGGCGTTTCTCGGTGTCAACGTTCGCGACCAAGCCGACACCGCCACCTCGTTCGCGAACACCTACGGCATCACCTACCCCTCGATCATCGATACCGACGCCGCCGTGGCCCTCGCGTTCTCTGGGAAGTTCGCCGCGAACGCCGTCCCTACCACCCTCGTGCTCGACGTCGACGGCCGACCCGCCGCGCGGATCCTCGGCCGGGTCACCGCCCGCTCCATCCTCGACACCCTCATCGCGGACACCATCGCGGAGGCGGCATCGTGAACTGGGGAGAGGCTGTGTTCAGCGGCCAACTCCTGCTCGCCGCGCCCATCGCGGTCCTCGCCGGCCTCGTCTCGTTCGCGTCCCCGTGCGTGCTCCCCCTCGTCCCCGGCTACCTCGCCTACATCGGCGGAAACCCCGACCTCGCCACAGGCAGCCGGCGCCGCCTCGTCGCCGGAGTGGGCCTGTTCATCGCCGGTTTCGCCGTCGTCTTCATCGCCTACGGCGCCGCGTTCGGCGCCCTCGGGACATGGCTGCTCGAATGGCAGGACACCGTCACCCGCATCCTCGGAGTGCTCGTGATCCTCATGGGCGTCGTGTTCATCGGGCAGGTCCGGTTCCTGCAACGCACCATCCGCCCCCGCTGGAAACCCGCGACCGGACTCGCCGGAGCACCCCTGCTCGGTGTCGTGTTCGGGCTCGGCTGGACACCCTGCTTCGGGCCCACCCTCGCCGCGATCTCCGCGCTGAGCCTGGACGGCGCCTCCGCCGGCCGCGGCGCGTTCCTCGGCCTGCTGTACTGCCTGGGCCTGGGACTGCCGTTCCTGCTGATCGCCCTCGGATTCTCCTGGGCCGCCACCGCGACCAGCTTCCTCAAATGCCACATCCGCACCATCAACCTCCTCGGCGGAGGGCTACTCATCCTCATCGGCACCGCCATGGTCAGCGGCCTGTGGACCCAGTTGATCTACCGCCTCCAGAACCTGATCAACGGATTCGTCCTCCCCATCTGACCCGTCACCCCCGCCCCGAGAGGACCACCGAATGAGCGCACTCACCCCCGCCGAGACCGAACAGCTGACCCGACGCGGGCTGCGCCTGGCGCAGTTCACCGTCGCCTACAACGTCATCGAGGGCATCGTCGCGATCGCGGCCGGTATCGCCGCGGGACTCGTGTCCGTGATCGGGTTCGGCATCGACTCCGGCATCGAGTCGATCGCCGCCGTGCTGGTAGGGCTGCGCCTGGCGGCGCGGCTGCGGCATGGTGAGGCGGACGAAGCGAAGGAGCGGCGCACGTTGAAGTTCGTTGCCGTGACGTTCTTCCTCCTCGCCGCCTACGTGAGCATCGAGGGCATCCGCAGCCTGATCGCGGGTGACGCTCCCGAGTCCTCCCCGGTCAGCATCGTGCTCCTGATCCTCTCGATCATCGTCATGCCGGTCCTTGCGGCGGTGAAAACGCGTGTCGGGAAGAGGCTCGGAGACCCCCTGATCCTCGCGGACGCAGCGGAGACTCGGATCTGCGTGCTGTTGAGCGTCTCCACCCTCGTCGGGCTCGTCCTCTACGCCCTCACTGGAGCCGCGTGGCTTGACCCGGTTGCAGGGTTCGTCATCGCTCTCTTCGCCATTCACGAGGGACGCGAGGCCTGGGAAGGCGAGCTCGTAGAAGACGACGATGACGATGACTAGAGCGGGCGCCGACAGGCGAGCCACGAGCGGGCTGACGATTGATGTTCCGGGGCAGACACCCTCAACCTCAGAAGTGCTCTCCTCGGGTGCGACGCGCACGGCGGGAGGATGATCGGAGAATGATGATCGAGGTTCTTCACATCGACGACTGCCCGAACTGGAAGGACGTCGGCCCTCGCCTGGACCAGGCGCTGAAGTCCACCGGCCACTCCGACATCCCCGTCACCTACCGGCTTCTGGCGACACCGGAGGACGCCGCCGGCGTCGCTTTCGCGGGTTCCCCGACGATCACCCTCGACGGGGAAGACCTGTTCCCGTCGGGCGGGCGGACCACGGATCTTGCCTGTCGGATCTACTTCACGCCGAGCGGGCTGGCGGGTCTTCCGACGACGGAGCAGCTCGTGGAAGCGATCGCTGCCCGTGAACCCTGATTCCTCCGTCACCTGTTCCTGCTGCGGACGGGCCCGCCGTCGACGTCAGGTTCACGCACTCAACGATGGCGCCGCGTACGTGTGCCGGCGGTGCGGGCTCTGGATAGCGCTGCGCCCGGGCAGCGATCACCCCCGCGCCTCCTCATTGTCTCGGCGCTGACACGCCGGAACTCAACGCCGGTCAGGTCGTTCGGGTTGCTCTCAGCCCGATCCGGGTGCGGCCGCGAGGCTTGAGGACGGACAGGGCGGTGATAACCACGAGAACGACGGCGCCGCCGGCGGTCGCGACGACCAGTTGCGTGCGGGTTCCCTCGAGCGTGGAGGGGATGAGCCCGTGGCGGGCGGCGAGGGACATCGTCTCGATGAGGCGCGTGTGCAGCAGGAGGACTGCGGTTGCGAAGACACTCAGCCACAGCTTGATCGCCACCCAGTAGTGGCGCACCAGTCCCCAGTGCGTTCCGAGGCCTTGCAGGATTCCGGTGGCGAGGGAGGCGAGGGCGAACGGGATGATGACGAACGTCCCCAGCGGGTCCAACGCCAAGTAGGCGCTTCGGACCGTGAAGGGGTCGCTGCTGGTCGCTCCGACGAGCGCGATCGCGAGGAACGCGCCCACCGCGCCGAACCAGCCCACGGACACCAGGACGTGGACGGTGAGGGCGACTCGGCGAGCTCGCGGGCCGAGCATCATCAGTGATTCATCATCTGCGCCCCGCCGCCGGTGAGCAGGTGCACGACGATGAAGCCGATCGCGAGGACGACGACGACCATGAACACCTTCACCCAGCGGGGGCGCTCCGGGACGGGCGACGGCGTGCCAGACGGGTTGGAGTCACTCATGCGCTCAGCCTAGGCACCCGCCCAACCCATCCCGTATCGATGTGGTGCGTTGCCCCTGCCCCGACATCTTCGGTCAAGTCGGGAATCTTCCGCCCGATCACCCCGTTGTCTGATACCCCCGGGGGGTATACCGTCGGATCAGGCCGGAAGCGGCCGGAAGGAGTCATGATGGCGCAGCACCACCTGCACGATGACGAGCACGAGAGTGATCACCGCACCGTCGAAGCACGCGACGTCGACGCGGGAAGGACAGGTCATCACGTGAGTACGGCCCCTGACGGGCACGCCGGGCACCAGATGCGCGGAGCGCCTGATCCTCACGCAGGCCACAACATGACGGCGGGCGCTGCCGGCCACGGCGGCCACGGCGGCCACGGCGGCCACGGCGGCCACGGCGGCCACGGCGATCATGTCGGCCAGTTCCGGCGGTTGTTCTGGATCATGCTGGTGTTCGCGGTGCCGGTGGTCGTGTTCAGCGGCATGTTCTCGATGATCCTGGGCTACTCCCTCCCCGACGTTGCGGGAGTCGGCTGGATCTCGCCGGTGCTCGGGACGGTGATGTACGTCTGGGGCGGCCGGCCCTTCCTGCAGGGCGCGGTGTCGGAGCTGCGCTCGAGGACGCCGGGGATGATGCTGCTGATCGCGTTGGCGATCACGGTCGCGTTCCTTGCGTCGTGGGGTGCGAGCGCGGGGCTCGTGGATCACGAGCTGGACTTCTGGTGGGAGCTGGCGCTGCTGATCGTGATCATGCTGCTCGGGCACTGGATCGAGATGCGCTCTCTCGCGCAGACGTCCTCCGCGCTGGACTCTCTCGCGGCGCTGCTGCCGGATGAGGCGGAGCGGGTGCGCGAGGGTGAGGTGGAGAAGGTGTCTCCCGCGGACCTGGTGCAGGGGGATGTCGTGGTCGTGCGTCCCGGCGGCCGGGTGCCGGCAGATGGCCGGGTCCTCGAGGGCACCGCGGACGTGGATGAGTCGATGATCACCGGGGAGTCCCGTGCGGTCAGTCGCGGCCCGGGGTCGATGGTCGTGGCCGGCACGGTCGCCACGGACACGGCGTTGCGGGTGGAGGTGACGGCCGTCGGAGACGACACCGCTCTCGCCGGCATCCAGCGCCTGGTCACGGAGGCGCAGAACTCGTCCTCCCGGGCGCAGCGCATCGCCGATGTCGCTGCCGGGTGGCTGTTCTGGTTCGCGTTGGGCGCGGGAGTGATCACCGCGATCGTGTGGTCGCTACTGGGCAGCCCCGACGACGCGGTGATCCGCACCATCACGGTTCTGGTCATCGCGTGCCCGCACGCGCTGGGACTCGCGATCCCGCTGGTGGTGTCCATCGCGACCGAGCGCGCCGCGAAGGGCGGCGTCCTCGTCAAAGACCGTCTCGCGTTGGAGAGCATGCGCACGGTGAGCACGGTCCTGTTCGATAAGACGGGCACCCTGACCAAGGGCGAGCCCACTCTTGCCGCCGTGCACACCGTCGACGGGGTGAACGAGGAGCAGCTGCTCGCGGTCGCCGCGGCGGTCGAGGCGGACAGCGAGCATCCCCTCGCGCGGGCGATCGCGGGAGCCGCGACTAGCCGCGGCGTACAGGTGCCGGAGGCGACCGGCTTCCAAGCGTCGACCGCTGTCGGCGTCACGGCGCAGGTCGAGGGCCGCACGGTGAGCGTCGGCGGACCGTCGATGTTGCGCGCGCACGACGCGGTCGCGCTCGAGCAGACACGCGCGTGGGAGGCGGAAGGGATGATCATCCTGCACGTCCTCCGTGACGGTCAGGTCATCGGTGCCCTCGGGCTCGCGGACGAGGTGCGGGAGGAGTCCCGGCAGGCTGTCGACGCGCTGCACGCGATCGGTGTGCAGGTGGTCATGATCACCGGCGACGCGGAAGCGGTTGCCCGCACCGTGGGCGAGGAGCTCGGCATCGACCGGGTGTTCGCCGGCGTGAAGCCGGAGGACAAGGCCGCAAAGGTCATCGAGTTGCAGCGCGAGGGCCGACGAGTCGCGATGGTCGGCGACGGCGTCAACGACGCTCCCGCTCTCGCGCAAGCCGACGTGGGAATCGCGATCGGCGCGGGCACCGATGTCGCGATCGCATCCGCCGGGGTGATCTTGGCCTCCGATGACCCCCGGTCGGTGCTGTCCGTGATCGAGCTGTCCCGGGCGAGCTTCCGGAAGATGAAGCAGAACCTGTGGTGGGCGGCCGGCTACAACCTCCTCTCCGTCCCCCTGGCCGCCGGAGTACTGGCCCCGATCGGTTTCGTGCTGCCGATGTCGGTGGGAGCTCTGCTGATGTCCGCATCGACTGTCGTGGTCGCTGTGAACGCGCAGCTGCTGCGTCGGCTGGACCTCACCCCTGAGGCCAGCACGCGGTCAGCGCTGGCTCGAGGGGGAGACGGTGCCTCGCAGCCGCGAGCATCGCGCCACGAGGTCACCGAGCTGTCGTAGCCGCCTCAGTGAGAGCCGCAGCGTCCGGTCCGAGGGCCCGGACGCTGCGGGACCGCTCACACGGCTACGGCACGACGGCGAAGCAGTTCCCGAACCATCGGGTAGGCGGTGAGGAATCCGAGGACGAGGCCGATCTGCATGAGGAAGAAGAACCGGATGTCGGTCGGAGCTGGCATGAAGTTCCCGAAATGCATGAGGAGCATCCAGCCGCCCATACCGATATCGAAAGCCACCACCGTCAGTGCCGCCGCCACCAGCGCCACCCCGGCACGTCGTCCCGCGGTACCGCGGGACACGGGTGCGGCGAAGAAGTACTCGAAGACGAACAGCAGCCCGATCGCCAGCAGGGCGATGACGATGATCAGCACCCACAGGTTCGTGCCGGCGATGGTCAGGCCGCTCGCCACGACGAGCGGCACCCCGATGAAGTGCCCGACCGTCGCCGCAGCACCACCGGGCGTGCTTCCCGCGACAGCGTCGCGGCTGAGACGACCATCCGACCCGACCTCGGAAGGCGAGGACGGGGCGGAATGGTCCCTGCCCCATCTGCGGAACGCCCAGACGGCGGCCGGCCCCAGAAACAGCGCCGCGACGGGCCACACCAGGTTCATCGCACCGTTGCGTTGACGGTGCCGCCGACCGACGATCTCGTACAGAACCACGATCGCGCTCAGCACTCCCAGCGCGACGAAGAACCAGGACACGGGTGTCAGCCAGTCCGGGAAGGCAGGTTGCATGGACGTCATATCCATCATGTCGTCATTCATTGTCTTGGTTTCCTTTTCAGCTTCAGGCATATGAAGAATTCATAGCCGTGTAGTGGGTAAGAGGTAATTGGTTCCGCCGCGGTTGGCGAGGCAGGGCGGATGTTCTCGTTATGAGGACGGGCGCAGCACCGTCCAGGTGAGGCCGTAGTCGCGGCTGGCGACGATGCCGCGGTCATCGGCGGCGAGGACCCATCTCTCCTCGCCGTCGACGATCGCGAATGCCTCCGGGGTTCCCGTGAGAGTTCCGTGGCTCTTCCAGCCGCCGTCGGCGGTGCCCGTCCACACGGTTCCGTCGACGTCGACGCCGACCAGTTCGCCGGTCGCGCTGCTTTCCACGAGGTACAGCGCTGGAGCGTCGGGAACAGGCTGGAATGTGATCCCGGCGTCGTCGCTGACCTGCAAGCCCGTCTCGGTGGTCGCGAACACCCGGTCGGGGCGTTGCGGATCGGCGCTCAGATCGCGCAGCGCCAGTTGCGCCGTCGACGTCCAGCTCGTTCCCGAGTCGTCGCTGCGACGGATCGTGGCGTCACCCGCGTCATATCCGTAGACGCGGGTAGCTGTGTCGGTGAGGGCGACGGTTGCGAGGTCGTGGAAGTCCGTCTCCCCGCTGAGGGAGAGCGGCTCCCATGTCGCGGCCGCGTCGGTACTGCTGATCAGGCCCAGGTTGGGTCCTGCCGCTGAGCTATCCGCGGGGTCGGGATGCCCGGAGGCATAGAACACACCCTCCGCGGTGATCGTGAATCCCATCGTGTCCTGCGCCCGCCCACCGATCGGCCCCGTGCCCGAGCTTGCGTCGACACTTGCAGGAGGGGTGGTGGGGTAGGTGTCGGGGAGGGCGTCGGTGGGGATCACCCACACTCCCGAGTGCGCAGCCGCATAGGTGAGCCCCGTCACCGGATCCCAGCCCAGCCCGTGCACGTGCTCCAACTCGCCGTGTTCTGACGCAGGCGCGCCCGTCTCCTGACCTGCCGTGGTGGTGCAGCCGGTGAGCAGGGCCACCGTCAGGATGACGACGACGGCCCCCCATGCGGGCGTGGCATGCGACTCAGCCAAGACCGACCCCCAGATCGCTCATGAAGCCTTCCGGGTCCACGGGGCTGCCGTCCACGCGCGTCTCGAAGTGCAGGTGACAGCCGGACGAGGCCCCGGTGGAGCCCACGAGTGCGATCAGGTCGCCGGCGGCGACCGTGTCGCCCACATTCACGAGCAGGTCGCTGTTGTGCGCATAGCCGGTCTCGATGCCGTCGCTGTTCTCCAGCAGGACCCAGTTGCCGTAGCTGCCGGCGTACCCGGCTTCCTCGACCGTGCCGCCGGTCGCCGCGACCACGGGGGTTCCGCAAGGGGCGGCGAGGTCGGTGCCCTTGTGGAACGCGCTCACTCCCGCGACCGGAGCATCCGGGCGAGGACCGAACGTGCTTGAGATGCGGCCCGCGACCGGCACCCGCCAGGCAGCAGCCGCGATACCGCTGTCCTCGATGGACGCGGCGGAATCTTCTGATGCGTCGTCCACGAGTTCCGTGGCGACGGCGGCGGTCACCAATACTTCGGGTTTAGCTTCGGCGCCGAACGCGTCCCGGGTGACGGTGAGCTGCACCGCGCCGGCCGCGACGAACGTCTGCGGCTGCACCTCGCTCGCGGCGGCCAGGGCCGCGGTCGTGGTCGGGGTGCTCTCGACGGCGAACGCGGGCATCGAGGAGGTCACCGCGATCATCGTGACGAGAGTCATCGCGGACATCCCAGCCAGACGCGGCCGCATCGTGGCCGTGCCCGGCGGGATCGGTCGCGGACGGGCCGCCGCGCGCGCGGCCTGCTGCAACGCGTGAGCGTCCGCGCGGGAGGGCGCCGTGTACGTCACCCGGCGTCCGAGCGTTAGCGCGGCCTGCCGCGGGGACGTTTCGCGGGTGCGGGTTCGGGTGCGGTGCAGGTCACGGCGGCGCGGGTCACTCATCGACGCGGCGTTCACCGGGCAGTTCCCGACCGAAGCGGACGAGGGTGAAGAGGAATGTGGTGCATGGGAAATGTTTCTGGTTCGAGCGCCCTCGACGGGCGCGAAGAAGAAAAGGGGCGGGGATCGCCAGGTACGGCGACCCCCACCGGGGCGCGGCGGTAGCGCGCGCGCTCGGGCGCGACGCAGCAGCGCTGCGCCCGCCCAAGAGAGGGAAAGGGGTGGAGAGGGGAGACGGGTCAGCGGGACGCGAGGAGATCCTGCATGGTCGCGATCTCCTCCGTCTGCGTCTGCACGATCATCTCGGCCATGTCGATCGCGTCCGCGTTCTGGCCCTCATCGACCTCGGTCTGCGCCATCTCCACGGCACCCTCGTGGTGCATCATCATCTGCTCAAGGAACAGCTTCTCCGCCTCGGCGCCGGTCGCGCTCTCCAGCGCAGACATGTCCTCGTCGGACATCATCCCGTCCATGCTGTGGTCCATGCCCGACATCGAGCCCTCAGCACCCCACGCGCTGATCCACTCCTCGAGCTGAGAGATCTCCGGCCCCTGCGCTTCCTTGATCTGCGTCGCCAGGTCGGTCACCTCGGTGCTGATGCCGTCCTTCGCGAGGATCATGTCGGCCATCTCCACCGCCTGCTCGTGGTGGGGCTTCATCATCTGCGCGAACGTCACGTCCTGGTCGTTGAAGTCCTCCGCCGACGACGCGGACGACGAAGACGGTGCGGCAGACGCGGACGAGCTGCTGTCGCTCATCCCCTCCATGCCGCTCGTCCCGGAGGAGCTGTCCGAGCAGGCGGAGAGAGTGATCGCGGTCGCCAGAGCGAGAGTCGAGGCGAGAAGAGTGCGCTTGGTGTTCATGAGTGTCGTATCCGTTCAGTCGGTTGCAGAGAGTCGCCGGAACCGCACCCTGCGGGCGCGGTGATGAGGTCGCAGCGGACGCTGCGACGACAGGGCGAATCAGGTACGACTGATCGACAACACCGTCAACGACGGCAGATACACGTGGAACCTCGCACGCGGCACCAGCCGCGCCAGACGAGGACCGGCGTCCAGCACGCGTGCGAACAGCGCCGGCACCCGGGCCAGGAGGATCAGGGAGGCGAGGAAGAAGACGATGACGCACGTCGCCGCCATCAGAGCGCACCCCATCGCGCAACTGTCATCACACGGCACCATCGGCACGACCGCGCCCTGATCGGCGCCGGCCGCAAGAGCCATCCCGCCCGTCGACGCAGCTACCGGGTCGGCGTGAGCATCGGTCTGCGCGTGCGTGTGTCCTGCGGACAGAGAGGCGTCGGAATGGCTGCCCATCATGGAGTGCATCGCGAACACGCCCAGCAGCAGAGCGGCCAGCGTCAGCACCACGACCACCGCGCGCGTCAGCGGCGTGGACAGCGAAGAAACGACGTTGCCGCTCATCATCCACACCTCCGAAACCGCACGTCACTCGTTCGAAGGCATCAGAAGGGACACCCACGCATACCCCCCTAGAGTATGCAGAAAGCAGCCGGAGCGGCTGAAAAGCCCCTCCGTACCCGTCCGCCCCGCGCAGCAGCGGACGAGCTGCACCAGCACCAGGGGGATGAGGACACCGTGACCGAGCAGACGAGCGAGCAGGCCGATATCACCGGCGCCCACGGCTACATCTCCGACAAGGACCAGTACCTCCGTCGGCTGCGCCGCATCGAGGGACAGGCTCGCGGTTTGCAGAACATGGTCGAGGACGAGCAGTACTGCATCAAGATCCTCACCCAGATCTCCGCGATGACCAGCGCCCTCGAATCCGTCGCACTCGGTCTCCTGAACGACCACCTGAATCACTGCGTCCTCGAGGCCGCTGCCGCCGGCGGCGACGACGCGAAGATCAAGCTGCAAGAAGCCTCTGACGCCATCGCGCGGCTCGTCCGCTCTTGACCTCCAGCGCTAGTTGACCCGTCTGCAGATCGCCCCGGGACGTTGAATCTTGGGAAGTGAACCCGAGACCCGTCCGGAATGGACGCGGCACTCGAGCCTCGCGCGTTCAGGGTGTGATGTTGCACTCCGATGCTCACCGATTGCGCGCCGCCGCCGCGAGCCCACACCAACCCACGGCGTCCTGGACCACGAGTAGTGGCTCGTTAGGCTCGGCGAATGATCGATGCCCGCCCTCGTCCAACGCGTCGTCGGTGGCCGGTCGTGACTGCCGTCCTTGCGGCGGTATTCCTGTACGCGACGGTCGTGCTGACGTACGCAGGAGGGATTCGGGACTCCAGCGAAGCCTGCGAGACGGTCATCGCGGGCGATGACCCCGTCACGGTGAAGCTGCAGCCGGCAGAGGTGAACGCGGCCCGCCAGCGGCTGGAGTTCCAGATGACCCTGGTGCCGTCGGAAGGCCTCACCTCCTCCGATGGATACACGGCCACCGAGACGATCAGCCTGGTGACCTTCCCGGTCGACGGGGCGAGCGTCCTGACGTTCCCATCGGGCGAGGTACTCGAGAGCTCGGTGCAGTCGGACTACGCCGAGGGAACCGTCGAAGAGTGGCCCTTCGACAGCTACCGCGCCGACCTCACAACCTTCGCCTTCACCGGGGAAGACGACCATCAGGACGGCCACGAGCACACCGCTCTCCCCACCCGGGTCTGCCTCGACAACGCTGTGCCCGGATGGCAGTTGCACACCGGCACGATCGACCACCCCGCGAACACCGTGCCCACCGCTGACGGCAATCGACCGCTGCCCTCAGTGGAGATCACCGCGACCCGCTCGGCGAGCACGGTCGCCTTCGGGATCGTGCTGCTCGGGCTGATGGCGGTCACCCCTGTGCTCGTCCTGTTCGTCGCCATCAGCGCCTACACCGGCCGCCGGAGGGTGGAAGCCACCCTCACAAGCTGGATCGGCGCGATGCTCTTCGCGGTCATCCCGCTGCGGAACTTCCTCCCCGGCGCGCCCCCGGTCGGCTCCTGGATCGACTACCTCGTCGTGCTGTGGGTGATCGCAGGGCTCGTCACCGGACTCGCGATCTACATCGCGGCCTGGAACCGCTGGGGACACGGGGCTACCTCCGGGAAGTCGAGAGTCTTCGCGCCGGACAGTCCCTGAGATGCGACACGACGATCAGCAGCAGGATCCGCGCGAGCATCAGCAGCAGCGCCGTTGCAGGCAACCGGTCGGACGCGCCGCCGGCAAGCGCCCGCGAGGACGATGACGTGGCCAATGCTCGGCGTCAGCCGCACCAGCAGCATCCCGGACAGCAGAGCAGGACTGTCTGTAGCTCGTAGGGGAGACGAGATATAGACTGTCGGGGCCCGGGGCGTTGAGCCTAGGGAAGTGAACCCGAGACCCGTCCGGAATGGACGCGGCGCTCGGGTTTCGCGCATTCAGGGCGTGATGTCGATCACGTTGCTGATCATCGATTGCGCGCGCCGCCGCCAGTCGCCGCCGCGAGCCCACGCCCACCCCACGGCGTCTGGGATCGCGAGCAGCGGCTCGCTGGCCGCGGACTCATGCCAGTACTCCAGCGTGCCGACACTTCCGGAGCGGCGGGTCGCCTCGATCATGCACTGCTTGTCGCGCGCGACCAGCGTCTCATCACGCTCGAGGCAGAGGCGCCCTCCGGCGGGGCCGATGGTCCCGACGAGTTCCTCGAGGCAGCGTCGACGGCGGACAACCTCGCTGCCGAGGTCCCGCGGAGCGCGGAAGATCGTCACCGTTGTGTCCAGGGTGGCGAACGTGTCGAGCAGGAGCCGCTTTCGAGACTCGTTCTCCTGCTTCATGTGAAGGCGAGACTGCCCGGGAAGAAGCAGAGCGCGGACGGCCCGCCGAGATTCCGCAATGTCACGGGGAACGATCGCCGCTGCGATCAGCAGATAATCCTTTGCTTTCGACTCGTCGACGAAGACGGAGGCGGCACTCACGTCTCGTCCTCGGGAGGCCAGTCGATCTCGAAGTAGCCGGTCCTGTCGCGTCCACTGCCTGCCCCACCCCACAGCGTGACGATCGACCGTCCGAACTCATGCGGATCGACGGCGTCCTCGCCATCGAGGGGCGCCTCGATCGTGAACGTCAGCATGTTGCCCGGCTCGTTGATCATCGGAGGAGGAGCGGTCACCGTCGAAACGATCGACCTGCCAGCGATGCGGTAGTCCCGCACGAGCCAGACGAGCCATTCCGTGACCAGCCACCCGTCACCGGAGGGGCCAGCGGAGAAGATGTCGACGTGGCTGTCAGCCGACTTGATCCCCCACCAGAGAGTCCAGACCGGGCGCCCTCGGCGCTCGTCGATCGTCGCGGATGCTCTGATGCCGGGCATGGCATTGAGAAGCCTGCACGGCCACCGCAGCACCGCAGGAGTGTGCGGGTCGTCCTCCTCCGCCTCATTCGTGACGGGGGGTCGGGACCTCTCCAAGCCCGCCAACTCACTGAGGTATTTGGCGCGCTCGAAACCATCGTGGATCTTCCACCAGTGGTCATCGTCCGAATCGAACTCGGCCGCCTGGTACCACTGGCCAGACAGCTTGGCGATGATATGGGCAAGAACACCGACCGCGGTCGTACTCGCGAGCATCGCCTCCGCATGGGCGACGTCGGCATCTTCCTGGCTCCCGGCCTTGGCGGCGAGGACAAGGTCACGCAGCATCTCCAGATCGGCGCGGCGATACTCCGCCGACGCCTGCGAAACGGTCTTCGCGCTCACTCCCAACTCGGCCGCGACACTACGTCCCGTCGCTCCCGGCTTGAGCGTCGCCTCATAGATCGCCCGCCGCCGCACGACAGCCAGCTGCGAGTGAAGTCCCCGCACCTCTTCCCCCACGCGCACGCATTCACTCGCCCGCTCGACCGGATCCGGGATCGCCGACACGGACGCGACGAGTTGCCGCAACAGCCCATCTGCATCGCGCTCTTCGGTCTCGGCCACAACACGACACTAGCAGGACGTTACCCCTGGGGGGAACGCAAGAACCGGCAGGAGTAACTTCGCCGGGATAGGTGGCCGCAAGCCGTCTTCCGCTGGTGGCTTGGCATCAGCACGTGACCACCCAGCCGGGGATGACCGTCCGATTCCAGACGTTCACCCCATAGGCAGGCGATGTCTACCCACTCAGGTCCCTCACAGCGGTGTGCTTGGAGGTGCCCCTTTCGGGGCTCCCCCATATCTTCAAGGAGAACACGACGTGACCCGACTGTTCCGCTCCGCACCCCGCGGACGTTCCGCGGTGGCCCTCTCAGCCGCCGCACTGATCTGCGGAGCGGCCCTCGCCGCTCCGAGCATCGCCACCGCCGCCGGCAACGCCGACTTCAGCACTACGGGCGGAGCCGCCCGCATCTCCCCGGTCGACGCCGACCTCTCCGACTCGCTCCGCGCCGAGATCAAGGAGCAGGACGCGAAGAACGTCATCCTCCTCATCGGCGACGGCATGGGCGACTCCGAGATCACCATCGCCCGCAACTACGAGTACGGCGCCGCCGGCCGCCTCCCCGGCATCGACGCCCTCCCCATCACCGGCCAGTACACGACGTACTCCCTCTACCGGGCCGACGACCCGGCCACCGGCGCCGTCAAGGGCGCTCCGGACTACGTGCCCGACTCCGCCGCTACCGGCAGCGCGTGGGCCACCGGCACCAAGACGTACGACAACGCGGTCTCGGTCGACATCGACCAGGAGCGCCAGGACACGCTGCTCGAGATCGCCAAGGCCAACGGCCTGAAGACCGGCAACGTCACCACCTCCGAGGTCCAGGACGCGACCCCCGCCGTGCAGGCCGCGCACGTCGACGCGCGCAGCTGCTACGGCCCCGACAGCCCCACCTGCGGCAACGACGCGCTCGAGAACGGCGGACTCGGCTCGATCAGCGAGCAGATCCTCGGCACCCGCGCCGACGTCACCCTCGGCGGAGGCTCCGCGAGCTTCGCGCAGGTCGCGAAGGCCGGCGACTGGGCAGGTCGGACCCTCTTCGACCAGGCCGCTGACCGCGGCTACCAGGTCCTCGGCGACGCGACCACGGCCGGCACCGCCGCGCAGCTCGAGGCCCTGACCGCTGCCGACCAGGACGCACCCGTCCTCGGTCTCTTCGGCGCGGGCAACCTCCCCGTCCGCTACGCACCGACGCCCGCCACGGTCGGCGGCGGCGACGCGGCCCCGCAGACCTGCGTCGCCAACCCCGCCCGTCCCGCCGAGCAGCCCACGCTGCGCTCGATGACCGAGAAGGCGATCGACCTGCTCAACACCGGCGACAAGGGCTTCTTCCTCCAGGTCGAGGGAGCCAGCATCGACAAGCAGGACCACGCCGCCAACGCGTGCGGCCAGATCGGCGAGACCGTCGACCTCGACGAGGCCGTCCAGGCCGCGCTCGCCTTCGCGAAGGCCGACGGGAACACCCTCGTCATCGTCACCGCGGACCACGCGCACTCCAGCCAGATCGTCGACTCCACTCCCCCGACCTCGCTCAGCACCGCGCTGAAGACCGCCGACGGCAGCACCATGAAGGTGTCCTACGGCACGGCCGCCGAGGGCGGCTCGCAGCAGCACACCGGCTCGCAGCTGCGCATCGCCGGCTACGGACCCGGCGCGGCGAACGTCGCCGGCCTCACCGACCAGACCGACACGTTCTTCACCATCTCCAACGCGCTCGGCCTGGACCGCGACATCCGCAACCTCAGCTTCAACGCCACCGCGAGCCTGTCGGGTACGTCCTTCACGCCCGGTGAGGAGATCACCCTCACCGCGGCCGACTTCAACGGCGACACGCAGCTGATCGGCTCCGCACCGCTGTTCACCGACCGGACCGCGACGCGCGACCTCATCGACGGCGGCCTCACCGTCACCGCGAAGGCGCCCACCACCCCGGGCGACTACTCGGTGACCGTGACCGGCGATCAGACCGGCAAGGCCATCACCCTGCCCTTCACCGTCACCGAACCCACCAAGACGACCACCACCAAGGAGAAGGCCGCGGACATCGCCGGCAAGGTCCTCGAGCAGATCCGCAACCGCTGATCCGCTGATCCCACCTCGCCCGCTGCTGCGGCGCGTGGACACGAGAAGGGCCGCCCCTCGAGGGCGGCCCTTCTTCGGTTTCCCGCTCGGAGCTCAGTCCTTCACGGGCACGCGGATGATCAGCCCTGCGGCGACGGCGATGCCGATTCCGATCAGGTGCAGCGAGGACCAGATGACGTCGGGGAACGCGAACGGAAGGACCGGGTTCCACAGGGCCACCATCGGGATCAACCCGATCAGCCACCACCATGCGCGAGCCTGGATCGCAAACCAGGACATCACCGCGGCGAGGGTCGCGACGGTGTAGAGCACGAAGACGTACTCGTCGGTGCCGACCAGCGCGAGACCCGCGAGCAGGACGATCGCGAGGATGATCCCCGGCGCGAGAGCCATCTTGGCCCTGCTGCGATCGGGGTACCGGGAGGTCTGGGTCCGCAGAGAGTTCTGAGGGGTGCTCGGGCGAGGAGCGGTCGCGTTCCTGGGACGGCGCCGGCGTTTGTTCGGTCGGCTCATCCGGCGATCCTATGTCGGCCGCAACAGTACACCGTCCCTTTCCTAGCCCCCGGAGCGCACCGCTCACATGACAGCGCTTGCTGTATGGTCAGCGTATGCTGACTATTGCTTCGCGTGTGGACGTCATGAACCGGTTGGGTCGGGCGATGGCGGATCCGACCCGTTCTCGGATTCTGCTCTCTCTCATCGAGCAGCCGGGTCATCCGGGCGAGCTGGCCGAGTCTCTGGGGCTGACGCGCTCGAACGTGTCGAATCATCTGACGTGCCTGCGCGGGTGCGGGATCGTCGCGGCGATCCCGGAGGGTCGGAGTACTCGGTACGAGATCGCGGATCCGCATCTCTCGAAGGCGTTGCTGGCGATGCTGGATGTCGTCTTGGCGGTCGAGGACGGCGTCGAGTGCGCGGACGAGAACTGCGATGTCCCGCTGTGCTGCGGGGTGTCCGAGTGAGCGCGGAGTGCTGTGGCGGCGACGAGCCGACCACACCGCGCCGCCCTCTGGTGGTGCGTCCTCGTCGCACCGAGGACACGTGCTGCGCCGTCGACGACGCGCCGGTCGCCCTGACACTCGGCGCGCGTCCGACCGAGCAGACCGGGCATCACGAGCATGAGACTGCCGGTCACGAGGCAGCCGGTCGCGACGACGAGCACGACCATGGCGGCGAGCCGGAGGAGTCGGTGCCGTGGTGGCGGGACCTGAACGTCGTGATCCCGGTCGCGGCCGGTGTGCTGCTGCTCATCGGGTACGTCCTGGAGTGGACGGGATTCGAGCTCGCGGGAACGATCGTGCTCGGCACGAGCCTGGTCGCGGGAGCGTCGACGTTCGTTCCCGGCGCCGTGCGGCGGCTGCTGCGCGGGAAGCTCGGCGTGGGTCTGCTGATGACGATCGCGGCAGTCGGCGCGGTCCTCCTGGGGCATGTCGGGGAAGCGGCGGCGCTGGCGTTCCTGTTCTCGATCGCGGAAGCGCTCGAGGACCGCGCGATGGACAAGGCCCGCGGTGGCCTGCGCGCGCTCCTGGATCTGATTCCGGACACCGCGATCGTGTCGCGTCTGCACGGCGAGGTCACGATTCCCGCCCGCGAGTTGCGGGAGCTCGACATCCTGGTCGTCCGCCCCGGCGACCGGGTCGCGACAGACGGAGTGGTCGTATCCGGGCGCAGCAGCGTGGACACGTCCGCGATCACGGGCGAGTCGATCCCCGTCGAGGTCGGTCCCGGTGACACGGTGCCCGCAGGGGCGATCAACGGCGGCGGCGCCTTACAGCTGGAGGCCACGGCCGCGGGGACGGACAACTCCCTGACCACGATCGTGCACCTGGTCGAGCAGGCCCACGCCCGCAAGGGCGATCGCGCCCGGCTCGCGGATCGCATCGCCAAGCCCCTCGTCCCGGCCGTGCTCCTGCTCGCCGCCGGAATCGCCCTGTTCGGCGTCCTTATCGGAGACCCGACTACGTGGACCGAGCGGGCCCTCGTGGTCCTGGTCGCGGCGTCCCCGTGCGCTCTGGCGATCGCAGTGCCGGTGACGGTCATCTCCGCGATCGGCGCGGGCAGTCGCTTCGGGCTGATCATCAAGTCCGGGGAGGCGTTCGAGCGCCTCGGTACGGTGCAGGTCGTCGCGTTCGATAAGACCGGCACTTTGACCGCGGGCCGCCCGAGTGTCACCGACGTCGCGACCGCCCCCGGCGTCGCCCGCGAGGACGTACTCGCGGTCGCCGCCTCCCTGGAAGCGCACAGCACCCACCCGCTCGCCGCGGCGATCCTCGCCGCATCACCGGCACCGGCGCCGATCGAGGATGTCACCGAGCATCCCGGCGACGGCATCACTGGCACCCTTGCGGGGACCCCGGTCCGGATCGGCAGCCCCCGCTGGATCCCCGGCGCGCTGACCGCGCAGAGGGAAACGATGGAGGCCGCGGGAATGACGGCCGTCGTCGTGGAACGCGCCGGCAGTGTTCTCGGGGTGATCGGGATCCGGGACGAGCTCAAGCCCGAGGCAGCCGAGACGATCGCGGAACTCAAGCGCCACCACATCGGCGCGCTCATGCTCACCGGTGACAACACCCGCACCGCGAGTGCACTCGCCGCTCAAGCAGGGATCTCGGAGGTGCGTGCGGAGCAGAAGCCCGCCGACAAGGCGGCCGCGATCGAGCAGTTCCGCCGGCACCGGCGAGTGGCGATGATCGGGGACGGCATCAACGACGCTCCCGCGCTCGCGAGCGCGGACGTCGGGATCGCGATGGGCGCGACCGGCTCCGCCGCCGCAATCGAGTCCGCAGACGTCGCGTTCACCGGCACCGATCTTCGCCTGATCCCCGCCGCGCTCCTGCACGCCCACCGGGGCCGGCGGATCATGACGGCGAACCTGGTCCTCGCGCTCGGCGTGATCATCGTCCTATTCCCCCTCGCGCTCTTCGGGGTCCTGGGCCTGGCCGGAGTGGTCCTGGTGCACGAGCTCGCAGAGGTCGTCATCATCGCGAACGGAGTCCGAGCCGCCCGCCGCGGTAGCCCGCTCGTGTCCGCGAAGGCAGACCAGGACGCGACCAGCCGAGCTCTGAGTTCGAGGTCATGACCGGGACCCTCGAGGCGGCAAGAGGCCTTCGGGTGAGGCCAGTACCCTGTTGCGGTAGTGGCAGGGCGCGACTCGGCGGTCCTGCCGCTCCAGCGGACGGGTGATGTGATGACGACGCGCAGCTCGCGGACCGTCCGCGGTGTCATCGCCGCGCTCGTCGCGACGTTCGTCGCCCTTTTCTCTCATTCCGTCGCCGACGGAACGGCTCCGAGCCGTGTCGGGGTGCTCCTCGCGCTGGCGTTCGCGGTCCCGGTCTGTGTCGCTCTCGCCGGGCGCCGGCTGTCGCTGGTCCGGCTGAGCGTCTCGATTCTCTCCAGCCAGTTCGCGTTCCATGCGACGATGATGCTGGGAAACCCGGACACCATCCCTGCTCCCCGGTCGGGCACGGTCTCGGCGGGGCACCACCAGGACGCGAGCGTGCCCGTCCTGGATCTCGCGACCTCGGTAGCCCACACGGACCACGACACCGTCATGTGGGGAGCGCACCTGCTCGCCGCGATCGTGACGATCTTCGCGCTTCGCCAGGGTGAGCGGGCGTTCTGGAGCATCCTGGCCCGGCGCCGATTCGAGACGGTCCGGGCGCTCCTGGCCGGCCCGAGCGAGCCGACGCCGCGCCGTGAACTACCGGCATTCAGTTCGTCCGCGCGCACACGTCCGCGGCTCGTGTCCTTGTCCGTGATGCGGCATCGGGGTCCGCCGGTCGCTGCTGCCTGAGCGCAGCCACCGCCGCACCTTCTTCTCACCCTTCTCGGGACGCTTCGGCGCGCCCGCATCACGGAAAGCCTTCCTCTTGTCGACACGAACCACCCTCACCGCGGTGACCGCGATCACCGCCGGCATCGCCCTGGCGCTGGCCGCGCCGCTCACGGCGACCGCGCACGTCAGCATCACCCCGAACACGGCCGATCCGGGCGCGTCGGAGAACTTCACCTTCAAGGCCGTCAACGAATCCGAGACCGCCGTGACCACGGCGGTCACCGTGTCACTGCCGACCGGCACCCCGATCGTGTCGGTGCGCTACCTGCCCACCCCGGGGTGGAGCACGTCCGTCGTGGAGAGCACACTGCCGGAGCCGGTGTCCGTCGGCGGGAACGAGATCACCGAAGCGCCGACCAGCATCGTCTTCACCGCCGAAGCGGGCAGCGAGATCCAGCCCGGTCAGTTCATGC
This sequence comes from Rathayibacter sp. VKM Ac-2929, assembly GCF_022815495.1. Classification (NCBI taxonomy): domain Bacteria; kingdom Bacillati; phylum Actinomycetota; class Actinomycetes; order Micrococcales; family Microbacteriaceae; genus Rathayibacter; species Rathayibacter sp. VKM Ac-2929. Next base: position 27,968 of record NZ_JALGRV010000010.1, read on the forward strand.
AGTGGACCGTCTCGCTGGGTCCGATCCCGGAGACGGGGAGCCTGCTGCTGCCGGCCGTGCAGTCGTACAGCGACGGGACGAGCGTCGACTGGGTCTCGACCGCGGAAGAAGTCGAAGCCGACGCCTCTCTGAAGTCCGCTCCGGTGCTCTACGTCCAGGACGAGCCGGCTGAGGACCACCACGCAGGATCGGCCGCTACCGATCCTGCCGACGCGGACGCCGCCGCGGCGACCACCGAGGCGCCGGGCGTGGAGGCCAGCGTGGCTCTCGGGCTGAGTATCGCGGCCCTGCTGCTGGGAGTCGTGGGCGCCGCGCTGGGCGCGATCGCGCTGTTCGGCCGGAAGCGGGCGCGCGGATGACCCGTCGCTTCGCGGGGCGGGCCGCGATCGCGACGGCCGTGATGCTGCTGCTCGGTGTGGCCGCGGCGACCCCCGCGGCCGCCCACGACTCGGTGCTCGAAAGCAGCCCCGCGCCGGACGCGACGGCCGCGGAGGTAACGAGCGTGTCCTTGACCTTCAACGACACGCTGCTGGATCTGGGAGGCACGAACACCGCGTTCGCGATCCAGGTCATCGGCCCGGACGGCCGCTACTACTCGGAGGGGTGCGTCGCCTTGGACGGATCCTCGGTCTCGGTGCCGGCGGCTCTGGGCGCGGCGGGCGAGTACGAGGTCCTGTGGCAGGTGGTGTCCTCCGACGGTCACCCCACCTCCGACAGCTACACCTTCGACTACGCGCCCGACGCGGCAGCCTCCGCCGCTGAGGGAACGGAGACGGCGCCCCGCTGCGGAAGTGACGGCGAGAGCGACACCACGACCGACGCGGCACCCGCCGCCTCCTCCGGGGACGGGTTCGACGCGACCGGGCTGCTCGCTGGGTTGTCCATCGGAGCCGCAGCGATCGCGGTCGCCACGGCGGTCACGGTCTTCGTGATCGGCCGGATGCGACGGCGCAGTTGACCTGCGGGTCCGCCTCGTCCCGTCGGGGCGGGCCCGCCTTCGCGATCGACCGACAGAGGAGGGCACGCTGATGACGATCCCGCCGATCCTCTCGCGCCTCCCGGACGCGCCACCCTCGATGGACACCTTCCTCACGGTGTCCGCGAGCGCGTTCTGGTTCTGGGGGCTTCTCGGCATCCTGCTGGCCGGCGTCTACGCCCTCGGGGTCGCGCGGCTCCGGCTGACGCGGCGGCGGTGGCCGTGGTGGCGCGCGGGGAGCTTCCTCGCAGGGTGCGGACTGCTCGTGGCGACGATGGCCAGCGGGCTCGAGGACTACGGCCGGGAGATGTTCTCGGTGTTCATGTTTCAGCAGCTGACGCTGATGATGGCCATCCCGCCGCTTCTCGTCCTCGGCTCACCCGGCACGCTTCTGCTGCGGACGACACCGCACCGATGGCCGGGACGGATGGTGCTCGTGACCGCGTTGGGTCTGCTGCGCTCGCGCGCCGTTCGGGTGCTTCTTCATCCGGGGTTCACGATCCCGCTGTTCCTGCTGCTGTTCTACGGCCTCTACTTCAGCGATCTCGACGATCTCCTGCTGGACAGCGCGGCCGGTCACCTCGCGGTGGAGGTGCTGTTCCTGGCGGCGGGAGTGGTGTTCGCCGTTCCGCTGCTGTCAGCGGATCCGCTGCCGGTACGGCAGACGCATCTGGGGCGGATGTTCGACCTGTTCGCGGAGATGCCGTTGCATGCGTTCTTCGGGGTCATCGTGATGATGTCCGCGACCGCGTTCGTGGGTGCGTTCCAGGCTCCCGCGTCGTGGGGAGTGGACCCGATCGCGGATCAGCAGATCGCCGGCGCTCTCGCCTGGTCGTACGGCGAGCTGCCGAGCCTGCTGATCGTGCTGCTGCTCCTGGTGCGGTGGCAGCGTGACGACACCCGGGCAGCTCGCGCCGCCGACCGCGCTGGGGATGAGCACGGAACCCCTGACCTGGACGCCTACAACGCCTACCTGCAGGAGTTGAACCGGCGAGGAAGCGACCCTCAGACACCCTCCCCGCGCTGACGCAGGCGCGTGAGCGTCAGGAGAGCCCCGGTCAGCAGTGGTGCGAGCGCGCTGAGCGCGATGGCACCTCCGATGAGGGTGCGCAGGGACATCGCCGGGGTGACGGCAGCGCTCAGAGGCACCGTGTCGGTGAACGCGCCGGGCGTGAACGCGGGGATCCGGGCTCCGGTGGACCCGTCGGGGAGGATCGTCTGGCTCTGCCCGACGGTCGAGACGTTCACGATCGCTCGTCCGGTCTCGATCGCCCGGACGCGGGCGATCGAGAGCTGCTGCGCGGACTCGTCGGTGCGCCCGAAATCGGCGTTGTTGGTCTGCGCAAAGATGACCTGTGCGCCTCCAGCGATCATCTCGTCGAAGAGATGGTCATCGACGATGTCGAAGCACAGCGACACCCCGGCGATGGTGCCTGCGACGGCGACAGCCGGGGAGAGTGCACCGATCTCGTAATCGCGTTGCACGAGACCGATCAGATCCGGTGCAAGGCGTGACCAGAACGCGCGATCGGGAACGTACTCCCCGAACGGCACAGGATGCTTCTTGTCGTAGAGACCGTCGGGACCCTCCGGAGTCCACACGAGGGAGCTGTTGTAGTAGCGGTCATCGCGACGGGTGATCGCGCCGATGACCAGGGGGGCGTCGAGGGTCTCGGCGAGCTCGGAGAGCCGGCGCGCTGTCGCCGGGTCGGCGAGCGGGTCTTCGTCCATGCTGTTCTCCGGCCACAGCACGACATCAGCGACCCCCGCCTCCCGCGGGGTCGCGTCGATCTGCGCGGACAGCAGCTCGCCGGGTCCTCGCCGGTCGAAGTAGCCGGCGGGTCCCGCGCCCTGCACAGCGGTGACCCGCAGCTGCCCGGTCGGCGCCGCTTCCCACACCGGCACCGCCACCCATACGAGCGCGATCGCCGTCGCCGCCGCTCCGAGCGCAGCGGGCCGGTCGGGCAGGAACTGTCGCAGCTGCAGCAGGAAGGTGAGGCACGCGACCAGCACGAAACTGAATCCGGACACGCCGACCCAGGCGATCAGCGGAGCGAGCGGGCTCTCGGACTGCGAGTAGGCCAGGCGGCCCCACGCGAAGCCGCCGTACGGCCAGGACCCGGCGATGACTTCCCTCGCCACCCATACGCCCGCGACGCCCGCCGGTAGCAAGAGCAGCCGCCCCGCTGGGGTCGGCCAGAACCGCTCGATCGAAGACCACATCAGGGTAATCGTCGCTGCACCGGCCGCGAAGAACGCCGCCTCGAGAAGCGACAGGGCCAGCCACGGGACAGGGCCGAGGTACTCCGAAGTCCATGAGACGTGGGTGAGGTAGAACACCGTCCCCGTGACAGCGCCGAGCAGAGCGCCGACCCGGACCGTCCGGCCGCGCAGCAGCGCCAGCAGCAGTGCGACGCCGAGGAGAGTCGCCGGCCACAGACTCAGGCCGGGGAATCCGGCATCAATGAGCGCACCGGCGAGAGCCGCCGCGCACAGCGCGGCGGCGCCGACTCGGGTTACCGCCGGCTGAGGACGCCGGCGACCGGTTGGTTGACCGCTCACTCCGTGGTCGGCGGTTCACCGCCGGACCCGGCGGGGCGCGGTGCTGCCTGGCGGACGAGGAAGAGGACGACGACCGCGAGGAGCGCGAAGAACGCCAACGCGATCCCGACCAGGACGATGGTGGGGATGGGAGCTTCGTAGGGGGCGAACAGCGACTCCGGCGCTCCCGACGCGGACGTGTCGCCGCCGCAGACGGGAGGCTGGGAGACGCCGGTCTTCGCCACGGCATCCGCAGGCCGGTCGTAGGTGAAGCCGTACTCGGCGGTGGAGACGTGCCCGTCCGCGGTCACGATCTTCGCCGCCACCAGGTAGCGGCCGCTCTCCCCCAGCGCGACACCGGTCGTCACCGATTCGGCGTCGACCTCGGCGCAGCCGTTGGAGTAGAACAGGTCATCCCCTTCGCGTACCACCTGCACGAGCGAGACGTTGTTCGTCGGGTCGGAGCCCACCTCGTGCCCGAACGTCAGAGTCACCTCCGAGGGCGCCACGGTCACCGTCGCATCCGCGGACGGGCTGCTGGATTGCACGCCGGTGTGAGCCGCTGCGGGCGCGACGGGAAGGACCAGGCCCAGCGTCGCCGCTGCCGCCAGAGCGACGCCGAGCAGGACGGGGCGGTGCAGTCGGGCGGGGAGAGGGAGCGGCATCAGAGTCGTCCTGTTTCATCATCGGGGGGCGCCCCCGGGGAGGGAGACGAGGAGACGGGAGCGACTGACGATCCGCCTCGCTGATGATCTTCGAGCCTGAACCTCGTAGCCGCCGCCAGCTGTTCTTGGTACGCTACGTCGAAATTTGCCTGCTTACACCGCAGGCTTCTTCGACGCCACCGGAAAGATGCCATCGTGACGAACCTGCAACCAGACGCCTCGCGCGCTGGTGTGCAGCGAACCCTCACGCTGCTCTTCCTCGTCGTCCTCACCGCGCTCGCGCTGCTGCTCGGGCATCCCCTCGAGCGCCTCCACGACGCGGTCCCCGCCGACACCACGGTCGCCGCTGCCGCGACGACGGCGGGGGACGCCGAGGTTCTCACCTCGAGCGTGACAGCGCTCACCGATGCGGCGACGCTCGGTGGTGTCGCTGAACTGTGCGCGCTGCTGGCGGTCGTCTGCGCGGTCATCGTGATCGTCGTCGCCCTCGCCGCCCGCGCACGGCCCGGGCAGGGCTCCATCGCCAGCACGGCACCGCCGGCATCCGCACCGTCGTTCTTCACGACCGCTGCACGAGCACGGCTGAGCCTCTCCGCCAGCTGCGTCCCTCTTCGGCTGTAGGCCGTCGCCGCCGATCTGAGCCCCGTCTCGATCGGCGCGCACTTGCGCGCCCGCGACACGGAGTCAGGTCACGACGACCGACCTCTCGCCGACCCTGGACGTGCAATGCCCCTCTCTTCCTCCGTTCCCCCGCCCACCCCCGGAACCCGCCGCGCCGCCATCGCGCTCGAACACCGAACCCGCCCGCCCCGTCGCCGACCGGCCCGTCCGACGCCGCAGCCCCAACCAATCTCCCGCCGAGTCCTCCCGGCGGCGGCCGCGTTCTCCGCGATCGCGCTCGCCACCGTCATGGCCCTCCCGGGCACGCTGCTGCCCGCCTCCAGCGCGGCCGCCTCGCAGACCCCGGGAGTCGCCGCCGCGGTCAGCGCGCAAGCCTTCGTCGCCTCCGACCTGCCTGACAGCATCGTCATCCGCGACAACTTCACCGCCGCCGCTGCACCCGCACGCATCGTCGAGGTCACCACCGAGACGACCGGCGCCATGGACGCCCTCGCCGCGACCGACGACGATTCGGAAGCAGCGACCGAGACCGGATCCACGGCGACCGAGCTCTCCAGCGGCTCCGTGCGCTGGCCCTTCCCCGTCGGCGTGCGCATCTCCGATGACTACGGCCCCCGGGCGGCGCCGTGCAGCGGCTGCTCCACCTTCCACAAAGGCCTGGACATGACCCCCGGCGCCGGCACCCCGATCAGCGCCGTCGCCGACGGCGTGGTCCGCGAGACCGGCGAGACCGACACCGGATTCGGCAACTACGCCGTCATCGACCACGTCGTCGACGGCGAACTCGTGAGCACCCTCTACGCCCACATGGAGTGGGGATCCCTCACCGTCTCCGAAGGGCAACCCGTGAAGGCCGGTCAGCGTCTGGGCGCCGTCGGCTCCACCGGCCAGAGCACCGGCCCCCACCTGCACCTGGAGGTGTGGGCGGGCGGCACCGACCCCATCGACCCCTACGCCTGGCTCTCGAACAATGCGGGATAGAACCGCACCGCGACCCACCGACAAATGCAAGACTGTTCATATGTTCATTCATGCAGTTATTGAGGGTGGTGCTCGTGGGATCTGATCACGCTCACGGGTCCGCCGTGTCCGCCGCCGGCAAGCACCGCCGGCCCCTCGTCATCGCGTTCTGCCTCACGGCGGCGTACATGGTGGTCGAGTTCGTCGTCGGGTTCTCCGTCAACTCGCTCGCGCTCATCTCCGACGCCGCCCACATGGGCACCGACGTCCTCGGGCTCGGGATGGCGCTGGCGGCGATCACGCTCGCCTCCCGCCCCGCGACCTCACAGCGCACCTACGGCTTCTACCGGCTCGAGGTCCTCGCGGCGTTGGCGAACGGGATCCTGCTGTTCGCGGTCGCCGGGTACGTGATCTTCGAGGCCGTGCAGCGCTTCTCCGAACCGCCCTCGGTCCCGGGAGCACCACTGCTGATCACCGCGGTGATCGGGCTGATCATCAACCTGATCAGCTTCCGGCTGCTGATGGCGGGATCGAAGGAGAGCCTGAACCTCAAGGGCGCCTACCTCGAAGTGATGGGCGACCTGCTCGGATCCGTCGGCGTGATCGTCGCCGCGATCATCCTGCTCACCACCGGCTGGCCGTACGCGGACCCGATCATCGGTGTCGGCATCGGACTGTTCATCCTGCCCCGCACCTGGAACCTCACCCGCCAGGCGCTGCGGATCCTGATGGAGTCCGCTCCCGACGACGTCGACATGCCCGCCATTCAGCGCGACGTCCTCGCCGTGCCGGGCGTGGTCGCGCTGCACGATCTGCACGTGTGGACCATCACCTCCGGGATGGACAGCGCGAGCGGGCACATCGTCCTCGAACGCGGCGCCGACTACGAGAAGGTCCTCGCCGGGGTCCTCGTCGTCCTCAAGGACACCCACCACATCGAGCACGTCACCATCCAGTGCGAGCCCGAAGAGTTCTCCGAGACCACGAACCTGATCTAGGCACCGATGAGCACCGACACCCCCGACTCCCCGCCCGCAGCGCCCGTCACCGCGCTTCCTGTCGACGCGATGCCCTCGACCTCGATGATCGAGGATCTCGCCGACGTCTTCGGGCTCCTCGGCGATCCCGGACGCCTGCGGATCCTCATCACCCTGCTCCCCGGCCCCCGCACCGTCGGCGAGCTCGCCGAGCACAGCGGCCTCAGCCCCTCCGCGACCTCGCACGCGCTGCGGCTGCTGCGCTCGCACCGCGTCGTCGAGGCGCACCGTACCGGCCGGAACGCGTCGTACACGATCGCCGACGAGCACGTGCGCGAGTTCCTCGAACGCGGGCTCGAGCACATCGGTCACACCGTCCTCGTGCACACCCTCCCCCGCACCTCCCACACCGAGACCGACGAGCGCTCCGCCACGGACTGCTCCCGCGAACCCTGACCCGAGCATCCCCTGCTCCACCGTTTCTGCCGACCTCCGGCCTGACAGAAAGCACCCCATGAAAACCAGCACCAAGGTCAACCTCATCGCGATCGGCGCCGTCGTCCTGATCGTCGCGGTCATCGCGGCGATCACAACGTTCCGCCCGTTCTCGCCCTCACGCGAGGAGGTCGCCGCGACGACCGCGGTCCTGGAGGAGAACACCCACCGTCTCGACGTCGCCGAGAACGGGGAGGTGACGTTGGTGGAGTTCCTCGACTTCGAATGCGAAGTCTGCGGGCAGGTGTACCCGACCATCGAGGAACTGCGGGAGGAGTACGCCGGCCGGGTCACGTTCGCGACCCGCTACTTCCCGATCCCCTCGCACCGCAATTCGAAGAACGCGGCGATCGCGGTCGAGGCCGCCGCGCAGCAGGACCGGTTCGAGGACATGTACGACCGGATGTTCCAGACGCAGGCCAGCTGGGGTGAGAGCCAGGACTCCAAGGCCGACGTGTTCCGCGGCTTCGCCGAGGAGCTCGGGCTGGACATGGCCCAGTTCGACGCCGACGTCGCTGACCCGGCCACCGCCGAGCGCGTCGATTTCGATTTCCAGGCCGGTCAGGACCTCGGAGTGCAGGGCACCCCCACCATCTTCGTCAACGACGAGGCGATCGATCTTCAACGACTCGGCGACATCAAGGCGGCCCTCGACGCCGCGCTCGCCTCGTGACCGGCGTCCCGCGACGCACCCTGCTCACCTTGCCGGTGGTCGCGGCCGTCGCGCTGGCCACGACCGGCTGCGCCCAGGATGAGCTGTCGGAGCAGTACCGGACCGGGTCGAACAAGAACTACGTCGCCGGCGACGGGACCGTCGTCGAGTGGCCGGCCGAGACGCGAGGCGAGCCGGTGGAGTTCACCGGGCTCAGCGAGACGGGCGAGACGATCACGGCCGAGGACTACCGCGGGACGGTCCTGGTCGTGAACTTCTGGTACGCCGCCTGCGCCCCCTGCCGCGCGGAGGCACCCGATCTGCAGGCGCTGTTCGAGCAGTACACCGGGCAGGGTGCTGAGTTCCTCGGCGTCAACGTGCGCGACCAGGCCGACACCGCGGCCGCCTTCGCCCAGACGTACGGCATCACTTACCCCTCGATCGTCGACGTCGACGCGGCCGCGCAGCTCGCGTTCTCCGGGAAGTTCGCTGCGAACGCCGTCCCCACCACCATCGTCCTGGACGCGGAGGGGCGTCCCGCGTCCCGCATTCTCGGACGAGTCACCGCCCGCTCCATCCTCGACACCCTCATCGCGGACACGATCGCGGAGTCGGCCTCGTGAATTGGAGCGAGACCGTCTTCGCCGGCCAGCTGCTGCTCGCCGCGCCCATCGCGATCCTCGCGGGACTGGTGTCCTTCGCGTCTCCGTGCGTGCTCCCCCTCGTTCCCGGCTACCTCGCCTACATCGGCGGGAACCCCGACCTCGCCACCGGCAGCCGCCGCCGGCTGCTGCTCGGGGTGGGACTGTTCATCAGCGGCTTCGCCGTCGTGTTCACCGCCTACGGCGCCGCGTTCGGTGCCCTCGGCACGTGGCTGCTGCAGTGGCAGGACGTGATCACGCGGATCCTCGGAGCGTTCGTGATCCTCATGGGCGTCGTGTTCATCGGACAGATCCGCTTCCTGCAACGCACCATCAAGCCGCGATGGAAACCCGCGACCGGCCTGCTCGGCGCCCCCCTTCTCGGCGTCGTCTTCGGCCTGGGCTGGACGCCCTGCTTCGGCCCCACCCTCGCCGCGATCTCCGCCCTCAGCCTCGACGGCGCCTCCGCCGGCCGCGGCGCCCTTCTCGGGCTGCTCTACTGCCTCGGCTTGGGGATCCCGTTCCTGCTCATCGCCCTCGGCTTCTCCTGGGCGAGCACCGCGACAGCGTTCCTCAAACGCCACATCCGCACCATCAACCTCCTCGGCGGAGCGCTGCTCATCCTCATCGGCATCGCCATGCTCACAGGCCTGTGGACCGAGGGGATCTACCGCCTCCAGAACCTCATCAACGGCTTCGTCACCCCCATCTGACCCCGCCCATGACGCACCCCCACCGGACCTCCCCGATCGACGAGACGAGCCACCCCGCAGTGCCCAGCACACACACCGCCCTCGACGCCGCACCGCAGCGCCCCTCACGGACGACCCGCGTCGCGCTGATCCTCGGCGCGCCCCTCGCAGCCGGCGCCGCACTGCTCGCCCTCGCCGCGACCGGCGCCCTGGACCCCGATCGGCTCCTCATCGACCCCGGCGTCGTCGCGACCCGCGGCCTGCCCCTCGCCCGCGTCCTGCACGACCTCGCCGCGACGCTCACCGTGGGCCTGCTCCTCGTCGCCCTTCTCCTGCCCCGCTCGAACCGTCCCGGGGACGCGGTCCGGGAGACGGCGATCCAGTGGGCGTCCTGGGCGGCGGCCGCCTGGGTCCTCTCCGCCGCCGCGGTCCTCGTGTTCACCGTCGCCAACGCGATCGGCGCCCCCGTCAGCTCCCCCACGTTCCCCGCGCAGCTGTGGTTCTACATCACCCAGCTCGAGCTCGGTCAGGTCCTGCTGCTCTCCCTCGCCGCCGCCACGGCCGTGCACGTGATCACCCTGCTCACCCCCGACCGGGCGTGGAGCATCGCCGCGTTCGCGCTCGCCCTGTTCGCGCTGCTCCCGCTCGCGTTGACCGGTCACGCGGCCGGCGCCGACGAGCACATCAACGCCGTGAACAGCCTCGCCGTGCACCTGATCGGGGTAACCCTGTGGGCTGGAGGCCTGCTCGGCGTCGCCCTCCTCGCCCGACGCCTCGGCGCGGCCCTGCCCGACGTCGCCGAACGGTACTCGCGGGTCGCCGGGTTCGCGTTCGCCGCCGTCGCCCTCTCCGGGATCATCAACGCCTCCCTCCGCCTCTCCGACCCCACCGATCTCGCCACCCCCTACGGGACGCTGCTGATCATCAAGACCACCGCCCTGCTGGCACTCGGGGCTATCGGCGCGTGGCACCGCACCCGCGTGCTGCCCAGCCTGCGAGTCGAGAGCCGGCGTCGCCGGGCGTTCCTGCGCCTCGCCGCGGTGGAGCTGGTGATCATGGCCGCCACGATCGGCGTGTCCGTGGCGCTGTCTCTCTCTGAGACCCCGATCGGTGACGCGACGGTGAACGATCCCCGCCGCAACCTCCTCGGCTACCCCTACCCTGACCCCGTCACCGTCGGCCGCCTGTTCACCTCCTGGCACCTGGACTGGATCGGCCTCGCCGCCGCCGTGACCGTGGCCCTCTGGTACCTGCGCACCCTCACCCAGCTGCGCCGCATCGGACGCACTTGGCCTCTCCGGCGCACGATCGCCTGGTGCGCCGGCGCTGTCGTGCTGGTCTGGGCGACGAACGGTGGACCCGGCGTCTACGCGCAAGTGCACCTCAGCACTCTCCTCGGACAGCACCTGCTTCTCGCCGCCGTCGTCCCCGCGCTGCTCGTCGCCGGGAGACCGGTCGACCTTCACCGCGCGAACCGCGCCGCACACCTGCCGCCGTTCACTCACGCCCGCGCTTCACGCCGGCCCGGGATCCTCGGGCAGGTGCTGCGGCGGCCCAGCGTCGCCGTGGTCCTGTTCTTCGCGAATCTCGCCGCGTACTACGGCACTGACTGGCTGCAGTGGTCGCTGTTCTTCTACCAGGGGCGCGCCGCGATCATCGCCACCAGCATCACCACAGGGCTGCTGCTCGCCACCGCCCTCTCCCGTCGCCCCGGACGCACCAGCGACGCCATCGAGCAGCTGCTCACCCTGCTCGCCACCGTGGCCGGATTCCTCATCCTCGGCTGGACGCTGCGCGACACCGACAGCATCCTCGCGCCGTCGTGGTGGATAGCGATGCTCTACCCCGATGACGCCGTCCTCTTCGATCAGGGCCGCGCGGGCGCGGTCGCCCTCATCGCCGCCACCGTCACCGCCCTGGCCACCAGCGCACTCCTCAACCTCGCTCGACGACCCCGACGCACGACGGAGGCCTCCGCATGACCCGCCACCACCACACCCCGCGCCGCAGGGTCAACCGCTTCGCGGTCTCCGCGGTCGCCCTCAGCGTCCTGCTGGCCGTTCTCACTCCCGCTCCGGCGATGGCGGCGGAGTATCCGAGTTGGGAGGACGTCGAAGCGGCTCGCTCCAGCGAGACCAGTAAGCAAGCGCAGATCGGGGAGATCACCGCCCTGCTCACCGAACTCCGCGACAACGCCGACACCGCGCGCAGCACTCAGGACGCGCGCGTCGCCGACTACGAGAAGGCGCAGGCGACTCTCGACGAAGCCACCTATCGAGCCGACGAGCTCCAGACCGCCGCGGATGAGGCGAAAGCCCTTGCGGAGCAGTCCCGGAAGCAGGCCGGTCAGCTCGCGTCCACCCTCTCCCGCGCCGGCGGCACGAACCTCACTCTCGCGCTGCTGACCAGCGCCGACAGCGGCAGCCTGCTCGATCAGCTCGCATCGATGACCAAGCTGACAGAGAAGACCGACGCGATCTACACGACCGCCCGTACCGACTCCAACACCGCCACCGCCCTCACCGCTCAGGCAGAGATCGCCCGCGACGCTCTCGCGGATCTCGCGGCCGCCGCGGACGCCGCTCTCGCCGACGCGATCGCCGCGCGCGAGGCCGCCGACACCCGAGTGCAGCAACAGCAGGACTACGAAAGCACCCTCCGCAGCCAACTCGCCGTCCTCACCGAGAACCGCGCCGCGACCGAAGCCGACTACCAGACAGGCGAGGACGCGCGCCGCGCCGCGGAAGCAGCCCGCGCAGCCGAGGAAGCCGCCCGCATCGCCGCCCAGGCCGAAGCCACCCGTATCGCCGAAGCTGCCCGCGCCGCAGCGCCAGCCAGCAGCACTCCGGCCGGAGGCACCGCACCCGCAGGTGGCGGGGCGCCGGTCACCGGCCCCTCCTCCCAGGGATGGGTGAAGCCCGTCTCCGGTCGCATCAGCAGCCCCTTCGGACCCCGCCCTCAACAACCCGTCGCCGGAGTGAACCCCTTCCACTACGCGACCGACATCGTCGCCAGCTGCGGAACCCCCGTCGCCGCCGCCTCCAACGGCACCGTCTCCTACTCAGGCGCCTTCGGCAGCTACGGCAACTGGGTACTCCTGGATCACGGCAACGGGATCCAGACCGGCTACGCCCACAACTCCACCCTCCTCGTCGACGCCGGACAAACCGTCACCGCGGGCCAGATCATCGCCCTCGTCGGCACCACCGGAGCCTCCACCGGCTGCCACTCCCACTACGAAACCCGCACCGGCGGCGCCCGCGTAGACCCCGAACTGTTCATGCGAGCCCGCGGCGTCACCCTCGGATGACCGCCTCACGCACCGACGCGGCCCACACACGTTCACTGATGTCGCCCCCGCGGCGACGTCAGTGAACGCGGCTGCAGCGCCTGGTCCGTATTCGGGTTACCGACCGGGCACTGCAGCCGTGTCCCCATCCACCGCTCCCCATCTGCAATAATCTGCGCATGGATGCAGAGAGTAGCTGCGGACGACACGTGAACAGCCCGTACGTCGAACTCGCGGTCGAGGTCTTCTCGATGCTGGCCGATGCGACGCGGGTGCGGATCGTGCTCGCCCTGTCCGACGGCGAGCTCGCGGTGAACGACCTGGCCGAGCGGGTCGGGAAGTCGCCCCCGTCGGTGTCGCAGCATCTCGCGAAGCTGCGGCTGGCACGGGTGGTCTCGACCCGTCAGGAGGGGACGCGCGTGTTCTACCGCCTCACGAACGAGCACGCCCGGCAGCTCGTCGCCGACGCGATCTTCCAGGCCGAGCACCAGCTCGGCGGCACTCCCGCCCACCACCACGGGGAGGCGGCCGATGCGGACCGCACTGCGTAGCCGGGGAGTGCAAGCGGCGCTGCTCTCCGCGGTCCTTTTCGGCGCCGGAACGCCCGCGGCCAAGCTCCTGCTCGACTCCGTCAGCCCCTGGCTGCTCGCCGGGCTCCTCTACTGCGGCTCCGGGATCGGGCTCGGCCTCCTACGCCTGGTCCGCCGCTCCCCGCGCGTGCGCCTCGAGCGCGGCGAGTACGCACCGCTCGGCGGCGCGATCCTCTTCGGCGGAATCCTCGGCCCGGTCCTGCTGCTCGTCGGCCTGGTGAACACGCCCGCCTCGGGAGCGTCGCTGCTGCTGAACGCGGAGGGAGTTGCGACCGCGCTGCTGGCCTGGTTCGTGTTCCGCGAGAATGTCGACCGGCGCATCGCGCTGGGCATGCTCGCGATCGTCGCGGGCGCCGTCGTGCTCACCGTTCCGGCGGGGATCGAGTTCGGCAGCCCCTGGCCGGCGCTCGCGATCCTCGGCGCCTGCCTGTGCTGGGGCATCGACAACAACCTCACTCGGAAGGTCGCCCTCACTGACGCGACCTGGCTCGCCGCGGTCAAGGGTGGCGTCGCCGGTCCGGTGAACCTCGTCCTCGCCTTCGCGCTCGGGGCGCAGCTGCCCGCCCTCGGCAACATCGCGGCCGCGATGACCGTCGGCTTCTTCGCCTACGGGGTGAGCCTCGTGCTCTTCATCGTCGCCCTCCGGCACGTGGGCACCGCCAGGGCGGGCGCCTACTACTCGGTCGCCCCGTTCTTCGGCGCCGTCCTCGCCGTCGTCCTCGGCGAGCCGGTGACCGCGCCCCTCCTCGTCGCCACCGCGCTGATGGCAGTCGGGATCGGGCTGCACCTCACCGAGCGCCACGAGCACGAGCACACCCACGAGCCGATCGGCCACGACCACTGGCACACCCACGACGACCGGGACGAGCACCACCGGCACGAGCACGACGAACCCGTCCCCGCCGGCACCCGGCACCGGCACCCGCACACCCACGACGCGATCACGCACAGCCACGAGCACTACCCGGACAGCCACCACCGCCACGAGCACTGACAGGATCCACCAACCGACGCCTACCGCACGGGCCCGCTCACTTCGCCCGGCGGCGATTCTGCGGGGCGACCAGGTGCGAGCCGCGGAATGAGTCGAACGAACACGACCATGCCGACGAGTTCCACCAGGGTCTGGGTGACAACGACGACCGGAGCGAGCGCGAGCGATGCGGGCAGCGCGAGCGCGAGCGGCAGGACGACGAGGGAGTTGCGGGTCGCGCCGCTGAACACGAGCGCCCGGGTCGCGGAGTACTCGAGGCGGAAGAGTCGCGCAACGCCCAGACCGGCGGCGGCCATGACGAGGAGGAAGCCGGCGTAGATGGGGACGAGGACGAGCAGCTGTCCGGCGGCCGCGCCGACGGCGCCGGCCTGGGAGGCGACGACGACGAACAGGGTCGCCATCATCAGCGGCACCATCAGGCCGAGCATCGTGGACTCGATGACCCGGCCCGCCCGGCGTCGACGGCCGAGGGCCTGCACGAGAGCGGCCGCGGTGAGCGGCACGACGATCAGCAGCAGGAACGCGCGCGCGAACGGGCCGACCTCGACCACGGCGATGCCTTCCGGTCCGAGGAAGAGCAGCAGGTACAGCGGCAGGAGCAGGATCTGCGCGAGCATCAGCAGCGGTGCCGCGGCGAGCAGCCGGTCGGAAGCACCGCCGGCGAGGCCGGCGAAGACGATCACGTAGTCGATGCACGGCGTCAGCAGCACCAGCAGCACCCCGAACAGCAGCGCCGGAGTGTCCGCCACGAACCGAGACAGGCCATAGGCGACGACGGGGACGACGACGAAGTTCAGGACCCCGACCGCCGCGAGGAAGCGGCCGTCGCGCAGTGACCGGCCGATCGCCGCGAACGGGACGCCCAGGAACGTGGCGAACAGCAGCAGCGCGAGCACCGGCTCGATCGCGACCTCCAGATAGTGCGCCGCGGGCAGCAACAGCCCGAGCGCAGCTCCAGCGGCGATCGCGGCGAGATAGAGCGGGATCTGGCGGTGCTCGAGCCAGGCGACGAGCGCGCTCACGACAGCACACCGGGAAGAAGGAAGGGCACGGGGTGCAACGGTAAACGTTCGAGCCGGTTGAAGGTCAAGTGGGGGTTCGCGCCGTAGGGTCGGCGTGTGCGGATCTCGGATGTCAGCAAGCGCAGCGGCGTCTCCGCGACGGCGCTGCGGTACTACGAGTCCATCGGACTCATCACCCCGGGCCGCAGCGGCAACGGGTACCGCGACTACGACGCGGACGTGCTGGCACGCCTGGACCTCATCGAGTCCAGCAAGGAGCTCGGCCTGCCGCTCGAGGACATCGGCCGGCACCTGCGCGCCCTTGAAACCACCTCCTGCACCGACGTCCGCGACGCGCTCCGCCCGCTCCTCGCGGAACGGGTGCGGCAGCTGGACGAGAAACGCGCACGACTGGACGAGCTGCGCTCTCGCCTCGACCGCGCCGACCACGACCTCGCCGCCTGCCCCGACCGGGACGAGCTCTGCTCGACCGAGTGCATCTTCCGCACCCGCGGACAACACCAGTGACGACAGATCGATCGGGTGCCCTCCGTGCACCCCGAGCATCGGTGCTCCCGCGACGTGCTCGCGTCTGCGAGCCGTTCGCAGCGGCTCATCGGCGTTGTTCTGCCGCTGGTGGTGGCGGAGGTCGCTGACATGATGACCGGATGCTGATCGCTTACGTGGACGAGTCCTACACCCAGGACTTCTACTTCATCGGCGCTGCCGTGACCACGCAGGAGAAGTGGGAGCAGCTCGAGCACGGCTACGCCGCTCTCCGGGAGCAGATCGCCGCGGACCACGGGGTGCCAGCCGACGTCGAGTTCCACGGGCATGAGCTGATGGGCGGCGCCGGCGAGTGGGCTCCCCTGCGCGGGAAGCATCGCGAGGCCGCCGGCATCTACGCGGCCGCGCTGCGCATCGCGCAGGAGGCCGAGGTCCGTTACCTGTTCCGCGGTGTAGACGTGAAGCGCCTGAACGCCCGGTACCGGTACCCGGAGCAGCCGCACAAGGTCGTCTTGCAGCACCTGCTCGAGCGGGTGAACGAGTACCGCCGCTACGTCTTCTCTTCCGACACAGAGGAGGTGATCGTCGTCGCTGACGAGATCGCGACGCAGGAAGAGCACCGGCGGCAGTTCGAGAGCTACCAGCTGCTGGGAACGCCGGGCTACCGGCCGAGCAAGCTCGACCTGATTTCCTCCCCGATCCAGTTCGCGTCCTCGAGGAACGCTGCCGGGTTGCAGGCGGTGGACCTCGCGGTCTATCTGCATCGGCGTCGGCAGACGGTGGCGGAGTCGCACCCGAAGTCCGTGGCGACGATGGTGCGGTTGAGCGGACTGGTCGCCGCGTCGACGTCGCATGACTGGATCTGGACGCCTTAAAAACGAAGACCCCGCTAGGCGGGGTCTTCGGCTGGCAACGTTCCGGGAACCGGCCCGTTGTGAGGATCACGATACACGCGGATCCTGGGCGAGTCACGGCGTCACGGTCGCCTTCGCTCGATGAGGATCGTGTCGCGCCAGCGGCCGGCCGCAGGCCCGTATGTCATCTGCGCGATGCGCTCCCGGATGCCCACGCGCCGGAATCCCGCGCGGTCGTGGAGGGCGAGACTGGCGGTGTTCTCGGGGAAGATGCTCGACTGGATCGTCCACAGGTCCGCGTCGTCCGCTGCGGCGATGAGCGCGGCGAGCAGCGTCGATCCGACGCCGCGGCCGCGTGCGGCGGCGGCGATGTAGACGGAGTGCTCGACCACGCCCCGGTAGACGGGCCGGGTCGAGACCTTCGACAACGCAGCCCAACCGAGGATCTGTTCTCCGTCGACGGCGACCAGGCGCCCGACGTCGAGCTTCCCTCCATCGAACGCCTCCCACGTGGGCGGTTCGGCCTCGAAGGTGGCGTGTCCGGTCGTGATCCCGTCGCTGTAGATCGTCTCGACCGCCGGCCAGTCCTCGGGGGTCATCGGCCGGATGCTGGTCATGAGCAGCAGCTCCCTCCGGCGGATCCGATGTCGGTGGAGCAGACGCCGGTCTCGGGGAGCACGAGCTGCACGCGCCGGGCGGCGGCGTGATCGCCGGCGAGCTCGTCCGCGATGGAGCGGACCTGCTCGTAGCCGGTGACGAGCAGGAAGGTCGGCGCCCTGCCGTACGACTTCATCCCCGCGATGAAGAAGTTCGGCTCGGGGTGGGCGAGTTCCGCGACGCCGTGGGGGTCGACGGTGCCGCAGGAGTGCAGGTTCGGGTCGATGAGCGAGGCGAGTGCGCGCGGCGCTTCCACGATCTCGTCCAGGGAGACGCGGATCTCGCGCAGCATGTCGAGGTCGGGCCGGAACCCGGTGGCCTGCACCACGACATCGACTTCCACGCTCTCGCGCTCCTTCCGGCGCCGCCCCATCACCGTGACGCCGCCGGAGGGTGCCTTCTCGAGGCGGTCGATTTCGAAGCGGTCCAGGAGAGTGATCGCACCGTCACGGACGAGCTGGTGCACGGTGCCGCCGAGCTTGCCGCGCTCCTCCAACTCGTCGTCGCCCGATCCGAAGACGCGCAGCGGACTGGTGCCGCGGATCGCCCAGGTGATCTGCGTCTCCGGCTCCTCGCGGGCGAGACGGGCGAGCTTGATCAGAGTGTTCGCGGCGGAGTGGCCGGCGCCGACGACGAGGATCCGCTTCCCGGCGAACCGGGAACGGTCGACGCCGAGCACGTCCGGCAGCGCGTGACTGAGGTGCTCCGCGACATCAAGGACACCGATTGGGTCCAGACCCGCGGAAGCGAGCGCGTTGGGGGTCGAGTAGGTGCCGGAAGTATCGATCACCGCGCGCGCGGTGACGTCGACGGCGCCCTCCGGCGTGTCCAGACGCAGCAGGAACGGAGTGGCGGCGCGGCCCACGGAACGGGTGCGGTCCATGCCCTCGCGGGTCACGGCCAGCACGCGGGAGCGGTAGCGGATGACCGGGGCGAGCTGCGGGGTCGCGGCGAGGGGTGCGAGGTAGTCGCGAACGAACTCGTGCCCGGTGGGCAGCTTCTTCGCCGCGGGCGCCTCCCAGCCTGCGGCGTCTAGGAGGCGCCCGGCGGCGGAATCGACCAGATACTCCCACGGGGAGAACAGGCGGGTGTGACCCCACTGCTGCACCGCAGCTCCGGCGCTCCCGCCGGCCTCGTAGACCACGACGTCGAGGCCGCGCTCGAGTAGCTGCGCGGCAGCGGCCAGGCCAACGGGGCCGGCGCCGATAACGGCGACGGGCAGGCCCGTGAGGCGGCGCTCGTCGGTGCGGGGCGGGACGGTCAGCAGCATCGTCATGGTGGTTTTCCTCAGTGGTGCGGGTTAGGCAGTGACGGCGTCGTCGAGGACGGCGGTGGTGGCCTGGGCGAGGGAGGCGAGGCCGTGGGCGGCGAGGTAGTGCTCGGCGTCGGCGGCGGCGGAGCAGCCGGTGCCGGCGGCGGTGATCGCCTGGCGGTAGCGGTGGTCCACGAGATCTCCCGCGGCGAAGACGCCGCGGAGGTTGGTCTCGGTAGTAGGGGAGGCGACGCGGACGTAGTTCTCGTCGTCGGCGTCGACCTGGCCGAGGACGAGCTCGGAGCGGGGGTCGTGGCCGATGGCGATGAACAGACCCGTAGCTGCGAGTTCGGACTCCTGGCCGGTGACGGTGTCGCGCAGGCGCAGCGTCGTGAGCTTCTCGTCGCCGAGCGCCTCGGTGACTTCGGTATTCCACAGGACGCGGATCTTCGGATCGGCCAGGGCGCGGTCCTGCATGATCTTCGACGCGCGCAGGAAGTCGCGGCGGTGGATGAGGGTCACGGAGGCTGCGAAGCGGGTGAGGAACATGGCCTCCTCGAGGGCGGAGTCGCCGCCGCCGACGACGGCGATGTCCTGGCCCTTGAAGAAGAACCCGTCGCAGGTGGCGCACCAGGACACTCCGTGTCCGGTGAGGCGCTGCTCGCCGGGGACGCCGAGCTTGCGGTAGGCGGAGCCCATCGCGAGGACAACGGCGTTCGCGCGGTAGGTGCCGCCGTAGCCGGTGGTGACCGTCTTCACATCACCGGTGAGCTCGAGCGCGGTGGCGTCGTCGTAGACGATGCGAGCGCCGAAGCGCTCGGCCTGGGCGCGCATGTTCTCCATCAGGTCCGGGCCCATGATGCCGGTGGGGAAGCCGGGGAAGTTCTCGACCTCGGTGGTGTTCACCAGGGCGCCGCCTGCTTCGACGGCGCTGGTGAGGACGATCGGGTCAAGGCCTGCGCGGGCGAGGTAGATGGCGGCGGTGTAGCCGGCGGGGCCGGATCCGACGACGACGACGTTCTCGATGGTGTCGCTGTCCGTGCCGGTCATGCGGGGACTCCTGTCGTCTCGACGCCGAGGGTGGCCAGCATGGCCTCGACGCGGGTCTTGATCTGGTCGCGGATGACGCGGACCTCCTCGATCGGGAGGCTGGCCGGGTCGGTGAGGTCCCAGTCCTGGTAGGTCTTGCCCGGGTAGATCGGGCACGCGTCGCCGCAGCCCATCGTGACCACGACATCGGCCGCCTGGACTACGTCGTCGGTGAGTGGCTTGGGGAACGCGTCGGTCACGTCCAGCCCGATCTCCTCGATCGCGGCGACGACCGCCGGGTTCAGGGCCGCGGCAGGCATGGAGCCTGCGGAGCGCACGTGCACGCGGCCGCCGGAGAGCGCGTCGGTGAGGACCGCGGCCATCTGGGAGCGGCCGGCGTTCTGCTCGCAGATGAACAGCACCTCCGGCACCTCCCGCGCGATCGCGCCCTTCGCTTGGGCGAGAGCGGTGAGGCGGTCGGTGGCGAAGCGGACGGCCTGGCTCGCCAGGTGGGCTTTGACCTTCGAGGTGCGCAGCAGCCCGGTGTAGGACTCGAGGACGTACCGCTCGACGGTCTCGGCGGCGAAGACGCCGTGGAACTTCTCGCTGAGCTCCTCGGCGAGGCGAGCGAGGTAGCCCTCAGGGTAGACGAGGCCCGGCATGGCGCGGCGGGTGCTGACGTCGCTCATCGTCAGACCTTCGCGGGCAGCAGCTCGGCCAGCAGTGCCTGCACGCGAGCCTTGATGTCGTCGCGGATCGGGCGGACCTCCTCGAGCGGCTTGCCCTTGGGGTCGGTGAGGGCCCAGTCCTCGTAGCGCTTGCCGGGGAAGATGGGGCAGACGTCGCCGCAGCCCATCGTGATCACGGCGTCCGACTCGCGCACCTGCTCGGTGGTCATCAGCGTGGGCACGGCCTGCGAGATGTCGATGCCCTCCTCCGCCATCGCGGCGATCGCCATCGGGTTGATCTGATCTCCCGGCTCGGATCCGCCGGAGAGGACCTCGACGGCGCCGTTCGAGAGGGCGCGCATGTAGCCGGCGGCCATCTGCGAGCGTCCCGCGTTGTGGATGCAGACGAACAGGACGGTGGGCTTCTCGGTCATGGTGCTCTCCGGTCGGGGTGGGGTGGAGGGAAAGGATGGCATTGACGCCGATCGATATCAGTGTGACGGCATGCATCGACGTGCGTCAATGTCGGTACCGGATGTTCACTCGAGGATCGTGAGCCACGCGGCGAGGGCGAGCAGCGTGATCAGGAGGACGGGGATGGTCAGGACGATGCCGGTGCGGAAGTAGCGGGCCCAGCCGATGTGGATGCCCTTGCGGTCCAGGACGTGCAGCCAGAGCAGCGTGGCGAGGCTGCCGATCGGGGTGATCTTGGGGCCGAGGTCGGAGCCGATGACGTTCGCGTAGATCATCGTCTCCTGCGTCAGTCCGGTCGCTCCGGCGGCGGAGATGGCGAGAGCCGCGATGAGCACGGTGGGCATGTTGTTCATCAGAGAGGCGAGGACCGCGATCACGGTGCCCACGCCGAGTGCGGTGATGACGGTCCCGCGGTCGCCGAAGAACGAGAAGACCCCGGCGAGCTCGTCGGTCAGGCCCTGGTTGCGCAGGCCATAGACGACCATGTACATGCCGATGCTGAACAGCACGATCTGCCAGGGAGCGTCACGAATCACCTTCAGGACCGGGATGCGCCGGCGCACGGGCTGCTCGCCCGCGTCGAGGGCACTGCCGGACCCGGGCCGGCCTGCGGCGACGAGCTCGCGCTCCTCGGCACGCACGCGGGCGAAGAGGAACGCCGGCTGCCGAGCGGCGACAGCGACGAGGGCGACGGCGCCGATCCCCGCGACGACGGAGAGCGGCACGTGCAGCGGGTCGGCGGCGAAGTAGCCGATGAGCAGGAAGGCCAGGACGATCCAGCCGGTGCGGAACACGAGCGGGTCGCTGATCGCGGAGGCAGGACGGGCGAGCGCGTCGACGTCGTAGCGCTTCGGGATGGAGCGGCCGAAGTAGGCGAAGAGCACACCGAGGCTCGCGAGGACGGCGACGGCGCCGACAGGGACCATGACGAGGGCGTAGCGGGCGAAGTCGATGTCGAAGAAGTCGGCCGAGACGATGTTGACGAGGTTCGACACCACCAGCGGGAGGCTGCCGGCATCGGCGATGAAGCCGGTGGCGAGGATGAAGCCGAGGGACGCCTTCGCGGAGAAATTCAGCGCGCGGAGCATCTGGATGACGATCGGCGTGAGGATCAGCGCCGCCCCGTCGTTCGCGAATACCGCCGCGATCACTGCCCCCAGCAGCACGATCAGCACGAACAGCAGTCGCCCGCGTCCCCGGCCCCAGCGCGCGACGTGCAGCGCGGCCCACTCGAAGAATCCGGACTCGTCCAGGATCAGCGAGATCAGCACGATCGCCACGAAGGCGAGGGTGGCGTTCCAGACGATTCCGACCACGGTCGGGACGTCGGAGAGCTGAACGACTGTGGTGACCAGCGCGATCACCGCACCGCCGAGGGCGCTGTAGCCGATCCCGAGTCCCTTCGGTTGCCAGATGACCAGCGTCAGGGTCACCAGGAAGATGGCGATGGCGAGCACGGTCATGCTGGAGAGCTCCTCGGGAAGGCATCGATGATGATCGATGAAGACCCTACATCGATCCTCATCGATGCCTGGACGAGTGCCGCAGTCCATCGATGCCGGTCGATCCGCGTGGCACACTGAGGGTATGGCTGTTCTCGAGATGCTTCCGCTGGCGGACGTGACCGCGTGCTGCGCACCGCTCACCCGCGAGGCGATGGATGCCGAGAACGCCGAGAAGCTCGCCCGCTCCCTCCGCGCGATCGCCGACCCGGCGCGACTGCGGCTGATCTCGATGGTCGCCGCGCACGCCGACGCCGAGGCGTGCGTCTGCGACCTGACCGAACCGCTCGGTCTCTCCCAGCCGACCGTCTCGCACCACCTGAAGGTCCTCGTCGACGCCGGGATCCTCAGCCGCGACAAGCGCGGCACCTGGGCCTACTACCGCCTGGTGCCCGGCGCGCTCGACTCCCTCGCACAGCTCCTCGTCACCGTCTGACCGAGCCGGCTGAACAGCCGAGACCATGCGACTCCGATAGATCGACGCGTGTCGATGTGGCGACACGTGCGTGTCACTTCCTGTTCATCGACGGGCGTCAGTGTTCGGTCGTTGTTCTCGGACCGAAGGAGCAGGATGCATCTCGTCGCCATCGGCGGCAGCGACGCGGGGATCTCCGCCGCGCTGCGCGCCCGCGAGCTCGACCCGTCCGTCGACGTGACCGTCGTCGTCGCCGACTCGTACCCGAACTTCTCCATCTGCGGGATCCCGTACTACTTCTCCCGCGAGGTCCAGCCGTGGCAGTCGCTCGCGCACCGCACCCACGCCGATCTCGAAGCCACCGGCATGGCGCTGCGCCTGGACACATTCGCGACCGATATCGACGTCGCCGGGCAGCAGCTCACCGTCCGCACCCCCGACGGCTCGCTCGATCGGATCGGCTACGACGAGCTGATCGTCGGCACCGGCGCCCTCGCGTCCTCCGCCGGCATTGCCGGACTGGACAAGCTGGGGCCGAAGGACGGCGTGCACGTGCTGCACTCGATGGGCGACACCTTCGCCCTCGAGCGCTACCTCGACAGCCGCGACCCGCAGACCGCGATCATCGTCGGCGCCGGCTACGTCGGCCTCGAGATGGCCGAAGCCCTCACCATTCGAGGCCTGCGCGTGACCCAGTTGCAGCGCGGCCCGGAAGTGCTCTCCACCCTCGACCCCGAACTCGGCGCCCTCGTCCACACCGAACTGACTGAGCGCGGCGTCGAGGTGCTCACGCACACCACCGTCGCCTCGATCGAGAAGACCGCGACCGGCCTCTCCGTGCACGCCGACCACGACGGCGCACCCCTCACTCGGACCGCCGACGTCGTCCTCCTGGTGGTCGGCGTGAAGCCGAACACCGATCTGCTCGCCCGCGCCGGAGCGTCCCTCGGCGCAGGCCGCGCCGTCGTCGTGGACGAGGCGATGCGCACCGGCCTCCCGCACGTGTTCGCCGCGGGCGACGGAGTGACCACCCACCACCGCCTGCTCGGCACCACTTACCTGCCGCTCGGCACCACCGCGCACAAGCAGGGCCGGGTGGCCGGCGAGAACGCTCTCGGCGGCACCGCCCGGTTCGCCGGCTCCGTCGGCACGCAGGTCGTGAAGGTGTTCGACCTCGTCGCCTCCCGCACCGGCCTGCGCGAGCACGAGGCTCTCGCCGCCGGGTACGTCCCGGCGACGACGACCGCGGTCGCAGACGACCACAAGCGGTACTACCCGGGCGCACAGCCGATCACGATCCGCATCACCGGCGACACGCGCGATGGGCGCCTGCTCGGCGCGCAGCTCGTCGGCCGCCTGGGCACCGAGACGGCCAAGCGCGTCGATACCTACGCGACCGCCCTGTTCGCGGGGCTCACCGTCGAGCAGGTCTCGGACCTCGACCTCTCCTACACGCCTCCGCTCGGCTCCCCGTGGGACGCCGTGCAAATCGCCACCCAGACCTGGACCCGTACGACCACCGGAAGCAGCATCCCCGCATGACTCAGAAGCCCACCGTCCTCTTCCTCTGCCAGCACAACGCCGGCCGCTCCCAACTCGGCGCAGGCCTGCTCGAAGTCCTCGCCAGCGACCGCTACATCGCCACCTCCGCCGGCCTCTCCCCCGCCGAAACGGTGAACCCCGCGATCGCTGCGACCGTCGCTGAGCTCGGCCTCGATATCAGCGACCGCACCCCCCGCGCCGTCACGGTCGAGGACCTCGAGAACGCGGACATCGTCGTCGCGATGAAGCCCGGCCTCACCCTGCCCGCAACTCCGACCGGCCGGTTCCTGGAATGGAAGTTCCCCGACCCGACCGACTGGAGCGCCGAGAACGTCCGCCCCCTCCGCGAGGCCGTCGCCGCTCGGATTCAGGCCGAACTCCTCGACTAGGCGCGACACGAAGCGGCGTCAGGACGCCGCCACAGAACGCCGGAACTCACAGACGAAAGCGCGAATGTGGATGTTCGGCGTCGCCCGCAACACGCCCTCGAACCATCGTCACGGTCAGGCGCGCCACCGCCTCCTCAGCGAGAAGCTCGCGCAAGACCTCGCCGTCACTCCGGCGCCGGTCGACTCGGATACGGCCCTCGCGATCAGGGAGGCGATGGATCGCACCCGGACGAGCTGGCCGAGCTGGTCCGGCTCGTGCACTGGGACGGCTTCTCGATCACTGAGGCCGCGACGCTGATGAAAGTGCCGGCGCCGACTGCACGCGCCCGTTACGGGCGTGCTCGACTGCTGCTGAGGACCGAGCTGACGGAACAACCGGGCGGGGTACGAGAGGTTCAATAGCAGCGCCCAGACGCCTACTAGCCGTTCGGGGATGGTAGCGGTGGCCGCCAGAATGAGATGCCGGGTGAACCCTCGGTGCGGGTCGAGCCGGGTGCGCGGGCTGCGTATTCGTCATGGCCGACCATGACGTCAGATCCTTTGCCGGCGAGGCGGACGAGGCCTCGTCGGCGCAGGTGCGTCTTGCGCAGGAACCAGTCGACGTCGGTTGCGGCGTGGCGGGCGCCGACGCGAGCCAGGGCGTCCGCTGCGTCGAGGACGGCGTTGCCGACGGCGACGACGTTCTCGATCGTGGTGGCGAGGGGGCCTTCTTCGAGAGTTCCGACGAGGCTGGGGAGCATCCACCCGCGACTGTGGGTGGCGCCGGAGCCGATGTTGTAGGACCAGGCCGAGAACGGCATGTACCGCTGGTAGGCGGCGGTGGCGTTGAAACGGACGTTCTCGGTCTCGCCATCAAGGCTGAGGGAGGCGGTGTAGGGGGTGCGCCGTCCGGGGATGCGCTCGATGCCGTTATCGGCGAACCAGCCGTGCAGGGTAGCGATGTTCGCAAGTATTTCGGGCTCTTTGTCCGCGCCGTCCGGTCCGAAAGCGCGGGCTGTTTCCAGGTTCCCCTCGATGGTGGCGAGCTGGAAGACGGCCATGCGCAGCAGTGTGCGGGCCGGTGGAACGTCGGGGTCGAGAAGGTAGCAGAGCCGCATGACACCTTCTCCGAGCGACCGGGAGAGCACATAGGGGCTGACTACGCTTCGGCCGCTGGCTTCGAGGAGGATCGCGATGGACTCGGCCATATCCGCGGCGGCGCGCAACAGCCGTTCGGATTCACCGATGCTCTTCTTGAAAACGCCGGAGTAGAACGGCCCGTAGTGGTGCTCGTGAACCCACGCGTCGAAAACGGTGATTCCGGCGTCAGGGAGGCGCTGCGCGGCGGCGGTGAGGATCTGGTCCAGCAGCGTGTCCACGTCGGCGAGGGTCGACCTGACCAGGCGGGCGACGTAGCGCCCGGGGTCCACTGTTCTCGGTCGAGCCACGGCAGCAGTCAGAGCCTTTCGGTACCGGTCGCCGCGAGTAACGCCAAGCGGCGGGCCTCAGTGGCACAGCTGCCACGAAGCACCGTTCCAGCAATAGGGGTGAGGTCGCCACGTTCGGCGCTGGCGGCGAGGTCGTCGTAGTCAGCCATCTTGCTCTCCTTCGTGCGCGCCGCGCTCCTGCGCTCACCCTCGAGCGCATTCGACAGGCCGTCGGTGCCAACCACAACAGCATCTTGCTCTACCCGGACGGCTCTCTACCCCGAGCGTGTTCCACGACATTCTCTGCCGGAACCTGCCGATCAGCTGTCTGGCCTGAGAGCGGCGGGGTACTGGGACCGTGACGCGCGCGATGCTGACGAAGAGCGCGATGCGCCGGCAGCCGGCCCCGGCGGGGCGTGATTCGCACTCGCGCCGAGGACGGCTGGCGGTCCCTCGGCCAACCGGGGCGAATGGCGGGGTCCGCCACAGCGGAGCAGGGGCATTCAGCCGCTCGACGCCGCAAGGATCAGCGTAAGACGAGCGATGCGTTCGGAGCAGTGCGTGAGGTCAGGGCGCGCTTTGCACGCCTCGTACAGTCAGAAACCAGGCGGTATCGCGATCAGCGTCGGAGATGGTGACTCCGACGAGGTTGATCGGATCCGTGCCGAGCGACGCCGAGTCGATTTCGTGCGTGCCGTCGCCGCAGGTGATAGTCCTGATTGTGGTCTCGGTTGTCGTGGCGGTTCCGGTTGTCGAGGCGGAATCAAGTGCCAACTCGAGGTCGCCGTCTCCGAAGCAGTCGAAGGTGACCGCCGTCGGCAGCTGCTGTTGGTCGAACTTAGACTCCATCCGGTCGCTCTCTCGCCCTATGCTCGCGTCGGAGGACAACACGGCGAGGAACGGGCCGTCGGCATCGATTTCAGCCTGGCGATCTGACCGCCACTGCGCGATCTGCGCAGGATCGACGGGGTCCGGCGCGCATGCGGTCAGAGTGCCGAGAACGGCGAAAGCGGCCGCGAGCGCAACGGGACGACGACTCATTCCCACACCTTAGGTCCGTCTAGCCATTGCTAGGGAGTTGCACCCCGAGAGATTTCATCGCTAGAACCCTGTGCCCGCGTAGGTGGACACGAGTAGGTCGCATTTGATGAGGTCTCGTCGGAGCAGAATTCAGGCATGGGAAAAGCGAGTAGACGAAAGAGCGATGTCGACCGTGCAGCGAAGGTGGCACAGCGTCTAGAGCAGACGCGGTTCTGGCATGAGCAGCGCGCCAATGATGGGAGCCTGCCGAAGGAGCAGCGCCTCGACCATCTCTTGAACGCCGGCATGCCGGATGACCGACCTGTCCTCGAGGAGGTTCGCGAGGTTGGCCGCCGGCTGCTCGACCTGGGCTGGACGGTGAGCGACGTCGGGGACGTGATCGCCTGGGAAGCTCCGGTACACGAGGATGATCTTGATCTCCTCGACGCAGAACCGGGCGCCGACGACCTCTCCGCCGCGGTCGAGGTCGATCTTGTTGGATCGGGTCAGCTCTACACGCTGGCTCTACCTCGGTACAGGTCAACCGACATCGCAACCGCTCAGCGGTACTTCACTGACGTGGACGCACTGATCACCGCGAGTAGCGCAGCCAGCTCGCTGCGCCCCGGCGACGACCTTTCCCCCTTCTGGCCTGCGTTCCCCGCAGCTCTCACCAGGGCCGAGGCGGAACAGGTCGAACGCGACCGTTTGATCACTGAGGCTAGAGGAACCGCTGATCCTCAGCGTTGAGAGTCGTCCTCCTGCTTGCTGTAACGATGGAGGATCTCGTCGTACATCTCGTCGTCGATCAGGCCTTCCGTCATGGCCCTTCCGATTTCAGAGAACTCGCCTTCGTCGGCAGTGGTCCAGTCGTATCCGTCGCTGACGGACCCTGACCGGTAGGGCCACCGCCCGAGCTCTTCAATCGCCTGTTCTCTGGTCAACGCACCTGTGGCGAAGAGGTGGGCGATGTCGAACGGTGATGCGCCCGAGAAGCTGTCCATGCTGGTGTCCTCTATGCGTGACGCTGGACAGCGCTGTTGGCGTCGAGTCGCCGTTCGGCCTCCGCGGCATCGTCTACGAGGGCGAGTAGCTCGCGTCTGAACGAGGGTCGCGGCGTGGTCATCGGTTGGTCCTATCGGTGGGTCTGGTGAGCCGGGATCGCGTGGACACGTTCAGGTGTCGGTGCCAGGGTGGCCTCATGGTCAAGCCTCGCACTCCCCTGGCTCGAGCTGCGTTGATCAGCAACGGCATGGTCTGGTTCGGGCTGTCGCTGATGCTCTTCGCGATCGCTGGCGAGCAGACGTACGCCGCG
>NZ_JALGRV010000011.1:0-16263 GCF_022815495.1 Rathayibacter sp. VKM Ac-2929
AAACGGTTCTTCCCGCCGGAGAGGCAAAGAAAAACGATCAGCCAGAGGGAGACACACCATGAGCCAGCAGCGCGGCATCCGTACCAAGGTCATTACCACGACCATCCATAGTCCCGGCGTCGAGGGCATCAGCCGGACCGCTCGAGAGGTCATCATCGTCGGCGCCGGTGGCCGCGACCCCGTGACCGAGCAGACCCCGGCCGTGCACCTGGTCACCCGCGAGGGCGGCGCGTCGCTGCCGGGACGACGCTGCAGCACTTCGAGCCCACCGAGCCGCTGCCCGCGGGCCGGGTCGGCTACATGGCCTCCGGCGCCTTCGTCGTCGTACCGGTCGCGGTCGCCCGAGCGCTCGACCTGTTCCCCGCCGCGTACGCGCTGCACAACCGCAGCGAGACGCCCGCCGACTACCGCGCCAACGACTGAACCCCCGAACCGAGAAGGAGAACCGACATGCCCACCATCACCCACACTCCCGAAGCCGGAACCCTCATCGATGGGACCAGCCGAGGCGACGGCACCGCCGAGATCCTGAAGGCGTCCGGCTGGCGCTGGGGCCGCTCCATCGCCGCCTGGTACGTCCCGCAGTCCCGCGACCGCCTCCCGAAGTGGTCGTCCATCGACCGCGCGGCGGCCGCGCTGCGCGCGGCAGGGCACGAGGTCACCGTCGACGCCGACGAGAGCTTCCGGCCCGCCGCCGAGGTCGAGGGGCGAAGATCGAGCGGCCAGGCCGCCCGCGTCGACGCGCTCGACGCCAAGGCCGACCGCCGCGCCGCGCAGGCGGACGACGCGGACCAGGCCGCGCGCCGTGCTCTGCGCCGCCTGCCCGAGGGCGGCGAGCCGATCAAGATCAGCCACCACTCCGAGAACCGTCACCGCGCCGCGATCGCCAAGGCCGACGCCGCCTTCGGCCGGAGCGTCGAGGCCGACCGGGAAGCCACCCGCGCCCGCGCCCGGTCCGACGTCGCCGCCGGGATCACCGAGGCCCGCTACCTTCCGCGCGCGGTCGCCCGTCGAATCGACCGGCTTGACTCCGACGTCAGGCTCCTTACCCGCCGGATCGAGGGCAGCTCGCACAACTTCGGCGGCGGCCACATCGAGACGACTGCCCCCGCCACAGGCGCCCGCCTTGACCGGCTACGCACCGAGCGGGCGCAGCTCGAGAACGAGCGCGACTACTGGAGCGCCGTCCGCGAGGCGCAGGCTGCCGCCGGTGCGACCACGATCCACAGCCGCGACACCATCGCCAAGAGCGACGCGATCGAGCACAAGTTCCGATGGAGCAGCGTGACCCGCGTGAACCCCAAGACAGTGACCGTTGCCCTCGACTGGAACGGCGGGACCAGGCCCTACTCCGTCGCCTACGCCGACATACAGGGGCACCGCCCCGCGGCCGACGTCGCAGCCAACACGGAGGCGCCCGCGGCGAGCTGAACGGGGCGTGCGGGCCAACCCTGCCGGCCCGTGAGGGGCGACCCCCTCACACTCTCTAATGGTCTCGGCTGGCCTGGTGCCGGCTGTCAGGCTGGTTCTGGCTCGCTCGGGCGTGACTCATCACACTCTTGACCGCAGTGTCTTGCTGGGGACCTGTCCGTCCGAGCGGCCAAGACCGGCGTGACGCTGCGATGGCTTGATAGAAGGTTGTCCGCGACTTGGGTCGCGTGACTCGTTAGAGAGATGCCTCCGCGGCGCATCCCACCCGGACGACCCCCTAAGGAGAAGAGGCCGCATGATCGTCGCCCACCACTACGACCACGTTGTCGGAGTCGACACCCACGCCCGCATGCACACCTACGCGATCGTCGCCACCAAGACCGGCGAGATACTCGGAACAAGAGCGTTCCCGGTGACGACGGCGGCGATCGACAGAGCGATCTCCTGGGTGCGGGGCGTTGCGGGCGGGACGGTCCTGTTCGCGATGGAGGGCACCGGCTCCTACGGTGCATCGTTGAGTCGGGCGTTGCAGCGCGACGGGATCGTGTTCTGCGAGGTCCGGCCGCCGAGGAAATCGAGCCGCGTCCGCGGCAAGACTGATGAGATCGACGCGATCGCGGCCGCGACCTCGGCGATGGGCATCGAGCTCGACGCGCTGACTCGACCGAAAGCCGACGGGCTGCGTAACGCGCTACGGGTGACGCTCGATGCCCGCCGCGATATGGAGATCCGCCGCACGAGCGCACGGAACCAGCTCAACGCGCTGGTTCGCACCGCAGACTTCGGGCTCGACACGAGGCGTGCGCTCACTGATCGTGGTGTGCAGCGACTCGCGACTCGCGACCCTCAGCGTTCCGACGTTGCGGAGCGCATCATCCGAGCAGAAGCGATCCGGCTTGCGTCGACCGTGATCGAACTCGGTCGACAGATGCGTGAGAACCGCGAGGCGCTGGCCGAGCTCGTCGAGCTGCTCGCACCCGGATTGCAACAGATCTACGGTGTCGGCCCAGTCACCGCTGCTGCCGCAATAGCGGCGTACTCGCACCCTGGTCGTGTGCGGAGCGAGGCCGCCTTCGCCGCCCTTGCGGGAGTGAACCCCATACCGGCGTCGTCCGGGAACACGACTCGGCATCGGCTGAATCGAGGGGGTGACCGGCAACTCAATCGTGCGCTCGACGTGATCGCCCGAGTGCGCATGGTGTCGGAAGCCCGCACACGTGCCTACGTTGAACGACGCACATCTGAAGGACGGACCAGTCGCGAGATCAGGCGATGCGTCAAGCGCTATATCGCCCGCGAGATCTTCAAGGCACTGGAGTTGCGGATGGGCACGGCGCTGGTCATGGTGTGACCGCGCGGCAGGTCAAGCGGGTGCCGCCAAGAGGGACGACACCCGCTCGCCTGGCACGAATCAGATCAGCTCGAGGTGCGGCCCGCGGTGAACGGCGAGGTACGCGCGGTTGCGGAGTGCATTGGCCTCCTCATCCGTGAGTGTCCGGTCGAGCGGGCGGAACACGATGCGGATGAGCGCATTGACCTGCGCCAGACCGTCGTCGCTCCCGACGACCGCGTTACGGAGACAGTCCCGGAGATTAGGGTAACGCTAAGCGGCTGCGGCCGGCGAAGTAGACGGATCGGGGGAGGCTCGTGGCCAAGGCTGACTCCGTCGCGCCGAGCCGTGCCGGCGACAAGTTCCACTACTACTGGGCTGCACGGAAGGCGCTCGAGCTGTTGCGCCCCAACACGTCGCTCACCGAGATCGTGGTCGAAGGCCGTTCTCCCTCCGATAGGGAGACCGATGCCGACGAGGTGATCGACGTCGCCGAGTACCACGGCGAAGCAGGCGCCCGCTCCTACATTCAGCTGAAGCATTCCATCCGGCGCCTGCACACGGAGTGGCGGCTATCCGACTTCGCCGATGTCATCGCCAGGTTCGCGAAGATCTGTGCCGATCTGCTCGAGCACGGTGCTGTTCCGATTGCAGAGCTGACGTTCCGGATCGTCACCAACCGGCCGATCTCTTCCGCGGTCTTTGAGACGGTTGCCGCCGTGGTCGCCGGCGGTCCCGAGACGCAATCGACGCGGGCGCTGCGCCGATATATCGTGCCGCTCGGGGACCACGCTCTTGATTTCCTCGGACGACTCGAATTCGATGACCGGGAGCCGGGAGTACAGGAGCAGGTGGACCTGCTGTCGGCGCAGGGTCGAAGTTACCTGGTGAGCCAAAGCTCCGACCTCATGCTGCGGCTCAAGGAGGTTGTCGCAAACCGCGCCGCGTCAGAAGCCCATGAACCGATCCGTCGATCTGATGTCCTCGTGGCGCTCAAAATTGATGAGGACGACCTGCTGCCCAGACCGAGCGATTTTCCCGCAGACGACCTGATCGATCGTCCGGTATACCGGGACCTTCGGGAGCGGATCGCAGCCGAGCGCGGGCCGTTCGTCGTGCATGCGCCCGGAGGAGTCGGCAAGTCGTCGTTCACCGCCTGGCTCAATGCGTCCGGTGGCGAGGGGGACGAGGTTGTCGCGTTCGATTGTTTCGCTGGCGGAAGCTACCGGCTGGAGAGTCAGCTCCGCCACGACCACCGACGGGGTCTGACGCAGATCGCGAACGAACTCGCGACCCGGAACCTCTGCGGTCCTCTCATTCCTGTGGATACGGCGGATCCCACCCAGTACATGCGTGCGTTCCTCACGCGGCTTGAGGAGGCTGCGGCGCTCGTCGCGTCACGCTCACGACGGCTGATCATCGTGATCGACGCGGCCGACAATGCGGTGATGGCCGCGCAATCCCAAATCGGGTCGCCGGCATTCCCCCCTGGTCTGCTGCGCGAGACGATGCCTGACAACGTTCGCCTCGTCCTCACCGCACGGTCCGAGCGCCTCGACCTGCTGAACCTTCCCCCGAACGTGCGAAAGTTGCCGCTTGAACCGCTCAGCGAAACCGAGAGCGGGCAGATGCTCGAGCGCAAGTTCGGCGTCGTCACCTCGGCGCAGGCGACCGAGTTCCGCGACGCCACCTGGGGCAACCCACGGGTCCAGACCTTCGCGATCGGCGCCGGCGACTCGATCGCGGCGGTACTCGGTCGCCTGTCCGGTCTCCGACTGTCGAGTGCATCCGAGGCGCTGAACGAACTCATTCGGGACGCACTGGCGAAGGTGCGCGACTCATATGGCTCGCAGGCCGCCGACATTGACCTCGTGTGCGCGGTGCTCGCGAGCCTGCGACCGGTCATCAGGCTGGCGACGGTGGCCGAACTGGCGCAGGTGCCCGTATCCCTCCTCGAGAGCTTCCTCATCGAGCTGCCGTTCTCCGTCCAGCGCGTCGGCGACACGCTTCACTTCCGAGACGAACCGACCGAGACCTACTTCCGCACGCACCTGATGCCGGCCGGTGCCACGCTCGACATGATCATCGAGCGTGTGGAGCAGAATGCTCCCGACAGCTTCTATCTGGCGTCGGCACTGCCGCAGCTCCTGTGGGAGAGCGGTCGTCACCAGCGCCTCATCGAACTGGCGCTGGCCGACAGCGCACTCCCGACCGCCAGTTCCACCGAGGCCCGCGATGTTGCGAAGAACCGCACGAACTACTCGCTGCGAGCCTCCATCGAGCTCCGGCAATGGGGAAGCGCAGCCCGGCTCGCTCTGCGCGCCGGACGGCTGAGCGAGGCCAGCACCGTGCGGGACCGAGTCATCGCGCAGAATTGCGATCTGGCCGGCTTCGCCCTCGACCTCGAACTCGCGGATCGGTACGTCGCATCGCGCTCACTAGGCCTGGGCGAGCCCGGCTTCAACCTCGCCCGCGAAGGACTCCTCCTCGCCGCCCGTCCGGAATCGCACGGCGCCGCCCTCGGCAGGCTCCGGAGCGCGTATGACTGGATGCGTTCTTACTCCGCATTGGTGCAGCAGGAAGGTGACGCACCGGGCATCGGTGTCCCCGACATCGCCGACATCCTCCTCGGCCGTCTCAGCTTGGAAGGCCCGGACGCGCTGGAGAAAGAGCTGGGGAAATTCCGCGAGTGGGTCCACTTCCCGGCCATGCTCATCGTCGCACAGCGCCACCTGGACCGCGCCGGGATCGCGACACTCGAACGCTTCCTCGCCACGACCCGGCATCGCTACGCAGCCCTCGCCTGCTGCCAGGCAATCTGGTCTCAGGACCTCGCGCTCGGCGCAGCCAGCTCGCGGCGGATCAGCCAGATCCTCGCCCGGTCACGCGCGGCATTCGAGATCACGGACCGAGACGACAGCACCGCCGCGCTCACCGCGGTCCTCGCCGCTGTGGCCCTTACCGTCAATCAGAACGCGCTCACGCACACCACAGCTCACTCCGTCCTCACACGTCATCTCCCCGCCTCCCCGCCCACCTACCTGGGCGATTCCTACCACTGGGACCGCTCCGCCTACGCATTCGCATCCGCGCTCGTCGCCGCCCTCGAGGGGTCCGCTCTCGACGCGGAGTCACTCGCGTCCGACAACGTCCTCAAGCACCTCGGGTCGGAATCGTCATCGGATCAGGAGACTCGCCAGTTCCGGCGCAACGTCGTACCCACGCTCCCATGGCTCAACGCGTGGGCACGATCGACCATCGGCGCCGACGTGCCGGACTCCGAACTCACGCAACTGCGCGCCAGCCTTCCGAAAGGCGTCAGCGACTACGACCCGCCGCGTCTTTACGCCCGGTGGGTCACCCGCGCGATGACCAGTCTGTCCGCGCACGGCCTTCTCCCGGCCGGCCGACTTGCACGCTGGATGACGACGCACAGCACCATCCTTGGCGACGCCATCCTCATCCGCTCAGCACGCGCGCTCCAGCATCAGACACGGAAACGACGCGCGGTCGCCGACCAAATCATTCGTTTCATCGACACCCGCGCGCGATCCCAGGTCGAAGGTGCTTCCGCCCGCACGGCACTGTATATCGACCTTGCGCGTGCCTGCTGGTCCCGCGACCCGGAACGCGCGCGCGCCTATTTCTTCGAGGCACTCGACGCAGCCGACCTCCTCGGCGACGAAGTCCACCTTCAGTGGATGGCGACCACCAAGATCGCCGCCTTGACCGTCGGGGCGCAGCCCGACGATACCCGGGCACTCGGTGTCGCTCGGGCCGGCGAAGCGATTCACCGAGCGGACCTCCTCGAAATCTACTCAGGCGACACGATCCGCACGATCGCCGGGATCAGCCCTGTTGCAGCCATCGACATCGCCTCGCGATGGCGAGATCGAGGGACCTCGACCCTCGATTCCTCCCTCGACGGCATGCTCCGCCACGACGACGACAAACTCCGGCACGTCCCGGATCTTGCCCTCGCGATCGCGTCGCTGCATCACGCTCCCGTTGGCGCGCTCGCTGAGCGCAGCGCCGCCAGCCATCCCGAACAGATCCTCGGCCATGCCCTCGCCATCGTCGACCGACGCGGCGGCCGACCAGAGCACGACGCCGCGCTGTGTCGGTACTCGACGGAACACGGACGCCCGCTCACCTACCAGGAGCCGGATCCCGGCCACTCATACACGAACCCGCAATGGTTTGAACCACGACGAGATGAGGACCACAAACGCAAACGCAGACAGGCACGCGCGGAACTGTCCGCCCTGACTTTCGATACTCCCGCCGGCTGGGCCGACGCCTTCGCGCTCGCAACCCGGCAGAACGACCTGAACCGGGACGACGTCTTCCT
Source organism: Rathayibacter sp. VKM Ac-2929 (assembly GCF_022815495.1). NCBI lineage: Bacteria > Bacillati > Actinomycetota > Actinomycetes > Micrococcales > Microbacteriaceae > Rathayibacter > Rathayibacter sp. VKM Ac-2929. The sequence continues at coordinate 7,113 of NZ_JALGRV010000011.1, forward strand.
CATCGCCCTCACGCGTGAGGGATCCGGAGATCTCTCGACCCGCATCCGCGCGCTACCGGCTGCCCTCCCAGACCTCTATTTAGCCGAATCCGCGCTCAAGTTCCTTGCCGCACTGAAGGACATCTCGAGCCCCGAACGTCGCGCGATCCAAGAGACCGTCGAAGGAATTATCAACCGCTTCTCGTTCGACGAGGTGACGTCGTCCTACCGATCGTTCCCTCTTGAACTCGTCTCTCACATCCTCGGCCGGACGGTGACCGCAGTGACCGAGGCGACTTTCGCGAATTGGGCACGATCCTCCGAACCCACGACAGTTGAGGGCTTCTACGCGCTGAGCGTCCACCTCGCGGAACTATCGGATCCGGCCGGGAAGCTAGCTCTCCTCGACGATGCGATCGAGCAGTTCGCGCCGGTGGTCGACGCAGTCGCCGCGAACCTGCCCGCCGTGAGTCTTCCCACCGACCCGGGAGACCTTAACCTCGCCGTCGCGCGTCTGGTCTGGGCAGCGCTAGCCGACCCGTCGACGTCCATCCGCTGGGACGCCGCATTCGCCGTACTCGGACTGCTCCGCATGAGTCAGTCAGACTGCCTGAGTCGCCTCGCAGACCTGGCTCTTCAAGGCGGCCCGGGTCAAGCTGCCGATCCCGCCTTCGAGTTCTACGGCCTGCACGCAGAATGGTTTCTCCTGATCGCGCTGCGCCGAGCCGTGATCAATCCGGAGCTCCACGAGGGGGTGCGGGTCTTCGCACCGTTCGTGACGCGCGTCCTGGCCGCGCCGCCGCACGCGGTCCTCACGCCTCTCGCAGAGCAGCTCGCCGAAGCGTTGGGACTCGGCGAAACCGGACCCTGGCCCCGCCTCGCGCCGGTGCAGGTGGGATGGTCTCATCGGGGTCGGGACTATCAGAAGCGGCCCAAGGTCGGTTACAAGTTCGGCTGGGACTTCCGAGAGCAACAGATCCACAATGTCGCCGATGCCTTCGGAGTGGTTCGCGAACAGCTGGAACGAGAAGTCAGCGACGTCATCACCCGCACGTGGGGGCGCGCCGAGCGAGGTTCGGCCGCGGAGGACGCCCGCCATTCAGCCGGGCTGTTCGAGCGGATGGAGACCTCCGATCGATACGAAAGCCCGCCCGTTCACGACCTCGACCACTATCTCTCGCTGCACGCGCTGATGACCGTTGCGGGAAGACTCGCCGTCACGGAGCGCCCGCATCAATCGGAAGGGTCAGATGAGGACGAGTTCACCTACTGGCTGCGAAAGTTCCGCACCGTCCGCACTGACGGCTACTGGGTGGCGGAGACCCGTGTCAGCGCCCCCGACCGGACACTTGACGAGAGCGGAGACGACAATCTCTGGAGATGGGGGGTAGGTTCGGCCGACTTTGCTCCCTACCTTCACCTCTCGGATGAGTCGTTCGCCTGCTGGGCCGATCACGACGTCGAAGGGATCACGCGGTCGGAGAGCGTGCGCGTTCAGACCGTTCTCGTTCCACGTGATCTGGCATCGGCCTACTGTCGCGCCCTCCAGCTCGACCGCGACCTCTGGGACTTCCGGATCCCCATCGCTCACGACGACGACGAAGACGACGGGGAGCGGCGCCGTCCGGATCCCGGTCCATTCATCGTCCAGCCGTGGGTACGAATCGAGGATGGCCGCACGGGGCTGGACAAGTTCGATGCAGCGGTCGGCAATCTCCGCTTCCCCCCACCCCTCCTCGATGCGCCGGTCGCCAGGGTTGTCGAGGACGACACACCTCCGCGAATTGTCTGGCGGGCTACGGGCGGCGCTGCGGTCGCATGGGCTGAGGCGTGGGACGATCACGGCTATCGCCATCGCGGCAGGTCGGGCTCGTGCCTGACGATGACGTACCAGCATCTCGACCAGGTGCTAGGCCAGACAGCACACGCCCTGGTGGCGGTCGTGTCCATCGACCGGCGGCTGCGAGGACATCTCCGCGAAGAGTTCAACGAAGGAGGAGTCCACCGTTATGACCACAGCTACCGAGTCTTCGAATACCGGCCCCGAACAGGGTGGCTTGATTTCCGAGGACGTCCTCAGACTGGGAAGGGCCCTGGCCGCTGAGCTGGACGACACCGACACCCTGGGTCGCTGGATGGCTCACCACCTCAGTGACCTTCTCGGCCGGCGCGAGTCATCCGACGACCCGCGCGGAGGCGACCAGGAGATCGCGGATCTGGTGCTGCGGTTTTGGGCGACCCGAGCGGCCGCACCGCTCAAGCGGCAGCCTTACCTCGACTACACAATAATTCTCACGCGGCTGAGTCGGATCGACAGGATCGCCACTGACTACTCGTTCGCGCTCGATGATGACGACGTCGAGGAGCTACCGGCAGCCAACTCCGACTTCGAACGGATCGGAAAGGCTCTCGAGATCGTGACTGGTGTTTCGAACACCATCGCTTCCGGTCTGCTCACCGAACTCCAGCTTCACGCCGGCGCAGAAGAGGAGGCGTGGCTGTCATATTCTGCGCTTCTCTCGGGCAACGAAGCGGATAACGCCATTCGCGCTCTCCTCACGCGCATGGTGGCCGCAAGCGAAGCTCCCGAAGCGCGCCGGGCGCGATTGCTCGGACTCGTGGACAAGCTCGCGGGCGATCTGGGTGCCTTGCGCGAAACGATCGAAGAGGTGGGGCTCGCAGCTGCCGATCCTAACGCCTCGCGGTCTCGCCGTCCGGCTCGACGCCGGGCGAATCGCGACTAGGGACCTGCTTTCCCCGCGATCGCCGCCGAGGCGCGAGCTCGAGGCCGCACGGCCGAGGATGCTGCCCGCCTCGTCGGATGGAGCCGCGCAGCGCTGTACCGCCACCAGTCCGATGCCGCCCGACGCGCAACGGTAGACCGGGCGAACGACCCGAGCTAGTTCCCTCGTCTTGGCGCAGGAGCACCTGATTTGACGGGAACCCATAGAAGGGTCCCCGGTGCTCCCGTCGCGGGGACGCGAAGACGTACCCGCGACGGCGACGGAGCGCCGCCGCAGGTGCGAGGTGGTCAGCGCCAGTGGGCGAGTTCGCTCGCCATCAACAGTCGTGCGCGGGAGAGCATGCCCCGCACGGCGGTCGGGGTGGTGTCGAGGTCGAGAGCGATCTCGTCGTAGCTGAGCTCGTGCAGTTGCCGCAGTTCCCAGCAGCGACGCTGCAGGGCCGGCATCCGCTCGAGTACCCGTTGCGCGTCCGCCGCGAGAGCGGTGCACCGGCCCGCGGCCTCGGGGTCGTCTTGCTCGGGCGCCGGCAGTTCCTCGTCCAACTCGGTCCGGCGCGCGGACGCGGGCGCGCGGAGGCGGTCGATGCTGCGTCGGCGGGTCGTTGTCGCCAGCCAGCCGGCGATGGTCTCCCCGTCGATCACGCTGTCCAGGTGCGTCCACGCGGCGAGGAACGTCTCCTGCACCACATCGTCGACGTCCGCGGAGCTGCCAAGCGTTCGTGATGCGATCGCGCGCAGCAGACGCGAGTAGCGGTTCACGATCGCCGCGAACGCCCGGTCGTCGCCGGAAGCGGCGCGGATGACGAGCACCCGGTCCGAGTCCATCGGCAGCGCAGGAAGGGTCGTGGCATCGAACACGGCGGGAGCGGTAGCTCGTGTCGAGGTACGTGCGGTGGTGAGCATGCGGGCTCCGGTCGTCGAAAAGTATGTGTCCGCATACTTCGTAACAAGAGAGTCGACCGGTTGCCCAGGCCTTGACCCCAGTGAAGGGGTCCATATAAACGACAGAATCCGGACTAATCCCCAAATGTCGCTTTCTAGGCAGGATCCCGTTCCGGGGCGCGAGTTGCACTCGCGCAGCGGCGACGGAGCGCCGCGAATCGGAGGCCGCGATGCGGCCCGTTCCACCCGATTTCTTCACCTCTCCGCGGTCTCAACCTATTTCTCTCCACCGCCTGCGTGCCACCCATTCCGGACGCGCCCTTCGGGCTTATTTCGCCCGGAATGGACGTCACTCCGTCGGCTCCACTCAAACGGTTCTTCCCGCCGGAGAGGCAAAGAAAAACGATCAGCCAGGAGCTAGGAGCAACACATGGACAACCTCGAAGCGATCCTCTGTAACCAGATGGTCACCTACCTCGTCAGCAAGAACATCTTCTGCCCGCGCACCGGGGCGGTTCTGGACTCCCGCACCTGCGTCGTCCTCAACGACGTCGACGGGGACCCCGCGGTCGGCATCTCGCCCGAGGGCTGGCAGCAGATCGCGAAGGACCCCGCCACCCTCGACCGCCTCGCTGAGCGCGGCCTCACCGTCGACATGAACACCGCGCTGGCCGCGACCCGCTGAGAGGAACAGGCGATGTACCGCACCGACACCGACACCGGCCTCGCGACCCCCGAGCAGGTCGCCCTCGTCATCGCCGACAAGCGCATCCACTGGGACCAGAATGCCGACGACAGCGACGACGTGATGCTCGCCGCCGTCCGCAACGCCTACGCCCTGCCCGGCGCGCAGCCCGTCGAGGACGATGGCTCCGCCCTCGCCGCCGCCCTGATCGCGTTCCTCACCTCGGACCCCGCCCGCGTCGCACCGGTCGTCGACGCCGACACCGGCCGCGCGACGCCCGAGCAGATCGCCCTCATCGTCGCTTTCGAGCGCAACTACTACGAGGAGAACAAGAGCGCGAGCGTCGAACAGCTCCTCGCGGGCGTCCGCAACACGCTCACCCTCCCCGGAGTGTGGGTCCCCGGCGGATTCCCCGTCCAGGAGGACGGCACCGATCACGCCGATGCCCTGATCGCGTTCCTCACCCCCGCTCCAGCCGCTGACCGGATGCTCGCCGCGATCGAGAGCCTGCACCAGCAGGTATGGGCCGCGGCCCCGGTGCTCACCGTCGAGACCATCACCGATGACGGCGAGACCTACCAGGCGCTGCAATACCCCGTCTGCGCCCGACTCGTCAGCGACGGGGGAGAGCTTCGAGCCGTGGACGTCTCGACCCGGTGGAGCAGAGCGGAGCCGGACGCGGAGAACCGTCAGATGGACGTGAGCGCCGGGGATCACGACTACGGCAGCACCCTCTACTACCTCCATCGGACCGGCGAGGCGCACGCCGTCGTCCCACCCGAGGGCTGGTCCGAGACCTGGCTCTAACCCAGCGGGGGTGCGGCCGGCCTCCGGGCCGGCCGCGAGGGGCGACCCCCTCGCGCTCCCCGCATCCCGTTCCGGGGCGCGAGCTCGCTCGCGCAGCGGCGACGGAGCGCCGCGGCGAGGAAGCCGCTACCGCGGCCGAATTCCTGTTTTCTTCACCTCTCCGCGATTCCAACCTATTTCGCTCCACCGGCTCCGTGCCAAGCATTCCGAACGCGGTCGCTGCGCTCCCTTATTTCGCCCGGAATGCTCGTCACTGCGCCGGCTCCACTCAAACGGTTTTCCCCGCCGGAGAGGCAAAGAAAAACGATCAGCCAGACAGACCCGCAGGTGTACTAGACCCACGGAGAATGTCACCCCGCTGATCCCACCGAGGGAGAACCGACCGTGACCACCACCACGAAGACCCGCAAGCCCGGAACGACCAAGAAGCGCGCCCCGCGCACGACGCCGGAGGAACGCCGCGAGCTGGCGACGGCGCTGCACGAGAGCATCACCGAGCAGGTCGAGGCGCTGCGCGACTCCGACCAGTGGCGCCGGTTCCTCGCGTTCGCGTCCTCATTCCACCGCTACAGCCTGGGCAATCTGCTGCTGATCCTCGCTCAGCGCCCGGACGCCTCCGCAGTCGCAGGGTTCAAGGCATGGCAGGCGAAGGGCCGCCAGGTGCGCAAGGGCGAGAAGGCGATCAAGATCTTCGGCTTCGCTCAGCGCAAGATCGCCGCCGACGAGGCGCCCGAGGAAGGCGCCACGACCAGCACCGACGAGAAGGGGCAGAAAACCCAGACGTACTACCCGCTCTTGTCCGTGTTCGCGATCGAACAGACCGACCTGGCGGAGGGCACCGAGGATCCCCGGGACATCGCGCAGCTGCTCACCGGGGAGCACGATCACGGCGTCATCGCGCCGCTGACGGCCGCTCTCGAGACCGAAGGGTGGACGGTCGAGCGCCGACCGCTCTCGCAGGGAACGAACGGGTACGCCGCCCCGGAGGAGCGCACGGTCGTCGTGGATTCCAGCCTGTCGCCGGAGCAGGCCGCGAAGACCCTGATCCACGAGGCCGCGCACGTGCTGATGGGTCACGTCGATGACCTGGAGGAGTACGCGCAGCACCGCGGGCGGATGGAGACGGAAGCCGAGTCCGTCGCGTTCGTCGTCGCTGGGCTCGTGGGTTTTGACACCAGCGCTTACAGCGTCGGCTACGTCGCGACGTGGAGCGACTGCAAGGCCGACACGATCCGCGAGACGGCCGCGCGGGTACTGACCACCGCGCACCGCATCGCCGTGATCCTCGACGCCGACGACGACGAGAGCGAGGACGGCGAGGGCTGACAGGCGACGGGCCGGCCTGCGGGCCGGCCCGTGAGGGGCGACCCCCTCACACTCCCCGGTCTTCCCCGTTCCGGGGGCGCGAGCTCCGCCCGCGCAGCGGCGACGGAGCACCGCCAGGAGGAAGCCGCTACGCGGCCCGATTACCCGTTTTCTTCACCTCTCCGCGGTCTCAACCTATTTCGCTCCACCGGCTCCGTGCCACCGATAGCGGACGCGCCCTGCGGGCTTATTTCGCCCGCTATCGGCATCACTGCGCCGCCTCCACTCAAACGGTTCTTCCCGCCGGAGAGGCAAAGAAAAACGATCAGCCAGAGGGAGCACCCATACCATGCAGACCGCCACCGACTTGCAGACCACCACGAAGACCTACCTCACCCTCGGAGGCACCCGCGCGGTCGACATCCGCGTCGTGGGCACCGACCCCAAGACGACGCCCTCGGTGCACGTCACCCGCCGCACGTCCGGCGTCTGGGAGGCGTGGCACTCCGACCAGCTGCACGGCATCACCAGCGGCTCGTTCCGCCACTGCGTCGCCCACGCCCGCCGCGCAGCGATCCGCCGCATTGCCCCGTTTTTGAACCGCTGAGAGGACCACACCATGACCCGCATCGACATCAGCAGCGCCACCACCGAAGAGCTCTACGTCATCATCAACACCCCGGTCGACTTCGGCAGCGCCACCACCGAACAGCTCGCCCTCATCGTGGACACCCGGCGCACCGAGTCCGATGACGACGCGGCCGCCTCGGACGTCGAGATCCTCGCGCACGTCCGCGACACGCTCACCCTCCCCGGCGAGGGCACTCCGGGAGGGTTCCCCGTCACCGACGACGGCACCGCCTACGCCGCCGCCCTGATCGCGTTCCTCACCCCGCGTGGGAAGCGGCACGGGTGGATCATCGAAATCCCGCAGACGCCGGACGAGCGCGCGGCCAGAACCGAGATCAACCGGCGGTCGAACGAGGCGTGGCAGGCGCTCTCCCCAGCGGAGCGAGCCGCGCAGATTGAGGCCATCGAGTGGGCAGAGAACGGCGGGCCCTGCGACTGCCCCAACTGCTACGAGCCCCCCGACTACTAGCCGCACGGCACGGGCCGGCCTTCCAGGCCGGCCCGTGAGGGGCGACCCCCTCACACTCCCCGGTCTTCCCCGTTCCGGGGGGCGCGAGCTCCGCCCGCGCAGCGGTGACGGAGCACCGCCGAGAGGAAGCCGCTACGCGGCCTGTTTTTCTGTTTTCTTCACCTCTCCGCGGTTTTAATCTATCTCGCTCCGTCGGCTGCGTGCCGTCTCTCTCGGACGCGCCCTCCGGGCTTATTTCGTCCGAGAGAGCCGCCACTCCGCCGACTCCACTCAATTGATTTCATCCCGCCGGAGAGGCAAAGAAGAACGATCAGGAAGACGACAAAAGCCCCGTAGTTGGCTTAGAACCACGGGACTTGTCGCCTCAATGACCGCACACCGATTGAGGAGAAACCATCGTGACTATCATCACCGGAACCGGGACCGTTCAGCACATCGACCCGACCGCCCTCGTGATCGAGGCGAACGTGCGCACCAGCGCCCCGCTGACGAAGGACTTCATCGCGTCGATCCGCGAGAACGGGGTCATCACCCCTGTTCTCGCCCGCCGCGACGAGCACGGGAACGTCATCGTCCGCGCCGGACAGCGCCGCACCCTCGCCGCCCGCGAGGCCGGAGTTGTCACCATCCCGGTCTACGTCGTAGAGGGCGACGAGACGACCGCGGACCGGATCGTTCAGCAGATCATCGAGAACGACCAGCGCGCCGAGCTGAGCGTCGCGGATCGCACCGCGGCGTGGGCACAGCTCGCGTTCGAGGGCGTCACCGCCGCAGCGATCGCCAAGCGCACCGGCGTCAAGACCGACGCGGTGAAGAAGGGCCTCGCGGTCGCGGAGTCCGCGACCGTCACGTCCGTTCTGCACGAGCACGAGCTGACCCTGGACCAGGCGGCCGTGCTGTTGGAGTTCGAGGACGACGCCGACGCCCGCGCGTCGCTGATCGAGGTCGCCACCCACGACCCGGCCCAGTTCGAGCACACCGCGGAGAGCCTGCGCGAGGAGGCCAAGGAGCGGGCGCTGCTCGCAAAGGTCGAGCAGGAGCAGACCGCGAACGGCTTCCAGCTGCTCACCCGCTCCGACGCCTACGGCGAGGGCACCGCGTGGGTCGCCCTCCGCAAGCTCCGCACCGGGGACGGTGCGCCGGTCACCGCCGAGCACATCACCTCCATCCCGCTGCGCGGTGCGCTCATCGACACCAGGTGGAACGGTGAAATCGACGTGACCTACTTCGTGCAGGAGCCCACGGAGGCCGGATTCACCTACGCCTACCGCGGCGACGTCCCCGCTGCGGCCCTCACCCCGGAGGAGGCGGAGGAGGAGCGCGTCGAGAAGTCGGCCGAGCGCAAGGTGCTCATCGCCAACAACAAGGCATGGAACGCGGCCGAGACGGTCCGCCGCGAATGGATCGCCACGTTCCTCAGCCGCAAGACCCTCCCGAAGGACGCGGATCGGATCATCGCTCTGGGCCTTACCGCGCACCGCTTCGCGGTGTCCTCGGGGATGAGCAACGGCAACGCCCTCGCGCACACCCTCCTCGGCATCCCCCAGCCCTCCGGCTACCACGCCGACGCGCTGGCTGCGCTGGTCGAGGCGAACCCCGCGAAGGCCCGCCTGGTCGCGCTGGCCGTCGTCCTCGCAGGCCAGGAGGCGAA
>NZ_JALGRV010000012.1:0-3492 GCF_022815495.1 Rathayibacter sp. VKM Ac-2929
TCCGCCCCGAGCAGTGTCGGGTGCGGTGTGCAGGTCGTGTCTTTGCGAACACGACCCGCGGTATGGAGCCCGTATTCTGGGAACCACAAAGTGGACGCAAGCAATCTCTGACCACTCCTACCAGCCTTTACAACGGTATGAGTGTAGTGATTATCAAGTTATCGGCTTATTAGTACCGGTCAGCTCCGACAGTCTTTAGTCCTGTCTTCCACATCCGGCCTATCAACCCAGTCGTCTGGCTGGGAGCCTCTCCCCCGAAGGGATGGAAATCTCATCTCGAAGCCGGCTTCCCGCTTAGATGCTTTCAGCGGTTATCCGTTCCGAACGTAGCTAATCAGCGGTGCTCCTGGCGGAACAACTGACACACCAGAGGTTCGTCCATCCCGGTCCTCTCGTACTAGGGATAGATCTTCTCAAATTTCCTGCGCGCGCAGCGGATAGGGACCGAACTGTCTCACGACGTTCTAAACCCAGCTCGCGTACCGCTTTAATGGGCGAACAGCCCAACCCTTGGGACCTACTCCAGCCCCAGGATGCGACGAGCCGACATCGAGGTGCCAAACCATGCCGTCGATATGGACTCTTGGGCAAGATCAGCCTGTTATCCCCGAGGTACCTTTTATCCGTTGAGCGACAGCGCTTCCACAAGCCACTGCCGGATCACTAGTCCCGACTTTCGTCCCTGCTCGACTTGTCAGTCTCACAGTCAAGCTCCCTTGTGCACTTACACTCGACACCTGATTGCCAACCAGGTTGAGGGAACCTTTGGGCGCCTCCGTTACTCTTTAGGAGGCAACCGCCCCAGTTAAACTACCCATCAGGCACTGTCCCTGAACCCGATTAGGGTCCGAAGTTAGATATCCAGAGTGACCAGAGTGGTATTTCAACAATGACTCCACGAACACTAGCGTGCCCGCTTCACAGTCTCCCACCTATCCTACACAAGCCACACCGAACACCAATACCAAACTATAGTAAAGGTCACGGGGTCTTTCCGTCCTGCTGCGCGTAACGAGCATCTTTACTCGTAATGCAATTTCGCCGAGTTCGCGGTTGAGACAGCTGGGAAGTCGTTACGCCATTCGTGCAGGTCGGAACTTACCCGACAAGGAATTTCGCTACCTTAGGATGGTTATAGTTACCACCGCCGTTTACTGGGGCTTAAATTCTCAGCTTCGCCTTGCGGCTAACCGTTCCTCTTAACCTTCCAGCACCGGGCAGGCGTCAGTCCGTATACATCGTCTTGCGACTTAGCACGGACCTGTGTTTTTAGTAAACAGTCGCTTCCCACTGGTCTCTGCGGCCATCGAACGCTCCCGGAGCAAGTCCGTTCACGCCTCAGGCCCCCCTTCTCCCGAAGTTACGGGGGCATTTTGCCGAGTTCCTTAACCACGATTCTCTCGATCTCCTTAGTATTCTCTACCTGACCACCTGAGTCGGTTTGGGGTACGGGCAGCTAGAACCTCGCGTCGATGCTTTTCTTGGCAGCATAGGATCACCGATTTCGACTTGCGTCTACCCATCAGATCTCAGGCTATATGAACGACGGATTTGCCTATCGTTCGCCCTACATCCTTAGACCGGGACAACCATCGCCCGGCTCGGCTACCTTCCTGCGTCACACCTGTTAATACGCTAAACGCACCAGCACGGGGTCGTACGCTAGGCCCAACGCTTCACCCCGAAGGGATCCATCAAAGGGATTCAGATACTTAGCACTACTGGATTGTCTTGGGCGGTTCTTCGCCGGTACGGGAATATCAACCCGTTGTCCATCGACTACGCCTGTCGGCCTCGCCTTAGGTCCCGACTTACCCAGGGAAGATTAGCTTGACCCTGGAACCCTTGGTCTTCCGGAGGACGGGTTTCTCACCCGTCTTTCGCTACTCATGCCTGCATTCTCACTCGTGTGGCGTCCACGGCTGGTTCACACCGCCGCTTCACTCGCCACACGACGCTCTCCTACCCATCAACACGGCTGGACCACGAAGGCCTACCACTAATGTCAATGCCACAACTTCGGTGGCGTGCTTGAGCCCCGTTACATTGTCGGCGCGGAATCACTTGACCAGTGAGCTATTACGCACTCTTTCAAGGGTGGCTGCTTCTAAGCCAACCTCCTGGTTGTCTGTGCAACTCCACATCCTTTCCCACTTAGCACGCGCTTAGGGACCTTAGTTGGTGGTCTGGGTTGTTTCCCTCTCGACTATGAAGCTTATCCCCCACAGTCTCACTGCTGCGCTCTCACTTACCGGCATTCGGAGTTTGGCTGACGTCAGTAAGCTTTTGGGCCCCATCGGCCATCCAGTAGCTCTACCTCCGGCAAGAAACACGCAACGCTGCACCTAAATGCATTTCGGAGAGAACCAGCTATCACGAAGTTTGATTGGCCTTTCACCCCTATCCACAGCTCATCCCCTCCATTTTCAACTGAAGTGGGTTCGGTCCTCCACGACGTCTTACCGTCGCTTCAACCTGGCCATGGATAGATCACTTCGCTTCGGGTCTAGACCCTGCGACTGAATCGCCCTATTCGGACTCGCTTTCGCTACGGCTGCCCCACACGGGTTAACCTCGCCACAGAGCACTAACTCGCAGGCTCATTCTTCAAAAGGCACGCCGTCACCCCAACATGGGAGCTCCGACGGTTTGTAAGCAAACGGTTTCAGGTACTATTTCACTCCCCTCCCGGGGTACTTTTCACCTTTCCCTCACGGTACTTGTCCGCTATCGGTCATCTGGGAGTATTTAGGCTTATCAGGTGGTCCTGACAGATTCACACGGGATTTCTCGGGCCCCGTGCTACTTGGGATACTCTTCACGCCATAACACCATTTCGACTACGGGGCTCGCACCCGCTCTGGCCAGGCATTCAAACCTGTTCGTCTATGATGCGCTGTAACGTTCAGTGCTCGGCAGAACACAACGAAAAGTCCCACAACCCCGACCATGCAACCCCTGCCGGGTATCACACATGATTCGGTTTAGCCTCTTCCGCGTTCGCTCGCCACTACTGACGGAATCACTGTTGTTTTCTCTTCCTGTGGGTACTGAGATGTTTCACTTCCCCACGTTCCCTCTACCCGCCCTATATATTCAGGCGGGAGTCACCAGGTCACCACAAGGGGCCTGGCGGGGTTTCCCCATTCGGAAATCCTCGGATCACAGCTCGTTTATCAGCTCCCCGAGGCTTATCGCAGATTACGACGTCCTTCTTCGGCTCCAGATGCCAAGGCATTCACCGTTTGCTCTTAAAAACTTGAAAATCACATGAGTTTAAGAAACCACAACTCGAAAAGTTGCAGATCCAATGATTGGCAAGAACACAACCCGAAGGCTGCTCCTTGCGAATCTTGTCGACCCGAACAACCCGCAAAGGCTGCCCGAGTCTAAGATGCTCGCGTCCACTGTGTAGTTCTCAAAATACGGGCGGTATCCCTCCCCCACACACCCAGGCGTGGAAAAAGGATCCAGGAGAGTCGAGATCCAGCC
>NZ_JALGRV010000012.1:3592-5335 GCF_022815495.1 Rathayibacter sp. VKM Ac-2929
AGCAGCCGGCCCGGTCCCTCAGGACCCAACAGCGTGCATGTGCAGTAGCCCACCCGCTCGTGCGTTCCCAACCCGAAGGCTGTACTGACACGAGACGAATCTCTTCCTGCACCCAGTTCAATGTTCCACCCATGAGCTACCAGCAAAGACATTCGCTTTGATCTGGCGCCTGGAACAACCTCTACGCCGAAACGCATGGTGTCCAGATGCTCCTTAGAAAGGAGGTGATCCAGCCGCACCTTCCGGTACGGCTACCTTGTTACGACTTAGTCCTAATCACCGATCCCACCTTCGACAGCTCCCTCCTTGCGGTTAGGCCACTGGCTTCGGGTGTTACCGACTTTCATGACTTGACGGGCGGTGTGTACAAGGCCCGGGAACGTATTCACCGCAGCGTTGCTGATCTGCGATTACTAGCGACTCCGACTTCATGAGGTCGAGTTGCAGACCTCAATCCGAACTGAGACCGGCTTTTTGGGATTCGCTCCACCTTACGGTATCGCAGCCCTTTGTACCGGCCATTGTAGCATGCGTGAAGCCCAAGACATAAGGGGCATGATGATTTGACGTCATCCCCACCTTCCTCCGAGTTGACCCCGGCAGTCTCCTATGAGTTCCCACCATGACGTGCTGGCAACATAGAACGAGGGTTGCGCTCGTTGCGGGACTTAACCCAACATCTCACGACACGAGCTGACGACAACCATGCACCACCTGTATACCGACCTTGCGGGGCAACCATTTCTGGAAGTTTCCGGTATATGTCAAGCCTTGGTAAGGTTCTTCGCGTTGCATCGAATTAATCCGCATGCTCCGCCGCTTGTGCGGGCCCCCGTCAATTCCTTTGAGTTTTAGCCTTGCGGCCGTACTCCCCAGGCGGGGAACTTAATGCGTTAGCTGCGACACGGAGACCGTGGAAAGGTCCCCACATCTAGTTCCCAACGTTTACGGCGTGGACTACCAGGGTATCTAATCCTGTTCGCTCCCCACGCTTTCGCTCCTCAGCGTCAGTAACGGCCCAGAGAACTGCCTTCGCCATCGGTGTTCCTCCTGATATCTGCGCATTCCACCGCTACACCAGGAATTCCATTCTCCCCTACCGCACTCTAGTCTGCCCGTACCCACTGCAGGCCCGAGGTTGAGCCTCGGGTTTTCACAGCAGACGCGACAAACCGCCTACGAGCTCTTTACGCCCAATAATTCCGGACAACGCTTGCACCCTACGTATTACCGCGGCTGCTGGCACGTAGTTAGCCGGTGCTTTTTCTGCAGGTACCGTCAAGCCGAAGCCCTTCTTCCCTACTAAAAGAGGTTTACAACCCGAAGGCCGTCATCCCCCACGCGGCGTTGCTGCATCAGGCTTTCGCCCATTGTGCAATATTCCCCACTGCTGCCTCCCGTAGGAGTCTGGGCCGTGTCTCAGTCCCAGTGTGGCCGGTCACCCTCTCAGGCCGGCTACCCGTCGTCGGCTTGGTGAGCCATTACCTCACCAACTACCTGATAGGCCGCGAGTCCATCCTTGACCGAAAAACTTTCCACCCGCACCCGATGCCGGGGCAGGTCGTATCCGGTATTAGACGCCGTTTCCAGCGCTTATCCCAGAGTCAAGGGCAGGTTACTCACGTGTTACTCACCCGTTCGCCACTAATCCACCCAGCAAGCTGGGCTTCATCGTTCGACTTGCATGTGTTAAGCACGCCGCCAGCGTTCGTCCTGAGCCAGGATCAAACTCTCCGTAAAAAA
>NZ_JALGRV010000013.1:0-328 GCF_022815495.1 Rathayibacter sp. VKM Ac-2929
TGATCAGCAACGGCATGGTCTGGTTCGGGCTGTCGCTGATGCTCTTCGCGATCGCTGGCGAGCAGACGTACGCCGCGTTCACGGGGCAGTGGTTCAACGTCGTCGGATGGGTCCTCCTCGTCGCCGTCGCGACCGGCCTCGCGGTCGTCGGGGTGATCGAGAACCGCAACATCCGAGCGGGTACGAAGCGCAAGCCGCGCTCTCGCTCCGGAGCCTGACCCTGCTTCATTGCTTCTTTTACTCATTCACTCATTGACTCATAGGAGTGAATGAGTCGGGGGGTCGAGGGGGTTCTCCCCCTCGTGGGGGGGGCGGGGGGGGGGGGGGG
>NZ_JALGRV010000013.1:338-1500 GCF_022815495.1 Rathayibacter sp. VKM Ac-2929
CCCCCCCCCCCCCCTGGGCCGGCCCGTTGCGGGTCGGCCCACGCGCATGGTCAGAGCATGTAGAGGTGGTAGCCGATCGCGGCGCCGTCGCGGAGCGGGCCGAAGGTGTCGGCGTAGGCCTGGGGTTCGGGGCGGTTGGTGATGAGGTCGAGCGCGACGCGCTCCTCCTCGGACTCGTCGCTCATCTCGTCGGGTTCGTTCTCCCACTCGCGCAGCACCCTGTGTCCCGCGTCGGTGACGCGGTAGAGCGCCCAAAAGCCGGAGAACGTGCCCTCGGCTTCGCGCTTGAACACGAGGCAGGTGGCGGTGGGCCAGGCGTAGCGGGCGGCCGCGGTGAGAAGCGCCCGGACGGCGGCGTGCAGGTCGCGGATCTCCCCGGACTCGGCGGCTGTGTTGACGGCTTCCTCGGCGGCGCGCAGCGCCGGGGTGTGTCCCCACACGTCGACGTCGACGGGGGCCGGGGTGGTGGATGTGGTGGTCATGGGTTTTCCCCTCTCGTTTTTCTGCCGAAGCGGCGACGTGTCGCCGATCAGGGCGTGAAGTGGTGCGGCAACCCGCAGGGCGCGGGGGAGAGAATTTCCGCGCGATGGGAGGGAGCGCAGCTCCCGCGTGCGAAAAATCTCGGAGGGAGCGGTCGGCGCAGCCGACTTGCGCTCCACGTAGCGCCCGTACGATGCCGCAGGTGCTTCGGGAGAAGAACGAGCGCGCAGCGATCGGAGCGCAGCGGGAACAGGGGCGTGCTCTGCACGCCGGCACCCGCCGCGCCGCGGCGGACTGCGCGGCCGCGTAGCGTCCGCTCGAGCAGTTCTGACCACGCGAGCTCCCGAGCGCCGACGGATCCGGTTCGGCCGGTGCCGGCTGAGGTGGGGGGTCGAGGGGGGAAGCGTCCCCCCTCGTGGGGGGGGACCGGCCCGCACTGGGCCGGTCCACTCGGCGGCGGCTAGCTCAGCCCGGCAGCCTCAGCCGGGGTGGTGTCTCCGGTGACGACCTGCTCGACAGGGGAGAGCGCATAGCCCCAGGCGGCAAGCTGGCGGAAGTGGGCGGCGGCGCGCTCGTCGCCGCGGCGCCAGGACTCCTTATTCGTGTTCGCCTCCTGGCCTGCGAGGACGACGGCCAGCGCGACCAGGCGGGCCTTCGCGGGGTTCGCCTCGACCAGCGCAGC
>NZ_JALGRV010000014.1:0-1425 GCF_022815495.1 Rathayibacter sp. VKM Ac-2929
CTTTCCGGACGCGGGCGCAAGCGCCCTTATTTCGCCCGGAAAGCCCGTCACTACGGCGTCTCCACTCAATTGGTTTCATCCCGCCGGAGAGGCAAAGAAAAACGATCAGGAAGACGACAAAAGCCCCGTAGTTTCACTAGAACCACGGGACCTGCCGCCTCAATGATCGCACACCGATCAAGGAGAAACCATCGTGAACACCACCACCACCGGGACCATCGAGCACCTCGACCCGACCGCGCTCGTCATCGAGGCGAACGTCCGCACCAGCGCCCCGCTGACCAAGGACTTCCTCGACTCCATTCGTCAGAGCGGCATCCTCTCGCCCGTCCTCGGACGCCGCGACGAGCACGGAAACGTCATCGTCCGCGCCGGACAGCGCCGCACCCTCGCGAGCCGTGAAATCGGCCTCGCGACGATCCCGGTCTACGTCGTGGAGGGCGACGACAAGACCGCCGAGCGGATCGTGCAGCAGATCATCGAAAACGACCAGCGCGCCGAACTCACCACCGCCGACCGCACCGCGGCATGGGCGCAGCTGTCGTTCGAGGGCCTGTCGGCCGCGACCATCGCCAAGCGCACCGGCACCAAGGCCGCGACCGTGAAAGCCGGACTCGCGATCGAGGAGTCCGCCGCCGCACGGACCGCGCTACACGAGCACGAGCTGACCCTGGACCAGGCCGCGGTCATCCTCGAATTCGAGGACGACGAGGAAGCCCGCGCCGACCTCATCACCGTCGCCACCACCAACCCCGGCCAGTTCGCCCACACAGCGGAGCGCTACCGCAAGGCGCGCGCCCGCCGCGTCGCCGTCCTGACAGAGGAAGCCAACCAGGAGGCCGCGGGATTCGTCATCCTCACCCGCGAGCAGATCGACGGCGAGGGCAGCCCGTGGGTCGTCATCGACCCGCTGCGCACCGACGACGGCAAGCACGTCACCGCCGAGCACATCGCGACCATCGAGCCCCGGGGCGCTCTCGTGAGCACCATCTACGACGGCAACACCCACGTCTCCTACGCGATCCAGGACCCCACGGCCCACGGATTCAGCTACGCCTACAACGCGCCCGCCGCACCCGAGACGGACGAGGAGAAGGCCGCGAAGTCCGCCGAGCGCCGCATCCTCCTCGCGAACAACCGCGCCTGGATCGCCGCGGAGACGGTGCGCCGCGAGTGGATCACGACGCTCCTGTCTCGCAAGACCCTCCCGAAGGACGCGGAGCGCGTCATCGCCCTGGGCCTGACCGCGCACCGCTCCTCGGTGTCGGGCGGGATGAGCAACGGCAACGCCCTCGCGCACACCCTCCTCGGCGTCACCCAGCCCTCCGGATACCACGCCGATGCGCTTGCTGCGCTGGTCGAGGCGAACCCCGCGAAGGCCCGCCTGGTCGCGCTGGCCGTCGTCCTCGCAGGCCAGGAGGCGAA
>NZ_JALGRV010000015.1:0-1202 GCF_022815495.1 Rathayibacter sp. VKM Ac-2929
AGGCGCTCGAGCTGGGTGACGTGGGCCGGGGTGAGCTCCTCGAGGGAGTGGGCGCCGAGGAGCTTCATGGTGCGGACGATCTGGTCGGAGAGGATCGCGATGGTGCGGTCGACGCCCTGGCGGCCGCCGGCCATGAGGCCGTAGAGGTAGGCGCGGCCGATGAGAGTGAACTTCGCTCCCAGGGCGATGGAGGAGACGATGTCGGCGCCGTTCATGATGCCGGTGTCGACCATGACCTCGGTGTCGGTGCCGACCTCGCGGACGACCTCGGGGAGGAGGTGGAAGGGGATGGGGGCGCGGTCGAGCTGGCGGCCGCCGTGGTTGGAGAGGACGATGCCGTCGACGCCGAAGTCGGCGAACTTGTGGGCGTCTTCGACGCTCTGGACGCCCTTGATCACGAGCTTGCCGGGCCACATCTCGCGGATGACCTTGAGGTCTTCGTAGCTGATGGTGGGGTCCATGGCGAGGTCGAGCAGGTCGCCGACGGTGCCGCCGGTCGCGCTGAGCGAGGCGAACTCGAGCTTCTGGGTGGTGAGGAAGTCGAACCACCACCACGGGCGGGGCAGGGCGTCGAGGACGGTGCCGACGGTGAGCTGCGGCGGGATGGAGAAGCCGTTGCGCTTGTCGCGCAGGCGCGCGCCGGCGACGGGGGTGTCCACGGTGAAGAACAGGGTCTCGTAGCCGGCGGCGGCGGCGCGCTCGACGAGGCCGTAGGAGATCTCGCGGTCGCGCATCACGTACAGCTGGAACCAGTTCCGGCCGTGCGGGTTGGCCTTCTTCACGTTCTCGATCGAAGTGGTGCCGAGGGTGGAGAGGGTGAACGGGATGCCTGCGGCGGCAGCCGCTCCGGCTCCGGCGGTCTCGCCCTCGGTCTGCATCAGGCGGGTGAAGCCGGTCGGGGCGATGCCGAACGGCATGGCGGAGGGTGCGCCGAGAACGGTCGCGGTGGTGTCGACGGCGGCGACGTCGCGGAGCACCTGCGGGTGGAACTCGACGTCCTCGAAGGCCTGGCGGGCGCGGGCGATCGAGATCTCGCCCTCCGCGGAGCCGTCGGTGTAGTCGAACGCGGCCTTCGGGGTGCGGCGCTTCGCGATCGAGCGGAGGTCCTCGATGGTGAGAGCGGCGTCGAGGCGGCGCTTGCGGCCGTCGAGCTCGGGCTTCTTGAAGCTGAGGTACTCGAGCAGCTCGACGGGCTTCGGGAA
>NZ_JALGRV010000016.1:0-740 GCF_022815495.1 Rathayibacter sp. VKM Ac-2929
CGCGCCCTACTGCGGGACGCGCGGATCCTCTGGGAGGTCGGCGAGGCGATCTGCAGAACCGCGAGCACCCTCCCGGAGGCCTCCCGCGCGGCCCGCGAAGACCGCGCCGCCGACGCCGCGCTGACGATGACGACCACGCAGCTGCGCCGAGCCCTGACCCGCTGGCGGGAGGAGCTGCACGAGCAGCCCCTCGCCGAGCGTCACGCCCGCGCCCGCGAAGACCGCGCGGTCTGGGTCACCCCGGACGTCGACGGGATGGCGACCCTCTGCATCCACGCCCCAGCGCCGGTCGTGTCGGGCTCGTACGACCGGCTGCGCCGCATCGCCCGCACCCTCCGAGACAACGGCGACCCCCGCACCCTGCAGCAGCTCAGCGTGGACGCCGCTGTCGACCTGCTTTGCGACGGCGACATCGCCGGCACCACGCCGAACAAAGAGCACCGACCGGACCCGACCTTCGTCCCCGGCATCCGCGCCGAGATCCGGCTGACACTCGCCGCCTCCACCGCCGTGGGCCTCGACGACGCGCCCGCGGATCTCGACGGCTACGGCCCGGTCCCCGCCGAGATCGCCCGCGAGCTGATCCGCACCGCCGCCTCCTTCACCCGCGTCCTCACCGATCCGGAGACCGGCGCGGTCGTCTCCGTGGGCCGCACCCACCGCGTCCCACCGCCGCAGATGCGCCTGCACCTGCAACTGCGGGACCAGACCTGCCGCTTCGCCGGCTGCACCCGGCCCGC
>NZ_JALGRV010000017.1:0-459 GCF_022815495.1 Rathayibacter sp. VKM Ac-2929
GATGAGCACAGCCGGAGCGCGTGAGCGAGAAACGCGTGTCAGCGTTTCGAGGCAGCGCGACGCGACCCGCTCTGCGGAACGCACCACGTGAACGGGCCGACTGCGCTGAGCCGCGCAGGGAGCGGCTCAGAGATGAGCACAGCCGGAGCGCGTGAGCGAGAAACGCGTGTCAGCGTTTCGAGGCAGCGCGACGCGACCCGCTCTGCGGAACGCACCACGTGAACGGGCCGACTGCGCTGAGCCGCGCAGGGAGCGGCTCAGAGATGAGCACAGCCGGAGCGCGTGAGCGAGAAACGCGTGTCAGCGTTTCGAGGCAGCGCGACGCGACCCGCTCTGCGGGACGCACCGCGTGAACGGGCCGACTGCGCTGAGCCGCGCGGGGAGCGGCTCAGTGATGAGCACAGCCGGAGCGCGTGAGCGAGAAACGCGTGTCAGCGTTTCGAGGCAGCGCGACGCGAC
>NZ_JALGRV010000018.1:0-299 GCF_022815495.1 Rathayibacter sp. VKM Ac-2929
TCGCCGACGCGCCTCAGAGCCGCGGAACGGATGCACCGCGGCCACCGCATCGCGCTCACCGTCCCAAAGGCGTTCGCTCGCGGCGCGACTCGAAGCGAGACCCGCGATCTCGTCGAGCGCTCCATCCGCGCCGAACTCGCGGTGACGCTCGGCGTGTCCGAGCGGGAGGTCTGCCGACGCCTCGAGACCGCGCAGATGCTGATGGAGCACCTTCCCCTCACCCGCGCCCTACTGCGGGACGCGCGGATCCTCTGGGAGGTCGGCGAGGCGATCTGCAGAACCGCGAGCACCCTCCCGGA
>NZ_JALGRV010000019.1:0-206 GCF_022815495.1 Rathayibacter sp. VKM Ac-2929
GAATACGGGCTCCATACCGCGGGTCGTGTTCGCAAAGACACGACCTGCACACCGCACCCGACACTGCTCGGGGCGGACAACAGAACACACGCATGACGTGTGACCCAGATTTGACCACCACCACGCCGGAAGGCTGGCGGTTGCGTCTAGAAGGGTTACGGCGGCCATAGCGAGAGGGAAACGCCCGGTCACATTCCGAACCCGGA